>CAWHZY010000011.1:0-402576 GCA_963833955.1 uncultured Alphaproteobacteria bacterium | reverse complement strand
ATTGCAGCGGCACCACGACCGCGTCGGCCGCGGCGAGCGCGTTAATGGTGAGAAGATTAAGGGACGGCGGACAATCGACCAGCACATAGGTGACGCGTTCCGGATCGTCCGCGCTCGACGCGCCATAGGCGCGAAGCGCGTCCCCGGAATTTATAGGAGCGATCGGCATGGCCGGCGATCTCGAGCTCGACGCCCAGGAGGTCCATGGTCGAGGGCGCGATGAAGAGGCGCGGCACCGAGGTCGGAATGACCACGTCGCGCAACGGCTTCTCGCCGACCAGCATCCGTAGCTCGAAGTCGTTCGAGCGTTCCGGTTGATGCCAAGCCCGGTCGAGGCATTGCCCTGGGGATCGAGATCGAGAATCAGCACGCGCTCGCCGATGGCGGCAAGCGCGGTTCCGAGGTTGATCGCGGTGGTGGTTTTGCCGACGCCTCCCTTCTGGTTCGCGAGGGCGAAAACGCGCGGGCGCGTCGAGCCGTCAGGCTCGCGAACGAGGGGCTCCGTCTCGGTCATTGTGTTCAAGTTTCAGCCTTGGCGAATACGCAGGATCGCGGCCTTCGGGTTGACGACGCTCTGAAGCGTTTCGATTGCATAAGCCCAAGCCTCAGGCAGCGCCGCGATCTGGTCCTTAGCTGATTCGCCGCGCGGAAACACGGCGATGGCCCCGCGCTCCATCCAGGGTCTCGCCAATTTGAGCGTCAGCGGCAAGGGGGCGAAGGCGCGCGCGGTCACGGCGTCCACAGCTCCGAGGCTTTCGGGGTCGATGGCTTCGACGCGCACGGGGTGAATTGCCGCCGCTGCGCCGGTTGCGCGCGCCGCTTCGCGGAGGAAAGCGCACTTCCGTCCATCGCTTTCGATGCAATGGACGATTGCGCCGGGAACATCCGCGAGCTGGATCGCGATCACGAGGCCGGGAAAGCCGGCGCCGGAGCCCATGTCTACCCATCGTTTGGCCTCCGGCGCGAGCGCCTTGAGCTGGGCCGAATCCGCGACATGGCGGGTCCAGATTGTGGGGAAGGTCGAATTGGAGATGAGGTTGGTCTTGTGCCGCCAGCGATCGAGCAGCTCAACGAAGATGGCGAGCCGATCCTCTGTTTCACGTGAAACAGGCACGAGGCGCAGAGCCGCGAGGCGATCGTCGGCGCGTTGGGCTGCTGGCGGGTGTTTGACGACGAGCGGGTCACGTCCCTGCGGGGAGCCGGCTGCCGGCGGCGGACCGCTCGGCCCGCCGGGCATGCGCGGCGATCAGCGCCAGCGCCGCCGGGGTGACGCCTTCGATGCGACGAGCCTGGCCCAGGCTCACCGGGCGGACGGCGATGAACTTTTGCTTGATCTCGTTGGAGAGGCCCGAGAGGCGCGCATAGTCGAGGTCCGCCGGCAGGGCGGCCGAATCTTCACGGCGATAGCGGGCGACGTCCTCGGCCTGGCGATCGAGATAAACCGAGTATTTCGCGTCGGCTTCGAGCCGGCGAACAAGAGAAACGGGAATATCGGCCAGTTGAGGCCAGACGCGCGCAAGTATAGCGAGCGAAAACTGGGTTTGCGCCGCGAGCTCGAAAGCTGAGCGCCGAGCCCCGTCCCGGTTGACGAGAAGGCCGTGCGCCTCGAGCTCGCGAGGCGTCGCGGTCGCGGCGTTGAGCATTGCCCGCGCCTGCTCCAGCTGGTTGCGGACTTGCGCGTAGACCCGCGCCCGCGCAGGCCCAAGGCAGCCGAGCGCGATCCCCCTCGCCGTCAAGCGCTCGTCGGCGTTGTCGGCCCTGAGCGACAGCCGAAACTCCGCCCGCGAGGTGAACATGCGATAGGGTTCGGTCACGCCATGGGTGGTCAGATCGTCGATCATCACGCCCAGATAGGACTTCGGCGCGGTCGAATGTCGTCAGCGCCTGGCCGCCGGCCTTGCGCGCCGCGTTGACGCCCGCAACCACGCCCTGCGCCCCAGCCTCTTCATAGCCGGTCGTGCCGTTGATCTGTCCGGCCAGGAACAGACCGCTGAGCCGGCGCGCTTCCAGCGTCGGATCGAGCCCGCGCGGATCGATGTAATCATATTCGATCGCATAGCCCGGCCGCAGGATGCGCGCGTGCTCGAGGCCGGGAATCGTCGCCACGAGCGCGCGCTGCGTTTCCTCGGGCAGCGAGGTCGAAATGCCGTTCGGATAGATGGTCGGGTCGTCGACGCCTTCCGGCTCGAGAAAGATCTGATGGCTGTCGCGATCGGCGAAGCGGATCACTTTGTCTTCGATCGACGGACAATAGCGCGGGCCGCGCCCGGAGATCGCGCCCGAATAGACGGCGGAGCGATGCGCATCCGCCTGGATGATTCGATGGGTCTCGCTGGTGGTGCGGGTGATGTGGCACGGGAGCTGCGGCGCCGTGACCGCGATCGTCATGGAGGAGAAAAATTCCGGCTCCGGATCGCCATGCTGGATTTCGAGCCGAGCCCAGTCGATCGTCGCGCCGTCCAGGCGCGGCGGGGTGCCGGTCTTGAGCCGCGCGAGCGCGAATCCGGCGCCGTCGAGGCTTTGCGCGAGCGAGACCGAGGGCGGATCGCCGAAACGCCCGGCCGGCGTCCGCTGGTCGCCGAGGTGAATCACCCCGCGCAGGAAGGTGCCGGTGGTGAGCACGATCGCGCGGCAGGCGATCGTGCGGCCATCCGCGAGCGCGACGCCCGTAATGGCGTTGGCGTCGGATGCGATCCGAGCCGCCTCCCCCTCGACGACGGTCAGGTTGGCGGTCTCGGCGATCAGCGCCTGCATGGCGCGCCGATAGAGCTTGCGGTCGGCCTGGGCGCGCGGCCCTTGAACGGCGGGACCTTTGCGGCGGTTGAGGACGCGGAATTGAATGCCGGCCGCATCGGCGGCGCGCGCCATCACCCCGTCCAGCGCATCAATCTCGCGCACCAGATGGCCCTTGCCCAAGCCCCCGATCGCCGGGTTGCAGGACATCTCGCCGATCGTTGCAAAGCGGTGCGTGACCAGCGCGGTTAGCGCGCCGCAGCGCGCCGCCGCGGTCGCGGCTTCGCATCCTGCGTGGCCGCCGCCGATGACAACGACGTCAAATTTCATCCTGTGTCCATCCTGCTCGCGCGCGGCGCGGCCGCGCCGTTGCGCCCCCTCTCCCTTCGCGAGAGGGCTGGGTGAGGGACCTTCGCGCCGAACCGAGCGCGATTCGACCCATTTATCATCACGCTCTTAGTCTTAGGCGCTGGCCTGTTTCACGTGAAACACGGACAATCGCCTCTTATTTCCCGACACACAGACGTGCAAAGATCTCTCCGAGCACGTCTTCAACCCCGATCCGTCCAACGATCCGATCCATCGCCAAAGCCGCGCGTCGAAGATCCTCGGCGATCAATTCCGGCTCCGCTGCCTCCGGCCCAAGCGCTGAAACCACCGCCCGGCGCGCGTCCTGAAAACCGCGCCGGTGCCTCTCGAGCGTCAGCAATGCCGGCTCATGCGAAGACATGCGCTCTTCGGCCAGATCGGCAATGGCGTCAAGCAGCCGGTCGACTCCCCGCCCCTGTTCTTGCCGAGATGCCAAGCTCTTCCGCCCCTGCCCGCGGCGCATCGGCCTCTTTGAGGTCCGCCTTTGTCCGGACAAGCAGGATCGGCGATCCCAGGCTCGGCGTCGGGCTGTCCCCGCAATCATCGAGCCACAAGGTCAGGTCCGCGCTCCCCGCGCGGCGCCTCGCTCTCGCGACGCCTTCCTGCTCGATCGGATCCTCTGCGTCGCGAATGCCCGCCGTATCGACGAGAATGACGGGATAGCCGCGCAAATCGAGAAACACTTCGATCAGGTCGCGGGTCGTTCCCGGGATCGGCGAGGTGATCGCGACGTCGCGGCCGGCAAGCGCGTTCATCAGTGTCGACTTGCCGACATTGGGAGGCCCGGCGATCACCACCGTAAAGCCCTCTCGCAGGCGTTGGGCCGAGTCCGCAGTCGCGAGCGCCCGGTCGATCCGCTCGAGCGCAGCGTCCGCCGCCATTCTCACGGATTCAAGCGTGAAATCCGACGCGTCCTCGACGTCGGTGAAATCGATCTGGGTTTCGACCGCCGCCATGGCCTCGAGGAGGTTTCGACGGATGGCCTCGCACTCGCGGCTCAGCGCCCCGCCCGCGATGCGTTGGGCCTGTCGCCGCTGCGCCTCGGTCTCGGCCTCGACCAGATCGGCGATCCCCTCCACCTCGGAAAGATCGATCTTTCCGTTCATGAACGCCCGCCACGCGAATTCCCCTGGCTCGGCGGGC
Source organism: uncultured Alphaproteobacteria bacterium (assembly GCA_963833955.1). Classification (GTDB taxonomy): domain Bacteria; phylum Pseudomonadota; class Alphaproteobacteria; order Rhizobiales; family Beijerinckiaceae; genus Roseiarcus. The sequence goes on along the minus strand of CAWHZY010000011.1, from coordinate 398,331 downwards.
CGCAGTCCGGGCGCGAGCGCCAGCGCCCCGACGATCGCGGACGTGACCGCCCGGCCGCCGGTCACGCTGATCTCCGCCATCTCCTCGCCGGTGAAGCTGCGCGGCGCCTGAAACCGCGTGATCAGGGCGCGGTCGAGCGGCTCCCGGGATTGAGGATGTCTCAGCGTTCGCAGGACGGCGCGGCGGTCCGGAAATTCGGCGCCAGGCGCGATTGCTTTCAGCGCATCCGAACAGCCCGGACCGGATAGGCGCAGGACGGCGATTGCGGCCCGGCCGGCGCCGGAGGCGAGCGCGAAGATCGTGTCGTGATCGTTGGCGAACATGCGCCGCGCTAGGCCATGAAGCGTAGGACGAAATCGCCGCCGCCCTCCGCCTCGTCCTGAGGAGCGCCGAGGCGCGTCTCGAAGGACGCGCGCGAGCCCGCAAGAGCCTGCTGCATTTTGGTGGAACCGATGGCGTTAGCGCTCCCGCCCCCTCTTGTGGGGGCGGGGTAGGGGTGGGGGGTCGCGCGGACGATCGCGGTTGTCGAATGCGCCACCCCGGCACGTCGCTAGGATCGCCCGACCCTCCGCCTCGTCCTCCCCCACAGGGGGGAGGAAGGCAGCGGGCATCTCGTAAACGCAAGCAGAGCCCGCGAGACCGGCCGCGCCAACGGGACCATTCTTCGAGGCCCCGCCGCCGCGGGGCGCCTCGAATGAGGGGGTTGACATAACCAAAAGCAGAAGACGGCGGCCGCGCGCGGCCGCGAGCTGGGCTCAGTCCCGCGTCGGCACGGCGGCCGGCAATTCGCTGACCGCGCCGCCGGAATGCGCGGGGGCGGCGGTCGCCTGCTTCCACGGCGGCGTGCATACAACATACTGGTCCGCAATCGCTTCGTGATCGCCCTGCTTCTCGCGCTGGAAATAGAGATAGCAAATGCTGAGCGCGCCGGTGCGATAATCGACGCGAAATACGCCCCCTTCCTGCTCGTGGCGCGTCGCGATCAGCCCGTAATCGCCGGGGTCCTGCTTGGTCGCGCCGTCGCCGCTGCGATAGCAGGAGGTGACGCCGAAGGCGCCCGGGCCGACATCGGGTCGCCCGGGATTGTGGGCGAACTGGCATGCGATGACGTCGCCCGACAATTTGTCGAGGCGGTAGACCAGCGACAGGTTGATTTGCGGCGCGGCGAGGAACTCATACTGGCCGGCTTGACGCCGGTCGCAAAAAGGCACGCGGCGATCGCCGCCAACCCAAAGACTGAAGCTTTCGCCGACATTGCTGACCTCTGCGAAGCGCAAATCACGTGCGGTCAACATGGCGCCGAGCGTCTTCACAAATCGTTAAGCATAGGGGGCCAGCTGTTTTTTTCTTGACGTAGACTGTCAGAGATGATCTAACCTTCTAAAAACATTGCACTTTCTGCGAACTTCACCCTATCGAGCTGGAAATGGAAGGACCACCGGCGGCGGCGTAGCGTGTCCGATTAGCCACACAAAAATATTAGGCCGTGTCCCGTGCATTTAGGATTGGACAGATTCCAACCCGATTCGTAAGGGTGTGAAAGGCAAGCTTTCCAAGCGAGCCAAAGAGAAGGGGCACCCTCGCGGGCACCCCTTCAGGTCTTGAGGACGCGTTTATCTTTGGGCGGTTAGACGAGGGCTAGGACGGGGGTCCTGGGCCAGCGTCGGCAGTGTGTAGCAACTTGTTCCACACGGCCCCGCCTGAAGCGCGTATACTCCCGGACGCGCACCGGTTTGTGTAACGGACAGATAAGCACGCGCATGCTTTTTTGTTGATTACTGATCGGGATAGTCCCTACCGCCTTGAGGCGCGGCATACGCCCCGCGGCCCGTCAGGACGCGCTGGCGCTCAAGGCGAGTGATTCCATTACGAGTCGGACTCTCGCACGCGGGTCGGCATATATCGGCCCAATGCAACCAACGGTCGTCCACAGGGATCACGCCGACGTACCAATGCGGGCACTCGACTTACAGCGCAACCGCGTGCGAGAGTCCGACTTGTAATCGGAATCACTCGCCTTGAGCGCCAGCGCGTCCTGACGGGCCGCGGGGCGTATGCCGCGCCTCAAGGCGGTCGGGACTATCCCGATCGGTGATCAAACGGAGAAGCCGTCGTGCTTATCTGTCCGTTACACAAACCGGTGCGCGTCCGGGAGTATACGCGCTTCAGGCGGGGCCGTGTGGAACAAGTTGCTACACACTGCCGACGCTGGCCCAGGACCCCCGTCCTAGCCCTCGTCTAACCGCCCAAAGATAAACGCGTCCTCCAAGACCTGAAGGGGTTGCCCGCGAGGGTGCCCCTTCTTTTTTGGCTCGCTTCGAAAGCTTGCCTTTCACACCCTTACGAATTGGGTTGGAATCTGTCCAATCCTAAATGCACGGGACGCACACTAATATTTTTGTGTGGCTAATCGGACACGCTACGCCGCCACCGTGGTCCTTCCATTCCCGGCTAGTTTCGATAGGGTGAAGTTCGCAGAAAGTGCAATGTTTTTAGAAGGTTAGATCATCTCTGACAGTCTACGTCAAGAAAAAAACAGCTGGCCCCCTATGCTTAACGATTTGTGAAGACGCTCGGCGCCATGTTGACCGCACGTGATTTGCGCTTCGCAGAGGTCAGCAATGTCGGCGAAAGCTTCAGTCTTTGGGTTTGCGGCGATCGCCGCGTGTCTCTTTGCGACAGGCGTCCAAGCCGGCCAGTATGAGTTCCTCGCCGCGCCGCAAATCAACCTGTCGCTGGTCTACCGCCTCGACAAATTGTCGGGCGACGTCATCGCATGCCAGTTCGCTCACAATCCCGGGCGACCCGATGTCGGCCCGGGCGCATTCGGCGTCACCTCCTGCTATCGCAGCGGCGACGGCGCGACCAAGCAGGACCCCGGCGAGTACGGGCTGATCGCGACACGCCACGAGCAGGAAGGCGGCGTATTTCGCGTCGATTATCGCACCGGCGCGCTCAGCATTTGCTATCTCTATTTCCAGCGCGAGAAGCAGGGCGATCACGAAGCGATTGCGGACCAGTATGTTGTATGCACGCCGCCGTGGAAGCAGGCGACCGCCGCCCCCGCCCATTCCGGCGGCGCGGTCAGCGAATTGCCGGCCGCCGCGCCGACGCGGGACTGAGCCCAGCTCGCGGCCGCGCGCGGCCACCCTCTTCTGCTTTTGGTTATACCAACCCCCTCATTCTGAGGCGCCCCGCGGCGGCGGGGCCTCGAAGAATGGTCCAGTTGGCGCGGCCGGTCTAGCGGGCTCTGCTATAGAGTTTATGCGAGGATCGCTCCGCTGCGCTTCCTCCCCCCTTGTGGGGGAGGACAGAGGAGGGGGGTCGCGCCATCCTACGCGACGAGCAGGCGGTGGCGCATTCGACAATCTCATCGGTCCGCGCGACCCCCCACCCCTACCCGCCCCCACAAGAGGGGGCGGGTGCGCTAACGCCGTCGGCTCTACCAAAATGCAGCAGGCTCTTGCGGGCTCTCGCGCGTCCTTCGAGACGCGCCTTCGGCGCTCCTCAGGACGAGGCGGAGGGCGGCAGGCGATTTCGTCCAAACGCTTCATGGCCTAGCGCGGCGCATGTTCGCCAACGATCACGACACGATCTTCGCGCTCGCCTCCGGCGCCGGCCGAGCCGCAATCGCCATCCTGCGCCTATCCGGTCCGGGCTGTTCGGATGCGCTGAAGGTAATCGCGCCTGGCGCCGAATTTCCGGACCGCCGCGCCATCCTGCGAACACTCCACCACCCTCAGTCCCGCGAGCCGCTCGACCGCGCCCTGATCACGCGGTTTCGGGCGCCGCGCAGCTTCACCGGCGAGGAGATGGCGGAGATCAGCGTCACCGGCGGCCGGGCGGTCACATCCGCAATCGTCCGGGCGCTGGCGCTCGTGCCCGGACTGCGGCCTGCCGAGCCAGGGGAATTCGCGTGGCGGGCGTTCATGAACGGAAAGATCGATCTCTCCGAGGTGGAGGGGATCGCCGATCTGGTCGAGGCCGAGACCGAGGCGCAGCGGCGACAGGCCCAACGCATTGCGGGCGGGGCGCTGAGCCGCGAGTGCGAGGCCATCCGTCGAAGCCTCCTCGAGGCCATGGCGGCGGTCGAAACCCAGATCGATTTCACCGACGTCGAGGACGCGTCGGATTTCACGCTTGAATCCGTGAGAATGGCGGCGGACGCTGCGCTCGAGCGGATCGACCGGGCGCTCGCGACTGCGGACTCGGCCCAACGCCTGCGAGAGGGCTTTACGGTGGTGATCGCCGGGCCTCCCAATGTGGGCAAGTCGACACTGATGAACGCGCTTGCCGGCCGCGATGTCGCGATCACCTCGCCGATCCCGGGAACGACCCGCGACCTGATCGAAGTGTTTCTCGATTTGCGCGGCTATCCCGTCATTCTCGTCGATACGGCGGGCATTCGCGACGCAGAGGATCCGATCGAGCAGGAAGGCGTCGCGAGAGCGAGGCGCCGCGCGGGGAGCGCGGACCTGACCTTGTGGCTCGATGATTGCGGGGACAGCCCGCGCCAAGCATGGGATCGCCGATCCTGCTTGTGCGGACAAAGATCGACCTCAAAGAGGCCCACGCCTCGCCGGCGAGAGCGGACGAGCTCGCCATCTCGGCAAAAACAGGGGCGGGGATCGACCGGCTGCTTGACGCCATTGCCGATCTGGCCGAAGAGCGCATGTCTTCGCATGAGCCGGCTTTGCTGACGCTCGAGAGACACCGGCGCGGTTTTCAGGACGCGCGCCAGGCGCTGGCTGCGGCGCTTGCGCCGGAGGCAGCGGAGCCGGAATTGATCGCCGAGGATCTTCGACGCGCGGCTTTGGCGATGGATCGGATCGTTGGACGGATCGGGGTTGAAGACGTGCTCGGAGAGATCTTTGCACGTTTGTGTGTCGGGAAATAAGAGGCGATTGTCCGTGTTTCACGTGAAACAGGCCAGCGCCTAAGACTAAGAGCGTGATGATAAATGGGTCGAATCGCGCTCGGTTCGGCGCGAAGGTCCCTCACCCAGCCCTCTCGCGAAGGGAGAGGGGGCGCAACGGCGCGGCCGGGCCGCGCGCGAGCAGGATGGACACAGGATGAAATTTGACGTCGTTGTCATCGGCGGCGGCCACGCAGGATGCGAAGCCGCGACCGCGGCGGCGCGCTGCGGCGCGCTAACCGCGCTGATCACGCACCGCTTTGCAACGATCGGCGAGATGTCCTGCAACCCGGCGATCGGGGGCTTGGGCAAGGGCCATCTGGTGCGCGAGATTGATGCGCTGGACGGGGTGATGGCGCGCGCCGCCGATGCGGCCGGCATCCAATTCCGCGTCCTCAATCGCCGCAAAGGTCCCGCCGTCCAGGGACCGCGCGCCCAAGCCGACCGCAAGCTCTATCGGCGCGCCATGCAGGCGCTGATCGCCGAGACCGCCAACCTGACCGTCGTCGAGGGGGAGGCGGCTCGGATCGCATCCGACGCCAACGCCATTACGGGCGTCGCGCTCGCGGATGGCCGCACGATCGCCTGCCCCGCGATCGTGCTTACCACCGGCACCTTCCTGCGCGGGGTGATTCACCTTGGCGACCAGCGGACGCCGGCCGGGCGCTTCGGCGATCCGCCCTCGGTCTCGCTCGCGCAGAGCCTCGACGGCGCCGGATTCGCGCTCGCGCGGCTCAAGACCGGCACCCCGCCGCGCCTGGACGGCGCGACGATCGACTGGGCTCGGCTCGAAATCCAGCATGGCGATCCGGAGCCGGAATTTTTCTCCTCCATGACGACCGCGGTCACGGCGCCGCAGCTCCCGTGCCACATCACCCGCACCACCAGCGAGACCCATCGAATCATCAAGGCGGATGCGCATCGCTCCGCCGTCTATTCGGGCGCGATCTCCGGGCGCGGCCCGCGCTATTGTCCGTCGATCGAAGACAAAGTGATCCGCTTCGCCGATCGCGACAGCCATCAGATCTTTCTCGAGCCGGAAGGCGTCGACGACCCGACCGTCTATCCGAATGGCATTTCGACCTCGCTGCCCGAGGAAACGCAGCGCGCCCTCGTGGCGACGATTCCCGGCCTCGAGCACGCGCGCATGCTGCGGCCGGGCTATGCGATCGAATATGACTACATCGACCCGCGCGGGCTCGATCCGACGCTGGAAGCGCGCCGGCTCAGCGCTCTGTTCCTGGCCGGACAGATCAACGGCACGACCGGCTATGAAGAGGCTGGGGCGCAGGGCGTGGTTGCGGGCGTCAACGCGGCGCGCAAGGCCGGCGGCCAGGCGCTGACGACATTCAACCGCACCGAGTCCTATCTGGGCGTGATGATCGACGATCTGACCACCCATGGCGTGACCGAACCCTATCGCATGTTCACCTCACGGGCGGAGTTTCGGCTGTCGCTCAGGGCCGACAACGCCGACGAGCGCTTGACGGCGAGGGGGATCGCGCTTGGCTGCCTTGGGCCTGAGCGGGCGCGGGTCTACGCGCAAGTCCGCAACCAGCTGGATGAGGCCCGGGCAATGCTCAACGCCGCGACCGCGACGCCTCGCGAGCTCGAGGCGCACGGCCTTCTCGTCAACCGGGACGGGGCTCGGCGCTCAGCTTTCGAGCTCGCGGCGCAAACCCAGTTTTCGCTGGCTATTCTTGCGCGCGTCTGGCCTCAACTGGCCGATATTCCCGTTTCTCTTGTTCGTCGGCTCGAAGCCGACGCGAAATACTCGGTTTATCTCGATCGCCAGGCCGAGGACGTCGCCCGCTATCGCCGTGAAGATTCGGCCGCCCTGCCGGCGGACCTCGACTATGCGCGCCTCTCGGGCCTGTCCAACGAGATCAAGCAAAAGTTCATCGCCGTCCGCCCGGTGAGCCTGGGCCAGGCTCGTCGCATCGAAGGCGTCACCCCGGCGGCGCTGGCGCTGATCGCCGCGCATGCCCGGCGGGCCGAGCGGTCCGCCGCCGGCAGCCGGCTCCCCGCAGGGACGTGACCCGCTCGTCGTCAAACGACCCGCCAGCAGCCCAACGCGCCGACGATCGCCTCGCGGCTCTGCGCCTCGTGCCTGTTTCACGTGAAACAGAGCATCGGCTCGCCATCTTCGTTGAGCTGCTCGATCGCTGGCGGCACAAGACCAACCTCATCTCCAATTCGACCCTCCCCACAATCTGGACCCGCCATGTCGCGGATTCGGCCCAGCTCAAGGCGCTCGCGCCGGAGGCCAAACGCTGGCTCGACATGGGCTCCGGCGCCGGCTTCCCCGGCCTCGTGATCGCGATCCAGCTCGCGGATGTTCCCGGCGCAATCGTCCATTGCATCGAAAGCGACGGACGGAAGTGCGCTTTCCTCCGCGAAGCGGCGCGCGCAACCGGCGCAGCGGCGGCAATTCACCCCGTGCGCGTCGAAGCCATCGACCCCGAAAGCCTCGGAGCTGTGGACGCCGTGACCGCGCGCGCCTTCGCCCCCTTGCCGCTGACGCTCAAATTGGCGAGACCCTGGATGGAGCGCGGGGCCATCGCCGTGTTTCCGCGCGGCGAATCGAGCTAAGGACCAGATCGCGGCGCTGCCTGAGGCTTGGGCTTATGCAATCGAAACGCTTCAGAGCGTCGTCAACCCGAAGGCCGCGATCCTGCGTATTCGTCAAGGCTGAGACTTGAACACAATGACCGAGACGGAGCCCCTCGTTCGCGAGCCTGACGGCTCGACGCGCCCGCGCGTTTTCGCCCTCGCGAACCAGAAGGGAGGCGTCGGCAAAACCACCACCGCGATCAACCTTGGAACCGCGCTTGCCGCCATCGGCGAGCGCGTGCTGATTCTCGATCTCGATCCCCAGGGCAATGCCTCGACCGGGCTTGGCATCAACCGGAACGCTCGAACGACTTCGAGCTACGAGATGCTGGTCGGCGAGAAGCCGTTGCGCGACGTGGTCATTCCGACCTCGGTGCCGCGCCTCTTCATCGCGCCCTCGACCATGGACCTCCTGGGCGTCGAGCTCGAGATCGCCGGCCATGCCGATCGCTCCTATAAATTGCGGGACGCGCTTCGCGCCTATGGCGCGTCGAGCGCGGACGATCCGGAACGCGTCACCTATGTGCTGGTCGATTGTCCGCCGTCCCTTAATCTTCTCACCATCAACGCGCTCGCCGCGGCCGACGCGGTCGTGGTGCCGCTGCAATGCGAATTCTTCGCCCTCGAGGGCCTGTCGCAGCTTTTGACCACGGTCGAGCAAGTCCGCAGCACGCTCAACCCGAGCCTTACGATCCATGGCGTGGTGCTGACCATGTACGACCCTCGCAACAGCCTCGCCGGCCAAGTGGTCGCGGACGTGCGCGCTTATATGGGCGACAAGGTCTACGAGACCGTCATTCCCCGCAATGTCCGCCTGTCGGAAGCGCCGTCGCATGGCAAGCCGGCGCTGCTTTACGACCTCAAATGCGCCGGCAGCCAAGCCTACCTCAAGCTCGCGTCCGAGGTCATCCGGCGCGAGGGCCGCTGGCGAGCCGCTTAAGTCAATAGAACCCGAGAGAAGGATCCATGGCCGAAGACGCAGTCGCCCGCACCGAAAACCGGCCTCGCCTGGGGCGCGGACTCGCGGCCTTGCTGGGCGGGGCGAACCCGCCTCATGCCGAAGTCTCGCGCGGGACCCGCCAGACGCCGATCGAGTTCCTGCGCCCCAATCCGCGCAACCCGCGAAAGCGGTTCGACGATGCGGAGCTCGACGAGCTCGCCGCCTCGATCAAGGAGCGCGGGATCATCCAGCCTATCGTCGTCCGCGCCATCTCGGGCGTCGTCGACGCTTACGAGATCATCGCCGGCGAGCGCCGCTGGCGGGCGGCGCAGCGGGCCGGCCTGCATGAGATTCCCGTCATCATCGTTGAGGCGGGGGACCGCGAAGCGCTCGAGATCGCCATCGTCGAGAATGTGCAGCGGGCCGACCTGAACGCCCTCGAAGAGGCCGCCGGCTACGCTCAGCTTGGCGCCGACCATGGCTATTCGCACAGCGACATCGCGCGCGTGGTCAGCAAAAGCCGGAGCCATGTCGCAAACACGCTTCGCCTGACCAACCTGCCCGAGCACACGCGCGGCCTATTGGCGGGCGGAAAAATCTCGGCCGGACACGCGCGCGCCCTGCTCGCCGTCGCCGACCCGGACGCGCTCGCCAACCGCATCGTCGCCGAGGGCCTGACGGTCCGGGACATCGAACGCCTGGGCGAGAATTCCGGCAAGACGACCCGGCCGCGAAAGGGCGCACCGCCTGTCGACGCCGACACCGCGGCGCTAGAGGAGAAGCTTGCGCTGGCGCTCGGCACGAAGGTGACGATCCGGCATGGCGGGGAGAGCGGCGAGATCCGCATCGCCTTCCGGGATTTCGACCAGCTCGACGACTTCTGCCGTCGGCTTTGCCCGTCGGCGGCGCATTAGTCCGGGCCTGGTTCGCGACCAGCTCTCGCTCAAACGCAGCGCCGACGCCGCGGGGAGCGGAAGCGATCCGTTTTTACAACCTGACATGACGTAGCTCACCTGTTAGACCAGTTTGCTGCTTGCCCTTTGGCCTAAACAGACCCCCGGCTCCGCCTCACAATTCCAGGAGCAAAAGAATGGCCAGGATGGAGGAAGATTTCGTCTTCTCGACGCTCCGCGACAAGCTGTTCACGGCCGTCGTTGGCGATGTGCTCGACAAGATGGGATATCGGCGCCAATTCCTGCCGCAGGCCATCGCGCCGCTCAAGCCTGAGATGAAGGTGATCGGGCGGGCCATGCCCGTCCTCGAGGCCGACATCTTCGATGACAGCGCCCGGTCGCGGGTTGGCGTCGCCCCAAAGCCCTTCGGGTTGATGCTCGAGGCGCTCGACGATCTTCGCCCGAACGAGGTTTATGTCGCGACCGGCGGTTCGTTTCGCTACGCGTTTTGGGGCGAGCTCATGTCGACGCGCGCCCGCTATTTGCGCGCCGCCGGCGCGGTGCTCAACGGTTTCGTCCGGGACGCCGCGGGCATCGAGGCGCTTGGCTTTCCGACCTTCAGCCGCGGATTATACGCGCAAGACCAGGGGCCGCGCGGCAAGGTGATCGACTTTCGCGTGAGCATTGAAATCGAAGGGGTCCGGATCGCGCCCGGCGATCTCATCTTCGGCGACCGCGAGGGCGTCCTCGTCATTCCCTCCGAAGTGGCGGCTGAGGCGATCGAAGCGGCGCTCGACAAGGCGTCGACCGAGAGCCGGGTAGCAATCGCCATCCGCCACGGCATGGGCGCGCGGGAGGCATTCGAAACTTTTGGGGTGCTGTGACCGGGACTTTTCTCCGTCCTGGAGAGTGCTTGCACCGGATTGCGCGACGTCCTGCCAGACGAATCGCCCAGATCGAATTCGTCTGCGGCGAGCCGGCGCTCGCGCAAGAGAGAGCCAAATCTTCTTAAAAACGCAGACTTATGCTCTGTAATGCGCATGTATTATCAGGGACCTGCCGCCATCGGGGTGCTCTCTGACGTGTCTCCTCATGATCGTCGCCATGTCGTCCCGTGCGCTCCTCTCAGCGGCTCGAATGCAAGCCTTGAACTTCGGGTGAGTTCGTCACCGAGAGCGGCTGCCGGCCCCTCCAAGGAGGAGATAGGGTCATGGCCGAGCGCGCAGCCACAAAAGGCCGGAAGGCGGCATAATACCAAGACGCGATGACCGGAACCGATCATCGCCTCATGACCGAAGCGCGAATGCGCGCCCCAAGCCGTTGCGCGGGTTTGAGCGCGATTGAGTTGCGCTCAAATGGAATGGGCATAACGACCGCAGGATCGTCCTGGATTCCGGAAGGCGAAAAGCTCAGCAAAGTCTTTTCTAAAACCGCAATTTGTGTTACATATGTTCCGAGCCGCCGAACTCGGGCGCCGCTGGCGGTCAGGCAACGGGGAAACGGCGCGCCGGGATGCGTTTGAGATGTTTCGGTCACAACCCGGAAGGCGAGTTGAGGCCGAGGCGGATTTTTTTATTTGGATTCGCCGCAACCCGTTGAAAAGCCCCAATTCGGCCAAAGAAAAACAAGGAAATGCAAGCTTTTTTCCTTGGATTCATTTGGTTTTTCTTGGATTTATTTGGACGTCACTCGCCGCCAGGTTGTATTTATCCGGGCCGGAGCGGCCGGACGGATCCGTTCCCCCTCTCCAACGGGCGAGGGTCGGGGTGAGGGTTCCGCGCCGCGCGCCTCTGCCCTCATCCGGCGCGCATTACGGCGCGAGGGCCGTCTCGACCAGCTCGACCCAGTAGCTCATGCCATAGGGCAGCACCTCGTCGTTGAAGTCATATGAGGGGTGATGCAGCGTCGCGCTGTCGCCGTTGCCGACGAAGATGAAGGCGCCGGGCCGCGCCTCGAGCATGAAGGAGAAGTCCTCGGAGCCCATGGTCGGCGGCGTGTTCGCATCGACGCGCGCGTCGCCTGCGATCTTGCGCGCGACGCTCGCTGCAAAGTCGGCCTCAGCGCCATGATTGATAGTCGGGGGATAGCCACGGCGATACTCGACCCGCGCCGTCGCCCCGCTCGCTTCGGCAAGACCGGCGGCGATCTCATGGATTCGCTTTTCGACCCTCTCGCGGGTGGCGGGCTTGAGCGTGCGGACCGTGCCGTTCAGCCAGGCCGTTTGCGGGATGATGTTGTTCGCCGTGCCAGCCTGAAAACGCGTGATTGAGACGACGCAGGAATCGAGCGGATCGACATTGCGCGACGCGATCGTCTGCAAGGCGGTCACGATCTGCGCGCCCACGACGACCGGGTCGATGCATTGATGCGGCAGCGCCCCATGCCCGCCCTTGCCTTCGATGGTGATCGTGATCTCATCGGCCGACGCCATCAGCGGGCCCTTGCGGAGGCCGAAGGAGCCGATCGGCGCGCCGGGCCAATTGTGCATGCCGTAGACCTGCTCGATGCCGAACTTGTCCATCAGTCCGTCATCGATCATCGCCATGGCGCCGGCGCCGCCTTCTTCGGCGGGTTGGAAGATGACGACGGCGGCGCCGGCGAAATCGCGCGTTTGCGCAAGCCGCTGCGCCGCGCCAAGCAGCATCGCCGTATGCCCGTCGTGGCCGCAGGCGTGCATCTTGCCGGGGGTTTTGGAGCGATAGGGAAGGTTGGTCTCCTCCTCGATCGGCAGCGCGTCCATATCCGCGCGCAGTCCGATCGCACGCGAACTCGATCCCCTGACGCCGCGGATGACGCCGACCACGCCGGTACGGCCGATCGCCGTTTCGACCTCGTCGCAGCCAAAGGCGCGAAGCCGGTCGGCGACGAATTTCGCCGTCCCCTCGACGTCATACATGAGCTCGGGATTCTGGTGGAGTTCCCGGCGCCAGGTTCGAACCCCGGGAACGAGATCGTTGATGTCGGAGCGGATCGGCATTGGAAGCGGGGTCCCTGCAAGGAGCCGACAGTTGACGGCGCAGCGAGGCCGCTGTCAACGCAAGCGCGTTTGCTCAGCGCTTGCGGTGGAGGAGAAAAATCGCCTGATCGCCCAAGAGATTCCAGGCCCATGGCGAGAAGATCCGATGCAGCGGCTGGCCAGCGAGATTGAGCGCGACGCTCTTGTCGATCGTCGCGCCGACGTCGCGCGCCAGCGCGACGAAATCAGCGATGGTGCAGAAGTGGATGTTCGGCGTGTCGTACCAGGAATGAGACAGGCTCTCCGTCACCGGCATGCGGCCCCCGAAGGCGACCTGGGCGCGGATGCGCCAATGGCCGAAATTCGGCACGGAAACGATGGCGCGGCGGCCGATGCGCAGCATGTGTTCGAGCACGACGCGAGGCTGGCGGGTCGCCTGCAACGTCTGCGACAGGATCACGTAGTCGAACGCGTCGTCCGGATAATCGACGAGATCGGCGTCGGCGTCGCCCTGAATCACCGACAGTCCCTTGGCGACGCAGTCGTTCACGCCTTGCTGCGAGAGCTCGATGCCCCGCCCGTCGACGCTGCGCTCTTCGGCCAGGAGGCGCAGCAAGGCGCCGTCGCCGCAGCCGACGTCGAGCACGCGGGACTTAGGCGCGACGAGTTCCGCCATGCGCAAGAGATCGACGCGCGGCGGAGCGTGAGGTCGAGCAAAGTTCAATCGACGCCCCTCGCCCGCGCGGCCGCGTCGATGAAGCCCTTCGTCGTGTCGATGAGTTCGGGGACGTCGAGCAGAAAGGCGTCATGCCCGCGATCGGTCTCGATCTCGACGAAGGAAACGGAAGCCCCGCCCGCGTTCAGCGCGCGCACGGTGGCGCGCGAGTCGCTCGTGGGAAACAGCCAGTCGGAGGTGAACGAGACGACGCAGAACCGTGTCCGCGAGCCTTTGAAGGCGTTCGCCAGCGACCCGCCATAGTCCGCGGCGAGATCGAAATAGTCCATCGCCCGCGTCATGTAGAGATAGGAATTCGGATCGAAGCGCTCGACGAAGATCGCGCCCTGGTGACGCAGGTAGGATTCGACCTGAAAATCCGCGTCGAACGAGAAGGTACGCGCCGCGCGGTCCTGGAGATTGCGTCCGAACTTGCGATGCAGCGCGCTCTCGGAGAGATAGGTGATGTGCGCCGCCATGCGGGCGACGCCGAGGCCCTTGCCGGGCCTCGTTCCCTCGACCAGATAGCGCCCGTGGCGCCAGTCCGGGTCCGCCATGATCGCCTGCCGGCCGACCTCGTGGAAGGCGATATTCTGCGAGGAATGGCGCGCCGCCGTCGCGATCGGAAGCGCGGCGAAGACGCGATCGGGATAGGTCGCCGCCCATTGCAGCACCTGCATGCCGCCCATCGAACCGCCGGCCACGCAGAGCAGCGTGTCGATGCCGAGATGGTCGATCAGCAGCGCCTGCGCCCGCACCATGTCGCCGATCGTCACGATCGGAAAATCGAGGCCGTAGGGCTCGCCTGTCTCCGGATTGAGGGACGCGGGGCCCGTCGAGCCCATGCAGCCGCCGAGGACATTCGAGCAAATGACGAAAAACCGGTCGGTGTCGAACGGCTTGCCAGGGCCGACCATGGTCTCCCACCAGCCCGGGTCGGCCGGTGACCGGGTGCGGATTGGCGACATGCTGATCGCCGGTCAGAGCGTGACAAAGCAGAATGGCGTTGGATTTCGCCGCGTTGAGAGCGCCGTAGGTCTGGTAGGCGACGGTCAGCGGCGCCAGCGCCGCCCCTGAATCCATGCGTAGCGGGGAATTGGCGCTCAAGCCCAGCCTGAGGCTATCCGGCGAAACGGATTGCGTGACCGCGCCGTTCAGAAGCGTTCCGAGGTCCCCCAACGATCCCGCCTTCTCAACCTTCAACACCAGACAGTCTGTTCTCTTTGCCGAACAGATCGTTTGTTATAGAGGAAGAACGGCGGATGCAAGCGCATCGTTCGTGGCGCGACGCCGCTTCGGCCGACGGACGCTTGAGCCTCCCGGCTTGGAAAGCCCCTAGTTCTCTTCGTCGGTGACGCTTTCGGAGGCCTGTTGCGCTAGCTCCTTGACGATCGCGTCGCCCATTTCGCTGGTCGACACCGTGGCGCCGTTTTCTCCACGGATGTCGGCGGTTCGGAACCCGGCGGCGAGCACGCCGGCGATTGCCGCGTCGAGCCGGTCGGCGGCGCCATGAAGTCCGAAGGAATAGCGCAAGGCCATGCCGAACGACCCGATCATTGCAATGGGGTTGGCCACTCCCTTGCCGGCGATGTCCGGGGCCGATCCGTGAACCGGCTCGTACAGCGCCTTGCGCCGGCCGGTCTTCGGATCGACGTCGCCAAGCGAGGCAGAGGGCAGCATGCCAAGCGAGCCCGTCAACATCGCCGCCACGTCGGACAGCATGTCGCCGAACAGATTGTCGGTGACGATCACATCGAATTGCTTCGGCCAGCGGACAAGCTGCATGCCAAGCGCGTCGGCGAGCTGATGCTCGAGCTTGACGTCCGAAAACTCACGTTTGTGCAAGGCGGTCATCACCTCGTTCCAGAGCACGCCGGACTTCATCACGTTGCGCTTCTCGGCGGAGGTGACCTTGTTGCCGCGGTTGCGCGCCAGCTCAAAGGCCGTCCGTCCGATCCGCTCGATCTCGTAGGTGTCGTAGACCTGAGTGTCGATCGCGCGCCGCTGACCGTTGCCAAGGTCCTTGATTTCTTTGGGCTCGCCGAAATAGACGCCGCCGGTGAGCTCGCGCACGATCATGATGTCGAGGCCCTCGACCACTTCGGGCTTCAGCGACGAGGCCGAGGCGAGCGCCGGGTAGCAGATCGCCGGCCGCAGATTGGCGTAAAGGCCGAGCTCCTTGCGCAGGCGCAACAGTCCCGCCTCGGGGCGAACGTCATAGGGAACGCCGTCCCACTTGGGACCGCCGACGGCCGCCAGGAAGATCGCGTCGGCCGATTGCGCAAGCTCCATGTCCGAGTCGGCGATCGCCTTCCCATGCGTGTCGTAGGCGCCGCCGCCGACCAAGCCTTTCTCGATCTCGAATTTGGCGACGCCCTCGCTGTTGAAATGATCGATAATCTTCTCGAGTTCGGCCATAACCTCGGGGCCGATGCCATCGCCAGGAAAGAGCAGGAGCTTGAAAGTCGCCATGGTCCGTCACGTTATGTCAGGGGGAAGCGAGGTCGTGTGCTAGACGATTTCCTAGTCGCGCGAAAGCCTGACTTGGCCGCAAGACCATCGGTTTGGGCGAGGGTAAAGCCGACGGGCGCATCTCTCCCGGCGGCGGCGGAGCCAAAAAGCCATCCCGCGACCCGGGCGAGCCAATGAGCATCGTGAGCAGCGCCGCCGCTGACGGCTTCATCCAGCGATTGCCGAAGGAGATTCGCTTCTGCCTGGTTCACGGGCTCGACGAAGGGCTTACGCACGAACGTGTGAAGGCGATCATTCGCAGCCGGATCGGCGACGATTTCGGACCCGATGCGCCTTATGCGCCTCGAGGGCGATGCGGTCGCCCGCGATCCGGGCGTGCTCGCCGATGAAGCCTATGCGATCTCGATGTTCGGGGGCGACCGGGCGATCTGGATCGACATGCAGGGGCGCGATCTCTTGCCGGCGCTCGAGCCTCTGTTCGCCCGCCCGCCGACGGACTGCACGATTGTCATCAAGGCTGGACAGCTCAAGAAGGGAACCGCTTTAAGGGCCGCGTTCGAGAGTTCGCCCGCGCGGGCGTCGATCGAGTGCTATGCCGACGATGCGAGCACTCTCGAAGCCCTCATCAATGCGGAAGCCCGCGCCGCGGGGCTGGCGATCGCGCCCGACGCGCGGGCGGCGCTCGTCCACATGGTCGGCGCCGACCGCCGGACGACGCGCGGCGAGATCACGAAGCTCATGCTCTACGCGCAGGGTCAGTCGCAAATCACCGCGGAAGACGTGGAGGCGATTGTCGCAGACGCCGCCCCGTCCAACCTCGACGAAGTCATCGACCAGGCGCTCCTTGGCGATCTCCCCGCGGTCGAGACGGCGGTCGCTCGGTTCTTCCACGACGGGGGCGATGCGGATTATCTGATGATCCGGCTGGTCGCCCGGCTGACGCTCCTGCACCGGCTCAGGCTGGAAATGGATCAGGGCCGGCCGTTCGAGGCCGCGTGCCAGGCCTTGTTCGTGAAATTGCCGATGTCGGCGCGGCGCGCGCTGGCCAAACAGGCCGAGCGTTGGACGACAGGGTCGATCGCCGAGCGCCTGCCCGCTGTCCGGCAGGCGAGCGCCCGCGTTCGGACCGAAACCCGACTCGCCGAGGTTCTGGCCACCCGCGCGCTCTGGGCGCTCGCCTCGCGGCAGCGGGGCGGGAGACGCTGAGGCCCTTTCTGAGGACTAACACCGTTTATTTCTGTGCTATTGGCGTCCAGCCGATCGGTTTGGATTTTCTTGGCGCGTCGCCTATTCGCCGCGAAATCCCCGATTATCGACCGTTGGATTTCCTTGGATTTCCTTGGAATCTCTCGTCCGAAACGAGACTTATCAATGGGTTACGCGGATATAATCGGCAAAACTATTTTCCGAGCCTTTTCCCCCATTCTTCGCTCGCAACCTGAAGGCGGACTCACTTCTGGGGCGCGTAGATACTGAATTGCTCATAGGTCTAGCTTACCTCGCTTTCGGATTAGCAGCAATAAATTGTCGGCTCTTAAACGCGTTAGGCCCGGGGCGTGGAGATCGTATTCTGTTTTTCCCTCATGGCCGGGCTCGACCCGGCCATCCACGAGAACATTGCAGCCTCGTCATGAGCCTCTGAACTACGGAAGTCCTAGCAGCGGAGAGATTCGTCGCGGCGGCCGCGTGGATGGCCGGCACAAGGCCGGCCAGGACGGCTTTACCGACATTCAACCGGTACCCGACGCTATAAGAGCCAGATTGTCGCTCATATAACGCCAAGCCTTCGGTTGGCTCGATCCAGCATCGAGGGGATTAGCGAAGCATTAACCCTGTCACCTTTCCCCAGCGCGCCGGCATGGAATTGGACCATTTTGCGCCGTCTGGGTTGCACGGCCGCCTTCCCCGCTGGAGGAACGAATGGCCCAAGCTCGTTCAGCGAATTCCGATCCCCACTTTTGCGGGTCGCCCATCGAGGATCGAGCCGCTCACTCTTCTTCGGCGCCTGGTCGTTGAAATCGAGGATTCGATCGCCCAGTCTCGCGCGGTAATCCTCTCGACGCGCGATGCGATCGAACTTCTCGAGCGGTTGGAAGGCCGGCAATTCTCGAACTGAAGCCCGCTACTGCTGCTCGAGCTCCTCGCGCAGGATCTCCAGCCCCAGCCACTCGTCCTCAGCCCCGGTCAGCGCGTCGCGCAATTCCGCATAAGCCTTGGTCGCGGACGCGAACGCAGCTAGGCTCACGGGCCGGAAAGTCAGCGTCGGCGAGCTTGCGCTCCAGCCCGCCAAGATCGGCGCGAAGCTTCTCAATCCGTCCCGGCAGAGTCTCCAGCGCCCGCTTCTCGTTGAACCCCAGCTTGCGCTTCGGCGCTGCCCGCTCGGCCTGCTGTCTGTCCGCCTTCTCAGCCGCCTGAACCGGGACAGCGAGAGGACCGGCGAGGCCATAGCCGCGCTGGGCGACCATGTCCGAATAGCCGCCCGCATATTCGACCCAGCGCCCATCCCCCTCGCCGACAACGACCGACGTCGCGACCCGGTCGAGAAAATCGCGGTCGTGGCTGACGATAAGGATCGTGCCGGCATATTCGCCGAGCAGCTCCTGCAGGAGATCGAGCGTCTCGATGTCGAGATCGTTGGTCGGCTCGTCGAGAACCATCAGATTGGACGGCTTCGCGAGCGCTCTGGCGAGCATCAGCCGTCCGCGCTCCCCGCCGGACAATTTGCCGATCGGCGTTCGCGCCTGCTCGGGCGGAAACAGGAAGTCGCGCATGTAGCCCATGACATGGCGCCGTTCGCCGTTGATCGTCACGTAGTCGCTGCCGCCGCCGGTGAGCGCATCCACGAGCGTCGTCGTCGGCTCGAGCGACGCGCGCTGCTGATCGAGAGAGGCCATCGTGACATTCGCGCCCAGCCGCACCAATCCTGAGTCCGGTTCAAGGGCGCCGGTTAGGAGATTGATGAGCGTCGTCTTTCCCGCGCCGTTGGCCCCGACGATTCCGATCCTGTCGCGGCGCATGACCCGCATCGAAAAGTCGCGCACGATTTCGCGATCGCCGTAAGATTTGCTGATCTTCTCCGCGTCGATCACCAGCGCGCCCGACGCTTTCGTGTCTTGCGCGATCATGGCGGCGACGCCGACCGACCGCAGGGCTTCGCGTCGCTCGCGTCTGAGGTCGGCAAGCTCCCCGACACGCCGCATGTTGCGCTTGCGGCGCGCTGTGACGCCGTAGCGCATCCAATGCTCTTCGTTGACGATCTTGCGGTCGAGCTTGTGGCGCTCGAGCTCCTCCTCCTCGAGCTTCACGTCGCGCCAGGCCTCGAACGCGCCGAAGCCCTGATCGAGGCGCCGCGTGCGGCCGCGATCGAGCCAGATCGTGGCGCGGGTCAAATCGGCAAGCAGCCGCTTGTCGTGGCTGATCAGCGCCAGCGCCGAACGCATGTTCGCAAGATGCGCCTCGAGCCACTCGATCGCGACCAGATCGAGATGATTGGTCGGCTCGTCGAGCAGCAGGATCTCGGGTTCCGGGCTCAAGATCCTGACCAAAGCCGCGCGGCGCGCTTCGCCGCCGGAGAGACGGCTGGGATCGGCGTCCGGATCCACCCCGAGGTCGGCCATCATGGATCGCGCCGCATAGGGATCGTCGAAATCGCTAAGCCCGGCCAGGATATAGTCGAGCGTGGTGGCGAAGCCGGACATGTCCGGCTCCTGCGGCAGATAGGCGAGGCGCGCCGAAGGCTGGACGAAGCGGCTTCCCCGGTCAGCCGTTATTTGGCCCGCGGCGATGCGAAACAGGGTCGATTTGCCCGATCCGTTGCGCCCGACCACGGCGATCCGGTCGCCAGCGGAAATCGACAGCTCCGCCCCGTCCAAAAGCGGCGCGCCGCCTAGCGTGAGGCCAGTGTCTCGCAATTGTAGGAGGGGCGGCATATGAATGGATCCGGACGCGGCGGCGTCCTGCTTAACGGCAAGCGTGGATGAGGAAAAGGGCTATGGCGACCCAGGCGACACTAGCGGCATTGGCGAAACTGACCGGCCTGCGCGACGGCGTGCTCGCGCGCGCGGCGAGAGCGGAATTCGCCGACGATCCGGCCCGGTTCAAGCAGTTCAGCGTCACCCTCGACGATCTCCTGTTCGATTACTCGAAGCAGCGCATCGACGCCCCCATCCTCAGCGCGCTCGTCGAACTCGCCAAGGCCGCCAAGGTCGAAGCCAAGCGTGAGGCGATGTTCGCCGGTGAGAAAATCAACACCACCGAGAAGCGCGCCGTCCTGCACACCGCCTTGCGCAATTTCGACGGCAAGCCGATCCTGGTCGACGGCAAGGACGTGATGCCCGAGGTCATCGGCACGCGGGAAAAAATGCTGAGCTTTGCCGCGGACGTGCGCGAGGGACGCGTGCGCGGCGCGCTCGGCCAGCCGATGACCGACGTCATCAATATCGGCATTGGCGGCTCAGACCTCGGCCCCGCAATGGCCACCCGCGCGTTGGCGCCCTTCGCGCCGCCGCAATTGCGCAGCCACTTCGTCTCCAACGTCGATGGCGCGGACATTGGCGACACGTTGCGCGGGCTCGACCCGTCGCGGACGCTGTTCATCGTCTCATCGAAGACCTTCACCACTCAGGAGACGATGACCAACGCCGCGACCGCTCGCGCCTGGATCGCGCAGGGTGTGGGCGAAGCGGCGGTCGGCGACCATTTCGCCGCCGTCTCGACGCAGCTCGACAAGGTGGCGCAATTCGGCATCCAGCCGACCCGGGTGTTTGGCTTCTGGGATTGGGTCGGCGGCCGTTACTCGGTCTGGTCCAGCATCGGCTTGCCGCTTGCAATCGCGATCGGGCCGGACCGCTTCAACGAGTTTCTCCGCGGCGGCTATGAGATCGACCAGCACTTCCGCGAAGCGCCGATCGAGCGGAACATCCCGATCCTGATGGGGCTGCTCAGCGTCTGGAACCGAAACGTCCTCGGCCACGCCACCCACGCCGTGATCCCCTACGACCAGCGGCTCGGGCGCTTTCCCGCTTATCTCCAGCAATTGCAGATGGAGAGCAACGGCAAGCATGTCCAGCTCGACGGTTCGCCGGCCAATACGGCGACCGGCCCGGTGGTGTGGGGCGAGCCCGGCACCAACGGCCAGCATGCCTTTTTCCAGCTCATCCACCAGGGAACGGAGATCATTCCGCTCGACCTCCTCATCGCCGCGAAGCCGACCGACGCCGACGCGCATCATCACGATCTCCTGGTCGCCAATTGCTTCGCGCAGGGGCAAGCGCTGATGCGTGGCCGCACCCCGGCGGAAGCCGAGGCGCTGACCATGAAGCAGGGCGCAAGCCAAGCGGACGCCATTCGCCTCGCGCCTCACAAGAGCTTTTCCGGCAGCCGTCCGACGAGCACGTTCCTCTACCGCCATCTCGACCCGCGCATGCTCGGCCGGCTCATCGCGCTTTATGAGCACAAGGTGTTCACCGAGGGCGCGGTCTGGGACATCAACTCGTTCGACCAGTGGGGCGTCGAACTCGGCAAGGAGCTGGCGTCGAGCCTCGCGCCGATTGTCTCAGACGCGGCCGCGGCCATCTCAGAGTTGGACGCGTCGACGGCTGGGCTCGTCACGCATCTGCGCGAGCTACGCGGCGAACCCGCGAGCGGCTGAGGCGCTCAGTCGGGAATGGCGGTTCGGTAGGATAGACAATTTCTGGATAGACAATTTCTTGCCGAGCCGGGTGAAGCGTGCTATTGTTTTTCAGAACTTATGGCCCATGCGCCTTGGGCGCTGCATAGGGTCGGCGCGCGAATGAGGCTTTGGCTTGCGAGCCGAGAAAGTGAGGCGGGTTGAAGCTCGGGAGTGTAGGGCGGAAGGAAGAGAAGCCGGATGCCGTCGGGGATTTTCAGATTGGCTTCGCCATGCCAACCGGCGTTGTCGAGGACGAGGACGACGATCCGATCTCGGCCCGCTCCGGCTTCTTCGGCGAAAGCCGCCAACAGAGCCTCGAAGAACGGCTTCGAGACGCCGTTGGAAATGTACCAGAAGCACTCGCCGGTCGCCGGCGAAACGAAAGCCGTGACATAGAGCCATTCGAAGCGGTGATGGCCTGGAGCGATGGGGCGCACGCCGATTGGCGCCCAAACCCGACGCACGACCGGCTTCAGGCCAAGCCGGTGTTCGTCTGTCGCAAAGGCTTCGACAGGAACGCCCGGATGGGCTTGCGCTTCTTGCGCGACGACCTCGGCGACTTTTTTTTGAACGCCTCCTGCTCGGCTTCGGTGGCGGCCTTCGGGTTGCGCGGCCGCGGCTTCTGGACCGACCACCCCAGGGCTTTCAACGCCTACTCGTTAATCAGCCCGCAAACCGTTGGAATCGCTCAAAACCGACTCGCTAACTTGCGAGCCGATCTTCCAGCGCGCGGGGAGCCGGGGGCAAGTAGGCGGCTCAGGAAGAGGCGGACCGTTTCGGCGCGGCAAGACGACGCGTCGCCTTGGCGAGCCCGCGCCGGGTCGAGGCGTCGACCCGCGGCGAGAGCACCTTGCGCACGCGGGCGTGGTAGCCGTCGAGCCAGGCGATCTCGTCGGAGTCCAGCAGCTTTGGCTCGATCAGGGTGAGGTCGATCGGCGCGAGGGTGAGCGTCTCGAACCCAAGCATCGGCCGCTCGCCGCCGGCGATCGCGCGCTCCTCGACCACGAGCAGGTTCTCGATCCGGATACCGAACGCGCCCGCCGCGTAATAGCCGGGCTCATTGGAGACGATCATGCCCGGCGCGAGCGCGGCGGTTCCGGTCTTGGCGATGCGCTGGGGACCTTCGTGGACCGAGAGATACGAGCCGATGCCGTGCCCCGTGCCATGATCGAAATCGAGGCCCGCTCGCCAAAGCGCGGCGCGCGCCAGCGCGTCGATCTGGGCGCCGTTCGTTCCGGGCGGGAAAACGGCGCGGGCGACCGCTATGTGACCTTTCAGCACACGGGTGAAGCGGTCACGCATGAGCGCGCTCGGGCGCCCGACAGCGATCGTGCGCGTGATGTCGGTCGTGCCGTCTTCGTATTGCGCGCCGCTGTCGATGAGAAAGATGCCGCGCTCGATTTTCCGGTTGGATTCTTCGCTGACCCGATAGTGAGGGATGGCTGAATTGGGTCCAGCGCCGGCAATCGTCGGGAACGACAAGTCCTTGAGCGCAGGGCTCGCTCGGCGAAACGTCTCCAGAGCTTTGACGGCGTCGATTTCAGTGAGGCGGCCTCGCGGCGCCTCGCCCGCGAACCAGCTAAGAAAATTGGCCATCGCCGCGCCGTCCCGCTCATGCGCGGCGCGCGCGCCCGCGAGCTCAGCCGGATTTTTCTTCGCCTTCATGAGCGTGATCGGATCGGCGCCGATCTCGGCCTTGCCGCCCGCTCGCTCGATCGCCTGGGTCAGGTACGCCGGGACGGTCGCCGCGTCGAAGGCGACGCGTTCGCCGTGCCGGCCCAGATCCTCGACGTACCCGAACAGAGCGTCCGGCTCGAGCACGTCCGCATGGCGAGTAAGACTTTGGCGGGTCGCCGGCGAAAGTTTTCTTCCGTCGAGAAACACGACCGGACGGCCCTTAAGCGGCAGATAGGCCCAGCCGATCGGCAGCGGCGTGTAAGAGACGTCTGAGCCGCGGATATTGAACAGCCACGCCAGATTGTGAGGATCGCTGATCAGAAGACCGTGCGACGACCCCAGGGCCTGGCGCACGCGGGCGATTTTCCTGGGGACGCCTTCGCCCGCGAACCGCAGCTTGTGCGGGACAATCGCGCCCAACGGCGCTGGCGGCCGATCAGGCCAGATCGCGTCAATCGGGTTCGAGTCGACAGGGATCAGACTGGCGCCTGCTTTCTCACACGCGGCCGCGTAGCGCGCGACTGCTTCGGGCGTGTGAAGTCGCGGGTCGTAACCAAGCTTGTCGCCCTGTTTGAGTTGGCTGGCGATCCATTCACTCGGTGGCTCCTCCGGGACGCGGCGGAATTCGAACACCGACGCGTCCGCCTCGCTCTTCACCTGCTCCGTGTATCGGCCGTCGACAAACAGCGCCGCCGAATCCTTCAGGATCAATGCGAGCCCGGCCGAGCCGGCGAATCCGGTCAGCCATCTCAGCCGCTCGGCGTTGGCGGGCACGTATTCGTTCTGGTGGTCATCCGCGCGGGGCACGATGAATCCAGCGAGCCCCAGCTTCGCCAGTTCGGCGCGCAACTGGCTCCACGCGAGCGCGCCCATGCGAAGGATCGCCCAACGCCACGAAAGACTGAAAACGACTCTCAAGCACGCGTAGCGGTTTCCGGAATTGCAGCTTCCACTTCGCTCGCGTCCTGCGCAGTCACGACACGGCCAATGAAAGGCAATTCCCGATAGGAATGGGCGACGTCCATGCCATATCCGACGACAAAAACATCGGGGCAGGCAAAGCCGACGAAGTCGGCGCCAATTTCAACGACCCGCTTGCCGGGTTTCTCCAACATTGTGCAGACGAGAACCCGCCGGGCGCCGCGGGCCGCCAGAAGATCCTTGGCGAAGGCCAGCGTCCGGCCCGATTCGAGAATATCGTCAACAAGCAGGACGTCGCGGTCGCGGACCGAGGATTCGATGTCACGAAGGATCTTCACCGTGCCGCTCGAGACGGTCCCGGCCAAATAGCTCGACAGATGAAAGAACTCGACCTGCGGCTCGAGCCCTGCCCGATGCAGGGCGCGCAGCAGGTCGGCCGCGAACATGAACGAGCCTTTGAGGATCGCGACGACAAGCAGGTCCTTCGGCTTGGCTGCGGCAATCTCTCGAGCCAACACCTCCGTTCGTTCGGCGATCGTGCGCTCGTCGTAGAGGACCTTGACCTGTCTTTCGCCGCTCATGAGGGAGTCTCTGTGAACTGTCCTCCTTTATCTCCCGGCTCGTCGAATTTTACCAGAACGTCGCGAACGCCGGCTGGGGGGGCCGCCAATCGGGCCCGAAATGGGACGCGCTCGCGTGCGTTGAGGCTGATCTTCGGCGCCTTCGCCGTCCAGACATAAATGTCGCGCCCATCTTCGCCACGGAGCGCCAGGTGCAGATCCGGCACAGAGGTCTTTCCGTCACGCAAATTCTCAATCTCGCCTGTGATCAGGAGCTCGCCCGGACCTTCCGTTTTCTGCGCAACCGTCACACGAACTTTGGCAATCGACAGGCCGCTAAGGTTCACCGGCAGTCCGATGCCGGCATAAAGGGTCGCGGTTGTCGGCGCGAGCGACACGATCGCCGCCCGAGCCGCAATCGCTGTCGCGACCATCATCACCAGGCCGGCAAGGACAAAAGCCGGGGTCACGACCCCGTGAGCCCACCAACGCGACCGTCGAAAATTTTGATCGCAAACTGAGCCGAACTTGTGGTCTAGAGTCATCGCGGCGGACCTTGCTGCTCCGATGGAAGAGCCGACGGTGGCATTTGGGTCGAAACACAGTTAAAGGCGCGTTAAGCGGCCAACCCGCGCCGTCCCGGGGATCGCGTTGATACGGTTCGAAAACGTCGGTTTGCGCTACGGCATGGGACCGGAGGTGCTCGGCGATCTTAATTTTTCCGTCGAACCGCAAAGCTTTCAGTTCCTCACCGGCCCGTCGGGCGCCGGCAAGACAACCCTCATGCGGTTGATGTTGCTCTCCCTTCGGCCGACGCGGGGAACGATCCGCGTCTTTGGTCAAGATTCGGCGGCGCTGACCAAGGACGGCTTGACGACGCTGAGACGGAGGATCGGCGCCGTCTTTCAGGATTTTCGTCTCCTGGACCATCTCACGACATATGAGAACGTGGCGCTGCCCTTGCGGGCGATGGGCCGCGAGGAATCCAGCTATCGGGCTGAGGTGGTCGAGCTTTTGCGCTGGGTCGGTCTCGGCGATCGGATGAACGCGTCTCCGCCTGTGCTTTCCGGAGGCGAAAAGCAGCGCGCCGCGATCGCTCGCGCATTGATCGTGCGCCCGGAATTGTTGCTGGCGGATGAGCCGACGGGCAACGTCGATCCTGGCCTCGCGCGCCGTCTTCTGCGGCTGTTCGTAGAGCTGCACCGGCTTGGCACGGCGGTCGTCATCGCAACGCATGATCTCCAGCTCATGGATCAATTCGGCTTCGCCCGCCGGCTGGTGGTCGGCGACAGCAAACTGACGATTTTTGACGGGTTGCCGTCATGAACGAACCGATCGTCGAGCCTCTTCTCGCCGTGGAGGCGGACGCGTCGTTCAAGACCAATGCGCCGCTCATACCCCGGGACTCAGTCGCCGGCCGCGCACTGGTCGTCGTCATTGCGATCATGACATTTCTCGCGTGCCTGACCGCGGGCGCAGCGCTCCTGGTCGCCCACGCTTCGCAAGCCTGGCGCTCGGATGTGCTGCGCGAAGCCACGATCCAGGTGAAACCGGGACCTGGTGACGATGTCGAAAGCCTCGTCGCCAAAGCCGTCGCCATCGCCACCCGGGCCCCCGAGGTCGAATCCGCGCACGCTTATTCAAAGGCCGAATCGGAGAAGCTTCTCGAGCCATGGCTCGGCGCCGGGCTCGACCTCAGTCAGCTGCCCGTCCCGCGGCTTATCGTTGTCCAACTTCGCGGCCAGCGCTCCGAGGACCTCGCGACGTTGCGTTCAGCGCTCGCCGCGGCCGTTCCCCAGGCCGATCTTGACGACCATCGGATGTGGGCGGCGCGCCTCGGCGCCATGGCCGATGCTGTCGTCGTTCTCGCGGCCGCTCTCTTCGTCCTGATGATCGTGGCGATGGGCACGGCGATCGGGTTCGCCACCCGCGGCGCGATGGCGGGCAATCGGGAAATCATCGAGGTCCTTCACCTCGTGGGCGCCTCCAACGCCTTCATCGCCAAGGAGTTCCAAGGCCATTTTCGTCGATTGGGCCTTCGCGGCGCCATGATCGGCGGCGTCGCGGCGATTGCTTTCTTCGCGCTCGCCTCGGTTCTGTCCTTCTGGTGGGCGCATTCTCCCGGCGGAGACGAGATCGCGGCGATGTTCGGCTCGTTCGCGCTCGGCTCCTCGGGCTATCTGGCGCTTGTTATCGTATGCGCCGCAGTTACCTTGCTGACCGGTCTTCTTTCGCGCGAGATCGTCATGCGCCATTTGCAATCGTTGCAATAGACACGCGGCGATTCTTTTCCGCGAACCTCCGACGGCTGCCATGCTCGCAACGCGATCGCTGCTTTTCAACGCGCTCTTCTACCTGAACCTGGTGGTTCTGATGATCGTCGGCCTGCCGACCATCTTGTTCGGCCGGCGCGCGATCTTTGCTCTCGCACGGCTGTGGGGCGCGATCTCCGTCTGGCTTCTGGAAGCGATCTGCGGGCTCAAGCTCGAATATCGCGGCGTCGAGAATATCCCGCCCGGGGCGGTCTTGATCGCCGCCAAGCATCAATCGTTTCTGGAAACCTTCGCGCTGCTCAAATACGCCCCCGACTTCGCCATCATCCTCAAGCGCCAGCTGACCTATGTTCCCGCTGTTCGGCCAGTACCTCATCGTTTCGCAACAGATCGCGATTGACCGCGGGCGGGGGCGGCAGGCTCTTCAACAAATCGCCGGCGCCGCGAAGCCTGTGTTCGCCGCCGGACGACAGGTGTTCATTTACCCGGAGGGAACGCGGCGACTGCCAGGAGCCCCGCCAGTGTACAAGCACGGCGTCGCGGCGCTCTACGCGGCGGCGAACGTCCCTTGCCTTCCGGTCGCCGTCAACACCGGGCTGTTCTGGCGGCGCCGCGGCTTCCTGCGCCGGCCCGGCATCGCGGTCATCGAATATCTGCCCGTTATCGAGCCTGGTCTCGACCGCGTCGCATTCAACAAACGCCTGCAGTCGACGATTGAGACGGCCTGCGACCGCCTCAATGCGGAAGCGGTAGACAAGGATCCATCACTTGCGGCTGTCATTGCGGAAGGCGCGAATAGCGACGAGGAAACGTTACGTTCGGCTTGACGAAGATCTTGCTTTGTTCTACTTACGTTCATGGAATAATCAGGGTCGGGCGATGACGCTGGCATACGAGGATGGAACGATCGACCGAGCAAACGGGGTCTCGGAAGCACCCGCGGCCGGTTGGACCGCCGCAATGAGCGATCGTCAGGGCGACCGCAGCGGCTCCTCGCTGGCTGCGCTCGAGGGCATGCCGATCTCGTCCCGATTTTGTTCTTGGATCGGCCTGTCCGGGCGGCGCTATGTCTTCTCGGTCTATCCGGCCTCGGAATGTCCGGCTTTTCGCGACGCCGTGCTCATGACCGTAGTCCGCGACATGACGGGGCAGAGGCGCGTCGTTTCGGTGCGCGAGACGGGACCTTTTCCGGAACCGGTCGTCGAAAGAGCTCAACGCGAGCTGCGGGCTTTTGGTCCAGGCCTTGAGTTCCACTTCCATTTGCTAGCCACGTCCCCTTTGGAACGGGCAGCGACCGTCGCCGATCTGGCGATCGCCCAGGCCTAAGGGCCTCAGCCGCTCAGGCTCGGAGTTTGGCGCTCAGCCATTCGAGATCACTGTCGCGCACTCCGATCTCGCGCAGGTGATCGTAGGTTTCAAGGACATATTCTGTATTGCCCCCGAACTGCCCTCGGCCGGCGCGCACATGTTCGAGCATCGCCTCGCGATCGAGCCGTCCGGCATACTGGTCGTGCAGCCGGTCTGCGACGTAAGTGAGAGCAAGCACGCGGTCGCCGCCTTCGAGCGTCACCGGGGCGACCCGTTCGAGATAGACCGAGGTCACTTGCTCGCGTTCCCGAAGATAGCGGATCGTTGGCTCGCGCCGCGCGGCGTCGACTTCGAAAGCCACTCCCTGGCAGGCGCCGCCTCGATCCAGCCCCAACACAAGTCCTGGCCGGTCGGGCGAGCCGCGATGAACATGGGAGTAGACGCACAGGCTTCTGCGCCAGCCGCGCAACAACGCCTTGCAGCGTCGCGCATAGGCGAATCCGGGCCGCCACATCAGCGACCCGTAGCCGAACACCCAGAGGCTGCCGTCTGGATCAGCCGCGTCCGCGTCGGTCGGCGTCACGGAACCGGCTCGTCCGTCTCCGCCGCGCGCCGGCCGAAATCGGGGGCCGCCGTTTCCTGACCCTGCGCGACAATTCCGAGCCTTATCGCGCGCGTCCGCGTGAACAAGGCGAACAGCCCGTCGCCATCCTCACGCCGGATCATTCTCTGCAGCGCCGTCAGGTCCTCGTTGAACCGGCCAAGCATCTCCAGCACGGCTTCCTTGTTGTGAAGGAAGACGTCGCGCCACATCGTCGGATCGGAAGACGCGATCCGCGTGAAATCACGGAATCCGCCGGCCGAGAACTTGATGACCTCCGAGCGGGTTACCTCTTCGAGATCGGCCGCGGTGCCGACGATGTTATAGGCGATGAGATGGGGCACGTGGCTCGTGATCGCGAGCACCAGGTCGTGGTGCGCGGCGCTCATGGTCTCGACGTGAGATCCCAACGCCTGCCAGAACGTCCGCAGCTTGTCGACCGCCTCATCGTCCGTCCCTTCCGGGGGCGTGAGGATGCACCAGCGGTTGACGAACAGGCTCGCGAATCCAGCGTCCGGGCCGGAGTACTCCGTTCCCGCGACCGGATGCGCCGGCACAAGGCGCGCATGACCAGGCAGCACAGGCGCCAGCGCCGCGATGACAGCGCCTTTGACCGAACCGACGTCCGAGACGATGGCGCTTTGCTTGAGCGCGGGCGCGATGGCGCACCCGATCGCCTCGTTGGCGCCGACTGGCGCGCAGAGAATGACGCAATCCGCGCTGCTCGCGGCGCGAGCCAGATCGTCGGTGACGAGGTCGCCAAGCCCCAGCGCCTTCGCGCGCTCCAGAACCGCAACGGACGAGTCGGCAAGTACGATGCGCCGGGCGGCACGGCGGTGGCGCGCGGCGCGAGCGATCGAAGAGCCGATCAGCCCGACGCCGATAATCGCTAACTCTTCGAAGATCGGCTCGGCGAGGGGGGCGCCCAGCCGTTCAATCACCTTTGCCTCGCATGAACTCGGCAAGCGCAGCAACCACGCCCTGGTTGGCCTCCTCGCCGCCAACCGTGAGACGCAAAGACTGGGGCAGGCCATAGGCCGCGACCGCCCGAAGAATGAACCCCCGCGCGCTCAGGAACGCGTCTGCGTCCGCAGCAGTCCGGCCCGCTTCCTTCGGGAAGGTCAGCAGCAGGAAATTTCCGACGCTTGGCGTGACCCCGATTCCCAGGTCGGCGATCGCTTCGGCGAGCCAGGGAAGCCAGAGCGCATTGTGCGCGATTGCGCCATCAATATGCGTCGCGTCTTCGAGGCTCGCGACGCCGGCTGCCTGCGCCGCTCCGTTCAGATTGAAGGGCCCCCGAACCCGGTTCAACGCATCGATGATGTGCGCCGATCCATAGCCCCAGCCAATGCGCAAGCCCGCCAGCCCATGGATCTTCGAGAAGGTCCGGGTCACGACGACGTTGTCCGCCGTCGAAGCCAGTTCGATGCCCGCCGCATAGTCGTTCCGGGTCACATATTCGGCGTAAGCCGCGTCGATCACCAGGAGCGTGTGCGGCGGAAGGCCCTCGTGCAGACGCTTCACCTCCGAGAACGGAATGTAGGTCCCGGTCGGATTGTTCGGGTTGGCGAGAAAGACGATTTTCGTCCGGGCGCTCACCTTTTCGAGGATCGCGTCCACGCTGACCGTTCTGTCCGTCTCCTCCGCGACGACCGGGACGCCGCCGGCGGCGCGGATGCAGATCGGGTAGGTCAGAAAGCCATATTGGCTGTAGAGGCCTTCCTCGCCAGGATGCACGAAGACATGCGCGAGCAGCGCCAGGAGCTCATCGGAGCCGTTGCCGCAGATGATCCGGGACGGATCGAGGCCGTGGCGCCGGCCGATCGCCTCCCGCAGCGCCGTCGAGGCGCCGTCCGGATAGAGTTCCAGCTTCTCGGCCAACGCCTTGACGGCTTCGACCGCCCTTGGCGACGGACCGAGCGGGAACTCGTTGGACGAAAGCTTGTGAACTTTGTCCAGGCCCGGAACCCGGCTCTTGCCTGGCACATAGGGGTCGATTTCGAGGATCGCCGCCCTGGGCTGAGGGCGTACTGGAACATTGGAGGTCATGGCGAGGTCCGATTAGCCTCAATTCGCGCTCTCGCGCAACGCCGAGGCGTCAATTCGATCCGCGTGCGCGCCAATCTCCGAAGCGCGAACGTCAGCGGCGCCGGCCGACCGCAGAGCGTCGCTTGCGGCATCTGGCGCGATACCGCCGGGGCGCGCGACAAGAAGGGCCAGCCCCATTCCGGTGGCCGCGGAGCCGATCGCTTCGGCTCCGATCTTGCGCAGGGCGTGCGGGATGTCCGGGCGCCATCGATCGAGGGTGACCGATTCGAGCACGACGTCGCGCGCCGTCCCATCGACCAATGGCTTCGAGATCACGAACACCGGCATGCCCGCGGGATGGTCGGCGCGCTCGACGAACGGCAACCGCGCGATGATCTTCGGGGCGTCCGGTGAAGCGAGGTTGGTCCACCAGGCGCCGGCCCCGGGTCCGCCGTCGACAGCGAACATGCCCAGATCGCCGACGGATCCCGCGACCGCCCGGATGACCACGCCGGCCCCGAAATGCGGGACGCAGGGGGTCGTGAACCCGAAG
The DNA here is from genome assembly GCA_963833955.1 of uncultured Alphaproteobacteria bacterium. Classification (GTDB taxonomy): domain Bacteria; phylum Pseudomonadota; class Alphaproteobacteria; order Rhizobiales; family Beijerinckiaceae; genus Roseiarcus. Next base: position 367,235 of record CAWHZY010000011.1, on the reverse strand, counting down.
TGAAAACGCGCCGAATCCCGCATCGCGGCGTCGCCCCCGGACACGTCGACATGGACGCTGTACGGCGCCTGGACATAAGTGAAGGTGGAGATAATCACCCGCCAGATGCCCTCGACCGTGTCGAGCGGCAGAAGACCCCGATGGCGCTCCACAAGCGCCCGCATCATCGAGGCTTCCCGTGCGGGGCGAAACGCCGAGCCGCCGCCCTGACGGGCTTTGATCTCAATCAATTGATCAATGACGCGCCCTCTCTCCATGAGGAGCTCGTGCATCTGCAAATCGATGCGATCGATCTCCACTCTCAGATCGCCGAGAGTCGGCTTCGATGGTTGGGACACGAAACGCCCTCTCCTTTCGAGGGACTGATGGAGATCCGACTTAGTCGAGAACCGGTTGGAGCGGCTCAGGTGTTCATCGACTCGAAGAAATTCGCGTTGCTCTTCGTTTCACGCAGTTTGCCGAGCAGGAATTCGATCGCATCCACCGTGCCCATGGGATTTAAGATGCGCCGGAGCACGTACATCTTCTTCAGGATATCCGGCGGCACCAGCAGCTCTTCCTTCCGGGTTCCCGACCGGGTGATGTCCATCGACGGGAAGGTGCGCTTGTCGGCCACCTTTCGATCGAGGATGATTTCCGAATTGCCGGTTCCCTTGAACTCTTCGAAAATGACTTCATCCATACGCGAGCCGGTGTCGATCAAAGCGGTTGCGATGATGGTCATCGAGCCGCCCTCCTCGATATTCCGAGCCGCGCCGAAAAACCGCTTCGGCCGCTGGAGCGCATTGGCGTCAACGCCGCCGGTCAGAACCTTTCCGGACGAAGGCACGACCGTGTTGTAGGCGCGCCCGAGTCGGGTGATCGAATCGAGCAGGATGACGACATCGCGTCCGTGCTCGACCAGCCGCTTGGCCTTTTCGATCACCATCTCGGCGACCTGGACGTGCCGCACCGCGGGTTCGTCAAAGGTCGACGACACAACCTCGCCGTTCACCGAGCGCTGCATGTCCGTCACTTCCTCGGGCCGCTCGTCGATCAAAAGCACGATCAGATAGCATTCCGGATGATTGGCGGTGACCGACTGGGCGATGTTCTGCAGGAGCACCGTCTTTCCGGTGCGCGGCGGCGCGACAATGAGGGCGCGCTGCCCCTTGCCGATCGGCGCGACGATATCGATGACGCGCGCCGACAGATCCTTTCGTGTCGGATCCTCGACTTCGAGCTTCAGGCGCTCATTGGGATAGAGAGGCGTCAAATTGTCGAAATGGACCTTGTGCCGGGTCTTCTCCGGGTCCTCGAAATTGATGGCGTTGCATTTGAGCAGCGCGAAATACCGTTCCCCTTCCTTGGGGCTTCGGATGACGCCCTCGACCGTATCGCCGGTTCTGAGCCCGAGCCGCCTGATTTGCGAAGGGGAGACGTAAATGTCGTCGGGACCTGGAAGATAGTTGGCGTCGGCCGATCGCAGGAAGGCGAATCCGTCCTGCAAAATCTCGACCACGCCCTCGCCAATGATCTGAACCTCGACGCTGGCGAGCTGCTTGAGGATCGCGAACATCAGTTCCTGCTTGCGCATGATCGACGCGTTTTCAACGTCGTTCTCTTCCGCAAACGCCAACAGCTCGGTTGGCGATTTTTGTTTTAATTCCTTGAGTTTCATTTCCCGCATGGGCGGACCTTTACTCGGACTTTCGGTCCCTCGGACCTGCAAAGTCATTAGACATGATGGGTAATGGCGCTGACGATTCGAGGTAAGATTGGTCGCGTCAGGCCGCGCGGCGAAGGTTGGATCGGGCGATCCGGCGCCGCTATTAGGAACCCGGGTTGAAAGCACGGGCGCCGGTTCATAGTCGCGTTCGCGGAATTATTCAACAGGCATTTTGTGCCGCTGGACCGGGCTTTCACCCGGAGGGCGTCAAAACGGCTTCACCACCGCTAACACCACGATTAGAATCATGAGTATTGTGGGAGCCTCGTTCAAGACCCGATAGAACCGGGCAGGCCGCTTATTGGCGTCCTCGGCAAAAGAACGAACGCAGCGCGCAAAGTAACCGTGCAGCCCCGCCAAGCCGAGAACCAGAACGAATTTCGCCTGCCACCAACCGTCCCGCCAATCTCCCGTCAGATAGACGAGGATAAATCCGGTCAAAAAGACGAGGACCATCGATGGATTGACGATGGCCTTCAGGAGCCGTCGCTCCATCACCTTGAAAGTTTCCGACGCCTCCGAACCCCTCGCCGTCTGAGCATGGTAGACGAACAGCCTCGGCAGATAGAGCATCCCGGCCATCCAGGCGATGACGGAGATGATGTGCAGAGCCTTAACCCAAAGCACCATTCGAAATTCGCTTCACACTGCCGGTCAGCTCAGCCGTCCGAATGCCAAGCGCGTTACGCATTGCGTCGTGCGAGCGCAAGCCCCGGGGTGGTTTGGCCCCCTAAAAGATACAATTAAGATTCTGAACTGATTCTTCTCTTTAGGGGGGCCGTTTGCGCAGATTCGATTTCGTCCAGACCGGTGAACAGTCACACTTCGCGCAGATCCGTGACATTGCTGCCGCGGCGCTCTCAGTGGTTAAGATTTCGTTAACGAACTCCGGCCCTCTCCAAACATCATATGCACTTTGTTCTAATTGTCCCCGCAATTCAGATCGATCTTCGCCACAGCGTTTAACTTCTCCCAACCGCGACGGCTGTGCGTCCTCAAACGCGCTTCGCCGGGCGCGCAGCTCACGTCCACGCCCGAGCCGCCCAATTCTACACGCCTGTCCACAAGCCATCCTGCTGGTTATAAGCGTTTGTCGTTGACCTCTGGGGGCCGCGTTGGGCCGCAGCTATTTCCACCTTCATCTGGTGTCGGACTCGACCGGCGAAACGCTGATCGCGGCCTCTCGGGCGGCTGCCGCGCAATATCAGGGCGTCGCTTCGATCGAGCATGTCTATCCGCTGGTGCGCACTGCGTCTCAACTCGATCGAGTGATCGCCGAGATCGAGAATGCGCCCGGAATCGTTCTCTTCACGCTCGTCGATTCCAACCTTTCCAGCCGACTTCAGGCAGGCTGCGAGGCTTCCGGCTCGCCGTGCCTGTCTGTTCTCGAGCCGATATTGACGTTGTTCAAGTCCTACTTGGGCCAGAACTACACGCCAAGAGCCGGCGCGCAACACATGCTTAACGCCGATTATTTCAAGAGGATCGACGCGCTCAACTTCAGCATGATCAATGACGACGGCCAGTCTCCCGAAAATCTGGAGCATGCGGATATTGTCTTACTCGGGGTAAGCCGCACGTCGAAGACCCCGACAAGCATTTATCTCGCCAATCGCGGGTATAAGACGGCCAACGTTCCCATTGTTCCGCGCCTGCCATTGCCGAAAGCAATCGACCATCTCCGCCGCCCGCTGGTTGTCGGCCTGATTGCTTCGGCCGATCGCATCGTGCAGATCCGCCAGAACCGGCTCCTCTCGCTCAACGCGGACTCGCAGACGGATTACGTCGACCGCATCGCGGTCGCCGAGGAGATCGCAGCTTCGCGCCGCTTGTTCGCGGAGCGAGGCTGGCCCGCCATCGACGTGACGCGCCGTTCGATCGAAGAGACGGCGGCGGCGGTGCTCGATCTCTATCGTGAGCATCGCCTCCAATTCATCGCCAACGGGTGATGCGATGCGGACGACCGCCTGGCCGCCGCTATGGCGCGGCGCTGGACCCCTGATTCTCGCTTCGGCGAGCGCAAGCCGCCGCGCTTTACTCTCGGCGGCGGGACTGGAAGCCGAGTTCGTCGCGCCGAAGGTCGACGAGCGCGGACTCGAGGATCGCTATCTCGCCGGCGACGGGTCGATCGAAGATTTGCCCATCAAACTGGCCGAAGCCAAGGCGCTCGCGGTTAGCGCGATGCGTCCGGACGCTTACTGCATCGGCGCCGATCAGATTCTCACGCTCGACGGCAGGATTTTTCACAAGTCTCGCGATTTGGCCGAAGGGGCGCAAACCCTGGCCGCGCTGTCCGGCAAGACGCATCGCCTGACCTCGGCCTTCTGCGTCGCCCGCGCTGGGCGAGCGCTGGTCGTCCACAGAGATCATGCCGACCTGCGAATGCGGGCGCTCGATCCCGGCGAGATTTCGCGTTATCTCGAGCGCGCCGGGCCGGGCGTGCTGACGTCCGTCGGCGTTTATCAGGGCGAGGGTCTCGGAATTCACCTCTTTGAGCACATCGAAGGCGATCATTCCGTTGTCCTCGGACTGCCGATGTTGAGCCTCCTTGCTTGGTTGCGCCAAGAGAATTCTGATCTCGCTATGATCGAAACGAGCGCGTCGCGCGCTGGCGTCGTCGGTTGGCCGATCGAGCACTCGCGGTCGCCCACGATCCATCGTTACTGGCTGAACGAACTGGGCATTCCCGGCGCTTATGACAAGTTCGCTGTCCGACCGGGAGAATTTCGGGAGTTCGCCGACAAGATCGGCAAGGACGGATTTCTTGGCGTCAACGTCACCGCGCCTCACAAGGAAGCCGCTTTCGAGGCTTGCGACCGCCGGACGGACGTCGCTCAGGCTCTGGGAGCGGTCAATACCTTATGGCGAGAAGACGGACTTCTGTGGGGCGACAATACCGACGTCGCCGGATTCCTGGCCAACCTGGATGAAACGACGCCCGATTGGGACGAGCGGAAGAGATCCGCAATTATCATCGGCGCCGGCGGCGCGGCCCGCGGGATCATCTATGCTCTGGTCTCGCGCGGCTTTGAGCGCATTGCGGTCGTCAACCGAACGCAGTCCAGAGCGGAAACGCTGGCCCAGCATTTTGGCGGTTCGACAGTCGCAATGCCCTGGGGCGGCCTGGCGACGGAACTGCCCAGGGCAGACTTGCTCGTCAACGCCAGCTCGCTCGGGATGGTCGGACAGCCGCCGCTCACTTTGGATGTCAGCGCCCTGCCGGGGCGGGCGGTGGTCGCCGACGCGGTCTATGTTCCCTTGCGCACCCCCCTCATCGAAGCCGCGAGAGCACGCGGACTGCGCGTCGCTGAGGGGCTGGGCATGCTGCTCCACCAGGCCGCACCCGCTTTCGCGCGCTGGTTCGGCGCGCGTCCGGTTGTGACGCCAGCGCTTCGCGCTTTGGTCGAGGCTGAAGTCACCGCCAGCTATAAGGCCGTGCGGTGATCATCATTGGCCTGACCGGCTCGATCGCGATGGGGAAATCGACCGTCGCCAGCATGTTCGCCGAGCTTGGCGTCCCTGTATTCGACTCTGACGAGGCCGTGCGCGCCTTCTACGCCGGGGACGGGGCGAAAGCGATCGAGGCGGCGTTTCCAGGGGTCATGGTCTCTGGGCAGGTGGATCGTGAGCGCCTGGGCTCGCGGGTTTTGGGTGACCCAGAGGCGCTGAAGCGCCTTGAAGGGCTCGTGCATCCTGCGGTGGCCCAAGCGCGCGTTCGCTTTGTCGAGCGGGCGGCGGCCGCGGGCCGTCGTCTCGCGATTGTCGACGTACCGTTGCTGTTCGAGACCGGCGGAGAAGGCAGCGTCGACCTCGTGATCGTGGTAAGCGCTCCGGCCTCCATCCAGCGCGCGCGCGCGCTGGCGCGGCCTGGCATGACCGAGGCCAAACTCGAGGCCATCCTTTCCCGCCAGACGCCGGATGCCGATAAAAGGCGCCGGGCTCACTTCGTCATCGGCACAGGCGGAAGGCTCGAGATGACGCGCGCCATCGTTGCCCAATTCATGCGCTCAACCGCGGCGCTGGCCGGAGGTCGAACTCGCCATGCGTGAAATCGTGCTCGACACGGAAACCACGGGTCTCGATCCCGCGGACGGACATCGGGTGCTGGAGATTGGCGCGGTCGAGATCGTGCACCAAAGCCTCACGGGCAAGATCTTTCACACGCTCATCAACCCGGAGCGCGACGTCCCGCAAGAGGCAGTGCGCGTCCACGGACACAGCGCCGCCGCTCTCATCGACAAGCCGGTCTTCGCAAGCATCGTCGACGACTTTCTCGCCTTCATCGGCGACTTGCGACTCGTCATCCATAATGCCGAGTTTGACATGCGCTTCGTGAATGCGGAGCTGACGCGGCTCGGGCTGGCCACGCTCAGCATGGACCGGGTCGTCGACACGCTGGCGCTCGCGCGAAAAAAACACCCGGGAGCCCCGGCTAGCCTCGACGCCCTTTGCGACCGTTACCGCATCGACCGCTCGCGGCGGGTTCGCCACGGCGCGCTCTTGGACGCAGAGATCCTGGTCGAGGTCTATTGCGAGCTGTCGGGAGGCCGTCAGCGGTCGCTCCTGTTAGGCGACGCAGCGGGAGAAGCCGACATACGTGTCGTCGCGGCGGCGCCCCGGTCCAGCCCGAGGCCCCAGAGGATATCTCTGATCGAGGACGCCGAAGAGAACGCCCACGTTCGCTATATTGAAGGTCTCGGTCGAGACGCGGTCTGGTTTCGCTATCTGCCCCAGCCGGCCTGACTTCGCCGCGGCGAAAGATCAGGCGGTCTGCTGCTGCAATTGACCACCGGCTGCCGCCAGCCTCTGCAGGTAGAGCGCCTGAAAATCGATCGGGTCGATGAAGAGCGGCGGATAGGACCCGCCACGCACCGCGTCGGCGACGATTTGTCGCGCGAACGGGAACAGGATTCGCGGGCCCTCGATCATGACCACCGGCTGGACCTGCTCGGCGGGAAAGTTCTCCACCCGAAATACACCCGCATAGTTGAGCTCGAACTTGAACATCGTGTCGGCGCCCTGGCCAGCGCCGCCCTCGAGCACAAGGCTGACCTCGTAGTCGGTAGCGGCGAGCTGCCGCGCGTTCACATTGATCTGTATCGAGATGTTCGGCTGCGCTTGCTGCGGACCCAAGGTGCGGGGAGCATTGGGGTTTTCGAAAGAAAAATCCTTCGTATATTGGGCGAGAACCGAAAATTTCGGACCGGCTTGCGGCGTGTCAGCGCCATTGCCGTTCTGTTCAGCCATCGTCAAAAGCTCCTTGAACGCGGCTTCGAGCGCCCCTTGGCGACCGTTTACGCGACGGGCCGGTCGCCTAGCATGGCAGCACTATCCAAACAAGCGCACGCCGCCGCCGCCATTTATCGCGAAGCGCTGACCCGACTGAACAGCGCCTGATTGGCATAGCCGTCGGGCGGGAGGCCGTTGCGCTCCTGGTAGGCGGAGACGGCGGAACGCAGCGTATCACCGATTTTTCCGTCGATCTTGCCGACATCGTAGCCCATTTTCTTCAGTTGAGTTTGCAGCTTTTGAATCTGCGCCGCAGTCAAGGGGTGATCGTGGGTTGGCCATTGAGCGGTGAGAACCGGCCCGCCCGACACGGCGTCGCCAAGCAACCCGACGGAGAGCGCGTAGGCCGTTGAATTGTTGTAAGTCTTGATCGCGTCAAAGTTGCCTGTGACGAGAAACACCGGCCCATTAAGACCGGCGAGGATCAATAGCCTCCCCTCGCCCGATGCCGGCAACGGCGAACCGTCGGCCTTCGTCACGCCGCGGGCCGCGAAGAATGAGAACGATGCTGGCGACGAGGAATCGGCGCCCGTCAGTGCGAACTTGGCCGGCAGACGAACCTCGAAGCCCCAGGGCAGGCCTTTGGTCCAGCCGTGTTTGGCCAGATAGTTCGCGGTTGAGCCGATCGCGTCGGCCTCGCTCGTCCAGATGTCGCGCCGGTCATGCCGTTGAAACGCCACGGCGTAGCTCAAGTAGCTCGACGGCATGAACTGCGTCTGTCCCATCGCGCCCGCCCACGATCCGCGCATGAGTGAGGGAGCGATGTCGCCCTCCTCGAGGATGACCAGCCCCGAAAGCAATTCGTCACGGAAATAGTCGCCCTGAAAGTGGATGTAGGCGAGGCTGGCGAGGGACCGAATGATGTTGTTCGAGCCGGCAAAACCGCCGAAGTCTGTCTCCAGCCCCCAGACCCCCAGGATCACCGCGTCGTCAACGCCATAAAGATCTTTTGCTCTCGCGAGCCACAGGGCTTCTGAGCGCGCTTTGTCGCGGCCGCGTTGAATGCGGTCCGCCGTTACGGCGCCTGCGACGTAGTCCCATATCGGGCGGACGAACTCAGGTTGAGATTCCGCGCTCGCGGCGACCGTGGGATCGAAGGTGACGCCGGCGAACGCGCTGTCGAACGTTGCGCGGGAAACGCCACGGGCTTCGGCCAGCGGCCAAAGGGTTTCGATAAATCCGCGGAACGCAGCCTGCTGAGACCCGATGATTTTGTTGGGGGCCGCGGCGACAGCCGAAAACGCGATGCTTAGCAAAGCAAGCGCGCCGATGAAGGCGCGCAGCAGAGCGAGGGCAGCGCCCCAAACCGGAGAGGATTGTCGGCGGATTCTGGCCATCGGCTCGAGCCGCATCCGGAGAAGTCCAGAGGCTGCGCTAAAATGCGTGAAAAGCAACCCTTGCGTTAAAGGGCAGGCAAAATAGCAAACGTCAATTGGTCGTTTCGCTCGGGCGCGGCATGGAGACGATGTTGTAGCCCGCATCGACGAAGTGGACCTCGCCCGTTACCCCTTCCGAGAGGCTCGAGAGCAGATAGACCGCGGTCCCGCCGATGTTTTCAATTGTCACCGTGCGCCGCAGCGGGGAATTGTCGCGCTGAAAGTTGAACATGAAGCGCGCGTCGGCGATTCCCGCGCCTGCCAAAGTGCGGACCGGTCCGGCGGAGATCGCGTTGATGCGAATGTTGTCGGGGCCATAGTCCGCGGCCAAGTATCGCATGCTTGCCTCGAGCGCAGCCTTGGCGACGCCCATGACATTGTAATTGGGCACGACGCGCGTCGAACCGCCAAAGGTGAGGGTCAGCATCGCGCCGCCCGCAGGCATGAGCATAGCGGCGCGTTTTGCGACCTCAGTGAAGGAAAAAGCCGAAATGACCATCGTCCGGGTGAAGTTCTCTCTGGTCGTGTCGGCGTACCGGCCCCTCAGCTCATTGCGATCGGAAAAGCCTATGCAATGGACGAGGAAGTCCAGCGTGCTCCAAACGGCAGCGAGCTCGGAGAACATCGCGTCGACCGAACTCAGGTCCTCGACGTCGCATCGATAGACCCGGTCCGCCGCGCCGACCTCTTCGGCCAATGGCGCGACCCGTTTGCCGAGCGCATCGTTCTGGTAGGTGAAGGCGAGCTCCGCGCCTTCGTCGGCCAAGGCCTTGGCGATGCCCCAGGCGATCGAGTGATCGTTCGCGACGCCCATGATGAGGCCGCGTTTACCGCTCATCAAGCCAGATCTCATGGGGCGCGCTCGTGACCGGTTTTTGTGCGAGTTCGTGGGCGATGACGGGTTAGGCGTTCAGGCGTCGACGTGCTTGAACACGAGCGTCGCGTTCGTGCCCCCGAAACCGAATGAGTTCGAAAGCGCCGAACGCAATTTTACGTTGTCGCGGCGCGCGCGCACGATCGGCATGTCCGAGAATGCAGGGTCGATCTCATCGATATGGGCGCTCTCGCAGATGAAGCCGTTCTGCATCATCAGCAACGAATAGATCGCCTCGTGCGCGCCGGTCGCGCCTTGGGAATGTCCGGTCAGAGACTTGGTCGCCGAAATTGGCGGGCATTTGTCGCCTGAGCCAAAGACCTCCCGGACCGCCTCGATCTCCTTGAGGTCGCCGATCGGGGTCGAAGTCGCATGGGGATTGATATAATCGATCGGGACTTTGACCCCGGCCAGAGCCTGACGCATGCAGCGCGCGGCGCCCTCGCCGGAAGGCGCGACCATGTCGTGTCCGTCCGAGGTCGCGCCATAGCCGACGATCTCGCCGTAGATTCTCGCGCCTCGCGCCTTGGCGCGCTCGTATTCCTCGAGCACCACAACGCCGGCGCCGGCCGAAATGACAAATCCGTCCCGATTCTTGTCGTAGGCGCGGGAGGCGCGCGAAGGCGTGTCGTTGTAGGCGGAGGAGAGCGCGCCCATGGCGTCGAACAGCACCGACAACGTCCAGTCGAGTTCCTCGCATCCTCCGGCGAACATCACATCCTGCCGGCTGCCCAGGATTTGCTCGTAAGCCGCGCCGATGCAGTGATTGGATGTGGCGCATGCGGAGGAGATCGAGTAGCTGACGCCCTTGATCTTGAACCAGGTCGACAGGGTCGCGGAGGCTGTGGAGGACATGGCTTTCGGCACCGCGAACGGGCCGACCCGTTTGGGGCCCTTGGTGCGCGTGATGTCCGCGGCCTCGACGATGGCGCGTGTCGAGGGACCGCCGGAACCCATGATGATGCCGGTCCGCTCATTGGACACTTCATCAGGCGCAAGACCGCTGTGCACGATCGCCTGATCCATCGCGACATGGTTCCAAGCCGTCCCGCCGCCGTGGAACCGCATCGCTCGCCGATCGATGATCTCTTCGGCGCGAAGCGTTGGCGCTCCATGGACGCGCGAGCGAAAGCCGAGCTCGGCAAGTCGATCCGCGTGCGTGATTCCTGACCTGCCGGCGTGAAGGCTGGCGGTCACTTCCTGCGTGTTGCTTCCAATCGAGGAAACGATGCCCATGCCGGTGACGACGACACGTCTCATTCTCTTGTCCCCACCGCCCGATCAGGCGAGATCCGAGAGGTTAAGCCGAAGCTGCTGGCGCAGGGCTGAATAAGCCGACGCGGAGATCCTTGACCTCATAAATTCGTTTGCCATCGCCCTCGAGCCACCCGTCAGAAACGCCAAGGACCAGCTTGCCCTTGAAGACACGCTTCATGTCCACGCCATAGACGACCTTCTTTATCGTCGGCAGCACCTGGTCGGCGAACTTCACCTCCCCGACGCCAAGCGCGCGGCCCCGTCCAGGCAGACCGAGCCAACCGAGAAAGAACCCGGTCATTTGCCAAAGCGCGTCCAGGCCGAGACACCCCGGCATCACCGGATCATTCTTGAAATGGCAACCGAAAAACCAGAGGTCGGGCTTGACGTCCAGCTCCGCCCGCACGCCTCCCTTGCCGTTCGCGCCCCCCGTCTCGGAGATCTCGCTGATCCGGTCGAACATCAACATCGGCGGCAAAGGCAGCTGCGCGTTGCCCGGTCCGAACATGTCGCCGCGACCGCAGGCGATGAGATCCTCATAATTGAAACTGGTACGCCGTTCTTTCATGCGCGCGGTCTGTCCCTGGGACCGCGCGCCCGCGCGGAAGCCTCCAGGCGGCGTGGTAACACACGCGCCCTCTTATCGAAAGCGGTCCGCGTTTCCCCTGGATTAGCCTCCAGGAGACGGCGGCCGTCTCCTGGCCGCCCGGGCCGATGCCGGGCCGCGTAAGGCGAACATGACCGGCCGGAGGCCTGCCGTCGCGATGGGCGCGATCAATAGCGCGGAGAATCGGCGGAGGCGATGAGCCCGCCGCTGGTCGTGACAACCCATCCGTTGCCTCCGAGTTCGATACGCTCGACCCGCCCCGCGCCGGGGAGAAAATCGCCCTGACGGACTTCGCGCTCGCCATAACGCCCGCCGATCAGCGCGACGTCGTCGCGAGCGTCCAGCACGACATATCCGCGCAAGAGAGGTTTCGATCGTTCGATTGAACTCGTCCTGTCCATGGAAACATTGTCGAACTTCGGACGCGCGGGGGGCTGCTTGGCCTGTGCGACGGGTGAAGGCGCTGGAAGCGGCGCAATAATCTTCTGCTCGAGCTTGTCGATCCGGGTCGAGAGGCCATTTGTCAAAACATTGGCTTCGCGATCGACGCGTTCAGTCAGTTTGTCGACCTTCGCGCTCGCTTCATGGTCCAGCTTGTCGACGCGTTGGGAGAGTTGCGCCAAAGCCCCGCTAACCTCTCGCGTGGAAGCCAGGTTTGACCTGATCTCGCCGATCGACTGCCGCAAGTCGGTCAGGCCGGCGTTCGACATCGTGCTGTCGATTGCGTCGAGGCGGACCTTCATGGACTTGATGGTGTGAACCAGGGACTCGTTTTCACTCGTCTGTTCCGCCAGCGCCTTGGCCTGCTCTCGGTCTTCCACAAACAACGCCCCCGCGACGGCGATAACGACCGCCAGCGCCGCTGCGGCGGCGAAATGGAATCGGGAGAAGGGAAGCCTCAGCGCAGTCGCAGGTTGCGGCTCCGCGGCAGCTTTGGCTTCCGCACGGTCTTCCACGACAACGAGGTCGCGCGACGAACTGGAAGGCCGCGGCGCGTTGCCGGCGCTTGAATTCCCGAATTCATCCATCGATCGACATCCGAGGCTAACGAGGCGTTTATTCCATCCTCCGCCAATGGGATTAAGGAATTGTTGACCGTCACGGCGCGGCCTTGCTCCGTCCCATAATTTGGGCGCGGATAGGCGGCGTTGGCGGACAAAGACAGTCGGGACAAGCCGCTGCCGTGAGGCGGTGGAACCGCCGCGTCGCGTTGACCACCCGTCTGTGCAACGGCGGCCCGCCTCAAGGCGCGCAATTCGGCTAGGCGGCGCCCAGCCTCAGCTCCGCCGCGTCCGTCCGGATACGGTCGACCATCGCGCGCACCCCATTTGACCGCTGGGGCGTCAGATGTTGCTCGAGACCCAGCTGGCGAAAGGCCGCGTTTGCATCCACGGCAAGGATCTGCTCCGGCGTGCGATCGGAAAAGAGCGCGATCGCAATGGCGATCAAGCCCCGCACGAGGTGGGAGTCGCTGTCGCCGCGGTAGTGCAGGATGCTTCCGCCTTCCGCGTTCGTCCTCGGCTCGCGTTCCAGCCACACCTGGCTGACGCAGCCCCGAACTTTGTTGACGTCGTTGTGGGCCTCTTCGCTCAGCGGCTCGAGCGAATGACCCAATTCAAGGACATAGCGATATCGATCCTCCCAGTCGTCGAGAAAGGCAAAATCGTCGCGTATGCTGTCAATTGCCGACAAGGGATTCGCCAGCCTCCTTGGGTCGTCCATAGCCCTTATATGGGCGCCGGTCAGCGATCGACCAGCGCGCCCGGGCCGAAATCCATACATCGCCGAGGTTCAACAAGACCGTTGTAATGAAGGATAAACCATAATCCCAAGCTCGCCGGAGGGGGTGGCATTTAGGGAAGCGGCTGAGTCTAGACTTAAGATTGGCTTAATCAGCGCCTGCGATTTTAAGCAAACGCGCGACGATCCTGAGCGCTTGCAAGTGATACGTGCGCACTCTTTCGCCCTGCCGAAACCGAACCATGTCGGCCAATCGTTCCGTCGCCGCCGCCTACCGAAATGACCGGGATTCTTCCGGCCGCCATTCCACCCTCCGCTCTTGCGAGCGCCGGACGGAAGCGAGCGGAGCCGCAGCCGTCTCAGGAGAACACACGTGGATCTAGCGCTTGCACGCATGAAAGATAATCTGGGCCAGCTCCGGGGGCCGGTCCAGCGTTCCGCTCATGAAGCGCTGACACGAGGGATCGCCGGGCGCGTCAAGCTCGCGCATTTGCGATATTACCTCGGCGCGGCGCTGTTCGCCGCCCTTGTCGGCATTGGCGTCAACGCGCTTCTTTTGCAGCGCGAACGTCACCCGGCCCCATTATTTGGCTATGCGGCGCCGAAAGTTCCTTCCGTCGCGCCCGCGCCAGCCCCGCCGCCTCCTCCTCAGAAGCCAGCCAGCACGGAAGGCGCCGCCCCGCCCGCGCAGTCCCCTGCCGTTGTTCCGCCGGGGCGCCCGGCTGAGAGCGCGGGGAGCTCGCCCTCAGGGTCCGATCCGATCGCCGAACTGTTGGCAGGGGAACCCCACGGCGATGCCTCGCGCTTGACGCTCGCCGCTCAAACCGCGCTGGCCAAACTTGGTTACGCCGTCAAGCCAGACGGGAAGGAGGGATCCGCAACCGAGCAAGCGCTGCGAGAGTTTGAGCGCGCGCACGGCCTGCCTCCCGGAATCGAAATAACCGAGCGGCTCGTCAAGCAGCTGACCGCCGCCGCGCGCGCAGGGGGACACTAGGCCCGGTGCGGTTGCGATCCGACATTTGGGTCGCGGCCTATTTGCGTCGGTGCGGAGTGGAAGGGGTCAGCGCCGTCTTGCGCCGGAGGGGCGCTGCGGAGGCCGGCGCTATTTTTGTCAAAGTCGACCACCTGAACGGGAGCGCGACGCTCTATGGGCCTGCGCCGCAGTCTGTGGCGGCTGATGCGCCGCGCGGCGTCGAGCGGATGTTCGCCCGGGCGCACGCGGGGCCGTTGATCAATTCCGACGAAGCCGAGGCGCGGCTCAAACGAGAGATCGCCTTTGACCCCGACCTCTGGATTGTTGAAGTCGAGAACGGCGTGGACGGAGCTTGGCTCGATCTCGCGCCTTAAGCTCAGCCGATCCCGCAGCCCCTAGATTGTAGCGCCGAAGGACAGGCCCCTAGACCCGCCGTTGTTGGTGAGAATAATGAGGTCAAGCCTACTAGGAACGACGAAGATTCGGATTGAAATTGAGTTAATAATTACTTCAAATCCATACCCGCTGCGCATCGTTCAACCTTATTCACCGCTTAACCAACCCCTCGACTTCAACTGCCCGGTTCGCCAGAGATTGTTCAAATTAACGCGGTCGAAATCGGGCGGGCCTACTCTGGGCTCGTTCGGCGGCGTGGAAACTCGGGTTCGTCGCCGGGAGGTCTTTGGAGCAGGAGGTAACACATGTTTCAATCGATAAAGAAATTCGCCGCCGACGAAGTCGGGCGTCACGGCGATCGAGTATGCGCTGATCGCCTCGCTGATCGCCGTGTTCATCATCACCGCGGTCACGACGGTCGGCACCAAGGTCAGCACGGTCTTCAACGAAATCGGCACCACCCTCAAGTAAAGGTGGTCGCCTTGAGATCTTCGCGCTGGGTCCGCCTCGCCGGCGCGAAGCTTCGCTCGGGATTGTCCGGATCACGGACGAACGAGACGCAGACCGATTTTCCCTGTTTGATGCGACCGAACGAACCGCGATGGCCTCGAACTCTAATCCATCTTTCGATCTTCGCCTTCTTTCCCGCCCTCATGGCGCTTTCAGCGTCCATGGATCTCCTGACCTTTACGATCCCCAACCGGATCTGCGTCGCTCTTGCGCTCGGATATGTGATCTTTGCGGCGCTGCTCGGCGTCCCGGCCGTCGAGATTCTTCTGAATATGTCATGCGGCCTGGTGATTTTCTTGATCACGTTCGCCATGTTCAATTTTGGGCTCATTGGCGGGGGCGACGCCAAGTTGGCGGCCGCAACCGCGGCATGGCTCGGTTGGGCGGCAATCCTCGATTATGGCCTCGCTGCCGCCATCTTCGGTGGAATCCTCACGCTCATCCTTCTCGGCCTTCGCACGGGCGCCTTTGCCCGCCATGCTGGCCCGCCACGCCTGGCTTGCGCGGCTGCACAACGCCAGCGCCGGCGTCCCCTACGGGATCGCATTGGCGGCAGCCGGCCTCGTGCAATTCCCGAACTCATCCATTTGGGCCGCGGCCGTCTAGACCGACATCGATCCCGCCGCCGACTGTCCACGGATCGGCAAGCGGAAGTCGCCAGCCGTCGACCCGGCAGGGATGGTTGCGAGCGTGCAAACGACGACTGGCGGTTGCTTTCGGTCATGTCTCGGTAGACGGGCAATATTCGTCTCGACGAAACGACGAGCCGCCGATCCAAGATTTAACGCTCAGTTGCGTCAGCCAGATCGAATTATTTTCAGCTATTCTTCCAGTTTAGAATCCGTTAGCGAAAGTGATTATAGCTCACTCTTCGGAATAGCAAGGTAGCATCGGGATTTATCGCAAGATTTGCCCTTAATCGATCGCCTGGCTCAGGCCTGGCTTACAAGTCGATACTTTAAATTAACCGTACCTTGACGATTACGATGTCTAAATCGCGTCGCTAGCGAATGAGTGCGAAGGGCCGTCATTTATGAATTGAAGGCTGATCATCGTGGGGGCAATCGCAGTTCTGGCGTTCGGCGCCACGTATATGGTCTTGAGAGGCGCCGGCAATTCTGCGCCGAGCCCGGCCGTGGATGCCCAGCCAAAGGTCGACATCGAGCAAGTGCTTGTCGCCGCTCAGGATCTGCCGATGGGGACTTTGGTCAACGAGGGCGCGACGGCTTGGCACCCCTGGCCAAAGGCGGATGTCTCCGAACTCATGATCACAAAGTCGGGGAAGCCCGACGCGCTCAAGGACGTCGAAGGCTCGATGACACGGGTGGCCTTCCTGCGCGGCGAGCCGATCCGGCATGACAAGCTCGTCAGGGCGGGGACGAGCGGGTTCATGTCGGCGATCCTGCCGACCGGAAAGCGCGCGGTCGCGATCAAGATCGATAACGAGGGCGATTCGACCGCCGGCGGATTCATTCTTCCCAATGACCGCGTCGACGTCGTCCGTCTCGCGCGCGACGAGGAGGCCACCAAGGCTCGAGGGGTCGAAGTCATGACGGCGGAGCCGATCCTCGTCAATGTGCGCGTCCTCGCCATCGGCCAGAACGTGGAAGAGCAGAACGGCAAGAAGGTCGTCACCGGGGCCAACGCCACGCTGGAGCTCGACCCGGATCAAGTCAATCTCATCATCCTTGCTCAGCATGCCGGCAATTCGAATCTTCATCTCGTTCTCCGCAGCCTCGTCGACAGCGGCGGACCGGCGAAAACAGTCGTCAGTCCCGATGACGCGTTGACGGTGGTTCGCTACGGCGCTCCGCAGCAGGCGACGCGGTGATTTGCGTTCCCTCCTTTCCTTTGTCGCTTGTTCTCCAGAGCCGGAGCCGGGGCATGAAGTGCGATCGCATTCAGAGACGGCGAAACATCGCCATTTGCGTCTTCGCGGCGCTTCTCGCGATCGCGCCGGCTTCGACCGTCCGGGCCGCCGACGGCGACGATTTCGCACGGATGGGCGCCATGTCGGACGCAACGGCCGTCCCCCTGCAAATGGGCGTGGGCCAATCGGTCATACGCGACCTGCCCGAGGAAGCAGGCGAGATCTATGTCGGCGATCCCAACGTCGCCAATGCGATCGTGCGCACGGCGAAGCGCATCTATATTTCCGGCGTCGCCAACGGCCACACAAGCATTTTCGCCTTGGCCAAGGACGGACGAAGAATTGCGTTCTTCCAGGTCTCGGTCGGCCGGGCCATCGGCGAACTGACGGCGCTCCTCAATGTCGCGATCCCCGGCAACGAGATTCGCGTGCGCACGGTCGAGAACACGATCATCCTCACCGGATCAGTGGCCTCGGCGGAGGAGGCGCAAAAGGCGCTCGACATCGCTTCCGGGTTCGTCAACGATTCGCCACCCTCAACCTCCGGAACCGGCCCTCAGATCTCCATTTCGAGCGGCCCCAGCGGAGGCGGCGCCCCCGGCGGCAAATCGCCTGGCAGCCCCCAGGGAAAGGTCGTCAACGCGCTCACGATCCGCGGGGCGGACCAAGTGAGCCTGCGCGTCACGGTCGCCGAAATTCGGCGTGACATCGTCAAGCAGCTGGGCGTCAACCTAAGTGGGACTGGGCCAAACGGAAGCTTCACGCTCGATCCCCCGTTCACGATCAACGGCAACGTCGCCGGCTCCGTCGCCGCCACCGCTTCCCAGGCGACCCTGAATTGGTTCAAGGGCAGCGGCAGCATCAGCGCCACTTTGCAAGCTTTCGAGCGGCAGGGTGTCGCCCACACGCTCGCCGAGCCGACCGTGACCGCAGTCTCCGGCGAAACCGCAAAATTCCTGGCTGGCGGCACGGTTCCCATTCTCAATAGCGTGCAGTGCCAGCCCGTTTGCCAGTACGGATTCATCCAGCAGCCCTATGGCGTGACCCTGAACTTCACCCCGGTCGTCTTGTCCCCCGGGCGGATCCAGTTGCGAATCGCAACCGAAGTCACCGATATCGACCCATCGACACAAATCACCTTCAGCGGGATCACGATCCCGGGGTTCCGGACGCGCAGCAACACGACGACGGTGGAACTGCCTTCCGGCGGTTCGATCGCCACGGCCGGCTTGATCAGCACTCAGACGGAACAGGCCATCAATGGCCTTCCGGCGCTGATGAATCTCCCGGTGCTCGGGGCTCTGTTCCGTTCGCGGGATTATCAGCGCAGTGAGACCGAGTTGCTGGTCGTCGTGACGCCATTCATCGCGCACGCGATTGACCCGAGCCAGGTCGTGCGGCCCGACCAGAATTTCCAGGACGCCAGCGATCCGCAGACCTGGTTCCTGGGCCGCGTCAACCGGATCTACTCCGCCTCGCCGTCGCTCCAGCCGATGCCCGGCTATGCCGGCAAGATCGGATTCATCACCCAGTAGGCCTTGCGTGCTTCGCCAAAAGTTTCCTTAAGACCCGAGAAAGACAGCGCTCATGGCCGCTCTTCCCGACGCACGACCCCTATCCAGAGCGCAAGGCTTGAGGTTGAGCCTCGCCGCCGCCGCCGCAGCCGCCCTCGCCGGTTGCGGCGGCGTTCCCTACGCGTCGTCGAATCCAGCGTTTCCCGGCAGCTTCGAGGAGCGCCATCCGATCGTGGTCGCGGCAGCGCCGACAAGCGTTGATCTCTATCCCGTAGGCGGCAGGCTCGACGCGCGCACACGGGCGAATGTCCGCACCTTTGCAGACCGCTATCGCCGCTACGGCGCAGGCGCGGTCATGATTCTGACGCCAGCGGGAACGAACCCAAACTCGATCGCCGTTTACGAGGTCCGCAGGGCGCTTCTCGCGGCGGGCGTCAGAGGCAGGATCGCGGTCGGAGACTACCTGCCCCCGAACGACGCCGCAGCGCCTCCGGTGCGCGTGTCATTCACGGGACTCAAGGCGGTCGTTCCAACGTTATGCGGCCAGTGGCCGGAGGATCTCGCTTCAGGGTCATCGGTCGAGGGATGGAAGAACGAAGCCTACTCCAACTTCGGCTGCGCCACCCAATCGACGATCGCGGCCCAGGTCGATGACCCGCGCGATTTCGTCCAGCCGCGCGCGCTTGGCCCGTCCGATGTCGCCATGCGCACCCGAGCCATCGAGGCCGTCCGCAACGGCCAAGATCCGAGCACCGAGTGGAAGAACGCCGTTCTCACGCCAATCGGCGGCGATCTGCCGACCAACGGACAGTGATTGACCCATGAAGGCGCGCTACGCTGACGCCGTAATCGATGGAGACGCGTCCATGGACCGGTCGGCTGTGCAGATCGAGCCGGTGCCGCGCGTGTCGATCCAGGCGTTCTGCGAATCGCCTGATATCGCAGCCGTCGTCGCCGCCGCGATATCGGATCGCCGGATGGCCAAGGCGCATGTCAAGCAGAACATGGGCGGCGCCGCGGCGGCGCTCGAAGCCTACAAGAGCGCGCCGACGCCGAATGTGGTCGTACTCGAAGCCCCCGCCAGCCGGGATACGCTGCTCGAGCAGCTCGAACAGCTCGCTGAATATTGTGACGCGGGGACCAAGGTCGTTGTTCTTGGCAAGCTCAACGACATCGTTCTTTACCGGCAGTTGATGACGCGCGGGGTCAGCGAGTATCTGGTGGCGCCGTTCGGCGTCGTCGACTTCATCCAGGCGATGTCCCAGCTGTTCGCCGTGCCTGGCGCGAAGCCCCTTGGGCGCGTGATCGCGGTCGTCGGCGCCAAGGGCGGAGTCGGAGCGTCCACCGTCGCCCACAATCTGGCCTGGAGCCTGGCCTCGGTCACGGAAATGGCGACGATCATCGCCGATTTCGATCTCGCTTTTGGCACCGCGGGACTCGATTACAATCAAGATCCGCCCCAGGGCGTCGCGGAGGCGGTGTTCGCCCCGGATCGCGTCGACGCCGTGCTGGTCGAGCGTCTGCTCTCCAAGTGCGGCGAGAAACTCAGCCTCCTGGCGGCGCCCGCCACGCTGGATCGGGTTCTCGACTTCAGCGAGGCCTCGTTCGAACTCGCTGATTGACGCCATGCGCGTCTCGACGCCCTGGATTGTCGTCGATGTGCCGCATGTGTGGTCGGGCTGGGCCCGGCGGATTCTCGTCTCCGCCGATGAGGTCATCGTCGTCGCGAGCCCCGATCTCGCGAATCTTCGCAACACCAAAAATCTGATCGACAATGTGAAGGGCGCCCGCCTCAATGACGCGCCGTCGCGGCTGGTCCTGAACGGCGTCGGCATGCTGAAGCGGCCGGAAATCGCCGCCGCGGAATTCGCCAAGGCGGTGGAAACGGATCCGACCGCGATCATATCCCACGACGCGAAGCTGTTCGGCGCGGCGGCCAACAACGGGCAAATGATCGCCGAGATCGAACCCAACGGCAAAACCGCGCAGGTCTTCGTCGATCTTGCCTCGACGCTCGCCGGCCGCGCCGAGGCGCGCAAGCCCAAAAGAGGCGTTCTTGAGCCGCTGATGGCCAAGCTCGGGCGCAAGAAGAAATGATCGGTTCGCACACGCATCGCGCCATCCCCGCCCGGCGCTCGCACAAGCGCAACGGATCGTGAGCGATGTTCGGCAAGCGTAGCGTCAGCGTCAGCCCCCAGCTCGCCGTGTCCCGCGTCGCATCGGCGAGCGCGGTGGCCGAGGCGCCCAAGCCCGCGTCCGTTCAGAGCGCGCCGGTTCAAGCCGAACGCAGGTCGGAGACCTATTTTCAGACCAAGTCGCTGATCTTTGGCGCTCTTATCGAGGCGATCGATCTTGCCGCGCTATCCAAGCTCGACCCCGAGAGCGCGCGCGAGGAAATCCGGGACATCGTCCACGAGATCGTCACCATCAAGAATTTGGTGCTGTCGATCGCCGAGCAGGAGGATCTGCTCGATGACATCTGCAACGACGTCCTCGGATTCGGTCCGCTCGAGCCGCTGCTGGCGCGCGACGACATCGCCGACATCATGGTCAACGGACCGACGCGATGCTTCATCGAGGTCGGCGGCAAGATTCAGCTCACCAATGTCCGCTTCCGCGACGCATCGCAGTTGATGAACATCTGTCAGCGAATCGTCAGCCAGGTCGGACGCCGGGTCGACGAATCCTCGCCGATCTGCGACGCCCGCCTGCTCGACGGCTCGCGCGTCAACGTTATCGCGCCGCCGCTCGCGATCGACGGCGCGGCGCTGACCATCCGCAAATTCAGGAAGGACAAGCTGACGCTCGATCAGTTGGTCAAATTCGGCTCGATCTCGCCGGCCGGCGCGGAAATCCTCAAGATCATCGGCCGGGTCCGTTGCAATGTGGTCATTTCCGGCGGCACCGGCTCGGGCAAGACGACCCTCCTGAACTGCCTGACGAACTATATCGACGCGGATGAGCGGATCATCACCTGCGAGGACGCGGCTGAGCTTCAGCTCCAGCAACCCCATGTCGTGCGGCTCGAGACGCGCCCGGCGAATCTGGAGGGGGTGGGTCAGATCACGATGCGTGACCTGGTCAAGAATTGCCTGCGCATGCGGCCCGAACGCATCGTGGTCGGCGAAGTGCGCGGACCCGAGGCGTTCGATCTCTTGCAAGCGATGAACACCGGCCACGATGGCTCGATGGGCACGCTGCACGCGAACTCGCCGCGCGAGGCGCTGAGCCGCGTTGAGTCCATGATCACGATGGGCGGCTATGCGCTGCCGATGAAGACGATCCGCGAGATGATGACGTCCTCGATCGACGTGATCGTTCAAGCCTCTCGCCTTCGTGATGGGTCGCGCCGGATTACCCACATCACCGAGGTCCTCGGCATGGAAGGCGACGTCGTGATCACGCAGGACCTGTTCGTCTACGAGCTTCTTGGCGAGGACGCTCAGGGAAAGATCATAGGGCGGCATCGGTCGACCGGGATCGGTCGACCGAAATTCTGGGACCGCGCGCGCATGTATGGAGAAGAAGCCCGCCTGGCGGCGGCGCTCGACATCTCGGAAGTCAGCGCCGCCTAGCATTGAACGGAGGTAAGCCGGCATGATCAATCCGCTCGCGATCGCAGCCTGTCTTGCGCTTGGATTCGGCGGTCTGGCGTTTGCCTTTGTTGGCGGGGACTCGCGCGCCGACAAGCGTCGCGCGGCGGTCACGAAGACCGACGCGAAGGCGAGCGTGGCGGCTGGCGTCGATCGGGCGACGCGCAAGAAGCAGATCGCCGACGGCGTCCGCGACAGCGAAATGAGGGGAAGGCGGCGGCGGGTCAGTCTGGCGACAAAAATCGAGCAGGCCGGGCTCTCGATCACCAAACAGCAATATTGGATCGGAAGCGTGGTCCTGGGCCTGGTTTGCGGCGCCTTGACCTATCTTCAGTCGAGAAGCTTGGTGCTCACCCTTCTTGTCGCCGTGACAGCCACGGTCGGGTTGCCGCAACTCACGCTGGCCCGGCTGCGCATCCGGCGCATCAACAAGTTCGTCTCCAACTTTCCAACCGCCATCGATATCATCGTACGCGGCATCAAATCCGGCCTTCCTCTTGGCGATACGATCCGGATAGCGGCGACCGAAAGTCCGGAGCCCGTGAAGTCGGAGTTTCGAAGAATTGTCGAGTCGCTCTCGATTGGATTGACCTTGCCCGAAGGCATCGAGCGGATGGCGCAACGGGTTCCGATCGCCGAAACCAATTTCTTCTCGATTGTCATCGCCATCCAGAGCAAGGCGGGTGGGAATCTATCCGAGGCGTTGGGCAATCTTTCCCGTGTGCTGCGCGAACGCAAAAAGATGAAGGGAAAGATCACCGCCATGTCGATGGAAGCGAAAGCTTCGGCATCGATTATCGGCGCGGTGCCGTTTCTCGTCGTCGGCGCGCTATACGTTTCTTCTCCTAAGTACGTGTCACTATTGTGGACGACGAGCCATGGAAAGATGATCTCGGTGATTGCGATTTTTTGGATGGGGATAGGAATCGCAATGATGAAAAAGATGATCTCATTCGACTTCTAAATCGAGCTCGGCCCATGCTGGACGAAATCGTCGCTAAATTCTCCGACGCCCACTTCCTGGCGATGCTGTTCGCGGCGATCGGTTCGGCCGCGACTGTGCTTACCGCCGCGATGCCTTGGCTCCAGCCGGACACCTTGTCGCGTCGCATCAAGGCGGTCAGCTCCGAGCGCGAGCGAATTCGAGCGCGTGAACGCGAACGGCTGCTGGCGTCGCAGAGCAAAGGCACGTTGAGGGTCAAGCCGAGCGGTCTCGTCAAGCAATTGGTCGAAACACTCAATCTGTCGAGCTGGCTCAGCACCGAAAAGGCCAAAATCCAATTGGCCATGGCCGGGTATCGTGGCGCGGGGGCGGAATATGCCTTCCTTTCGTTTCGCCTGATCGCGCCAATCACCTTTTTCCTCGTCGCGATCGTCTATCAGTTTCTGATCATCAAATGGAATCAACCCGTGATGATCAAGATCGGCATTGCGATCGCAGCCACTTACCTCGGCATCAAGGCTCCCGAGCTGTTCCTGAAGAACAAGACCGGCAAGCGGCAAAAGGAGCTCGAGCGGGCGTTTCCCAATACCTTGGACCTCCTCTTGATTTGCGCCGAATCGGGAATTTCGATCGAACATGCGGTGCGCAAGGTCAGTCAGGAAATTGGCATGGAGAGTGTTTCGATGGCGGAGGAGATGGGGATTTTGGCCGCCGAAATGTCGTATCTGGCCGAGCGGCGGACCGCATTCGAGAATCTGGGCTTGAGGACCGGATTGGAGTCCATTCGTTCGCTCATCACCGTGCTGTCGCAGTCGGAGAAGTATGGCACGCCGCTCGGCGCCGCGCTTCGGGTTCTCAGCCAGGAAAGCCGGGACCACCGAATGTCCCTGGCTGAGAAAAAAGCCGCGGCGCTGCCGCCGGTTCTGACGGTGCCGATGATCCTCTTCTTTCTGCCGGGCCTGTTCGCAGCAATTCTGACGCCGGCCATCGTTCAGATCAACAACTGGAATTAGCCCATCTTATTCACGAGGAGTCGTTTTTGAGGCTGGCGAGCGTGGCGTAAGGGTCTGATTTGGCGTAGGATTTGGTTGCTTACACCGATCCGTTTCGCCTCGCGCCCCAGCACCCGCTCGCCATGACCAACTCTAATCTGCTGCCGTTCTCATTTCCAGCCGTTGGCCGCAAACCGGTCGCAGCCGCTTTTGATGGCGGGCGACTGACTTCGGATGGCGGCGTGATGCTGCTTTCGATGGCCGAGCGTCGGTTGGGGATCGCGGAAAGATTGGCGCGGTGCTTTCCCGATCGCCGCGACCCGCTGCGCATCACGCACACGCTGGCGGACATGGTTCGCGCCCGCATCTTGGCGATCGCCTGCGGATATGAAGATGCCGACGATCTCGACGCTTTGCGCGCTGATCCCGCTTTCAAACTCGCTTGCGGGCGGCTGCCAGACACGGGCGCGAACCTGTGTTCGCAGCCGACGCTGTCGCGGTTGGAGAACGCGCCTTCGCTGAAGGATGCGATCCGGCTCACGTGGGCGCTGGTCGATCAATGGATCGCCTCCTATGAACGGGAGCCCGCGTCTGTCATTCTCGATATCGACGACACCTGCGATGTCGTACACGGGCATCAGCAGCTCTCGCTCTTCAACGCCCATTACGACGAGCGCTGCTTCCTGCCGATCCATGTCTACGACACCGAGCGCTCGCGTCCCGTCGCGGTCGTGCTGCGCTCCGGCAAGACCCCGTCGGGTGTCGAGGTGCGCGCCCATCTGCGCCGGCTCGTGCGCCATATCCGCCAACGCTGGACCAGGACGCGCATCACCTTCCGGGGCGACGGCCACTATGCCCGGCCCGAGGCGATGGAATGGTGCGAGGCCAACCACATCGATTACGTCTTCGGGCTGCCCGGTTCGAAGCCGCTGGCGAAGAAAATCGACGAGGCGGCGGACGCGGTGCGCACCGAGCGCGCTTTGTCGAACAAGCCCGTCGTGCGCGGCTACGCCGAAACGCGCCACAAGGCCAAATCCTGGAGCCGCGAGCGGCGCGCCGTCGCCCGCATCGAAGCCACTCCGCTCGGGCTCGACACCCGTTTCGTCGTCACCAACGTCGAATACGGCGCGGCGGAATGGATTTACGCCGCCCTCTATTGCGCGCGCGGGCAGGCCGAGAACCTCATCAAGCTGCACAAGACGCAGCTCGCTTCCGATCGAACCTCCTGTCGTTCCGCGATCGCAAATCAGGTCCGCCTCGCGCTGCACACGGCGGCTTACTGGCTCATGCTCACCGTTCGCGACGCCATCCCGAAACCGCGCGATCTCGCCAACGCCGAGTTCTCGACCTTGCGCCTGCGGCTGATCAAGATCGCCGCCCGCGTCATCGAAACCGCAAGCCGCGTCCGTCTCGCTTTCGCCGCCGGCTGCCCGCAGGCCGACCTCTTCCGCGGCCTGCCCGGAGCCCTCGCCCCGCTCGGACCCTGAACGGCGGGGCAAGGAGCCCCTCCGCCCCTCGTCATCCCTCCAACGCGTTCGCAAAAGTATCGCTCGTCAGGCGGTGAAAAAGCCGAACGAACCCGTGCGCCCCGAGGTCCCAAAAGCCGCGTAGGCACCAAATCGAAGATCGTCGTGAATAGGAAGGGTTAGGTGTTGGTCATTTGGCGCGCAGATCGCGACCCGGTCGACGGCGCGGCGCGCGCGGTCACTCGTCTGAAGCAACGCGCAGCCGGTTAACCGCACTTTTTGGCGCAGGAAATCGAACTCTGCCAGATAACGGCCGAGGCGCTTTTCCAACCCATGCTTCCGAGGCCGACCGGGACTTCAGTCCCGAGAGTCTCTTCCATCTCAAGAGTCTCTTTGAAAAGTTGGCGCTTACAGCGATAGCTGTTGTTCAGGCTGTTTTTCGCTGCGGCTCCAACGTCCTGGCCGGGCTTGACCCGGCCAGGACGGCCCGAGCGCAAAGATCCGACCGCGCAACCTCAATCAACAGCTATCGCTATAAGCGCCGAAAAGTTGTTGCGGAAAAACACAATCTCGGTTATACATTTCTAATCGCCGGACTGAGCCTCATACCGGCTCGCGGCCGTGCGGGAGGTGGAGAGGAAGGATGGAGACCGATTTGATGGTTCAACGGTGACCCGCGATGGGGCGGAAGGTTTTATTCCAAACGGCTGTAACCCATTGAAAAGTCTCGTTTCGAAAAAATAAACGCTAGTAAACGCTAGCGTTTTTATTAGCGTTTACTAGCGTTTACTGACGTTTAAGGGCGTTTATCGGGACGTAGTCTCGCCGCCGGTCCCGCTTTCTGCGGGAGGCGCGTGATCGTCGCCCGCTCCCTTGCACGTTTCGGGTTGCGCCGATTCGCCCGCCGGCGCATGATTCGATTCGTGTCGCAACCCTCAGAAAGATCCGAACCGGCCGCCGTCGCGCCGTCGTCGCGTGTGGTCACGCGCCCAACGCCGCTCGCCCGTCGTCCGCACGACGCTGATCCCCCCTACCTCGAGGGCTTGAACGAAGAGCAGCGTCAGGCGGTCGAGGCGCTGGACGGGCCGGTTCTCATTCTCGCCGGCGCCGGCGTGGGCAAGACGCGCGTCCTGACCACCCGAATCGCGCACATCGTTTCGACCGGCCGCGCGCGCGCCCATGAGATCCTGGCGGTGACCTTCACCAACAAGGCGGCGCGGGAGATGCGCCAGCGGGTTGCTGTCTTCTCCGGCTCGGAGCAGGCGATGCCGTGGCTCGGCACGTTCCACTCGGTCGGCGCCAAGATCCTACGGATGCATGCCGAGCTTGTCGGCTTGAGGCCGAATTTCACCATCCTCGATACCGACGACCAGCTGCGCCTGCTCAAGCAGCTTCTGCAGGCGGAACATCTCGACGACAAGCGCTGGCCAGCGCGTGCGCTCGCTAATCTCATCGATGGTTGGAAAAATCGCGGCATCGACCCGAAGAGGCGTGCCGGCGAGCGAGGCTGCGGGTTTCGCGGGCGGCAAGAGCGCGGCCTTGTACGAGAGCTATCAGGCCCGCCTGAAAGCGCTCAACGCGGTGGACTTCGGCGATCTCCTGCTCGAGCCGCTGCGGCTGTTGCGCGAAAACAGCGATGTCCTCAACACCTTCCGCCGACGCTTTCGTTACATCCTGGTCGACGAGTACCAGGACACCAACGTCGTTCAGTATCTCCTTCTCCGGCTCATCGCACAGGCCAACGGCAATCTGTGCTGTGTCGGCGATGATGACCAGTCGATCTACGCCTGGCGCGGCGCCGATGTCGAAAACATCCTGCGCTTCGAGAAAGATTTTCCTGGCGCCAAAGTCATCCGGCTCGAGCGAAATTATCGGTCCACGGGGCACATTCTGGCCGTTGCTGCGGGATTGATCGCCCATAATCGCGGCCGCCTGGGGAAGACGCTGTTCACCGACAAAGCGCTCGGAGATCGCCCGCGCGTCGCTGAAGGGTCGGACAGTCAGGAGGAAGCCAAACTCATCGGCGAGGAGATTGAAGCCGCCCAACACAAGGGCGTTTCTCTTGACGATATCGCGATCCTCGTGCGCGCCTCGTTTCAGATGCGCGAATTCGAAGAGCGGTTCATCGCCCTGGGGTTGCCCTACAAGGTCATCGGCGGCCCGCGATTCTACGAGCGGGCGGAAATACGCGACGCGCTGGCCTATCTTCGCTGCATCGCCCAACCCGACGACGACCTCGCCTTCGAGCGCATCTATAACCAGCCCAAGCGAGGCCTCGGCGAAGCGACGCTTGCGATCCTGCATGATTATGGCCGGCGAGTCGGCCTCTCCCTTGACCCGCGCGGCGCGCGCGCTCGTCGAAACCGAGGAACTCAAATCGCGTCCCCGTCAAATCCTGCGGGGGCTCCTCGACGACTTCGATCGGTGGCGGAAACAGTCGGAGCAGATCCCCCATGAAGAGCTGGCGCAACTCGTTCTGGAGGAGAGCGGCTATATCGACATGTGGAAGGCGGAGCGCACGCCCGACGCGGCCGGGCGGCTCGACAATTTGAAGGAACTCGTCCGTTCGATGGGCGAGTTTCCCGACCTTGGTGCGTTTCTGGAGCACATCTCGCTGGTCATGGACGTCGACCGCGGCGACGAGGGCGCGCGCGTTTCGATCATGACCCTTCATGCCGCGAAGGGACTGGAGTTTGATTTGGTCTTTCTCCCAGGCTGGGAGGAGGGCCTGTTTCCGAACCAGCGCTCGCTCGATGACAGCGGCCTCGCGGGGCTCGAGGAGGAGCGGAGGCTGGCTTATGTCGGCCTCACCCGGGCGCGAAGGCAGGCGAGGATCTACTACGCTCTCAACCGCCGCGTGCGGGGCTTATGGCAGACCTCGATTCCATCGCGGTTCATCCAGGAATTGCCCGCCGACCATGTCGAATTCGATGAATTCATCGGATCGTCGGAGCGCGCCTATGGTTCGTGGCCGCGAGCGGGTCTGGAAACCGGGTTCGCCTCCCGTTACGACACGCCCGGCTGGCGCCGGGCGGAGGCAAAACAGCG
This sequence comes from uncultured Alphaproteobacteria bacterium, assembly GCA_963833955.1. GTDB lineage: Bacteria > Pseudomonadota > Alphaproteobacteria > Rhizobiales > Beijerinckiaceae > Roseiarcus. The sequence goes on along the minus strand of CAWHZY010000011.1, from coordinate 339,079 downwards.
CGAGTGGGGCGAGTCGGGCTCGCGCGGGCCTCGCCCTCCCAGCGCGATTTTCGAAGGCTCAGTCCACAGACAAGCCGCCGCAGCCTCGGGCTTTCATGCCGGCTCGCGGGTGTTTCACAACAAGTTCGGGCCTGGCGCCGTCGTTGCCGTGGACGGCCCGAAGCTGACGGTCGATTTCGACAAAGCGGGCCGAAAGCTGGTGATGGACAGCTTCGTCGCCGCGGAGGGATAGCCGAGCGTCAGGCAGCTTTGGTTCTCGGATTGACTTCCTCGGTATAGGCGTCGATGAGCGCCGCGGTCACGGCTCCCGGTTTGTAATGATGCGGACCGATCTCGCCGACCGGCGTCACCTCGGCGGCGGTTCCGGTAATGAAGCACTCGTCGAATTCGCCGAGTTCGGCAGGCATTATGCGCCGCTCGATAACTTCGAACCCGCGCTTGCGAGCAAGATCGATCACAGTCGCGCGCGTGATGCCGGCGAGGAAGCAATCGGCAATCGGGGTGTGAATCGTTCCGTTCTTGACGAAGAAGATGTTGGCGCCGGTGCATTCGGCGACGCGACCCTGCCAGTCGTACATCAAGGCGTCCGCATATCCCCGGCGCTCGGCTCGGTGCTTGGAGATGGTGCAGATCATGTAGAGACCCGCCGCCTTCGCCAGGGCGGGAGCGGTCGCGGGATCGGGCCGGCGATACTCGGCGATATCGAGCCGAATGCCTTTCATCCGCTGGGCCGGATCGAAATAACTGGGCCACTCCCACACGGCGATGCCGAGGTGGATCGTGTTGCGCTGCGCCGCGACGCCCATCATTTCCGAGCCCCGCCAGGCAATCGGCCGGACATAGGCGTCGGAGAGATGGTTCTTTTTCAACACCTCGGCTTTGGCGCCGTCGATCTCCGCGACGCTCCAGGGGATCTCAAAGTCGAGAACCTGGGCGGAATCTCTAAGCCGCCGGGAATGGGCCGTCGATTTGAAGATGCGCCCGCCATAGGCGCGCTCGCCTTCGAAAACAGCGCTCGCATAGTGAAGCGCGTGGGTCAGAACATGCACCTTGGCGTCGCGCCAGTGGACCAAATGGCCATCCATCCAGATCCAGCCATCACGGTTGTCAAAAGTCTCGGCGGCCATGGCGGTTCCTCTGTTGTAGCGAGCCGGTTTGGATTCTTGGCGAATAGAGCTACATGGACTGCGTCGCTAATGGTCCCTACGATAGCAAGAGGGCTGAATTATGTCAATAGTGCTGACCTAATAGGCTCATCGATGGCGTCGGACGTCTCCAAGCCTGATCCGCCGCGGCAACCGCGCCGCGGCGAAGAGCCAATGTATGAATTGATCGAACAGTTCTTTTTCGCCTACCGCGATTTCGTCGGAGACGCCGATCGGCTGCTCGAAGCTTATGGGTTCGGGCGCGCTCATCATCGCGTCCTCTATTTTGTCAGCCGACGGCCGGGGCTCACGATCGCCGAGCTCCTGGAGATATTGCGGATCACGAAACAGAGCCTCAATCGCGTGTTGCGGGAACTCGTCGACAAGAACTTCGTCGAGATCCAGGCAGGCGCGCTGGATCGGCGCCGTCGGCAGCTCTATGCGACGCCGGACGGCGAGCGGCTGGCGCTGAAGCTCGCCCTCGTTCAGACACGGCGGTTCGCGTTGGCGCTGGAACAGCTGGGCGACCGGGGTCTCCCATCGGCGCAAGCGTTTCTTAAAGCGATGATCGATCCTCAGAAGGCGCCAAGCGACCTTGCCGGCCGCTCGGAGCCTGCGAAATGGGCGGGTCAGGCGCGGTGAGCTCGACGCCGACTTCGCTTGCCGACGACGCCGCCCATGTTCTCGTCGTCGACGACGATCGACGCCTTCGCGCTTTGTTGTCCAGCTATCTGGTCAAGCACGGTCATCGCGTCACAGTCGCCCCAACGGCGGCCAAGGCTCGCGCTTTTCTCGACGGGCTGGCCTTCGACATTATCGTGCTTGACGTCATGATGCCTGGCGAGAGCGGGTTCGATTTCGCCGCCGACTTGCGGGTGCGATCGCAAGTGCCGATTCTCATGTTGACCGCTCGTGGTGACCCGGAGGATCGCGTGCGGGGCCTCGAAATTGGCGTGGACGACTATCTCGCAAAGCCGTTCGAGCCGCGGGAACTGCTGTTGCGGATCGGCTCAGTGCTGCGACGAACCCGAGCCCCGCCGGCCGGCAGCGTCGAGACCAGCGTCGTTCGCTTCGGACGCTTCGCGTTCTCGCTTGAGCGCGGAGAACTGCGAGCCGGAGACGATCCGGTTCGCATCACGGAGCGCGAGCGCGAGATGCTGCGCCTGCTCAGCGCAAACCCCGGCGCGATCGTTTCTCGTGAAACGCTGTCGGGATCGGGCGGCGCCGCTCAGGAGCGAACAGTCGATGTCCTCGTCAATCGGCTGCGGCGCAAGATCGAACAAGACCCAACCAATCCGATATACCTGCAGACGGCGCGAGGAGCGGGGTATCGGCTGATCGCTGACCGATGAGCGACCGACTCTCATTCAACAAGCTGCGGCAGCTGGCGCAGATCCGCATGCTTTGGCGCCGCGCTGCGCGCGGGCTGGCGGAGATGCTGCCCAAGGGCCTCTACAAGCGCTCGCTCCTCATCGTGATCGTCCCCATGGTGCTGCTCCAAAGCGCGGTAACGCTCGTCTTCATGCAACATCACTGGGATTTGGTGACCCGCAGGCTCTCCGAGGCGGTCGCGCGTGACGTTGGAGCGCTGACGGACCTCTATCAAAGGCTTCCGCCCGGGCAGGACGATGCTTCTCTCGCGAATCTGGCGTCCGAAAGGTTCCGCATGGACGCGTCATTGCTGCCGGCGGGTCCGCTGCCGCCGGTCATGCCTCGCTCCTTCTACGGTGCATTGGACCCGCTCACGCGGACGCTGCCGAAGGAAATCAGAAAGGAGGTGACACAGCCTTTCTGGATCGACACGGTTGGGCGGTCCGGTTTAATGGAGATACGCGTCGATCTTGGGGGCCGCGTGCTCCGCCTGGTGACGCGCCGCGCTCTCGCCTATGAGGCGAACGCCCATATTTTTGTGCTCTGGATGCTGGGGGCGATGATCGTCCTCCTGACGCTCGCGATCATTTTTCTGCGCAACCAAATTCGACCCATTTTGCGCCTGGCTAAGGCGGCGGAAGATTTTGGCAAGGGCAGGAATCTTGACTTTAATCCGCATGGCGCGCGCGAGGTCCGGCAAGCGGGCCATGCTTTCATCGAGATGAAACGGCGAGTTGAGCGCGCAACGGAACAGCGCACTGCGATGCTTAACGGCGTGAGCCATGATCTGCGCACGATGCTGACCCGATTCAAATTGTCATTGGCGCTGCTCGACAATTCGGCCGACAGCGACTTTTTGCAAAAAGACGTCGATGAGATGGGGCAGATGCTCGAGGGCTATCTTGCCTTCGCGCGTGGCGACGCGGGCGAAGCGACCGCCCAAGTCAACGTCGCAACGATGCTTGAAGACCTCCGGCAGGCTTCCGAGCGGCATGGCGCGAGCCTTGGTGTGGAGACGCGAGGAAATCTCGATATCCGTATTCGGCCAATGGCGATGAAACGCTGTGTCGGCAATCTGGTCGCCAACGCCCAACGTCACGCGGATAACGTCCGTGTTTCGGCGACGCTGGAGGCTCAATTCCTGTCGATTGTCGTAGACGACGATGGAGCCGGAATAGCCCCCGCTTTTCGCGAGGACGTGTTCCGGCCGTTCTATCGCCTGGACGAAGCGCGCAACCAGGATGAAGGCGGCTCCGGCCTGGGGCTCGCGATCGCGCGCGACATCGCCCGCTCTCATGGCGGCGACATCATCCTTACCGATAGCCCCATGGGAGGGCTACGAGCGGCCGTGCGTATCCCAGTTTAGCTCGGCCCACTCGAGGCCAAGAGCTTAGACCGAAGCGCTGATCCAGCGAGACAATTCGCTTTTGGGGCCGGCTCCGGTCTTGGTGGCCACCTGCTTGCCGCCTTTGAACACCATCAGCGTCGGGATCGATCGGATGCCGTATTTGCTGGCGACGCCCGGGTTCTCGTCGACATTGAGCTTCGCGATTTTCACTTTGCCGTTCATTTCGGTGGCGATTTCTTCAAGCGCCGGCCCAATCATGCGGCATGGCCCGCACCATTCCGCCCAGAAGTCGACGACGACGGGCTCCTCGGAGTTGATGACATCGGTGTCGAAACTCGCGTCCGTGACTTTGGCCGTTACTGACATGGCGTCCTCAAAGACGGCGTGCTTGCCGCCCTCAATAGCTAGGAACCAACCCAACCGCCGTCAAGCATGCGGTTCGACGCGAAGCGCTTTCATGGGGAGGACCCATGCCTTGACAGGCATGCCTTGACACGGATGAAGGTGTCGCCTAGCCGAGCCAGCGATGGGGCAGGAACAAGCGCAGATCATCAGGCAAATTGCCGGTCTCAGCGAGATCTCGGACCGCTATGACGCGATTCTGTGCGACATCTGGGGCGTATTGCACAATGGCGTGGCCTCCTTTGCGCAAGCCTCGGATGCGCTTGTGTCGTTCCGGAGGCGGGGCGGCACAGTCATTCTCATCAGCAACGCGCCGCGTCCCTCTCCGCCGATCGCACGGCAAGTCCTGAAGCTTGGGGTTTCGCCAGACGCATTCGATGCTGTCGTCACGTCCGGCGACGTGACGATTGGATTGATGGAACGGCAGGCGGGCGACCGGGTCCTCCACATCGGGCCGGAGCGTGACCTGACCCTCCTCGACGCCGTGGCGGACGCGAACGGCGCGCGGCCGAAACTCGTTTCCCTGGAAGACGCTCAATATGTGCTCTGCACCGGGCTCAGAAACGACGAGACCGAGACGCTGGAGCATTATGAGCCGGAACTACGGGCGACGGCGGTCCGCGGGATGGCGATGATTTGCGCCAATCCGGACATCGTGATCCACCGCGGCGACACGCTCATCTATTGCGCTGGCGCGCTGGCGCGGCGATACGAGGAGCTTGGCGGCTCGGTCGTTTACGCGGGCAAACCCTACACGCCGATCTACGACCGGGCGTTGACGCTCGCTGAACAAATTCGAGGCGGGCCGGTCGCGAAGCCTCGCATGCTCGCAATCGGGGACGGCATGCGGACAGACGTCATCGGGGCCGCCCGCGCCGGGCTGGACGTGCTTTTCGTCACCGGAGGCATTCACCGGTCCTTGCACAAGGAGACGCTGGACTTGCCGGCCGATCCCACCGAGCTGCAGCAATTGTACGACGAAAACGCGGTTTGGCCGGTCGCCGCCATTCCCGTGCTTCGGCCCTAGGCGGCTCGGGGCTCCTTGCCCGTTCTCGGAGCTCATTGTCGGCGGCGTCGGGCGCGCTTCGATTTTTGCGGGTTTGAGGTCGCGCATGCAAAATTCGCTGTTTCAGACGCTCTATTTCGACGATCTCGCGGTCGGCATGCGCGCGACCATTCGCAAGACGGTCGAAAATGAGGACGTCATCGGCTTCGCCGAGCTTTCGGGCGATCACAATCCAATCCATTTGTCGGAACATTTCGCGCGCAAGACTCGCTTTGGCGGCCGAATTGTTCATGGGCTCTACACCGCGAGTTTTATTTCAGGCGTCATTGGGATGCGGCTGCCGGGCCCGGGCGCTGTCTACATCTCGCAGACCTTGAACTTCCGCGGCCCGGTCAAGATCGGCGATATCGTTGATGTCAGCGTGGAGGTGGCCGAACTGACCGAGAAGAACCGTCGCGTCCGGCTGCATTGCGAGTGTCGCGTCGGCGACCAGGTCGTCCTCGATGGCGAAGGCGTTCTCAGCGTGCCGCCGACGCCCAAGCTCAAGTCTCCCGCGGGTTGACCGTATCCCGCGCGAAGGGCTGTTGCGTGAGCGGAGAAACGCAGGTACGGGACGGCGGAACCCCAGGCGGCGGCAGGACCCAATGACCAACGGCTTCGTGCTCGCCACGGACCCGATGCTGCCCCCGCGCGGGCTGGAGGGCGCGGTCTACGCAATCGGGAATTTTGATGGGCTGCATCGTGGGCATCAGGCCGTCATCGGACGCGCTGTGGCCATGGCCAACGAGAGAGCGGCCCCCAGCGCTTTGCTGACCTTCGAACCGCATCCCGTCGACTTCTTTGCCGGACGCCCGGTCGTGTTTCGATTGACGCCGCCCAGCAACAAGGCGTCGATTTGCGCCCGGCTCGGGCTGACGGGCCTCGTTCTTATTCACTTTGACGCCTTGCTGGCTTCGATGAGTGCGGACGAGTTCGTCACGAAGATTCTGGTCGAGCGGCTCGGAGCAGCCGCGGTCGTCGTCGGATGGGACTTTCATTTTGGCAAGGGCCGTTCCGGTTCCCCGGCCACCCTGGCCGAGGCCGGTAAAAGGCACGGCTTTGGAGTCGAGATTGTCACGAAAGTGGAAAACGAGGCCGGCGTTTTCTCCTCGAGCGCGATTCGCCAGGCTCTCGAACGCGGCGATCTTGCCGCGGCGGCGCAAGGTCTCGGCCGCAACTATTCGGTTTCAGGCCAAGTGATTTCAGGCCAGCGCCTGGGGCGCACCCTTGGCGTGCCGACGGCGAATATCGCGCTTGAGCCGAGTAATCGGCTTGCGCACGGAATTTATGCCGTTGTCGCGCGAATCGACGGGCGCGCCTTTCCGGCGGTCGCCAGCTTCGGCACCCGCCCGACGGTCGATGACGGTCCGCCCTTGCTAGAAGTTCATCTCCTCGATTTCGATGGGGACCTCTATGGACGCGAGATGGAGGTCGAGTTCATTGCGCGCATTCGGGACGAGCTGAAGTTCGATTCCATTCCCTCGCTTGTGGCCGAGATGAACCGGGACAAGGAGCGGGCCCGCGCCATTCTGACGGAGCGGCGCTGAGACACGAATTTGGCGAATTGCGGCAAATCCTCTAATCCGGCGCGTCCGCTCTCCACGAAACTTGAATTTGGCCCCCGATCTCATGTCCGACGCGTCCGTTTCAGGCCTCGATTATTCCCGCACGCTTTACCTGCCCAAGACGGATTTTCCCATGCGCGCGGGTCTGCCGCAGAAGGAGCCGGAAATTCTGGCGCGCTGGGCGCGCGAGAATTTGTATGCGGAGCTGCGCCAGAACGGCAAGGGCCGTCCCAAATTCGTCCTCCACGACGGGCCTCCTTACGCGAACGGCAATGTCCACATCGGCACGGCGCTCAACAAGACGCTGAAGGACATCGTCGTCCGTTCGCATCAGATGACGGGCCGGGAATCCAACTACGTGCCCGGCTGGGACTGTCACGGGCTCCCGATCGAATGGAAGGTCGAGGAGGAATTCTACCGCAGCAAGGGCAAGTCAAAGCCCGACTTCTCGGATTCGCAGGCCATCATCGCCTTTCGCAAGGAATGCCGCGCCTATGCGGAGCATTGGCTCTCCGTGCAGCGGGAAGAATTCAAGCGGCTGGGCGTCATCGGCGATTGGGATCATCCCTATACGACGATGAGTTTTCCTGCCGAAGCGCAGATCGCGCGCGAAATCTTCAAGTTTGTCGCGAGCGGACTGCTTTATCGCGGCTCGAAGCCGGTGATGTGGAGCGTGGTCGAAAAGACGGCGCTCGCCGAGGCCGAGGTCGAATACGAAGACCATGTCAGCGACACGATCTACGCCGCCTTCCCGGTCGTGTCCTACTCTGGACCTGCCATGGATGTGGGAGAGAGCGATTCTTATCTCCTGCCCGAAAAAATAAAGGGCGCTTCAATTGTAATTTGGACGACCACTCCTTGGACGATTCCAGGTAACCGCGCGATCGCGTTTTCGACGCGTGTTAACTATGGAATGTATGAGGTCTTAAGTTCGCCAGACGGGAATTGGGTGAGTGTGGGGACTCGCTTAATCCTTGCGGATGCACTCGCAAACAGCGTCTTTGCTGCCGCGCGCATTGATCAGCAATCGGTCAGTCGTCTTTGCGACATACCATGGGGCGTTCTCGAAGGAATCAACTGCGCACATCCCTTGCACGATCTCGGCTACGGGTTTGTCGTCCCTTTGCTCGACGGCGATCATGTGACCGAAGACGCGGGCACAGGCTTCGTCCATACCGCGCCGGGCCACGGGCGCGAGGACTTCGAGCTCTGGACCGCGAGCACCCGGCTCCTTCAGGAGCGCGGCATCGACGCTCGCATTCCCTACACCGTCGACGAGAACGGCGCGCTCACCGACGAGGCGCCCGGCTTCGAAGGCAAGCGCGTCATCACCGACAAAGGCAAAACCGGCGACGCCAATAAAGCGGTCATTGACGCCCTGATCGAAGCGGGCGCGCTCGTCGCGCGTGGAAAGCTGAAACACCAATATCCGCATAGCTGGCGATCGAAGACGCCGGTGATCTTTCGCAACACCCCGCAATGGTTCCTGGCGATGGATCAGCCAATCACGCAGCCATTTTTCCTACCGGAAGACCACGTAGCCAACCGATTGAGGGTCGGCGAACTGGCTTACCTTCGTACGCTAGATACGCTGCGCAATCGGGCTCTGACCGCGATTGAGCATACGCGATGGGCGCCCCCGTCCGGCGAGAACCGCATCAAGGGCATGGTCGCCAACAAGCCCGATTGGGTGTTGTCCCGCCAGCGCGCCTGGGGCGTGCCGCTGTCGATCTTCGTGCGCAAAGGCGACAAAGAACCGCTCCGAGACGAGAACGTCAACCGCCGTATCGCCGATGCTTATGAGAACGAAGGCGCCGACGCGTGGTTCGCCCAAGGCGCGAAGGCGCGGTTCCTCGGGCCGGAACACAATCCTGACGACTACGACAAGGTGGACGACCTGGTCGAAGTCTGGTTCGATTCGGGATCGACCCACGCCTTCGTCCTCGAAGACCCGAAGCATTTTCCCGGACTCGCCGGCATCCGGCGGGCAATCGACGGCGGCGAAGACATTGTGATGTATCTCGAGGGCTCGGACCAGCATCGCGGCTGGTTTCAGTCCTCGCTTCTGGAAAGCTGCGGCACGCGCGGGCGCGCGCCCTTCGACGTCGTGCTGACCCATGGCTTCACGCTCGACGAGAGCGGCCGCAAAATGTCGAAATCGCTCGGCAACCAGACCTTCCCGCAGGACGTCATCCGCGTTTCGGGCGCCGACATCCTGCGTCTCTGGGTGGCCAGTGTCGACTACACCGACGACCAACGTATCGGCCCCGAAATCCTGAAAGCCGTGAGCGACAATTATCGCAAGCTGCGCAACACGATTCGCTGGATGCTCGGAACGCTCGCTCATCGGGAAGCCGGCGATTCGGTCGGCCTCTCGGCAATGACCGGGCTCGAGCGCCTGATGCTGCACAAGCTTGCCGAACTCGATCTGAAGGTTCGCGAGGCTTACGAGAATTTCGACTTCGCGCGCGTCATCGCAACACTGACCGCGTTCATGAACGCCGATCTCTCCGCCTTCTATTTCGACATTCGCAAGGACGCGCTCTACTGCGATCCGCCGTCAAGCGTTCGGCGGCGTGGGGCGTTGGAGGCGATCGAGCACATTTTCCGCGCCGTGACGATCTGGCTCGCGCCGGTTCTGGTTTTCACCACGGAGGAAACCTGGTCGGCGCGAGACGGCGCCCATGGCTCGATTCATCTCGAGCAATTTCCAGCCATTCCCGCCGTGTGGCGGGATGACCAACTGGCCAAGACCTGGGAGACGATCCGCATGTTGCGGCTCGCCGTCACCGGCGCGATCGAGATCGCTCGCGCCGAGAAAGAGATCGGTTCCTCGCTCGAAGCCGCGCCGCGGGTCTATCTCACCAATCCCGAGCACCTGAAGGCGCTGGAGGGCATCGATTTCGCCGAGGTCTGCATCACCTCGGACATCGCGATTGAATTCGGGACGCCGATGCCCGGGACCGCGTTCCGCCTGCCCGAAGCGCCCGACGTCGGCGTCGTTGTGGAACGGGCCCAGGGCGTCAAATGCGCGCGCTCATGGCGCTACTTCGACCCGGCGACCGCTTCGGCTGATTTTCCCGACGTGACCCCGCGCGACGCGGAGGCGCTTCGCGAACTTAAAGATCTGGGTCGCTTGCCATGAAGCCGCACGCGGTGGGCGGGTTGATCGCGCTCGCCGTCGTCCTCGTCGACCAAATCGCAAAAGCTGGTGTTCTGGCGCATTTCGGCAGCGTGGGAGTTGATCCGTCGCCGTTAGGTCCGTTCCTCAACTTAACCCTACAGATGAACAGAGGTATTTCGTTCAGCTTGTTCGCCCGCGATTCTGCCTCGGCACAGGTCGCGCTGCTTGCGCTGACCTTGGCGGTGGTCGGTTTGCTCACGTGGTGGCTGTTTCGATCCCGATCGGCGCTTCCCGCCGCCGGCCTTGGATTGATTATCGGCGGCGCTCTCGGCAATGCAATTGATCGGGTTGCGCATGGCGCCGTCGTCGATTATCTCGATCTGCACGCCTTTGGACGGCACTTTTTCGTCTTCAATGTCGCCGATGCCGCCATTAACATCGGGGTCGCGCTCTTGATTCTCGATTTGCTGCTCGCTCCCCGCGCGCCGAAGAGTCAAAGTCAAGGGAGCGCGCCGTAGTGCGAACTGGAGATTGACTGGACCGAGATTAAGGAAATTGCAATCGTCATCGAATAGCCGGAATTCATGGCGAGATACGCCAGCGTTGAACCGTTGTCGCGACGCTTTCGGCGGAAAAGAGGTCCCCACGATGGGCTTTGGTTTGCGGTCGGCGGCGGTCGTCTTGGCGTTGACCGCCAGTCTGATCAGTTCGCCCAGCTGGGCCGGCGACGACGGCGCTGCCCCTCTATGGCAAGGAATTGGATCGATCTTCGCTCCGGTTGTCGGGTTTAGCGGCCTTGGCGGCGGGGAAAAGCCCCCGCCGATCGTGTATCGCGAACATGGCAAGCTCGTCCTGCCGCCGAATAATGAGTTGCCGCCGCCTGAAGCCTCGGCGACCGCAGATCCCGCTTGGCCCGTGAACCAAGAGATCCTGCGCAAGAAAGCGCTCAAGGACGAGGAAAAGAAATCGATCGCCGGGGTGGGCGATGCGCGTCTGCGCTACACGCACGGGTTTCCGGCCAACGAACCCGTGACCATTCGTGCAGTGGATCCGGACGGGCAAACAGTAAAGTGCGAAGGCAGTTGCGGAACGAGTTCATCGGTGTTAAGCAACCTCAATCCCCTCAAATGGGTGGGAATGGGCGGCAAGTCGGATACGGCGCTTGGTCCTGAGCCCGACCGGGAATGGTTGACCGACCCTCCAAAGGGTTTCCGAGCCCCGGTCGAACCGGTACAAGGGTCAGCCAAAAACTGATCGTCCACGGCTTGGGCTTCGTTGCCGCTTTCGGACCCGGAATTCGAGCCTGGATCGAATTGCGACTTGGCTATCCAAGCAAAAACCGCTACTCTGGTTGCAAAGGATTCGCCGCAGCACAAATTTTCCCGCCTTGGCCTTTCGCCCCGAGCCAACGCGAACACCTTGATCGCGGGAAGGGTTGCCGAGGCAGGGAACGGGGTTAGACGAGGGGCCTGCAGCAGGCTTTCCGGACATAGGACGATGGTCCGAGCGCGGCATGGGGCGCGCCGCTGGTAAAGGGAAATTCGCACGGGATCGAGATCAATGCGATTGGTCGTGTCCGTGCATCGGGTGTGACGAGATCAGCCCATTCGAATGACGCGAAGGCGTGAATCGTCTCTCACACCAAAAATCGAGAAAGCTTGGACCGAAAACAATCGGAAGCATTGGGCCAATCGAATGGATATTGGGAAGCCAAAATGAGACCAGGTCAGAATAAGAGGATGCGCGGCCGGCCGACAAACAATCGTCGAGGGCCCAATCCTTTGACGCGATCCTATGAATTGAACGGACCGGACGTGAAAATACGCGGCAACGCGCATCACGTGGCGGAAAAGTACCTCCAGCTCGCGAGAGACGCTCACACGGGCGGAGATCCGGTCGCGGCGGAAAATTATTTGCAACACGCGGAGCATTACTTCCGGCTTATTGCCGCCGCGCAGGCGGCCCAGGCGCTGGCGCAAAGCGGTCAGCAGCGCCCGCCCGGCGAGGATGAAAACGACATGGACGATGACGGCGATTTTGACGCGCTGTCGGATCGTTTCGCTTCGCCCGCGGAGCGACAGAATGCCTACCAGCAGCCGCAGCCAGGATTTCAGCCTCAACCGGCCGCTGCGCCGAACGCCCCACAGCCGTTCGCCGACAGACCGGCTTACGAGCCCGAGCGCCAGGGAAACGACCGCGGCGGCTTTGCGCCCCGGCAGGATCGTCAGCAGGGCAACCGATTTCAGGACCGAGGTCCGCGACCCGATCGCCCCTACCAGGACCGCAACGACGGGTATCGCGACAATCGACATCAGCGCGACGGTCGTCCGCGGGATTTCCGGCCCTATCGCGATCCTCAGCAGCCGCGTGAAGCCGCCCCAGACGCCGCGGCGGCGCCCGGGCTTCCTTCCTTCATAACGGCGAGCCCGAGGATCAATAATCCGGATCCGGCCATCGGCGCGCAGCCGCCCGAGACGGTGGCTTCGCCGCCGCCTGTCGTGACGCCTGAGGTTGCTCCCGGGGGATTCGAATCACCGCCGCCAGAGGGGAACGCTTTTCCAGCCCGGGGCCGCCGCCGTCGGCTGCGGTCGCCCTATGGATTTGGCGGAGCCAGTTCAGGTGAGGGCGAGCAGCCGGACGCGACTCCGGAAATCGCCGACGATACGCCGGTCAGGGAATAGCGCTGGGCGGGGCCTCCGATCGGGGCCAAGGGCGCGCTCACGCGGCCGGCGAGTTGTCCGCAGAATAGGCGGCAACCTCGACGTCCCTCATGCGCGGCGTCGGAGCGACCGTCAGCGTAACGATCTCGGGCGAAGTTGAGACGTTCAGCGTCGAGTGACACTCGCGGGCCAGAAGCGTTGTGAAATAGAGCTGGATCGAATGGCCGTCGACTGGCTCGGTGGGAACGGCGTTGGTCAGGAAATCGGCCGCGCTGTGGGAGAGTCGGGCATTTGTACCCTTGGCCTCGACGCGCATCGTCATGGCGTCATTTTCGCCCGAAAGATCCACTTTAATGACCCCGCCCCGGGGCACGGCGCTGGCTGCGATCAGACAGAGGTTCAGCAAAAGCTTGACCGAGCTTCTCGACGCCATCCGCCGACCGCAGTTCCATTCCAAAACCGTGCGGCCGTTGGCAAGAAGGTCCCTTGCCACATTTTCCGCGTCGCCCGTGTCGAGCAATGCGCCGAAGGAACCGGCGGCGCCGAACGCCAGCCGGCAAAATTGAAGCCGCGAGGAGGCTGAAATCGCGCTCTTCTTGATGAGCTCCATGGCCACGGTGCGCATCTCTTCGTCCTCCTCGCCGTCAAGCACCTCCAGGCCGTTGATGATCGCTCCGACCGGGCTGATCACGTCGTGGCAGACGCGCGAGCAAAGCAGGGCGGCGAGGTCGAGCGGTGTTAGCGAGGCCATCATCAAGGGTTCGATCCTGGGTTCGATTTCAGGGCCTTTAGCCCAGGCAGAGGCGCAGGTGGCGGCGTCTGCCTGATTCGAATCCTATCTATCCGATTCGCGTGCCGGTTGCGATCCAGCCTCATTTGCGCCAATGCGTCGCTACGGCAGGCCGTCGATTGAGATGGGAAGACAACGTGAGTTCTGTTCTCCGGGATCCAAGTCTTTTCTCGCTAGACCGCGCGAGCCGGGACGAAATCGCCTTGTTTCTTGCGAAGGCGACGCTCGCGGCCGGCCCGGCGGTGATGGAGGAATACGACCGGGGCTGCTCGGTCGCATCGAAAGAAGACGGCAGTCCGGTCACATCCGCCGATCATCGGGCCGAAGCGATCATCTGCGAATGTCTCGCGAGCCTCGCGCCCATGCCGCCCGTGTGCGCCGAGGAATCGATCGCCGCCGGGGGGCGCGCTCAAGTCGCCGAGCGTTTCTTGCTGGTCGATCCGCTCGATGGAACGCGGGAATTCCTGGCCGGCAACGGTGAGTTTACGATCAATGTCGCCCTGATCGAGAAGGGCGCCCCCGTCGCCGGCGCGGTGTATGCGCCCGCGATCGGCCGGTTGTGGGTCGGGGGCGAAACGGCCTTCACATGTGAAGCGCCGCCCGGCGCAGTTTTGCCCGGCCAAGGATCGCGGCGGCGCATCAGGACGCGACACGCGCCAACGAGCCTGGTCGCTTTCGCAAGCCGATCGCACCTCGATGCAGAGTCGGATTCCTTCCTCAAAAGCTTGCCGATCGGGGAAACGCGATTCGCCGGTTCGTCGCTTAAGTTCTGCCTCATCGCCGAGGGCCTTGGCGATGTCTATCCGCGATTCGCGCCCACGATGGAATGGGACACGGCGGCGGGCGACGCGGTTTTGCGCGCGGCCGGCGGCGGCGTGCTCGATCCTTCTGGACTGCCGCTGTCTTACGGCAAAGTCGACCGTGAATTGCGCAATGGCCCGTTCATCGCGTGGGGTGACGTAACCGCGGCCAAGCGCTTGGGATATTAAAAATATCGCTCGCGGATTTGCGGACGATAAACTGAATTTGCAACGCGGGGCGGTGGAGCCCGTTAACGTAAATCGGGGCCTCAGGCCTTTTGACCATTTGTTAACCTTCGCCCTTCGACACTGGGAGCGATCACAACGATCGACCGATTCTCGAGGGGGCCGCTATTGAACAATGTCATCCCGTTCCGGCCCGCGAACAGTCCCCGTCGCATGGTTTCGGGCGACCGCGGCGCCGCTCAGATCTTGTTCTTCACCGGCGTGCGGTATCAGCGCTGGGGCGAAGACGCGCACGCTCCTCAGCCGCGAGCGCAAAGCTCCCGGCGAAAGCGCGAGCGGGTTCAGATTGGCGAGACCGAAAGGGGACGCAAGAGCCAGCGCTGATGTCAACGACACGAAAGTCGGATGCGATGTTTTGAAACGGGCGTGTCCCTGAGAGCTTGTCGGGCGCCTCTGACCGCATGTCCTGAAGGACTTTGCAACGCCGCTTGCCCTTGATCGACGATTCCGATATGAGCCGCAGCGGGACACCTCTCCCCAACGAGAGGCTTCCATCTGAAAGGATGGCTCATCATGGCGACCAACACGCCGGGCGTTCGGCCCGCAAACCCCTGCTTCTCTTCCGGCCCATGCGCCAAGCGCCCCGGCTGGTCCCCGACAGTTCTGAGTGACGCGGCGCTCGGTCGTTCGCATCGCGCAAAGGTCGGCAAAGCCAAGCTCAAGCTCGCGATCGACCTCACCCGCGAAGTGCTCGGCGTTCCTGCCGACTATCGCATCGGGATCACGCCAGGCTCCGACACCGGCGCCGTCGAGATGGCGCTCTGGACGCTTCTTGGCGCGCGAGGCGTCGACGTTCTTGCCTGGGAAAGCTTTGGCGAAGGCTGGGTGACCGACGTCGTCAAGCAGCTCAAGCTCAAGGACGTCCGCACGCTCAAGGCGCCTTACGGCGCGTTGCCGGACCTTGCCCAAGTCAATTTCGACAACGACGTCATTTTCACCTGGAATGGCACCACCTCCGGCGTTCGCGTGCCCAACGGCGATTGGATCGCCGGCGACCGAAAGGGATTGACGATCTGCGACGCGACATCGGCGGCCTTCGCTCAGGAACTCGATTGGCCGAAGCTCGATGTCGTGACGTTCTCCTGGCAGAAGGTTCTCGGGGGCGAGGCGGCCCACGGAATCATCATTCTCAGTCCCCGCGCGGCCGAACGCCTTGTGACTTACACGCCGGCTTGGCCATTGCCGAAGCTGTTTCGCCTGACCAGCGGCGGCAAGCTCACCGAGGGCTTTTTCGACGGCGAGACCATCAACACGCCCTCGATGCTGTGCGTCGAGGACTATCTCGACGCCCTGAACTGGGCGAAGTCGCTTGGCGGCCTGAAGGCGCTGTTTGCCCGTGCCGAAGCCAACGCCAAGGCGATTGCGGACTGGGTCGAGCGAAGCCCATGGATCGATTTCCTCGCCCGTGCGCCCGAGACACGCTCGAACACCAGCGTCTGTCTCAAGGTCGTCGATCCGGCGGTGGCCGCTCTGACGGCCGACGCCCAGGCTGCATTCGCCAAGGGTCTGGCGAACTTGCTTGAGAAAGAAAAGGTCGCGTTCGACATCGGCGCCTATCGCGACGCGCCGGCTGGCTTGCGCATCTGGTGCGGCGCTACGGTCGAAACGGCCGATGTCGAGGCGCTGACGCACTGGCTCGACTACGCCTTCGTCGTCGAGAAGAGCAAGCTCGCCAAGGCCGCCTGAGACTTGGACCCCCGCGAAAGCGGGGGTCCAGACTCGTCGCCAACGGCCTTGCTCTCAAGGCCCGCTTTCGCGGGCATTGACACGAGACAAGCGCCTTTCCCTAACATTTCGCGGCCGATAGGCCGCCATTCCGGACAACCTTCATGACTCCTCGTGTTCTTATTTCCGACAAGCTCTCCCCCGCCGCCGTCGCGATCTTCAAGGAGCGCGGCGTCAAGGTCGACGTCAAACCGGGCCTCGACAAGGAGGAGCTCGCCAAGATCATTGGCGACTATGATGGGCTCGCCATTCGATCAGCCACCAAGGTCACGGCCAAGCTGCTCGAGCGCGCGACGAAACTGAAAGTGGTGGGCCGCGCCGGCATCGGCGTCGACAACGTCGACATTCCAGCTGCGACCGCTCGCGGCGTGATCGTGATGAACACGCCGTTCGGCAATTCGATCACCACCGCCGAGCATGCGATCGCGCTGATGTTCGCGCTCGCCCGGCAGATTCCAAGCGCCGATGTGTCGACCCAAGCGGGCAAGTGGGAAAAGAACCGCTTCATGGGCGTCGAACTGACCGGCAAGACACTCGGCATCATTGGTTGCGGGAACATCGGCGCGATCGTGGCTTCGCGTGGGCTGGGTCTGAGAATGCGCGTCGTCGCCTTTGATCCGTTTCTCAGCGCTGAGCGAGCGCAGGAGCTCGGGGTCGAAAAGCTCGAACTCGACGATCTCCTGGCGCGCGCCGATTTCATCACCCTGCACACGCCCCTGACGGCGCAGACGCGCAATATTCTGTCAGCGGAAAATCTGGCGAAGACGAAGCCGGGCGTTCGCATCATCAATTGCGCCCGCGGCGGCCTTGTCGACGAGGCCGCCTTGCGCGCCGCGCTCGACAGCGGTCATGTTTCGGGCGCGGCTTTCGATGTCTTCATCGAGGAGCCGGCGACGGCCAACCCGCTGTTCGGCCATCCGAACTTCATCGCCACGCCCCATCTCGGAGCCTCCACCAACGAAGCGCAGGAAAACGTGGCGCTTCAGGTCGCCGAGCAGATGTCGGACTATTTGAAGCGCGGGGCGATTTCGAACGCGATCAACTTTCCCTCGATCACGGCGGAGGAGGCGCCGAAGCTGAAGCCATTCATCGCCTTGGCGGAGGGTCTCGGCTCATTCGCCGGCCAGCTCACGCAAGCGCCGATCCAGAAGGTCACCCTCACTTACGAGGGCGCGGTCGCCGAACTCAAGATCAAGGCGTTGACGTCGGCCGCGATCGCCGGGCTCCTGCGTCCCTCGCTGGTCGACATCAACGTCGTGTCGGCGCCCGCGGTCGCTGCTCAGCGGGGCATCGTCATCGAGGAAATGACCCGCGCCGCGGACGGCGATTACGAAAGCTTCATCACGCTGACGGTCGAGACGGCGCAGCAGACGCGGGCGATTGGCGGGACCGTCTTTCATGACGGCAAACCGCGCATCCTTTCGATCAAGGGGATCAAGGTCGACGCTGAATTCACCCCTTCGATGATCTATGTCACCAATGAGGACAAGCCGGGCTTCATCGGCCGTTTCGCGGGCCTTTTGGGAGACGCGGGGGTCAATATTGCGACCTTCGCGCTCGGGCGCGACGAACAGGGAGGCTCGGCCATCGCGCTCGTTTCGATCGACGGGACCGCGCCTCCTGAGGTCGTTGCGAAAGTGAGTAAGATCGATGGCGTGCGTCAGGTCGCGGCCTTGCGCTTCTGAGTTGACTTCGATCCGCTTGGCGGCGTCCTCTTCCCTTCTCCCTCCGGGAGAAGGCGGCGGGCGAAAGGGCGTCCGGAAGGACGCCCGTCCTTCCGACGGGCTGTGGCCCGCCGGATGAGGGAGGTGGACATGAGCGATGACGCGGAGAAGCGCTCCTCGTCAAACGAGGCGAGCGGCCCTAAGGTCGACGCTCGCCTCCTGGAGATCCTGGTCTGCCCGGTGACGCGGGCGGAGCTCACTTACGATCCTGCTCGGCAGGAGCTCATTTCGCGCGCCGCGCGGCTTGCCTATCCGATCCGTGACGGCGTCCCGATCATGCTGCCGGAAGAGGCGCGCAAACTCGACGATTGAGGCCCTTCTTCCCTTCTCCCTCCGGGAGAAGGTGGCGCGAAGCGCCGGATGAGGGCGCCAGCCCCGGCACGCCGCTTCGCCCGTGAACCCTCACCCCGGCCACCTTCTCCCAGAGGGAGAAGGCGAAGCGGTGCTAAAGCGTCGGCGCCCATTGGACGGGCTTGGCTCTCGTCGCCGCTTCATCCACCCGCCGCGCCTCGATCGCCGTCATCGTCGCGCGCAACATCTCGGTCACGCCGGCTCGCGTCGCAGTCGAGAGCAGGAGCGGCCTCGCGCGCTTTGCCCCGGGCGCGAGCGGCGGCCCGAACTCGCGGATCACGCGCATGAGCCGCTCCGTCTGCTTTTTCAGCGTCGCCTCGTCGACCGCGTCGACCTTCGACAGCGCCACAATCTCGGTTTTCTCGGCAAGGCCCTCGCCGTAAGCCGAGAGCTCGCGGCGGACCGTGCGATAGTCGGCGCCGGCGTTGGCGCCCGTCGCGTCCACGAGATGGACGAGCGCGCCGCAGCGCTCGACATGGCCGAGGAACCGGTCGCCGAGGCCGTGGCCCTCGTGCGCGCCCTCGATCAAGCCGGGTATGTCGGCGAGCACAAAGTCGCGTCCGTCGATCCGGACCACGCCCAGGCCCGGATGGAGGGTCGTGAACGGATAATCGGCGATCTTGGGCTTGGCGGCGGAGACGGCGGCGAGGAACGTCGATTTGCCCGCATTCGGCAAGCCGATGAGGCCGGCGTCGGCGATCAGCTTCAGTCGCAGAATGAGCGTGCGCTCGATGCCCTCAAGACCGGGATTGGCGCGGCGCGGCGAGCGGTTGGTCGAAGTGGTGAAATGGAGGTTGCCGAAGCCGCCGTTGCCGCCCTCGGCGACCACGACGCGCTCGCCGGGCTCAGTCATGTCGGCGAGCATCGCGCCGCTCTCCTCATCGAAGACCTGCGTCCCGACCGGCACTTTCAGAACCGCGTCGGCGCCGCGCCCGCCGGCGCGATTGCGGCCCATGCCGTGCATTCCGGTCTTGGCCTTGAAGTGCTGCTGGTAGCGAAAGTCGATCAGCGTGTTGAGGCCGTCAGCGCATTCGACCACGACGTCGCCGCCGCGCCCGCCATCCCCGCCGTCGGGGCCGCCGAACTCGATGAATTTCTCGCGCCGGAACGAGACCGCGCCCGCTCCGCCGTCGCCCGAGCGGATGTATACGCGCGCCTGATCGAGAAACTTCATCTGAAGCTCCCTATCACGGAGCGCGCGCCAGTTCGACCCGCGCCGCTGACTTAACCCTCGGCGCGCCGACGCCGGTCCAATCCGCCCGGGCAAGGCGGAAGGAGTGGCATTCGACCAAGCCCCCGCGCGCCGGCGCGCCCTGCAGCCCCGTGCCCATGCGCGCGAACCCGCACTTTCCGAGAACCGTCTGCGAGGCCTCGTTCTCCACCCTGACGCTGGCCAGGATCTCGACCGTGCGGGTCAGCGCGAAGGCTGCGTCGATCATCGCTTCCGCCGCCTCGGTCGCAAGTCCCTTACCCCAGGCCTCGGGCGCCAGCGCAAAGCCGAGCGCCAAGCGCTCCGTGCCACGCGATTCGAGGCTGATCGAACCAATGGCGTCGCTTTTGCCTCGGATGGGCGTCATCACCAAGGTCATGTCACGTCCAGCGGAGTTCGCTTCACGCGCGGCGTAGATGAATCGCTCCGCCGAGCCTGCCGGATAGGGATGGGGAATGCGAGCCGTATAGCGCGCGACTTCCCATCGGCTGCAGAATTTGTGGATCGACGCGGCGTCGCAGATTCGGGGCCAGCGCAGCCAGAGCCGCGGCGTCTCAAGCCGGAACACATCGTCTCGTGCCAGATCGGGAAACATGAAATCACCGGTCATCGCCCCATTCACGGGGCCAAAAATGACGAAGGGGACGCGGCGACCGCATCCCCTTTGTAAGCTTCGCTTACCGGACGATTGAGCAGGCACTTCGGCCTTTTGTCTCATCTCGAAATTTCTGGTCTTTCGAGAACGTCCGCGGGGGCTTTTCGCCGAAGCGGGGTTCTCGTCTTGCTCCCCGCTTTATTCTGAAATGCTAATTGCGCGTACCGATACATATTGGCGTCCGTCGCCTTTTCGCTCAAAAGCGACTTCACCGGCGGCGGTGGCGAACAACGTATGGTCGGTGCCAAGGCCAACATTTCGACCCGCGTGAAATTTGGTTCCTCGTTGGCGTACAAGAATCATGCCGCCAATGACCTGCTCGCCGCCGAACTTCTTCACGCCCAAGCGCCGGCCAGCCGAATCGCGGCCGTTGCGCGACGAACCGCCTGCCTTTTTGTGAGCCATGATCTTCGCTCCGAAACTTGCTGCGGCGGGCGCTTGAGAGCCCGCCAACCTTGAACCACCCTATAGCGCGTTCGAACGCGCCGGGAAATTGATCGCTCTGACCTATTCGCTCGCCGAAGCCGCCGCCGCGCTCGCCGGGGCCGCGCCGCCGGTCAGGATATCGGTCACGCGCACGATCGTCAGGTCCTGCTTATGGCCGCGCTTGCGCTTCGAGTTCTTGCGGCGGCGCTTCTTGAAGGCGTAAACCTTCGGGCCCCTCGCCTGCTCGACGATCTCGCCGACCACGCTTGCGCCAGCGACCCGCGGCGCGCCAACGTGATTGGTCGCGCCGTCGAACAAAGCCAGCACTTCGTCGAACACGATCCTCGCGCCGGCTTCGCCGGGCAGGGTCATGACTGTGATCGTATCCTCGGCGGCGACCTTGTATTGCTTGCCGCCGGTCTTGATGACTGCGAACATCGTTCTTTCCCGTGTTCCACCCGGCTCGCTACACATGAGCCATGCGCGGCCGGCTTTTTGGCAGTTGACCGAAAATGCGGCTCTCGCGAACCGCGGCTTGTTGCCCGAGTTCTGAGCTCAGGGGCTCAAAACCAAAAGCGCGGCTTTGCGGCCGCGCTGGAGCAGGGCGAGCCTATAGGGGGAGCTTCGGTCAAAGTCAATCGCTTTGGCGCGCCTTGCCGGCGGCGCCTGACAGGCGCAGTTACGGTTGGGCGTCAGAGCCGTTTGGAGAGTTTATGTTCGTCGACTGGCTGCTCGCGAGCTTCCATCATCTCGCGGTCTTTTCGCTCGCCGCAATCCTGTCGGCGGAGATTTTTCTCACCGCAGGGGCGATCGACGACCGCCTGGTGCTCAGAATTGCGCGCATCGACCCCTGGTTCGGTATCCTGGCCGCGCTCGTTGTCGCGGCCGGGGTGCTGCGCGTTATCTTCGGCGCCAAGGGATACGCCTATTATTCGGCCAACTTCTTCTTCTGGGCCAAGATGGCGCTGTTCGTCGGGGTCGGCCTCGTCTCGGTCGCGCCGACCATGCTGTACATCGGCTGGCGCCGGCGCGTGCGCGCCGATCCCACCTTCCGGCCGCCGGCGGACGAGATCAAGCAATTGCGTCAGGCCTTGTATGTCGAGGCCGGTCTCTTCGCCCTCATTCCGCTTTGCGCCGCGGCGATGGCGCGCGGCTACGGAATGTGAGCGCGCGCCTGCGGAGCGCCTCTACACCCCTTCGACGATGCGGATCTCGCGGTCGGCTCCGCCGGCCAGCGCGGCCAGCGCTTCTTGATAGGCCGGGCTGTCATGCGCCGCCCGGGCCGCTTCCACGCTGTCAAATTCGAGCAGCACCGTGCGCTGCTGGATGCCGGCCTCATAGACCTGCGCCGGCGTTCCACGCGCCAGAAAACGCCCGCCTGCGCCGGTTAGCGCCGGCCCGGCGAGCTTGGCGTAGGCCGCCAGCGCATCCGGGTTGCTGACCGAACGGTATGTCGAGATCCAATAGGCTTTGGCCATCGTGTTCCTCCCTCGCTTGCTTCCGGCAAGCCGCCTCAGTCGATCAGCTTATAGGCCGGCAGGGTCAGGAACTCGTCGAACGTGTCGCTGAGCGACATGTCGGAGAAGAGTTCGATCGCCTCCTTGAACCGGCCGCCGTCGAACGCCTTGGCGCCGACCTCGCCCTTGACCCGCTCCATCTCGCCCTTGAGCGCGTCGCGGAACATGGCGGGCGTCACCTCGCGGCCGTCGTCGAGCTTGGCCTTGAGGTGGATCCATTGCCAGACCTGGGCGCGGGAGATCTCGGCCGTCGCCGCGTCCTCCATCAGGTTGTAGATCGGCACGGCGCCGCGGCCCCTGAGCCACGCCTCGATATATTGCACCCCGACCCGGATGTTCTCGCGCAGGCCCTCCTCCGTGCGCTTGCCCTTGTGCACCTCGATGAGGTCGGCTTGCGTCACGTGGACGTCGTCGCGCTTCTTCGAGAGCTGGTTCTTCTCCGGCATCATCCGGTCGAACACTTCCATTGCGATCGGCACGAGATCGGGATGGGCGACCCAGGTGCCGTCATGCCCGTTGGTCGCCTCGCGCTCCTTGTCGGCGCGCACCTTGGCGAAGGCGGCCTCGTTTGCGGCCTTGTCGCCCTTGACCGGGATCTGCGCCGCCATGCCGCCCATCGCAAAGGCGCCGCGGCGGTGGCAGGTCTTGATGAGCAGGAGCGAATAGGCGTTGAGGAACGCCTTGCCCATCGTCATTTCCGACCGATCGGGCGTGAGGAAGGCCTTGTTCTTGCCGAGGCGCTTGATGAACGAGAAGATATAGTCCCAGCGGCCGCAATTGAGCCCGACGATATGGTCGCGCAGCTCGTAGAGGATCTCGTCCATCTCGAACGCCGCGGGCAGCGTCTCGATCAGGATGGTCGCCTTGAACGTCCCATGGGCCAAGCCGAGCTCGCGCTCCGCGTCGGAGAAGACGTCGTTCCAGAGCCGGGCCTCGAGATGGCTCTCGAGCTTGGGCAGGTAGAAGGCCGGCGTCGACCCTCGAGCGATCTGCGCCTTGGCGCAATGGAAAACGTAAAGGCCGAAGTCGAACAGCGAGCCGGACATCGCTTCGCCGTCGACGACCACATGGCGCTCGGGCAGATGCCAGCCGCGCGGCCGCACCATCAGGACGGCGGTCTCGGTCTTGAGCGCGTAGGCCTTGCCGCTCGTCGGGTCGGTGAAGTCGATTTTTCCGGCCCAAAGGTCCTTCAGGTTGGCCTGTCCCTCGACCATGTTGGCGAAGACGGGCGAGGTCGCGTCCTCGAAATCGGCCATGAAGACCTTGGCGCCGGAATTGAGCGCATTGACGATCATCTTGCGGTCGACAGGACCGGTGATCTCGACCCGCCGATCGAGAAGGTCGGCCGGGATCTTGGCGACGGTCCAGTCGCCGTCGCGGATGGATTTGGTGTCGGGGAGAAAGTCCGGCAGCTTGCCGGCGTCGAAATCCTCCTGGCGCTCCGTCCGCCGCGCGAGCAATTCGAGCCGCCGCCGGTTGAAGCGCCGATGGAGCCCGGCGATGAAGGCGAGCGCCCCGGCGTTCAGAATTTCGTCCTGCCGACCGCTGGACTTGGCGTCGATCTCGACGCCGGCTACAGCCGAGTGCGCTGTCATGGAAGAGCTCCGCAAAGGCGTTGGAAGGTCAGAGACGCACGTCCTAGACCTTTTCTCCGCCTTTGTGGAGCCGCGATTTCATCAGGCCGCGAGATGGGTCTCCCGGCCACGTGTCCGTTCGCGCCAGGCCCGTCGCTTAACGAGCAGGCTCGAGGGGTCGGCGTCCAGAGGCAGCGCTGTCGCGTCGTTGACGTCGGATGCGGTCAGGCCGATGTCGCGCAGCTGGTGCTCCGACATTTGCGCCAGTTGAAACATCGTGCGCCGCGCCGCGCTGACCCGCACCGGCCAAGCCAAGACGCGCCACAAGGCCTTCATTCGCGCGGAGCCCGTATGTGAAAGTCTCACAACCATGTTCGTCACCTTAATTTCGCGGACAAGTCTCCGTTCGGCGCGAACCCGCGCCGTCGTGAGGTCCTTCAATCTCGGGATGGTTATCTCGGGATGCCGACTTATATGGTGAGCGCCATTGATCGGTCCAACGAATGTTTGTAGAGTATCCGATCAAAATTTCGGAT
Source organism: uncultured Alphaproteobacteria bacterium (assembly GCA_963833955.1). Taxonomy (GTDB): domain Bacteria; phylum Pseudomonadota; class Alphaproteobacteria; order Rhizobiales; family Beijerinckiaceae; genus Roseiarcus. Next base: position 314,865 of record CAWHZY010000011.1, on the reverse strand, counting down.
GAGTCCCATGCTCGACACCGACCAGCTTCGATCTTTCCTCGCCATCGTCGATTCCGGCTCGTTCACCAAGGCGGCCGAGCGGGTGCACAAGACGCAATCCGCCGTCTCGATGCATGTCCGCCGTCTCGAGGAGCAATTGAGCTGCACCCTGTTCGTGAAGCAGGGACGTGGCGCGCGCCTGACGGACGAGGGGGAGAAGCTGATCGAATTCGCCCGCCGCATCGTCCAGGTCGAAGCGGGCGCATTTGCCGCGCTGTCGCGCAAGGGCCTGAGGGGCGCGGCGCGGCTCGGCATTCCAGACGACTACGCGGAATTTTTCCTGGCCGACATCCTGGCGCGCTTCAATCGCCGTCACCCGCTGGTCGAGGTCTCGGTCGTCTGCGAGGCGTCAACCGAGCTTGCGCCTCAGGTCGCCGCGGGCGCGCTCGATCTCGCCTTGATCACCGACTACGAGGGCCTGAAAGGTCTTGAACTTCTGCGCGAGGAGCCCCTGGTCTGGGTCGCCTCCGAGCGATTCCAGGTGGAGGAGGGAACGCCAATCCCGCTCGCGCTCGGCAGCACGACCTGTTGCTGGCGGCGCGCGACCGAGCAGGCGCTGACCACAGTGGCGGCCGGCGTCACGCGGGCGCGGGTCTACTCCAAGAACTTCAGCGCGATCGGGACTGTCCTGCGCGCCGGACTGGCGGCGACCATCCTGCCTGCGTCGCTGGTCGGTCCCGGCCTCAAGCGCCTCGGGCGCGCCGAGGGACTGCCGGATTTGCCCTTGAACCGCATGGGCCTCATCCACGCGCCGGGCCGTCCGAGCGAGGAGGCCAAGGCGCTGGCCGATGCGATCCGCGAAACCATTGTCTCCGAGGCGCGCCGGGCCGCCTGAGCGCGGTCCGGTCCGTCCCGGTCGAAACCATCCTTTTTGCTGCCGTCCGCGCTCCGGAATTTGCCTTCCGTCCCGGCTGGGCCTATTTCGGGCCTCGTCCCGTTCTCGCCCGGCCCATTTCCAGCCGCTCTGTGAATTTCGGGCGCTCCTCGAAGCCCTCGAAGCTAGTCATGACCGACGCGACCGCGCCAAGGACCGGGCTCATGCAATCGGCCTGGGCGAACCCGATCCTTTTGCTCGTCTTTACGACGCTGGTCTGGGGCGCCCATTCGGTCGTCGGCCGGTTCGCGGTCGGCCAGATCGGGCCGATGACTTTGACCTGCCTCAGGTGGGCCGTCGCGCTCATTCCCATTCTGATCGCAGCCCGCCCTTCGCTGCGCCAGGACTGGCCCGCCTTGCGGGCGCGCTGGGTCTACCTCGCGGTGATGGGCGCGGCCGGATACACGGTCTTCGTCGCGCTCTTCTACGTCGCCGCCCATCGGACGAGCGCGCTCAATCTCTCGATCATTCAGGGCGCCATCCCGGCGCTCGTCCTGATTGGCGCGCGTATTTTTCTCGGGCTGCGGTTCACCGCGTTGCAGGCGCTCGGCGCCCTCGTCACCATGTTCGGCGTGGGCGTGATCGCCGCGCAAGGCGATCCACGGCGGTTGGCGGCGCTCGCCTTCAATAGCGGTGATGTGATGATGGTCGTGGCCGCGGTGCTCTATGCCGGCTACACCATTGGCCTTCGCCAGCGGCCTCACGTATCGGGGGTCAGCATGCTGGCGGGCATGGCTGTCGCCGCCTTCATCACCTCCGTTCCGCTGATGATCTGGGAAATCCTGTCTGGCGCATTCGTCTGGCCGACCGCGCGCGGCCTTCTGGCGCTCGCCTTCGCGGCGCTCGGGCCGGCCTTCCTCGCGCAGCTCACCTTCATGCGCGGGGTCGAACTCATCGGGCCGGGCCGGGCCGGCGTGTTCGTCAATCTGGTGCCGATCTTCGGCGCCATCATGGCGGTCGTCATCCTGGGCGAGCCCTTCGCCCTCTATCATGTCCTCGCGCTCTTGTTAGTTGTCGGCGGCATCGCCATCGCGCAAAGAGGCGCAGCCGGCGCTCAGCGCTAAGCGTCCCATAAACCCAAGGAGATCGAACATGGCCTGGATTGAACTGAAGCCGGAAGGGGCGGGCCCGATTCGAGCCTGGCGCGCCGATCCTTCTGGAAAACCGCGCGGCGGCATCGTCGTCATCCAGGAGATCTTCGGCGTCAACGCGCATATCCGGCAGGTCACGGACCGGTTCGCGGCCGAGGGCTATCTCGCCGTCGCGCCGGCGATTTTCGAGCATGTCGAGCCCAATTTCGAGACCGGCTACGACGTGGAAGCGAGAACGCGCGGCATGGCGATCGCCGGCAAGATCGACCGCGAGCAGGTGCTGCGCGATGTCGCCGCCGCGATCGAGGTCGCGAAGCAAGGCGGCAAGGTGGCCGTGGTCGGCTTCTGTCTCGGCGGCACGGTCGCCTGGTCTGCCGCCGCCCGGCTTTCGGGCCTTGGCGCCGCGGTCGGCTATTACGGCGGCGGAATCATCGGGCTCAAGGACCTGAAGCCGCGCGTCCCGACGCTTTTGCATTTCGGCGACAAGGACCAGCACATCCCGATCGCCGGGGTGAAGGAAGTCGCCGCGGCGCACCCGGACGTCGATGTCCACATCTATCCGGCCGATCACGGGTTCAACTGCGACCACCGGGAGAGCTACGACGCGCCGAGCGCCAAACTCGCCTGGACGCGCACGCTGGAGTTTTTGAAAAAGCATGTGGGGTAGGCGGCGCCGTTGCGGCCAACAGCAGCCGCTCCCCGCCCGCGCCAGCGTGTGAAGGCGCGGGCCCAAGCTGTTCCTGTCATCCCCGCGAGCGGGGGATCCAGATGGCATTCGCGATTTGATCGAGCATTTTCTTGCGTAAAGCGGAAATGCCCGCTATGATCGTCGGCAATGGCGAACTCGATCTCACAACGGACGACGCTCGGCTTCGGGCGAGAGAATAGGCCGGACGGGTCGACGGCGGCAATTTCACGCTCGGGCGTACAACCTGAGATGAAGAAGGGCGGAAATTCCTTATTTGACAAAATTCCTTATTTGAATCGACCGTAACCCATTGAAAAGTCCCGATTCGAAAAAATAAACGTTAGTAAACGACAGCATTTTTACTAACGTTTAGTAGCGTTTAAGAGCGTTTATCGGCGTTTATTTTCGGGTGGACTCTCGCCTGGGTTGTGTCGGCGTGTCGTGGCCCGGTCTCGCGGCCGCGGTTGGGGTCGGCTCGTCTAGAAGTCGCTGGCGAGCCCCTTCACCTCCCAGTCGCCATAGCGCGCCGGGTCGAGGCCGCCGCGGCCATTGAGCTCGTTCGGAACCTCGGGCCTGGCCTTGGCGCGCCTCGCCGCCGCTTCCGCGAGCGCCCGCCGCGCCGCCGCCGGCAGCTCGCGCGCGGTCGGCAGCTCGCGTGCGTTCGGCTCCTCGGGCTTGGGGCCGACGGCGGACTCCGCAGGATCGTCGCTCATGCCTCGCCTAAAGCCTCGTTGCCGTCGTACGCGCCAACCGGACGCAAGCCCGCCTCAGATTTCGCGTATAGTCCCGCGCTGGGGCGGTGGGCAATTCTGATTCGAGGCGAGGCTCGTTTGGCGCGACAATCGAGCGGGTTTCATGCGGGTAGGTTTCATTCGGGCCGTCCCGAGACGCCGGCCCCGCCGCCGCCGGGCCTGGCGGCGCGGGTGGCGGCTGCGCGTGCTGTCGCCGAAGCCTTGACGTCGGCGCGGCCGCTCGAAGAGCGGCTGGCCGCCGATCTCGCCCAGCAACGAGGCGGCCTCGACGCGCGCGATCGGGGGTTGGCGCGCTCGATCGCCACGGTGTCGATGCGCCGGCTCGGCACGATCCGCAAGGCGCTGGCGCGGAGACTGGAAAAGGGGATGCCCAAGCGCGGCGGCGCGCTGGAATGGACGCTGGTCGTGGCCGCGGCGCAAATCCTGTTTCTCGATATTCCCGACCATGCGGCGGTCGACCTCGCGGTGAAGGCGACCCGCGCCGAACCGTCGAGCGCTCCATTCGCCGCGCTCGCCAATGCGGTGCTCCGCGCCATCGCCCGCGACCGCGATGACATTCTCGCCAGTTCCGATCCCTTCGACGACGACACGCCAGCGTGGCTCGCCCAGCGGTGGCGCTCGACCTATGGCGAGAGCGTCGCGCGCGCCATCGCGTCAGCGCATCGCTCGGAGCCGACGCTCGACCTGAGTGTGAAGAGTGATCCCGCCGGTTGGGCGGAGAGGCTCGGGGGAATGGTGTTGCCGACCGGCTCGGTGCGCCTCGACACCCACGCGCCGATTGCCGAACTCGAAGGCTACGCCGACGGTCAATGGTGGGTGCAGGACGCCGCCGCCGCGTTGCCCGCGAGGCTCCTCCGCCCGGCTCCGGGCATGCGGATCGTCGACCTCTGCGCCGCGCCGGGCGGAAAAGCAGCCGAACTGGCCGCGGCGGGGGCCGATGTCATCACGGTCGATCGCTCGGCCGAGCGGCTCAAGTTGCTGGCCGCCAATTTCGCCCGCCTGCGCCTTCACTCCGAGGTCGTGGTCGCCGACGCCCTCATCTTCGAAGCGCCGCCGTTTGACGCCGTGCTCCTGGACGCGCCGTGCAGCGCGACCGGCACCATCCGCCGCCATCCCGACGTCGCCTGGATCAAGCGCCACGGCGACCTGGCCCCGCTCGTCAAGCTGCAGGCGGACCTGCTCGACAAGGCGATCGCGCTGGCGCGGCCGGGGGGCGCCATTGTCTATTGCGTATGTTCGCTCGAACCCGAGGAGGGCGAAGCCCAGATCGCCGCCGTCCTGCGCCGTAACCCGGACGTGCGGCGCTCGGCAGTCAGCCCCGAAGAGATCGGCGGCCTCGCCGAGTGCCTCACCCCGTCGGGGGATTTGCGCACCCTGCCCTGCCACCTGTGGGGGGACGACTCGCGGCGCTCAGGCCTGGATGGGTTCTTCGCGGCGCGGCTCGTCAAGGCGGCCTAGAGCCGCGCGGGAAATCACAGAATCCACAGCGCTGCGCGATTCAGACCGAACCGCGGAGCGCCGCGTGCGGGACGAGCCCGCTCGAACGTTCGGCGCCGCGCAGCGCGGCTTTCATCGATGCGCGGTGAGACGACAAGCGGCCCGCCGATCAGAACAGGGAAAAGAAGCTCTTCCCATGCAAGCGAAGCCATTCGGCGCTGTTGTAAGCCTGGTATTTGGATTGATTGGCGAAATTCCACTCCCGGTCGAAGTTCGACAGCGACTGGGTGGGGATTACGGGCCCCGCGCCGACGGTGCCCCAGGACGACGAGGTCCCCTGCTCGGCGAAAGCCGTCCCGGCGAGGAGCGTGAGGCCCGCGGCGAAGCCAATGGCTGACAAGGTTCTCAACATCGACTTTTTCCTTTCTTCAACAGCCGCTACGCGTTCATAGCGGACTTCTGCTTCCTAAACCTCAATCATTTGACCGGCCGGCGAGGACGCGCCCCCATCCAGTCCGATCGCTTACGGATTGGGCCGGCGGGCGCCGTAGCTCCCATGGCGGCGAATCCACGCCGCGCCGGCTCTCGCCCGCATCTTGCTCTCGTTGGCGTGGTTCCACGAGCGCTGGAAGGGCGTCAGCGATTGCGTCGGCACTGTGGGGCCGTAGCCCTCCGTGCCATAGGAGGATGAATTGCCGCTGACAGCGAAGGCTGGGGCGGACGGCAAGGCGAGCGCGGCGGCGAGGCCGGCGAAGGCAATGGTCCTGAGCATGGAATGGCTCCTTTGCTGAATCAGATAAGAAACGCCGAACCTCGGACAAGGCTCCACAGGACCATGAACGCCATGACATTTTGGTGAGCGGAGACGCTGCCGGGCATTTCCCGAGCCGCTCGCGCTGTGCTATTGCACTGCAGCAAACCGGCACAATCGACTTGGGGCGTTCGCGCTAATGGCCACGGATATCGTCAGAATCGGGCGGGCGCTCCTCTCCGTTTCCGACAAGACCGGCCTCCTGGATCTAGCGCGCGCCCTCGAGCCTTTTGGCATCGACTTTCTTTCGACCGGCGGCACCGCGGCGGCTTTGAACGCCGCAGGCTTCGCGGTCGTCGACGCGGCTCAGATCACCGGCTTTCCGGAGATGATGGACGGACGGGTCAAGACGCTGCACCCCCGGTTGCACGGAGGTCTGCTGGCGATCCGATCGGAGCCGGCGCATCAGGCGGCGATGATCGCCAACGACATCACGCCGATCGACCTCCTGATCGTCAATCTTTATCCGTTCGAAGCAGCGGTCAAGCGGGACGCCTCGTTTGAGGAGAGGGTCGAGAACATCGATATCGGTGGGCCGGCGATGATACGCTCAGCGGCCAAAAACCACGACGATGTCGTGGTCATCGTCGATGTGGACGACTATCCGGCGTTGGTCGACGAATTGCAGCGCGGCCAGGGAGCGACCAGCCTCGCTTTCCGCCGCAGAATGGCTCAGAAGGCCTTCGCCCGCACCGCGGCGTATGATGCGGCGATCTCAAACTGGCTCGGGCGCGAAATTCATGAGCCCGCGCCGAAATGGCGCGCTTTCGGCGGCGTTCTGCACCCGAGCTTCGGAGCGCTTCGCTACGGCGAGAATCCGCACCAGCGCGCGGCCCTGTATCTCAGCGCCGAGGCGCGCCCAGGCGTCGCAACCGCGCGCCAGATCCAGGGCAAGGAGCTGTCCTACAACAACATCAACGACACCGACGCGGCTTACGAGCTGGTCGCCGAGTTCGATCCGTCGGAAAGCGCCGCAGTGGCGATCATCAAGCACGCGAACCCCTGCGGCGTCGCCGTCGGCCAGTCGCTGCTCGAAGCCTACGAAAAGGCGCTGAGCTCAGATCCCGTGTCCGCGTTTGGCGGTGTGGTGGCGCTCAACCGGAAGCTTGACGCGGCCTCGGCCCGCAAGATTGTCGAGATCTTCACCGAGGTGATCATCGCCCCGAGGCGGATGACGAGGCGTTGGCGATTATTGCGGCGAAGAAAAACCTGAGGCTCCTGCTCGCCGGCTCGCTTCCCGATCCGAGGGCGGCGACCCTGACGGTGCGATCGGTCGCTGGCGGACTCCTGGTCCAGGATCGCGACAATGGCGTGCTTGAAGAGGGAACGCTCAAAGTTGCGACCAAACGGGCTCCGACTTCGCGCGAAATGGCCGACCTGAAGTTCGCATGGGCGGTCGCCAAGCATGTGAAGTCGAACGCCATCGTCTACGCCAGGGATGGCGTCACCGTGGGCGTTGGAGCGGGCCAGATGTCGCGGGTCGATTCCGCGCGGATCGCCGCGCGCAAGGCCGAGGAGGCGGCCGAGATGGCGGGCTTGCCCGAACCCCTGACGCGAGGCTCGGTCGTCGCCTCCGACGCCTACTTTCCGTTCGCCGATGGTCTGGTCGCGACGATCGAAGCCGGCGCGACCGCGGTCATCCAGCCCGGAGGATCGGTGCGCGACGCCGAGGTGATCGCCGTCGCCGATGAAGCCGACGTAGCCATGGTTTTCGCCGGCATCCGGCATTTCCGGCATTGACGGATCGCCGGACCAAATCGCTTGCGCAAAGGCCGGGCGCAGACTTGACGGCTATTGCCCGGGGGAAACGATGACGGAGATTTGATCCTTAAGAACGCCGCTGAACTGAAGCGCCAGCGGCCGGTCCGGCAGGTCGAACTTGACGCTCTTGCGGGCGCCGTCGCATCCCTTCGAGCCGGTAAACGCGATCGGATGCAGATACGCCCCTCCATCGAGGACGTCGACCCAGCCTTCCGAGGAGATCGTGAGCCTGTAAGCCCCCGGCTTGGCCGGCGCAGCAAGGGTAAAATGGCCGGCGAACGCGGAAGGCGACTTCGGCGCGCGCTCGGGCGACCTCGGCAATCCGGCGGCCGAGAGCGGCTGCAGCTCGAGCGTCATGGCGACGTCGTAGGGGAGGGCGCCGCCATTGGGAAGCGAAGCCTTGTCGGCGCGGGTGAGCGCCGCGCGCTCATGGTCAAGCGGCCATTTAAAGCCATCGCAGCCCGAACCCTCCTGGGCCTGAGCCAAGCCAGGCGCTGCGATGAGCGCAACGGCGACGAGCCATCGGCCAAAGGTCATTGCACGGTCGTCACTTTTGCCGGCGCGTCGGGGCTTCGCAAGGTCTCGGCCTTGGCGCCGTGCAGGAACTTGACGGCGGCGTCGAGCTGCGTGTCCTTGTCGCGATCCGGCGGCACGTAGGCGTCAGAGCCCTTCTCCTCCTCGCCGTCGTTCTTCAAATGACCGAATAGCGAGGCCTCTCCCATACTGGAGACTTTGCCCTTCAGGTCGTCGGGAATATTTTCTAGCACTTTGATGTCGGGATCGATGCCCTTGGCCTGAATCGAGCGGCCGGACGGCGTGTAGTAGCGGGCGGTGGTGAGCTTGAGCGCTCCATTTTCGCCGAGCGGCAGGATGGTCTGGACCGACCCCTTGCCGAATGTCCGCGTGCCGATCAGCGTTGCGCGCTTGAGATCCTGCAAGGCGCCGGAGACGATCTCCGAGGCCGAAGCCGAGCCGCCATTGATCAAGACCACGACCGGCTTTTCCTGCGAGAGATTGACGCCGGAGCGGGCGGAGTAACGCTGCCCCTGGTCGGAATTTCGGCCTCGGGTCGAAACGATGTCGCCGGTATCGACGAAGGCGTTGGTGATCTCGACCGCCTGGTTGAGCAGGCCCCCTGGATTGTTGCGCAGATCGAGGATATAGCCCTTCACTTTCGCCTGACCGGGTTCGGCGCGGAAATGATCGAAGGCCTTGCGCACCCCGTCGTACGCCTCCTGGTTGAACTGGGTGATGCGGATATAGCCGATGTCGCCGCTCTCCAGATGCGAACGCACGGACTGAACGTGAATGATCTCGCGGACAATCGTGAACTCCTTGAGGTCCCCGTTCGATCCGCGCTCGACGGTCAGTTTCACCGGCGACTTGGCCGGGCCCCGCATTTTTTCGACCGCCTCCTTGAGGCTGAGGCCCTTGACCGCCGTGTCGTCGATGCGGGTGACCAAATCGCCGGACATCAAACCAGCGCGCGCCGCAGGGGTATCGTCGATCGGGCTGACCACCTTGACCAGTCCATTCTCCATCATCACTTCGAGGCCGAGGCCACCGAATTCCTCGCCCTTCATGCTGCTCTGGAAGTCCTGCAAGGCTTTAGGATCAAAATAATTTGAATGCGGGTCCAGAGACGCCAGCATGCCGTCGATCGCCGACTTGACCATTTTCTCGTCGTCCGGCTTCTCGGCGTAGTTGTCGCGCACTTTGTTGAACACCTCGGCAAAGAGCGCGAGTTTGTCGCTTGTGCTGGAGCCGGCGGCGCGCAGCACATCATGCGAGGCGCCAACCAGCACAACGCCGGCGGCGACTCCATAGGCAAGATAAGAGAAACCTTTCCTCATCGTGCGCTCAGCTCCGGAGTTCGTGTTGAGCGCATCAATTCGGCTTTGCGGGAGTGGCCTGGCCCGGAGCGGTCGGCGCCGGGGACGTTGCCGGCGCCGCGGCGGTCGTCGCATTGCTCTTCGCCGGGGCCGCGTCCGCCTTCACGGCCGTCTCCGGGAGCTTGACTCCATGCAGCAGGTCGATGGCGGCGGTGAGTTGCTTGTCGTCCTTCTCGCTCGGCGGGACATAGGCCTGGGACGCCGATGTGTCTTCGGCTCCGTTGGCGAGATGGCCCTTGAGCGAGGCCTCGCCCTTCATATCGTCCTTGCCCTTGAGGTCGTCAGGCACGTCCTCAAGGATCTTGATGTCGGGCTCGATGCCCTTGGCCTGGATTGAGCGGCCCGAAGGCGTGTAGTAGCGCGCCGTGGTGAGCCTGAGCGCGCCGTTCTCGCCGAGCGGCATGATCGTCTGCACCGAGCCCTTGCCGAACGACCGTGTGCCAATCAGCGTCGCGCGCTTATGATCCTGCAAGGCGCCGGAAACGATTTCCGAAGCGGACGCCGAGCCGCCGTTGATCAGGACCACAACGGGTTTGCCCCCTGAGAGGTCTCCGCCCGGCTTGGCGTCGAAGCGTTGGGTCTCATCCGCGGTGCGGCCGCGGGTAGAAACGATCTCGCCCCGGTCGATGAACGAATTGACAACGTCGATCGACTGGTCGAGCAAGCCGCCCGGATTGTTGCGCAAATCCAGGATATAGCCCTTGAACTTGTCGGCCGGGATGTCGCTGTGCAGCTTCTCCATCGCACTCTTCAGGCCGTCCCCGGTCTGCTCGGTGAACTGAGTGATGCGGATGTAGCCGATGTCGCCATCCTCGACATGCGAGCGGACCGACTGGACGTGGATGAGATCGCGGACGATGGTGAAATCCTTGACGTCCTTCTTGGGGCCGCGGACGATCTTGAGCTTCACCGGAGAATTGATCGAGCCGCGCATTTTCTCGACCGCCTGATCGAGCGTCAGCCCCTGCGTGGATGTGTCGTCGATCGCCGTTATGATGTCGCCCGAGAGCACGCCCGCCTTGGCGGCCGGCGTGTCATCGATCGGGGTTACGACCTTGAGAAGCCCGTCTTCCTGCGTCACCTCGATGCCAAGGCCACCGAACTCGCCCTTCGTCTGGACCTGCATATCGCGAAACGCTTTAGCGTCCATGTAGCTCGAATGCGGATCGAGCGAGGACAGCATGCCGTTGATCGCGGCCTCGATCATTTTCGATTCGTCCGGCTTCTCGACATAGTCGTTTCGGACCTTGTCGAACACGTCGCCGAACAGATTAAGCTGCCGATAAGTGTCGGCGGCCGCAGCGTAAGCGGCGGGGCTCACGAACAGCAGCGCTTGCGGCGCCGTGGCCGCGGCTGCAGCCCCCAAAACAACTCCAACTCCCAAGTAACCAGCTTTACGAATCATCCGCGCGCCTTCTCGATGTCTGACTTTGCCCACCACGGCCCCGGATCGATTGCAGTTCCGTCCTTGCGAAGCTCTATATAGAGAACCGGCCGCCCCGCGCCAACTGCGGCCGCCGTCGCCATTCGGGCGGACCCGTCGCCCATTACGCCGACTGGTTCTCCCGCCAGCACGGACTCGCCGGATTGAACATTGATTCGATCCATCCCGGCAAGCAGGACATAATATCCCCCGCCCGCGTCGATGATCAAGAGTTGCCCATAACTTCGGTATGCTCCGGCGAAAAGCACCGCCCCGTCCGCCGGCGCGGAGACGGTCGCTGCGGCCGGCGTCGCCAAGGAGACCCCCCGTTCGATCCCTCCAAAGTCGTCCGACGAACCGAATGTCCTTAAGATTGCGCCCGCGGCGGGCAGCGGCACGCGCCCTTTCGCGTCGGCGAAGGCGATTTCGGGCTTGAGGCGGGCTGTCTCGGCGCCGTGAGCGGCTTGCGCTCGCGCCTCGATTTCATTCGCCACAGCGACCTCGGCCGCATGGGCTGCCGCTACCGAGGCGTTGCGAGCGGCGCTTTCGCTATCGAGTTTTGCGATGAGATCCTTGAGCGACCCCGCCTTTCTGGCGAGTTCCGCGGCCCGCTCCTGCTGCGAGCCGAGCGCATCCTGCGCCGAGGCCAGAGACTGCTGGCGCGCGTCGATGAGCGCCCCAAGGCGCATTTTGTCGGCCGCGAGCGCCTTGCCCTTCTCGGTCAGTCCGTCGCGCTCGCGGACGATGGATTCACGGGTTTTGGCGAGATCGTCGATCTCCCGCCGGGCAGCCTCGATCTCTGATTTCAGCTCCGGGATGAGGGCGCCCATAACGGTGGCCGCGCGCACCGCTTGCGACATGTCGTCCGGCTTGACGAGAATGGCCGGGGGAGGATTGCTTCCCATCCGCTGAAGCGCGGCAAGCACGTCAGCGATAACGCTGCGTCGACGCTCGAGCGAACGCGAGAGTTCATCGGCGGTTGCGTTGAGGCCCGACAATCTGTCGGCAGCCGCTGCGGCGCCCCGCTCGGCGTCCTGCACCTTGGCGGTCGTCTCGATGAGCGCCGTGGAGAGGCGCGCCCGATCGGCGCGAAAGGAGTCGATTTCGGTCTCGATCGCCCGCCGCTGCTCCTCCGACTGGCGCAATGTGTCCTCGACGCCGCGGAGTTCCATTTCCTTGTCCGCGCGCTGCGGATCAGACGGCTGCTTGTCCGCGCTCGGCTGGCCAGCCGCTGCGGGGGGACTGGGCGGGGCGGGGTCGGCCAGAGCGACGCCACCCGCGCCGAGGGCGCCCGCCAGTAAGGCCCCCCGCACGCCGCTTGCCCATGTTGGCCCTCGCTCCATGGCCGGCATGGACCATCAAATCTAGCCAATATCTAGGCGGTTGGAGCCCATGTCCGCGATTTAACCTCTAAGAAATGATAGTGGCGGAACGATCTTAACCGCGGTGATAGGGGTGCCCAGTGAGAATCGTCACGGCCCGATACAGCTGTTCGCCGGCCATCACCCGGACCAGCTGGTGGGGCCAGGTCATTCGGCCGAAGCTCAGCACTCGATGCGCCACCGGGTGAAGCGATGGGTCGAGACCGTCCGGCCCGCCGATCGCGACCGCATAGGCTGGTCGCGACGCGTCACGCTGCCGGCCGATGTCGGCGGCCCATTCCTCGCTGGTCGCCGCCGGCCCCTGCTCGTCGAGCAAAACCAAAGCGCCGCCCTTGGGCGTCGCGGCGAGGATTGCGGCGGCTTCTTCGGCTCGCCGTTCGTCCGGCCGACGCGAGCGCGATTCCCCGATCTCGCGTAAGTCGACGCCGACAAGACCCGCGCCCCGGGCGCTCTGCGCCAGTCGCTCGAAGTAGCGATCGAACAGCAGGCGCTCTGGCCCCGCCTTCAGTCTGCCCACGCAAATGAGGGCGAGGCGCATGTTCAGATATCGGCCGCTTCAGGTCTTGGCGGCTTCGCCAGGCCGATCGGCGCTCCACATCTTCTCGAGGTTATAGAACCGGCGAACGTCTGGACGGAAAACATGCACGATCGCATTTTGCGCATCGAGCAGCACCCAATCGCAAAGTGGCATGCCTTCAACTTTCGGTGAGGGATAGCCGGCTTCACGGCAGGCTTTGACCACCCGATCGGCGATCGCGCCGACATGCACGCTCGAGCGGCCGGAGGCGATGATCATCCGATCGGCCAGCGTCGTTCGGCCGGATAGGTCGATCGAGACGATGTCCTCGGCCTTGGCGTCTTCAAGTCCTCCAACGATGATTTGCGACAGGACGTCGGCGGTCCGCGCGCTCCCGGAGGCGGCCGGGCTGCCGGCGGCGGGCGCCGCGGAGTGAGGCGTCAAGTTCAGCGTCGCATTCCTCTTGCGCAGGGGCGATTCGCGCCTGCACAAACGAAACATGCGACCTCCCGCCGCTCATTTCAAGCTCGTCATTCGGCAGCGTGTTTACATTGTCAACACAACCTAGCCGACACGCCCGGCATTCCCGCGTCCCGTGGCTGGCCTCATCGCCTTGGCCGGCCGCCCTTCGTCAGTCGCGGATCGTTGAGGCGATCGCTCGCCCACCGCTGGCGCCGAGAGTGGGATATCGGCCGGTATCGCCGACGTCCGCCAGAAGGGAGTGCGATCCGAGGACAGGCGCCGGCGAGATCATCGAGGATGACGCTCGAATCCATCGGCGCCACGCCCTCATCCGTAAGGAGGGTCGGCGCTTTCAGGAGAAGGTTGAGCTCTGAGAATTGGTCAATGTGCCGAAAGAGTGAAATTGGCCGATGTATAAACGGAGTTATGGCCATGATCAGCGCAATGGCGATTCGGCGCACGCAGGGCCAATCAAGCATCCCGATCAGCTGCATGAGGTTTCCTCGCTCGAGCGCGGGGCGCCCAGGGAAGGAAACAGCCAAAACGCAGGGGACGTCGGAAGATGGAAGATGGCGGCCGGGCGCGAGAGCTTGCGCTCGCAGACCTTGCGGGGTAACTAATCTCACGGCCCGTTCGACTCAACACGGGCGTCAAAAGCGAGCGAAACCCCTGTTTTGACGACCTTGGCGGCTTCTTTTCCGCGGCTGGGCTCCCGCGGTGACCGCGCGACGGTCGGCCCCGACCTCGGAGTTGAGCCGCCGATACGATTGGGCGACGATCGGCTCGATCGCAATCAGCGGCGCGTCGCATCGCTGAGATGGCTGGCTGGCGCCACGCTGGCCGGCCTCTGCGGCGTCACCCTTATCGGCGCGGCTCTGTATCTCGACCTCGACAGCCAATACGATTTCGCCGAGGCGCCTGAATTTGCCGCCTCGCAGCCGGCGGCGGACTCGCAGGAAGCGGGCGTCAACCCCGGCAAGGGCGATCGGCTTCTCCGGCCGGTCGACATTGTTTCGGACAAACAGACATTCAAGGCCCCGACGATCATCAAGGTCGGCGACAAGGAAGTTGTGAAGTCCCGACCGTTCACCCGTCTCGAAACGACTTTGACCATGACTCCGACCGGATTCGCCGACGCGGTGCCTCCGTTCAATCCGCTCAAGATCGTGAACGGCGGAACGGACGTCGCCGAGGCGCCGCCCGACCCGGGTCCGGTGCAGGACAGCGCGGAGGTGACGTTTCGCGTCGATGATCTCAGTCCGAGCGACGCCGAGCAGATCTCGGGCGAATTGACGCAGGCCGAGGCCGAAGCGCAGGTCGTGGAGACGCTGAAAGCGCCGACCGAAAAGGCGGCTTCCCAATCGTTGCCTCCGCAGCTTTTGCTGATGCGAACGAGCCGGGCCAGCGAAGCCCTGCGCGAACTCTCCGCCTATGCGACCGTGGGCAACGTAAGTCCCACGACGCCTTTCGCCTCGATCGAAGTGCGGATGATTCCCGAGAACGTGAGCAACGTGGTCAAGGCGAGCCCTGACGAGGCGTCACCGAACGAGAAGCTCGTGCAAATCCATCACGGCGAGAGCTTCGAGGACGTGCTCAAGGCCAACGGCGCCAGCCCCGATGCTATATCGAGCATCCTGGCGGCGTTCGGCGTCAAGCACGGCGAATCGCCGGTCAGCGAAGGGCAGAAGATCCTTCTTTTGCCCGAGGAGCCTGCCGTTCGTGGCGAGAAGCCGGGAATAGCCCGGATTTCGGTATACGCGGACGACCAGCTCAGGGCGACGGTGGCGGTCACCGACCGTGGCGGATACAAGCCGGTAGCGCTGCGCGCCGCACAGCCGTTGCGAAAGCCCAAAGCGGTGGACGACGAGAGCTCGAGCGGCGGCATGAGCCTCTATCAAAGCCTCTATGAGACGGCGCTCAAACAGGGGCTGCCGCGATCGATCATTGATGTGCTGACCAGGGTCTTCGCCAACGATGTCGATTTCCAGCGCGCAACGGCGCCAGGCGACTCGGTCGAGGCCTTCTTCTCCGATCCCGACGACATCAACCCTCGGCCGGAGCTGCTACGCGCTTCGATGACGGTCCGGGATCAGACGTTCAAATACTACCGCTTCCAGACGCCCGACGACAACATGGTCGACTTCTACGATGACAACGGTCGCTCAATGCGCAAGTTCCTGGTGCGCAAGCCGATCGCCGAGGGCGAAATAACCTCGCCATTCGGGATGCGCTTTCATCCCATTCTACATTATGCGCGTATGCACACAGGGGTCGATTGGGCGGCCCCCATCGGCACGCCGATCTATGCTGCGGGTAACGGCTCCGTCATCAAGGCGGGATGGGACGGCGGTTACGGGCGGCGGGTCGAAATCCAGCACGCGAACGGCTATGTTACGGCCTACAATCACATGTCCAGCTTTGGTCGCGGGATCGTCGAGGGCGCGCATGTCGTTCAGGGCCAAACTGTAGGCTACCTCGGCGATTCCGGACTGGCGACTGGCCCGCACCTTCATTACGAGGTGATCATCAACGGCAACTTCGTCGATCCGATGGCGATCAAACTGCCGCGCACGCGCGAGTTTGACGGCAGGATGCTTGCGGCGTTCAAGCACGAACGCGACCGCATCGACCAACTCATGGGCGAGGCTCCCTCCGCCGTGGCGATGTCGGCGGAGAGGCCCCTGTCCGCATCGATCCCCGCAACCGCGGAGGCTCAACCGAACTCGACGGTCAGTCCGACGCTGGCGCCGGAGGCGAACCCCAACGCGGCGCGAACGTCTCCCAGCGCGAAGCCCGTCGCGCGCAATTCGGCAAGCGACCAGGATTGACGGCTTTTCGATAGCTTCTCTCCGGTCTGGTCGAGAATGAGCCGGTGGTGCCGATAGCGCGGCTCGGCGAGGCCAAGCAGCGCCTGCAGCAGGCGGTGGACCGCCGTCGCGGCGAGCAGGTCCCTGCCACGCACGACGTCGGTCACGCCCTGAATTGCGTCATCGACCACCACCGCCAGATGGTAGCTCGCCGCCAGATCGCGCCCGCGGAGGACGACGTCGCCCCAAACTTCCGGCGCCGCCGGGCGCTGCGATGGAATGGCGCCCTCGCCATATTCGGTCCAGCTCAGATAGGCCGGTCCGGCGTCGACCGCGCGCCCCATGTCGAGCCGGAAGGCGGCCTTGTCGCCGCGGGCCATTCGGTCGCGCGCTTCTGCCGCGGGGAGCGCACGACAAGTTCCGGGATAGAGCGGCGCGCCATCCGGATCGCGCTGACCATTGGCGGCTCGCGCGATCTCCGAGCGGCTGCAAAAGCAAGGGTAGACAAGGTCCTGCCGGGCGAGTTGCGCCATCGCCGCCGCGTAGTCGTCGCCATGCTCGCTCTGCCGGCGCGGCGCGGGAAAGCGAAGCCCGAGCCACGCGAGGTCGTCGACAATGGCGGCCTCGAATTGCGGTTTGCAGCGCGTCCGGTCCAAATCTTCAATGCGCAACAGCACGCGTCCGTTGCTTTCGGCGGCGATGCGCTCATTGATGAGCGCGGAATAGGCGTGGCCGAGATGAAGCGCCCCGTTTGGCGATGGCGCAAAGCGCAGGACGGGGGCGGTCGCCAGGATGTCATCGGCCATGGGGGCAAAGCGAATACCTAAGCCAGGGGTCCGAGCAACCCGGCGCGCCAAACGCCGTCCGGCGAAGAAAAGGATCTACCATCCCGGTCCCCCAATCGCCGACGAAGCCGGGCTGCTTGAAGCGGCCGCGCGTCTGCGCGCCAAAGATCCGGAACTCATCGGGCGCCTGATTGCGATCGGCGGCCCGCCGCCGCTTCGCCGCAGGGAGGCGGGGTTTGCCGGAATGGCCGCAATCATCGTGGCGCAGCAGGTGTCTACGGCCAGCGCCAGCGCGATCTTTGGCCGATTGCAAGCGCGCGTCGCGCCCCTCGAGGCGGCCGAGATCGCCAAGGCGACGGAGGAGGACTTGCGCGCCTGCGGGTTGTCGAACGCCAAAATCCGCACATTGCGCGCGCTCGCCCAAGCGATCGCGGAGGATGGTCTTGATCTTGCCGGCCTCGGAGCCCTCGACGCGGAGGACGCTCATAACGCGCTGGTCGCGGTCAAAGGGGTCGGTCCGTGGACGGCGGACGTTTTCCTCCTGTTCTGCCTCGGCCATCCAGACGCCTTTCCCGCCGGCGATGTCGCGCTGCAGGAAGCGGCCAAGCTCGCCTTGAACCTGAAGCGGCGTCCTGACGCGGACAGGCTCGAGCGCATCGCAGAACGATGGCGACCCTTAAGAGGCGTCGCCGCGCGCATGCTGTGGGCCTATTATCGTGGCGTCAAGGCGCGCTCGGGGATGGCTCTCGCCGACGCTTCACGCTAAGCCAGGGGCTCGGCCAAGCTCCGGAGCGAATGTCCAATGACCGCCGCCCTAGACGGACCCCGCATTCCAGCGGCTGCCGGTCGGACCAGCCAGCTGGTGGTGTTTCTGCACGGGTACGGAGCGGACGGTAACGATCTCATCGAGCTCGGCCGCCAATGGCGCGCGCTCATGCCCGAGGCCGCGTTCGTCTCGCCGCACGCGCCCGATCGCGCCCCGGGCGCGCCGATGGGCCGGCAATGGTTCGCGCTTTCCAACCGGTCGCCGGACGATACGGCCGGCGGCGGGGAACGCTGGGCGGGCGCGGTCAATGCGCGCGGCGCGATCGATGCTTTTCTCGACGCCGAACTCAAGCGGCTCGCCCTCGACGATTCGAAGCTGGCGCTGGTCGGCTTCAGCCAGGGCTCAATGATGGCGCTGCATGTCGGCCTCCGACGTCCGCGGGCGCCGGCGGCGATTCTCGGCTTTTCCGGCCTGTTGGTCGGCCCCGAGCACCTCAGCGAAGCAACGGCCCGCGACGCCCGCGGCGCGGCGCCGCCGATCCTGCTCGTCCACGGCGACCAGGACCCGATGATTCCGTTTGACGCGATGTTCATGGCGGCGGAAGCGCTCGCCGGCGCATCGATCCCGACCCAGTGGCATCTCTCGCTTGGCATCGGCCATGGGATCGACGCCGAGGGTCTGCGCCAGGGCGGCCTTTTCCTCGCCAAGGCGTTCGCGGACCGAAGGCGCTAGGACCAGTCGACTTCCGCGGGCGTCACGAGCGACGGGTCATTTAGCCGATTTTCAGCCGCTCCATGCCGCACCTCGGAGATCCGAGGCAGGTCGAGCGTCGTGGCCTGGCGGAGACGCGGCGGCATCGCGATCAGGTCATGCCCCGGCGGGCACGCCTGATCGAGCCTTTTGGCTCCGGCTCTGCCTCAGGCCGCCCCGCGCGTCTCGAAGGTCGCGAACGCCATCGCCTCGCGCGGCTGGCGATTGGCCCACAGGACGAACTGGAACGCCTGATAATAGGTCTCGCAGGCTTCGAGAGCCGCATTGACCACGGCGGTGCACTGCGCGTCGTTCGCGCCAGCGCCTCCGGCCAGGCACAAGGCGTGACGAAACATCACCACGTCCTGCTGGCTCCATTGATCAAAATGCCCAAGCCACAATTGTTCATTGATGAGCTGCGTCAGTTCGCCGATCGCCGCGCGCTTGTGCGCAGGCGTCTTGAGATCGAACGAACAGCTGACATGCAGGGATTCCATGTCCGGCAGCCAGGTGAAGGCGACGTCGTAATTGGCGAACTTGCCCGAGACCAGGATCGAGATCTCGTCCGTCTCGGCCCGATCGAAGGTCCACTCGTTGACGGCGGCCAATCGCTCGACGACGTCGACGGGATGCTCGCGACGCTCGCCAGCGCCGGTGTCGGTGTCGATGAAATTCATCAGGGTCTTTCGGCGGATCGAGGACAAAGCAGAGGGTCGCGTCGACCTTTCAGTCGCGCAACCCACTACAACCTTGCTGATTCGCAGCCCTTCGTAAACCGTTTACCGTGTTCGTTCCACAAAATCAGTTAACGGAATCAAGGCTCTGGTAACGGAAAGCGAGTCCGATCAAAGCCTTGGCTCGTTGAGCTTGGCTTCCAGCGCGGCGACCCTTGCGGCAAGCTTCTCGTTCTCGTCGCGCGCCCGCGCCGCCATCTCCTTGACCGCCTCGAACTCCTCGCGGGTGACGACGTTCATGCCCGCCATCATCCGCTCCATCTGCGCGCGAGCGAAGGTCTGGGCCTCGCGCTTCGCGCCGTCGGCCAGGCCCGCGGCGTCGGTCATGAGACGCGAGAGGTCGTCGAAGAAGCGGCTGTTGGTTTGCGGCATGACTCAAGCTCCGGGCGGCGCCCGCGCGGGGGCGAAACGGCTTGAAACCTATGTGGCGCGAGCGCATTCGCGGCGCAAGAGTGGGCGCGCCGCGGGTTAATTTTCCAGTTGCCCCGCCCGCCGATCTCGCCCAGCATCGGGGTTTCCTGTTCCGAGACCCTGATCCCCATGCGCATCCAAGCCGCCGTTCTCCGCCAGCCCGGCCTTCCCCCGCCTTATGCGGAATCAAAGCCGCTCGAAATCACCGAGCTCGACCTCGCCCCCCCGGGCCGCGGCGAACTCCTGGTCAAAATCGCGGCGGCGGGCCTCTGCCATTCGGACCTGTCGGTGATCGACGGCTCGCGCCCCCGCCCCACCCCCATGGCGCTCGGCCACGAGGCGGCGGGAATTGTCGAGGCCGTCGGCGACGGCGTGACCGACCTTGCAGTCGGGGATCACGTGGTGCTGGTGTTCGTCCCGAGCTGCGGCCGCTGCGGGCCATGCGCTTCGGGACGTCCGGCGCTCTGCGAGCCGGCGGCCAAAGCAAACGCCGCGGGGACGCTGCTCTCCGGCGAGCGCCGGCTTTCGTTCCATGCCGAGCCGGTCAACCACCTGCTCGGGGTCGCGGCGTTTTCAACCCACGCGGTGGTGGCGCGCGAATCCTGCGTCAAGATCGACCCCGACCTGCCGCTGGAACTCGCGGCTTTGTTCGGCTGCGCCGTGCTGACCGGGGTTGGCGCGGTCGTCAACACCGCCAAGCTCGAGCCGGGGCAATCGGTCGCGGTGGTGGGTTTGGGCGGCGTGGGCCTGAGCGTCGTTCTCGGCGCGAGGCTCGCCGGCGCGCGCCAGATCATCGCCGTCGATCTCTCGGACGAGAAGCTCGCCTTCGCCACCAAACTCGGCGCGACGCAAACGGTAAACGCGCGCTCGAACGACGCGGTTGGCGAAATCCGGCGCATGTCCGGCAATGGCGTCGATGTCGCCTTCGAGATGGCGGGCTCGGTTCCCGCGCTCGAACTCGCTTACGCCGCGACCGCGCGCGGGGGCGCGACGGTGACCGCCGGCCTGCCCCATCCGGACAAGCGCATGACCCTCTCCCCGCTGGCGCTGGTCGCCGAGGAGCGCACCTTGAAAGGCTCCTATGTCGGCTCGTCCGCTCCCCAGCGCGACGTGCCGCGCATGATCGCGCTCTTCCGCGCCGGGCGCCTGCCGGTCGACCAGCTGCTCACCCACCGCCTGAAGCTCGAGGAGATCAACGAGGGCTTCGACCGGCTGCGCGAAGGGGTCGGGGTGCGCCAGGTTATCGTATTCGACTAGGGCTAGGGCTAGGGCTAGGGCTTCGGCGCCGGCGGGCGACCCGCCCGGGCTCGGCCGCAAGCGAATTTCCGGGATCGACGATGAAGCCGAACAGCGTCAGCGCCGCGGTCATGACGGCGCCCGGGAAGTTCGAGGTCCGGCGCTATCCCTATCCGGAAATCGATGATGTCTCGATGGTCATCGAGCTCGAAATGTGCGGCCTCTGCGGCACCGACAAGCACACGTTCCGCGGCGAGACGGTGCAATATGCGGGCACGCCCGCGGAATCCCATACGCCCTTTCCGATCATTCCCGGCCACGAGATCGTAGGCAGGGTCGCCGAGATCGGCAAAACGGCCAGCCGCTCGCTCGAATATGGCGGACAGGAGCTGAGGATCGGCGACCGGGTCGTCCTATGTCCCGACATTCTCTGCGGCAAGTGCTGGTATTGCCGGAATACGTTCGGCTTTCCGCTGTGCCAGAACATCAAAGGCTACGGCAACGCCTTCACCTGCGACGACAGCCCGCATCTCATGGGCGGCTGGGCCGACTATATCTATGTCCGCAAGGACGCCTTCGTGTTCAAGGTCCCCGAGGACATGGAGCCCCGCATCGCGGTCATGTCGGAACTGATGACCTGCACCTTCAATCTGGACAAGGCCAAAGAGCTTTACACCATGGGCGGGGAAGGTTTCGGCTCAGGCGCGACCATCGTCGTCCAGGGCGTCGGTCCCCTCGGCCTCCTGCATGTGCTCAAAGCCCGGCTCATGGGCGCAGGCACCATCATCGCGATCGACCGTTCCGATTTCAGGCTTCGACTGGCGAAGGATTTCGGCGCCGACGCCGTGATCAGCCTGAATGGTTCGACGCAGGCCGATCGCGTCGCGGCCGTGCGGGATTTGACCCAGGGGCGCGGCGGCGACGTCATCGTGGAATGCACCGGGGTCGCCGAGGCGATCCCCGAGGGGCTGGAGATGGCGCGCCGCGGCGGCGCCTATTTTGTCGCCGGCGTGTTCGCCGATGTCGGCGACATCCCCATCAATCCGCACCGGCATCTGCTGGCGAACCAGATCCGCCTGTTCGGCATGACCAACCACCCCCCGACCGGCTACCCGAGCAGCCTGCGTCTCCTGAACACATTCAAGACCGCCTATCCGCTCAAAAAATTCGTCACCCACGAATTTCCGGTCGATCAGGTCGACAAGGCGATGGCGCAAGCCTTCGATATCGACGCCTGCATGAAGGTCGTGCTGACGCCGAGCGGCGGCTAGCCGGCGCGGCGCCGGCGACGAAATCGCGGGGATTGTCCGCAAAGCCGAGGCGGCACAGCTGGTCTCGTCGCTGTGCCGCGGGCGTGCATGGAAGCGGCTAGTAAGCGACGGCGGGCGTCCCTGCGAAAGCGCCGCCGACCACCTGGAAGGGCGCTCCAGCGACTTCGCCGGCTGCATTGAACGGCGCCGCGAACGGGCCGCCGTAGCCGTTGGAAGCGGTGTAAGTGTAGCCGGGGCCGCCGAACAGGGCCGACACGCCACCCAAAACGCCGCCGACCACCCCGCCCACGATGCCGCCAGCGCCGTAAAAGACCGCTCCGACCGCCTGGCCGGTTCCGTTTACGACGCTGCCCACCGCCCCCACGGGCCCAAAGGCATAGGCCGGCGCCGGCGCCGGCGCAGGATGAACGACGATCTGACGACTTCTCTCCATAATGGACGATGTGGTGATAGTGGTGATGGTGCACATAGTGAGTGTGCGTGTAGGACTCCTGCGCCGAAGCGGGAGCGGCGATGGCGAACGCCAGCGTCGCCATACCGACCGTCGCCACGGATAGACCCAGGGTGCTGAATGGCATGAAACGAACTCCTATGGCGGGCAAACTTCACCGCTACGCGACTTAACTGCCTAGGAAGACAAATGGCTCTTATGGAGTTAACCCATCGCGTTCACGTTTTCGTGAACGCTCGCGAAGCCGGCCGGTTTTTTCAGAAAACAGCAAACCCCGTGACGCCGCCCGCGCGTGCTTCCCGCTTCCATTCGTAAAAACCGACAATCTCTTGCCAAGCCGGCTGAAAGCGTGATATTGTTTTTCAGAAGAATGCTTGCGACTTCGGCCTGCGCTCCCCCGGCGCCGCGATCTCTGGATTGAGCGCCGCGGACGACTCGTTAATCGCGTTGCAAGGCTTTGAAATCGCTCAAAACGGACTCGTTAACAACGAGCCGGCGTGACCTGGGAGCAGAATTGGCGCGGCGAATTCTTGCTCGGCCAAAAGGCGTTATCGGGCGCGGGTTAGAGTTGCACGAAAGCGCAGTTAAAGCCCTGAAATCATTGCCGCGCGTAACCTTGCGCGCGTCCCTCACGCCGCCGCGTCGACCTCGCTCAGCCCGCGACCGCCAGTCCACACCCTCGCGACCTGAAGGTCGTCGGTCAGATGCACGAGATCGGCGCGATGGCCCGGCTCGAGGCGGCCGATCCGGTCGTCGACGCGCAACAATCGCGCCGGGGTCAGCGTCGCCATCATCAGCGCGTCGGCGAGGGGCGCTTTGAGCCCGTTGACGACGTAGTCGACGGCGTCGCGCATGGTGATCGCCGCGCCGGCGAGCGTGCCGTCTTCGGCGACGAGCTTATTGCCGACCCGCGTCATCCGCCGGCCCTGAAGTTCGAACCCGTCCGGGCCGCCGGCCGCGGGCGGCATGGCGTCGGACACGAGCGCAATGCCGCGCGGTCCCTTGGCGGCCAGAGCGGTGCGACAGGCGAGGGCATGGGCATGCTCGCCGTCAGCGATCAGGCCGCAGAGGATGCGCGGATCGGCGAGCGTCGCGCCCACGACGCCCGGCGCGCGCGAGGCGAACTGGCTCATGGCGTTATAGAGATGGGTGACCGCGCTCGCGCCGGCGCCAAACACCGCTTGCGCCTCCTCCGCGCTCGCGTCCGAATGGCCGAGACTGACGACGATCCCGGCCTTCGCCAGGCGCGCAATGAACTCCAGGGGGACCGAGGCCGGCGCGAGCGTCACGACCATAACGCCGGCGCGCGCGGCGATGAGCGCATCGGCGTCTGCGTCCCGCATCGGGCGGATGAATTCGGGCGGATGCACGCCCTTGCGCCTGGGATCGATGAAAGGCCCCTCGACATGGATCCCCAGCACGCCGGGCACGCGTTCGCGCGCTTCGCGAGCGGCGGCCAGCGCCGCGGCAAGAACGCGGGGCGCGTCGGTCACGACCGTCGGCAGAAAGGCGGTCACGCCGGCGCGGCGATGCGCGGCGGCGATCGCCGCGATCCCCGCAAGCGTCGGCTCGCCGTTGAACAGCACGCCGCCGCCGCCGTTGATCTGCCAATCGACGAAGCCGGGGCTCAAGATGCCCCCGCCGAGATCGACCTCATCGCCGCCGCGAGGGCGGTCGATGAAGGCCGTGAGCGCCTGGATCGACGCGCCCTCGATAACGAGCGCACAATCGTTGTGCAGGCGCTCGCCGTCGAAGATGCGCGCCCCGGTGAGAACCTTCATTGCGCCGCTTGCCTTTGCGGCGAGACGGCGCCGCCAACGAGCAGGATCGCGCCATCGGTCGGATCGTAGAGCGGGGGCGAGAGCCGCGCGGCGACATCGGGCTCGAAATAGGGACGCATGGCGTCGCCCACGCCCCCGACCAGCGCGACCCGCTCCGCGCCCAGCGCGACCACGCCGCGGATCAAGGCGCCGATGGCTCGCGCCGCGGCGTTCACGATCGCGAGCGCAACCGGATCACGGGCAGCCGCATGCTCGAACACGCGCGGCGCGAACGCGCCGAAGTCTCCCGGTTTCGCATCGCGCGCCCAATTCATCATCGCCACCGGATCGCCGCCGAATTGAGCCAGGATGTCGTCCGTGAGCGCGCTCGCGGACGCAAGGCCGTCAAATGCACGCATCGCGGAACGCAGCGCATCGAGGCCGATATGGGAGCCCGATCCGTCGTCGCCGAGCGCGAAGCCGCGTCCGCCAACGATGGTTTCCGTCGGCCCAACGCGCGCGATCGCCGCCGAGCCGGTGCCGGCGATCACCAGCCCGCCGTCGGCGCCGGCGTGCGCGCCGATGCAGGCGGTGGTCGCGTCGTTTGCCGCGCATACCAGGAGAAAGCCGGGAAATGCCGCCGCCACCCGCGTCTGGTCGCTTCCCTGCTTGAACCCCGCAAGCCCGAGTCCGATTGCGATCCGCCCCCGATCGCCGTCGCCGAGGCCCGCCTTTCCCAGAGCCTCGTCGACGACCACGCGCATGGCCGCGACCGCGGCGGCAAAATCGACATGAATGTTCGCCGCCGCGCCATTCGCCTCAGCAAGCGCGCGCCCGTCGCCGTCGCGCAGCCGCGCGCGGCAGCGTGTCGCGCCGCCGTCGACTCCGAGAAAGAGCGGCGGGCTGGTCACGCCGCTTCGCCGTCTTTCGATTCGTCGAGCATCGCCGCGGCAGCGGCCCGAAGCGCGTTCGCGGAGGCCTCCGCCGTGAGCCGCTTTTCGCTGGCGCCTCGCGGCGCCTGCTCGGGCGTCACCGGCAGATGCACAAAGACGGCGGGGATCGCGGACCGCTTGTCGCTCAGATATTGCAAGGCCCCGAAGTAGAGATGGTTGCAGACAAATCCTCCGGCGTCCCTCGAGACCCGCGCCGGAATTCCCGCCCCTGCAATGGCTCTCGCTATTGTCCTGACCGGCGCCGCCGTCTCCAGCCACTCTGGCGCGGCGCGAGAGATCCTGAGCCCCCTGCGCAGCGCGCCGTCATTGTCCGGCGCCGTGGCGTCATCGAGATTATGCGCGAACCGCTCGACGCAGACGACGGCGCGGCGCGCGGCCTGGCCGGCCATCAGAAGCGCATCCGGCCGAAGGGTTTCGATCGCTTCGACAAGTTTCTTCACCGAGGCGTCGTACGCGCAGGGCAGCAGGCGCGCGACCGCCTCCGTATCGCCGTGGCGCCAACCCTCGAGCTTTTGCGCCGCCTCCCATGAAGCGTTGACCGTCTCGCCGCCGAAAGGCTCGAACCCGGTGACAAGAATTGTGCGCGCCGCGCTCGACAAGGGTCAGGCGAACAGGCTGCTGCGGTCGGCCAGACGGCGTACGTGCACGTCCGCGTCGCCATAGGCCGTATCGATCATCGTCAGGCGCTTGAACAGATGGCCAGCCTTGTACTCATAGGTCATCGCGATGCCGCCGTGCATTTGCACCGCCTGCTGGCCGATGAACTTGGCCGACCGGCCGATTTGAACTTTCACCGCCGACATGGTCTTGGCGCGCTCCTCCGAATCGTCCTCGTCCGCCGTCATCGCCGCCAGAACCATCATGCTGCGCGCCTGCTCGAGTGCGACCGTCATATCGGCGGCGCGATGCTGCAACGCCTGGAACGAACCGATCGTAACGCCGAACTGCTTGCGCGTTTTGAGGTAGTCAACCGTCATCGTCAACGCCTCCGACATCGCGCCGACAGCTTCCGCGGCAAGCGCCGCGATCGTCGCGTCGACCGCCCGCTCGATAACTGGCAGCGCGTTGTCCGAGGCCCCCAGAAGGTCATGCGGCGCGGCGCGGACATCAGCGAAGCCAATCTCCGCCGCCCGCTGTCCATCCTGGGTCGGATAGCCGCGCCGGCTCACGCCCGGAGCGTCGGCGTCGACAAGGAAGAGGACGATCCCATTGCGATCGCGGCGCGCGCCGCTTACGCGCGCCGAGACGATGAGCTTATTGGCGCTGTCGCCCTGCCCGACGAGCGTTTTTTCCCCGTTCAGCACGAATCCGCCGCCGCCGTCCTTGACCGCGCTCAGGGCCACATCGTTGAGATCGAAGCCGGACTGTTTCTCCATATGCGCGAAGCTCAGTCTGAGCTCGCCCGCCGCGATCGCGCCGATCAGTTCGGCGCGCTGCTTGTCGCTCGCCCCGTGCCGCAACAAGGCTCCGCACAGGACGACCGTTTGAAGATAGGGCTCGAGCGCCAGAGCCTTGCCGAATTGCTCCATCACGATCATCGTCTCGACCGCGCCGCCGCCGAACCCGCCATCGGCTTCAGCAAAGGGCGCGCCGAGCAGGCCCATTTCGGCGTAGTCGCGCCACAAGGCCTCGCTCCAACCCTGCGGGCTCGCTTGATAGGCCTTGCGAGCCTCAAACCCGTAGCGGTCCTTCATCAGCCGGGCGACATTATCGCGCAGCTGCTCCTGTTCGGGGCTAAGCTCGAAGTCCATGTCTCAGAGCCCCAATATCGCCTTGGCGATGATGCTGCGCTGGATCTCGTTCGATCCGCCGTAGATCGAGACCTTGCGATTGTTGAAGTAAATCGGCGCGAGCGGCGACGCCCAGTCCGGACCCACCGGCGGCTCGTTGCTCATGTCGTCGGACTCGCGATAGGGCAGCGCGTAAGGTCCGACAACCTCCATCAGGAGATCCGTGGTCGCCTGCTGGATCTCCGAGCCCTTGATCTTGAGAACCGAAGAGGCGGGATCGGGCTTCCCCGTGCGGGGGGCCGAGATCGACTCGCATCTGCGTCATTTCGAGCGCCTTCAACTCCACTTCGACCTCGGCGAGCTTGGCGCGGAAGAAGGGGTCCTCGATCTTCGGTCCAGAGCCATAGACCGGGATCGAGGCGAGCTGGCGCACGCGGTCCAGACGCGCTTTCGAGACCCCGACGCGGGCGATGCCGTAGCGTTCGTTGGCGAGCAGGAACTTGGCGTAGTCCCACCCCCTGTTCTCCTCGCCGACAAGCGCGTCGGCCGGAACGCGCACGTCATCGAAAAAGACCTCGTTGACCTCGTGACCGCCATCGATCGTCTGGATCGGCTTCACCGTAATCCCGGGCGTTTTCATGTCGACCAGGAAGAACGAGATGCCCTCCTGCTTCTTCGCCTGCGCGTTGGTGCGCGCGAGGACGAAGATCCAGTCGGCGTATTGAGCCATGGTGGTCCAGGTCTTCTGGCCTGAGATCACCCATTCGTCCGCGTCGCATCGGGCGCTTGTGCGCAAGCTGGCAAGATCGGACCCCGCGCCGGGCTCCGAGAAGCCCTGGCACCACCAGTCGCTCAGATCGATGATCCGCGGCAGGAATCGCTGTTTCTGCGCCCTGGAGCCAAAAGTGTAGATAACCGGGCCGACCATGCTGACGCCGAACGCGACCAATTCGGGCGCATTGCCGCGTTGCGTCTCGTCGAGGAAGATCGATAGTTGGATCGGGCTCCATCCGGCGCCCCCCATTCCTGTGGCCAGTGCGGGGCTCCCCAGCCTTTTGCGGCGAGAATACGCGTCCAGCGCACATAGTCGTCTTTGGAGAGCTTCCGGCCGGCGACCATCTTCTCGCGGATCGAAGCCGGCAGGTTGTCGCGCATGAAGGCGCGAACCTCGGCGCGAAATGCGATCTCGTCTTCGGTCAATCGAAGGTCCATGGGTCGCCTCCCATATCATGAGCGCGCCCGAAGCGGGCTTGGGCGCGCGATTTGCGCCTTGCCGCCAATGTCCAGCGTTACCGCGGCGCCGTCAACCATTCACAAAGTCGAATCGACGACTACGAAGGCCGTTTGTGGACATAAGCCAACGGCTATCTGCCAGTTCTGGGTTGGCGTCGGCGTGTCGATTTCCGTTGCCCGATCGGTCGCATGAACCGCAACAGGCCGCTTTTGTTGTCAAGGTCATACTTTCGCGGCATTTTGAACCGCGATGGTCGCCGAATCGTTCTTGCGACAGTTCGTCCAAGCGGAGTGGAAGTCATTTCCCTGTGCGCTATGTCCTGACCATCGTCGCGGTCGCGCTCGTCGCGGTGATGTCGGTTGCGCTCGTCGCGCCGTACCTCATCGACTGGACTGCGCAGCGCGGTGAGATCGAGGCGCGGCTCAGCGCAATCACGGGCGCGGACGTCTCCTTGAGCGGGCCGGTCGAACTTCGGGTTCTTCCGACGCCTTATCTCGCGTTGGGCGAGGGTTTGGTCAGCGCGCCAGGCCCGGACGGGGCAAAGCTATCGTTCGCCTCGGCGCGGCTGGAGCTCGCGCTCGTCAAGCTTTCGAGCGGGCAGATCCGGTTCTCCGACATTCGTCTCGAGAAGCCCATCCTGACACTCACGCGCGGTTCTGACGGCGCGCTCAAGCTGCCGCCGGTCCAGATGGCGGGCCTCCACTCGACCGGGTTTGACCGCCTTAGCGTGCAGGATGGCCGCGTGAAAATCATCGGCGCCGCTGCCGGAACCGAGATTTCTGGCGTCGAGATCGACGCGGCCGCACCGTCGCTCGACGGACCCGCGCGTCTCAACGGCCAATTTTCCGGCCCGGACAATGCTCCTGTTGTCTTCAGGCTCGCGTCGGAAAAACCAGGACCGGCAGGAGCGCCGCTCCGCCTCTCGGTCGACGCCGGCCCGAGTTGGCCTGCCGCCGAATTCGATGGCGCGCTCGAAGGCGACCCGGCCACCGGGCTCGGCGGCCTTCGGTTCGCCGGCGCAGCGACGCTAGCAGGAACGGCGCCGGGCGAGGATGCGCCGACCCCCTGGCGGGTCGCCGGACCGATCACCGTCGATTTCGACCAGGCGACCTTTCGGCAGGCGGAATTCCGTCTTGGACCAGAGGAACGAGGGATCCGGGCGGATGGGGACGCCAAACTGGTTTTCGGCTCGCCCGCCCAAATCAGCGTCGCGCTGAGGGCAAAACAGGTCAACATCGACTCGCTCATGCGTCGCAAGGGCGAGGATGGGGTCGCGCCCGCGCGCGCCTTGAGCCTTATGACCCGGATTGTCTCGGCGGCGCTTCAGGGCGGGGAGAATGGGGCGGCGATCGACGCGGAGGTTTTAGCCCAGCCGATCATCCTTGGGTCGCAGACCCTGCCCGACGCGAGCGCGACGCTGAAAGCCGCGCCCGGCGCGCCACTCAATCTTGCCTTCAACCTCGGCCTTCCCGGGCAAAGCCGCCTGCGCGCGGACGGGAGCCTGGACACCGGCGCGGGGGCCAAGTTCCGCGGCGACGTCGCTTTCGTCAGCGCCGACTTCGCTTTGCTCCGCGAGTGGGCCGGCCTAGGCGCGCCGCCGGCTGTGGCGAAGCTCGCCGCTTTCGCCGATGCGCTCCCTTACCGCAGCGCATCGTTATCGGGCGCGTTGGAAGCGTCGCCGACTGGATTTTCAGGCCGCAATCTCAAGCTGACGCTGGACCGTTCGACCCTGACGGGCGCCCTGGCCTTCAAGGGGCCCGATGGCGGTCAACCGGGCCGCATCGACGTCGATCTGATGAGCGATTCGCTCGACGTCGACGGGCTGCCGAGCCTCGCGGCGGGGAATCTGATCGGCGATCTCGACCTCTCGCTTTCGCTCAGGGCAGGTTCGCTGCATATCGCCCGCGTCGGCGAAACGCAGATCGACAGCGGCTCGCTGGCGCTGAATGTCGCCAAGAGCGGGCCGAACGTCACCCTCAAGCGCCTGAGCGTGGCCGGCCTCGATGGGGCCTCGTTCGACGTCGAGGGCGCGATCGGTCCCGACTCGACCTCAGCGACGGGTCGCTTGCGAGCCGACCGCTTGCACGATTTCGCGCTGCTGGTCTCGCGCGTGGCGCCGAGCGATTGGAGCCGGATGCTGGTCGCGCGGGCGGGTGAACTCTCGCCGGCGGCGTTCACCTTCGGCGCGCATGGCGCGGCAACCGACGCTGGCGCGGTTCCCACGATCGATTCCCTCAAGGCCAATGGATCAGCGGGTGAAACGCAGTTCTCAGTCACCCTCGATCCTCGGCCGAACGACACCGGGCGCGCGCTCACGGTCAGCCTCGATTCGCCAAACTCCGGCGCCCTCCTGCGTCAGCTCGGCGTGCACACGCCAACATCGGGAGGCGGCCGCGCCCACATCGCGCTGAATGCGAACGGGGGGTGGGAGAAGGGTTACGACGTCGATGCGACCTCGCAACTTGCCGGAGCGGACCTCACGTGGCGCGGCCGCTTCTTGCCGACGGCGGAGAGCGCGCGACGCGAAGCTGTTTGGCTCCGCCAAAGCCAAGTCGCCGAACCTCGCCCCGCTCGCCGTCGCCCTTGGCCTTGCGCCCGCCAATGGCGGCGCGCTCGGTCCCGCCGATATCGGAGTCGAAGCGACCTTGCGCGGCGATCGATGGGGTTTCTCGCGGCTCGCGGCGACAATCGCCGGGGTCAAGGCGAGCGGCGACCTCACCTATCAGCCTGCCAGGCCGCTCGAGGTCGTGCCTGAGGCGAGCGCCGATATTGCTCGCGCCGAGGAGGCGGTTGGCTCCGGGGCCGTCCCTGGGAAGTCGGCGGCGCCCACGCAGGCGGAGATCGAGGGCCAGCTCACGGTCGAACGCATGCCGCTCTCCGGCGTTCTGGCGCTCGCGCTCGGACCGCCGCAGCCGGGGCGGGCGGGTGCGCGCTGGTCGGACGTGAGATTCTCGCCCGTGCCGCTGCGCCCCCCGTCCGCAGCCGTAAAGCTTAGGGTCGGAACTCTTGATCTGGCGGACGCCCTGACAGCGCATGAGTTCGCGACGACGCTCCGCTTCGATAAGGGCCGGCTCGATCTCGACGATTTCGCGATGCGGATCGCGGGAGGCGGAGCGTCGGGCCATGCGACGCTGCGTCGCGATGCGGACAATGTGACGCTGACCGGCGCGCTCAACCTTGATTCGGTCGCTCTCGACCGAACCGGATTCTCAGGCCGCATCGGCGCTGCGCTCGATTTCGCTTCGACGGGACGAAGCCCCGCCGCGCTGATCAACGGACTCGCCGGCTCAGGCACAATGACCTTCGCCGGCGCGGCGCTGGCGCGGAGTGATCCCACGGCTCTCGATCGCGTCCTCGCCAAGGCGCAGGCGCCTGACGCGCCATTGGACGAAACCAATATCGCCTTCGCTTTCGGCAACGAGCTCAATCGGGCGCCGCTGGCGATCGCCGACGGATCGGCGCCGCTTTCGCTCAGCGCTGGCGTTGCGAAAATCGGTCCAATCAAAATCCCCGAAGGACCAGGGGACGAGGCTCTGAACGCGGATTTCGATCTGCGCACGCTGACAACACAGGCGCGCTTCACGCTCACCTCGTCGGCCGGCGATTTGAAGTTCTGGTCCGGGCCGCCGCCAAGCGCGGGAGTGACCGTCGACAATGCATTGGACGCGCCGAAGCGGCAGATCGACGTCAGTTCGCTGTCCGCCGCGCTCGCCGCCCAGGCGATCGCGCGCGAGACCGATCGCATCTCCACCCTGGAAGCCGACATCCGTGAGCGCGCGTTCTTCAACCGGCGTCTCAAGGGCGAGCGGTTGATGGATCGAAGGCAGCAGGAAATCCAGGACTGGGAGGTCGAACAAGCGCGACTGAAAGGGCAGGCAGAACGCTTGCGCTCTCTTCAGGAAGCGGAGAAAGCGGACGAGGCCGAAACGGCGAAGAAAGCGGCGGAAGCCGCCGCGGCGAAGAAAGCCGAGCAGGAAAAGGGCGGAGCGGACAATTTCGACGCGGCGAAGGCCGGCGAAGGCGGGCAACCCACAAAGGCGCCATTCGCGCCCGCCCCCGCGCCGAAGAGCGACCAAGTCGGCGCCAACGGGCCCGGCCCCGCGGCTCCGACGCCGCCGCCCAGGCCCAAGGCGCGTCCGACGCAAGCCGATCCCCCGGGTCTCTACTGATCGGGACGAACGCTGCTGTCACCCGCTGGGCGGGATGGCCCGGCGCCTTCGGCCTCGAGCACGAACACTCGGACGGCAGATGACAGGTTGGCGCCGCCGCGCGAGGCGTCGATTATCGCCGCGAGGGAATTGAGGGACAGCCCACGCTGGGCGGCGATGGCTTGCAGCCGCCGCCAAAACGCGTCCTCAAGGGAGACGCTCGTTCGATGTCCGGCGATGACCAGCGAGCGCTTGATGACGCGCGTGTTCGCGCTGTCAGTCGCCATCGGGCTTCGCGAGGCGGCGGGCGTCGAGGCTGGCCTCGGCAAGCGCGCGCTCGCTCTCGAGGAGCCGCTTCTCGGCCTTCGAGCGGCCGAAGACGGCGCGGTTCTGAGCCGCTTCGGCGTGGCTACGCTCGCGTTCCTTCAGCTTTCGCGCTTGCCGTAAATTGACGATCTCAGCCAACGAACCGGCTCATTTTTTGCGGAAGGCGTCGATCGACACGACCTTCGTTTCGCCGGCCGGTTCCGCGGGCTTTTCCGCGCTCTGAGAGGGCTTCGGGGTGGAGACGGGCTTGGCGGATGGCTTGACCGGCGCCGGCTTTGCCACGACCGGGCTCGGAGGTCGCCCCCTTTTCCTCCTCGACCGACGCGCGGCCCGCCGTCTCCGAAACGCGCGGCTCGAGCTTGAATCCGAACGGAACAGACGGGTCGGTGAAGCCGGTGATCGAATTGAACGGCACGATCAACCGCTCGGGCTTGCGGGAAAAGTTCAGGCTGACCTCGAAGGCGTCCTGGGTGACGACGAGGTCCCAGAACTCGTGCTGGAGGATGATCGACATCTCGTCGGGGAAGCGCTGCTTGACCACGGGCGGCGCGACCACGCCAGGCGCCTGGGTCTTGAACGCGATATTGAAATGGTGGTCGCCGACGAGCCCGTTGCGCGCCGTGTCGGAAAGGACTTTGCGCACCACGGAGCGCAGCGCGTCCTGCACCAGAAGGTCGTATCGGATGAGATCGGTCGCCATGAACAAGCTCGAAGCCTAACCAATCCATCAAGCCTTAACCGAGGGTTTCGGGCGTTGCAACGCGGACCCATGGCCGGCAACGCCCAGAGCGGTCCCGGACATTCAAAAACTTGCCTTCAACCTTTCTTGGCTGCCGGATTTCAGCCTTCACGGGCGGCGGGATCGAGCGCGGCGAGGATCCGATCGGCCAGAACGCGATAGTCGACGGCCTCGGCTGCATTCGCCCGCAAGCCGAGTTCGCCAATCCTCTGTTCCCAGCCAACCGAGGCCCGCGACATGTCGCCCTTGAGCCCAAGCAGGTCGACGGTCAACGCCACTTCGCGCATTTCCGCCGCCCGCCGGACGCCATGGGTCATCACCCGCTCCAGCATATAGGCCGAGCGCTTCTTCCAATCGAAGCCAGGGTAGGTATCGTCAAGCGAATCGAGCACCGTCTCGATGACGCCCGCTTTCCGCCCCGCCAGCACGCATTCGCAGACCAGCGCCTCCAGCCCCTTCATCATCACGGAGCGGATCATCTTGACTGCCGAGGCGGCGCCGACTGGGCCCTCGTGGATCGTCGCCGACATGCCGAGAGACGCGAGCGCTGGCGCCGCGGCTGAGACGTGCGGCCCGCTGATCAGGAGCGGCGTCCGGTGCAGGCGCGGATGGACGGGGGCCATTACGGCCACATCGACATAGCGCCCGCCCGCTCCCTCGACCTCCTGCGCCGTGCGCGTCTTGGTTTGCGGCGCACAGGAATCGCAGTCGAAAAAGAGCGCCCCTTTGGCGAGGCCCGGCAGTGCCGCTATCGCGGCTTCGTGCGCCTGGTCGGCGGTGACGACGGAGAAGACTGCGTCGGCGCCTGTCACCGCTTCCGTCGCGGTCGAGGCGCCAAGCACTTTTACCGCCGCATAATCGGCTCGCTTCGCGGTCCGCACTTCGGGATCGGGCGAATTGGTCTTGATGTCGTAGGCGCAAATGCGCGCCCTGAAGTCTGAATTGGTGCGCCAACCATCAAGAAAGGCATGCGCGGCTTCGCCAAACCCGAGAAAGGCGATCGAGCCCGAACGTATTGTCGAATCCGGCATAGTGTCGCTCGGCGCATCATCGCGCCGAGAAACCGACGCGCGCCTGATTACTAAATGATCCGCGGGCGCGCCAGCGGTTCTCCAAGTTCCCTTCTCTGCTTGGGATTGGACATTTGCGCCAGGGCCGCCCCCGGCTACTATCCATCGCGTCAGAACTTACCCGCTACGGGCCAGGAAGGATCCGCCATAAATGAAACGCGCGTTCCGAACGCCCGTCTTACCTCTTGGCGTCATGCCCTGGCGAAGCGCATGAGCGGCCGGCTCTCGGGCCTGTCTTCGATGGCGACCCGGCATATCCTTGCCGATCTCGCCCGCGACTATGAGGCGAGCCACGGGACGCGTGTCGAAATCCGCTCCATGGGCGGCGTCGAAGCCGCGAAATCGGTGCGGGCCGGCGAGGCGGCGGACATCGTCGTCCTGGCGTCGAACGTCATGGCGACCCTCGAGAGCGAAGGCCATCTCGCGAAGGGCGAGACAAGGGACTTCGCGCGATCGGAAATCGGCGTTGCGGTGCGCCAGGGCTCGGCCCTGCCAAGCGTTGCGAGCGAACAAGCGGTCAAGCAGGCCATGCTGGATGGGCGGAAGGTTTGCTACTCGACCGGCCCGAGCGGCGATCACCTGAAGGCGCTGTGCGAAAAGTGGGGCGTGCCGCCGGCGCGCGTGCTGATCGCGCCCCCGGGCGTGCCGGTGGCGACGCTGGTCGCGAATGGCGACGCTGACCTCGGCTTCCAGCAGCTCAGCGAACTCATCGGCCAACCGGGCATTGAGATCGTCGGTCCCCTCCCGCCGGAGATTCAGATCGTAACCATGTTCTCGGCCGGGGTCGCGAGCGCTTCGGCTGATCCTGAGGCAGCCCGCGCGCTCGTCGCCTATCTGACGTCCGTCGAAACAGATGGCGCAAAACGCCGTCACGGCATGGAGCCAGCATAAAGGCGAGGCGCGGCCTGCGCGGGGCCCCCATGCTTTCAGGACCTTTGAGAACGGGCGCTGGCGGCAATCGCGGGAGAGCGCGACGGGAATCCTGATAACCTGAAACTAGCGAAAATAATTGCTTTTTATAGAAATCCAGGCTATGGTGCTGGGACCATCGTTAAAGCCGAGATGCTTGATGTCCACCCTTCCGAAACCGCTATCGTGACGACGATGCTTGTGTCGTGGTTTTTTGACTGCGGAGGAAAGGATCAAATGAAACCAAAAGTAACTCTGACTGTTTATAACAAGACGCGATGATCGGAACCGATCATCGCCCTATGGCCGAAGCGCGAATGCGCGCCCCAAGCCGTTGCGCGGGTTTGAGTGCGATGAGTCGCGCTCAAATGGAATTGGGATCAGGCCCTGTCAGGCTGCTTTCACTTGTATCCGCGCGCGGCCCCCTCGCCGGCGACAGCGCGGAAAAAAAGCTAGCCCGCCGAAGCCCTCGAGCCTCCGGCGCGACCCCTCGGGAACAAGGCTGCGCTCCGGCCGCAAAGGTTGCGCAAAAGAGCAGCCAAGTCACTGAAATCATTGGTGCGCGTAACTTTGTGCGCAGGGGCGATTGGGTGGCGGGCGGGCGCCTTATACCCATTCTATTTGAGCGCGACTCATCGCGCTCAAACCCGCGCAACGGCTTGGGGCGCGCATTCGCGCTTCGGCCATAAGGCGATGATCGGTTCCGATCATCGGGTCTTGGTATTAGCCCAGGTATTTGTTGATGATCGAGAACCCCTCATTGCGGACGTCGTCGGGCGTCATTTCATCGACGATGGCGCCGTGGGTCATCACGTAAAGGCGATCGCAGACCCGCACCGCGACATCGATCCGCTGTTCGACCAGGAGGAGCGACGCGCCGCGCCGTCGCAATTTGAGCAGCGCATCCACCATGAGTTCGACGGCGACCGGAGATAGCGCCACCGACGGCTCGTCAAGCAGCATCACTTTCGGATCGCTCATCAACATGCGCCCGATCGCAACCATCTGCTGCTCGCCGCCGCTGAGATACGACGAAAGCCGTCGACGGTACTCGTAAAGGACGGGAAACAGGTCGTAGACCGACTTCAAAAGCGCCTGAAGGCGTACGCGATCGCGGCGCAGATGCAGCCCTCCGAGCAAGAGATTGTCCTCGACCGTCTGATCGAGAAAAAGGCGCCGCCCCTCGGGCGCAATCGCCGCGAAGCCGCGCGCCACGCGATGCGCGGGGACCGCTGAAACATCCTCGCCAGCCACCCGGATCGAACCGCGTCGTTGACTGACCAGGCCCATGATCGACTTGAGCACCGTCGTTTTGCCGGCGCCGTTGGGGCCAAGCAGCGCGACGGCCTCGCCCGCGCCCACTTTGAGCGCAATGTCGTGCACCACGTCGAAGCGGCCATACCCCGCGGACAGGGCCGAGACGTCGAGCGCCAGACTTTGGCTGTTCATCGTCGGTCCAGCCTCATTCGCCCAAATAGACCTGCCGGACGACCGGATGCGCACGCACTTCCTCCGCCGTCCCGGTGAGGATCACCTCACCTGCGTTGAGCACGGTCACCCGATCGCAGAGGGGAAACAGGAACCGGGTTTGATGCTCGATGATGATCATCGTCACGCCCTGCGCCTTGAGCTGGCCGAGGATCTCGGCGAGATGGTCGACCTCGCGCGCCGACAGGCCCGTCGCCGGCTCGTCGAGGATAATGATGTCAGGGCCGGCGACGCAGACGGACGCGAGCTGGGTCAATTGCTCGACCCCATGCGGGACGTCGCCGACCGTCCGTCCGACCCACGCGCCCGCGCCGACCATCTCGAGGGCCTCGCGCGATCGGCCCTCCATCCAGGCCAGGTCGCGCCGGCCGGACGGCAGAAGCGGCCAGAACGCGGCCCGCCGTATAATGCCCGGCTTGAGGTTGAACAGGCCAACCATCACGTTTTGGATCGGCGTCAACTCACGCACGAGTTCGGCCGCCTGAAACGTCCTGCGCATGCCGAGCTCGGCGCGCCTGCTCGGCGAGGCGCCGTCCACGGGCGCCCCCTTGATGAGCGTCGACCCGGCGAGCGGCTGCAGACGCCCCGCGATCACATTCGCGAGTGTGCTCTTGCCCGACCCGTTCGGCCCGATGAGCCCATGGATATCGCCGCGCCTCACCGTGAGATCGACGTTGCGCAGCACCATGAGGCCGGTCCCATAACTGAATTGGACGCCTCGGCATTCGACCGCGTATTCCGACTCGGGAGCGCCTACCTGCGCCGCGGCGGCGTTTCCGCCGGCGAACTTGCGAAAGAGGCTGGCCTCGACGGGCGCCTCCGCACGATCGAGCGCCGCGACGGCGAGCTCCGCTTCGGGCGCCCCGCCCTGGCCAAAAGCCGCAATGCGCTTGATGAGGCTCATCACGCCGCCGGGCAGCAGAGTCACCGCCAGGATCGAGAGCGCGCCATAGACCATCTCCTGCAGCCAGGGATTGATGTTGACGAGCGCGGGAAACATCGAGACAAAGGCCGCGCCAATCACTGGCCCCAAGGTCGTGTTGATGCCGCCGATCAGCACCATGACAAGAATGTTCAGCGACACCGCCCAATCAAATTGCCCAGGCGAAACGACGCCGAGGAACGAGAACAGCCATCCGGCGCCGCCGGCCATCGCGGCGGAGACGCCGAACACCCCGATCTTGATGAGCGAGGTGCGCGCGCCCGCCGCCTCAGCGAAGCGCTCGGCGTCGCGAATCGACAAGAGCACCGGATAGAGCGGCGACTGGCGGATGCTCCAAACGAAGCCGATGCATAAGAGCAGAGCGAGCATGACGCACCAAGCCGCAGGCGCGCCAAGCACCTCGAGCCCCCCAGGGAAGTCCGGAAATGCAGGGCCGAGCAATCCCTGGAGGCCGCCCGTGATCTTGAGATCAGTCGCCAGCACCGTCAGAACGAGCGTGAAAATGAAGCTGGTGATCGCGAAATAAAGCCCGCTGACCCTCAGCGACATCGCGCCGACTGCGAGCCCGATGAGGCCGGCGAGCAGGAGCACGATCAGAAGCACGAGGAAGACGTTCCAGCTGAGATCGTTCACGACGATGGTCGTGAAATAGGCGCCGATCGCGAAGAAGCCTCCCTGGCCCAGGGAGTAAAGTCCCAGCATGCCGGCGACGAGGTCGAGGCTGATGGCGAGGACGCCGAAGACCGCCGCGACCAGGACCAGGCTTTGCACGCCGAGGTCCGAGTGCGCGACGAGCGCCGTCGCCACGAAATAGGCGGCGACAAACAAAACGACGCCGACGGTCCCGCGCCGAGGCTTAAATCCCGCGCCGGCCAAAACGGAAGTGGCGCGCGGCGCCTCCATGCGCTCCGTTTCCACGGCTTCCCTTAGGCCTGCGCCGACGCAGCGGCGTGGGCGCGAAAGCGGAACAGATTTCCCGCACTGAACAAACCGCGCGGCGAGACGATCAGGACGACGACGAGGATGATGAACGGAAACCAGTCGGAGGCTTGCGAGTTGATCATGGCGTTGGCGCCTTCAGCGCAGACGCCCAGCAAAATGCCGCCGAACATCGCCGCGATGGGTTTTTCGGTTCCCCCGCCTATCATCATCGCGATGAAACCGAACGTGCCGAATGTGTCCCCGAGATAAGGATTGGCGAAGGTTGTAGGCCCGATCAGGAGGCCGGCCACGCCCGCGTAAAAGGCCGAGGCGGCGAAGGCGATGATCGCGACCACTGTCGTGTTGACGCCAACCGCGGTCGCCATCTCCGGATCGGCGGCTGTGGCCATGCCGATCTTACCGAACAGCGTGCCGCGCCGCACCAGCTCGAAGCCCACGGTCAAGACCGCAGCGGTCACGATCGCCAGCAGCTGCTGACCTGTCACCACCGCGTCCACGAGGTGAAAGCTCGTGCCTTGCAACATTGGCGGAAAGGCCTGCGAGGTCGGGCCCCAAATATAGGCGGCTGCATTCTCAAGAATCACTGCAAAGCCCAACGTGCTGACGAGCCAGCCGAAACTGAACCGGTTCAGCGCCAGAATAGGCCGAACGGCGATAAGATAGGAGAGAACGCCGAGGACACAGGCGCAGCCAAGGCCGAGGAGCGCGGCCGCCCATGTCGGATAACCTGCGGCACAGACTTCCGCCGTTATCATCACCGTCGCCATCATCATCTGCCCCTGGGCGAAGTTGATGATGCGGGTGACGTAGAAGGTGATGGCCAGCGCCATTCCGATCAGCCCATAGACGGCCCCGATGGCGACGCCGCTCACCACGAATTGCAGCACTGGTTCGTTCCCTGGCGTCCCGCGAGACGATAAAAACCGGCACGCTTCTCACGGCGCTTCGCCGGACGCGATCGGGATAGCCACAAGCTTCGGCCGCCGCCCCGAAGACGTGGCGCAAAGCCTATCAGGTTTCCGCGGCCAAGCGAGTCGCGCCCGGTCCGAGCCGTGTAGCTAGCTGGGACATCACGGCTGCAGCAACGAATAGGTCTGACATAACAGGTATGTGCCCGCCGCCGGGAAGACGTCAGCTACGGCGCGGGGCTTTCAAGGAATGGAGTTTCATTCGCGTCGGACGGAAGGCGAGAGGCGGAGGCGGCGCCTTAGCGCTGACCAAAATAGCATAGTGATTATTGGCGCTTAGGACACCGTCGGGCCTATCTTGGCTTTGCGGATGTCTCGACATTCGTGCGTAAGCGATCCCGCCGGCGCCGGCCCGGACGCACTTGTTTTCCAATTGCCGTTGCTTTGACAACATCACTGATCTGCGCAAGGAAAAATAGAGCTGACGGACGGCGGCGTCGGGCGCATCAGGATTGCGCGCACGACGTAGACCGCTCACGTTGCAAGGGAGGAACAGGGCTCATGAAAGCCATCATTTGGACGACGCTCGCGGCCGCCGCCGCGCTATCCGCCGCACAAACTTCGGCCCGCGCCGCAGGCGAGCCCTATCTCATCGGCCTCATCGCCGGAACGACTGGCGCGTACGGGTCGACGGGCGTCGCGACGGTCAACGGCGCGCAGATGGCGGTCGACAAGATCAACGCCTCGGGCGGCGTGCTTGGCCGCCAGTTCAAGCTCGATCCGCATAACGATGATGCGTCGGCGACGGTCTCCGGGCAATTGTACGAGAAGCTCATCGCCGCCGGGGCGATCGCGATCGCTGGCTCCCCCGACACCGGTCCGGTCACTGCGCAGCTTGCAATCCGGCACAAGTTCCCAACCATTGGCGTCGTCGATGACGGCGGTCTCACCGTCAACACCGAAGGGCCGAACGCTCCGCCGAACCCTTGGGTATTCGACTTCGGGCTCAACACCTTCGCCTGGGGCGAGAAGATCGGCGAATACGCGCTCAAGCATTGCCCTGACGGCATCGCGGTCCTGCATGACCCGTCGACCTATGGTCAGGGCGGGCTCTATGGCATCAAGCTCGCCTACGACAAAGCCGGCAAAAAGATTGGAATCGACCACACGATCACCGAGAACTGGTCAACCGGCGCGACGACCGGCCTCATGCCCGAGGTCAACGCCGCGAAGGCGGCGGGCATCAAATGCATCGACGCGTGGTTGACCCCGCAGGACCAGGCGGCCTTCGTCCAAGACCTGCATTCGGCAGGTTACAACGCGACTGTCTTTGGCAATGACGAGACCAATTCCGACGATACGTTCTCGAAGCTGGCCGGCGACATCGCCGACGGCACGATCAGCGCGGTGCTCACCTCCGATCTCCATCCGAGCCCAGAGCTCACGGCGTTCCGCGACGAATACAAGAAGAAGTTCAACATCGATCCGACGCCATTCGCCGAAACGAGCTACGACAGCATCATGATGCTGGCGCAGGTGGTCAACGACGCCAAGTCGACCAAGCCGGCGGACCTGCAGACGGGGTTCAACGCCGTCAAGGGGTTCAAGGGCATCACCGGCGATCTCGGCTTCTCGGAGAAGAGCCATATCACGATCAACGCCGAGCAGCTGACGCTGGTCAAATATGATGCGGCCAGCAAGCAATGGGTCGAGGTCAAGGACTGAGCTTCTGGCGCGGGCGGAAATCTATCGCCGCCCGCGGCCATTCGCGCCGGACTAGATCTCGACCATCCAGGCTTCTGGCACGAGCTGGTACCCTCGCCCGTTCGGGATGACATGCGCGAAGCCGGGCAGGTGCAGATGTCCGCCGGTCACGAGGTGGCGTTCCTTTGCAACATAGTCGAAGATCTTGAAGCGGTTTTCCGCCGCGAGGGGTTCGCTGATGTCGTACTCGCTGGTGA
This sequence comes from uncultured Alphaproteobacteria bacterium, assembly GCA_963833955.1. Lineage (GTDB taxonomy): Bacteria > Pseudomonadota > Alphaproteobacteria > Rhizobiales > Beijerinckiaceae > Roseiarcus. The sequence continues at coordinate 273,413 of CAWHZY010000011.1, read as the reverse complement.
CCTCGGGCCGGGGGATCTGGATCTCCGGCACATGCACGGTGTCTCCCCACATCACGAGGGTCTCGCCCGCAGAATCGAGGCGATAGCCGCTATGTCCCGGGGTATGGCCGGGAAGCGGCAGTTGTGTCACGCCGGGGAGGACAGTTCCGCCTTGGCTCGGACGGAACCTTTCGCGATAGGCTTCGAGGACCCGGTCGGCGGAATTGAGATAGGGCGTCGCCGCGGCCGACCGACCGTCGCGAAGGGTCTTGTCCGACCAGAACGCGATCTCGTCCTCATGCACGATCACTTCGGCACGAGGGAAGGCCGGCTTCCCTTCGGTATCCAGAAGGCCGCTCGTGTGGTCCGGATGAATGTGGGTCACAAGGACCGTGTCGAAGTCGTCGGGCTTGAAACCCGCGGCGCGCAGATTGTCGGGGAGACGGCCCATGGAATAGACGGTGGTGGAGCCCCCGCCCGAATCGACAAGGATCGTATTGCGGTCGGTCTCGATGACAAAGGCGTTGACCGTCAGCCGAGGCGGCCCGTCACGGAATGCTCCGCGCATCAGCCCTTGGAAATCCTCGAGGCCAGCGCCTCTCAAAATCTCGAAGCTGATATCGAGGAAGCCATCATTGATTGTTGTGACCAGCGCGTCGCCAATACGCCGCCTATAGACGCCCGGCGTCTGCTTGTCGGTCTTGTCCGTCGGATTGGCCATCGTCGTCTCCTCCCGGTCATAGACTCTCAAACTCTTTGGTCTATACCGCACTTTGCCAACGGCCGACGGCGAAGTGAAATGAAGTGACTGCCTAAAATCACTATATCTGTTATCCTGTGGGTCCGAATGCCTGACGAGGCCCATCATTGCTAGCGTACCGAAGCGCGGGGCGGCCGACAACGACGGTGCAGGCGTCCCGGCGTTGGGCGAGGCGCGCGACGCAGACGAAGCGCCGGCCCACTAGGCTATGGAGGAACGCGCGCTTTGAGTCAGGTCGACCCGCTCGCGCGCTACATCTCCGAAGCCGAACCTCTGCATGATCTCCTGCGACGGGGTCTGATCCAACTTTCAGGATTCCTGCTGAAGCGTACGATCGCGGGTCCCCGCGCAATCGTCGACTACGAGCCCGTCGAGGTCGCTCGCGAACGCATTCGCGAAGCCGCCGAAGGCCTGAGAAGCCTGCGCGCGCCGGCAAGCGCGGCCCACCATCGGGGTCATCTGGCAGCCGCCCTTGTCGCGATCGAGAGCGCGCTCGCGTCGGCGCTGTCCACGGCCGATCCGGACGGAGACGCGCTGTTTCACTTTGTTCAGGAATCCGAGCGGCATCTTAGGGCGGTCGGGCGGGCGACGCCCGGATTCGAGGCCGTCGATTTCAAGCAGGCGTGCTGTGCGATGCAGGGCGGCGGCGCTCCGTTCGAAGCGCGCTTCATCGGATAAAAGGCGACGAACAGGCGAGGAGCGTCATGGGCAAATATTCGATCTGGGTGCTCGACTATGCCGCGGTGAATAGGTTTCCGCAGAGCGTCATGCTCTATGGCCCGCAATATGTCGGCATCCGCAATTTGCCGTACGCCTATGTTCTGATTAAAGGGCAGGGCCAGGTGATCCTCGTCGACACCGGCTACGACCACAAAGAATACGGCAAGTATCTCGCCGATCTCTACGGCGTCTCGAACTGGCATGCCGCTTCAGAAGTTCTCGCGGAATGCGGCGTCAAGCCCGCTGATGTCACGACGGTTCTGATCACCCACGCCCACTTCGATCACATGGGCGGGCTCGACCTCTTTCCCAACGCCAAGTTCTATATTCAGAAGCGCGAAATCGATAAGTGGGTGTGGGCGCTCACCCTTGGACCGGAATTTCGCTTCCTGGTCGGAGCCGCCGACCCGGCCGACATCGTCAAGGCGACGCGCCTGGCCCGGGAGGGTCGGATGATCGTGGTCGACGGCGACCTTGAGGATGTCTTGCCCGCCATCGACCTCCATCTAGCCGCGGACACGCACACCTATGGCTCGATGTACGTGACCGTGCGCAACGACGGAGCGCGAGACAGCGCAGACGCCTTCATCCTCGCGGGCGATCTCATCTACACCTACGATAACCTCACCGGCCTCGATAAGAATGATCCTCAGCTCGTGCCGATCGGCTTGGCGGTGGGCAGCCAGTCGAACCTCCTGTTCACGAGCGCAGACATGTTGAAGGCGGTTGGGGGTGAACACAAACGCGTGATCCCCGTGCACGAGGACCGGCTCAAAAGCGTCTTTCCTTCGCGCGCGACGGCGGCAGGCCTGCACGTCGTGGAGCTGGCTCTCGCGGATGGCGAGGCGAGCCGTGTCGCGTGATGCAAAGCCCGTCGAGCGACCGCAGCACGGCGCTCGTCCCGTGGCGTGCAAGCTCGATATTTCTGTTATGTCCGCTCTGGCGGTGCGGCCCATGAGGCAAGTGGGTTAGAGTTCGCGAGCAATAACAACGTCGGGCTGTTCACCCGATCATGATGGCGCAAGGAATCACTTGGGATGGCGACGCCAAAAATCGGCTTTATCGGGCTCGGGCGAATGGGCGGCCCCATGAGCCTGCGACTGATCAGCGCCGGCTTCGACCTCGCGGTCTTTGACACAAATTCGGATGCGCAGGCGCCTCAGAAGACCGCCGGCGCGGCGGTGGGCTCCTCCCCCAAAGACGTTTTCGATTCGGTTGATCTCGCGTTCGTAAGCCTGCCAACGCCTGACATTGTCGAGAAAGTTGTCCTAGGCGGCGTCGGGCAGGGCTCGCGCGTAAGAACCGTGGTTGATCTGTCAACCAGCGGACCCGGCATGGCGACTCGCGTTTCACGCGGTCTTGAGCCTTACGGCGTCGGGTGGATCGACGCACCGGTTTCAGGCGGGATCGCGGGCGCCAAGAACGGAACGCTCGCCGTGATGGCCTCAGGGCCCCGGGCGTCGTTTGAAGTCGCGGAGCCGTTACTCAAGAACTTTGGCAAGGTTTTCTTTGTCGGCGAGAAGGCCGGCCTTGCCCAGGTCGCAAAGCTCGGCAACAACCTGCTCGCAGCGGCCGCGATGGTCATTTCCTCCGAAGCCTTGGTGATGGGTGTCAAGGCAGGCATCGATCCGAAGATCATGCTCGATATCATCAATGCTGGTAGCGGCCGCAACAGCGCGACCCAGGACAAGTTTCCGAAATCGATTCTTCCGGGCACCTTTGATTTCGGTTTTGCGACGGGACTCTCCTACAAGGACGTGCGTCTGTGCGTCGACGAAGCGGAGAGCATGGGCGTGCCGATGGTGGTCGGGGCGGCGGTGCGCCAGATGCTCGCCGTCACCAACGCTAAATTTGGGCCGACGTCAGATTTCACTTCGATCACGCGCGTCATCGAGGAATGGGCCGGCGTCAAGGTCAGGGGCTGAGCGCGCCATCCGCGCGAGCGACCTCGCTTCCGCCCGCTGTTAAGCGTCGACACACTGGAGACTAAAATGAACAAGGAACTATTCGACCGCGGCCTTGAGATTCGTAAGAAAGTGCTTGGCGCCGAATTCGTTGAAAAATCGCTCGCCACGGCGGACGAGTTCAACATGCCGATGCAGGAACTGACCACCGAATATTGCTGGGGCGCCGTCTGGGGTCGCGAGGGGCTGCCTCACAAGACGCGCAGCATGCTCAATCTTGCGATGATCAGCTGCCTCAATCGTCCGCATGAGCTCAAGATGCATATCAAAGGCGCGCTGAAGAACGGCGTCACCAAAGCTGAGATCCGCGAAGTTTTTCTGCAGGTGGCGATCTACGCGGGCATTCCTGCCGGCGTCGATTCGTTCCGGATCGCGCGCGAGGCGTTCGCCGAAGTCGAGAAGGGCGCCTGACGGAACAAGCTCAGGCGCGGAGATGGGCTCATGAAGCGCTATCAAATGTTGATCGGCGGCGAATGGGTCGACGCCGAAGCTCGCGAAACCTTCGAGACCGAGAATCCCTATCTTGGCGCGGCGTGGGCGTTCGTTCCGCGGGCCAAGGGAGCCGATGTCGACCGCGCGGTGGAAGCCGCGCGGAAGGCGTTTCGTGCCCCGTCGTGGGCCAAGATCAGCGCGACCGCTCGCGGCGCGCTTCTCCGCAAGCTCGCCGATCTGATCGCCGCCGAGGCCGATCGGCTGGCGGAGATCGAAACACGCGACAATGGCAAGCTGATCACCGAGATGCGGACTCAGCTGCGCTACATACCGCAATGGTTCAACTATTTCGGCGGCCTTGCGGACAAGATCGAGGGCCGGGTCATTCCCATCGACAAGCCCGGCATGATAAACTTCACCCGCGAAGAACCGCTCGGGGTAGTGGCGGCGATCACGCCGTGGAATTCGCCATTGATGCTCGCAACGTGGAAGCTTGCGCCGGCTCTGGCCGCAGGCAACACGGTCGTCTGGAAGCCCTCGGAATTCTCGTCTGTGTCGGCGCTTGAATTTGGACGGTTGTTCGAGAAAGCCGGCTTTCCTCCCGGCGTCGTCAATATCCTGACCGGGTTCGGCTCCGAGATCGGCGAGCGTCTTGTCACCCATCCGCATGTCGCGAAGATCGCCTTTACGGGGGGCGATCGCACCGGACAGGGCGTTTACGAGCTTGCCGCGCGGTCCATCAAGCCGGTCACGCTCGAGCTCGGCGGCAAATCGGCCAATATCGTATTCAAGGACGCCGTGATCGACAACGCCGTCAAGGGCGTCGTCTCGGGCATTTTCGCCGCCACCGGCCAGACTTGCATCGCCGGCTCGCGCGCACTGATCCATCGTTCGATCCACAACGAGTTCGTCGACAAGCTCGTTGCGTTGGGCGAGACCGCGCGCATGGGCGACCCGTTGCTCGACACGACTCAGGTCGGGCCGATAACGACCCGGCCGCAATTCAAGAAGGTGCTCGACTACATCGAAGTCGCTAAAAACGAAGGCGCCTCCTGCGTGCTCGGCGGCGGTAAGGCCACGCGGCCCGAATGCGGAGAAGGATGGTTCGTCGAGCCGACCGTCTTCACCGAGGTCAGGCCGGAGATGCGCATCGCGCAAGAAGAAGTGTTCGGGCCCGTCCTTTCGGTGATCACTTTCGACGACCAGGAGGAGGCGATCGAGATCGCCAACAACACGCAATACGGGCTTGCCGCAGGCGTGTGGACTCAGAGCATGGGGACCGCCTTCACCATGGCCGAGCGCCTCGAGGCCGGCACGGTCTGGGTCAACACCTATCGGGCCACAAGCTACCTTTCCCCCTTCGGCGGCTACAAGCGTTCCGGCATTGGACGTGAAAGCGGTCTGACCGCGATCCGCGAATACCTTCAGGAAAAGAGCGTCTGGATCGATACGATCGGCGAGGTCGCGAACCCCTTCGTTCAGCGCTAACGTTGGCCGCATTGCGGAGCAAGATTGTGCTTGCTAATTTCGCCCATTCCGGCGCTTGTGCGCCGAGCGCCGTCGGTTCGAAACTCTTTTCGATGGAATTGAAGCAGCTCGACTATTTCCTGGGAGTCGCGGAATCGGGGAGTTTCTCCAAGGCGGCCATCCGTCTGTCGGTAGCCCAGCCGATCCTGAGCCGGCAAATCAAGCTCCTGGAGTCGGAGCTTGGGGTCGAGCTTCTCTATCGCAACGGGCGGGGAGTCATCGTGTCCGAGGCGGGCAAGGTGCTCGAGACTTACGCCCGCAGCGTCGTTGGTCTTGTCGAAAAGGCCCGGTCCGAAATCGGGTCCCTCAAGGCTGAACCGAGAGGCCGCGTCGCCATCGCAATGCCGCCGTCGATCGGCTGGATGCTGACGGGTCCGCTCGTGGTGCGCTGCCGCGAGGCTTTTCCTCAGATCCTTCTTCATCTCGCGGAAGGCTTCAGCGGCCATGTGGCGGAATGGCTCTCCACCGGCCGGGTCGACATTGGCGTGGTCTATCAGGCGCCGCGGCTGTCGACGCTCCAGACCGAACCTTTGCTCACGGACGAACTTATCCTCCTCGGCGCGGTGGACGACCCCGCTGGCCTTGGGGGCGACCGCGTGCCGACCAAGCGGCTGGCCGATATTCCGGTCATTTTGCCGGCGCGTCCGCACGGGCTTCGCGTCCTCATCGACCACGAGCTCGAGAAGCTCGGGCTTGTCGCTAACGTCGTGTTCGAGGTCGACGCCATGCCTTCGACGCTGAGCCTTGTCGAACGGGGCGTGGGATATACTGTATTGTCGGAGGGCGCGGTGAAGCACCTCTTGAACGCCGGGCGCATTCGGAGCTGGTCGCTGACAAACCCGACCTTGATGCGGGAACTTTTGCTTGCGACTTCAACGCAGCGGCCGATGAGTGTTGCGACTCGTCTTGTCGCCCGTCTCATCCGTGATGAGGTTCAGGCGATCCTTCGCGGCGGCGATCAGCCCGCAGATCGCACGCCCTCCAAGGCGAAGGTCGCGCCGAGCTTGCGTATGTAGACCTGCTGACCCACAGCAGTTGAGCGAAACCAAGACCCGGGAGGTCTCGATGTCGAGTTCCGTCGCCCTAGCGGAAGCGCCCACGACCCGTAGCGCTCCGCTCTCCATCCTCATGGCGTCCGCGATTGCGGCCAAGCAGGACGGTGACATTTCCGCCGCGGCCCGCGAAAAGCTAAGGACTTGCCTGCTCGACTTTCTTGCCTGCGCTTTTGAAGCGCACGGGCTGCCCTGGGCCCGGCAGGCGCAGGGTCTCGCCACAGCCGGAGCCGGTCCCTGCTCGATTGTAGGGACAAGCATAAAAGCGCCCGCAATCGACGCCGTCTTCGCCAATAGCGTGGCCGGACACGGGCTGGTGCGCGAGGACATGCATACAGGGAGCGTAAGCCATCTTGGCATCGTCGTCCTACCGCCTCTGCTTGCGCTCGCTCAGCAGCGGCGCGTGGATGGACGCAGTTTCGCGACCGCCGCCGTCATCGGATACGAGGTTGGCGGCCGCATCGGCCGCGCGATTGTGACACCGGAATTCGCCCGAACCTTCCGGCCGACCGGTTTCACCGGCCCCCTAGCCGCGGCGGCCGCCTGCAGCTGGTTGCTCGGTCTCGACGAGACCGCGACGGCGAATGCGCTTTCGCTTGCCGCCAATTTTGTCGGCGGACAGAACCAATGGCCTCACACCGGCGCCGATGAGATGTTCTTCGAGGCCGGGGTGGCGGCGCGCAATGGTTGGACCGCCGCCCAACTTGCGGCGCTGGGCGCTTATGGCTCGGAAAAAGCGCTCGACGGGGAAGCGGGTTTGCTAACCGCCTACCGGCCCGACCATAAGGCGCCCGAGGTTCGCCTGTTCGATGGCGAGGCGGAGATCATGTCGGTTTTCTTCAAGCCCGTCCCGGTCTGCAATTTCGCGCAAACGCCTTGCCTCGCGGCAGTGGCGCTGGCCAAAGACAAAAGCTTCGATCATTCGGACATCGTTTCGGTCGACGTCAGCGCGTCGCGCGCCGCCAAGGCCTATCCCGGCTGCGACTATCCCGGCCCGTTCGCGCGCGTCCTCCAGGCGAAGATGAGCATCCACTATGCAGTCGCAAGCGCGATTATGCGTGGAACGGTCGACGAAGCGAGTTATCTCAAGCTCGATGATCCGACGCTGATGACCTTGGCGGCGAAGGTGGCGGTCAAGGCAGGGGACGATTTCACCGCCGCATTTCCCGCCAAGCAGGGAGCCGAAGTGACGGTGCGCCTCAAGGACGGGCGGGTCCTCTCGCATCGCCTTCCGGACGTCATCCCGGCGGATCTCGACCTCATCCGCCGTCGGTTCCGCGCCGCCGCCGCCAAGGCGATTGGCGCGGACGTAGCCAAGGCCCTCGAAGCTGCGGTCGACGATCTCGATCGCGCCACGGATGTAGGCGCTCTAATGCAACTCGCTCTCGCGCCGGCCACGAAAGCCGGCGCGGCGTAGCTTGGACCTGCCGATAGCGGATCGAGCCGAGCGATAAAGGGCGCGGAGCCATGGCTGACGATAAGGATCTTCCGCGCTATCAGGTCTATGCGCTGCGTTATGCTACCCGCGAGGGTCGCCGACCGGACAATTTCATCGGCGGCGACCCGCATGACGGGCCGATGCCCATGGATTACTTCTGCTGGCTCGCGATCAGCGACGAGCGCCGGTTCGTCATCGATTGCGGCTTCACCGAGGAAGTGTCGGCTCAACGCAAGCGCACTTACCTGCGCAATCCCGTCGATGCGCTCGAGCTCCTAGGCGTGCGCGCCGCCGACGTCGAGGACGTCATCATCACCCACCTCCACTACGATCACGTCGGCAACTTCGATCGATTTCCCAAGGCCCGCTTTCACCTTCAGGAGGCCGAACTCGCTTTCGCGACCGGAAAGTACATGCGTCACCCCTTCCTGTCGCACGCGTTCGAGGTCGAGGACGTGGTCGGCATGGTTCGGCTCAACTACCGGGGGCGCGTCGTCTTTCACAATGGCGACGTGGAGTTGGCGCCCGGTCTGCGCCTGCATCTGGCGGGCGGCCATTCGGCGGGCTTGCAGTTCGTCAGCGTGCATACGCAGCGAGGTTGGCTGGTCCTGGCGTCGGACGTGACGCACTATTACGAGCACATAGACAGCGGCCGGCCGTTCACGACGACCTTCCATGTCGGCGACACGCTCGAGGGTTACGGCCGGCTCCGGGCCATTGCGCCGAGCCCCGACCACATCGTGCCGGGGCACGATCCGTTGGTGATGCGGCTCTATCCGCCGCCGTCTCCAGACCTCAAGGGCGTGGCGGTGCGGCTTGACGCGCCCCCCGTGGAGCGGCCCTCGAACACCTGAGCGCCAGCCGCCGAGCTGTGCCAAGGTATTCGGCGGGACGGCGTGGTTTCTCGTTCGAGGCGCCGTCTGCCTCAGCCCGCGCGCCAAGGCTTCACGCTCGCGATCCGGGCTCCCGACGGCTTTGCCGCTACCCGAGCGTGTACCGACGTTTCGCCACGCCGTAGGTTCTTTATTAAATCTTGATCTCGCAAGGCGTCCCGGAAAGGACTTGAGCCTCTGACCCCGGGGTTAGGAACAGTTGCCGGACTTATACCAATTCTATTTGAGCGCGACTCATCGCGCTCAAACCCGCGCAACGGCGCGGGCGCGCATTCGCGCTTCGGCCATAAGGCGATGATCGGTTCCGATCATCGAGTCTTGGTATAATACGTCGAACAATCGCCCGTAGACGGGCCGTAGCGCGAAGGCGGCGCGCCCCGACCAGCCGGCCAGCGTCGAGCGGTCGAGTTCGACGCCCTGGCGGCCATAGATCTGATACTAGAGCATCGGACGCTCATTTGAATCCGTACCCTGCGGCTTCGAAGTAATTTGCGCATTCTTCTGAGGTGAAGAGATCGCAGATTTGGCCGATCGCCTTCCAGAGTTCGTTGATGGTGCGCATGGCCAAGGCGCGCAGATGCGCCTTGAGTTTGGCGAAGGCCATTTCGATGGGATTGAGGTCGGGGCTGTAGGGCGGCAGAAACATGAGCCAAGCGCCCCGCTCGCGGATGGCTTGTTCGGCGGCCGGGCTTTTGTGGGCGGGCGGGTTGTCCAGGATGACGATGTCGCCTTTTTCGAGGGTCGGGGCGAGTTGGGTACTCACGTAGGTCTCGAAGATTGTCCGGTCCATCGGCGCGTCGATGACCCACGGCGCGGTCAGGGCGCCGCAGCGCAGCCCGGCGACGAAAGTCTGGGTCTTCCAATGGCCAAAGGGGGCCTTGGAGTGAAGGCGCTCGCCCCTCTCGCAGCGTCCGCGCGCGCGGGTCATCTTTGTGTTGGTTCCCGTTTCGTCGATGAAGATCAGCCGATGCGGCTCGGTCCGCATCTTGGGCTGCCGTTCAGCCTTCCACGCCTCGCGCGCCTGGCGCACGTCGGGCCGATCGCATTCGCTGGCCTGAAGGCTTTTTTTTAAAGCTCAGGCCGTTGCGGATCAGCCAGCGCGACAGCGAGGCGACTGTCGCCCTGAGCTTGATCTCTGCAACGGGTTTATGCAGCAGGATCAGACCACTCTCCCGCGCCTCCTGGAGGCGATCCGGGGCTGTGTCGCCAGTGATCAGGACGGCCGGAACAGGTTCGGTGTATCGGGACTGCAAGCGCTTGATGGCGCCGATGCCGTTCTCGCCGTCGCGTAGCCGATAGTCGCAGAGAATGAGATCCGGCCGGCGCGATGGAGCCGCAATGCGATCCAGCATTTCCGAGCCGGAGCCCGCCACGATGACGTCATGTCCCCAGCTGGTCAGCAAGCTCCGCATTGCGCTCTGAATGACCGAGTCGTCGTCGATCACAAGGATCAGCCCACGCGCGGTCGCGAATATGGGAGCGCCCTGCGAGCTCGGCGCGGGGAGGAGCTGTCTTTCCGCTAGCGGAACGCTGATCCGGAACACCGATCCGTTGCCCGGCGCGGAGCGCAGCGTGACAGGGCAATCGAGCAGCTTGGCCAGTCGATCGACGATTGCGAGTCCGAGACCAAGGCCCTTCGCGCGGTCGCGCTCGACATTCCCTAGCTGGACGAACTCTCGGAAGATTTCACGCTGCAGCTTGAGCGGCACGCCGCGTCCGGTGTCCCACACCTCGATGCGCAGCCTGTTCCCGCGACGACACCCCACCACCACGCGTCCACGATCCGTATAGCGAATGGCGTTGGAAACAAGGTTTCGGAGGATGCGCTCCAAGAGGAACGGATCGGTGCGCACGATCGCAGCGCACCGTACCGACACTAGCCTCAGACCCTTAGCCTTGGCCTCCGCGAAATGGTCTCGGCAAACCCGCTCCAGCACTGGCTCAATCGGAAAATCTTCCACCTGCGTCTCGACGACGCCAGCGTCGAGTCGAGAGATGTCGAGCAGCGAATTGAACAGGCCATCCATGGCGGTGACGGAACCGCCGATTTGCAAGACGAGCCGCCGCATTTCGTCGTTCATTGGGTAGCCTTGCAAGGCGCCCACGAGCAATCCGAGGGCGTGAACTGGCTGCCGCAAATCGTGACTCGCAGTGGCGATAAACTTCGATTTGGCGACATTGGCCTCGTCCGCCGCTTCTTTTTGAACGCGCAGCTCGCGGACCAACCCCTCGTTCTCAAGCGTCAAGCGGGTATTGAGGATGAAGCTTTTGTTGAAACCAAGCGTCATCTGAATGCTCGAAAGCGAGTAGATGAGCACGGTAAGCGCGAGGATCAGATGCAGCCCGTCGCCCCGAAGAATCGCCCAGAGGACATAGGGAACGGTGGCGCCGAGGAAGCGGCAGAGGAAAGTTGGCGTGTGAAAGCCGAAGCTCAGCGCTGCTCCCGCCGCGACCCCGGCGCCGAGCAGCAGAACGGTCAATTCCTGCTCGATCGGTCGCGTTGCGCTGACGCCGACGATCCCGATGCTCCAGACAAGTCCCTTGGCCAGACCGATGGCGGTGAACAGCGCAAGCGCCTGCCGCGTATTGAGGCCCGGGCCCGCGCGGCGGCGGAGCACAAAAGCGAGCGCGACCTGTCCTCCATAGGCCGCGAACAACAGCGTGTACCAGACCGCCAAGTCGAGACTTAGGAAGCCGTCCTCGTAAGCGACGACGCCCACCGTGATCCCGCCACCCACCAAAGCGCTTGCTGCGCCCACAGGTGAGTTCCGAACCGTGGGTTCGAGCTGAGCTGATTTGACCGCGGCAGCGTTCGGCACGGGCGGTTCCTGGGCAGGAAGGCGTAAGCTAAGTCTATCGCACTCGCGCCAGCTGTTGAATTATTGGAGCGTATAAACATTTCGTCAGTGATCTGAAGGTCCTAGGACCTGGCCTAGGTCCTCAGGTCAATCTTGTGCGGCGAGTGGATCATGGTCGACAATCGGTGCATGAAGCTCTTGATCGTCGATGACCATCCGGTTGTGCGGGACGGCCTAGCTGCGTTGCTGCGGCAGTTGGGACCGGAAGTCACCGTGTTGACGGCCGAGGATGGCTCGCGAGGGCTCGGTGTCGTCGACGCTCATCCCGATCTCGACCTCGTCGTCCTCGATCTGGCGATGCCGGGGAGCGACGGATTCGCCACGCTTCATGAATTCGGCAGGCTCCAGCCTCAGCTTCCGGTCGTCGTTCTGTCCTCGTCTGAAGACCCGCGCGACGCACGTCGCGCGCTCGCGTCCGGCGCTCTCGGCTATATCCCTAAATCCGCGCCGGCGCGAACCATCCTCGCGGCGGTGCAGTTCGTGCTCGCTGGCAATGTCTATGTGCCGACTTTGTTGGCCCAGAACCCGGCCTCCATGCGGGACGAGGCTGCAGACGATAGCGTTCGAAGACATGTTGTGAGTTTAACAGGCCGACAAATCGACGTGCTGCGCCTGCTTCGCGAAGGCCAATCGAACAAGGAAATCGGTCGGACGCTTGGTCTTTCTGAGAAGACCGTCAAGGTCCACGTTACCGCGCTCTTGAAGGCGCTGAACGTGGCGAATCGCACACAGGCGGCTGCGATGGCCGACAAAGCGGGACTGATTTAGTATCGCCTGATCAACCAGAGAGAGTAACGAATGGCGTCCCGGAGAGGACTTGAACCTCTGACCCCAGGTTTAGGAAACCTGTGCTCTATCCAGCTGAGCTACCGGGACTCCGATCAACCGCGAGGGCTCTAAACTCCTGTGGACAGGGCGAGGCCAAGCGCGGCATGCCCTTAGCATGGATTTTCGTTTTGCGCACCGCAGCCGCGCATCATTCCGCCGCGCCAGGAGGCGATTGCCCGGCGCTTGGGCGGCGCTCACGGCCATAGTCCTTGTTTCGCCTTGCCTTGCCGCATGCGGCCGGCCGGCGGGACGTGTGCTAGCGGTCAGCGTCGATGAGCGTCTTGATATCGAACTCAGCGATGGCCGAATGGTGAGGATTGGCGGGCTGGAGGTCCCGAACGCCGAACGGGGCGCGCCGGAAACCGCGAATGCTGCACGCGCCTTTCTGAACGAACGACTGCTCGGCCGGGACGCGGACCTCATCCAATTGGCCGGAGGCGCCGATCGTTGGGGCAGGACCGTCGCCGACCTCGTCCTTGCCGATCCGCGGGACGGGTCCGCCGGCTCGACCGCTGCGGCGCTGTTGACGGCCGGCTATGCGCGCGTCCGGCCGGAGTTCGAGACCCGCGGCTGCGCGCCAGGGCGTCTCGCAATCGAAGCGGCCGCACGCCAAGCTGGACTAGGAATATGGCGCGATCCGCAATTCGCCGTGATACAATCGTCCAACTCGGCCGAGCTCCGCCGCTGGGCCCGCAGATTTGTGGTGGTAGAAGGTATGGTGCGAAGGGTTGGCTTCGCGCGGTCGCGCATTTATCTTGAGCTCGTCCCCCGCGACGGTCCGACGATCGTGATCGCGCGCAAGCTGGAAACGGTTTTGGCGCGAGAGGGAGGGCCGGTGGCCGCCATGGTCGGACAGACGATCAGAGCGCGCGGCGTCCTCGATGACCGGTTCGGCCCGAGAATCGAGGTTGCTGATCCGGCAATGATCGAAATCGCGCGCCGCGCCGACGCGTCAGGAGAGGCGAAGCCCCATCCATGAGTGGTCCGCCGGATAATCTGGGACGCAGGCTTGCGTCCCGGCGCGGCCAGCGCGCCCTGATCGCGCTTATGGCCGGTCTGGCGTTGGGCTTGACCGCCTGCGCTTCAATTGATCCGCCGCCGGCCCCTGCCGACATCGCCCCTACGCCCGTTCCGCGCCCTGTTTCGGCCGAAAAGCCCAACCCAGAGCGCAAGCGCCTGATCGAGGCATTCGGCGGCGTCTACTCGTATCCGGCGACACAGGCGTATCTCGACGGGGTTCTCACGAAGATCGCGCCTCCGTCCGACGCCACCGAACCATCATACCACGTCACCGTGCTGAATTCGCCAATCGTCAACGCCTTCTCTTTGCCGTCGGGGGATATCTTCGTCACCCGCGGCCTTTTGGCCCTCGCCGAGGACACATCGGAAATCGCCGCGGTCATGGCGCATGAAATCGGCCATATCACCGCACGCCACGCCGCCCAGCGAGCCGAGTTCGAAAAGACAACGGCGCTGTTCTCGCACGTCAATTCGCAATTGCTCGCCCAGCGCGAAGCCCAGGACGAAGTCGAGGCGCGCTCGAAGCTTGCGATCGCCCGTTTTTCTCGCGAGCAGGAATTCGCCGCCGACCAGATCGGCATCAAGACCATCGGCAGGGCGGGATATGACCCCTACGGCGCGGCTCGATTCCTCACCGCGCTCGGCGAGTGGAGCGCGCTTCGCGCTTCGGTCTCGGGCGCTGGCTCAGCCAATCGCCCGGACATGATGGCGACCCATCCCTCGACGCCGGAGCGCGTCGCCCAGGCGACCGAGGCGGCGCGGCAATTCGGGCCGCCGGGGACCGGTGAAACCGGACGCAACGCCTATCTCGCCGCCATAGACGGCCTTATTTTCGGCGACGACCCATCCCAGGGCATGGTGCGCGACAATTCCTTCGTTCATCCAAAGCTCGGTTTCGCCTTCAAGGCCCCGGACGGCTTTACGCTCGACAATCAGTCTGCTGCGCTGATCGGTGTCGGCGAAACAGGCGGCGAGGCGCTGCGCCTCGACAGCATCGCGATACCCGAGTCGACGCCGGTCACCAGCGCCATCGGTTCGGACTGGATCGACGGCGTCAAGACGACATCGATCGAATCCAGGAAGATCGACGGCCTGGAAGCGGCCACGGCGATCGCTCAGGGCGACCAGTGGAGCTTCCGCCTCGGAGCGGTGCGCCTGAACGGCCGGCTTTATCGGCTCATTTTCGCCGCCCACGACCTTTCGCCCGCCGTCGAATTCTCAATTCATGGCCTCGCTCGAACTCGTTTCGTCTTGTAAACGCGCAGGACTCGGCATTGGCCACGCCAGAGAAGATCAAGATTGTCGAGGCGGCGAGCGGCGACACCGCCGAAACGCTCGCCGCGCGGATGGGCTTCCTGCCGCAATGGCTCGATCAGTTCTTGATTCTCAATGGGCTGGAGCGAGACGCCGCCGTCGTTCCCGGGCAGCGCTATAAGGTCATCGCCCGTTGAGCGGCGCGGTCGGAAGCGCCGGCGAGCGTAGGCGCCTTGAGGGTCGTCTCGTCGTCGCCACTCACAATTCCGGCAAGCTGCGCGAGTTCGACGAACTGCTGCAGCCCTTCGACCTCACATTGGTCGGCGCCGCGGCGCTCGGTCTCGACGAGCCAGAGGAGACCGGATCGACTTTTCATGACAACGCCCTCTTGAAGGCGCGAGCCGCCGCGCAGGCTTCGGGGCTCGTTGCGCTCTCCGACGATTCGGGCCTCTGCGTCGACGCGCTTGATGGGGCGCCGGGCATCTATTCGGCCAGATGGGCCGGGCCGGAGAAAGACTTTGGCGCCGCCATGGCCCGCGTCGAGCGCGAGCTCAGGGCGCGCGCGGCTCCCCCGCCCTGGCGGGCGGCTTTCGTCAGCGTCCTGGCGCTGGCCTGGCCGGACGGCGCAAACGAAGCTTTCGAGGGCCGCGTGGATGGGATCCTTGTCTTCCCGCCGCGAGGCACGGCCGGATTTGGCTACGATCCGATCTTTCGGCCGGACGGCCATGACCGAACCTTCGGCGAGATGAGCTCGGAGGAGAAGCACGGCATTCCCGCCGACGGCTCGCTGGCGCTGTCGCATCGCGCCCGAGCCTTTCAGGTGTTTGCGCGGGCGCGGCTACGATAGGGATGCCGCCGAGCCATTCTCGTTCCCAACGACTGGAACCCAGGCGCATCGCGGGTTAACGAGTCCGTTTTGAGCGATTCCAAGGGCTTGCGGCGCCATTTGCAAGTCGTTCCCGCCCTTGAGCGTTGAAGCTTCGGCCGCGCGGCGCCCCATGAGAGGCAGCCAGCCGAATCTTGTCGCTTCATTCTGAAAAACAGTATCAGACATGAACTGCTTTGTCAAGACAATGTCGAGTTTTTGTCGGTAGCAGACGATATGTCCGGTTTAGGTAGCGCACGATCTGTCCGGTAGATCCGGCCCCTTTTGGAGGGGTTGGATGCGCCGGACAGAAGCCCTTCAGGGGGTGCGCATGGCGATGTTTTTGAACATTCTGAACCGCTGGGAATCGGCGGAGCTCAACCAGGAGGAGGCGGCGGAGCTTTTGGGGGTGAGCGAGCGGACGTTCCGGCGCTGGACGCGGCGCTATGAGGAGGAGGGCGAGGCCGGACTCTTGGACCGCAAACTCGGCAAGGCGTCGGGCCGGCGCGTTCCGAGCGACCGGGCGGACGAAGTGGAGCGCCTTTATCGCGAGCGCTACCAGGGTTTCACGGTCAAGCATTTCCACGAGCATCTGGTGAGGGACCACGGCTTTGGTTAGGGCTACACCTGGTTGAAGCTGCATCTGCAATGGGCGGGGGTTGTTCCCAAGGCGCCGCGCAAGGGCGCCCACCGCAGGAAGCGCGAGCGGCGGCCGCTGCCGGGCATGATGCCGCATCAGGACGGCTCGCGGCACGAATGGCCTGAAGGCCAAGCGCCGCTCGACCTGATTGTGACCCTCGATGACGCGACGGGGTCGATCTATTCGGCGTTTCTCGTCGAGGCGGAGGGCACGGCCTCGACTTTCCGGGCGCTGAACGAGGTTTTCTCCCAGCATGGCCTGCCGATGAGCCTCTACACCGACCGGGGCAGCCACTATTTCCGCACCACCAAGGCCGGCGAGATCGACCGCGGCTGTCCGACCCAGGTCGGAAGGGCCCTTGAGCAACTCGGGGTCGAGCATATCGGGGCTTTCTCACCGCAGGCCCGGGGTCGCTCGGAGCGGGCGTTTAAGACGCTGCAGGACTGGCTGCCGAAGGAACTCAAGCGCGCCGCCGTCACCACCGCCGAGGCGGCCAACGCCTTCATCCAGGACATCTACCTGCCGGAGCACAACGCCCGCTTCGCCGTCGATCCGGCCGGCGAAGGCTCGGCCTTCACGCCCATTCCAGGCGTCGATCTCGACGAGATCCTGTGCGTGCAGGAGGAGCGTCAGGTCGGAAACGACAATTGCGTCTCCTGCCGGACGCTGAAACTGCAGATCCCCGAAAGCCCGATGCGGCCCCACTTCGTCAAGGCGCGGGTCAAGGTCCACGTCTACCCCGACGGCTCGCACGCCCTCTTCCACGGACCCAGATGCATCGGACGCTACGACGAGAAAGAAGCGCTCAAGGACAGCCACGATGAAAAACGCGCCGCTTAAATCCGCTCGGCGGCGAGCCCCTCGCGGACGGCATGGACAAGCCTCCGGCTTGCCCACCCCGCCCACGAGGTAGAACAAAAGCAGAAGAAGCGGACAAATGACGCGCTACCAAAACCGGACAACCTAATTCGCTATCGAAAGGCGTTGCAAATATTTTTTCGCCCCGGACCCCGACTGAGCCATTTCGACTCCATTCAACCGCCGTTGACAACGAGTGGGGCCTTAGGGTTATGATTCGAGGATGGGGGAGCGATCTCCCCGTGAGGCGACAGCTGAAGAATCGCGCCCCTTTTCCTTCGAGGGCGCATCATGTCGTCATTCAACAGCATATCGGCGGATAAGCTTTGGCGCCTGGTCGGCGTGCCTCACGGCCCTGCGCTCATCGACGTGCGCGGCAAAGACGCCGTTGCCGCCGATCCGCAATTCATTCCCGGCGCAATCCGCCACCCTCACCAGACAATATCCGCCTGGGCGCCGGAATTCGCCGGACGCTCGGTGGTCGCGATCTGCGAGAATGGCCGAGGCCAAAGCGAAGGCGTCGCCGCATGGCTGCGCGGCTGCGGCGCCGCCTCCGCCGAGGTGCTTGCGGGCGGCCATGAGGCCTGGACGCAAGCGGGCCTGCCACTCGTGCCCGAAGGCAAATTGCCACGGCGCGATCCGCAAGGGCGAACGGTGTGGGTGACGCGCTCGCGACCGAAAATCGACCGCGTCGCGTGTCCGTGGCTGATCCGCCGCTTCGTTGATCCTGGTGCTGTGTTCCTCTTTGTCGCGCCGGCGGAAGTGCAGTCGGTCGCGGAGCGCTTCAGCGGCGCTCCGTTCGATATCGAGGGCGTGTTCTGGAGTCATCGCGGCCAGCGATGCACATTCGACACGATTGTCGACGAACTCGGGCTGCAAACGCCGCCGCTCGCGAAACTCGCGGCGATCGTCAGGGCCGCGGACACCGATCGGCTTGATCTCGCCCCGGAAGCGGCGGGCCTTCTCGCGGCCTCGCTTGGGCTATCGCGCATGTATTCCGACGATCTCGAGCAACTTGCCGCGGGCATGGCGCTCTACGACGCCTTCTATCGGTGGGCGCGCGACGCCAGTGACGAAACTCATGATTGGCCGACGAACCCCCCGAAGAAACAAGCGACGCGACTGCCTCAAGGGTGACCACGACCGACTCAAGCAAATTCCAAGGCGAAATGATGCGGAAAGTTGTCGTCACGGTTCTCGTCGTGCTCGCCGTGGGCGCCGGCGCGCTTTATCGCTTCGCGCTTCCCGGCCTGTCGAGCGCGCGTCCCAATCCGCCCAAAATCGAGATGGAAGTCGCAACCTGGCTTCTGCGGAATAGCGTCCCGGGCGAAGCCGCGGCGCGCGTCAATCCGCTGAAGCCTGACGAAGCGACCATCGCCGCCGGCGCCGCGGCGTTTCAGCAGAAATGCGCAGTCTGCCACGATTTCGACGGAACCGGCCGCACGACCATCGGCGAGCACGTCTATCCGCGCGTTCCGGCCCTTCGCGAGCTCATTCCGGTGCTGACCGACGGTCAGATCTTCACCTACATCAACGACGGCATCCGTAACACGGCGATGCCGGCCTGGGATCTGCCCGATCACGAACTCTGGCAGATTGTCTCTTTCCTGCGTCACTTGCCGCCATCAGTCCCACCGGGCTCGGCGAACAACACGCCCGCCCCAATCGCCACGGGCGCGCATTATGTCGGCTCGACCGCTTGCGAGTCCTGCCACAAGGAGATCTACGCCCGGTGGAAGCAGACGCGCATGGCCAATGTCGTGCGCGATCCGCGCGAGCATCCCGACGCCGTCATTCCCGACTTCTCGAAACCCGATCCCAAATTGACGTTCACTTTGGACGATGTCGCCTTCGTCTATGGCAGCCGGTGGAAGCAGCGCTATTTCACCCGCAAGGGCGACGACTATTTCCCGCTGCCCGCACAATGGGACATCACGCACGCGCGTTGGCTGCCTTACCACGTGCCGAAGACGGCGGATTGGTGGGCGCCGCTCTATCCGGACGACAATATGCAGCGGCCGACCGGACCGCTCTGCGATGGTTGCCACTCGGTCGACTACGACATCAGGACAAAGAGCGTGACCGAATGGAACGTCGGCTGTGAATCCTGCCATGGTCCGGGCAGCGCCCATGTCGCTGATCCCGTGCCGGCCACGATCGTCAATCCGGCGCGGCTCGATTATGTCGCGGCGAACGACACCTGCATTCGCTGCCACTCGCAAGGCCGGCCAAAGACGAATCCGATCGACGGAAAAAATTATGATTGGCCGGTTGGCTTTCACATGGGGCTCAAGCTCGCCGACTTTTGGAACCTCGAGGATCACAAGGCCGGGGAGCTGACCTTCACCCATTTCCCTGACGGAACGGCGCACAAGAACAGAATGCAAGGCAACGATTTCGTGCAGAGCCTCATGTATACGCGCGGAGTGACTTGTTTCTCATGCCACGATCCTCACGGCAGCGACAACGTCTCGATGTTGCGCGAGAAAGGGAACGCGCTTTGCCTCGGCTGCCACGGACCCAATTCGCCGATCGGTCCGTTCGCCAGCAGCATTCCGGCTCATACGCATCACAAGCCGGACAGCGCCGGCAGCGAGTGCGTGTCCTGTCACATGCCGCTGATCGAAGAGACGCTTGGGGATGTGAAGGTCCACGCCCATACGTTCCGCTTCATCACGCCTGCGTCGACGCGGACGCTCAACGTTCCGAACCCATGCACCCTCTGCCACAAGGAGAAGTCGGTCGAATGGGCCGAGCAGACCTTGAGCGCCTGGACCGAGCGCTCGCCCTGGCGCATGGGAAATTAGGCTGGGCCGATCACTCGAAGATTCTCTTGCGAGTGAAGAGCGAGGCGCCGTTTGCTGCTTTCGATACCGCGAGAAGCTCCTTGCCCTTGTCGTCGAGCACGACCCAGCCGTCGTTTCGCGCGACGATCGCCCCGATCCGGCCTAGACCCGCCACGGTCTCGCCGGGCGCGGCCGTGCGGATCGCGCCATCGATCTTCAGCCAGACGCGATCGGCTTCGGCGGCGACAATCTCGATCGGCCGGGCCTGTGGCGTGGCTTGGGCGGTGGAAGCCGCCAGCGAACCCGTCGCGGCCATGTCGACAACAGACGCGCCTTCCGCCGGCGGCGGCGTGGCCCCTCGAACGGCGCCGCCCGGCCCACGCGGCTGAGCGAAGATCGCCAAATGCTCCATGCCGTTGATGCGCGTCTTCCCCGCGCCATAAGCGAGCATGTACATGGCGAAAGCCGTGGAAAGGCTGGCGAGCGTCATTCCGACCGCGCGGATCACAGTTTCGTGGGCAGGCGCCATTGCTTCCTCAAGCCTCGACTGGTTTCGTTTCGTTGCGCAAAGCCGCGGCGAGATCGATGAACGGGTCGTCGCATCGCGGCGCGTCCATCGTCTGGTTCATCGCCTCATAAATGCGCGGGGTCGATTTGATCGCCTTATCGAGGACGGGGTCGGCGCCGGCCGTATAGCCGCCCATCAGGCGCAGCTCGCGGGTTTCCTCGTAGCGCGCGATCATCGCGCGCAGGCTCTGAACCACCTTGCGCTGTTCCGGCCTCCACAAAGGGTTCGTCATCCGCGACACCGAAGAGAGAATGTTGACGGCCGGATAGCGTCCTTCGTCCGCAATGGCGCGATCCAGCACGATGTGCCCATCGAGCGTGCCGCGAATCGCGTCGGCGACCGGATCGTTATGATCGTCCCCGTCGACCAGCACGGAGAAGATGCCGGTAATCGAACCCGATCCTTCAACGCCCGGTCCCGCGCGCTCGAGCAGCCGCGGCAGGTCGCTGAAGACGCTCGGCGCATAGCCGCGAGCGACGGCCGGCTCGCCGGCGGCGAGCGCCACATCGCGCGCGGCATGCGCGAACCGCGTGACCGAATCGACGATCAGCAACACCGACTCGCCTTGATCGCGGAAGTATTCGGCGATCGCCATTGCCGTCTTCGGGGCGAGCCGGCGCATCATCGGACTTTCGTCGCCAGTTGAGACGATTGTGACGGCGGAGCTGCGATTCTCGCCCAGCGTATCGTGAAGAAACTCGCGCACTTCGCGGCCGCGCTCGCCGACGAGCGCAATGACGACCGTGTCGATCGGGGTCGCCCGCGCGAGCATGGCGAGCAGCGACGATTTGCCGACGCCCGAGCCGGCGAAGACGCCCACTCTCTGTCCGACGCATAATGGCGTGAACAGGTCGACGACGCGCACGCCGGTGCGCAACGGCGCATGAACGCGCGCGCGCTTCAGCGGCGGCGGCGGCGAAGCGTCGAGCGGCGCGGACTTGTCTCCGCTCGGGAGCTCGCCCGCCCCATCGATTGGCCGGCCGAGCGCATCGATGACGCGTCCCTTCCAGGCGCGATGCGGCGATAGCGCCAGGGTTTCGGCTCGAAAGGCGCGCGCGCCGATCGTCACGTCGCTGCGCGTGTCGAACGGCTTGAGGGTGGCCGAGGAATCGTCGATCCTGACCACTTCGCCAATCTCGACGCGATCGCCGACATCGACGCCGACGCATTCGCCGAGCTTGAGGAAGCGCGAGAGGCCGGCGACGCGATAGTGAGAGGTCGAGACTTCGATGACGGAGCCGCTCACGCGCGCCGCCGGAAGTGTCTGCAATCCTTGCGCAACCCGCTGTTCGAGGCGCGCGAGCGGCGACGGACTGTTCGGGCAACCGTCGCTCATGCCGATGCCCCGAGAGCCTTGATCGCGTCTTGCAGCGACGTCTCGGACTGCGAAGTCTCGGCCGCCACGCCGTCGAATGCGCGCGTCACTTCGATCAGCTTGGTCATCTCGCGCACCGGATCGACGTTCGAGCCTTCGACCGCGCCCTGAACGACCCCGTCGCGGGTGAAATCGAGGACCGGCGTCGCGGGCTTGTCCGGCACGACGCTCGAGTTTTCCGCTCTTTTCAGGTTGGCGGCGGGATCGATTTCAAAGAGCCCGAGCGCCCCGACCTGCCGTCCGTTCTGCGTGATCATTCCGTCGGCGGAGACGGCCAAAGGACCAGCCCCGTTGTCCAGGAGGATCGGGGCGCCCCCGGCGTCAAGGATGGGATCGCCGTTCAGCGTGCGAAGCGTGCCCGACTCGTCAATCTTCGTCCGGCCATCGCGCGTGTACGCCACTCCCTGCGGCGTCTGAATTCCAAACCAGCCGTCGCCCTGGACGGCGAAATCGAGCGTATTGTCGGTCTTGATGAGCCCGCCAAGGCGGCGCGAGATAAAGTCAGACCCGTTCGAGACATAGCCGAGCCTCGCATCGCCGGCCTTGGCCATTTCCGTCTCGAACGACACGCCAGTCCCCCGAAAGCCAACGGTGTTCATGTTGGCGACGTTGTCGGCGATGGTTTCGAGCCGCCGTTCGAGCGCCACTTGAGCCGACAAGGAGACATAGAGCCCGTTCTGCATGACGCCGTTCCATGAGGCCCGAAGCCACGCCGGCCTTTCGGGGAAACGATGGTTCGGCCGGCTTGTCCGTAGCTGACTTCGCCGGTGACAGCCTCGCGTAAGTCTCGCGCCGCAAATCTGGCGTGCGTCCGCACCGGGAGCGAATCTTGAATTTCGCCATAGGCCTCGTGATTACCGTCGGCTGCATCCTCGGCGGCTATGCGGCGCTCGGCGGACATCTCGAGGTGCTGTTTCAGCCTTTCGAGTTCGTCATCATCATGGGGTCGTCGCTCGGCATTTTCATCGTCGCCAACGCCATGTCGACGATCAAGGACTGCGGCAAGGCGTTCGTGGAGGCCGTGCTCGACAAGGCCCCCAAGCCCCGCGACTTCCTCGACGTGCTCTCAGCCCTGCACGCGCTCATGCGAGAGCTCAGAGCCAAGTCCCGCAGCGAGGTCGAAGCGCATTTCGACAACCCGCAGGAATCCGAGATCTTCAAGAACTTCCCCAAGCTCCTCGCGGACAAGGATCTTGTGACGTTCATCTGCGACTACGGCCGCCTCATCATCATCGGCAACGCGCGAACGCATGAAATCGAGGCGCTGATGGATGAAGAAATCGAGACCTTGGCGCACGATCGCTATAAGCCGGTGCACGCGTTTCAGGCGGTCGCCGACGGATTGCCTGCGCTCGGCATCGTGGCCGCGGTGCTCGGCATCATCCACGCCATGGGCGCGCTCGATCAATCCCCTGAGATCCTCGGCGGCCTCATCGGCGCAGCGCTGGTCGGCACCTTCGCCGGCATCTTCCTGTCCTATGCGATCTTGGCCCCGATCGCTCAGAAAATAAAAACGGTGCGACAGAAGCAGCTCAGGCTGTTCACGCTGGTGAAGCAGAGCCTGCTCGCCTTCATGAACGGAGCGATGCCGCAGGTGGCGGTCGAGTTCGGCCGCAAGACGATCCCCTCCAAGGAGCGGCCGACGATCGACGTCGTCGAGAACGAAACGACGCCTGGAGGCGCGAGCGGGGGCGAGCCCGCGATCCGGGAGGCCGCATGATCATGGAAGAGGGAACGCGCGAGTTCGATCATGGCGCACGCAGGCTGCAGGGCGCGATGCTCGAGCATCCAAACCTTGCCATCGATCGGATGCCGGGGCTCAGGTTTGCGCTCAATCGGTTCATCGTCGAAGCGCCGGCGCGGCTTGCATCGCTGATCGCGCGCCCGTCCGGCGCGGCAATCGAGGAGATTCGCGCAACCACGCTGTTTGAGGCGATTGGTGAGTGCTCCGGCCTGACCGCCGCGATCTATTCGAGCGCCGAACCCGAAGCGCAAGTCATGATCGCGCTCGATGAGCGCACAGACAGCCTGATCGTCTCCTCGATTTTCGGCGAAGCCGCCGGCGCGGATGGGCCCGACAAACCGGCAAGCGACGCACAAAAGCCTCGCACGGCGATCGAGGCTTCGCTTGTCGAGGCGTTCGCGCGCACGCTGGGGGAGGCGCTCGAGGCGGCCTTCGCTTCCGTCGCGCGCGTCGCGCTGAGCTTCGAGCGGCTGACAACGATCAAGGATCCATTCGCGCTCGGACGCCGGGACGGCGAGGCGGCGGCGGCGCGGTTTACGCTCGGCATGAATGGGGGCGTGTTCGAGGGCCTTCTGTTGCTGCCGCAGGCGTTTCTCCTGCCCTTCCGCGCCGAACTGGCGAACGATCCCGAGACCGAGGCCATGCCAGCGGACCGGCGCTGGTCCCGGCTCATGGAGGCCGGCGTTCAGCAGACGCGGCTGCCCGTGACCGCGATCCTGGAAGAGGTTCCGATGAGTCTCGGCGACGTCGCCAACTTTCAGATTGGCGGCCTTTTGCCGCTGCAATGCAACGATTTCACCGCCATTCGCCTCGAATGTTCCGGCCGCGGAATGTTCACCTGCAAGCTCGGCCAAGCGGACGGACGCTACCGTCTCGAAGTCGAGAGCCCGATCGCACAACGACACGAAGCGGCCAAACCCTAGGGCCGAGACTCATCCTCATATCGCCGATGATTCCGACACGCTCGAGCAAGACATTTCATGGACGCAGCCGCCATCATTTCCGAGCCGCCGACCGCCATCGACTCCCCGAAATCGGAGCCTCTCGGAGGTCCCTCCAATCTCGGCGCGATCCTGTCGATCCCGGTCACGGTGCAAGTCGTGCTCGGATCGACATCGCTGCCGGTCTCCGGGCTCATGAAGCTCGCGCGGGGCGCCATCGTCTCGCTTGATCAGAGAGTCGGTGATCCGGTCGACGTGGTCGTGAACGGCACGGTGATCGCGCGCGGCGAAATTGTCGTCGTCGATGACGCCAGCCAGCGATTCGGGGTGTCGTTGCTCGAGGTCGTCGCCGGCGGCGGACTTAAACAGCCGACGAAGGCTCCGCAGGAGAACGGCCATGCTTGAGGCGGCGATCAGCGGCGAGAGAACACTCACCGGGCCCGAAAAAGCCGCGGCCCTGCTCTTGATGATGGGCAAGCCCCCCGCCGCCCGGCTGCTCAAGCAATTCGATCAACCGGACTTGCAAGCGGTGGCGCGGGCCGCGGCTGGCCTCGGCGCCATCCCGGCGGCGACTCTCGATCGGCTGGTCGAGGAATTCGCGACCGACTTCTCCGCCGGCGCCGATCTGTTCAGCGACGCCGGCCAGGTCAAGAGCCTGCTCGCCGACAGCATGCCCCCCGAGCAGATCGCTGACATTCTGGGCGTGGAATCCGGGGAAACCCACGATGTCGATATATGGCGGGCTTTGGCGCAAGCGCCGGAAGCCGCGATCCTGACATTGCTGATGGCGGAGCGCGCGACGACTGCGACCTATATCCTCTCCAAGCTCGATTCCGCTGTCGCGACAAAGGCGATTGCGGCGCTGCCGAGGGATCGGCGCAACGCTGCTCTTTGCGGCCTGGTCGCGCCGCTCGATGTGACGCCGCTCGCCGCGCGGCTCATCGAAGAGGCGGTGGGGAGCTCATTGAAAGCGGCTCCCCAGGCGGCTGCTGGCGGTGATGGACGATCGCGTCTCGCCGGCATCATCAACGGCCTCGATGCCCCGGAGGCGGAGGACGCCATGCGCGCGCTCGAACAGGCCAGCCCGAAAGACGCGGCCATTGTGAAAACGATGCTCTTTTCGTTCGACGATCTGCCACGGCTGTCCGAACGCGCTCGGGCTTTGTTGTTCGACCGCGCCTCGATTGACATTGTCGTCATGGCGCTCAGGGGGACGGACGCGGACTTCCGCGACACGGTCCTGTCCTCCATGCCGTCTCGCGGACGCCGTCTGGTCGAAGGCGAGCTCAGTTCCGGCGCGAATGCGCCGCCTCGGGACATCGCCAAGGCGCGCAAGGCCATCGCAGATATCGTGCTCGGCATGGCGAGCCGCAATGAGATCGAGCTTGGCGTCCCGCCGGCCGAAGCGGCTTGAGTTTGGAGGCGCTGCAAAAAGCGCCGGCTGGTGAGCGATGAGCGGCGACGTCGATCCCGAAGACAAAACCGAGCAGCCGACAGAGAAGCGGCTGCATGATGCGGTCGAGCGCGGCGAAGTCGCCTTTTCGCGGGAGGCGCCGCTGTTTGCTTCGTTGTCCGCGACCCTCCTCGTGCTCATATTCGTCATTCCCACCCACGCCGAAGCCCTGCTCACTGCGCTCGTCGGCCTTGTCGACGATCCGGCAGGGTGGCGGATCGAGCGCGGCGAAGATGTCCTTGCTCTCGCCGGCCCCCTCGTGAGCGCGGCCACGCGCTTCCTCATGCCGACGGTGATTCTTCTTACCGTCGCGGGCCTTCTCGCTTCCGTCGCCCAGAGTACGCCTCGCATCGTCCCCGATAGGATTTTGCCGGACGCCTCGCGCATCTCGTTGCGCAAGGGCCTGAGCCGCGTGTTTGGCGCTCGTGGCTGGACCGAGTTTTTGAAGAGCCTCATCAAGCTCGCCGCGGTGATCGCGGTGGCGATCATGATGCTGATCGGCCAGAAGGTTGTCCTGCTTACGGCGATGGACATTGACCCTGGCCTGCTGCCGCAGCACGTGCTCGACCTATTCGTCAAAACGATCGCCACAGTGCTCGTCGCCACGCTGGCGGTCGCCGCCGCCGATCTCGGCTGGTCGCGGATTTTATGGCGACGCGACCATCGGATGAGCAAACAGGAAGTCAAGGAGGAGCTTCGCCAGGCCGAGGGCGACCAGATGATCAAAGCGCGGTTGCGCTCGCTTCGTCTCGATCGCTCGCGCAAACGGATGCTTTCCGCGGTGCCGCGCGCCACGATGGTCGTGGTCAACCCTACCCATTACGCGGTCGCGCTACGATACGTCCGCGCCGAGGGCGGCGCGCCGATCGTTGTCGCCAAGGGCGCCGATTTCATCGCGTTGAAGATCCGCTCGATCGCCGAGGATCACGCGATTCCAGTGGTCGAGGACAAGCCGCTCGCGCGCTCGCTCTACGCCGCCGTCGATGTGGATCGGCCAATTCCAGCGGAATTTTATCGAGCGGTCGCCGAAATTGTACACCTGATCCAGCAAAGGAAGGGTCAATGGGCCCAACGAAGACCATGAACCCGCCTGAACCAAGTTCACGACAGCGCCGCCCGCTTGAACGAGAACAAATCATCGCTGACGCTCTCGTGGGCTTCGCGAGCGAGCTCAGGCTGACCGATGCGGCGGAGCTGATGGCGATGATCCAAAACGACCATGCGGCGAATCTCGCCGACCTCGTCAATTCATCCACGGAGCTCTTCTTCATGAGCGGGACGTTGCGCTACGCTCTGTCGGCGAGTTTCAAGGCGCCCTGGGATGCGACGCCGACGGTCGAGATCGACATGGAGTTCCGCCACGCCGCCGTCTGCGCCTTCTTCCGGCTCACGATTGGTCAGCGCCGCGCGGGCGTCGAAATCCAGGATATTCTTTTCGAGGAGCAGGGGCTCGACGATTTCGCCAAGGCAGAACGGCTCTTCGATGCCTTCGAAACCGCGCGGCTGTAGGTGCTGCGAACGGGGTCAAGCCACGGTCGTCAAGCCCCGTGCAAGCCCGGACGCGCAGGGTTCGTCCAACCCCCGTTCAGGAATGGCGTGCAATTGTCATCGGTCTATCTCTTCGAAATCGGCTCCCAGAAGGCGCAATGGCTGTCCGCGCGCCAAACGGCGATCGCCGCCAATGTCGCGAACGCGAATACGCCGAGCTATCACGCGGTCGACATTCAGCCCTTTTCCGCCGTCCTCGACTCGTCACCCATCGAATTGGCGACGACCAATCCTGCTCACCTGTCCCTGCCCCAATCTGAAACGGGCGCGTTGCGCGAAGTCGAAGTCGACCCGGCGGAACAGACGTTGTCCGGCAACACGGTCAATATCGAACAGCAGATGATCAACCTCGGAGATGTCAATCGGGACTACACGATGAACTCCGACATCCGCCGAGTCTTTCATCAACTTCTCCTCTCTGCGCTTAAGTGAAGACCCATGCAGGATTCGTTGCAGACCGCGCTCCGCATCGCCGCATCCGGCCTTCAGGCCCAGTCGACGCGGCTTCGCATCGTCTCGCAGAATATCGCCAACGCCCAATCGACCGGATCGACGCCCGGCGCCGAGCCCTACGCGCGCCAGACGGTCTCGTTCGAGAGCGAGATGGATCGGACGCTCGGCGCCAACGTGGTCGCGGTCAAATCGATCGGCGTCGACTCTTCGCCCTTCAAGCTCGAGCGCGACCCCGGCAATCCAGCGGCGGACGAAAGCGGCATGGTGAAGATGCCGAACGTCGATGTGCTGACGGAACTGGCGGATATGCGAGAAGCAAATCGCAGCTATGAGGCCAATCTCCAGGTCGCCAAGCAGTCGGCTGACATGCTGAACACCACGATCAGTCTGATGAAGGACGCGTGAGCGTCGACGTCGCGAGGGGCAAACGATGATCGAGAGCGTTTCTGGAATTGGCTCGGCAAGCGTGAGCGCCGGGGTTCGATCCCCGATGGCCGCCGCGGCGCCGACTCAGGGACCGAGTTTCGAGCAGGCGCTCGCTCAGGTGGTCGGCTCCGCGGTTGATACGTTGCAAACCGGGGAAGCCGTCGCCATCCAAGGCATCCAAGGCGCGGCCTCGCCGATGAAGGTCGTGGACGGGGTGATGGCGGCGCAACGTTCGCTCCAGACCGTTCTTGCGATCCGTGACAAGGCGGTTTCCGCTTATCAAGAGGTTGCGCGCATGACGATCTGATCGGGTCGTGATCTCGATGGACGGACTTAAGCGGAAGCGAAGGATGTTGAAATGAGAGCGTTGGCGATCGCGGCGACGGGCATGAGCGCCCAGGAACAAAATCTTGAGGTGATCGCGAACAATGTCGCCAACATCAATACGACCGGCTTCAAGCGCTCGCGGGCGGAATTCACCGATCTCATCTATCAGACAGAACGGCTCATGGGCGTTTCAAATCGAGGCCGCGACGCGACCGTTCCAGAAGGCGCTCAGATCGGCCTCGGCGTTCGCACCGCGGCGATTCGCAGCGTCAACATTCAGGGCGCCCTGACCAACACTGGCAACCAGCTCGATCTGGCGATTCAAGGGCGGGGTTGGTTCCAAGTCGCGACGCCGAATGGCGACACGGTCTATACCCGCGACGGTGCGTTCAACACCAACGCGAATGGCCAGCTCGTCACCATGGACGGCTATAACGTGAACCCATCGATTCTCGTTCCCCAGACGGCGACCGCGGTCACCGTCAGCCAGACCGGCCTCGTAACCGCGACGGTCCCAGGCCAGGCCACGCCGCAGTCGCTCGGCCAATTGACAATCGCGAGCTTCGTCAACGAAGCCGGCCTGCTGGCGCTCGGCGGCAACTACTTCCAGCAGACGGCCGCGTCCGGCCTGCCGACCGCTGGCGTTCCCGGCGACACTTCGTTTGGGATCATCCAGCAGGGCTATGTCGAGGCTTCCAACGTCGATCCCGTCACCGAAATCACCAACCTCATATCGGCTCAGCGCGCCTATGAAATGAACTCCAAGGTGATCCAGGCCGCGGACCAGATGTCCGGCACAATCTCCAACATGCGCGGCTAGCCAGGAGACGCGTCCATGATCGTAACGCAAGCCCGAGCGGTTGCCCGAGCCGCGATTGTCCTGTTCGCGGCAGCTTGCGCGGCGCCCTCCTTGGCGCAGGAAGCGCTCGTCCCGACCCCGAAGGCAGTCATCTATCCCGGCGACGTGATCCTGGACGAAATGCTCGTCGACGTCCCCAATGTCGCCCGTGACGGATCAGGGCCGTTCGTCGATTCGCGCTCGCTCATCGTCGGCAAGGCGGCGCGGCTCACCCTGCTTCCCGGGCACGCGATTCCATTTTCAGGCGTCTCCAATCGCAAGCTCGTTTCCAACGGCGCCGAGGTCAAGCTTATTTTCTCCGAGGGCGATCTCGTCATCATGACCACAGGCTCCGCGCTGCAAGACGGCTCGATTGGGGACATCGTCAGGGTTCGCAACGACGATAGCGGCGTCACGGTGTCCGGCGCCGTCCAGCCGGACGGCTCGGTCCAAGTGAGCGGGGGATAATGCGGCGACTGATTCTGGCGCTCGCGCTTTGTCTCGCCGCCGCGCCGACCTTTGCGGCCCGGATCAAGGATATCTCGATCCTGCGGAGCGCGCGCGACAGTCAGCTCGTCGGCTATGGCCTCGTCGTCGGTCTGCAGGGGTCGGGCGACACCTTGCGCAACACCCCCTTCACCGAGCAGTCCGTCCAGGCGATGCTCACGCATCTCGGTCTTGACGTACATGGCGCGTCGCTCCGCAACCGCAATGTCGCGTCCGTCATCGTCACCTCCGACCTCTCGGCGGGCGTCGAGACGGGCACACGGCTCGACGTCACCGTTTCCGCTCTCGGCGACGCCCCCTCTCTGATGGGCGGAACGCTCTTGCTCACCCAGCTTCAGGCGGCGGATGGAACGGTCTATGCGAGCGCGCAGGGCGCGGTCTCGGTGACCGGTTTCGACGCCGTCGGCCAGGGCGAGACGCTGTCACAAGGCGTTCCGACCGCGGGCCGCATTCCGAACGGCGCCATCGTCGAGCACGAAGTTCCCGGGTTCCCCGACGAGCTGCGGTCGATGCTCGAGTTGAAGAACCCCGACTACACGACTGCGGTGAGGATCGTCGATGCGATCAACGCCTATTCCCGCGACCGATTCCGCGCGAGCGCCGCCTATGAGGTCGACAGCCGGAGAGTCGAACTGTTCCGCCCTCGGAGGATCTCGTTCGCTCGGTTCATGGCCGAAATCGGGGAGCTCCAGGTCGACCCGGATATGGCGGCCCGCGTCGTTCTCGACGCGCGAACCGGCACGGTGGTGGTCGGCCAGGACGTGCAGATTTCGACCGTCGCGGTGACTTACGGAACGCTGACGGTTCGGGTCGCCGAGCGGCCTCGCGTGTCGCAACCAGCCCCGTTCTCGAACGGCCGAACGGTCGTCACGCCCGACACGCGAATTGACGTCGAGCAGGGGGGCGGACCCGTCGCCATCCTCCATGGATCAAGCCTCAGAGCCCTGGTCGCGGGCCTCAATCGCATCGGCGTCAAGCCGCCGGGAATCATCGCGATTCTTCAGGCGATCAAAACTGCCGGCGCCCTGCAGGCCGATCTCGTCATTCAGTGAACGGGCCAGGCGGGCCCCATTGCGGTCCCCACCGTTAACTTAAGTCAGCCCAGCGCAAGCCGCGCGATCGAGGATGGCGCCGTCCTCGAGGCCGACACATGCCCTGTCTTTCTCCATCACAAAGCCTGACGGCTCAATCGTGTCGCGCGCGCTTGGCGATGAGTCTGGCGGCCGTTCTCCTTGCCGGTCCGGCCTTCGCTCAGGACGGGCGGGCGCCGGAGAAGGAAAAGCCGAGAGCCACGAACAAAGCGCCCGATAAAGCCGTCGTCGACAAAGCGCCGGATGCCGAAGCCAGCCGCTTCTGCGCCAACGCCGCCCCGTCGATTGCCGAGGCGCGCATCGCCTGGGAGACCAAACAGCTCAGCGACCTCGACGCCCAGGTCAAGCAGCGGCTAGCCGATCTCGAGAAAGCGGAAGCTTCGGTCAAAGAGTGGGTCGCCAAGAAAGACGCCGCGCTCAAGTCGGCAAGCGATGACCTTGTCGCCATTTACGCCAGGATGCAGCCGGAGGCCGCCGCCACTCAGATCGCCGCGATGGACGATCAACTGGCAGCCGCGATTCTCGGCAAGCTCAAGGCCGGCGTGGCGGGGGCCATTCTCAGCGAGATGGAGGCCGAGCGGGCGAGCAGGCTTGCGACCTTCCTCTCAGCCACGGCGGACGCTGGGAAAAAATCCTGATGCGGCTCCTTTTGCCGCCCTTGTTGCTGGCGATCGCCATGTCGATGACCGGTTGCTGGACGAGCGCCAACGAATTCATGCGTGAGCCCTTCTTCTCGCCGGTTGGCGCAGGACTCGTCACAGACGAAACCGCGAGCATCCAGACCGCGAAGGTGCTTCCCCCACCTCCGCCTTCCGGAAATGGGACACCGCCGTCCCTTTACAGCCAGCCGCGCATCGGCAACGTCGGCGACATCGTGCGCGTGTTGATTTCGATGAACGACAAGGCGACCCTTGGCAACGCGTCGGGCCGCTCGCAAACAACGACCGACAGCGGCGTGATCGACTTTGGCTACAACAATGGTTCGCCATCGGCGTCATCCAACCAGCCCGCCAAACTTTCAGGCGACCTCACGTCCTCAGCCTCAACTCAGGGGACGGGGAACATCGACCGGTCCGAGCAGATTCAAGTGTCGGTGGCGGCGGTCGTCACACGCGTCCTTCCCAATGGCAATCTCGTCATCTCAGGATCGCAGGAGGTGCGCGTCAATTACGAGATGCGCCAGCTGACCGTGGCGGGGATCGTCAATCCGCTCGACATCTCGCTCAACAATACCGTCGCCTATGACCGGATCGCCGAGGCTCGCATCTCCTATGGCGGCCGTGGGCGTCAGACCGACTTTCAGCAGCCGGCGTGGGGACAACAGGTCTACGACGCCGTCAGGCCATTCTAACCGGAGCGCTGATGTCCGATTCCGCGTTGCCCCAAGGCGTCGCCGTCAGGGAGTCGCGCAGGGGATCCTTGATCGAATGGGCGATCGTCGTCTGCCTGGCCGCCAGCGCCGGCGCCGCCTTCGAGGCGTTGCGGCCCGCCCCACCAGCCCCGGACAAGCCGATGCAGGAATCGACGGCCAGCGCGGCCCCTGCGCAAGCGTCGACGATCGTCGACCTGCCGCCGATCGTCACCAACCTCGGCGCGCCGCAAGACACCTGGGTTCGGCTCGAGGGGTCGATCATCTTTGACCCGAAGACCTTGCCGCACCCCGAAGCCGTGGCGGGCCAGATTGGCGACGACGTGCTCGCATATTTGAGAACCGTCACATTGCATCAGCTTGAAGGGCCGATCGGACTCGAGAACATCCGCCAGGACCTCAACGAGCGGGCGGCGACCCGCAGCGGCGGCAAAGTGCACGCCTTCGTCATCCGAACCTTGGTGGTGCAATGAGACGGGCAATCTGCGTAGGCATTGCGCTGCTGGCCGCAAGCTATCCGGCGGCGGCCCAAAGCGTCGACCTGAATTCTCTTGTCCCCGCCGGCGGAGCAACGGCGAGTGGCCGCATCATCGAGCTCGTCGCGATTCTAACCGTGCTTTCGGTCGCGCCCGGCCTTCTCATCATGGTCACAAGCTTCACGCGGTTCATCGTCGCGTTGTCGTTTCTGCGCTCCGGCCTCGGCTTGCAGAGTGCGCCGGCCAATCTCGTCCTCATTAGCCTCTCCCTGTTCATGACCTTCTTCGTCATGGCGCCGACCTTCGATCGCGCCTGGCAAAATGGCCTCAAACCGCTCATGGACAATCAGATCAGTCAACAGGACGCGCTCGCAGCAGTCTCCGAGCCGTTCCGGGAATTCATGCTCAGTCAGGTTCGGGAGAAGGATATGGCGCTGTTCGAGGGCCTGTCCAAAGGACGCTTCGATGTCACCGACCGCTCCAAGGCGGATTTGCGGCTCCTTATCCCCGCCTTCATGATCTCCGAGCTCCGTCGCGGCTTCGAGATCGGGTTCCTCATCGTGTTGCCGTTTCTGGTCATCGACATGATCGTTGCGACGCTGACGATGTCGATGGGCATGATGATGCTGCCGCCCTCCGTCATCTCGCTGCCCGTGAAAATCCTGTTCTTCGTGCTGATCGACGGCTGGAATCTTTTGATCGGAAGCCTCGTGCGTTCGGCAAGCTGACCGCGAGCGCAGAGCCGAATCCGGCGCCAGCCTGGCGCAAGGCCGCGCGGCTCAAATGGACGCACCGTCGAGGATTCTTCATGAGCATTCTGAACACCAGCGTCTCGGGCATGCAGGCCAATTCGAACTGGCTGTCGTCGATCTCCCAGAATGTCGCCAACGCCGACACCACCGGCTACAAGAACGTCGAGACCGACTTCTCGAGCCTGGTCGATCAGATCGCCAACGGCAACGCCGATTTCGGCGGTGTCTCCACGACCCAGGTCTCGCTCAACGGACTCCAGGGCAATGTGGTCTCCACTTCAACGCCGACCGATCTCGCCGTCCAGGGCGCCGGTTTTTTTGTCGTGTCCGACTCCAGCGGCGCCCTCTATCTGACGCGCAACGGTTCGTTCACGCCGGACGCCTCAGGAAATCTGGTCAACAGCGCCGGCTACTACCTGATGGCGGCGAACGTGCAAAACGGCGTTTCGCCGCTCGCCGCGAATTCGCTCACTGGCCTTCAGAAGGTCAACGTCGTCAACGCCGGCCAGACCGCGACGCCGACGACTAGCGCCACGCTGACCGCCAATCTGCCATCGACCGCGACGCCGGTGGCCGCCGCCAATCTGCCGTCCGCCAATTCAGCAAGCTCGACCTATACCGAAGCGACGTCGCTTGTCGTCTACGATAATCTCGGCGGCTCGCACACGATCAATCTTTATTACACCAACACCGGGGCGAACACCTGGGAGGTCGACGCGTTCGATGCGTCGAAAGCCTCCCCGAGCGGCGGTTTTCCCTATTCGTCAGGCCCGCTGGCGACGCAGACCCTCACCTTCAATCCGACGACGGGCGCGCTGTCCTCCGGCTCCTCGCTTTCGCTTACGGTGCCTAATGGGCAGCCGATGAACCTTGATCTCAGCAACCTGACGCAGCTCGCGGCGGGCTTCAATGTGACGGCCGCAACCGCGAACGGAAGGGCCCCGAGCGGCATCAGCGGCGTCTCCATCTCGACCAGTGGATCCTTGACCTTCAACTATGCGAACGGAACGTCCAACGTCGCCTATGACATTCCGCTGGCCAACGTCGTGAGCCCCGACAATCTCGCCTCGGTCAACGGGGGCGCCTATTTGCAGACGTCTGCTTCTGGCCCCGTTTATCTGGGAACCGCCGGCGGCGCGGGCTTCGGCTCGATCGAATCGTCATCGCTCGAAAGCTCGACTGTCGACCTGGCCACCGAACTGACCGACATGATCCAGGCGCAGAGCGCGTACGAGGCCAATTCCAAAGTATTTCAGACGGGCGCCGATATTCTCGACGTCCTGAACGGGCTGAAGCCGTGAGCTCGAACAAGCCCGGGAAGCTTCGATGAGCCTGTCGACCGCGTTCAACGTCATCAGTTCTTCCTTCGCCGCCAATGCGGCGCAGACCGCGGTCGTCTCGAACAACATCGCCAACGTCAACACCCCAGGCTATTCGCGCGAGATCGCGAATGTCGTCACGAACTCCTACGGCGGCGCGGACGTCGATTCGATCACCCGCGAGGCCAACGCCGCGCTCCTGGAGCAGGTCTCGAGCTCGACCTCCCAGGCCGCTGCGCAGCAGGCGATTTCGGATGGGTTGTCGACGCTCGCCCAAACCGTCGATGACAGTTCATCGACCACCTCGACCTCGGGCGCCAACCAGAACGGCGCCTCGCCCTCCGCCATGCTCGCCAATTTGCAGAGCGCGCTCACGACCTACGCAGATTCGCCGAGCTCGTCGTCCGCCGCCGACGCGGTGGTGTCGGCGGCCTCCGATCTCGCCTCGTCGCTCAACAGCGCGAGCGCCACGGTCCAGCAGGTGCGCCAAACCGCCGACCAGAACATGGCCTCGTCGGTCGGTACCATCAATTCGCTCCTTAACCAGTTCACGGCCGCCAACAACGCCGTCGTCACCGGGCTTCAGACGGGCGCCAACATATCCAGCGCCGAGGATTCGCGCGACTCGATCGTGACCCAGCTCGCCCAGCAGATCGGCGTTTCGACCACCGTGGCCGCCAATGGTTCTGAATCGATTTACACCGACAGCGGCGTCACCCTGTTCCAGGACACGCCGCGAACGGTCTCGTTCACCGCAACGCCGACGCTGGTCGATGGCGCGAATGGCGGGGCTGTCACCGTGGACGGCGTGCCGATCACCGGCGCCAATTCGCCGATGCCCATTCAGTCGGGCGCGCTCGCCGGCTATGCCGCGATACGGGATAGGCTCGCGCCCGAATATCAGGCCCAGCTCGACCAGGTCGCCGGCGGCCTCATCAACGCCTTCGCCGAGAGCGACCAATCCGCCACCCCGACATTGCCCTCGCTGCCGGGCCTGTTCACGACACCCGGCGAGACAAGCCTGCCCTCGATGTCGGCGACGACGGGTTTGGCCGCCGCGATCGAGATCAATCCGAATGTCGACCCGACACAGGGCGGCAATCCGAATCTGCTGCGCGACGGGGGCGTCTCCGACCCCGGCAATCCAGCGTATGTGTACAACACGGCCGGCGCGGCCAGCTATACGGGACGCATCCAGGACCTCATCGGCGAGATCAGCGCGACGCAGAGCTTCGATCCATCCGCGGGCCTCGGCTCGTCGGCCAGCCTCACCGATTACGCCAACGCTTCGGTGAGCTGGCTGCAAGCGCAGAACCAGCAGGCGAGCGATGCCTCCTCCTATCAAAATGCGGTTGCAACGCAGGCGACATCGGCGTTGTCCAACGCCACCGGCGTCAATCTCGACGCCGAGATGACCAACATGCTGAACCTCGAAAACTCCTACGCTTCGACGGCGAAGCTTTTGAGCACCGTCACCAGCATGTTCACCGCCCTGCTGCAGGCGGCATGACCACCGTGGGCGCAAACCTTGTTTCGACCCGCTACCTGGCCAACAGCTTGGTGGGGCCGGTCATGCAAGCCCAGTCGCAGCTCGCCAATGCGATGACCGAGATGTCGACCGGCCAGTACGCCGATCTCGGACTGCAGCTTGGCGACCAGTCCGGCTACGAGCTTTCGCTGAAGGAGCAGGTCGGTCAGCTTCAGACTCTGACCACCGGCAACAGCGTCGTCGCGACCAGCCTGTCCACTGCGCAAAGCGCCCTGTCCGCAATCCAGTCGAACGCCCAGACCACCCTCAACAATCTCGCGGCCTGGACGCCGAGCGGCACGTCCGGCGCCTCGCTTCAGAACATGGGCCAATCGGGGCTGCAGTCCCTGATCAGCGGAGTCAACACGACGTCGAGCGATCAATATGTGTTCGGCGGAATCAATTCGGCTGTCGCGCCGATGGCCGACTATTATTCGACCCCGGCGTCTGCCGCCAAGACCGCGGTTGACCAGGCTTTTCAGACCACATTCGGGGTCCTGCCGACCGATCCGGGCGCGGCGAACATCTCGGCTTCGGACATGCAGAGCTTTCTTTCCGGGCCGTTCGCGGCGCTGTTCCAGGGCGCCTCGTGGAGCACGGACTGGTCGTCCGCCTCGAGCGACAACACGAGCGCCACGATCGCGCCGGGCCAGACCGTGACCACATCGACCAACGCCAATCAGCCGGGCTTCCAACAATTGGCGCAGGCTTACACGATGCTGAGCGAATTTGGCGGGTCCGCGCTCAGCAGCGATGCGCAGCAGGCGGTGGCCACGGCCGCTGCCTCGCTGGTTTCGCAGGGCGCCGATTCGATGATCAATATCCAGGCCGGCCTCGGCTCGAGCCAGAGCGCCGTCACCAGCGCCAACAGTTCGATGAGCTCGCAGCTCACGATCCTGCAGGGTCAGCTCGGCAATCTCGACAACGTCAACTCCACGGCGACGGCCGCCGAGATCAGCAGTCTGACCAATCAGATCCAGATGGCCTACGAACTCACCTCGCGCCTGCAGCAGCTCAATCTGGCGCAATACCTCCCGGTCCCCTAGATCGTGAAGGACGCAATGTACGAATTCGCTTACAACGACGTGATCGAAGATTTACACCAGACGTTGCGCGCCCGCGAGCAGGCGGCGATGGATCGGGTGATCGCAATGCTGCGCGCAGCCCAGGAGAAGGGTCCGCAATCGCGCGAGCTCATTGACGCGCTGTTCTACCTCCGTCGCCTCTGGATGATTTTTATCGACGACCTCAACGACCCGAACAATGAGCTGCCGGCGCAGCTGCGCGCCGGGATTATCTCGATCGGCGTGTGGATGATGAGAGAGATCGACCGCGTGCGCGGCGGCGTGACCAACGACCTGACGCCGATGATCGAAATCAACGTGCTGATCCGCAACGGGCTGAAGTGAGGATCATCGCGGCATGAACATCACGCTCAGGGCCGGCGAACGGTTCTTCATCAACGGCGCGGTCATCCGCATCGATCGAAAGGCCTCGATCGAACTTCTCAATGAAGTCACTTTCCTGCTCGAGAACCATGTGATGCAGGCTGAGCAAGCGACGACGCTGGTCCGTCAGATCTATTTCGCCGTCCAGATCATGCTGATGGATCCGACGGCCACCGCGAGCGCCACGCCGCTCGCGCGTTCGCTGATCGAATTGGCGCTTGGCGCCTATCGCGCGCCCGAGCTGACCGCGGGCCTCAGAAATGTCGACGCGTCGCTCCTCCGCGGCCGCAATTTCGAAGCGCTCAAAGCTCTGCGCGGCCTGTTCGCGCTCGAGGATAAGGAGCTTCAGCCGCTTGCCGATACGCCAAGCGCCGCCTGAGACAGGAGAAAACCATGACCGTCAACGCCACCACCCCCGTCACATCCTCCACCCCATCCACCAGTTCGTCCGCGGCGAGCGCGGCGACCCAAAGCCTCAGCTACAACGATTTCCTGACCCTGCTTATGGCGGAGATGAAGAACCAGGACCCGACGCAACCTATGGACCCGTCGCAGATGGTGTCCCAGCTCGCCACCGTCTCCGAGGTCGGGCAAGCGGTGCAGAGCAACACCACTCTGGCCTCACTGTTGACGGCGACTTCGCTCAGCCAGGCTGAGCAACTGATCGGCAGAACGGTGACCTCCGCCGACGGGTCGACGTCGGGCGAGGTCGCCTCGGTCAGCGTTGGCAGCACGGGCGCGGTGGCCACGCTGACCAATGGCGGAACCGTTTCGCTCGCCAACGGCGCGAGCGTGCAGTGAACGAAGGCGACGCGATCGATCTCGTCCAGTCGGCGATCTGGATGGTGGTGGTTGGCGCCGGACCTTGCGTCGGCGCGGCGATGGCGGTCGGCGTGGTGATCGCGCTCCTGCAGGCCTTGACTCAGATCCAGGAGATGACGCTCACCTTTGTGCCGAAGATGATCGCGGTCTTTGTCGCAGCGAGCCTCACGGCCTCATTCGTCGGCGCAAAATTCTCGATCTTCACCCAATCGATCTACGCGCGGATCGAGCAGGGGTATAAATAGGATCTACACCGCCCACAGGGTCGGAAACTGCAAGCTGATCCATTTCGCCAGCGCCGCATTGACCTCGGCCGGCCTCTCCTGGGCCATCCAGTGGCCGGAAGGGACGGTGACTTCGCTCAGGTTGCCGCAGTGGGCGCGCATAGGCTCAGCGAGACGCGAGACGCGGGTCTCGCAGATATAATCGTAAGCCGCGTGCAGGAAGAGCGCTGGCATGTTCAGCCGCCAGTTGGTTCTCGCGCTCTCGGCGTAGAGGAGATTGGCCTTCCAGTTCATGTACCAGCTGCAGGGCCCGAAGAACCCGTTGCGTTTAAGCGCCGCGACATAGCGATGCTCGTCCCTTTCGTCCAGGACGGCCTCGTCACGTTGAAGGTCGGGCGCCGATGAATTGCCGCGACCAAAATAGCTTCGGTTGGCGCTGACGAAAGCGGTGCGGGCAGGCTTGCCCTCTCCCTCGGAACTGCCCGAGCGGAACAGCGCCCTGACGGTAGCGCCTACATCGGTCTCGAAACCGGCCTCGGCGATTGCAAAATTCTCGCGGTAGAACATTTGATAGTCCCATTGCGCCGTGGGAAACGTCTCGGCCGGATAGACCCTTCGGTCGGCCAGCGGAACCAGGTTCTCAACCGCGAAGCCGTTTGGAATATAGGGCACGCACAGACCGGCGACGCCGTGACAGCGTTCCGGATGGTGCTGAGCGATCGACCACACGACTGGCGCGCCCCAGTCGTGCCCGACCCAGATCGCCTTCTCCGCGCCGAGCGAACCTAAGAGTTCAATCATGTCGGCCACGATTTCCTCCAGCGCGTATTCCTCGTGCCGCCGATGGACGCTGGAGCGCCCGTAGCCGCGCATGTCGGGCGCAACGGCGCAAAAGCCAAGGCCGCCAAAAACGGGAAGCTGTCCGCGCCAGGAGACCGACAATTCGGGCCAGCCGTGCAGGAAGATGATCGGCGTCGCCTGCTCCGCGCCACACGACAGATAGAAGGTCGTGTGGCGAGTGGTCTTGGCCACGCTTTCTAGAACCGGGAAGGTCATGACGCTCTCCAAGCCTTGCTCGTCCCCGCGAGGCCAACGCGCGGCAAATTGAGGTATTCCGCTTCGCCCGTCCCGACAAGTCGATGCTTGCGGCGCGTCGGACGATCCTCGCGCAAGGTTCGCTACGCACTCTCAAGCCGAGGGCCGTACGCCAGCGGCTCCTGATAAGCGAGGGCGGCGATGTCATTGACCGCGGTGGGGACCGCGCCGGCGGCAAACCGCGGCGGCAAGGACATCGCCTTCGCCGTCGGCATCGTCCTCATTCTTTGCCTGTTTTTCCTTCCCGTTCCCGCGGTGATGATCGACTTCGGCCTCGCGCTGTCGATCGCGCTTTCGGTGCTCATCCTGATGGTGGCGTTATGGATCCAGAAGCCGCTGGAATTCTCGGCCTTCCCGACCGTGCTCCTGGTGGCGACGATCCTGAGGCTCGCGCTCAACATTTCGACCACCCGGCTCATTCTGTCGCGCGGCGAACAGGGACCGACGTCTGCTGGCTACATCATCGGCGGCTTCGCCCACCTTGTGATGGGCGGCGATTTCGTCATCGGCATCATCGTTTTTCTCATCCTGGTGACGATCAACTTCCTGGTCATCACCAAGGGCGCGACCCGCATCGCCGAGGTCGGGGCGCGCTTCACTCTCGACGCCATTCCAGGCAAGCAGATGGCGATCGACGCCGACCTCTCGGCCGGCCTCATCGACGAGAAGGTGGCGCAGGCGCGCAGGCGCGAGCTCGAGGAGGAAAGCGCATTTTTCGGCTCGATGGACGGCGCGTCGAAATTCGTCCGCGGCGACGCGATCGCCGGGCTCATCATTCTCGCCGTCAACATCTTCGGCGGCATCGTCATCGGCGTTACCCGGCACAGCCTGACGCTCGGCGCCGCGGCGGACGTCTTCACCAAGCTCTCGGTCGGCGACGGTCTGGTGACGCAGATTCCGGCGCTCATCATTTCGCTCGCCGCCGGCCTGCTCGTGGCCAAGGGCGGCACGCGCGGCTCGGCGGACAAAGCCGTCATCGACCAATTGAGCGGCTATCCCAACGCGCTCTTTCTCGCCGCGCTGGCGATGGCGGTGCTCGGGGTCGTTCCCGGGCTGCCGTTCCTCCCCTTCGCGCTCATAGGCGGATTGATGGCCTTCGTCGGCATCGCCATTCCACGGCGCATTGAGAAGGATCGCGTCGCCGAGGCGGCGAAAGCCGCGGCGGGCGAGGAGCGGACCAAGGCCGAGGCGCGCACCTCGATCAAGGAGCAGCTGAAGTCGTTCGAGATCGAGTTGGTGCTGAGCAAGGAGCTCAACGCCGCGCTCCTGCCCTCGCGCGACGAGATCGGCTCCCGCATCGCCAAGATGCGACGCAAGTTCGCGCGCCAATATGGCTTCGTGGTTCCCGAGATCCGCCTGTCGGACGATATCAGGGCGGCGGCGAGGACCTATCAGATCAAGATTCACGGCGCCGCCGTCGCGACCCAGGAGTTGCGAGTTACCGACCACCTCATCGTCATCGGCGACGGACCGCGTCCCAATCTGCCGGGTGACGAAGTGCGGGAACCCGCGTTCGGCATTCGCGCGATCGCGATTCCCGAGGCTTTCGTCAAGGACGCCAAGCGCGAGGGTTTCAAGCCGGTCGATCCGGTCTCGGTGCTGCTCACGCATTTGAGCGAGGTCATCCACAATAACCTCGCTCAATTGTTGTCGTACAAGGATATGCGCGCGCTGCTGGATCGGCTCGAGCCCGAGTACAAGAGGTTGCTCGACGACATGTGTCCGTCGCAAATCTCGCAGTCCGGGCTCCTGGCGACTCTGAAGCTTCTGCTCGCCGAGCGCGTCTCGATTCGCAACCTCAGCCTGATTCTGGAGGCGGTGGCGGAAGTCGCGCCGCACGTGCGAAGGCCTGAGCAGATCGTCGAGCAGGTGCGCATCCGGCTATCCCAGCAGATTTGCGGCGACCTTGCCGACGAAGGCGCGCTTGCCGTCTTGAGGCTCGGCAATCGCTGGGATCTGACCTTCCATCAGGCCCTCAAGCGGGACGCGAAGGGCGAGGTGATCGAGTTCGACATCGACCCGCGGCTGATGGAGCAATTCGCAGCCGAGGCTTCGGCGGCGATCCGCAAGCGGATGGACGAGCGGCGCTTGTTCGCCCTCGTCACCGCGGCCGAGACGCGACCCTATGTGCGCATGATCATCGAGCGCATGTTTCCGACGCTAGCGGTTTTGTCGCAGCTCGAAATCGCGCGTGGCTTCGAGGTGAAGTCGCTGGGCACGATCGCGTGACCGCGCTCATCTCGGGGGCGATGGCGGCGCCCCACGCGGCGCTCGCGCCCAGGGCGGCTCTCGGCGCCTTCGTGCTGTTTTGCCGCATTGGCGGCTGCCTGATGCTGGCGCCCGGATTCTCGAATGCGCAGATCCCGACCCAAGTACGCTTGTTCGTGGCCCTCGCAATCACCTTGACGCTGACGCCGTTGCTGCTCGATCGCGTGCCAGCCGCCGCACTGGGCGACGATCCAATCCTCACCCTTAAGGTTATCGCCGTCGAATCGCTGGTCGGCGGCATGATCGGCGTCCTGGCGAGGCTATTCTACTTCGCACTTGAGGCCTTGGCGATGGGCGCGGCCACCATGCTTGGATTCACCAGCCCGTCCGGATTTCAGATCGAGAACGACGAGCCGATGGCGCCATTGGCGACGCTCATCTCCCTTGCCGCGATCGCGCTCCTGTTCGCGGCCAATCTTCATTGGGAGCTGCTGCGCGGCCTTGTGGCCTCTTACGACGTCGTGCCGGTCGGCGCTGACTTCAATGCGCGACTGGCGCTGAAGCAGATCGCGGACGTGCTGGGCGAATCGTTCAGGCTCGCGCTCAGGATCGCTTCGCCCTATGTGATCTACGCGCTGGTGGTCAATCTGGCGCTGGCGCTGGTCAACCGGCTCACTCCGCAGGTGCAGGTCTTCTTCGTCGCCACGCCGTTTGTGGCCGCGGGCGGCCTCTTGTTGCTCTATTTCACCATCAAACCGGCGATCGAAGCGTTCATTAGCGGCTTCGGCGTTTGGCTCATTTCCGGTTAACGCATGAAAAGACGTCTCGACGCGCTGACCCGTATCGGTCGGCTTCAGGCGCTCATGCATGATCTTGGCCGCTGGCGCCTTCATGCGCTCGAAGGCCAGCAGGCGGGATTGAATGACGATCTGAAGGCGGTGTTTGAGATCCTGGAGGCGGGCGAGGTCGCCAACGGCGTTCACGCCGGACTGGTTGCGCGCCGCATCCGGGCGTTGCAGCTGAGGCTCGATCAGCTGGCGCGCGAGCAAGAAAGCGCGCGTCGCAACGTGCTCACGCAGGGGACCCGGGCGAAGCTTGCCGAGCAGGCGATCGAAGCCGCGACGCTCGGCTATCGGCGCCTGAACGAGCGCAAGGAGCTGGCCGAGATCATTGAACGCGCGCTCGCCCGAAGCGCAAGCTCGACGCAAGGCTAAAGGAGGACGCTCGGCCTCCCACCCACCTTTCGCAGCGCTCCAATGGCCTTCAGTCCTAAAACAGATGTCATCCTTGAGGTAGCCAGCGCGGCTGATCCGTCGCGCGCGAGCCTCGCCGCGCAGCGGCTGAGTGCGATTGCAGGCTCGAACGCCACACCGGCCGACTTTGTCTCGAGCCTGAATCAGGCGGCGGGCGCGGCAAACCCATCGCCTTCGTCGCTCCCCGGCGGCGCCGACGCGCGCTCGCGACTCGCCGAGGCGGCAAGCGGACCGGAAAAACTTGGCAAAGCGAAGATCCAGTTCGAGGCGATGATGCTGAATTCGTTCGTCAGCGAAATGTTGCCGAAAGACACAGGCGAGGTCTTCGGGCAGGGGATGGCGGGCGACATGTGGCGGTCGATGCTCGCCGAGCAGGTTTCGACGCA
This sequence comes from uncultured Alphaproteobacteria bacterium, assembly GCA_963833955.1. Taxonomy (GTDB): domain Bacteria; phylum Pseudomonadota; class Alphaproteobacteria; order Rhizobiales; family Beijerinckiaceae; genus Roseiarcus. The sequence goes on along the minus strand of CAWHZY010000011.1, from coordinate 229,388 downwards.
AATCGCCAAATCCGGCAAGCTCGGCCTCGCCAGGCGCCTGTTCGCCACCCACGAGGTCGGCCTCCATTCGGGGCGCGTTGGCGAAGCGGCGAAGACCGCCGGCGAGCCCGCCGCCCAGATGAGCGCCAACATTCTGTCGGCCCCGGCCGCCGCCGACCCTGAAAATGGCGCGGTTCTGTTCGCCGGGCGCAAACCGACATGAGCCAGCCGACGCGCGGAGCGCAACCTCCAGCCGCCGCCGCCGCACGGCCGATCATCGAGCGCCTCATCGCGACGGTCGAGGCAGAGAATCGCGACCTCGAACAAGGCGGGAGGGTCAAATACGAGGTCTACAGCCTGAACAAGAACCAGGGCCTGCTCGAGCTCAGTCGCCTCCTTCCGGGACTCGCTGCCGCAGCCGCGGGACCGCTGCGCGATGCGCTGGCGGAGCTTCACGCCAAGCTTGAGATCAATCGGCGGGCGCTGGCGGTGCAGCTCAAGGCTTGCGAAGCGGTCTCGGAGATCATCACCCGCGCCATTCAGGATGGCCAATCCGATGGAACCTACACCGCCCTCGCCTGGAGCCGGTCGCGCGAATGATCAAGGGCGCGCTCCTCGGGGTCGCGGCAGTCGTGGCCGTAATTGCGGGCGAGATGGGCGCCGACAAGGTCCTGGCCATGCGCGAGGGACGCTCGACCGCCGCGGCCACAAGGGCGACGGAAGCGCGCAAGACGCACGAAATCAACGTCCCTCGCATCAAGGACGGCGCGATCAAGGGCTACGCGGTCATGCGCCTGAGTTACACCGTTGACTTGAGCGCGCTCAAGACGGCGGCGATGGCGCCGGATTCGATCCTGGTCGATGAGGCGTTTCGCTATGTGTACAACGACGATACGATCGACTTCGATCATCTCGATCGCTTCGATTTCGCGAAGATGAGCAAAGCGCTCGTCGGGGCGATCAACGCGAGAGTGAAGAGCGACGTGGTCGTCGACGTCGGCGTCCAGGAGTTCACCTATGAACCGGTCAGCGAGATCCGCGCCCGCCCGGCGCCTTAGGCCGCTCGCGCCGCCTCGGCCTTGGAGGCGGCGATCAAATCCACGAACCGGCGGAAGAGATAATGGCTGTCGCGCGGGCCCGGCGAGGCCTCGGGATGATATTGCACGGAGAAGGCTGGCCGGTCGGCAAGCGCAATGCCGCAATTCGAGCCGTCGAACAGCGACACATGCGTTTCCTCGGCGTTCCCCGGCAGGCTCGCCCGATCGACCGCGAAGCCGTGGTTCATCGACACGACCTCGACCTTGCCGGTGGTGAAGTCCTTGACCGGGTGGTTGGCGCCGTGATGGCCCTGCGGCATCTTGACGGTCCGCGCGCCGACCGCGAGCCCCAGGAGCTGATGGCCGAGGCAGACCCCAAAGAGGGGAACCTTCGTCTCCAGGAGCGCTTGGATCGTGGGCACGGCGTATTCGCCGGTGGCCGCCGGATCGCCGGGTCCGTTGGAGAGCACGACTCCGTCGGGCTTGAGCGCCAGGATGTCCTCCGCGCTCGCCGTTGCCGGAACCACCGTCACCGCGCAGCCGCAGTCGTTAAGGAGCCTCAGGATATTACGCTTGGTCCCGTAGTCGATCGCGACGACGTGGAAACGTGTCGCGTCCCGTCGGCTATAGCCGCTTTCCAGCGCCCAGCTCATCTCGTCCCAATCGTAGCGCTGGGTCGAGCCCACCGCTGGAACGAGGTCCATCCCGTCGATGCCGGGCCAGGCGGCCGCTTTGGCGCGCAGCGCGTCGAGGTCGAAGGCGCCGTCGGGCGAATGGGCGATGACCGCGTTCGGCATGCCCCGCTCCCGGATGAGCGTCGTCAGCGCGCGGGTGTCGACGCCGGTCACGCCGACGATCCCGCGCGCTTTAAGCCAGCTGTCGAGCCGCCCGTGAGCGCGAAAATTCGACGGGCCCGAAATATCGGCGCGCATGATGGCGCCGATCGCCGCCGACGCGGCCGCGGGATTGACGACTTCGACGTCCTCGTCGTTGACGCCGACGATCCCGATATGCGGGAAGGTGAAGGTGATGATCTGGGCGGCGTAGGAGGGATCGGTCAGGATCTCCTCATAGCCCGTCATCGCCGTGTTGAAGCAGATCTCGCCGACCGCCGAGCCGGTCGCGCCGACCCCGAAGCCCTCGATCACCGCGCCGTCGCTAAGAACGATCACGCCCGTCGCGATGCGCGGGCTCCAGGGGGAATGGGGATCGTCCTTGGCTGGCGCGAGGTCAGTTCGTGTTGCGCTTGACATGCGGCTGTGCTTAAGCGCCGCCCTTGCTGCGCGTCAAGCTTGGCGCCCCGTTCCAATGATCGAGGAGACTCATGCCCAATTCAGCGCCGTTGCGCGATTCCGTCGCTACGCGAATGAAAGAGGCGATGAAGGGAGGCGACAAGGTTCGCGTCGGCGCGCTCCGCCTCATCATGGCGGCGCTCAAGGACCGGGAGATCGAGGCGCGCGGCGCGGGCAAGATCGTCAGTCAAGCCGATGAGCTCGCGCTGCTGACCAAGATGATGAAATCCCGCCAGGAATCCGCAACGATCTACGCCGAGGCCGGACGCAAAGAGCTCGCCGAGCAGGAAAACGCGGAGATCGCGGTGATCGGGGAATTCCTGCCCAAGCAAATGGACGAGGCGGCGGTGATCGCCGCCGCGAAGTCCGCCATCGCTTCGACCGGCGCGACAAGCATCAAGGACATGGGCAAGGTCGTCAACGCGCTCAAGGCGGCTCATCCAGGAGAGATGGACTTCGCGAAGGCGAGCGCGATCGTGAAGGGTCTGCTCGCCGGCTAGGCGCCGCGAGGACCCCTCATGGGCTTAAGCTCCCGCTCGCCGACGCGCTTGACGGTGAAGACGCGGCGCCGCTTCGACGCTCTCTCGTCGCTGGCCCGTCGACCTCATCAGCCAGCCGTCCTCGGATGCCGCGTCAATCCGGAAACCGACAATTGCTTGACAGGCCGGCGTGGATTTGGTATAGTTTTTCAGAATATATCGACAAGTCAGACTGACTTCATCCTGAGAAACCGCACAAGGCGCAACCGCGGCGGCCAAGGAGAGAAAAGTGGGACGACTCGGCGATGGCGCCGCAAGACTTTGAAATTGCTCAAAACGGACTCGCAAATGGCGCGGGCGGGATTAGCGGCCATGGGCAAAGAAAAGTTGCGCAAAAGCGCACTTAAGCCGCTGGAATGATTGAGCCGCATAAACTTGTGCGCCAGGCGCGCGCGCCAAGGCCGGGGCGCGGAGGCCGACGGACGAGACGGTCACGCCCTGAGCCGTGATCTGAGGGCTTTCAGGAAGCCTTCATGATGCGGTCGCCGCGCGCGGGGCGTCAGTAAGGCCCCGCTGGGAGCGCCACTGGTCGAGCGCAGACGCCGTCCGGACGCAACCCACGCTACACTTGTCGCTGCAGGCTTTCTCCGAATAGAAATGTTGCCGTAGATCCTCCAAGGCGTACGCGGACAGCCTCTTTCCAAACGCCATGCGGGTCTGCGCGCACCACCGCACCATTCCGAGCTCGTCGATGTAGAGATACCGTGCCCCCGCTCGACAACGGAATGGAGCTTGGCCATTCTGGATCAGGCGCTCACGGTAGCCGTGCGCTTCCTCGGTCACTCGGCGTCCAAACAATTGTTTGACCTCCGCGTAGACGGCGAGCTCCTCGGAGGACAACCCCATCTGGCCGTCTTCATTGTGGAGGACCAGAAGACGGGGTGTGAACCCGCGCGACTTCGCAAACTCGACGACCTCCAGAACTTCCTCGCGAGGCGCAGTCCCAATGACGGCGCTGAGGACCACGTCGAATTGTGCACGTTCAGCCAGTATGTCGAGCTTCCGTCTCAGCACGTTGAGGACCTTGCGGGTTGTCGCGTTCCGCTTCACCCCGTCGATGCTCAGACTCATGTCGGTCATGCCGCTGTTGTTGAGTCCGTCAACAATCTCCTTGGTGAGGAGGAGCCCATTCGTCGTCATCATGCGGCGCCGGAACCCCAGGGCGCGCATGGTGGAGAAGATTTTGAGGAGATCGGGGTGAAGGGTTGGCTCGCCACCCATCAGGGAGACGGCCCAGGTGCGAAGGTCGCGGAGCAGTTCGAGCCGTTGCCGCAGGACGTCAAAGGGAACGGGTTCAGAGGTTTTGTCGTATTCCGTGCAATAGCCGCAGGTAAGATTGCATCGCCGGGTGACGATCATCTGCGCCAGGAACGGTCCATAGCGGAGCCAATCCAGCCAGGAGATGAGTTGGGAGCTCGTTCCGGGCGCGATGCTGGGCGACTGGGGCGCCGCGAGATCCAGACCTTCGGGGCTCACGCGGCGCCCCTGGATTGGCGCGGCGAGCGTTCGAACGGCGGGAGCATGCGATCGACGCGCATCCCCCAGGCATAATTTCCCTCGACCAGGCGCGCGCACCAGCATTGGCCACAGCCCGTTCGGGACAGATTGGCGAATGCCGTCGCCGCCCCGAGCCGTGTGACGCTGTTCGATCGGTCGCTCCGGTTGAGCTGCGGGCAGGAAAAGAGGACCCCTTCAGGGTCCATGGTCGCCATCACCCAGCCGGCCGCGCACGGGGGTGGCGTGTCCTCTGGGAAGCGCCGAAAATGCCTGAGGCTGGACCAGCCATTGCCGACCACTTTGCTCCGGCGTTTTATCTGCTCAATCCGAGCGAACGCGGCGCGAATGGACTGGACATCCAGCTGCCACGAGGATCCATCGCGATCGGCGCCAAGAAATAAACTGTTCAACGCTGGTTGAAAGACCACCGGGATACTGACGGCGGATGCGATGTCGATCAGCGGCTCGATCGTGTGAGCATTATGCTGGCCAATCGTGCATGTGAACTCGACCTTCACACCAGCATCTCGCGCGGCGGTGGCGCCGGCGAGAGCTTTCTCAAAGCTCCCCGTTCCCCGCATCGCATCGTGACTGTCAGGGGGGCCGTCGAGGCTAATCTTCAGCTGAGATAACTTCCGAATCGTGTGAAGTTTCTTTGGTACGAGAATACCGTTGCTGTTCAGCGATACGGTAATCCCTCGTTGGGTGAGCCAGTCGACGATCTCATCGATGTGCCGATGGGTCAGGGGATCACCACCGTCAAGGTGGGTGTGGAGCATTCCAAGCATACGGAACTCCTCCAGCGCCGAAAAGATCTCCTCCTGTGTCAACTCATTGCGCATGGGTGTATGGCGGTCGCAATAACCGCAGGACAGATTGCAGAGCCATGTGACTTCGTACGTCAGGGACAGGGGGAAGGGCCTGACACCCGTCCGGGCGATGGCTCCTCGCAGGACCATCTGTGGCGTCACCATGTCCCACTCCTCAACGAGATTGAACCGACATCCGCCTGATTGCCGCCGGTCAAGGTCCAGCCAACAACCGCATCGCGCTCTTGGCAAGCTCGAACCGTCCGATCGAGGGCGTCGATGAGGTCCCGCGTCAGCCGCCATCCGTTCGTGATCAGCATGCGCCGCTTGAAACCCAGCCTCCTCATCTCGGCGACGAGGTCCGGCAGGCGCGGGTGCATGGTCGGCTCGCCGCCTGTCAGGCAGACCGCCCACGCACGGAGCTCCGCGAGCTTCGGGAGGCGTGAAGCGAGTTCGTCGTACGGCGCCGGATCGGAAGTCCGGTCGTACTCGGTGCAGTAACCGCATTTCAGGTCGCACCGCCGCGTCACGACCACCTGGGCGAGCCATGGGCCGTAACGCAACCACCGGAAAACGTTCAAGAATCCCCCTTATACCCTGAGCGGCATCAGCACGAAAAGCGCAGCCGCTCCTTCGCGATCCTGGATGAGGGTGGGCGACCCGGGATCGGCCAAACGGATCGAGGCGGTGTCGGACGACAACTGACCCACGATGTCGAGCAGATAGCGGGCGTTAAAGCCGATATCGATCGGGGCAGAATCGTAGTCGGCCTCGATCTCCTCGCTGGCTGAGCCTGAGTCGGGATTATTGACCGACAGCGTAATCTTGCCTTCAGCGATCGCAAGCTTGATCGCCCGGCCGCGCTCGGACGAGAGGGTCGCAACCCGATCGACTGCATTCTTGAACGGATCCCTGTCGACGACCAAAAGCTTATCGTTGCCGGTCGGAATGACGCGTGCATAGTCGGGGAAGGTGCCGTCGATCAGCTTCGTCGTCAGCACGACATCGCCGAATTGAAAGCGCGCCTTGGCCGTCGAAATCTCAACCGTCACGTCCTGGCTCAAGTCTTCGAGCAGCTTCTGCACTTCGTTCACGGCTTTCCGGGGCACGATAACGCCAGGGACGCCAACGGATCCTTCCGGCGCTTGAGTTTCGACGCGCGCCAGGCGATGGCCGTCGGTCGCCACCGCCCGCAGCATCGGCGTCCCGCTGATGTCGACGGTGTGGAGGTAGATCCCGTTCAGGTAATACCGCGTCTCCTCGGTCGAAATGGCGAACTGGGTGTTTTCGATCAGGCGTTTGAGCTCCGTGGCAGGCAATGCGAACCGGTGTGAAAATTCGCCCGAGGTCAGATCGGGAAAATCGGAGGCGGGCAAGGCCTGCAGGGTGAACCGCGACCGGCCTGAGCGCAGGACGAGCTGTCCGGCGTCGCCGGTCGTCTCGAGGCTCGCCTGCGCTCCGTCCGGGAGCTTGCGCACGATATCGTAAATCACGTGGGCGGGAACGGTCGTTGCGCCATTCTGGGCGACGTCGGCGGAAACCGACTCGGAGGCCTCAAGATCGAGGTCCGTGCTCTTTAGCGCTAATCGACCGTCCTTAGCTTCGATCAGCACATTGGCGAGGATCGGAATGGTATTCCGCCGCTCGACGATGCGATGCACGTGCCCAAGCGCTTTAAGCAGGACCGAACGCTCGATGGTGACCTTCATCGCTTGAAATCCTGAAGTCTCTGACGTCTGCCGCGCCCCGTAAGGGGGCGCGGACCTTGCCAAGCCCCGTCGGCGCGCGCAAGAGCGCGCTCCCCCTTTGTCAACGTTCCTTTCGGATGACAGCGATCCGGTCAAGGAGCATCGAGCGTTGCTGACCGGTTATTGAGGACCGTCAGCATGCAAGCCTGTGGGTTGCCAGGGATGCCGTCTGTGCTAGAAAGAAATGGGCCGCCGCGACGGGTTTGGAAGCCATCGCGACGGGGTCTTCACCAATCGCCCCCTCCTTGTGGAAGGGAGGGGAAGAGGGCTTCGACGTTGGCGCGTCGAGGCCTTCTTCGTCTCTGCCAAGCCGCGTCGGCGCGCGCAAGGGCGCGGAAGCGATACGAAACCCGTGTCCTCAAGGATTTTCGCTGCTTCGTCAATTCCGGCGTAAGCTTTACCGGCCCTTAAACCGCGAGCCTTACGCTCCGCGACCTGGCGGGGCGCGTTTCGCCCGAAGCTCCTTCCTCAAGGAGACGCCGCGAGCGGGATCAGCGATGTTCGGCCGAGGCGGTAAGAAAACCCGGACACGGATCGAGCCGCGCCTCGATTCGCGCGCCGGCGGAGCCGTCGGAGGCGATCTTCGCGCCGATCCCGCTGACCGCCCGCCGACCAGCAGCCGCAAGAAAAGGAACGTTCCCTCACGATCCGCCTCGGGCGCGAAGCGCGGCAGGCGGCGCCGGTCGGTCTTCGGCCACCTCGCCTATTGGGGCGTCGTCCTCTGGGTTTGGGGCGCTGTCTTCCTCGGCGGGCTTTTCGCCTATTACGCGAGCCAGCTGCCGCCGATCGATCAGCTCGCGGTGCCCAAGCGGCCGCCCAACATCGCCATCCTCTCCGACGACGGCTCGCTCATCGCCAATCGTGGCGATACAGGCGGCCCGGCGGTCAGGCTCATCGACCTGCCGCCGTATTTGCCCAAGGCGTTCGTGGCCATCGAGGACCGGCGCTTTTATGAGCATAATGGCGTCGATCCGATCGGCATGTCGCGCGCGCTCCTGCGCGACGTGGTCGGAGGCGGCGGCATCGAGGGCGGCTCGACCCTGACCCAGCAGCTCGCCAAGAATTTGTTTCTCACTCGAGAGCGCACGCTGCCGCGCAAGATCCAGGAGGCGATCCTGGCCTTTTGGCTCGAGCGCCGCTACTCAAAGGACCAGATCCTCGAACTCTATCTGAACCGCGTCTATTTCGGCTCGGGCGCCTATGGGGTCGAAGCCGCGGCGCAGAAATATTTCGGCAAGAGCGCGCGGTTCGTGACGCTGTCGGAAGCCGCGGTCCTCGCCGGGCTCATGAAGTCGCCGACCAGGCTTGCGCCCGACCGCAACCTCCAGGGGGCCAACGAGCGCGCGGCGCAGGTCATCACGGCGATGGCCGAACAAGGCCATATCACCGAGGCGATGGCCAAGGCGGCGCTCGCCAATCCGGCGCAGGTCAAGCGCGACAAGAGCGCTGGCTCGATCAACTACGCGGCCGACTATGTGATGGACGCGCTCAACGACACGGTCGGCGCGATCGACGAGGATATCGTGGTGACGACCACGATCAACCTCAAGATGCAAGCCGAAGCGGAGCACGCGCTGACCGACGAGCTCAACGCGAAAGGCGCCAAGTTCGGCGTCGAGCAGGGGGCGCTCGTCGCGCTCGATCCCAATGGTGCGGTCAAGGCGATGGTTGGCGGGCGCAACTATGCCGACAGCCAGTTCAATCGCGCGGTCGCCGCCAAGCGCCAGCCCGGTTCGTCCTTCAAGCCCTTCGTCTATCTCGCGGCGCTGGAGAAGGGCCTCACTCCCGACACCGTGCGCGACGACGCGCCGATCTCGATCAAAGGCTGGAGCCCGGAGAATTATTCACACGAATATTTCGGCCCCGTGACGCTCACCAAGGCGCTGGCGCTCTCGCTCAATACGGTCGCCGTGCGCTTGGGGCAGGAAGTCGGGCCGAAGACGGTGGTTGCGACGGCGCACCGGCTCGGCATCACTTCCGACCTTGACGCTGTTCCCTCGATCGCGCTCGGTTCCTCGGACGTGACGCCGCTTGAGATGGTCTCCGCTTACGCGGCTTTCGCCAATGGCGGCCTTGGCGTCCAGCCGCATGTGATCACACGCGTGCGCACGGCGAACGGCAAGCAGCTCTATGCGCGGCGCAATGCGAATTTCGGTCGCGTCATCGACCCGCAATATGTGGCGATGATGAACCAGATGATGCAGGAGACGCTGCTGACCGGCACTGCCCGCAAAGCCGAGCTGCCGGGCTGGCAGGCCGCCGGCAAGACCGGGACCAGCCAGGATTGGCGCGACGCCTGGTTTCTCGGCTACACGAGCTATCTGGTGGCCGGAGTCTGGCTCGGCAACGACGACTCGTCGCCGACCAGGAAAGTGTCGGGCGGCAATCTGCCGGTCGAGATCTGGAGCCGGTTCATGAAGGCCGCGCATGAGGGCGTGCCGGTCGCCGGCTTGCCGCTCGGAGCATGGCGCGGCGCGGAGACGCAGAGTCCGGACGCTGCGCTTCCGCCCCCTCTTAACCTCACCGGGCCGCAGCCGGGGACGGGCGGACGCGGTGGGCGTTCGCCGCAGCCGGCGCCGTTTGCTCCACAGGCCTTCACACCGCAAGTGAGAACGATCGGTCCCCGAGGAGCGCCCGGGGGCGCCGCGGACGGCGACCTGCTTCCGCCCGCAGAGATTCCGAATGCGGGTCGCGGACCCTCGGCGCACGACAAAGGGCTGCTCAGCAAGCTATTCGGAACGCCGTGAGGAAATGACCCTCATTCGGGGATTGCCCCTCGGAGCCGAGGGCGCCAATCTGAACCTTCGCTAAGTCAGTTCAAACGAGCGAGCGGCTCGATGTCCAAGCTAATGATCACCTGTGCGACGCTGCTCCTGGCGCTGTCCACCGCAAGCGCGGACGCCGACACCCTGCCGCTGCCCGGCAATCTGACCGGATTCAGCACCCAGGACGGCGAGGCCTACTTTGGCGAGAGCGATGCTCATGAGGCGTATTTCCCGCTCGCCAGCAATTTCCTGACCCAGAAGACGCAGGCCTATTGCGGCGTCGCCAGCATGGTCATGGTCCTGAACGCGCTTGGGCTACCTGCGCCAGCGGTTCCTGAATATGAGCCCTACCGCACCTTCACCCAAGACAATGTGCTGAGCGAGCGGACCGACGTCGTTCTGCCACGCGAAACCTTGGCGCATCAAGGCATGACGCTCGATCAGCTTGGAGGAATTCTGGCGACGCAGCCGGTCAAGGCGGAAGTCCATCACGCGTCCGACAGTTCAATCGAAGAATTCCGCAAGCTGGCCAGCGCTTATCTTCGTGAGCCCGGCCATTTCGTCATCGTCAACTACCTGCGCAAGGCGATGGGCGAGCAGACCGGAGGGCACATATCGCCCCTTGCTGCTTACGACGCAAAGGCCGACCGCTTCCTCATCCTTGACGTTGCGCGCTACAAATACCCGCCGGTCTGGGTGAAGACCTCCGACATGTTCGCCGCCATGAACACACCCGACGCCGTCAACGACAACAAGAGCCGCGGCTTCGTGCTGGTCACGGCGGCGACTATCCGATAGCGCCGCCGCGCCTCGTCATTTGTCGACCGTTTCCCCCGGACTTGCCCCGAGGGAAAGGGGTGACACGTTCCCGGTCTTCACATTTCGACGCCGCGCGTGCCCACGTCGATCGCATAGATGGAGGTGCTGGCGGCGATGAACAGCCGGTTGTGATGGTGGCCGCCGAAGCACAGGTTGGCTGCCACTTCCGGAACCACGATCGCACCGAGCGGCGTGCCGTCCGGCGCGTACACGCGCACCCCGTTCATCGCGTGATTCGGCGACCAGCCGCCGGCCGCCCAGATGTTGCCGTCCTCATCGCAGCGGATGTCGTCGGCGATATAGGTCGGAGGCACGTCCTTGAAGTCGTGGAAGAGCCGTCCATTGGAGAGCTTGCCGTCGTCGCCGACGTCGTAAACACGGATGATCGTCTGCTTAAAGGGACCGCCCAGTGCGCCGGTGTCGGTGACATAGAACTTCTTCTCGTCCGGCGAGAAGCAAAGCCCGTTCGGCATGCTGAAGTCGCCGACCACGACGTCCATCTTCCCGCTCTTTGGATCGAGCCGGTAGACATTGCGCGGCAGCTCCGGCTCCTCGCGATTTCCCTCGTGGTCGCCGCCGATCCCGTAGCTCGGGTCGGTGAACCAGACCGTGTCGTCGGACTTGACGATCACGCCGTTCGGCGAGTTCAGCGGCTTGCCGTTGAACTTGTCGGCCAGCACGGTGATCGTCCCGTCATACTCGGTGCGGGTGAGGCGGCGCGTGCCCTGTTCGCAGGAGACGAGGCGGCCCTGGCGGTCGCGGGTGTTGCCGTTGGTGAAGTTGGACGGCTGGCGGAACACTTGCGTTTTGCCAGTCGTGACGTCGTAGGCCATCAGCCGGTCGTTCGGGATGTCGCTGAAAATGAGCCGTTGCTGATCGCCGAACCACACCGGCCCCTCGGTCCAGACGCCCCCGGTCCAGATGCGCACCAAGCCGGTCGTGCCGGCGCTGTATTTTGCGAATCGCGGGTCGAAAACCTCGAAAGCGGGATCGGGATAGATCGCGGTCGAGGGATCGTTCCAGTCACGGGCCGGGGGCATGGTACCCGCCGGGTCGGGCATGTTGCTCTGCGCAAGGGCGGGAACTGCGGCGACCGATGACGCAGCCGCAACTGCTGCCGAACGCAAAAAATCGCGTCGATCCATGTGCGTTTCCTCCTGTGCCGTTTTTTTGGCGGGCCGAGACTAGTCGCGGCGGCAGCAGCGACGCAAGGACTTGCGAGAAACGGTCTGCCATCCTTCGGGAATATTTCCCGCCGTCGCCGGGCCTACCGCCGCGATCGGCTAGAGCTCGCGCCCATTACACTGGCGGGGCAAACGATTAGACCTCCCGCCAGCCGGGCTTCGTTGGATCGGTCAGGTGGTAGGTGATCGGCCCGATGCCCGAGATGGCGATGATCGCGGGCTCAGTCAGACCCTTCTTGACCCCGTCATAGTGGGGGGTCTTCGCCACCCGGCGCACGAACGAGCCTGCCGGAACGGGAACGGTGGCGTCAGGAGCGAAATCCTCGCCGCTCGCAACGTACCATGTGCCTGACATGACGACGTAAAGCCGGTCGGTCTCGTACCAATGCGGCGCGCTCATGTAGCCGGGATGCCACCGGATGAGCACGAAATATTGACCGGGAGCGTGGATATCGCTGAACATGTTGGCGGATTCCGCCATTCCGGGTGGGAAGTTGTAAAGCGGCTTCCACGGGATCTCGTCCGGACGGGTGACGATCGTCATTGTCGGATCGACGCCGGCGGCTTTGCCGGGTTTCATACCAAGCGCCATGGCCGCCATGGCGACCAGGGGTCCAGCGACCAGATCGCGTCTGCGCGTTTCAAGCGTGTTCATAACCTATGCTCCTTCGATGACATCTCTCTTGTCGCGCCAGGTCGCGGCATGAAAGAGGCGGGTCTACAAATTCTTCGTGATGAGACTCGTCGCTGGGATTCCAAGTCTTTGCCGCGAACAGGCGCGTTTCGCCACAGGCGCCGGGAACCGAACCACGGCGCCGGCGATTTCCCACCTTGCCCTCACCGCTTTGATATCGTCCCTCTTATCGTGGCGGATTGCCGATTTGCATTTTGCTGTAAGCTGGATCTTCTATGTCGGCTTGTTTGTCGTCTCGACGTCGCTCCTGTTTTTCTCACTGAAATCCGGGAGACAGCCGGCTCGACCATGATCAAGATGGGATGCTGCTTTGGCTCGCAATCTTCAGGTTTTGCTCGATCACCGTCCGACCGACAAGGTCTCGCCGGCCAATTTCCGTCTTGTCGAAACGCCGATCCCAACGCCGGGGCCGGGGGACGTGCTGGTGCGCCATACGTTCCTGTCGCTCGACCCGTACATGCGCGGGCGGCTCAGCGACGCGAAATCCTACGCCAAGCCGCAGGAGGTGGGCGCGGTGATGGGCGGCGGTACGGTTGGGATCGTCGAGGCCTCCAACAATCCTCGCTTCAGGGTTGGCGACGCCGTCGTCGGCATGGGCGGTTGGCAGCGCTATGGGCTGAGCGACGGAGCGATGCTGAGGGGGGTCGACGCCAAGGCGGTCCCGATCCAGGCCTATCTCGGATCTCTTGGCATGCCCGGCGTCACCGCTTGGTACGGCCTGAAGAGGATCATTGCGCCGAAGGCAGGGGAGACGGTCCTCGCCTCCGCGGCGACGGGCGCGGTCGGCTCGGTGGTCGGCCAGCTCGCCAAGCTCGCCGGCGCGCGGACGGTTGGGGTTGCGGGCGGCCCGGAGAAATGCGCTTACGCCATCAAGGAACTCGGTTACGATACCTGCGTCGACCACAAGTCGCCGAACTTCGCCGCGGAGCTCACAGCGGCGCTGCCGGACGGAATTGACGGCCTGTTCGAGAATGTCGGCGGCGAACCCTTCCAGCTTGCGATGCGGCGGATCAACGATTTCTCGCGGGTCGCGGTCTGCGGGCTCATCGCGTCTTACGAGGGTGCGGTGACCGCGTTGCCGGACATGCGCATTTTTCTCATCAAGCGCTTCAAGATGGAAGGTTTTATCGTCTCGGATCACATGGACCTGTGGCCCGAGGCGATTGGCGAACTGGTCGCTCTCGCCGCCGCCAAGAAGTTGACATGGCGCGAGACCATCCGTGACGGCCTCGAGAACGCCCCCCAGGCGCTGATCGACCTCTTGCATGGGCAGAACTTCGGCAAGATGCTGGTCAAGGTCGACTGACCGCCGGTCCCGGTCGCGCCGCCGCTCGAATTTCGCCTCGGCAGGCTCATCGGCGCGGAGCGGTTGACACGCTTAGCGTCGTGCAAATCCGCTGATATTTGGCGCCGTCCGACAGGGTGAAAGTCTGCACGACTGGCTGCCCGCTGCTGCCGAAGACGCCAAGATTGTCGGCGCCGATCCAACCCCTGAGATCGAGGTCGGAAATCGTGAAACTCAGCCCGGCGTTCGGGCCGGCGGTGAACGTTCCGCTCTGGGTTCCCAGGTGCAATGTGAAGCTGCCGTCTTCGTTGGGGCCGCTGACGCTTGAAGCATAGGTATCGTTGAAGGCGTTCGCCCCGGGCTTGTGCATGCGCGGTCCCGCGCCGAAGGAAGCGCTGTCCACGGACTGGCCGACTTCGCGCACGGCGCCGTTCTCATCCCCGCTGCCCACGACGTTGAACGTCGTCCTCCACGTTGCGCCGGCATTGACCGGCTGCAGGTCCGCCGTGAAACCGAGTTCGCGAGGCGATGCAGCTTCCCGCGCTGCTGTAAACGAGGGTCGGCGGTTTCGCCTCGGCGCCGTCCTGCGCAACAGCGAACGACGCCAGCAGACCGGACCTCAGAGCGTTCTTCATGGTTCCTCCTTGACGACCTTGCCGCCCTTGACCGGCACGCGGCCGGCGCCAGCCCGCCCGAGGGCTTTGCGGCGCTCGACGGGCGCCCGGGAAACGGCCCACGACATCATCGTTCAGAGAGCAGACTGCGTTTGAGTCGACGCGGCCGATTGTAGCCGCGCTCCGTAGTCCGTCGCCAGACGGACGTTTCGCCTTTGGGGCGCGGCGACGCGATCGACGCCAGGGAGATCCGGCTATCCCCAGGCCCGAAATCGGGCTCCGACGCCCTCCGCGCTATTGAGTTGCACTCAAGGCTTCCGCCCCTTATTTAGTCCCAATGAAGCTCGGCGATTGGCTTAAGCGCAACCAGGTGTCGCGCACAGACTTCGCTCGCCGCATCGGGGTCTCGCCCGGCGCGGTGACCCTGATCTGCCGCGAACAGGGGTCGTGGCTTTCGCGCGAAACCGCCGAACGGATCGTCGCCGAGACGCGAGGGGCCGTCACGCCCAATGATTTTCTCAGCGGCCCGCCTAAGGGATACGACATGCCGAATCCAGTCGCAGACGCCATCGAGGCCTTCGCTCGCGGCGAGATCGTCGCGGTCACCGACGACGATGATCGCGAGAACGAGGGCGACCTGATTGTCGCCGCTTCGCTCTGCACCACCGAGAAGATGGCCTTCATCATCCGCAATTGCTGCGGCATCGTCTGCGTTCCGCTGACCGCCGACGACGCCCGGCGGCTGAATCTGGCTCCGATGGTGGCGGTCAACGACGCGCCGCTCGGCACCGCCTTCACCGTTTCGGTCGACGTGCGTCATGGGCTCACGACCGGCATTTCGGCCGAGCAGCGCACCAATACCGTGCGCGCGCTCGCCAATCGCAACATGGGCGCTAGCGATTTTGTCCGCCCGGGCCATGTGTTTCCGCTCGTCGCCAAGGATGGCGGGGTGCTCATGCGCTCGGGCCATACCGAGGCCGCGATCGACCTTTGCAAGCTTGCGGGTATCCCGCCCGTCGCCGTCATCTGCGAACTCGCCAATGACGATGGCACCGTAATGGTCGGGCCGCAAATCGACGCCTTCGCGGACAAGCACAAGATCAAGCGCATCTCCGTCGCCGACATGATCGCTTACCGGCAGGCCCGCGAGAAGCTGGTCGAGCGGGTCGCTTGCTTTCCGATCGATACGCCGATCGGCGAGCTTCAGGGCTACGCCTATCGCACCCCGTTCGATCCGGTCCTGCACTTTGCTTTCGTCCATGGGAGCATCGGCGATGGCCGCAACATGCCGGCGCGGCTGCACCGCGCTGATATCCTGAGCGATGTTTTCGGCGGCGGCCCGATCCCCAAGGTGCTGAACCGCTTCAAGGCCGAGGGGCGCGGCGCGCTCGTCTACCTGCGCGACGGCGCGGCCGGCGTGCCGGCGAACCTCAGCGGCGCTCATGCGACCGGGTCCGATGATGCGCGCGAGACGCAATGGCGCGAGATCGGACTTGGCGCCCAGATCCTGCGCGACCTCGGCGTGACCTCGATCCGGCTGCGCACCGATAATCAACGCACCTATGTCGGGCTTGCGGGCTTCGGCATCGAGATCGCAGCGGTCGAGCCGATCGACTAGGTCGTACTGGTATGTACTGATAAGTAAATTTGGCGTTGCGATTGAAGCGATCCTAAGTGTGTTCCAGTCAGATGGACGGGTGTTCGTGTTCGGAACAGGACACGCTCACGTCATTGCGGAGGAAACTCATTATCGCGCGGGCGGTCTCGCTATAACGGTCCCTATTCTTACCGGCGCCACGACGGTGAAGACGGGGCGGTGGCGGGTACTGTCTACGAGCGAATGCCAGGAATCGTCGGGCCGATCCTGGAACGATATGGCGTGGGCGTAAGGGACATGCTTATCATCGTGTAAAATTCTGGCGTGAACGCCGCTCCCATAGAAGCGGCTCGAATCGGCAAGGACGTCGGAGCGAGAGTTGTTGCATTGACGTCTGAGGACAATTCCCGGCATGCCGCCGACGGAAGGCCGCGAATTAGCCCAATGTCCAAAGGTTCGAATACCGGTCGATCGACGACAAGACCATTATGCAGGGTCTTCCCGAGTATGGTGCAGGCGATGCCGAGATCCCCGGCTCCTGAGCCTAGAGCGCAAAATGGCACATCTCCGGCTCCAACTGCGACCGTCGTGCCGGCTCGTAGCCTTGTCTCGGATGCGGCAATGGCCGTGACATGGCCTGCTACCGCCTCGGAGACGAGGACCGGCGGAAAAAGCTCAATGTCAGTCCAGCGTCCACGCCCAGAACAAGGGCTTTCTGCACCGATGCGACTCCAGGAAGCCGGGTTCAAAGCGATGTCAAGCAGTACGCAAATTGCGGGGCGAACGCGAGCTCGACGTCGCTACGTCATTGCCCCACGCGCCGCGACTGGCCACAAGCACTCGACGCGCGTTCCCCTAACGCCGACATACCAGTCATAACGGTCGACGGTTGGGTCGCAATGGCCGGGCTGGAGCCGGAGCTTCTCGCCGAAGCGCAACGGCTCCCCTCTCCCGGCTATGACGAGCTTCCCATGCTCGTCGGAGGCCCCTGCATAGGTCACACCGGGCCGGTTCCACACGACGGGGGGACCGCTGTCGAACGCGAGCGCCTTGAGGCCCGCGTCGACCACCGCGAGGTCGCGGCGCGGCGTGCTCATGACGGTCGCCAGCACGAAGAGCGATTGCGCAAAGGGCGGGGCTTCTTCATTGCGCGCGTAGTCTGCGTCCATGAAAACGTAGGAACCGACCTGCAACTCCGTATACACGCCGCTGGCCGCTTCGAGGGCGAAGGTGCCGGTCCCCGCGCCTCCGACGATGGGGCAACAGAGACCCACGTCCTTGAGGTCGGCCACTGTTTCGCCAGCGAGCACTGCGGCCCGCGCGATGCTCGCGCGCCGTTCATCCGGCGTGCGCTGATGCTGCGCGCGTCCCTGGTAAGCCTGCAGGCCATCGAAGCGCAGCCAGCGGCTGGCTGCGATCCGTTGCGCGAGAGCGGTGACGGCCGGGCCAGGCGGGATGCCGCAGCGGTCCATGCCGACATCGATCTCGATGAGCGCCGCAAGGCGCAGCCCTCCGTCCTCGGCCGCCGCTTCGAGCGCCGCGACGCCGGCCTCGGAGTTGACGCAGATCGCCGCCGTACAGATGCGGCTAAGCGCAGCGAAACGGGCAAGTTTGCGGGAGCCGGCGACCTCGTTGCTGATGAGAATGTCCCCGACGCCGCCCCAGGCCAGGATCTCCGCTTCCGCCACCTTCTGGACGCATTGGCCGACGGCGCCGCGCATCATTTGGAGACGCGCGATGACTGGCGACTTGTGCGTCTTTGCGTGCGGCCGAAGCTTGACGCCGGCCTCGCGCGCGAGCGTCGCCATGAGGTCGAGATTTTTCTCGAACGCGTCAAGGTCGATGAGAAGGGCGGGCGTGTCGACCTCGTCGATCGGAGCGCCCGGCTCGGCGGGAGGCGGCTGAAGCATGGCGCCGCTCAAGCCGCCATCGGGCGGGTCGTCATCGAGAGCTCCCGGAAATTGTCGCGGATATAGGTGGCGGCGCGGAGCGCGAGTGCCGAGATGGTCGGCGTCGGATTGACGACGCCGCCGGTCGCGACCACGCTGCCGTCCACGATGAACAGGTTGGGCACATCCCAGCTCTGGTTCCACTTGTTGACGACGGAGCGCTCGGGGTCCGCGCCCATCCGGCAGGTGCCGATCATGTGCCATGCCGGGGTGCGGTACACGCCGTTCTCGTCGCGATAGTCAGTCGCCTTGTAGTCGAAGGCGCCGGCTGCTTTGGCGATGTCCTCCATGCGGTCGAGCATGAAGTTCATCATTCGCCGGTCGTTCTCGCCGGGCTCGTAGAACAGCCTCGCGGCAGGTAGGCCATACGAATCTCGCACAGCCGGGTCGATCGTCACCCGGTTGTTGGGATTCGGCAAGTCGTCGCCGATCGCGTGCACGCCGATGCCGTGCGAGAAATGACGCTCAAACCAGTCATGGTGGCCCCGGCCCCAGGGCGCCTTCGCGTTGGACGCCCAGCCGGCCGCCGCCTCGCCCGCCGACGACGTGTTTGTCAGGCAGTTGAACTGGAAGCCGTTGACGAAGCCGCGGCTCACATCCGTCTCGGCGAATTCGCGGCCGAGCAGCGAGGCGACATAGCCCATATGGCTCTCGATCGGCTCGTCGACCCAGAACTCGGAGGTGACCAGCGTGTGGTGGAGAAGGTTGCGCCCGACCTGATCGGAGGAATTGGCGAGATTGTCGGAGGCGAGCAGAAGGCGCGGCGTCCCGACGCCATTGGCCGCGATGATGACGAGCTTCGCGCCCTGGAATTCGACGCGGCCGGTATTGCGGTCGACGAAATGGACGCCCGTGGCCCGCCCGTCCGGCCCCTTCTCGATCTTGAGCGCGCGCGCATAAGTGCGCAGCCGCGTTCCGGCAAGCAGGGCCTTGGGCCATATCGAGATCGAGAACTTGCTCATCGAGCCGCGCGGGCAGCCGTTGCAGACGCCGCAGCCGTTGCAGGCGGGGCGGCCGTCATAGTTTTCCGAGATGACGCCGGCCTCGGCCGGCCACCAATGCCAGCCGAGCTTGTCGAAGGCCTCGGCGAGCCGGCCAGCGGCGCGGGTGAAAGGCAACGGCCCGGTGGGGCACGGGTCGCGCGGCGGCATGGCGGGGTCGCCGGCGAGGCCGCTCGTGCCGATCAGACGATCGGCCTTTTCGTAGAAAGGCGCGAGGTCCTCGTAGGAAATCGGCCAGTTCGGCGCCAGACCGTGCTCGTCGCCCTTGCGGAAGTCGGAGGGCCGGAAGCGCGGCCAGATCGCGCTATAGACATTGGTCGAGCCGCCGACCCCGTTCCACATCAAGACCTGCGAGGAGTTCGTCTCGACCGGATAGTCGTCGGGATGATGGCGCTTGTTGACGTCGGAGCTCCAGTTCGTGCGTCGCTGCCAGGTCCAATCCGAGCTGTAGTGGGGATGATCTCCCGGCTCGACCCAAGCGCCCTGCTCGAGACACAGCACGTCGAGGCCGCCCTGCGCGAGAATCGTGGCGGCGAGCGCGCCGGTGGCGCCCGCGCCGACAATCAGCACATCGCAATCCTGGCTCTTGGTCATCGCTTCAGGCCCCAGGCTTGGGTTCGGTTGCTCTCGAGATCGAGGCCGCTGATGTCCACGCGGCGCACGTCCGCGGTCTTGGTGTAGCGCCCACGGCCGTGCCGCGGCGCGTCGCGCGCCGGATCGAAACGCCGGACGGGATAGCCCTTGATGTGCGGGCGCAACTCGTAGGGGTGGCCTGAGAGAACGATCGCCTCGGCGACGAACGGGTTCTCGTAATAGGCGATATAGGCCGCGTCCCTCACCCAGCCGAACAAGTCCGGCTCGGCCTCTTCAAAACGCTGTACGACCGCGACGCGCGCCGCCTCGTCGAGCTTCTCGAGCGGGCCGCCGGCGGCCTCGATCGCCTTCACGAGTGTCGGCAACGCGTTCTTGCCGCGCTCCTCCATCAGCCGCAGCGCCAGCTGGCCTTGGACGCCGACCGAGCTCGCCGAGGGCCAGAGCCCCTCGCCGGGGATCAGCACGTCGACAAAATCCGCGATGAGCGTGGCCGCACCCGCGGGCCCGAGGTTTTCGTCGCCGACCTCAGGCGTGGTTTCGAGCCCGCTTACATTGGTCATCCGGCCTCCTTCATATCGCGCGCGTAACGGTGATCATCTTGATCTCCGTCATCGCTTCCAGCGTCAGGCGGCCGCCGAGCCGGCCGACGCCGCTGCGCGTGCCCGAGCCGCCTCCGAATGGCAGGTGGATCTCCCAATAGGTGCTGGAGTCGTTGATATTGACGATGCCCGCCGGAATGGCCTCGGCGAAGCGCAAAGCCCGGTCCATGTCACGCGTGAAGACGCCGACGGAAAGGCCGTATTCGCTGTCGAGCGCGAGCGACATCGCCTCGTCGTCGTCGCGGAAGGAGAGGATGGGCGTGACCGGCCCGAACGTCTCCTCGCGGTTGATGCGCATCTCCCGCGTCACGCCGGTCAGCACCGTGGGCTCGAAAAAGAGCTCGCTGCCAAGGTCGGGGCGCGGCTTGCCGCCCGTCACCACATTCGCGCCCGCGGCGACGGCCTCGTCCACGTGCTCGCGCACTTTGGCCGCGACCTTCGGGTTGTTGAGCGGCCCCATCGTGACGCCCTGATGCAGCGGGTCGCCAAGGATGTAGTTGCGCGCATGGCCCGCGATGCGCTCGGCCAGCTCGTCGGCGACGCTCTCATGCGCCAGTACGCGGCCGGTTGCGGCGCAGATCTGTCCCGCGTTCGAGAAGGCGCCGTTGGCCGCCGCCGTCGCGGCGCGCTTGAGATCGGCGTCCTCGAACACTAGCAGAGGGCCGTTGCCGCCGAGTTCGAGCAGCATCGGTTTGCCCGCGCCCCGCTCCGCGATGCGCCGCCCGGTCGCCGCACTGCCGGTGAAGCCGATCCCCGCCGTGTCTGGATGCGAGACGATCTCGTCGCCGACGACCGGCCCTTCGCCGATCACGAGATTGAGGACGCCGGCAGGCAGACCTGCGGCCTCGATCGCTCGCATGAGCTCGACGGCAGCCATCGAGGTTGTCGGCGCTGGAACCCAGACGATCGTATTGCCGGTGGCGAGTCCAGGTCCCAGGTACTCGACCGGAATGTTCACCGGATAGTTCCACGGCGTGATGACCGCGTAGACACCCCGAGGTTGGCGTAGCGTCATGACGAGCTTGGTCGGGTCCTCGGCCGGCAACGTCTCGCCCTTCATCTGGCGAACGAGTTCCGCGGCGAGCCGGAAGCCGTCGGCCGCCTTGGCGACCTCACCGATGGCTTGCGGAAGCGGCTTGCCCTGCTCCTGGCTCAGTGTGCGCGCAATCTGGGCGCGGCTCTCGTCGATCGAAGCCGCGATGGCGAAGCACATCTCGGCGCGTTTCCACACCGACGTCTTCGCCCATCCCGCCCGCGCCCGCTTGGCCGCCGCGATTGCGTCGCGGGCGATCGCGCGGTCGCTCTTCGGCAGCCACGCGATCTGCTGCCCCGTAGCGGGGTTTATAGCTGGCGCGCGCTCCGGCGCATCGGTCCAGCGGCCATCGATGAAATTCCGCAACGTGTCCATGGAGCGCTACATTCCTTCCGGTTAGGGATGCCACCATCGGCCGCCGATGACGACGCCCTTGGCGAACAGGCGCTCGCCCGTCGTGACGACCTCGCCGACGACGTCCTCGAGATGGAACTCGCCCTGCTCGAGCGACAGAATGCTGGCGTCCCCGACGCCGCCGGGCTTGAGCGTTCCGAGTTCGGGGCGATTGAGCGCCGCTGCGGCGTTTACGGTGGACGCCGCGATCACGTCGCGCAGGCGCATGCCAAGCGCCAGGAACTTCGACAGTGTCGTGACCTGGTCGTAAACAGGCCCGTCGATGCACAACGTGTGGATGTCCGACGAGATCGTGTCGGGCGCGAAGCCTTCAGCAAGCATGGCGCGCGCGGTCTTCCAGCCGAACGAGCCCTTCCCGTGGCCGACGTCGAAGGTGACGCCGCGCTGTCGTGCGGCCAGCACCGCAGGCTTGATCTTGCCCTTGCCGTCGATCGGCGCGTTTGGAAAAGGGCGAAAGCAGTGGGTCAGCACGTCTCCGGGACGCAGCCGCGCGACGACCTCCTCGTAGGATGGCGGCGGCTCGTCGATGTGCACCATCATCGGCAGGCCGGTCTCGTCGGCGACCTGTTCGGCGACGTCCAGCGGCACGATTCCCGCTGCTCCGCTTGCCGTCCGCCCAATGCGGACCTTGATGCCGACGATGAGGTCGCGGTTGGCTTCGACCACGTCGATGCAGTCCCGCGCAGCGAGCAGCCGGATGTCGTGTCCCTCTCCCACCATGATGCGCTTTGAGAAAGCGTAGATCCCGGCGAAGGACACGTGGAGGTAGGGCAGGATGCGCACCGCGCTCCGCTCGATGACGTGCTTGCGGAAGCCGGCGAAATTGCCCGGCCCCGCGCTGCCGGTGTCGACGCAGGTCGTGACTGCGCTGCGGCGCGCGAAATCCTCGGCGTCGATGCCGAGCGACGTGCCTCCCCAGTAAACGTGCGTGTGCAGATCGATGAGGCCTGGCGTGACAATGAGGCCAGACACGTCGCGAACTTCGGCGCCTTCGGATTCGAGGCGCTCGCCGACCTTCGCCACCTTTCCGCCGGCGAAGGCGACGTCGGCGACGCGGTCGAGATTCTGCGAGGGGTCGATGATCGCGACCGTTGCGGAGGATGAGATCGAAGGCCATGGATCTTTCTTTGAGGTGTCAGGCGTTGACGCGCAGGCCGCTCTCGCGGTCGAACAGGTGTACCGCTTGGACTGGCGCAGAGAGCGTGACTGCGGCGCCGGGACAGAGCCCGTTGGGGTCGGCGCAGGTCGCCTTGACCATCTGGCCTCCGACATCGACGTCGAGATAGTGCAGCGGGCCGGCGGGCTCGATAAGCGCGAGTTCCCCCTTAAGCGTGAAGGTGTCCGACCCGCCGTTCGCCGTCGGGGCGAGATCGTGAGGGCGCACGCCAACGAGGCGCCCCGCGCCATGTCCCCCCGGCGCCATCTCGCCTGGAAGCAGATTCATCTGCGGCGAGCCGATAAAGCCGGCGACGAAGACATTCATCGGAGCGCGGTAGATTTTCATCGGCTCGTCGAACTGCTGAAGCACGCCATTGTTCATGACCGCGATGCGGTCCGACATCACCATCGCCTCCTCCTGGTCGTGCGTCACGAAGACGACGGTGATTTTGAGCTCGCGTTGCAGCCGCTTGATCTCGGTGCGCGTCTTCACCCGCAGGCTCGCGTCGAGGTTGGAGAGCGGCTCGTCCATAAGGAGCGCCGCCGGATGCCGAACGATGGCGCGCCCCACCGCGACGCGTTGTCGTTGGCCGCCTGACAATTCCGCGGGCGAGCGGTCGAGGAACGGGTTGAGCCCGAGCAGATCTGCGGCCCAGGCGACTTGGGTCGTGATCGCCTGCTCCTCGGCCTTCTGCTGGCGCAAGGGGAAGGCCAGATTTTCGCGCACCGACATGTGCGGATAGAGCGCATAGTCCTGGAATACGAGCGCGATGTTCCGGTTGCGCGCCGCAACCGGAGTCATGTCGCGGCCGTCGAATAGGATTCGGCCGTCGGAAATCTCTTCAAGGCCGGCGATGCAAAAGAGAAGGGTGCTCTTCCCGCAGCCCGATGGCCCGAGAAACGAAACGAAGGCCCCGTCGGGAATTTCGAGGTCGAGCGCGTGCAGCACGGGCGTCGTCCCATAGCTCTTGCTCACGCTTTCGATGGTGATCGCGCTCATGGCGTCAACCCTTCACCGCGCCAGAGAGCGCACCCTGGACGAGGAAACGCTGGAAGAAGAAGGCGACCAGCACTGGGGGAAGAATGGACAGTACGCTTGCCGCGAACATCGGGCCGTATTCATAGAACTGCGCCTGGCTGAGGAAGCCGGAGATCACGACCGGGATCGTCTGCGCATTTGGCGTTGACGTCAGGATCAGCGCGAACAGGAACTCGTTCCAGCTCGCGAGAAAGCAGAAGATGATCGCGGCCACGATGCCCGGGCGCACCACGGGCACGAGCACGCGCGTCATCATGCCGAACCACGAGCATCCGTCGATCACCGCCGCACGGTCGAGGCTCATTGGTACGCCCTCGAAATAGCTGCGCATCATCCAGGCGCTCAGCGGCAGCAGGAAGGACGAGTAGGCGATGATGAGGCCCGTGCGGGTGTCGATCAGCGAAAGCGTGCGGTAGCAGATGAAGAACGGCAGCACGAGTGTGAGCGCTGGAGTCATGCGGGTCAGCAGGAGCGCCCAAAGGCTCGCGCGAAAAAATCTGGCTTTGCCAAAGCGGGCGAAGGCGTAACCCGCGAAAGTGCCGAGCGCGACGCAGATCACCGAAACACTCGCGCCCACGACGAAGCTGTTGAATATCGAGAGAGGAACCCGCCTCGCCTGCACACTCGTCGAGAACTGCGCGCCCGATTGGGGCAGCAGCACCGTCTGGAAATTCTGCAGCGTTATTGTGCTCGGCACAAGAGTTGGCGGGGTGCGAATAAGGTCGCTCGCAGGCGTGAGGCTCATGAGGATGAGCGCGAGCACCGGAAGCGCGGACCACAGGAAAATGACGATGGCCATCAGAGCAAAACCGCCGCGGCCGAGCGCGCGCGAGAGCGGAGCAGGCAATGCGCGCCGAACTCGGTAAGCGCCGAGCGAGGCCGGAGGAGCCGGAGCGGCGCGAACGCGCGCCGCAAGAATAGCGGGCTGCACGTCCTCGACCGCCGCGGAGGGCAGGACGCAGACGAGCGCGCCGCTGGCTGAAAACCACGAAATACACGATCGCCAAGAGGAAGCTCAGCGCCGTGAGGAAATACAGGAGGCTCGCCCCTTCGCCGAATCGCAGGAACTGGAAGGCCGTGACGTAGCCAAGCCAGGATAGCACCGTCGTCGCCGCGCCCGGGCCGCCGCGCGTCATGATCCAGAGAATGTCGAAAGCCATCAGCGAATTGATGGTCGTCACGATCGAGATGAACAGAAGGTTCGGTTTCAGCCAGGGCAGTGTTATCGCGAAGAAACGCGCGACCGGGCCGGCGCCGTCCAGCATGGCGGCGCGGCGCAGGCTGTCGGGCATCGATTGCAGGCCAGCCAGCAGCATGAGCGCCGTCAGCGGCGCCTGGCTCCAGACTTGTGTGAGGGCGACAAGATTGAGGGCGCGAAAGCCGTCGCCAAGCCATGGCAGCGCGAACCGCCCTAATCCGAGATCGTCGAGAAGGCCGGTCAACGCTCCATAGTCACCGGCATAGACGAACGACCACAAGACGCCGACCGACACGGGAGCCATGGCCCACGGAACCAGCACAAAGCTGCGGAGCAGTCCCCGTCCGAGGAAGCGCTGGTTGAGCACGAGCGCCATCGCCAAGCCGAGCAAGGTCGAACCAACGAGCGTAAAGCCGGCGAAATAAACGGTCCGCCCAATCGCCGCCCAGAAGTCCGGGTTCGCGATCGCAGCGGCATAGTTGCCGAACCCTACGAAGAGCCATTTCTTCGTGATCGGATTGGTCCGGTGGAGGCTCAGATAAAAGCTGTAGACGAGCGGGCCGCCGACCACGATCGCCACCACCAACAGCGTCGGCGCAACAGTGAGATAGGCAAAACCCGGAACGCGCGTCCGTTGCGGGCGGAGCGGCTGCGCCAAGGGAGGGTTCGCGGCCTGAGCGGTCACGCCGTCAGCTTTGTCGAGCGCTCCAGCGGCAGACATGGCTTTCCTGCGGTCAACCTCGCTCTGAGGCGGCCTATTGGTACTGCTTCTTGAGTTCGCCGACCTTGCCGCTCAACTGCGCAACGAGTTCGTCAGTTGAGCCGGCGCCGCGGATGTAATCCTGCACGTGCTGCATCATGAACAGGTCCCATTCCGGGAACCAGATTGTCTTCGCGATCTTGCGGGAGGTGGCCAGCTGAAGCTGCTTGTTGGAAATGTCGACGTCGCGCCATTTCGAGAAGCTGGCGACCACGTCTGGATCGGCCATGACCTCCTTGTAGCCGGAGCCGAGACCGAACTCGAGCGCCCAGCGCTTGATGACGTGATATTGCCCATCCTTCGCCTTGCCGCCGAAAAACCGCACGAGGGTCCAGGCCCGGTCGACGTCGATGGGCTCCTTGGCCATTAGGTAAGCGGCGGTCCAGGCGAAGGTCGAATGCGTCTTGCCGGGCATGAGCGCATTCTTCACCTTGCCCGCGGCCTTCGACATCTTCGGGTCGTTGGCGACCTTCTGGTCGTAGTCGTGCAGGATCATGAACGTGTGGCGCCCCGTCGCATAGCTCGGCACGCCCTCGTCCGGCTGGGTCATGATATCGGGCGCGACGAGCTGCTCCTTGTAAAGGGTCCTGTGGAATTCGAGCACCTTGCGGAGGGAGGCGTCGTCGACGAACTCGCTCTTGTCGTCGAAAACGGGCGCGCCCTCCGAGTACCAGCAGGAAAACAGGCTCCAGGACAGCTCGGGCCATTTCTGACCCCAGGCGCTGTTGTAGGGCGCGTCCGAGATCCCGTCCTTCTTGAGCTTGCGGCAAGCGTCGAGCAGACTGTCCCAGCTGTCGGGAACCTGCAGGCCTGCCTTCGAAAGATGCTCCTCGTTGTAGATGAAGGCGTCGTGGCCGGCGTAATAAGGCAGGCCCGCGATCTTGCCGTTAGGCAGCGACAGCGAGGCGACGGCGACCGGAAACATCGCGGCCTTGATCGCGTCGATGTCGGGCAGGCCTTCGAAGTCGCGGGTCCAGTCGGCCGCGTTCCAGCGCGCGATGTGGTCCTCCTCGGAATACATCATGTCGACGTGCTGGCCGCCGGTGAGCTTCGTCTCCACGACAGGATGATAGTCGCCGGAGACGAGCTCGTAGGTGACGGCCTCGTCGTAGAGCTTCTTGAAGATGTCGACGTTCTGGTCGACGATTTCCGGATGATATTGCCAGCCGATGAAGGTCAGAGGCTTTGCAGGCGCGGCCAAGGCGCTTCGGCCCGCGAGCGCAACGGCTGAGAGGGCCGCCCCGCTTTGCAGCACCCGTCGACGCGAGATGAGGAAAGCGTTGAGCGGAGAGGTCACGATGCGGTCTCCCATGTGCAGGCTTCGGCCGATGATGTCAGGACTCTCTCCTTCTGCCTAGCTTATTTTTTATTTTGCGATCAGAAAGCGCGCGATGAGCGCCAAGCGACCAACAATTTCGGCAGAATTGCCTACAAAAATGATCAAAAACTCAAAAAATAAGCAAGCGTTCAGTCCGAGACCGGCTGCGTGTCGTCGGTGTCTCGAAAAGTCGTATACTGCTGCTTGATGCGCCTCAGTTTCTCCTGCGCGCGGGAGCTTCGGATCGCCGCGCCATAAGCCAACATGTCAACCGCCGCCAGGAAGGCGTAGCGAAGGCAAGTCGGACCGAGCACGTCGCCATCGTCAGCGATATCGAGCGCGAGAGGGAGGGCGACGGCCCTAACCAATGGCGTGTCTCGCACCGTGAGTGCAATGGTCGTCGCGCCATAGTCCGCAGCGATCCGCATCGCCTTGATGACTTCAGCATTGTTGCCGCTGAGCGAAGAGCAGAACACGACGTCACCGCGCTCGACCGTCGCCGCCAGCATCATCTGCATCTGGTGATCGCTGCTGCTGGTGATGCGCAGGCCGAGGCGGAACAGGCGGTTATGAACTTCCTCCACCATCCAGCTCGACACGCCGCCGCTGCCGAAAGCGTAGATCATGTGGCTGCGCGTCAGCGCGTCGATGACCCGGTCGAGCATGACGATATCGATCGTCTTCTGCGCCGCCAGAACCGCGCGCTGGGCGCGCAGGACAACCCGTTCCTGCACCTCCGCCAGCGTGCCCGGTGGCGTCAGCGGCTCCAGGTAGCGCATCCCGACCCGCAGGCTGCTCATGACCTTGAGCTTCAGGTCGCGCAAGCCCTCGCATCCGATTGCCCGGCTGAAGCGCGTGATCGTCGGGGCCGACACGCCAAGCCATGTCACCAGATCCTCGATCGGCTTCTCGACGAAAATAGTCGGGTGGTGCAGGATCGCGTCGGCTATCTTGCCGTGCGCCTTCGAGAGTTCGTCCGCATTGTCAAGAAGATAACCAATGATGTCGTGGGCCGCATAGTCTTGCGGGAAGTCTCTTTTCGGCCGTTCACGTTGGAAAGGCTCGCCCATTGTCTGACCGTCCCTTGTTAGCTCGATTTATTCCGATCCATATAGCGCTCGGGGGTCTTTGAGGGATAGCGCGGCTTCGCTTGTTTGGTCTGACTTGAGGTTGTTCTTTTCGACCAACCAGGAGTCCGACTTCGCGATAATCCTGGCCGCCGCATGTGATGGGGACCGCCGCACCCTCTAGAGGAAGGCCTTCTCACGCGGGCCATTGACTAATGCTCGACCGCATGGCCGAACAGTTCGACGTCATCCCGTCGCGCCTGCTCGCCGATGGGGCTACCGCTCTGCCGAGATGGTCGGTCAGCTGGTGGATGAGCGCGGGATCGAACCGCACGTGAACCTGATCGACAAGGCCGAGCGCATGGACGGAATCTTCTCACGCGAGCCGACTTCGCATTCGATCTTTGGCTATCGGATGTCGATCGTATGGTTCCTCGTGGTCGCGGGGCTCGCAACGTTATTGTTGCTCCGCACTCGCATGAGCGACCCGGCCGCAACGTTGTCCGGCGGCCAGAAGCAAGCTGGCGCGATCGCTCGCGCTATCGTTTACGGATCGCGCTGCCTGATCCTCGACGAGCCGACCGCGGCGCTCGCCGCTCGCCAGACCCAGCAGGTGCTCGATCAGGTCCGGCGCGCTCGCGAGGCCGGCTAAGCCGTCATCTTGATTATGCACAATCTCCAGCAGGCGGGGTCGGTCGCCGACGAAGTCATCGTGCCTGCGCGGGGTCGTATCATGGGCCAATTCTCGAGCGCCGACGCAGACCTTGAGCGCGTGACACAACTCGCTGCGCTGGGGTGATCAGCAGAACAATCCTCGTTGTCGTCCTTGGGGTGAACTTCGCAATGAGGAGGACCATGCGGCTTACGGCTGAAGATTGCGCCGCGACCTTTAACCCAGCCGATGGCGGTCGGCTGACTTCGTTCGTGGTCGGCGACCATGAACTTCTGGTGGCGCAGGGTAAGGACGTGTTCCACTTTGGCAGTTTCGTGATGGCGCCCTGGGTCGGCCGGCTCCGCGACGCGCGATTGGATTATGGCGGAGCCCAGCACCGCTTCACCGCCAACGCGGGGCCGCACGCCCTGCACGGGCTGGTCACGGAACGGCCGTGGCAAGTGACCGGCGATGGCGAACTGACCATCGAACTTAGCGACCCTGGCCTTGGGCGCGCCGGGTCGTTCAGCAAACTCAACTGAGCGCGCGCCGGGCAACGTTCCGTATCGAATTGGATGCGCGCGAGGCCATGCCAGCCGTGCTGCACGCCGCCCCCGTCGTGCGCTGGCCCGGCGAATTAGAGCTTACCGTCAGTTCCGACTGCGAGGATTGGATCATCTATGACATGGAGGACGACGGAATTTGCGTCGAGCCGTGGACGGCGGCGCCGAACTCTCTGAACATGCCGAACGCGCGCATCGTAACGCCCGACGCTCCGCTCGTGGCGTCGATGGCATGGAGCTGGCGATAGTACCTTGACGCTCTCGACGATGCCGCGTGCAGCGCCGGCGATTCACTTGTCTCGAAGCGGCGGGCTGCCGCGCGGCGGCTCATTTCGCCCCTCACCACCGCATCAATCACGCGGTCACGCAAGTCTTGCGAATAAGGCTTTGCCATCTCCTGCTGGGCTAGGCCCAGCCAACAGGTTGAATCAAAATCTCGCTGATTCGGGAATCCGGCTCCGATTCGACCCAAGCGCAGGATGCTCTTGGCGGACGCGCCCGGTGTCGTTTGGATCACGGCTGGCTTTCGAGGACTAAGCTCCTGTCGCAATAGAGCGAAGGTCGCGCAAATGGCGGAGGCTCTCGACCAGGCGGGCCTACTGGGCGGTCGGCAGAGGTTCCAGAATCGATTGGCGAGGGTCGGGAACCGGAACGCCAAAGGAGGCGATGACGCCCCGGCTGGTGCGCACGAGATTGGCGCTGGGGCCATTTGTTCCGACACTGCGTCGGCTCACCCGCGCGCCCTCGATCAGGAGAAAAAGGGTGTCGGCGAGAAGCTCCGGCTGCGAGGCGCCGGCGGCCTTACACAGATTCGCCAGGCGCTCACGCTGACGCATCTTGAATTCCTCGATCACCCGCAGACCGGGATGACCCTGCTCCGTCAATTCGATCGCGGCGTTGGCGAGATCGCAGCCGCGCTCGTCCCCAGCGATAAAGATTGCGGCCTTGTCCACGAAACCGTAAAGTTGACCACTCGGGTCCCCCGGATTCTGGGCTTCGATTTCAGCCCAGATTTCGTCCGACTTTCGCCCTTTGTAGTTCAGATACTCAATAATAAGTTCGTCTTTCGAATCGAAGTGACGGTAAAGCGCCATCTTGCTGGTGCCCGCGGCCTCGGCGATCGCTTCGACGCCCACGCCTCGGATGCCCTTGCGGTGGAAAAGGTCCTGCGCGCAGTCGAAGATGCGGTCGCGGGGCTTCCCGGCCCTGGAGATTTGTACCTCAGGATCGGAACTCGATTTTTCTTTATTCATGGTGCTTGACGAACCTGTTACCGATCGGTATCAGTAAGCGATACCGACCGGTACCATTCCGCGCTTGCCGAGTCAAACCGCCGCGCGGTAACTGCCCGGATGCAGTCGAAAGGAACACCCGCCATGGCGTATCGAAGCGCCGAGACCATCGACGACCTTCTGGCGGACTCGCTTATTCAGAAGGTCATGCGCGCCGATCACGTGGAACCCCAAATGCTCAAAACTCTGCTGGATAAGACCGCTCGCCGGCTTGCCAATTCGCGACGCGGAGGCGTCGTGCAGGTCGGGCAAGACCTCGGCCGGCGGGGCTTTTTTCGAGGACCCCTCCTCTTGATGCGACCCACGCCGCGCGCAACAGGCGGCGAGTGCGGAGCATCCCTCTGCGGCTGACCTTGCTCCCATAAAGCCGAGGCGCTCCCGTGGTCGGCTTTTTCATCCAACGCCCGATCTTTGCGTCGGCGATTGCCGCGATCCTCGTGCTCGCGGGCGCGATCTGCTTTTTCCTGCTGCCGGTCTCGCAATTCCCGGAGATTACGCCGCCGCAGGTCGTTGTCAGCGCCAATTACCCTGGCGCGAGCGCCCAGGTCGTCGCCGACACGGTGACGACCCCGCTCGAGGAGCAGATCAACGGCGTCGAGGGCATGACCTACATGTCCTCGGCGAGCTCGAATGACGGCTCCTCGACGATCACCGTCACCTTCAAGGTCGGCTACCCGCTCAACATCGCCGCGGTCGATGTGCAGAACCGCGTGTCGCAGGCGGCGTCCTCGCTGCCGGCGATCGTCAACCAGGGCGGGGTGACGATCAAGAAGCAGAATCCGAACTTCGTTCTCATCGTCAATCTCGTCTCGCCGGATCGATCGGTCGATTCGGTGACGCTGTCGAACTACGCGTACTTGCAAATCGTCGATCAGTTGAAGCGGCTTCCAGGCGTTGGCGACGTCCAGATGTTCGGCGAGCGCCGCTATTCGATGCGCGTCTGGCTCGACCCGGACAAGCTCGCCAATCTCGGCGTCACCGCCGTCGAGGTCCAGAATGCGATCGCCGAGCAGAACGTTCAGGTCGCCGCCGGAAAGATCGGCCAGTCGCCGGCTCCTCCCGGGACTTCTTTTGAACTGCAGGTCAACGCCCAGGGGCGGCTCACCGATCCGCAGGAATTTTCCAACATCATCGTCCGCGCCGACCCCGTGTCCGGCGCCGTAGTGCGCCTGCGGGATATC
Source organism: uncultured Alphaproteobacteria bacterium (assembly GCA_963833955.1). Classification (GTDB taxonomy): domain Bacteria; phylum Pseudomonadota; class Alphaproteobacteria; order Rhizobiales; family Beijerinckiaceae; genus Roseiarcus. The sequence goes on along the minus strand of CAWHZY010000011.1, from coordinate 197,711 downwards.
GCGCGCGTCGAACTCGGCGCGTTGCAATATTCATCATCCGCCTTCTTCGGCAAAGATCCCACCGTCGTGATGGCGATCTTCCAGATGCCGGGCTCGAACGCGCTCGACCTGCAGAAGCAGGTCAAGACGAAGATGGAGGAGCTTTCGAAGCGCTTCCCGCCAGGCATTGCGTACGCAATGCACTACGACACGACGCGCTTCGTGTCCGCCGCGATGCATGACGTGGTGATCACGTTGATCGAGGCGCTGCTCCTCGTCGTGATGGTCGTCTTCATCTTTTTGCAGAGCTGGCGCGCGACGATCATCCCGACGATCGCGATCCCTGTGTCGCTCATCGCGACGCTGGCGGTGATGCAGATTTTCGGCTTCTCGCTCAACATGCTGAGCCTGCTCGGCATGGTGCTCGCCATCGGCCTCGTCGTCGACGACGCGATCGTCGTGGTCGAGAATGTCGAGCGCCAGCTCGAAGCCGGTTTGCCGCCGCTTCAGGCGGCGAGAAAAGCCATGTCGGAGGTGACCGGGCCGATCATCGCCACGACGGCTGTGTTGATGGCGGTTTTCATTCCCGTCGCCTTCATTCCTGGCGTTGCGGGCCGCCTCTATAACCAGTTCGCCCTGACCGTCGCGATCTCCGTCGGGATCTCGGCCTTCAACTCGCTGACGTTGAGCCCGGCGCTCAGCGCCGCGTTTCTGCGCCATGGCCCGAAAGGCCAGTTTGTTCTGTTCCGCTGGTTCAACGCTGGCTTCGAATGGCTCGCGAACTTTTACGCGCGCTGCGTGCGCCAGTTCATTCGCTTCGGGTGGGCGCTGGTCGGTATATTTTTTCTCTTCGTGGGCGGCGCCTACATGCTGTCGCGGGCCATCCCGACGACCTTTCTGCCGGTTGAGGATCAAGGCTATTTCTTCGTCATCGTGCAATTGCCGGACGGATCGGCGCTCGAGCGCACCGACGCCGTGGCGCAGAAAGTGCGCGACATCCTGCAGGCGACGCCAGGCGTTCAGATTGCCGGCTTCATCAGCGGCCTCAATTTTCTGACCAACGCGGCGCAGTCCAACTCGGCGGTCGAATTTGCGGTGCTGAAGCCGTGGAGCGAGCGAGGGCCGGAAGAGAACGCGTCCGCTTTGGTCGCCTCGGTGCGTCCGAAGCTGCTCGCAATTCCGGAAGCCTTTGCGCTGAGCTTCGATCCGCCTTCGGTGAATGGGCTGGGCACGACCGGAGGCTTCGAATTCGAGGTCGAGGATCTGGCGGGGCGCGGCGGCGCGCAGTTGAGCGAAGCGACTCAGGCCCTGATTGCCGCGGCTCGCAAACAGCCGGAACTTAACCCGCAATCGATGTTCACTTCGTTCTCCGCTTCGACCCCGCAGCTCTTTTATGACCTCGACCGGACGAAAGCGAAGCTGCTCGGCCTCAGCCTGCCGGACGTCTTCAATACGCTGCAAATCTATCTTGGCTCGCTCTATGTGAACGACTTCAACCTGTTCGGCCACACGTTCCGCGTCACGATGCAAGCCGACACAAAATCACGCGCCTCTCCGTCGGATCTCAGCAAGCTCTATGTTCGCAATTCCACTGGCGGCATGATTCCCTTGAACGTGCTTGGAACTCTCAAGCCAATCGTCGGGCCGGAGACCGTGCCGCATTACAACAACTACGCCTCCGCGCTGATCAACGGCGCGCCCGCGCCAGGATTCAGCTCGAGCCAAGCGGTGGTTGCGATGCAGCGCGCGGCGGCCGAGGCGTTGCCGCGCGATTTCGGTTACGAATGGACGGGCGTCACGTTCCAGGAGCTCAGCGCCGGCTCGCTCGCCACGATCGTGTTGGCGCTCGCGATCTTCTTCGTGTTCATGATCCTCGCCGCGCAATATGAGAGCTGGTCGATGCCCTTCATGGTGCTCTCGTCCGCGCCACTGGCGCTGGTCGGCGCGCTCGGCGCGATCTATGTCCGCCAGATGCAGGTCGACGTCTATTCGCAGATCGGCTTTGTCATGCTGATCGGCCTCGCGGCGAAAAACGCGATTCTTATTGTCGAATTCGCCAAACGTCGCCGCGAGGAAGGCTTGCCCGTCGTCGAGGCCGCGATGGAGGCGGGGCGGCTGCGCCTGCGCCCGATCCTGATGACCGCCTTCGCCTTCATCTTCGGCGTGCTGCCGCTGATGTTTGCCAGCGGCGCGGGCGCCGCGAGCAGGCAGTCGCTCGGCACAGCCGTGTTCGGCGGCATGGTCGCAGCGACTTTGCTGACGCTGATCTTCGTGCCCGTTTTCTACGCCCTTATCGAACGCGCTCGCGAGGGACGCGAGGCGGCGGCGGCAGCGGCTGCGCCACACGCCGGCGCTCATCTTGCGCCCCGCGCTGAAGCCGCCGAATAGCGCTCAGGAGCTTGTCTATGCGCCTCAAGATCTCTCTCGCAGCTCTTGCCGCAATCGGCGTTGTAACGGTCGTCGGCTTTCGCATCGCGGGCGATCACGCGGACGGCGCCACGGAATCGGCTGCTGCGCCGGCCATGATGGCGATGCCGGTGCCGGTCGTTCCGGTCGTCAAAAAGACGCTGCCGATCTATCTCGACTATCCCGGACGCATCGAATCGATCCGCAGCATCGCCTTGCAGGCGCGCGTGTCGGGCTACATCGACGCGCAGCCCGCGGCAGACGGCGCCGACGTCAAGAGCGGCGATCTTCTCTACCAGATCGATCAGCGCGACCTTCAGGCTGCGCTCGATCAGGCGAATGCGCAGGCGCAGCGCGACCAGGCGTCGCTCGAATATGCGAAGGCGAGTTTCGGGCGCGGCGAGGAACTCGTCAAAAGCGGTTTCGTCACCAAGGACGCCTACGATCAGAGGGCAAGCTCGATGCATCAGGTCGAGGCGCAGCTGGTGCTCGACCACGCGGCGATCGATGCGGCGAAGCTCAATCTGGGATATACGGAAATCCGTGCGCCTTTCGCCGGCCGGCTAGGGCGCAACCAGGCCGCAAAGGGCGCGCTGGTCAGTCCGACAACCTTGGCGCTGAACACGCTGGTTCAGCTCGACCCGATCTATGTCGCCTTCAATCCGAGCGAGTCGGATCTGGTCGAGATCAACGCCGCGCGGGCCGCGGGCAAGGTCGACGCCGAGATTTCGCTCGCTGGGAGCGATACGGTCCGCAAGGGCGAACTGACCTTCCTCGACAATACGGTCGACAAGGCGACGGGCACGATCGCCGCGCGCGTCACCATCGCCAATCCCGACTTCGCTCTGCTCCCGGGCCAGTACGTGCGGGTGCGGCTGCACATCCGGGACGAGCCCGACGCGTTCATGGCGCCCCAGACGGCGCTGGGCTCGAACCAGATGGGCAAGTTCGTCTATGTCGTCGGCGCGGGCGACAAGGCCGAGCAGCGCCTTCTCACACTTGGACCAATCGACGGCGACCTTGTGAGCGTGACCAAGGGCCTAAGCGAAGGCGAACGCGTTATCGTCGGCAATCTGCAGAAGATCGGCCCCGGCTCGCCGGTCAAGCCGTTGCCGCAGGAACAGAAGCCAAATCCATAGCCGGTCGCTCCGTTCGTCATCGCGAGGAGGCCGAAGGCCGACGTGGCGATCCAGGAGTCTCGGGGCTCTGCGTTCCCCCGGATGGCTTCGCTTCGCTCGCAATGACGATTATTTGAATGCGACGACTTGCTTCACCCGGTCGCGTCCACGCTAATCGATCGCATCTTCAATCGATGGGCGTTCGGGCCTGCGCCGGGCGGCGACCATCTCCGCGAGAATGGAAAGCGCGATCTCATCGGCGGAGATCGCGGAGATGTCGAGCCCGGCCGGCGCCTTGATCGCGGCCAAAGCTTCCTCGGATACGCCCTCCTTGGCGAGTTCGGTCTTGAGCGTTTCGGCTTTGCGGCGCGAGCCGACGAAGGCGCGGTAGCGTGCGTCCATCGAGGCCGCGCTTTTCAGCGCGGCGCGGTCCCCTGCGCCCTGGGTCGAGACCACGACGAATGCGTTCTCGCCGGCCTCGGTCGGCGCCGCCACGCCTAGGAGGCGCCGAACGCCCGGACCGAATCGGTCATGCTCCTCCGGGGCCGCCGCCACCGCGACGTCGAAGCCCATCGAGGGCGCTAAATTCGCGAGCGCCATGGCGACCGGCGAGGCGCCGAGGATCAAGAGGCGCGGGCTCGGCAGAACGGGCTCGACGAACACGTCCATCGTGCCCTGGCTCGGGCAGGAATTCTTGGCGTAGAAGACGCCGCCGCGCTCCTCGCCCGCCGCGGCGCCGAGTTCGGCAAGCGCGTCTTTGGGCGCAATCGAGACGAGCCGCGATTGGCCATCCGCCATGCATTGGCGCGCTGCCTTGACGACCGCGGCGCGCGCGCATCCGCCGCCGATCCACCCTTCTTCGATCGAGCCGTCCGGCCCGATCAAGGCCTTAGCGCCCGCCTTCGCGGCGGTGACGGAGACGGTGCGAACGACCGTGGCGAGCGCGAACGTTTGGCCCTGGGCCTGACGCAACGCGGCTTCCTCGAGCACGCCCATTATATTCTCGCCAGATAGGGCTCGAGCGCCGCGAGGCTCTCGAGACTATGCGCGGGGGCAAACAGGTCGAGGTAGGGCAGGGCCGCCTGCATGCCGCGCGCACTGGGCTCGAACCCGGCGCGCCCGGTCAGAGGGTTCAGCCAAACGATGCGCCTGCAGCGCCGCCTCAGGTCGCGCATCGCCGCCGAGAGCAGCTCCGGCGGCCCGGTGTCGTATCCGTCCGAAAGAATCATCACGCACGTGCGGGAATGGATGACGCGCCGCGCATGAATGCGATTGAACGCCGCCAGGCACTCGCCGATCTTTGTGCCGCCGCCCACGCCAGCCGCCATAAGCGCAAGGCGATCGAGCGCGCGAGCCGGATCGCGTTCTCTCAGCGCGGAGGAAACATGCGCAAGCCGCGTATGAAACAGGAAGGCCTCGGACTCGCGAAAGACCTGCGTGACGGCGTGCAGGAAGCGGGTGAAAAACGCGATATAGGATTCCATTGAGCCGGACGCGTCGAGCAAGACGACGAGTCTGAGCGGCTTGATCTTGCGCCGGCGAAATTTGAGGTCGAGCGGTTCGCCACCATGCGCGACGCTGAGCCTAATGGTCGCGCGCAAGTCGAGCCGCCGGCCGCGCCGGCGTGCGCGCTCGCGACGCGTGAGCCGCGTCCGCATCACCCGCGCAAAGCGTTCGGCGAGCTCCGCGGCTCGGGCGCGCTCCCTGTCGCCCGCGAACGCCGCGATGTCCTTCCTGGAAATCGCCTCCCGCGCCGACGCGCCTTCATGGCGCCCGCCGCCATCAACCGAAGCGCCGTCGGGAGCGCCGCCTTCGCCGATGTGGGTCGGCTCCTGTCGCTGATCGTCGGCGCCGGGGCCTTGCTCGAAACGCCGCGGTGAGCGGGCGGCGAGCGCCTCGGTATTGATCCTCACAGCGCTCTTCACACCGCGCCCGCGCCAAAACGCGTCGAACAATTCGTCGAACCGGGTAAGCTCCGTTCGGCGTGAAGCGAACAGAGTTCGCATCGCGGCGCGCAGGCGTTCGGGCCGCTCGGCCATCGGGCTCCACATCAGCCGTGCCGCGTCCTGCGTTTCGGCTTGGCCAATGACGAAGCCTGCGTCGCGCAAGGTGACGACAAATCCAGAAAGGCGCTTGCGCATCGCCGGACCGGGTCCGGGTCCTTCCACGGCAAAGCCCTCCGCGCCCATCACGCGACGCCTCTCACGCGACTTGGCCGACGAGCCGGCTCGTCGTCTCCAGGCTGATCGAGGCGCGGTCCTCTCGGGTTTTCAAAAGCGCTATCAGCGTCGCATGCACAATCTCCGGGTCGTCATGCAGATCCTTGACTTCAAGGCCAGCGAGGGTGGCCGCCCAGTCGAGCGTTTCAGCGACGCCTGGAACCTTCTTCAGCTCTTCCTTGCGCAACATTCCGACCATGCGCGCGATCTGAAGGGCGAAATTGGCGTCGAGGTTGGGTTGGCGGTTGAGCAGAATCGCCGCCTCGCGATCGATGTCCGGAAAATCGAGGTAGTGATAGAGGCAGCGGCGGCGCAGCGCGTCCGAGAGCTCGCGTGTGGCGTTGGAAGTCAGCACCACGCGCGGGATCGAAAGCGCCGTAACCGTGCCGAATTCGGGAATCGTGACCTGAAAGTCCGACAGGAGCTCAAGCAGGAACGCCTCGAATTCCTCGTCGGCGCGGTCGACTTCGTCGACCAGCAGCACGGGCGATGTCTTTCGCCGGATGGCGCTGAGCAGCGGCCGCTCGAGCAGATAGTCTTCCGAAAAGATCTGCGCTTCGATCTCGGAGGCGCTGGAGCCGCCGCCCTCGCGCGCCTTGATCGCCAGCAACTGGCGCTGGTAGTTCCACTCATAGAGCGCGGAGCTCGCGTCGAGTCCCTCATAGCATTGCATGCGGATGAGTTCGCAGCCATGAAGCGCGGCAAGCGCCTTGGCGACTTCGGTCTTGCCGACGCCGGCTTCGCCCTCGATCAGAAGCGGGCGCTTGAGGGTGTCCATCATCCACAGCGCAGTGGCGAGGTCGCGGTCGGCGACGTAACCGACTTCGGCGAGGCGCGCCGCGATGGCGTCGCGCGGGATTTGGCCGCTAGGCATGCGCGGACTCCCCTGCCTCTTCCTCCCCTCTCCATCGAGGAGAGGGGTCGGGGGTGAGGGCGTTCGTAATGGGACTACGAGTCACGTCACAGGCCCTCATCCGGCCGCGCCTTCGGCGCGTCCACCTTCTCCCGGAGGGAGAAGGGAATAGGGGCCGCCTTCGTGCTCATGCGTGCAGCCCCAGATCCTCCGCCGCCTGCCAGATGCGATAAGCGTCATGGGGCATGGCAATGTGAGTCGAGCCCGCGAACTTGAACGCGTCGTTCACCGCATTCGCAAAGCACGGCACGCTGCCGACATTCGGGCTTTCGCCGACGCCCTTTGCGCCGATCGGATGATGCGGCGAAGGCGTGACCGTGTAGTCGGTTTCCCAATGCGGCGTTTCGACAGCGGTCGGCAGGAAATAGTCCATGAACGACGCGCCTTTGACGTTGCCGTCCTCGTCGTAGAGAATCTCCTGACCCATTGCGATGGCGTAGCCCTCGGTGCAGCCGCCGTGCACCTGACCCTCGATGATCATCGGGTTGATGCGCGTGCCGCAATCGTCGAGGGCGTAGAAGCGCCTCACTTTGTGAACGCCGGTGTCGACGTCGATGTCCATCACGCAAATGTAGGCGCCGAACGGATAGGTCATGTTCGGCGGGTCGTAATAGCTGACGGCCTCGAGGCCGGGCTCCATTCCGGGCGGAATCTTGTTATAGGCGGCCCAGGCGATCTGGCTCATCGTCCTGAACGCGCCCGGATTGCCCTTGACGCTGAACCGGTCGACGTCCCATTCGAGATCGCCCTCGTGAACTTCGAGCATGTACGCCGCGATCATCTGGGCCTTGGCTTTGACCTTGCGCGCGGCCATCGCGATCGCGGCCCCGGCAACCGGGGTTGAACGTGATCCATAAGTGCCGAGGCCGTAGGGCGCGGTGTCGGTGTTGCCTTCCTCGACCATGATGTCGTCGGCGGGAATGCCGATCTCGGTCGCGATGATCTGGGCCCAGGTGGTCTCGTGACCCTGGCCCTGGCTCTTCGTGCCCATGCGCGCGATGCCCTTGCCGGTCGGATGGATGCGAATCTCGCAGGAATCGAACATCGCGATGCCGAGAATGTCGCAGTTCTTCGACGGGCCGGCGCCGACGATCTCGGTGAAAAAGGCGACGCCGATCCCCATGAGCTCACGGGTCTCGCCGCGCTTGAACGCTTCTTGCTTCGCCTTCTGCTCCTCCCGCAGCTTGCGATAATCGGTGGCGTCGAGCGCCTTCTGCATCGCGGTGTGATAGTCGCCCGAATCGTATTCCCACCCGAGCGCCGAATTGTAGGGAAACTGCTCGCGCTTGATGAAATTTTTGATCCGGAAGTCGACCGGATCGAGTCCCAATTTTTGCGCCATGATGTCCATCGCGCGCTCGATCGCATAGGCGACTTCGGTGACGCGGAACGAGCAACGGTAGGCGACGCCGCCGGGCGCCTTGTTGGTGTAGACGCCGTCGACCGAAAGGTGCGCGACCGGGAAGTCGTAGGAGCCGGTGACGATGTTGGCGAAGCCTGCAGGCCATTTCGACGGATCGGCGCAGGCGTCGAACGCGCCGTGGTCGGCGAGGATGTGCACGCGTAGCCCCGTGACCCGGCCATCACGCGTCGCCGCGATCTCGGTCGTCATATGATAGTCGCGCGCGAATGAGGTGGTGGAGAGGTTCTCGATCCGGTCCTCGACCCATTTGACCGGAAGGCCGGTCACGATCGAGGCGACTGCGGCGCAGATATAACCAGGATAAGCGCCGACCTTGTTGCCGAAGCCGCCGCCGATGTCAGGCGAGATGACGTGGATCTTCTGCTCGGGAATGCTCGAGATCAGCGCGACGACCGTGCGGATGACATGGGGCGCCTGGAAGGTGCCGTAGATGGTGAGATCGCCGGTGATCTTGTTGAAGCTGACGACGCACTGGCAAGTCTCGAGCGGGCAGGGGTGGACGCGCTGATAGCTGAGCAGGTCCTTGGTCTTAACCTCGGCCTTCACGAAGGCGGCGTCGGTCAGCTCCCGGTCGCCGACCTGCCAGTTGAAGATGTGGTTGGGATGGTTGCGCGGCCCGTGGGCGCCGTCTTTCTTGTCCTTGATATCCTCGCGCAGGATTGGGGCGTCTAGATCCATCGCCTTGAACGGGTCGACGACGACGGGAAGCGCTTCATATTCGACCTCGACCAGGTCCGCGGCGTCGGCGGCGACATAGCGGTCGGTGGCGACGACGAACGCAACCTCCTGGTTCTGGAACAGAACCTTGCCGTCGGCGAGCACCATCTGGACGTCGCCGGCGAGCGTCGGCATCCAGGCAAGATTGACGCCTTTCAAGTCCTCGGCGGTCAGGACGGCGACCACGCCGGGCACGGCCTTGGCCTTGGAGGTGTCGATCTTGACGATGCGCGCGTGGGCGTGGCTCGAGCGGTGGAAGTCGCCATGCAGCATGCCCGGAAGCTTGATATCGTCGACATAATTGCCGCGTCCTTGCGTGAAGCGCACGTCCTCGACGCGCTTGCGCTTGCAGCCCATGCCCTGCAGTTTTTCGGCGCGCTCGATCGAAGTGGGTGAGGGGGCGTCGTTCATTCCGCGGCTTCCTTGAATTCGAGACCGGCCATCTTGGCGGCGGCGTATTGGATGGCGCGCACGATGTTCTGGTATCCGGTGCAGCGGCAGAGGTTGCCCGAAATGCCGATGCGGATTTCGCTTTCGGACGGGTTCGGGTTCTCCTGCAACAGCCGATGGGCGCGGATGATCATGCCCGGCGTGCAATAGCCGCACTGGAGCCCGTGCATCTCGCGGAACCCTTCCTGCAGGGCGCTGAGCGCGCCGTCGGCGCCGGCCATGCCCTCGATGGTGAGGACGTTTGCGCCCGCGGCCTGGACGGCGAACATCGTGCAGGATTTCACTGACCGGCCGTCGACATCGACCGTGCAAGCGCCGCAATGAGAGGTGTCGCAGCCGATATGCGCTCCCGTCAGTCCGAGGTTCTCGCGCAGGTAATGGATGAGCAGAGTGCGCGGCTCAACGGCGGCGGACATCGACTTGCCGTTGATCGTCATGCTGACGTTGGTGAGAGACATGGCGGGGCCTTTCAGGATTTGGCGCGCGCAAAGGCGCGCGCGAGCGCCCGCGCGGTCATGACGCCCGCCATTTTGGCGCGATACTCGGCGGAGCCGCGACCGTCCGCGGCGGGCTCGGCGATCGCCGTCGCGGCGGCTGCGGCCCGGGCGAGCGTCGGCTTGTCGAGTGCGGTCCCGACGACCGAGGCCGCCGCGTCGGCGGCGAACAGAGCCGTTCCGGCGACATTGGTGAGGCCGATCGCGCAGGTTGCGATTCTGCCGCCCGAGACGGTCAGGATCACCGCCGCCGCCGCGGTCGCGTAATCGCCGACCTTGCGCTTGAGCTTCTCATACGCCCAGCCGTGACCGGGAGGGGGCGCGGGGATACGGATGGCGGCGAGCACCTCGCCGGGCTCAGCGGCGGTTTCATAAGCTGAGAGGTAATAGTCGCGCGCCACAACGCGCCGCGCGCCGCTTGCGCCTCGCAGCACATAAGTCGCGCCAAGCGTCATCATCAGCGCCGGCATGTCGTTTCCTGGGTCGCCATTGGCGACATTGCCGCCAATCGTGCCAAGATAGCGCACCTGCGGATCGGCGATTACTTCTGCCGTCTCACGCAGGATGGGCGCATGCTGCGCCAGCAAGTCGCTGCCGATGATCTCGTGCTGGGTCGTCATCGCGCCGATGACGATTTCGCTTCCCTCGAGGCGCACCCCCTTCAGTTCCGCGATGCCCGCGAGGTCGATGAGATGGGTCGGCGTGGCGAGGCGCAGTTTCATCATCGGAATCAGGCTGTGGCCGCCGGCAATGACGCGCGCCTCGGAATCGAGCCGGCTAAGGAGCGCGACCGCTTCCGAGAGATCGGCCGGCCGATGATACTCGAAGGAACCGGGGATCAAGACGTCCTCCCATTGAATGGCGCGAACGTGCTTCTGGTTCGCCGCTCACGGGCGCGAATTCGCGCAGGTCGAGCAGAAGAGGTTCGGCCTGCCGGGCCGGCCGATCAATGACCGATGAACGGGCGCGGGAGAAAAGGCGCCAACAGCGGTTCCAGCGCACGAAATGCGTCAGCGCTTATGACGCATTTGAGGACGTTGCGGCCTCAATCAGCCAGCGACTGCGCCGATTCTGAGCTTGACCTGACGGTAGTGGGCGCGCGCGATCGGGATGGTGCAGCGCACAGGCAACCCGAGCTCGGCTATACCGGCTTCGCCAGATCGTTTGACCCGCGCGATGCGATCGACCGATATGATATAGCTCCGGTGAACCCTCAAGAACGCTGCCGGATCGAGGCGCGCTTCGACTGCGCTAATCGAGAGGGTGCAGAAATATTCCTTCTCGCCATCGTGGACATAGGTGTAATGCGCGTTGGCGCGGACGGCGTAGATGTCGCCGACGACGATGTCTCGCGTGCGCCCGTCCTTCTCGACCCGGATCGAGGCGGCCCGCCCAACAGACGGCGCGACGGGCGGCAGTTCGGCGGAGGGGGCCTCGCGGAACGGCGTGGGCGCGAGGCTCCCCGCGGCTGTCGGAACGGGTGGCGATCCGCCCTCCGCCGGGGCCGCCTCGACGCCTCGGGGCCCGCTCGCATCCGGCACGAGCGAGAGAAGAAAGGCGCCGGAAACGCCGAACGCAACGACCGTGGCGAGCAGCGCCAGAGTGTTGCGCGATAGCGCCGATTCGGCGCCGATGAAGCGCGAGACGTCGTAGCAGAGCGGGTCCAGGCGCATCCCGGCCATCGCCGTATAGTGCATTCCGGAAATCGCCAGGCCGAGCGCGATCGCGCCGAGGAACAGCCGCGGGCGGGTCGGCCGGCTGTCGATCGTCCATAAAGCAAAGGCGCTGGCCGCTATCGACACGGCGATGGAGGCGACGACATAGGAAGGAACGTACGACGTCGGCCCGGCCAGGTGCACCGCCGACATGCCGACATAATGCATGAGGCTGACGCCGAGGCCCATCGCCAGGGCGCCCGTGCCGATCCGAAACGCCGGCGGCCCTGACATGTGCGCGGCATAAGCGCCGATCCCGACCACAATCACGCAAATCAGAAAGGAGATCAGCGTCGGCAGCACGAGATAGTCGACGGCGCTCGGGAAATTTGCGGCGAGCATGGCGACGAAGTGCATCGACCAGACGCCGGTCGCGAGCGTGATCGCAGATCCAGCGATGGCGAGCCTTCGCCGGAAGCCCTCGGCAGAGTCGATTCCGCGCGCAAGCGACAGGCCGACGAAACTGCCCTGAATGGCGATTGCGACGGAAAGAGCCACGAGCCAGGGCTCGTGAGGAATCATGATCCCGCGCCTCCCTAACGCGACGGCTTAGGCAGGCGAAGTTACTCAGGCTTGGCCTGGGGTGCAACGATTTAGCGTTGTATATACTGGGAGATATCGGTCGCGTTGGGGGATCTCGTCAAGTCATGCGGCGGACAATCGAGAAACTTCCATCCCGCTCGGCGCGGCCTCATTCGTCGGCCCCCAAGGTGAAGGCTCGGGAAGCGGGGCGCGAGTGGACGGCGGCGCGAGCGGCGGGCGCGGTTTCAGCATTCATTTTAGCACTCACGCAAGGTTAATAACGAAAGACCGGATTCTTTCCGATTCCGCGTGCTGCTGGCTCGCATCTTCATCAAAATTCCACATCGCGGATAAGACTGAAGTAAGGCCTCGCGCGCAGGATTCCGCGATCAAGAAGGGGTTTGCGGCGAGGATGGATTCAATGGGCAAATTCTTCGCTGGGATGAGCCGCTCGGCGCGAAGGCTCGGCGGTGACGAGGCCGGCTCGCCAGCCGTCGAATTCGCTCTCGTCTTTCCCATTTTCATCGGCGTCGTGCTCGCCACTCTGCAGGCGGGGTCGATCTTCCTGGCCAAGGCGTACTTTGAATCCGGGGCGGAAACGGCGGCCAGAATCGTTCTCACCAATCAGACCGGGACGCTGACAGCGGCGCAGTTCCAAGACTGAAATCTGCAATCAGCTGACTGCGCTCTTCAACTGCGGGCAGTTGACGGTCGAACTCGAGCCAATGCCCACGGGCACGACAAATATCAGCGCTCTGCTGCCGACATTCGACTCAAAAGGAAACGTCGTTGGCACGCCGCCAGTCGATGTGGGCGCCAACGCCGGCGCCGCGGGCACCGACATGCTGCTCGTGGTCATGTATCCGTGGCCGGTCTACGGCGGCCCGCTCGGCCTTAACTTTTCGAACATGGGCAGCGGCAAAATGTTGATGACCTCGACCCAGGTGTTCCGGATCGAGCCCCTGTGATGAAGGGGACGGTCCACATCCCGCGCCTTCTTCGCCGTTCGCGCGCGTTCCTCTCCGACGCCAAAGGCCTGGCGGCTGTCGAGCTGGCGCTGATCCTGCCGATCGCGCTCATGCTGATGAGCCTCGTCGTCTTTGGCGGGCAGGCCTATAGCGTGCAGCGCAAAGTGACGCTGGCCGCGACCACGGTCGCCAACATTTTTGCCCAGGCCAACAACGTCAACACTTCCACGATTACCGCCGCGGAACTCAACCAGATTCTCGCCTATCCGAACCTGATCCTCTACCCTTACGACGGGAGCACCGCCGCCGTCGTGGTGTCGCAATTGCTGGTCACCACCTCGAACGGGACCGCGACCGGCACGGTCTGCGGCAGCTGGCCGAACGCGAACGGAACAGCGCGCGCGGTCGGCTCGCAATTGTCGATCGATCCATCGATCGCCTCCGCCTTTTCCGGCTCGAGCGCCAATAACAATCCCTCTTGCGGCAATATCCCTGCCAATACCGTCCCGACCAATTACGTCGTTCTCGGCGAGGTGAGTTATCCCTTCCAGGGGACCGGAATCTATTTTTCGGTCGGAACGATCAACCTGCACGATTCGATCATCATGATCCCACGCGTCGCGAGCCCGATCACCGTGCAGTGACGAAGGGCCGCGCCTTTGAGCCGAGCGCGTCACCCGCATTCGCTTCTACTCCGCCGGCGCCTCCGAGGCCGAGCGAGGGTGAGCGCCCGGCCGTTGCGGTGCGAGGAGGATCAGGGCGACCATCGCCGCGACGAGGATGGCGGTCGCCGTGAAACGGCCGAACTCGAGCCCGCCCTGAGCGGTCGGCGAAATCGGCCATCGCGGTCCCGACCGTCGTCGTCGCGACGATCGTCAGCCAGCAGACGGCAGGACGGAAGCTCTTCGTCGCGATTTGGACGATCACGGCTGCGACGAAAATGGCCATGAAGACGCCCGCGCCGATCAGGTATCCGCCGTTGTGGGCGTCCTTGTCGGCGTGCAGGAGCGACATTGTCACCGCATCCCCGCCGGTCTCGCCAAGCGTAGTCGCCAAAATCTTGATGATCCAGAAACCGAAGGTGACCTCCGGAACCTTGCTCAACACCGCTTTTACACATGTTCGCTCCATCCCCTGAGAAGCGCCGTTCGCGCGGATGGCGCAGGCGGGCTCGCGCTCCTCGGCTGGGATCCCTGGGCCGGTATCCTCGATTTTCATCGTTGGGCGGCAGCGAGGAAAGCGACCATGATCGCCCTTATGACGGTGTCGCCGAGCCCGACATGAACGGCGAGATAGTCGGCTCCGGTCTCGCCCACGGTCGTCGACATGATCTTGATGATCCAGAAGACGATGGTGACTTCCGGGATCTTGTTGAGACTTGTTCTCGCGCTTTCCATTGCAGGTCCTTGCCGGGTCTTTTCCGCGCGCTGTCGCTTGGATGATCGATGAATCGCACCTAGCGCGGCCGAATTAGCCGCCGCTTGGCGAAGGGCTCAGCCTTGTCCGCGGGGGCTCGCCGGCGGATCCCCGCCGTAGAGGCAGCCCTCACGATTCGGCGAAGCCTCCGAAACAATCTGTTGCGGAAAAATAGAAAATTTGCTATGATCAATCCAGATTAACAAAACACGAGCGCTCATGTCCGATGAACCGATCCCGACCTCCGAACGGGCACGCAAGCGCGCCGCCGGCAAAATCCTCCGCGAAGCCTCGATCAAGCGGCGAGAGGCGTATTTCGACCTGCTCGTCTCGGGCTACAGCATCGAGCAGATTGCGAGCGCCATGAAGAAAAGTCCGGCGACGGTCCGGCGCGTCATCGGTCAGGCCCTGGCGAAAAGGCGGCTCGATGCGCCTGAGGACTATTCGCACATCCAGATCGCCCGGCTGACCAAGGCGTTGCGCTGCGCCGACAAAGCCTTGGAGGAGGGAGACTTGAAGGCGATTGAGCCGTTCGTGAAGGTCGTGCGGGAGCTGACCCTCTACCACGGCGTCAATTTTGGCCGCGCGTCGCCGCTCGCTCAGCCGCCGGAAATCGCGCCGACGGCTCCGCCGCTTGCGCTCACCCACTCACCTGGAGTGGCGCTCACGGAGGGGTTCGAGGACGAAAAAAGTTGCACGAAAGCGCGGCTAAGCTTCTGAAATCATTCGCCCGCGTAAACTTGTGCGCGGGCGGGACATGCGGCCCCTGCCGGGTCGCCCTGAGCCGTCAAATCCAAGCATCCTGCTCGGATTTGACGGGTTTTGGCCTGGCGGGCCTATTGGGTCAGGTGGCCCGACTGCGTCACCGCCGCGAACAGGGCGGAAAGCGCCGCGCCGAGGTCGGAGCCGATCGCCGCGTCATAGAAGAGGCCGGGGGAGGCGCAGGCTTGCATGGCCGGGCCAATGTCCGACTGGATCGGCGCGATCCAGCTTTCGTACCAGCTGTTGGCCGGCACAGCGAGATAGTCGGTGTAGAGGATTGCAATCTTGATTCCGCGCTTCTTGATCGCCGTGCACCAGTTCGTGCTGGCAGAATTGCCGCCGGGGGCGCTGCCGAGATCGTTGATCGCCTGCTGCAGGCGGCTTCCGCCGCTCTTTTCGTCCTCGACGCCGTCGGTCACGATGAACAGCACTTCCTGCGGCGTGTCTCCGCTCTGGTTGGTGCCGTTGCCGGGGTTGGGGATGTAGCTCGCCTGGCTGAGATCGCCGAGGGCGTTGTCGTAGTTGGTGGCGACGTCGCCAGAGGGACCCGGATCAACTCCGGATGTGCACGCTGAATTGGCGCAGTCGTTGTTGTTCGAAAACATCTCCATCACGCCAAAATTGGCGGATGCGCTGGTCCAGCCGGAGGTATAGTTGGCAGTCAAGGCCATGAGTTCGTTGAGTCCGATCTGCCACAGGCTATCCATGGAGTAGATCGAAAACCGATATTTCGGCGGGGTCGCGAATACCGTCGAGCCGGCGGTCGCCGACGCGGTCTGGAGCAGAGTCGAAACGCCGCTGTTGAGTTCGTCCAGACGGAGGGTGATGTTGTTCTTGCGCGCAAGCGCGTAGTTGTCGATTTGGGCGCCATGTTTGGACGCACAGTAAGCATTGGTTACGGTTTTGCCGGATGGCGACGTTCCGCTGGTCGTCGGCGACGTCCCATCAGTGCAAGGATTGCCGGCTGTGTCGCTGTTATTCCCGCTGGATTGATGGCAAGCGAAGGCGCATCCGCCAGACCCGGCGTCAGTCATCAGAGTTTCTTTGGGGGTCAGGTTCTGCATCTGGGTAATGCCGGCCTGCGTCGCCGGCAGCGCCATCGACGGCGAATTGTCGAGCAGGACGTAGAAGTCGATATTCGGCGGCGCCTGCGCGCTCGCTTGCGAGAAGCCCGAAACCGGCAGCGCGCTCTTGCCGAGCACCTGAGCGAAGATGGTGTTGACCGAGGACGAGTAGCTCACTGCGACGTTGCGTATGAGCGCGGTGGATCCGACGGCTACCGTGACCGTCACCTGCGTCGCATTGGCGGTGACGCCCGGGATGCCTTCGGTCAGACCGTTGAACATGGAGACGGCGGCGGCCTGGGCGACGCTCGAGCTTTGCTGCAGCATTGCCGGCGTCAGCGCGGCGAGCGCGGCGGCGTCGGCCGCGGCGTTCAGTTTCGTGTGAATTTGCGCCGCCCGGCCGTAGTCGATCGCGGCTCCGCCGCCAAACACGAGGATAGGCGCGACGAGCGCATACATCATCGCGACATTGCCGCGGCGGTTACGCAACAGGCGATCAAAACCGAATGTCGGCACGGGGACGGCCCCACATTTTGTCGAAGCCCGCGCGTCTGAGTAAGACCGTGCTGCGCCTCGGGTGAAAACTAGGGCCATCAAACAACGGGCGGGTTTATGTACTACTAACGAGCCCTGGACGATTTGCCGGAATGCTAAAGTTTCTGTCAGCGAAGCTGCGGCTTTTTCGGCCTTTCGGGCGCATCAAGCTCACGCGGCGCGCTCGCTGCATGCGCGCCGTCGCAAATGGCGGACCTGTCTCTCGGTCGCTATTAGGCTGGCGAACGGCCCTGTATTCCGGCGGATTTTTGGATCCGACCAGCTTGAAGCGGGCCCCAAAGGATCTCCTCGAGAGTTTGCCAACGCCGCGGCGCTCGGGCGCGGCTTGTTGCGAGCCATGGCGCCCGCGACGGCTTTGCTATTCGGGAAGTAACGTTTACGACTGGCCTGTCCGGGGACCGTAAGGCGGTGGAATCTCGGGACATCCGATCGACGGAAGCGAGCTTGGCGCAAGTTGTGGCTCCGCTCGCCCGGCGAATTGCGGCGAAAACGAAATCGCCCTATGCCTGTGCCCAGACTGTCCCGGACGAGACCGCCCTCATGAAAGCGCCCCGTCGGTATTTCGATCCGCTGGCGATCGGGGCCCCTCGCCCGCTGCTTGAGCTACCCTCGCGGCTCGAGCGCATGATCCATTTCATACCGCCGCACAATGAAAAGGTGCGCGCGAAGACGCCCGAGCTTGTCGGCCAGGTCGACGTCATCCTCGGCAATCTCGAGGATGCGATTCCAGTCGACGCGAAGGAGGCGGCCCGGGAAGGCTTGATCGCGATGGCGAAGGCGATCGACTTCGGCTCGACCGGACTTTGGGCGCGCGTCAACGCGCTGAATTCGCCTTGGTTCATCGACGACATGACCCGGCTCGTGGCGGAGATCGGCGACAAGCTCGACGTGGTCATGGTCCCCAAGATCGAAGGCGACTGGGACATCCATTTCGTCGACCAGTATCTGGCGCTGCTCGAGGCGCGCAACGGTCTCAAACGCCCTATTCTCGTTCATGCGATTTTAGAGACCGCCCAGGGCGTCAACAATGTGGAGGCGATCGCCGCCGCTTCGCCCCGCATGCAGGGCATGAGCCTGGGTCCCGCCGACCTCGCGGCGTCACGCGCGATGAAGACGACCCGCGTCGGCGGCGGCCACCCCGACTACCGGGTGCTCGCCGACGCCGCCGAGGCCAACGCCGAGCGTGGCAGCTTTCAACAGGATCCCTGGCATTACACGATCGCGCGCATGGTGGATGCTTGCGCGGCGAACGGCGTCAAGCCGTTCTACGGACCGTTCGGTGATTTCTCAGACCCGGCCGCCTGTGAGGCGCAATTCCGCAACGCCTTCCTTCTCGGCTGCGCGGGCGCATGGACGCTTCATCCGAGTCAGATCGCAATCGCCAAGACCGTGTTCTCGCCAGACCCGGCGGAAGTCGCCTTCGCGCGCAAGATTTTGGCGGCCATGCCCGATGGATCGGGCGCGGCCATGATCGACGGCAAGATGCAGGACGATGCGACCTGGAAACAGGCGCGCGTCATAGTGGATCTCGCCCGGCAGGTGGCCGCGCGAGATCCGCATTACGCGGCGCTCTACCAGTTTTGACCGACTTTGGGTCCGCAGCGCCGAGTGCGGCCCAGTTTTTGCTTTTGCAGAGCCGCAGTTGCGCCGAGAGACCAGTGGGCAAGCCCTAATCTCGGATCGACAAACGGTTCCTGTTTTGTCGCAATGCGCTATAACGGTTTGATCGTGGGGGCAGGGAGATTGGAGGCTATGCAAAGTCGGCACGCGAAATTCGGGATTGGACAGGTCGTTAAACACCGGTTCTACCCATTCCGTGGGGTGATCTTCGATGTCGACCCGGTCTTCGCCAACACCGAGGAGTGGTGGCGTTCGATACCAACTGAGGTGCGTCCCGCTAAAGAGCAGCCGTTCTATCATCTCTATGCCGAGAATGAGGACAGCCAGTACGTCGCTTACGTCTCAGAGCAGAACCTGATGTCGGACGAGTCCGGAGAGCCAGTTCGCCACCCGCAGGTCAGCG
Organism: uncultured Alphaproteobacteria bacterium; assembly: GCA_963833955.1. Lineage (GTDB taxonomy): Bacteria > Pseudomonadota > Alphaproteobacteria > Rhizobiales > Beijerinckiaceae > Roseiarcus. The sequence continues at coordinate 178,967 of CAWHZY010000011.1, read as the reverse complement.
AAGCCTTCGACCGGACCGAGGACGGCAGATATTGCGCCCGCGGCCGCTCGCGCCTGAGCTGAAACGCAGCGGTCACCCCTGACCGGAGCGTTCAAAAAAACTGAAGCCGCACAGTCTCTATCGCTCGCGCCAAGCCTCCCGACATCGCGAGAGGCCTGAACGGCCCGGTCACTTCGCCGGAGCGGCGGGGGCGGGAGCAGCGGGCGCGGCAGGAACTGGCGCCGCGGGGGCCACGCCTTGTTGCTGCTCGAGCGCTTTGCGCTGTTCTTCCGCCTTCTTCTGCAACTGCAGCTGCAACGCCTGGCGCTGCTGTTCCAGCACTTTTGGATCGGTCGGCTTACCCTCAAACGCTGGACCCAAGTCTTTCAATGGAATGTTAAACGTCAGCTCTCGCCCGGACGAATCGCCCCCTGGCACGCGCATGACGACGGCCATGTTCTGACCTTTTTTCAACATTTCGACAGTTTTGGCGCCAATGTCGATTTCCGCCGAGCAAGCGTTCTGGAAGCACATGTCGTACTTGCCCTCGAGCGGCTCGTTCTTATCGATGATGACACGGAAGCCGGGCTTCAACAGCATGCCGATCGGCAAGATCAAGAACCGCAACTTGCGCCTCTCTTCGCCGGCCACGTCAAACAAGTTGATGCTGATCATCGGCGGCTGATCGGCTGATGTTGAGAAGTCGCGCATCGTCGCGCAAGCCTCCTTGCCATTGGCAGGCTGTTTGGCGCAGAATTTGGCCCATTGCGGCTCGGGCGACACCAGATCGACTTTCGAGGGAGGAGCCGGCTGGCCCTGCGGAGCCTGGCCTGGCGCCCCTGGAATGGCGGGCTGGGCCGGCGTCTGCTGCGCAAATGCTCCGCCAACGAGCGCGACGCTCACTGCGAGGGCCGCTGCGCTCGCGCGCGTGACTTGGAATCTCATCAATCGTCCTCTCGAACTGTTAAACGGAATCGTCTTGCGCTTCGCCCCTTCGCCAGAACACCGCCAATCGGCGCCCGCAATTGGCGTCGGCGAGCCTCCGGGCGACCTCATGACGCAAGGCGCCGTGATCGCGCCGCGGATCGGCGCCCCTCTTTCCATATTCGACGCGATATTCCAATAGCAATTTCGTCCTTTCGCCCACGCGCCGCCGGCAATAGCGGCCAACAGGGCGAGTCGGACGAAAGGCGCGCCTTCCATTCGGAATCCGCCGACCCCCGATGATAGAAGAGCTGTGATGATCGGCCGAACAATTCGCTCCCTCCTCGGCGCCGTGCTCGCGATCGCGCTCGCCGGCGCGCCGGCGATCGCGGGCGAGCTGGGTCCCCCGGCGGGGGCGATTGCGATGCATGGCGAGCCGGCCTTGCCGCCCGACTTCGACCACTTGCCTTACGTCAATCCGCAGGCGCCCAAGGGCGGCGCGCTCAATCTCGCCTATCTCGGCGCCTTCGACAGCCTGAACCCTTACAACGTCAAGGCTCTGTCGACAGCGCAGGGCCTCATCGGCAACGTCTATCAATCGCTGATGACGCGCTCCGCCGACGAGCCGTTCACGCTCTATGGCCTCATCGCGAAGAGCGTCGAAACCGATGCGGCGCGCGATCATGTCGTCTTCCATCTCGACCCGGCGGCGAAGTTCTCGGACGGGACGCCGATCACCTCGGCCGATGTCCTTTTCACCTTCAACCTGCTCAAGGCCAAGGGCCGGCCGCAGCAGCGCGCCGCCTTTTCGTTGGTCAAAAGCATTGAGGCGCCTGATGACCGGACCGTGGCTTACGACCTTTCCGGCGCCAACGACCGAGAGCTGCCGCTGACGCTCGCGATCATGCCGGTCTTGTCGCGCGCCCATATCGACGCCGGGCATTTCGAGGACCAGACGCTGCAGATTCCGGTTGGCTCCGGCCCCTATCGCGTTTCGGAGGTCAAGCCCGGGGAGCGGTTGGTGCTCGAGCGCGACCCCAACTACTGGGCAAAGGACCTGCCGATCGCGCGCGGCGTCCACAATTTCGATCGGATCCGCATCGATTACTACCGCGACGCCACGGCGATGTTCGAGGCCTTCAAGGCCGGGCTGATCGACTACCGGGTCGAGGACGACGCCAACCGGTGGCGTAGCGGCTATGATTTTCCCGCGGCTCGAGACGGCCGCGTCATCAAGGCCGCCATCCCGAGCGGCCTGCCGAAGGGGGTTTCCGGCTTCGCCTTCAACACACGGCGCCCGCCGTTCGCCGAGATCCGCGTGCGCGAGGCGCTGGCGTCGATGTTCGACTTCGAGTGGATCAACGCAAATCTGTTCGCCGGCGCCTACAAGCGTTCCGAGGGGTTCTTCGACGACAGCGCGCTGTCCTCGATCGGCCGGCCGGCGTCGGAGCGGGAGCGGGCTCTGCTTGCGCCCTATCCCGGCGCGGTTCGCGACGATGTGATGGAAGGCCGGTGGCGCGCGCCGGTCTCGGATGGCTCGGGCCGCGACCGCGCGATCGCCAAGAGCGCGCTCGAGGAGCTCGCCGCCGCCGGCTATTCGCTCCGCGACGGCCGGCTCGTTGACGCGCACGGGGCGCCGCTCGCCTTCGAGATCCTGGTCCGGAACCGCGACGAGGAGCGCCTCGCGCTCGCCTATGCTCGCAATCTCGCCCGCATCGGGGTCACGGCGAACATTCGGCTCGTCGACGAAGTCCAGTTCCAGCGCCGCCGCACCAGCTTCGACTTCGACATGATGATCGGTTCCTGGATCGCTTCGCCCTCGCCCGGCAACGAGCAGCGCGGCCGCTGGAGCTCGGCCGCGGCCGACGCCCAAGGCGCCTACAACATCTCAGGGGTCCGCTCGCCCGCGGTCGATGCGATGATCGCCGCGATCCTCGCCGCCAACACCAGCGAGGACTTCGTCGCCGCGGTGCGCGCGCTCGACCGGCTGCTCATTTCCGGCTTCTACATCGTGCCGCTCTATTACGCGCCGGAGCAGTGGATCGCCTATTCGGCCCGGCTGGGCCGCCCGGATAAGACGCCGCTGTTCGGCGTCGATCTTTCGACCTGGTGGCGCAAGGAGCCTTGAGGATCGCGCCCAGGCTGGGCGCCTCCTGCCATGCAACCGGGGCGTGAATGGTGGCGAAGCCAACGCAAATAAGAGCGCATAAACGCGCATAAATGCTCCTAAACGTTAGTAAAAGTGCTGACGTTTACTAGCGTTTATTTTTTCGAATCGGGACTTTTCAATGGGTTACGGCCGATTGGAATAAAGGATTTCTCCTTACTCCTTGGCTCGCGCCTTAGTTGTAAGTCTAGGGTCTCAAACAGCTCGTCGGCTTCTCCTTCCTCGCCTCGCTACGCCAGGCGAAGATCGGTTCGGCCAGCACCAACAGCGATAACACGAGATTCCGTTTTTTGCAACAAAAACCGCGACTCACTCCAAGCCTTTGTGTCACCCGCTGGAGCGCTCTCGGAAAGGGCGCAGCGTGGATGGCCGGGTCACCCCCGGACTGAGATCCGGGGGCGGCCAGGACGGCCCGAGCGCGAAGATCCGACCGCGCAACCTCAATCAACAGCTATCGTTATAAGCGCCGGCAATTTAGTGCAGAAAATCAGAAAGGGATCAACCGGCCAGCGCCGTAGCCCCTCTGCCGAGGGCAAATGTACATCATGAATGCCAAGTGATTTACGCCGCGAGCTGCCTTAGCACATAAGAGAGAATGCCGCCGTTGCGGAAATATTCGAGCTCGTCCAGCGTGTCGATGCGGCAGGTCAGCGGCACGCTCCTGCGCGCGCCGTCGGCGCTGACGATCTCGGCGTGCAGCGTCTGACGCGGCTTGAGGCTCTCGCCCAGCCCGTGGATGGTCACGGTCTCGTCGCCCTTCAGCGCGAGCGTCTGCCAGTTCGTTCCCTCCTCGAACACCAGCGGCAAGACGCCCATGCCGACGAGGTTCGAGCGGTGGATGCGCTCGAAGCTCTGCGCGATCACGGCGCGCACGCCCAGAAGCTTGGTGCCCTTGGCCGCCCAGTCTCGCGATGAGCCGGTTCCATATTCGCGGCCCGCAAAGACGACAAGGGGAACCTTCTCGGCCTCGTAGCGCATGGCGGCGTCATAGATCGGGAGGCGCTCGCCGGACGGCTGCATGATCGTCAGGCCGCCTTCGACGACATTGCCCGCATCGTCTTTCACCATCTGGTTCTTGATGCGGATGTTGGCGAAAGTGCCGCGCATCATCACCTCGTGGTTGCCCCGCCGGGTGCCGTACTGGTTGAAGTCGAGCGGGCGCACCTGATGTTCGACGAGATATTGCCCGGCCGGACTGGCGGCCTTGATCGAACCCGCGGGCGAAATGTGATCGGTGGTGATCGAATCGAGGAAAAGCGCGAGGATGCGGGCGTTCTCGATATCGGCGACCGGGATCGGGGTCTTGGTCAGCCCCTCGAAATAGGGCGGCTCCTGGACATAGGTCGAGCCGATGTCCCAGGCGTAGGTCTGCCCGGCGGGGGCTTTCACCTTGCGCCAGTTGGTGTCGCCGTCGAACACGCTCGCATATTTGGTCTTGAACATTTTCGCCGAGATGGTCGTGTCGACGAATTGCTCGATCTCCTCCGTCTTCGGCCAGATATCGGCGAGGTAAACTGGCTTGCCCTGCTTGTCGGCGCCGAGCGGATCGCGAGTGAGATCGATCTGCATCGAGCCCGCCAAGGCATAAGCGACGACCAGCGGCGGAGAAGCGAGGTAGTTCGCGCGCACGTCTGGGTTCACGCGGCCCTCGAAGTTTCGGTTGCCCGAAAGAACCGCCGCCGCGACGAGGTTGTGCTTGGCGATGGTCGCCGAAACCTCCGGCGCGAGCGGACCGGAATTGCCGATGCAGGTGGTGCAGCCGAAGCCGACGATGTTGAAGCCGAGCTTGTCGAGCGGCCTCTGCAGGTCGGCTTCCTTGAGATAGTCCTGGACCACCTGGCTGCCCGGCGCGAGCGACGTTTTGACCCACGGCTTGACGGTCAGGCCCTTGGCGACCGCATTGCGGGCCAGAAGCCCCGCCGCCATCATCACGCTCGGATTGGAGGTGTTGGTGCAGGATGTGATGGCGGCGATGACGACGTCCCCGTGTCCGAGATCGTAGTTCGTCCCTTCGACCTTGTGACGCTCGGCGATCGTGTCGCCCTGCCGGAATTCGTTGGTCATGGCGGCCGCGAAGCCGGTCTTGGCTTCGGTTAGGACGACCCGGTCCTGCGGCCGCTTCGGCCCAGCGAGCGAGGCCGTGACCTCGCCGAGGTTGAGCGCCAGGGTGTCGGAATAGACCGGATCGGGGGTCACGCGCGTGCGATAGGCGCCCTGCGCTTTGGCATAAGCTTCGACCAGCGCCAGCCGCGCGGGCTTGCGGCTGGTGGTTTTCAAATAGGCGAGCGTCTGGGCGTCGATCGGGAACAGGCCGCAGGTCGCGCCATATTCGGGCGCCATATTGGCGATCGTGGCCCGATCGGCGACGGTCATTGCGTTGAGGCCCGGGCCGTAGAACTCGACGAACTTGCCGACGACGCCCTTTTTGCGCAGCATTTGCGTCACGGTCAGCACGAGATCGGTGGCCGTCACGCCTTCGCGCAACTCGCCCTCGAGCTTGAAGCCGATCACCTCGGGCAGCAACATCGACAAAGGCTGGCCGAGCATGGCGGCTTCCGCCTCGATGCCGCCCACGCCCCAGCCGAGAACGGCAAGGCCGTTGACCATGGTGGTGTGGCTATCGGTGCCGACCAGCGTGTCGGGGAAGGCGACTTCGACCGTCTTGCCGTTGCGTTTCTCTTTCGCCGTCCAGACGGTCTGCGCGAGATATTCGAGATTGACCTGGTGGCAGATGCCGGTCCCGGGCGGCACGACGCGAAAGTTGGAGAACCCCTGCTGGCCCCATTTCAGGAACCGATAGCGCTCCTGGTTCTGTTCGTACTCGCGGGCCACGTTCTGGCCGAGCGACTTGCCGGTGCCGAAATAATCGACGATGACCGAATGATCGATGACCAGGTCGACCGGAACCAGCGGATTGATCTTGTCGGGATCGCCGCCAAGCGCCACCATCGCGTCGCGCATTGCGGCCAAATCGACCACCGCCGGCACGCCGGTGAAATCCTGCATCAGCACCCGCGCCGGGCGAAAGGCGATTTCGTGCTCTTTTTTGCCGCGATTGTCGATCCACGCCGCGACCGCCTCGATGTCTTCCTTCTTGACGGTGCGCCCATCTTCGTTGCGCAAAAGGTTCTCGAGCACGATCTTGAGCGAGAAAGGCAGCTTGGAGATTCCGGCGAGCCCGTTCTTCTCAGCCGCCTTGAGGGAGTAAATCTCGTAGGTCTTCGCCCCGACGGTCAGCGTTTTGCGGCACTTGAAGCTGTCGAGGCTGGCCATTTCGGGGCGCTCCGGACGAGGCGTGGGGGATGGGAGAGCTTATAGATATAATCGGACGCGTGGGCTACACAAACCGGCGTCCGACGCAAGTTTTAGGCCGGCGATTCGTCTGAGGCGGGGGTAAAATTGGTTGATCTCCAGGGACGTGTCGCGCTCGTCACGGGCGCGTCGCGGGGCATTGGCCGGGCGATCGCTCTGGCGCTGGCCGGGTGCGGTGCGGCCGTCGCGGTCAATTTCCAGACCCGCGCCGAAGAGGCTGAGGCCGTGGCCGCGCAAATCCGTTCCGCCGGCGGACGGGCGATCGTTGCGCGCGCGGACGTGTCGGTCAACGCGCAGGTCGCCGATATGGCGGCGCGCGTCGGGGGCGAGCTCGGCCCCATCGACGTGTTGGTGAACAATGCCGGCGTCGCAGTCACCGGAATCCGCGAGGAGGACTTCGACCGGGGGATCGCCGTCAATCTGAAATCGGCTTTCCTGTGCACCGAGGCGGTCCTGCCGGCAATGAGCGCGCGCCGCTGGGGGCGGATCGTCAACATTTCCTCCGGCGCGGCGCGGGGCCCGGGACTCCTCGGCGTCGTCTATAACGCGTCGAAGGCCGGGCTCGAGGGCTTGACGCGCGGCTATGCCTCGCGGACAGCGAAAGACGGAATCACCGTGAACGCAATCGCGCCGGGTCCGACCGACACCGAGATGGGCGCGCCTTTGAAGGCCGGTGGCGTCGAGGCCCGCATTCCCGTCGGACGGATGGGGCAAGCGGACGATGTGGCGCAGGCGACGGTCATGATCATCGGCAACGGCTTCATCACCGGGCAGACCATCGCGGTGAATGGCGGGCTGGCGTTTCTTTAAGCCTGTTTGGGCTAGGGAAGCTGGGACGGCGTGCGCGAACGAGCCGCTTTCCCCGCCAAAAGCGCGCCCGGACGGAGAGGCAATGCGGCTCAGAGCCTGGGACCTGACCATCGAGCGCGGGGGCCGGCGCGTCATAGCCGGGCTCTCGTTCGACGCGGCTGCGGGCGCGGCGCTGATCGTGACCGGACCCAACGGCGCGGGGAAAACAAGCCTGCTCAGAGCGCTCGCCGGCTTCCTGCCAATTGAATCCGGCGGCTTTGCGCTGGACGGCGGCGATGACGAACTGACGGTCGGCGAACAGGCGCATTATCTCGGCCATGCGGACGGCGTTAAGGCGGCGCTGACCGGCGGCGAGAACCTCGCTTTCGCGGCCGCGATGCTGGGCGGCAACTCCTCCCGCGCGGCGCAACTCGGGGCGCTCTCGGCGCTTGGCTTGAGCCACGTGATCGATTTCCCGGCCCGGCTGCTTTCTGCGGGCCAGCGACGACGCGTGGCGCTTGCTCGCCTCTTGGTCGCCAGGCGCCCGCTGTGGCTGCTTGACGAGCCGACGACTGCGCTCGACACCGCCGCTCAAGTCGCGCTTGCCGCCATCATGCGGGCCCACCTCAAAGACGGCGGAATCCTCGTCGCCGCCGTTCATGGCGACCTTGGGCTCGATGAGGCGCAAGAACTGAGGCTCGGCGCAATCGAGCGAGCGAGCCCATGACGACCCCGTTCGCCCTCAACCCCAACCCCTCTCCCCACAGGGCGTTCAGGAGGACGCCCGTCTCTCGACGGGCCATGGGGAGCGGGGCGCGCTTCGCCTTCTCCCTGAGGGAGAAGGCGGCCGCGTGTAAAGCGGCCGGATGAGGGTCTCTCGATGACCCCCGCGCTTGCTCTCTTCGTCCGCGAGTGGCGCATTGCTCGGCGCATCGGCGGGGCTGCGTCGGTCGGGGTCGTCTTCTTCTTGATCCTGATCGCGGTCATGCCGTTCGCCCTCGGACCCGACCTCAATCTGCTCGCGCGGCTTGGGCCGGCAATCTTATGGATCGCGGCTTTGCTCGCCACCCTGCTGGGCCTCGACCGGCTGTTCCAGGCCGATCACGACGACGGTTCGCTCGACCTTCTCATCAACGGGTCGCCGCCGCTCGAAGTTGTCGTGCTCGTGAAGTGCGCTGCACACTGGACTGCGAGCGCACTGCCGCTCGTCGTTTTGAGTCCGCTGTTCGGGCTCATGCTGGCGATGGCGCCCTTGCCGCTGGCGCTCGTGGCCGCGACGCTCGCGGCCGGCACGCCGGCGCTGACGATGATCGGCGCGATCGGAGCGGCGCTCACCGTCTCGCTGAGGCGCGGCGGCTTGCTCATGGCGATACTGGTGCTGCCGCTGACGATTCCGGTGCTGATCTTTGGCGTCGCCGCGGCCTCCGCCGCCAGTGGCGGCGCAGCGCCGTTCCTGAGTCCGTTTCTTGCGCTCTGCGCGCTGTCGCTCGCCGCCATCGCCCTTGCGCCCTTCGCCGCCGCCGCGGCTCTGAGACAGGTCAGCTAAGTTTATACTTAAATGATTACGTATTCGCTCCTCAATTTTACAAGGTACCCAGCTGTATAACGGTCGGCGGAACCATAATGAGTCCAGCCGACAATCGGCCCGTCTCGAACTCTTTGCTGGCTCAGCTTTTCTTTGGCAAAGGGAAATGCGGGGCGAACGCTGGACCGCCGGATCGTCGGCCATTTCTGCTATTCATAAATTTATCACAGATTGCTCACGAACTTTCTCGGTTGACATACAACCTCGGTTGTGTGCCAATCACGAATTGAATATCAAATCGATTATTTCCACCTGCGTCGCAAAAGGATGAAACGTGAAAATCGAAGAAGCGATCATTTGTCCGAAAAGCGGTGATTGCGTTCCTCGACCAGCGGGAGGAACACGACCAGGCGACGCAGTACCGGCGTAGCGTCGGCGGCGTGTTCGTCGATGAGCTTCCACCACGATCATGGATGGGCTTGTCTCAAGCTCGGTTCGCAAACAGCTGGATCGAGCTTGCCCACGCCGTTGGCGGGATCGGTCGCCGGACACCAGGGCTACGCGCCATCGCTCCAAGCGCCCACTGGTACGACATCCACGCGAGCATCTAGGGTGTCTCGCGCGCGCGACTTGAGCTCCAGATGCGTCGGGCTCGGCTTGGCCCCGCCGCGGTCCGCGATCAACTACTGTCGTCTAGCAGGATAGGGAAGCAATGTCGAAGCGCATTCTAGTGACCGGAGGGGCTGGATTTCTGGGTTCGCACCTTTGTGAACGCCTCCTGAACGACGGGCATCAAGTGTTATGTGTAGACAATTTCTTTTCCAGTACGCGATATAATATTCTTCATTTGCTTGATAATAAAAACATGGAGCTTATGCGCCACGATGTGAATTTTCCGCTCTATGTAGAGATTGATGAAATCTTCAACCTGGCGTGCCCCGCCTCCCCAATACACTACCAATTCGACCCCGTGCAGACAACAAAAACGAGTGTAATTGGGGCGATAAATATGCTAGGACTTGCCAAACGTGTCAAAGCCAAAATTCTTCAGACATCGACGTCGGAGATCTACGGTGACCCCATCGTTCATCCCCAGACGGAAGAATATTGGGGCAACGTTAATCCAATTGGCCGGAGGTCTTGCTACGACGAGGGAAAGCGGTGCGCGGAGACTTTGTTCTTCGACTATCGAAGGCAGCATAATATGCCGATTAAGGTCGTGCGGATCTTCAATACTTATGGCCCACGTATGCACCCCAACGATGGTCGCGTAGTCTCCAATTTTATCGTGCAGGCCCTACGCGGTCACGACATCACCGTTTACGGGGAAGGGACGCAGACGCGATCTTTTTGTTACGTGGACGATCTCATCGAGGCGGTTGTCCGCATGATGCAGACCCCGTCGCATGTGACCGGTCCGATCAACATCGGCAATCCGCACGAGTTCACCATCCGCGAGCTGGCCGAGCTAATCATCAAACTGACCGGCACGAAGTCCAAGCTTCGCTTTGAGCCGCTGCCGTCAGATGACCCGCGGCAGCGGCAGCCTGACATCTCGGAGGCAAAGCTGACTCTCGGGTGGGAACCAAAAACTCAACTTCGGGAAGGTCTGACAAAGACAATTGCCTACTTTGATAGTATTCTCCAGGAAGGCGTTTCAACTCTCGAGCGTGCGCCAAATTTTGCGTCCGTTCGGGATTAGACTATGAGCGTAAGCAGGTCGAAGTACATCGCCCGCACGCCATGGGATGCAAAACCCTTCGAGTTAGACATCTTCACATGGCAGGATAAGGCTGACGGTTACTTCTTCAATTACTGGGTGCGCATTTTTAAGGAATTCGAAAAACGTTCGTCGCTGAGCGGGCTCACTTTTTATTTGATATCCAATCATATTCTCGTCGATGAACTGCCTTCCTACGGAGACGACGTCGTCGCGGTCATCAGAAGCGACGAAGAGTGCTGGATCCCGCCCTATCTGAACAAAGTTCGGTATGTCTTCAAGACCTACGGGTTTGAGCCCTGGTGCGGTGCTTGGCCCAGCCAGCAATCGCCAGCCTCGGTACTGAAATGCGTCAGGGACTGGGGATTCTGGAGCTCCCACTACCTCTCGTATCTGCGCCAAAGCGGCTTCTCCCCCAGGCGGGGCGCCGGAAGAATGGTGCTCCCGCTAGGCTATGCCCGGCAAACGGATCTCCCGGGCAAGCCTTTTGAATCGCGCCGTTACCTGGTCGGATTTCTCGGCAGCATCGAAAACAGAGAATATCCGAAGTTTTCGCCCAAGAGGCTGGTTGCGACTCCGAAGGTCATCGCCCGCTCGCGGATGGCCGATTCTTTGCAAAAGCTGGCGGCTTGGGCGCCGGAGAGCGTCTTCTACGGCACGACCGCATCGTTCACCGAAAGCACGATGACCGGCGCCGGCGACCGCTACACGGAAATCATGGCTGATACCAAGATCGCGCTGGCGCCGCGTGGATCCTCCGTCGAGACCTATCGGTTCTTTGAAGCGATGCGCCAGGGTTGCGTCGTCATCTGCGATCGGCTTCCGCCACACTGGTTTTACGTCGGTTGCCCGGCGATCCAAATCGAAGACTGGGGCAACCTGGAGGCTGAAGTGAAAGCGCTATCGGCTGACCCGGAGCGTCTCAAGGACCTGCACCGCAGATCGTTGGCGTGGTGGGATGAAAAGCTCTCCGAGCGCGCCGTCGCCCAGGTGATCGCAAGCTGCCTCGAGGCGCCGAACGAAGCTCAGAGGGGCCGAGAAACGTAGCGAAGATCGCGCCGTCATCGATCAAGCGAATGTGATCCGAAATGCTAGTGATGGCGCGCCCGGACGGGTTCGAACCGCCAACCCTCGGTTTCGAAGACCGATACTCTATCCAGTTGAGCTACGGGCGCTTTGGAACGCGCCCGCCATAGCATGAAGCGCCGGCGCGTTGGAAGCGCGTCAGCTTGGCGCTTTTTTGCCCGGGCCGCGAAAGTGAACCTTCTTCTTGCCCGCTTGGTCCATTTCCGCAGGCGTCAACAGCACGATCGCCTTGCTCGCGATCAGACCGCTCTCGTTGACGGCGAGCGAGAGGGCCGCCGCGCTCACATTGTCGGGCAGGTCGACGATGACGAAACAATCGACGTCGCCGAAGGCGAAATACATCGATTCCAGCTTGCCGCCGATCTCGTCGAGGTGCTTCTTGACCGCATCCCGGCGACTTGTGCCGCCTTCCTTTGCGAGACCGATGGCGCCTTCCGGACTGTAGCGCGCTTCGAACAGATATTTGGGCATGGCGTCCTCCCTTCGAGGCGCCTCACGTTATCTTTCCCAAAGGCAACGCGCAAATTAGGATTCAGCGCACGGCGACGACAAAAAGCCTGGGAAACGGCAGGAGAACCGTTCCGTCAGCCTCCGCCGGATAGGCTTTGGCGATAGCCGCCTCGTAGCGCGCAAGGAAAGCTTCCCGCTCGTCCTCATCGAGTGGGTCCAGGAACGGGCGAAGTCCGGTCCCTTTCAGCCATTCTACAATCGCTCGCGCGCCGGCGAGCGGATGAAAGTAGGTCGTGCGCCAGACGTCGACGCGCGGCGCATGAGGGCGCAGCAGACGGAAATACCAGCCCGCGAGATGGCGCTCGGTGCGAGCGCCTGCGGCGTCCTTGAGCTTCCCCGCCCAAGGGCCGTCGCTTGCGACCTCGCCCATCAGCCGATGCGACGGCTCATCGAGATTGTCGGGCATTTGCACCGCGAGCGTCCCAGCGGGCCTGAGCTTGGCGATGAGCGCCGGGAGCAGCGTCTCGTGGTCCGGAATCCACTGCAGAACCGCATTGGCGAGGATCACGTCGAGCGGCGCCTTCGGGCGCCATTCGCCAATGTCGGCGACCTCGAAAGGGATGTCGGGAAGCCGCTTGCGCGCAGCCTCGATCATGTCGGTGGAGGAATCGAGGCCAACGATGCGCGCCTGCGGGTAGCGCTCGCGCAAGACTTCGGTCGAATTGCCGGGACCGCAGCCGACGTCGGCGGCGCTGAGAACCTCAGCGTTCGGAATCCGCGCTACGAGATCATGGACCGGACGAGTGCGCTCGTGTTCGAATTTCACATATTGGGCAGCCGACCAGGTCATTTCGCAAGCATCCTGTGATACCAAGACGCGATGACCGGAACCGATCATCGCCTTCTGGCCGAAGCGCGAATGCGCGCCCCAAGCCGTTGCGCGGGTTCGAGCGCGATGAGTCGCGCTCAAATAGAATGGGCATGAGTTGCCGCCTTCATGCGACCCGATGCCTGATGACGCAAGCATGCGCCGGCCTTGCCTTCGTCGTCTTTGGGCGCCTAACCTTCGCGGCTAGCGAACGATTCCCGTCTCAAGGCGATTGCCCATGACGCTTCTGGTCCTCGGCCTCGTCATCTTCCTCGGCCTTCACTCGACGCGCATCGTGTCCGAGAGCGGCCGCGAAAGTCTGATCGCGCGGTTTGGCGAGGGACCCTGGAAGGGCGTCTATTCGGCTCTTTCCGCGATCGGCTTCGTCCTGATCGTCTGGGGATTCGCGCGGGCGCGCTATGACGCTCCCCAGCTCTGGACGCCTCCAACGGGCGCCCGCCACATCACGATGCTTCTGATGCTGATCGCGCTGATTCTGCTCGCAAGCTCTGGGTTCAAGCGAAGCCACATTGCGGTCGCCGTCCATCATCCGATGCTGTGGTCTGTGTTGTTGTGGAGCGCAGGCCACCTCTTCGCCAACGGGTCCGCCGCGGACCTCGTGCTGTTCGGCGCCTTCCTGGTCTGGTCGGCGGCGGATCTCGTAAGCTCGTACGCTCGCGACCGGCGGAATGGCGTCGTCTATCCCGAGCCGCAACTCGGCGCCACGGCTGGCGCAATTGTCGCTGGCTTGGTGGTCTATGCGCTCCTGATCGGCGGCCTGCATCTCTGGCTGTTCGGCGTGTCGCCGCTCGCCATGTGATCCCCCTTCGGGCGGCCGCGCCAACGACACAGGGCAGGGCTCACGCAAGCGAAACATTGAATTCGCTGCGCGATCTGGTTCATACTGGCGTGACAGCGCCGGCGCACATACGGAACATGCGCCAGGGAGGCAAACGAGAGCGATGGCCGATAAATCGAAGACGAAATCCAATGGCGGCTCTAACAGCGGGGCCAAGCGCGCGTTGCGGTCCCGGCAGTGGTTCGACAATCCGGACAACCCGGGAATGACAGCCCTTTATCTCGAGCGCTATCTCAATTTCGGCCTGACGCCCGGCGAATTGCGGTCGGGCAAGCCGATCATCGGCATTGCGCAGACCGGCTCCGATCTTTCGCCCTGCAATCGCCACCACCTTGAACTCGCCAAGCGCGTGCGCGACGGCATTACGGCGGCCGGCGGCCTTGCGTTCGAATTTCCGGTGCACCCGATTCAGGAGACGGGAAAACGGCCGACCGCCGCGCTCGATCGCAATCTCGCCTATCTCGGCCTGGTTGAAATCCTGATGGGCTATTTCATCGACGGCGTGGTGCTCACGACCGGATGCGACAAGACGACGCCGGCCTGCATCATGGCCGCCGCGACGGTGAACATCCCCGCCATTGTCCTCTCCGGCGGCCCGATGCTCAACGGCTGGCATCACGGCCAGCGCAGCGGCTCGGGCACCGTCGTCTGGCAGGCGCGCGCCGATCTTGCCGAAGGCAAGATCGACTACGAGGAGTTCATGGAGATCGTCACCTCGTCCGCGCCGTCGGTCGGCCATTGCAACACGATGGGCACGGCCTCGACCATGAACTCGCTTGCCGAGGCGCTCGGCATGAGCCTGCCCGGCTGCGCGGCGATCCCTGCGCCTCACCGTGAGCGCGGCCAGATCGCTTATCGGACCGGCCAGCGGATCGTCGAGATGGTTTGGGAGGACCTGAAGCCGTCGGACATTCTCACGCGCGAGGCGTTCGAGAACACGATCGTCGTCAACAGCGCCATCGGCGGCTCAACCAATGCGCCGATCCACATCAACGCCATCGCCCGCCACATCGGCGTGCCGCTTTCGATTCAGGACTGGGAGACGATCGGGCACAAGGTGCCCCTCCTCGTCAACATGCAGCCCGCCGGCAAATACCTCGGCGAGGAATATCATCGCGCCGGCGGCGTCCCGGCCGTCGTCCATGAATTGATGAAGCGCAAGCTCATCCACGAGAAGGCGCTGACCGTCAACGGCAAGACGATGGGAGAAAACTGCGCCAAGATCCATTCGGACGATCCCGACGTCATCATGCCGATCGACAAGCCGCTGAAAGAGGACGCCGGCTTCGTCGTCTTGAGCGGCAACCTGTTCAACGACGCGATCATGAAGACGAGCGTCATCGATCAGGAGTTCCGCGCCCGCTTCCTCTCCAACCCGAAGGACCCGGACGCGTTCGAGGGTCGGGCGATCGTGTTCGAGGGGCCCGAGGACTATCACCACCGGATCGACGATCCGAAGCTCAAGATCGACGAGCACAGCATTCTGTTCATTCGCGGCACGGGGCCGATCGGCTATCCGGGTGGGGCGGAAGTGGTCAACATGCAGCCTCCCGCGGCGCTCCTCAAGAAAGGCGTGCACGCGCTGCCCTGCGTTGGCGACGGCCGGCAGTCGGGCACCTCCGGCTCGCCCTCGATCCTCAACGCTTCGCCAGAGGCGGCGGCGGGAGGGGGATTGTCGCTGATCAAGACCGGCGACCGGGTGCGCATCGATCTGAAGAAAGGCACCGCCAACATCCTGATATCCGACGAAGAGCTGAATGAGCGCCGCGCAACCCTCGCGCAAAATGGCGGCTTCCCCTATCCCAAGAGCCAGACGCCATGGCAGCAGATCCAGCGCGAGATGGTGGCGCAGTTCGACGAGGGCATGGTGCTGAAGCCAGCGGTTCAGTACCAGCGCCTGGCGCAGACGATGGGGGTCCCGCGGGACAACCATTGACGAACGCCCCTGACCCCGGAGCCGGTAAACCCATACGGCCTCTGCGCGAGCGGCTGGAGCGGCTCGCACGAGAGGCGATGGCGGCGGCTGGTCCAAACGGCCGCGAAGTGACTAAGGAAGAACTTGACGCGCTCTGGGGTCACGAGGAAATGGAAATCACGCCACGATCGGCCTCTCAACCCATCGGCCCTTCCATTGACCCGCATCCCGCCAAGCGGCCGGAGCGGGTCACGCTCAAGGGGCGGTGGATCACACTCGTTCCCCTCGATGCGGCTGCGCACGCCGAGGCGCTCTATCAAGGTTCGCACGGCGACGCCGCGCGGGAGGCCGTCTGGGCCTACCTGTTCGACGGGCCATACGCGAGCCGCGACGAGTTCCGCGCCAATATCGAGGCCAAGGCGCGCTCTGCCGATCCGCTGTTCTTCGCCGTGATCGACAACGCATCGGGGCAAGCCGTGGGCTATCAGACCTTCCTGCGCATCGATGCCGCCAATCGCGTCATCGAGGTCGGCAACATCCTCTATACGCCGGCGATGCAGCGCACGGCCGGCGGAACGGAAGCGCAATATCTGTTCGCGAAACATGTCTTCGAGGCGCTCGGCAACCGCCGCTACGAATGGAAGTGCAACGCGCTCAACGCGCCGTCGCGTCGCGCCGCCGAGCGTTTCGGCTTCGCCTTCGAGGGAATCTTTCGCCAGCACATGATCGTCAAGGGCCGCAACCGCGACACGGCCTGGTTTGCGATGCTCGACCGCGAGTGGCCGGCGCGCAAGGCGGCGTATGAGCGCTGGCTTCAGCCAGAGAATTTCGATTCCGAAGGGCGGCAGAAGGTCGCGCTTTCGGCACTGATGCCGAAGGGGAATGGATGATGCCGACGATCGCAGAAAAGCGCGCCCGCTTCGCCGAGCTGCATGCGGCGCCGGGCTGTTTTGTCATTCCCAATCCGTTCGACATCGGTTCGGCCAAATATCTGGCGTCGCTCGGCTTCCAGGCGCTCGCCAGCACCAGCGCCGGCATGGCCTTCGCGGCGGGAAAGGGCGACGGCGCCATCGACCGGGCTTATGTGCTGAGCCACCTTCGCGACCTCGCCGAAGCGACCGATCTGCCGCTCAACGCCGATTTCGAGGCCGGCTTCGCCCGCGACGCCGATGGCGTCCACGAGAGCGCGCGGCTTTGCGTCGGCGCGGGCGTCTCCGGTTTTTCGATCGAGGATTATACCGGCAATCCCGGCGCTCCGCTCTACAGCGTCACGGAAGCGGTCGACCGGCTGCGGGCGGCGCGCGCCGCGATCAGCGCCAGCGGCGAAAAGGTCCTGCTCACCGCGCGCAGCGAGGCGATCCTGCGCCAGGCCGGTGGGCTTGCCGAGGCTTTGCGGCGCCTTCCCCTTTACGCGGAAGCGGGCGCCGACGTCCTTTACGTGCCGCTGGTCAGGACGCCGGAGGAGGTCGCCGAGGTCGTGCGCGTCGCGGGCAAGCTGCCGGTCAACGTGCTCGCCGGCTGGCCAGGATTCACCAAGCGCCAGCTCGAGGATCTCGGCGTCAAGCGGATCAGCGTTGGGGGCGCGCTCGCTCGCGCCGCATGGGGCGGGTTCATGCGCGCCGCGAAAGACATTGCCGACAACGGGCGCTTTGACGCCTTCGCCGATCTGCCGACGATGGGGGACATCACGGGCGCGTTCGCGGAGAAGGGCTAGGTCTGCCAGCGCGCCAAGGCCATGGGCAGCCATTCTCTCACAGTGCGTTCAATCAGAGCGCGGCCCGTCGATGCGCCGATCGGACGCCCGATCCGGACCGCCGTCGGGACGATCCCGTCAGCGCCGCTCGTTTTGATCGATGTGCTCACCCAGGAAGGCATAACTGGAAACGCGTACGTCTTCGCCTACACGCCGCTGGCCCTGGCTCCGCTCGCTCGTCTGATCGAGGGACTCGGCGAAGAGTTGAGCGGCAAGCCGGTTGTCCCGTTCGATCGGATGCGCGAGTTCAACCGCCGTTTTCGGCTTCTTGGTTGGCAGGGTCTCGTCGGCATGGCGGTCTCGGGCCTGGACATGGCGTTTTGGGACGCGCTGGGAAAGGCGGCCGGTTGGCCGGTCGCACGGCTTCTTGGAGGCGAACCAAGACCGATAATGGCCTATGACAGCTACGGGGTGCTCGACCTGAAAAGCGATGCGTCAGCGGTCGCGCGATCTGTCGAGGCCGGCTTTCGCGGCATCAAGATCAAGCTTGGCGACGGCGATGTTGAAAAGGACGTCGCGACCGTCGCTGGTGTGCGAAAGCTGATCGGGGCCAAGGTGGCGCTGATGGTCGACTACAATCAGTCGCTGAACCCGACTGAAGCGTGCGACCGAATCGCGAGGCTGGCTGAGCACGATATTCACTGGGTCGAAGAGCCGGTCGCGGCCGAAGATCTGGAAGGCCATGCGCGCGTCCGCATGGAGTCGCCGGTGCGAATTCAGACCGGCGAAAACTGGTGGTTTCCTCGCGACATGGCCAAGTCAATCGCGGCTGGCGCGAGCGACTTCGCGATGGTGGACATCATGAAGATTGGCGGCGTAACGGGATGGCTGAGCGCGATGGGCCAGGCCGAGGCGGCGTCTTTGCCGGTCTCGAGCCATCTGTTCGTCGAAGCGAGCGCGCACGTGCTTCCCATAACTCCGACCGCTCATTGGCTTGAGTATCTCGACATTGCCGGGTCTCTCCTCGCCGAGAAGCCCCTCGTGGTTGACGGATCGCTCACCGCTCTTGGGCCCGGGCTCGGAATGCGCTGGGACGAAGACGCGGTCAGGCGCTACGCTGTGTAGCTAAGCAAGACCTGCCGGCCTTCTCAGATCCAGCGTCAGCGGAAACTCGGGATGCGGCGCCTCTGGGGCCGGCTCGTAGGCGCCGGGCGTATGGCCGCGCGCCTCGAAGCGGGCAAGGCGACGCGCCTCCGCTTCATTGCTGTTGACCGGGAAAGTGTCGTAGCTGCGCCCGCCGGGATGGGCCACGTGATAGACGCAGCCGCCGAGCGCCCGCCCGCTCCAGGTGTCGAAAATGTCGAAGACCAAGGGCGCATGGACGGGAATCGTCGGGTGCATCGCCGTCGCCGGCTTCCAGGCCTTGTAGCGCACCGCGCCCACGCCGACGCCATTCGTCGCGGTCTTCGCTAAGGGAACGCGGCGGCCGTTGCAGGCGACGATATAGCGCTCGGACTCGGCGGTCGTGAGTTTCACCTGAAGCCGCTCGGTCGAAGAGTTGGTGTAGCGCGCCGTTCCGCCGATCGCGCCCGTCTCGCCCAGCACATGCCACGGCTCCAGCGCCTGGCGGAGTTCGAGCTGGACGCCCTCATACGTCGACCTCGCCGCAGAACGGAAAGCGGAACTCAGCTTGCGCTTCGTACCAGTCGGAGCGGAACGGAAACCCATGCGCCTTGAGATCGGCGAGGACGCCGAGAAAATCCTCCCAGACGAAATGGGGCAGCATGAACCGGTCGTGCAGTGAAGCGCCCCAGCGCGGCAGCGGCCCATCGAGCGGATCGCGCCAGAGCCTTGAGAGAATGGCGCGGATCAGGAGCTGCTGCGCGAGGCTCATCCGTGGGTCCGGCGGCATCTCGAAGCTCCGGAACTCGACGAGGCCGAGCCGGCCGGTCGGCCCATCGGGCGAATAAAGCTTGTCGATGCAGATTTCCGCCCGATGTGTGTTGCCGGTCACGTCGGTTAAGAGATTGCGCATGAGCCGGTCGAGCAGCCACGGCCGCGGCGCGGCGCCGTCCCCCGGCTTCGGGATCTGCGCGAGCGCGATCTCCAGCTCGTAAAGGCTGTCGTGACGCGCTTCGTCGATACGCGGCGCCTGGCTGGTCGGCCCGATGAAGAGGCCCGAGAAGAAGTAGCTCAGGCTCGGGCGCCGCAGCCAATGGATGATGAGGCTCTTGAGCAGGTCGGGGCGCCTGAGGAACGGGCTGTCGAGCGGCGCCTGGCCGCCGACGACAACGTGATTGCCTCCGCCCGTTCCCGCATGCTTGCCGTCGATCATGAACTTGTCGGCGCCGAGGCGGGAAAGCCGCGCCTCCTCGTAGACAGTCTCGGTGGTGGCGACGCATTCGCGCCAGCTCGAAGCGGGATGGATGTTGACTTCGATCACGCCCGGATCGGGCGCGACCCGAATGACGTTCATGCGCGGATCGACCGGAGGCGGGTAGCCCTCGATCTGCACCGGAAGTCCGACCTTTTCGGCCGCCGCTTCGGCGGCGGCGACCAGTTCGAGATAATCCTCGAGCCGCTCGACCGGAGGCAGAAACACGCACAAGCGCCCGTCGCGCGGCTCGACCGTCACCGCGGTGCGAACGGCGCCGTCGATATCGCCGAGGCGCTGCTCGACGCGCTCCTGGGCCGATCCTTCCGCCGCGGCGAACGACGCGACGCGCTGGGCGTGCTCCCGCGCATCATGGAAATCCGGCAAGGGCCCGCGCGGCTCGGTCGGATCGGCTTCGACGACATAGGGGAACGCGGACGGCGGAACGTAAGGCAGGGCGCCCAGCGGCAGGCGGTAACCGACGGGGCTGTCGCCTGGGACCAGATGGAGCGCGCCGCGCCGGGTCTTCCACTTCTCGCTGCGCCAACGGATTCCACCGGCCTGAGCCTGCCAGCGCTGGACGGGCAGGACATAGCCCGAAGGCTCGGTCAGCCCGCGCGAGAAGACGCGAGCGATGCGGTGACGCTCCTCGGGATCCTTGAGCTCAGAGTTCTCCGGCGAGACGTTCGCCGGCAGATTGGCCTCTTTGACGAGCCACTCGGCGGGATCCTCGTAAGCTGGCGCAACATGGTCGGAGGCAATGCCGAGCTCGGACGCGATCGCGCCAAGCAGCGCCTCAGCCGTCTCCTTGCTTGCGCCGGTTTGCTGGCCCTCGGCGGCGATACGCTCGGGATTTTGCCAGATCGGCTTCAAGTCGCGCCGCCAGTAGAGCGAAAAGGTCCAGCGCGGCAGGGACTCGCCCGGATACCATTTGCCCTGCCCGTAATGCAGGAATCCGCCGGGGGCGAACCGGTCGCGCAATCGCCGGATCAGCCGGTCGGCGAGCGCCCGCTTGGTCGGGCCGACCGCGTCCGCGTTCCACTCGCCTGCTTCAAAATCGTCGATCGAAACAAAAGTCGGCTCGCCGCCCATGGTCAGCCGGACGTCGTCGGCGACGAGCTTTTTGTCGACGTCCTCGCCGAGCGCGTCGAGCGCCTTCCAGGCAGCTTCAGAAAACGGCTTGGTGATGCGCGGATGCTCGGAGACCCGTTCGACCCGCATGTCGAAATTGAAGTCGACATTGGCGAAGCTCGCCAGGCCCGAAATCGGCGCGGCGTTGCGATAGTGCGGCGTTGCGGCCAGCGGAATGTGGCTTTCCGCGGCCAACAGGCCCGAGGTCGGATCGAGCCCGATCCAGCCGGCGCCGGGGAGGTAGACCTCCGCCCAGGCGTGGAGGTCGGTGAAGTCGTGGTCGGTGCCCGGCGGCCCGTCTAGCGCGACAAGATCGGGCTTCAGCTGAATGAGATAGCCGGACACGAACCGGGCGGCCAAGCCGAGGTGGCGGAAGATCTGCACCAGAAGCCAGCTCGAATCGCGGCACGAGCCCGAGCCGCGCTCGAATGTCTCCTCCGGGGTCTGAACCCCCAATTCCATGCGAATGAGATATTGAATTTCGCCCGCGAGGCGCCGGTTGAGATCGACCACAAAATCGACCGTGCGCCTGGGCGTCCGGTCGATCCCGGCCAAGAAGGCCTGAAGCCGGGGTCCGGCGTGCTCGGGCGTGCGATAGATGACGAGATCGGGCTTGAGGTCCTCCGGATATTCGAACGGCCAGGTCTCCGCGCTCTCCTCGACGAAGAAATCGAACGGATTGTAGACCGTCATGTCGGCGACGACGTCGACTTCGATCTTCAGCTCGTTGACAAGCTCCGGGAAGACGTAGCGCGCGAGCCAGTTGCCGTACGGATCCTGCTGATGGTTCACGAAATGCTCGGCGGGAGACACCTTCAGCGAGTGCGAGATGACCCGGGTGCGGCTGTGGGGCGCGGGCCTGAGCCGGATGATCTGCGGGCCGAGCGACACCGGGCGATCGTATTTGTAGTGTGTGAGGTGATGGATCGCGGCTCGGATCGACATGGCTTCCGGGGGCTGGTGACGGCTCGAAGACCTTTTCACAATCTGCTGCGCCGCACAATCGGCGCGGGACGAGGGGCCCTTGCAGCCGCGCTCGCTGAGCGCGGCTGGCGCGGTCGGCGACCGCGCCTACGACGTCGACCAAGTAGCGCGATCGGTGAGTGCCGCTGGCGCGCGCAATGGACGGCCAAAGGAATCTTGCGGGCGACCGGCCTTGCGCAGCCTTTCTGGCAGAAAGAATTCTTTGATCACCTCCTGCGCTCGGACGAGAGCTACGAGTCCAAGTGGCTCTACGTTCGAGAGAACCCGGTCCGAGCCGGGCTCGTGAGTACTGCGGACGATTGGCCGTATGCCGGTGAGATCACGCCGATCATGCGGTGACAAGCCGTGGAGCCGCGTGGTTTTGTAGCCGCGATCGTTGATCGCGGCTGGCGCGGTCATCGACCGCGCCTACAACCCCTCCGGCGCATCCGCCTCAAAGCCGCATGCAGCCAGAGCCTCCAGCATGTGGGGCGGCGCGGGCGCTTCGACCTCGATCTGCGGCTTCGACTTCGAAAGCGGCACGGCGACCTTGCGCGCCAGCAATTGCAGCGGCAGATCGGCGCGCGCGCCATAGATCGGATCGCCGAAGATCGGCCAGCCCTGCGAAGCGCAATGGACGCGCAATTGATGCGTGCGCCCGGTCTTGGGCTCGAGTTCGAGCCACGCGATCGGCGCGCCGCGCCATGTCCCCCGTCCCTTGACGCGCCACAGCGTCAGCGACTTCTGGCCTTTCGGGTCGACCTTCATCCACCAGCCTATCTTGTCATCGAGGCGGCCGAGCGGCAGGTCGATGGTCCCCTCTTCGCCTTCGGGCGAGCCCGCGACAATCGCCCAATAGGTCTTGGCGATCTTGCCCTGCTTGAACAGAAGCCCCAATGTTTCCAGGGCTTTGTGATGCCGCCCGAGCACGAGGCAGCCTGCGGTGTCACGGTCGAGCCGGTGCGCAAGCGCTGGCCTGCGCGGCAGGCCGAAGCGCAGGGCGTCAAAGTCATCCTCAAGGCTCGCGCCGCCTTTCGGCCCGGCATGGACGGCGACGCCAGCGGGCTTATCGAGGACGAGCATGAGCCCGTCGCGATAGAGGAGCCGCTCTCTTGTTTCTTCCGGCGTCATGGGAAGAAGTGGTATGGCAGCATCGGCCGCGCCCGCATAGGGCGGGCTTGAGGAGGGTTTGTGGCGTCGGTCGAAGACGAAAAGAAGAGGAAAGCCGGTCTCATGGGCCGCTGGTTCCGCGGCGGCGAGGCGCCCGCGCCCGTCGACGCGCCGCGCTCGGCGGCTGCGAGCGAAGCCGAGGCGGTTGTCGAGCCGCCAGCCCCCCCGGACCTAGCTACCCCGGCGCCCGCGCCGAAGCAAAGCTGGCTCCAGCGCCTGCGCTTGGGGCTGTCGCGCTCGTCGACGACGATCGCGCGCGGCGTCACCGACATTTTCACCAAGCGCAAGCTCGACGCCGCCTCGCTCGATGACCTTGAGGACGTTCTCATCCAGGCCGACCTCGGCCTTGCCGCGGCGTCTCGCATTCGCGATGCGGTCGGCCATGGGCGCTACGAGCGCGGGATCAACCCGGACGAAGTGAAACAGATCCTCGCCGACGAAGTCGAGCGCGCGCTGGACCGAGTCGCGCGCCCGCTCGTTATCGATCCAGACAAGCGCCCGTTCGTGATCCTCGTCGTCGGCGTCAATGGCTCGGGCAAGACGACGACCATCGGCAAGCTCGCCGCCAAGTTCAGGGCCGAAGGCAAGGCCGTCCTGCTCGCCGCGGGCGACACCTTCCGCGCCGCCGCGATCGAGCAATTGCGCATCTGGGCGCGGCGCACGTTGTCCGCGCTCGTCGAGCGTGACCAGGGCGCCGACGCGGCCGGCCTCGCCTTCGACGCGCTGACCCGCGCGCGCGAGCTCAACGTCGACGTCGTGCTCATGGACACCGCCGGGCGATTGCAGAATCGCACCGAGCTCATGAGCGAACTCGAGAAGATCATCCGCGTGATGCGCAAAGTCGACGCCGAGGCGCCCCACGCGGTGCTGCTCGTGCTCGACGCCACCGTCGGCCAGAACGCGCTGAGCCAGGTCGAGATTTTCGGCCGCGTCGCGGGCGTCACCGGCCTCGTCATGACCAAGCTCGACGGCACCGCGCGCGGCGGCATTCTGGTGGCGATCGCCGACAAATTCGCGCTGCCCGTCCATTTCATCGGCGTCGGCGAGGGTGTCGACGACCTCGAACCCTTCACCGCCCGCGACTTCGCCGATGCGATCGCCGGGATCGACAGAGAGGCCGCATGACGGCGCCCGATATGGAACGCTCGATGAGTGAAACGCCTGTGACTCAAGCCGTCGCTCCGGCCCCGCGCAAAGCGCTCAATCCGATGCTCAAGTTCGCGCTCGAGCTTGGGCCCCTCGCGCTGTTCTTCATCGTCTATTCGCGGGTTGGCATCTTCGCCGCGACCGGCATCCTGATGGCGAGCGTCCTCATCACGCTCGGCGTCTCCTACGCGATGCTCCGGCGCATTCCGATCATGCCGCTGATAACCGCGGTGATCGTGGTGATCTTCGGTTCGCTGACCCTCATCCTTCATGACGAGACGCTGATCAAGATCAAGCCGACCGCGCTTTACATCCTGTTTGGCGCGGCTTTGTTCGTGGGCCTCTGGCTCAACAAGCCGCTCCTGAAAATCCTGTTCGACGGCGCGCTGCACGTCACCGACGAGGGGTGGCGCAAGCTCACCTGGCGCTGGGCGTTCTTCTTCCTGGGGCTTGCGGTCCTCAACGAGATCGTCTGGCGCACGCAGACGACCGACCTTTGGGTCAAGTTGAAGACCTTCGGCTTCCTCCCGCTCACGCTCCTGTTCGCGCTCGCCCAGGCGCCGCTGATCATGAAATACGAGGCCAAGGACGAGAGCCCGGGCGACGAACTTTGACGCGGGCGGGCCTAGCGCGGCGCACAACCTGACACAACCGGCCCGCGAGACCCAAGCAGAATAAAGGCTTATAAACGTCAATAAATGTTAGTAAACGATAGTTAATTAGCTTTCATTTACTAGCGTTTATTTTTTCGAATCAGGACTTTTCAATGAGTTAGGGCCAATTCAAATAAGATATTCTGCGCTTCCGCTCTCACGGTTGCATTCGGGGCATTCCTGGCCGCTTTTCCCCTGTCTCTCACTGGGTCCATCTTTCCGCCACTCTCGTTCGATCCGGCAGGAATGGTTATAGCGCAAATTCTATTTATCCGCAATAGATTGCGCCTGTTTCCGATCCAGCCCGATGCTTCCGCCGCGAGATCTCTCCACGAGCCTTTCCACGAGCCTCTTCACGAGCCTCTTAAAGCATGGCGCGTTTAGGCGTCGCCGTCATCGCGAGCGAAGCGACGCGATCCGGGGGAACGCAGGACGCCCTTCGTTCCCTGGATTGCTTCGTCGCCATGAGGGCGTCGAAAGACGGGCGTCTCTCGACGCCCTATGGCTCCTCGCATATGACAATTCCGCCTGAATGCGCCATGCTCTAAAACTCGGCTTTCACCCTCTGGCAGGCGAAACCGGCCCTTACGAATGATTTCGGAATTGAGAGGCGGCGACGAACCCGAAGGCGAAGGGGAGGGCGGGAGCCTCGCGCTCCTGACCGCTCTGGCGCTGGTCGTGGGCGCGATCTCCGGCGCTGGCGTCGCCTGTTTCATGCTCCTGCTCGAGCAGGGGGACCGATTGCGCGATGCGCTTCTCGCTCTTGCCCATGCGCAAGGGCCCGAGGGCGTCTGGCTCATGGTCGCGGCCTGCGGGGCGGCGGCGGGAATCGCGGCTTCGCTCGTTCGCCGGATCTCGCCCCAGGCGGCTGGAAGCGGCATCCCGCAAGTCGAAGCCATCCTCAATGGGCAAATGCCGGAGACGCCGTTTCGCATCATTCCGGTGAAGTTCGTCGGCGGCGCGCTCGCGATCGGCGCCGGGCTGGCGCTTGGCCGCGAGGGGCCGAGCGTGCACATGGCCGCGACCCTCGGCCATCTGGTCGGCAAAAGTTTTCGGCGCAATTGGCCCGATTGCCGCGTGCTGCTTGCCGCCGGGGCGGGAGCGGGCCTCGCCACGGCGTTCAACGCGCCAATCGCCGGCGCCATTTTCGTGCTCGAGGAACTGGTGCGGCGGTTCGAATTGCGGATCGCGATCGCCGCGCTCGGCGCCTCGGCGAGCGCCATCTCGGTCTCGCGCGCGATTCTGGGCGACGGCCAGGATTTTCATTTGGGCGCGCTGGTCATGCCGGACCTGGCGATACGGCCGCTCTTCTTCGTTCTCGGAGCGCTCGCGGGCGTGATGGCGGTCATCACCAATCGCGTGCTCTTGCAGACGATGGCCACGGTCGACCGCTTCGACCACTGGCCGGTCGAGATCCGCGCGGCGCTCGTTGGGGCCGGGGTTGGCGCGCTCGCCTGGGTTCTTCCCGATCTCGTCGGCGGAGGCGATGCGATCACCCAGCGGACGCTGCTCGGCGCTGGAACGCTTGGCCTGCTTCCCCTGGTTTTTCTCCTGCGGCTCGCGCTCGGCTCCCTGTCCTATTCGGCGGGAACGCCCGGCGGATTGTTTGCGCCCCTGCTGGTGCTTGGCGCGCAATTCGGATTGTTCTTCGGATTGGCCTCTCAGCTCGCATTTCCGGGCCTGCATGTTCAGCCGGAAGGGTTCGCTGTGGTGGGAATGGCCGCTCTGTTCACCGGCATCGTGCGCGCGCCGCTGACCGGCATCGTGCTCGCCACGGAAATGACGGCGGATGTCACCCTGCTGTTGCCGATGCTGGGCGCCTGCGCGATGGCCATGCTGACGCCGACTCTGCTCAAGGATCCGCCGATCTACAATTCGCTGCGCGAGCGGACGGTGGCCCGCGAAAGAGCGCGGCTCGAGCGGGTGGCGGCCAGGGCGCCGTGAGCGCGAGTGAGAATGTAAGGAACAGCGATGTTCGACACGAAAATTTCGATCGTCGTGCGCGAGGATCTCGCGACATGGCAGAAGCTCAACGTCGTCGCTTTTCTGACGAGCGGCGTGGTCGGCGCCACCCCCGGCCTCATCGGCGAGGCTTACGAGGACGCCGCAGGCAACAGATACAACGCGCTCATGATCCAGCCCTCGATCGTACTCAGCGCCGACCGTGAGACGCTGAAGACGATCTATGGGCGCGCCATGGAGCGGCGCGTCCGCTTCTCGCTCTATATCGAGGACATGTTCGCGACCGGCCACGACGCAGCCAATCGCGCCACCGTCAAGCAATATGCGCCCGACGCCATGAACGTCGTCGGCCTTGCGCTGCGGGAAGACAAGAAGCTCGTCGACAAGATCACCAAGGGCGCGCGCATGCATGGCTGATGCGTGCTCTGTCATTCCCGCGGAAGCGTTAATCTAGACTTTCCGCGACGGTCGCTGGATGGCCGCTTTCGGCGGTCATGACAGGAAAGGCGCCGTTAGCACTCTCTTGTAATGAGTGCTAACACACGCTATGTAAGCGCCGTCGTCAAACTGCCGCCGAGAAGCTAGGGCATGATCCCGGGCCGGTGAAGAAGCTCGACTGAAAGGGAACGCTCCATGAAATTTCGACCGTTACACGACCGCGTCGTCGTCCGCCGCATCGAGGCTGAGGCCAAGACGAAGGGCGGCATCATCATTCCCGACACCGTCAAGGAGAAGCCGCAGGAGGGCGAGGTCGTCGCCGTGGGCCCCGGCGCCCGCGACGAGAACGGCAAGCTCGTCCCGACCGAGCTTAAGCCCGGCGAACGCATCCTGTTCGGCAAGTGGTCGGGCACGGAAGTGAAGATCGACGGCGAGGAGCTCCTGATCATGAAGGAGACCGACGTCATGGGCGTGATCGAAGGCGCGAGCGCGCCCAAGACGACCTCCAAGAAGGCCGCCTAGAGCCAAATCCATTTTTCAAGAATTGAAGGAACCAAACTCATGTCAGCCAAAGATGTACGTTTCTCTTCCGACGCGCGCGACCGCATGCTGCGCGGCGTCGAAACCCTCAATAACGCCGTCAAGGTGACGCTGGGCCCGAAGGGCCGCAATGTCATTCTCGACAAGTCCTACGGGGCGCCGCGCATCACCAAGGACGGCGTCACCGTCGCCAAGGAGATCGAGCTTTCCGACAAGTTCGAGAATATGGGCGCGCAGATGGTGCGCGAGGTCGCCTCCAAGACCAACGATCTTGCCGGCGACGGCACCACCACCGCGACCGTGCTCGCCGCCTCCATCATGAAGGAAGGCCTCAAGCTCGTCGCCGCCGGCATGAACCCGATGGACCTCAAGCGCGGCATCGACATCGCGGTCAGTGCGGTCGTCAAGGACATCGAAAAGCGCGCCAAGAAGGTGCAGTCGTCGGAAGAGATCGCGCAGATCGGCACGATTGCATCCAATGGCGACAAGACGATCGGCAAGATGATCGCCGACGCGATGAAAAAGGTCGGCAACGAGGGCGTCATCACGGTCGAAGAGGCGAAGACGGCCGAGACCGAGCTCGACGTCGTCGAAGGCATGCAGTTCGACCGCGGCTATCTCTCGCCGTATTTCGTCACCAACGCCGAGAAGATGCTGGTCGAGCTCGAGGATCCCTACATTCTCATCCACGAGAAGAAGCTCTCCTCGCTGCAGCCGATGCTGCCCGTCCTCGAGGCGGTCGTGCAGGCTGGCAAGCCGCTCCTCATCATCGCCGAGGACATCGAAGGCGAGGCGCTCGCGACCCTGGTGGTCAACAAGCTGCGTGGCGGCCTGAAGGTGGCTGCTGTCAAGGCGCCCGGCTTCGGCGATCGCCGCAAGGCGATGCTCGAGGACATCGCGGTCCTCACCGCGGGCACGATGATCGCCGAGGATCTCGGCATCAAGCTCGAGAACGTCACGCTCCAGATGCTCGGCAAAGCCAAGCGGGTGCGGATCGAGAAGGAAAACACCACCATCATCGATGGCGGCGGCAAGAAATCCGACATCGAGGGCCGGATCTCCCAGATCAAGGCGCAGATCGAGGAGACGACCTCCGACTACGACAAGGAGAAGCTGCAGGAGCGTCTCGCCAAGCTCGCGGGCGGGGTGGCCATCATCCGCGTCGGCGGCTCGACCGAGGTCGAGGTCAAGGAAAAGAAGGATCGCGTCGACGACGCCATGCATGCCACCAAGGCTGCGGTCGAAGAAGGCATCGTTTCCGGCGGCGGCGTCGCGCTGTTGCGCGCCAAGGCGACGATCGGCAAGCTCACCGACGACAACGAAGACGTCCAGTCCGGCATCAACATCGTGCTCCGGGCGCTCGAAGCCCCGATCCGGCAGATCGCCGAGAATTCGGGCGTCGAGGGTTCGATCGTGGTTGGCAAGATTCTCGAGAACAAGTCGCAGACCTACGGTTTCGACGCGCAGACCGAGCAATATGTCGACATGCTCAACGCCGGCATCGTCGATCCGGCGAAGGTGGTGCGGGTCGCGCTTCAGGACGCGGCTTCGATCGCGGGCCTCATGATCACGACCGAAGCCATGATCGCAGACCGGCCGAAGGCCGACGCTCCGGCGATGCCGGGCGGCGGCGGCGGAATGGGCGGCATGGGCGGGATGGACTACTGATCGCTTAAGAGACGCGAAGACGAACATGAAAATCGGCGGTCGGCGCGACGCTCGCGCCGACCGCCCGCCATCGAGGAATCCCACGTTTCGCGGGTTGCGCTGAGGGGATCTTTTCGTCGCGCCTTGAGACCTATCTGAGGAGCCGGCGACCCATGCTGATCCGTTACGGTTATGAGATTGCGATCGATTGCCCGCAGCCGACGCCCCTGGTTTGCCTTTTGTCGGTGAACGAGGATCGGAAGGCCGACATGCGCGTGGCCGAGAAGGTCTTCACGACGCCGATCATCCCGACCACCACCTATCTCGATACGTTCGGCAATCGTTGCCGCAGACTGGTCGCGCCTGCCGGCGACTTCGCGATCTGGGGCGACGCGACGATCGAAGACGACGGCAAGATCGACCCCGCGAATTTTGCCGCACGAGAAGTTCCCGTTGGCGAGCTTCCCGACGATTGCCTGCTCTTTCTGATGGGCAGCCGCTATTGCGAGACCGACAAGCTGAGCCAGACGGCCTGGGACCTGTTCGGTAACACCCCGCCCGGTTGGGGCCGCGTGCAGGCCGTGTGCGATTTCGTCCATCAGCACATCAAGTTCGACTATCAGCAGGCGCGATCGACGAGAAGCGCATTCGACGCCTACCAGGAGCGGATCGGCGTCTGTCGCGATTTCGCCCATCTCGCGGTGACGCTTTGCCGATGCCTCAACATTCCCGCGCGCTACATCAACGGCCATCTTGGCGACATCGGCGTGCCGGTGGTCGATCCGATGGATTTCAGCGCCTGGATCGAGGTCTTTCTCGAGGGCTCGTGGTGGACGTTCGATCCTCGCAACAATATTCCGCGGATTGGCCGGATCGTGGTCGCTCGGGGCCGGGACGCGGCGGATATTCCGCTCATCAATTCGTTCGGACCCCACATTCTGAAGTCCTTCCGGGTCTGGACCTACGAGGTCTCCGAGCTGCCGGCGACGGCGTCTAACGCCTGACTGCGGCGCGGGGGGCTTTCAGGACCGATCGCTAAGCTCCCGCTCTCGATGGCCTGAACCATTGTCTCAACAGCCTCTGTCGTCGCCAGACCGGCGTCGCGCACGAGGGTTGGCCACGTGAAATAGCTGAGCGCCAGCAGCAACACGGCCTGCGCGTTCGCGCCCAGCGTCCCGCCAAGCACCTCTCGATACGAGCCCATACTCGGCCCGAACCGCAGCTCCACGATCTGTTGGGTGACGGCGTGGTATTCGACATCGCGGAGCACGCAGGCGGCAAGCGCCGCGTTGCGCTCGTACCATCCATAGATCGGAACGAATGGCTCGCCGCGGCGCCCAATGCGACGCCCGCGCATGGACAAACCGGCTGCCTCGTTTCGCTCGCCGACTTCGCTGACCGCTCGCCGCGTGCGCTGAGCGACGGGGAGACGGTCGACATCGGCGCCGGAAAGCGCGTTCGATTTGTCGATACGCCCCATACGCCGCACGGCTGGGACGCCGCCGTCCTCTACGAGGAATCGACCGGAACACTGCTTTGCGGCGATCTTTTCACTCAGCTCGGCAACGACACGGCTCTGACGGAGGGCGACATTGTCGGCCCGGCGATCGCCGCCGAGGACGTGTTCAAATATTCGAGCCTCAATCCGGCCATGGGCGCGACGATCCGGCGCCTCGCGGACCTGGCGCCTCGGACGCTGGCCCTGATGCACGGGCCTTCGTTCACAGGCGACGGCGCCGGAGCTCTCCGCGCGCTGGCCGACGATTACGACCGGCGCGTCTCAGCCGAAGTTCGGGAAACGCTAGGCGTGGGCGTCTGAAACCAGCGCCACGCGGCTATCCATTTAAGACCGAGGATTCCAAACGTGACTTCTAAATCACTATTGATCTGGACTTTGCCGTTTGTCCTTCTGGCCCACTACGTGGCGGTGTTCCCCCACGAGCTGACCCACTCCTTCTTTGCCTGGTTCCTGGGCTACAAATCGAATCCTCTCAACATCCAATACGGCGGGACCAGCCTGTCAAACCTGCTGCTGCTGTCGGGTGTCGACGAAAATGTAGACTACCAGACTATTTTCCAACAAAACCCATATCACGTTGCTCTGATTGCGTTTGCAGGTCCTGGCATCGCAAATGGTGGGATGTTTCTGCTGTCTTACTGGCTACTGCAAAAACAGCAGGTTCAAGATCGGCCTCTTTTATATTATTTCGTACTCTGGTTTAACCTTATGAACATCGCCAATTTATTCGATTATATCCCCTTCCGGACGTTTACCACAGTCAATTGGGACACCGATATGTCCAATCTCGAGAGAGGTCTGAACATCTCGCCATGGGTCGTCTACGTCGTCGGCGGATATCTGGTAATGTTCGTAATCTGGCAGTTCTTTTCGAAAACGCTCGTGGAGTCCTATGTCTATCTCGGTCTGAAAGCTCTCTGGATCCGGTCTTTTCTATTAATCTCCGCAGTCCTTGTTCTGTTTGGATATTTCAGCTCAGCCGGATTGCATGGATATGGCGAAATATCGGCGTTCCTATCAACGACGTCTCGCTGGATTTGTCCGGCCATCATCGTTTGCTGCTGGCCGGACAGACAATGGGTCCGGGAAAAGATGGCCGTGATTAAACAAGCATTCTCCTCAGAGGAGCTGGTTGCGGCCCGACATATTTCGCGTCCCGAAATGTACGCCGCGCGAAGTCTTTAACGCCGCAAAAACAAGGGTCGAAGGCCATGAATAGATTAATCGTCTCGTTCGCCGCGCTCCTGATGATTTACTCTTCGGCGAACGCCCAAGCCGTAAAGCTCAGGGGCGAAGCCGCCGATGCGTTCGTTGCAAAATACTTCCCGAACGCCGCCGCCCCAGCCCTGATCAAAAGCACTTTCACCTACACGAGCAAAAATGGGCAGCACGGCAGAGGCCTCGCCAAGTGCATCATTCCGGCGCGATCAGAGGGCGGTCAATCGCTTTGCAAGGTTATTTACTGAATACAAACTCTTAGTCAGGTCCGATGCAATGAACTCGACGGCAGATATTCGAGCGACGCTAGTCTACGTAGCCGTTACGATCGTGACCTACGTGATCCTCCAGGCCGTTACAATTGTCGCGCATGAGTTCGTGCATAGCACCACGGCTTGGCTTCTCGGATACATGCCAAGCCCACTCAGCATTGTCTGGGGCAATCCGGTGACCATGAGGGGTTGGGACGAGGGGGTGCCCTACGACCAGCTCTTTCCGAGCCCAGGCAATCCGGCGCAGGCGGTCATTGGCGCGAGCCCGTTGGTCTTCCATACGATCGTTGTCGCCGTCGGCCTCTTCGTTCTGCAGCAGACTGGCATGACAAAGAGGAGATGGCTCTTTCACATCCTCTATTGGGCCGTGGTGGTCAGCTTGATGGAGCTGATCTCCTACATCGTGATGCGCCCGTTCGCCCCAGGCGGCGACACCTTCCACTTCAACCACGGTCTGGCGCTTTCTCCCTGGATTCTCTTCGTCGTCGGGACCTTGCTGATCATGGTCGCGCTGATCGTGCTGTTCACACGAGTGCTGCCGCTCCTGTGCCAGGCCGTCGCGCCGGGAAACCGTCTCACGGATTGGGCGATCGTTTTCATGACCGCCTTCATTCTCTTCATGTGGGGAAGCGGAATGAGGGCGATGTCGACATATCCGGACCCTCAATGGGTGTTTGGCCTCACGGGATTGGTCGCGTTTGGCGCTGTTCTTCTGACTGGGAAGCGGTACGTCAGCCGCTGCGCGTGAACGACAAAGAGGCCAGTCAGCGCGCGCAGATCCTGACCACGCCGGGCGCGCCCCACATCGCGCAGGGCGAGAAACTGAAGCGATAGGTTCCGGTCGCGGGGGCGACAAAGGTCATGATCCCCGGCCCGTCCGGAACCCCGTAGAAATATCCGCCCGGCCCTTCGACATTGGGATCGCGCGGCCGTGAAACGGTCGCGACGCCCCCGCTGCGCGGGTCGTAGTCCGTCGCCTCGCCCGTCATTTGCGCCGAAATGGTCTGCCCGCTCGAGAATTTGCCGACAAACAAGGTCGCCGGGCCATTGTAGGTCCAGCAGGCCTGGCGCGCGGGAAACCGGATTCGCGCCGCGACCTCCTTTTCACAAGAACTCGCGTGCGAGGGCGCGGCGCCGGCGCAACTCAGCGCCCCGACGAGCGCCAGCAAAGAGACCGCGCCGGCGCGAGTGGAGCTAATGGCCGTCGTCCGCGGTCAGCGCCGCGAGCCGCGCTTCCTCTTCCGCGCTCAAGCTCGGCGTTGCGCTGGGCGCGCGCCGGCGGGCGTATAGAGCCGCCGCGACGCCAAGGCCGAGCGTGAGCACGGGGCTCAGCCACAGGAGCAGCGTCTCCGGCTTGAACGGGGGTTTCAAGAGAATGAAATCGCCGTAGCGCGAGACGAGATAGGCGCGCACCGCATCGTTGCTTTCGCCTTTGCCAATGCGCTCGCGAATGAGAACGCGGATGTCGCGCGCCAGCGGCGCCTCGGAATCGTCGATCGACTCGTTCTGGCAGACGAGGCAGCGCAGTTCACCCGAGAGCGCGCGGGCGCGCGTCTCCAGCGCCGGGTCCTTCATCACTTCGTCCGGCTGCACGGCGAGCGCAGGACCGGCGAGGGCGGCGAGCAGGGGGAGGAGGAGGAGAAGAAGTTTTCTCCTCAATGCTGGCGCCATGTGCGATTGGGTCGTGAGTGTGCACCTCCCCTCTCCTACGGGAGAGGGGTAGGGGTGAGGGTTCGCGCGCGGAGCGCGCTTCTCGCTTCGGAGAGCCCTCATCCGTCGCGCTGCGCGCGACACCTTCTCCCCGGGGGAGAAGGGGTGGCGGAGCCAAGTCATCGTCACTGCGCCGGCTGCGCCAGCGCGCGCGCGCTCGCCTTCGCCCGGACGGCCGCGCCGAAGCGCAGTCGCCGGTCGGCGAGCGACAGCACGCCGCCGAGCGCCATGGCGGCGGCGCCGAGCCAGATCAGCGTCACCAGAGGCTTCCAGTAGAGGCGGGCGGGCACGGAGCCGTCGGCCGCCGGGTCGGCGATCGAGACATAGACCTGACCGAAATCGAGCGTCGCGAGGCCCGCCTGGGTCGTGCTCATCTCGCGGGCGGCGAATTGGCGCCGCGCCGGTTCAAGCTCAGCAACCACGGCGTCGCCCGAGCGCACGGTCACCGACGCGACCGATTCCTTGTAGTTCGGCCCGGCGCGCTCGCCGACCGAATTGAGGCTGACCGAATAGGGGCCGACAATTGCGGGGACGCCCTTGTGCAGGGTGGCGATCGTCTCGGCGCCGAAGCCGAGGCCCGAGAGTCCGAGCAGCGTCACGCCCAAGCCGAAATGTGCGAGCGCGGCGCCGAAGAACGACAGAGGCAGGCCGAACGTGCGCTTCAGCGCGACGCTAGCGGTAATTCCAGGTCGCCATGCGCGCGTGAAAACTTCGATCAGCGTGCCGATGATGACGAAGATCGCAAGCCCCATGGCAAGCGGGGCAAAAACAGGAGCGCCGCTGAGCCACGCGGCGCCAACGATCGCCGTCACGGCGCCGATGATGATGGCGAAGGCAAGCCTCTGCACGACGCCCAACAGGTCGCCGCGCTTCCACGCGAGCGAGAAGCCGAAGGGTGCGGCAAAGCAGGCGGTGAGCAACAGCACGCCGCAGGTGAGATTGAAGAAGGGCGCGCCAACGGTGATCTTCTCACCCGTCAATTGCTCGAGCGCGAGCGGGTAGAGGGTGCCGAACAGCACCGTCGCGCACGCGGTTGTCAGGAGCAGATTGTTGACGACGAGCGCGCCCTCGCGCGAGACGGGGGCGAACAGGCCGCCCTGTTTGAGCATCGGCGCGCGCCAGGCGAAGAGGGCGAACGAACCGCAAATGAACATCGCCAGAATGGCGAGAATGAAAACGCCGCGCCGGGGATCGTTGGCGAAGGCGTGAACGGAGGTCAGCACGCCGGAACGCACGAGAAAGGTGCCGAGCAGCGAAAAGGAAAAGGCGAGGATGGCGAGAAAGATCGTCCAGACTTTCAGCGCGTCGCGCTTCTCCATCACCGCGACCGAATGGACGAAGGCGGTGCCCGCGAGCCACGGCATGAGGGAGGCGTTCTCGACCGGATCCCAGAACCAGAAACCGCCCCAGCCGAGCGTGTAATAGGCCCAGAAGGAGCCTGCGGCGATGCCGAGCGTGAGGAAGCTCCAGGCGACGAGCGTGAAGGGCCGCACGAAGCGCGCCCAGGCCGCGTCGATGCGGCCCTCGATCAGCGCCGCGGCGGCGAACGAATAGACGATCGAGAATCCGACATAGCCGAGATAAAGCAGGGGCGGATGGATCGCGAGGCCGGGGTCCTGCAGGATCGGATTGAGATCGCGGCCCTCGAATGGCGCGGGCGCGAGGCGCTCGAACGGGTTCGAGGTCAGGAGAATGAAGGCGAGGAAGGCGAGGCTGATCAGGCCCTGAACGGCGAGCGCGTCGGCGCGAAGTTTTGCCGGCAGCGCGCGGCCGAATAGCGCGACGAGCCCGCCGAAGATCGCCAGAATGAAAACCCACAAGAGCATCGAGCCTTCGTGGTTCCCCCACACGCCGGAGATCTTGTAGATCGCGGGCATCGCGACGTTGGAATTCTCGGCGACGTTGAGAACGGAGAAATCCGAGGTCAGGTGCGCGTTGACGAGCGCTGCGAAAGCGATTGCGATCAGCGCGAGCTGGATCAGCGCCGCGTTGCGGCCGACGGACATGAGCCCGATGTCGCCGACCCGCGCGCCCCAGAACGGGACCACCGTCTGGGCGAGCGCGGCGGCGAACGCGAGCACAAGGGCGAAATGGCCGATCTCGACAATCATTGTGAGGCCGTCGTTCCTTCCTGCCAGCGCCCCTGTTTCTTGAGGGCGTCGACCACCTCGCGCGGCATGTAGCGCTCGTCATGCTTGGCGAGAATCGTCTCGGCCCGCATCTGACCCGGCGACGCAAGGACGCCTTCGGCAACCACGCCCTGACCCTCGCGGAACAGGTCCGGCAGGAGACCCTGATAGGCCACTTTAAGATCATGCGCGCCGTCGGTGAGGACGAACGCGACGTTCTGGTCCGCGGACTTCACGACCGAGCCCGTCTTCACGAGGCCGCCGATGCGCAGCCGCGCGCCCGGAGCGACGGCTTTCTGAGCGACTTCGGACGGACTGTAGAAGAACACGATGCTGTCGCTCAGCGCGTAAAGCGAAAGACCAGCCGCCGCGCCGACGACAGCGAGGGCTAAGGCGATCAGCGCAAGGCGGCGGCCGCGGCGGGTCAATTGGCGTCTCCGAGGCCGAGGTCGTGCGCCAGCGCGTCGAGGCTGGCGACCGCGTTGGCGTCGGATGCGAGCGCCTTATGCGCGTCGATGAGCGCCGCCTTGGCCTTGTCGGCCTCATGCAGCACCGTATAGGCGCGAATAAGGCGCGACCATTCGTCGACGCCGCCGCCGTTGCTGGC
The DNA here is from genome assembly GCA_963833955.1 of uncultured Alphaproteobacteria bacterium. GTDB lineage: Bacteria > Pseudomonadota > Alphaproteobacteria > Rhizobiales > Beijerinckiaceae > Roseiarcus. The sequence continues at coordinate 142,201 of CAWHZY010000011.1, read as the reverse complement.
GAGCCGCGTGGCGAGTTTCGACACCATGCCCTCGATCATTGGCCGCTGCGCCTCGGGAATGGCGGCGTCTCCGAGGCCAAGATCGTGCGCCAGCGCGTCCAGGCTGGCAACCGCGTTGGGGTCGGGCGCGAGCGCTTTATGCGCGTCGATGAGCGCCGCCTTGGCCTTGTCGGCCTCATGCAGCACCGTATAGGCGCGAATAAGGCGCGACCATTCGTCGACGCCGCCGCCGTTGCTGGCGAGGCGCGTCGCGAGTTTCGACACCATGCCCTCGATCATCGGCCGCTGCGCCTCGGGGATGGCGGCGGCGTCCGTCGCGGGCGCGGGCTCGCCCTTGAGGGCCGCGAGGCGCGCGTTCACTACGCTACGCCAGGGCGCATCGGGGGGCGAGTTGGCGAGCAGCGCCTGGTAGTCCCGGATCGCGTCGGCCTTCTTGCCATCCTGCTCGGCGGCGAGCGCGACATAATAGCGCGCCTGCGGCAGGCCTGGCTTATCGGTCAGCGCCCGATCGAACGCCTGGCGGGCTTCGTCCGTGACCACGCCCCCGGCGGCCGCAACCAGAGCCTCGCCATAGGCGGCCCGGCGCAACGGGTCTTCGCCGAGAATGCGCAGCGCCTCGGAATAGGCATGAGCCGCGTCGGAATAGCGCTCGAGGCGCATGTAGACCGGCGCGATCACCGCCCAGCCCTTGCCGTCGTCCGGCCTGGCGGCGAGCCGCGCCTCGACCGCCGCCACCGCCGCCTCGATCCCCCCATCCGTCTGTGGCGCGACCTTGCGGCTCGCCAGCGGCTCGTCCGGCAGCATGGGTTGGCCAAGGCGCGCATAGAGGGGAAAGGCGATCGCCGGCAGTCCGATGGCGATCAGCACAGCCGCTGCGAGGCGAGTGCGCCGCGCCGGCGGCGGCGCCTCGGAGGGGCCGGACGCTGCGGCGATGAGGCGGCGCGCCGCCTCGGCGCGGGCGCTCTCGGCCTCCCCTTGCGGCAGGAGGCCGCGCTCGACGTCGCGCCGGATTTCCTCGAGCTGCGCCTTGTAGAACGCGGCTTCGTTCGCCGCTCCGTCCCCTTTCGTGGGCGGCGACGGGCGAAGCAACGGCCAAAGCGCGGCCAGGACCGCGCAAGCCGCCATTCCCGCCAGGACGAACCACACCATCAACGAGCCTCAGCGCGGCCATGAAGCGGCCGCGGGGAAAAGTCGAGCCCTGTTATCGCAAAGCGAAGTTTAGGTCTCGTCAAAATAGGACAAGCGAGAGAAATCCGTGGCTCAGGCTGTCCGGATTGGCGCCTTCCAGGGCCAAATCCGGGATTCTCGCGCGCGGGACCCGGCGGGCGGCGATCGGGGATCAGGCTAGAGGCCTGCCGCCGTCCACCGGCAGGATGGCTCCAGTCATGAACGTCAAAGTCGTTCCCACCGCAAGCACGGCGCGAGCGACCTCCTCAGGGTCGGCCAGTCTGCGCAGCGGCGTGCGGCCAGCCTGCTCGTCCCGCCAGCTTTGGTCCAGTCCACGCACGAACTCGGTGTCGACAAGGCCCGGCGAGACCGAAACGACCCGGATGTCCGGCGCAAGCGCGCGTGCAAGAGACTTTGTCAGATTGTCGACCGCGGCCTTGGAGGCGCAATAGGCGATGTTGCTCCCCATCGCCGTGACGCCGGCGATCGAGGAGATGTTGACGATCGCGCCGCCGCCTCCTCGCCGCATGAGTGGGACAACCGCCCTGACGCTCGCGATCACGCCGCGCACGTTGACGTCCAAAATGCGGCTGATGAGCGCATCATCGAGCGCGTCGAGATCGCCATGTGGCACGAAGCGCGTGATCCCGGCCGAGTTGACGAGCAGGTCGAGCCGAGCGTGACGCCTGTCGACCGCCGCGATCGCGTCCTCGAGCGCCGCGCTGTCCGTGACCGGCATGCGCAGCGCCATGTGCCCGCCGCCCGGCAACGCGCCAAGCATCGCTTCCGCCTTCTCGCTGGCGGAATTGTATCCGACGGTCACGGCGGCGCCGGCTTCAGCGAGCGCCTTGCATATCGCCGCGCCAATTCCTCCCGTTCCGCCGGTTACGACAGCCACGCGGCCGGCCAGAGGTTCAGACAACATTGATTGGCCGCTAGTCCGAGGGTTGCGAGCGGCGATGGGCGACGAGGGCCATGAGCCGCCGGTCGCGCCACGCCGATCGTTCAGGGAGCTTCTCTTGTGGTAGCGCCGCGCGGCGCTCCGCTCGCGCCCGCTCGATCAGTTCGGGCGACCAGGGGCGCGGATTGGATCGTGATTGCGCGATCGAATGGTAGAGCGGCCCCAGCCTACGGGCGTAATCGTCGACGCCGCCCGGCGCGTTCAAGTCGATCGTCTCGAATGGCCCCATGAACGACCAGCGCAAGCCTAAGCCCTGCGACACGCAGAGGTCGATATCGGCGGCGCTCGCATAGCCCTCCTCGAACAACGCCCAGGCTTCCATGAGCAGCACGCCCTGCAGGCGATTGAGGATGAAGCCCTCGATCTCCCGATTGACGACGATCGGCGCCTGACCGACCGCCTGCATCACGGCCCGAAGCCAGGGCAGGATCGCCGGATCGGTCCACGGGGCCGGAACAAGTTCGACGATCGGCACAAGATGGGGCGGGTTCACCGGATGGGCGACGAGAAACCGTTCCCGCCGCGGCGCGTGCTCGGTGAAGGCGGAAGCGGGAATGCCGGAGCTCGAACTTCCAACCACCGCGTCATCCCGGATCAAGGCGCCGATGGCCTCCGAGACGGCGCGCTTTTCGGGCACGCGCTCGAACACCGATTCCTGAACGTAATCGACCTCGGCGACCGCGGCGCCGAGGTCGTCGACGACCGTCACGCGCGAGCAAATGGCGTCCACGCCGTCAACGAGGCCCGCTTTCGCCATGTCTTCGAGGCTCGCGCGAATTCGCGCCGCCGTCGTCCGTCGGATGTCTTCGCTGGCGTCGAACGCGCGGACATCGACGCCCGCACGCGCGAAGACAATCGCCCAGGCCGAACCGACAAGGCCCGCGCCGACGACGCCGACCGTTTGTACCGAAGAGCCCGCCATCAACGCACCCGGGACTTTTCGCCGTCGCCAAGGCAGATCTCGCTGATCCGCAAGCCGTCCGCCGTGATCCGCGACGGGAACCGGTCCTTGAGGCGTTCTTCGTGCACCGGAATAACCCGGCGCGCCTCATAGCCCACGGACTTCATCATCGCCTCGGTCGCCATTACGAGATTCTCCTGACTTCCAACAGCGAGGCCGACAGGCACATACATCTGATCGACGTCCACGACCGCTCCGGGTCCCTCGACATTCTCGAACACATAGACGAGATCGCCGGCGAGCGCCCAGGCGTCGCTCGATTGCGACTTTCCGTCGTTGCGGACGTGCACCCACATCGAGCCGTAGGTGTGGCTATCGTAAGCGACGTGCAGGTCGATGTTGGGAAGGACATTCTCGAGCGAACCATCGACGCAGACGAGCCGCTTCTGGCGGGCGAGGTCGACCCCGCGAATGATGTCGCCGGGATCGATGGCGACCATCATCCAGCGCAACCGGTCGGGCAGCGACATGGCCCAGACCCATTTCGTGATCTCGCGTTCCTGGATGTAGAAGGTCGCCTTCGGGAAGTCCTCGACATTGCCGAAATGATCGAAATGCGCGTGGCTGATGAACACACTGTCCACGTCGGCTGGCGTCAGTCCGACGCCCGCCAGGACTTCCTTGGGGGAATGCCAGTTCTCGACTCCGAACTTGTCGCCGAGCGTCTTGCCGTATTCCTTGTTGTTATAGCCCACATCGACCATCGCGACGTGGTTCTTCCCCTTGATCAGCGCGTAGCAATAGGGGAGCTTGACGTATCCCTGATTGTGCGCGCCGTAGAGAACGCCGCTCTTGTGGTACTTGGCGACGTACGAGTACTCGAGAACCCAAATTGAATAATCGGCCATGCGTTCCCTCCTTCATTGTTCATCAGGCGCGCGCCCGTTGAGGGCGCGCAATTGCATTGTTCATAAGGCGCGCGCCGTTGAGGGCGCGCAATTGCAGCAGGACTGACGGAAGTCGACCATCGTCATGCCGAGCTTGTCGCTGGAAGAGTTCTGAACGAGTTGGTAGGCGGCCGCGATGCGATCGAGGGCGAGCGACACGTCCACCTTTTCCTTCGTGGCTGAGGCTTCCAGCGTGTCGAGGCAGGCGCCGACCAGGCGAGCGGCGCGGATGAGGTTTTCCACTTGGCCCCCGCAGCCGCGCGGCGCGCCCAGATCCCCAAGCGTGGCGGTCACCTCGCGCCACTGCTCGCGCGCAACGGCGACGGCGGGAAGATCCAGGATCTCGCGCCGCTGGCTTGTTTGCGCGAGAACGAGCAGTCCCGCCGCCTGCCCGATCAGGCGGCGCAACGCGTCGTAAGGTCGTCTCAGCGCGGCCGCCGCGGCGGCGTCGACCTCTGCGACCTCAGCCTCGGGAAGCGCTGGCTCGGCGACGGCCGGACAGTCCCAGCGATGGACCAGGGCCGCGCGATCGAGCATGTCTCTGCCGCTACTTGGCATGGGCAATCTCCCGCGTGGAGGCGCGTTCGATGAGTTCGCCCGGAAAGCGTTCGATTCGCGGCTCCAGTTGCGCGGAGCCGAACAGCATTCCGATCAGCTCCATGGTCACCTGGATCATCTTGGCCACCGGCTGGCGCACGGTGGTGAGCGCGTGCGACGGCCAGCGCGCCATGGCGATGTCGTCGAAACCCACGACCGACAGGTCGCCTGGAATGTCGAGCCCGAACTCGCGGCGCGCCGCGTCCATGAAGCCGATGGCGAGAATATCGTTGGCGCAGAACACCCCGTCCGGGCGGCTCGTCCCGCCAAGCAGGCGGGAGGCGGCCTCGTATCCCCGCTCATAAGCAAAGGCGCCGGCCTCGACGCAGATTGGTTCTTCAAGTCCATGGTCGAGACAGGCGCGCCGATAGCCCTCCCACCGGTCGACATTGGTGGAGGCGTCCGGCCGGCCCGCCACGAAGGCGAGCCGCCGGTGACCGAGCTTGATCAAATGATCGGCGACAAGGCGCCCGCCGCCGACATTGTCGCAGGTCACGCCGAACGCGTCGACGTTTAGGGGCCGCCGGTTGAAGAAGAGGACCGGCGTGCCTGCCTCCCCGCATGCTTCGGCGGCTTCGGACGACAGCGTCGCCGCGAGAACGATGACCACGTCGGGCTGATAGGACAACAGAAGCTTCACCGCGTCATCGAGCGAATCGCTCGAGCCGGCCGCCGTCAGCATCACGTTGAGGTCGATCTCGCGCAGCCTTTCGGCGAGCCGCGTCAGGACCTCGGGATAGAAAGGATTGTTGATGTCGGAGGTCACCACTCCCGCGATCCGGGTGCGCTTGGTGATCAGGCTTCGCGCCAGCGGATTGGGAGCGTATCCGATTTCGGCGGCCCGCGTGAGCACGGCCGACCGGGTGCTCGGCGCGATCACCGCGTCGGTATAAAAGGCGCGCGATATCGTCGACGTAGACAGGCTCAGGTCGCGCGCGAGGTCCTTAACCGTCACGCGGGCCTTGCGAACGCGAATCCTGCCGTCCCCGATCATTCTCGCGAGTCCTTAAAGCACTTTCCGTGGCGTCGGGACCCGCTCAGGCATTGCGTCCTCCATATCGGCGCACGCGGATGTTGGCCTGCTCGGCGTGAGCGGAGAAGCCTTCGAGCATGCAGAGGCGCGAACAATATTCGCCGACCATCGCGCTCGCTTCGTCGGTCAGCACTTTCTGGTAGGTGCAGGTCTTCAGGAACTTGCCGACCCAAAGCCCGCCCGTGTAGCGCGCGGCCTTCTTGGTGGGCAGCGTATGGTTGGTGCCGATGACCTTGTCGCCATAGGCGACGTTCGTGCGGGCCCCGAGGAACAGCGCGCCATAGTTGGTCATGCCGTTCAGGAACACATCGGGATCGCGGGTCATCACCTGGACGTGCTCGGAGGCGATCCGGTCGGCCTCGCGGATCATCTCGGCCTCGTCATCGCAGACGATCACTTCGCCGTAAGATTCCCACGCCTGTCCCGCGGTCTCGCCGGTCGGCAGGATCGCCAGCTGCCGCTTCACTTCGTTCATCGTGTCGCGCGCGAGCTTCTCCGAATTGGTCAGGAGAATCGCAGGCGAGGTCGGACCGTGCTCCGCCTGACCGAGAAGATCGGTGGCGCAGATCTCGCCGTCGACCGTGTCGTCGGCGATGATGAGCGTTTCGGTTGGGCCAGCGAAAAGGTCGATGCCGACGCGGCCATAGAGCTGACGCTTGGCCTCCGCCACAAAAGCGTTGCCGGGCCCGACCAGCATGTCGACCGGAGCGATCGTTTCGGTTCCGAGCGCCATGGCGGCGACGGCCTGCACGCCGCCCAGGACATAGATTTCGTCGGCGCCGCCCATATGCATGGCCGCGACGATGGCGGGATGCGGTCCCCCGTGGAAAGGCGGCGCACACGCAATGATCCGCTCGACGCCGGCGACTTTCGCGGTCACCACGCTCATGTGCGCCGAGGCGACCATGGGATATTTGCCGCCAGGGACGTAGCAGCCGACCGCGTTCACCGGGATGTTCTTGTGACCGAGAATAACGCCCGGCATGGTCTCGACTTCGAGGTCCTTGATGCACTCGCGCTGCTTCTGCGCGAAATTGCGGACCTGCGCTTGCGCAAATCGAATATCCTTGATGTCCTGGGGCGCGACCTTCGCCATCGCCGCTTCAATGTCGGCCGCGGACAGACGAAAGGTTGCGGGCGACCATTTGTCGAATTGTTCCGACAGCTCGCGAAGCGCCGCGTCGCCGCGCGCCTCGACGTCGCTCAAAATGCCTTCGACCGTGGCGCGCACTTTGGCGTCGTTGGCGGCCACTTCTTTGGCGTCGCGGCCCCGCTTCAGGTGTCTGGCCATTTTCTTGTCCTTGGTTCGAGAAGGGCGTCCCGAGCGGCCCTTGCGCGCCCGGGACGATAGGCGTTACGGCTTTACCGTCGGCTCAACTTTGGTCAGCTTGTACAAGTCGGCCGGCGGGTCGCACTTCTGGCAATTGATGCCCGGCTCGTTGGGGGCCTTCACGACCTCGGCTGGCAGCGGCTGGATCGTCTTGCCTGGCGTTGGCGCGCCATCGAGCGCGGATTTGAGGCTGAGTTCCGGCAGGAACTCGGGGCTGAAGACCTCGGTCACGAAGGAGCTCGGCACTTTCCCATCAGGGAAGGTGTTGCACCCGTCCTCGAAGGTGTCGCCCTTGCAGAGCTTGACCTTGTCGGCCGGAACCCAGGGCAGCGGATACTGGATGTTCATCGCCTTCAGGTCCCGCTTCTTCGTCAGGATCTCCATCATCAGCTTGAACGCGTAGCCGGCGGTGGCCGGGGGAGAGCCGGCGGAGACGCCCTTGAGGCCGTTCTTCTGCGCCTCGGGATCGGCGAGCGCCAGGCGGAAGCCGTTCGAGTTTTCGCCGGTCATCGGGACGAGGCGGGTTCCCTTGTCGCGAAGAGCCTGGATGGCGCCGAATTCGCCGGCCTGCGCCCAGATGCCGTCGACATCGGGATGCGCGGCAAGCGCCTTGGCGGTTTCCTGCTGCGTCGTGCGGTCGTCCCAGAAGGAGTAATATTCGGCGACGACCTGGATCCCCGGATATTTCTTGAAGATGTGCATGGCGCCGTCGGTGTGGCGCTTGTCGACGGAATTTCCGGGCACGCCGCGGCTCAGGAAGATCTTGCCCTTGCCGTTGAGCTCGTTCACCAAAGCCTGCGCCGTGTTCTCGCCGAAGCCGGCGGTGATGTAGCTGACGTTATAGGCGCAAGGCTCGGTCACGGTCGCGTCGTACATGAAGAACAGGACGCCCTTCTCGCAGCCGTTCTTCACGGTACGGTTGAGCGCGGTCGACGAGATCGGAAAGCTGATGACGCCGTCGGCCTTGGCGTCGATCATGCTCTCGTAGGCGGCGATCTGCGCTTGCGGGTCGGTGCCGGAGATCACCTCCTTGAGCTCGACCTCCTTGTCGTAAGGCGGCGTCTGCGCGAGCGCCTTGACGATGTTGGCGGCCTCGGACTGCCAGGAATTGCCGCTGTAGCTGAGGCTCAGGAATATCTTGAACTTTTTCGCGTCATCAGCCGACGCGGAACCCGTCGTGGCCATGAACGCGGATGCGAGCGCGCCCGCGGCGACGCAGGTCGTCATGAGCAGCTTTCTAAACGTCGTCATTCGGTAACCTCCCTAGTCACGCCACTGTTTTGCCCGTGAGAACGTTCCCACACTGAATGGCGGGCCGTCTCCAGCCGACCGGCTCGTGGCTTAGCCTGCCGACCTGTTTCTTAGTCTCGCGATCAGATCCTCTCGAAGCAGGAGCAACGCGCCGACAATGATTGCGCCCTCGATCACCGTGCGCCACCCCTGATCCATGCCGAGCGCGGAAATGACGGTGCCGAGCGTGGTGAGAAGGATGGCGCCGCCGACGGTTCCGGCGAAGCTGCCGCGGCCGCCGAGAATCGACGATCCGCCGATGACGACGGACGCGATGCTCGGCAAAAGGTAGGAATCGCCCATGCGCAAAGTCGCGCCGTTCGCGTAACCGACCAGCATCATTCCTGCGAAGCCCGCGCAAACGGCGCTGATGGCGTAGGCGGCCATGATCGGCCGCCACGTCGCAACGCCAGCGATGCGCGCGGCCTCGCGATTGGCGCCGACCGCATAGAGCCGCCGCCCGAACGCGGTCGCGCTCTGCAACGCCCAGGCGATGAGGACGAAGATGACAACGAAGATCAGAACCGCCGACAGGCGGCCGACCGACCCTTTCATGAGCGCGAGGAAGGCGTCAGGCGCGGCGCCGCGAGGCGTTCCGCTCGTGTAGCCGAGCGCGGCGGACGCGACGATGATGCCGATCGCCATCGTCATGATGAAGGGCGGAATATTCAGCCAGATCACCCCGACCGCATTGAGCGCGCCGATACAGGCGCAGAGGACGAGAACCGCCGGTATCACGACCCATTCCGATCCGAGCGAGCCGTTCCAGGTGGTCGCCAGGACGCCGCCCAGCGTGATCATCGAGGCAATCGAGAGGTCGAGGCCGCCAACCAGGATGACGAGGCCCTGACCGAAAGCGACAACGATCAGGAACGAGGCCAGAGTGATGATCGTATCGACCTGATCCCACGAGCCGAGCGCCGGGCTCACGAACCGGGACGCGAGGATGAGAAGGATCGTGAGGGCGAAGATCGCCGCGGTGCTGATGGTCTCGGAGCGAATGCGTCCGATCCGCCGGGTGTCCGCGGCCGGCTGCAACGCCGCGGACGGTCGCGCGCTGCTCACGTGCGCGCTCCGGTCGATGCGAGGCGCGAGATCAAGGCCCCGAACACGATGGCGAGCACCATGACGGCGCCCTGGAAAATGCCGGTGTAGAACGACGACACGCCGCCCGAAAAAAGCACCTTCTGCAGCAGCATGAGCGTCGCGGCGCCGATCACCGCGCCGACGAGGCTGCCCCGACCGCCTGTCAGCGAGACGCCTCCGAGCGCCACGGCGGCGAAGGTCAGCATGAGGAACGGGGTTCCTGCGCTGGGATTGCCGGTCGCGGTCTGCACGCTCAGCATGAAGCCGGCGAGTCCATAGAGCAGGCCCGCGCCGACGAAAGCCGCGAAGCGCGCGCGCACCACCGAAATCCCCGACAGCGAAGCCGCGGTTTCGTCCGCGCCGACCGCGAAGATGCCCATGCAAGTGTCGGTGCGCCGGAAAACAAGCCATAAGGCCACGACCGCCAGCACGATGAGCCCGGAAATCGGTATGATTCCGAACAGTGTGTCGGTGAGCGTGTAGCTGACCCAATCCGCGATCGTGCCGCCCGGCGCATCCATGATGACGAGCGCGAGGCCCTGACCCATGATCATGGTGCCGAGGGTCGCGGCGATCGACTGCAGACGCAAGACCGCGACGAGGATTCCGTTGAGCACGCCAATCGCGCCGCCAACGCCAAGGCAGATCATCAGGCTTACGAGCGCCCCGCCGGGTCCCTCGACCGGATAGGTCGCCATCAGCACGTTCGAGAGGGACACGATGCCGGAGACCGAGAGGTCGAAGCCTTTCGAAATCACGACGAGGCTTTCGCCAGCGGCGGCGATGGCGAGCGGCGCCGCATTGTTGGACAGATTGGTCACGCCCGAGACCGAAAGGGCGCTGCGATCCCACAGGGCGTAGAGCGTGAAGAGGATGACGTAGAGAATGGCGACGACGCCCGCGCCGTCGGTCAGACCGCGCCGGATCGCAATGCCTAAGTTCGAGCCCGGCGCGCTCGCGGCCGCGGCGTCAGCATTCGCGCTCATGCGGCGGTTTCTTGGATCGAGTGGCCGGTGAGCGCGGCGACAAGCGTACGCTCGTTGATGTCGGCGCCGGTGAGTTGCGCGAAAATCCGTCCGCCATAGACGACCAGGCAGCGGTCGGCGAGATGAACGAGCTCGGGCAATTCCGAGGAATAGAGCAGGACCGCGCCGCCGGACTCGGCGAAACGCCGAATGGCCGCATAGATCGACTGCTTCGTTCCGACATCGACGCCGCGGGTCGGATCATAAAGCAGGAGGATTTTGGCGCCGGTCTGCATCGCGCGCGCCAGCATGGCCTTCTGCTGGTTGCCGCCGGAAAGGTCGCCGACCCGAAAATCGAGATAGCGCGAATTGAGGTCAACCTCGGACGAACACCCGGCTGCGGCCTCACGCTCCAGCCGCTCCGAGATGAGACCTGCTCGCCCAATCCGCCCCACGACCGGAAGAACGATATTGGTCGCAGTCGCGAGAGCCGGAAAGATGCCCTCGGTCTTGCGCTCCTCCGGCAGAAAAGCGATTCCGCGGCCCGTCTTCAGGGCGACATCGGGACCCGAGAGTTCGAACCGCCGCTCCGTCCACCTTGACCGACCCGGAGCTGAGCGGGGCGAGGCCTACGAGGGCGCGGAAAAGCGCGCGCTGTCCCTGTCCCTCGAGCCCTGCGACGCCGAGAATTTCGCCTTCGCGCAGCGTGAGCGAAATGTCCTTGAGGCTCCCTCCCGCCAATCCCTCGGCTTCGAGGACAGCGGGACGCGTCGAGTGTGCAGAGACCGTGCGGCGCTGCATTTCCTCCGCCTGGCTGCGGCCCACCATCATCTCGAAAATAGTGTGGTCGGTCGCGTCCTCGAGCCCGACCGTCCCGATGCTGCGGCCATTGCGGAGGACCGTCGCGCGCTGGCAAAGCTCGCGGACCTCGGCCAACCGATGGGAGATGTAGAGGACGGCCGCGCCCGCGGCGGTTGCCCGTCGAACGAGGCCGAAGAGCCAGTCGGTCTCGGCTAAGGCGGCGGTCGGCTCGTCGAGGATGAGCACCTTCGGGTTGCAGGCGAAGGCTCGCGTGATTTCGAGCCGCTGGCGCTCGGCGAGCGTCAGGCCCGCGACGATGGCGCTGGGCGAAAGACGCAGGCCGAAGCGCTCGAGTATGGCCGCGCCTTGCTTCTGTGTCGCAGCGCCGGACACCAGGCCAAGCTTTCCCTTCGCCTGTCGAGGCAAGGACAGATTCTGCGCGACCGTGAGGTTGGGGACGAGACTGAGCTCCTGGAAGGCTGTCGCCACGCCGCCGCGACGCGCATCGACGATCGAGCGCGGCTCGTAGGGCTCGCCGTCGATCCGCATGGTCCCGACATTCGGCTTGACGACCCCGCTCAGGATCTTGACGAGCGTCGACTTGCCCGCGCCGTTCTCTCCTAAGAGAGCGTGCACTTCGCCGGCCTGAAGTTCGATCGAAACGTCCTGAAGCGCGACGGTCGCGCCATAGGATTTCGATACCGAACGCACATCGAGCGCGCAGACCGCTCCTGACACGTCTCACTCCGAATCCGGCCATCTTCGGGCCGATGGGAACGTTTGCAGGGAACGATTGCATCGGCCGACTTTTCAGTCAACCGGCAATTTCAGGAAGGCCGCTATTCCTCATCTTTGCAGCTTCATGCGCGCCGCGAAATGGGCCTCGAGCGATCGCCCCAGACGCGGCGGTAATGGAAAAGACGGCCGGAGATGGCGGCGCGAGGATCGCCCGCCAGTCCCGGGGAGCCTCAGCTCGTCATCTTCCAGCTTCCGTCCGGCTGGCGGCACCCGACGCCCTTGCCTCGGTTCGGCCGGCCAGCGACATAGACGGTCTGCGAGTAGGCGCGGCAGCCGTCGCCCGACGCGGAGCCCGGCTCGACAAAGCCGAACACGCCTTTAGCCCCGCGCCATGAGCGCTTCTGACCCGAATCGAGCGCCCCCACCTGCGCCTGCCACGCCGCCTGGCGGTCGTCGTCCGTCAGCGACGCGCCGAGCGAGCCGCCGAGGACGCCGCCGAGCGCAGCGCCGGTCGGAATCGCCGGGGCAGGAATTCCAGCCGGCGCGGCCGCGACCGTCGACGTCGCGGCGCCGGCTGGCGTCGTCGAGCCGGTCACCGGCGGCGCCTCATTGGATCCGATGCTCTGACAGCCGGCAAGGACCATCGATCCAAGCGCGATGAAGAGAAGCCTTGACCGCATCGTTTTCATTCTCCCGGGCTCGGTCATTCGAGGTTCGTCAAAGGTGGGGTCGAATGCGCGCGCCTCACGCCCATGGCGGCGGCAGCATCGCCCGCGAGCCTTCGATAAGGCAATCGTCCCGCCCGCGCGAGCCGAAGCCAGGGAAGGCCTTCAAGAGGGTTAGCGTTTTCCTCTGGCAGGTCGATGGCGAACGCGGCGCCTTCGCGAAATTAGCGCAACCAGGGCGCTTCGTGGCCGCCTTCGACGTCGTAGCGCGCGATGGCCTCGGCGACGGTCTCCCGGCTCACGCTTCCCTCCGCCACGAGCGCGCTCAGCGCCGCGACGGCGATATGACCGGGGCTGACCTCAAAAAAGCTGCGAAGCGCCGCGCGCGTGTCGCTGCGGCCAAAGCCGTCCGTGCCGAGCGCGGTGAACGGCGCCTCGACGTAAGCCGCGATCAGTTGCGGATAGGCGCGCACATAATCCGTTGCGGCGATGATGGGACCTGGCCCGGGAAGACAGCGGGCGACGTGGCTCGTCTCGGGGGCTGAGAGCGGGTTCAGCCGGTTTCGCCGCTCGACCTCACGCGCGTCGCGCTGAAGCTCGGAGAAGCTGGTCGCGCTCCACACTTCGGACGCGACGCCCCAGTCCGCCTCGAGCCGGCGGGCGGCCTCCAGCACTTGCGGCAGAATGGCGCCCGAGCCGAGAAGCCGGACGTGAGCGGACGATCCCTCGGGCGCGCGCGCCTCGACGCGGTGCAAGCCCTTGATGATGTCGCCTTCGGCGCCCTCCGGCATCGAGGGCTGCGCGTAATTCTCGTTCATGGCCGTGACGTAGTAGAACTCGTCCTTGCCCTCCTCCATCATCGCGCGCGCGCCGTGGTCGAAGATGACGGCCACCTCATAGGCGAAGGCCGGATCATAGGCGCGGCAGTTGGGAATGGTCGCCGCGATCACATGGCTCGACCCATCCTGGTGCTGAAGCCCTTCGCCGCCGAGCGTCGTTCGCCCGGCGGTCGCGCCGATGAGGAAGCCGCGCGAGCGCTGGTCGGCGGCGGCCCAGATCAGGTCGCCGACGCGCTGGAACCCGAACATCGAATAGAAAATATAAAACGGCAGCATCGCGAAATTGTGGACGCTGTAGGACGTGGCGGCGGAAACCCAGGACGAGATCGCGCCGGCCTCGGTGATGCCCTCTTCCAGCAATTGCCCTTCGCGCGCTTCGCGATAATAGAGCATGGAGCCCGCGTCTTCGGGCTCATAGAGCTGACCATGCGGCGCATAGATGCCGACCTGGCGAAACAGGTTGGCCATGCCGAAGGTGCGCGCTTCGTCGGCAACGATGGGCACGATTCGCGGGCCGAGCGTCTTGTCCTTGAGCAGATTGCTGAACAGCCGGACGGCGGCCATCGTCGTGGACATCTCCTTGCCCTCGGCATGAAGCGCGAATTCCGCGTAAGCCTTGAGCGGCGGCACGGCGACACTCTGCAGCGTTCCTGCGCCGCGCCGGCAGATAGCCGCCGAGCGCCTCGCGGCGCGCGCGAAGATAGCGAAGCTCCGGCGCTGTTTTCGGCGGGCTTGTAGAATTCGAGCGCGGCGGTCTGTTCGTCGGTGAGCGGAAGGGCGAAGCGGTCGCGAAAAGCGATCAGCGCGTCGATATCGAGCTTCTTGGCCTGATGCGAGGTCATGCGGGATTCGCCCGCGCCGCCCATGCCGTAACCCTTCTTCGTCTTGGCGAGGATAACGGTCGGCTTGTCCTTGGTCGCTCGCGCCGCATCGAAGGCGGCGAAGAGTTTGCGAAGATCGTGGCCGCCGCGCTTGAGCCCGTCGATGTCGCCATCCGACATATGCGCGACGAGCGCGTGCACTTCAGGGTCTTCGTCGAAGAAGTGAAGCGAGATTGTAGCCGCCGTCTCTCGCGCCCAGCGTTTGATACTTGCCATCGACCGTGGCGGCGAAGCGCCGAAGCAGCGCATGCTTCTTGTCGCGCGCGAACAGAGCGTCCCATTCCGAGCCCCACAGGACCTTGATGACGTTCCAGCCCGCGCCGCGGAACAGGCTCTCCAGTTCCGGAATGATCTGCCCGTTGCCGCGCACCGGCCCGTCGAGGCGCTGGAGATTGCAGTTGATGACGAAGGTCAGATTGTCGAGCCCCTCGCGGGCCGCGAGCGAAAGGCCGGCAATCGATTCCGGCTCGTCCATCTCGCCATCGCCGAAGACGCCCCAAACATGTCGCGTCTCGGTGTTGGCGAGCCCGCGATGCTGCAGATAGCGCAGAAAGCGAGCCTGATAGATCGCGGTGATCGGACCGATGCCCATCGAGCCGGTCGGCGTCTGCCAGAAATCGGGCATGAGCCAGGGATGCGGATAGGAGCTCAAACCCCCGCCGCCGACCTCCTGGCGGTATCGCTTGAGCTGCTCTTCCGACAGCCTTCCTTCGAGGAAAGCCCGCGCGTAAACGCCCGGCGCCGAATGCGGCTGGAAGAAGACAAGGTCGCCGTCGCCGGCGCCTGAGTCGGCGCGAAAGAAATGATTGAAGCCGGTTTCAAAAATCTCGGCGGCGGAGGCGTAGCTCGCGATATGGCCGCCGAGATCGCCATAGGCCTTGTTGGCGCGCACGACCATCGCGAGCGCGTTCCAGCGGATGATGGCCGTGATCCGCTCCTCCATCGCGATATCGCCCGGAAATGGAGGTTGCCGTTCGAGCGGGATAGAATTGCGGTAAGGCAGGTAGGGAGCGAGATCCGTTCCGACCCCGAGCTCCTTGGCCTTGCGGTCGAGGGCCGAGAGAAGGAACTCGGCCCGGTCCTCCCCGGCGGCTCGGACCACCGACTCGAGCGCAGCCAGCCATTCGGCCGTCTCCTCCGGATCGGTGTCTCCGGGGCGGTTTGCTTGCCCGACCTTTACGAAGTTCATGGGCGCAAGACCAATCTCGATGGCGTTGCCGCAGTTTAAAGCTCGGCGCGCCGCAGACGGCGCCAAAGATGGCTTGATCTGCGGAGAAAACAGCTCAAAATGCTGCTAGACCCACGCTTAAGGCATAATCTGCTGAAAAAGGCTCTCGACCCAACGGACATCCGGATCCTCACTGAAATCCAGGAGGACGCCAGCCTCACCAATGTCGCGCTCGCCGAACGGGTCGGCTTGTCGCCCTCGCCATGTCTGGCTCGCGTCAAAGCGCTCGAGGAGGCAGGCGTCATCGCCAAGCGCGTGACCCTTCTTGACGCCGCCAAGCTGGGTCCGAGCCTGAGCGTCTTCATTCAGGTGACCCTGGAAAAGCAGATCGAGGAGATGCTGGAGAGCTTCGAGCAGTCCATCAGACGCTTTCCCGAGGTGATGGAATGTTACCTGATGACGGGCGATTCGGATTATCTCTTGCGCGTGGTCGTTCGCGACACCCTCGAGCTTCAGCATTTCATCATTGAGCGGCTGTCGAAAGCGCGCGGCGTCGCCAACATCCGGTCGAGCTTTGCCTTGAAGCAGGTCAAATACAAGACGGCGCTTCCCGAAAGCGTGCTGGCCCGTCTTCCGGGCTAGCGCAAGTTGCATTTGCGTCGAACCGCGATCGTCATGTATGGACGGCCCCCGTTTCGCAAGGGGTTTTGGAAGACTTGGGCGACTGGTCTGGAGCAGTCATGTATTCGGCCTTTTTTGTGCGGTCGATGACCGCGGGCCACGATGGGGGCTGCGGATCGGGTTCCCAGCCTTGCGGCGCGCTTGGATAGCGCGATGACGAAGCGGATTTTCCCGACCCAGGTCCTGACCATTTTGCCGTCGCTTTCCTTGGCTCCTTGCTCAGCCTGCCTTCGACCGGGTTGATCGAAGGAAGAGGGGATTGGGTCTTTCGCTCAGGCCGCCGCGGGCTCGTACTCCTTGCCCGAGGCGAGGACCGCCCAGACGATCCTGGCGGTCTTGGCGGCCTGGGCCATCACCGCCACCTTCATTGGCCGCCTGGCGAGAATGCCGCGCTGCCATCGGGTGGCCCGATCTTGGCGCGAGCGGGCGTTGCGCGGGAGCGTGACCGCCCCGAGGGCGAACAGTTTGCGCAATCGGCTTTCCCCCTGCCGGCTCATGCCCCTTATTCGCCGCTTGCCGGCGGACGATGTCTCGCGCGGGGTCATGCCGCCCCAGGCGGTGAAGTCGCGCCCGCTCTTAAACCGCCGTCCGTCGCCGATCGCCGCCACCACCGCGTGGGCGGTCAGAAAGCCGACGCTGGGCACGCGGGCGGGCCGCCGCATGTCCGGATCGGCCTTGACGACCGCCTTGATCCTGTTCTCCAGCGCCGCGATCGCCGGGGTCAGCGTGTCGAGCTGGGCGAGAACGACACGCAACGCGCCGACCAATGTCTCCGGAAGCCCCGGCTCGTCGCTCGTCAGGCGCGCCGTCAGTTCGGCGAAGCCGCGAGCCCCCTGCGCCGCTACGACCCCGAACTCGGCCAGCATCGCCCGCAGGCTGTTCATCGCTTGCGTGCGTTGCTTGACCAGGAGCTCGCGCGAACGCTCCAAAGCCCGCGAAGCCTGCTGCTCCTCGCTCTTGATCGCGACCTCCCGCATGTCCGGCCTCAGCGCCGCAACGCAAATCGCCGCCGCGTCGCGCGCGTCGGTCTTGTTGCGCTTGACGAAAGGCTTCACGTAAGCGGCCGCGATCAGCCGGACGTCGTGGCCCAAAGCCCGCAGCGTGCGGCCCCAATAATGCGACGTGCCACAAGCCTCGAGCGCCACCACGCATGGCGGAAGCTTCTCGAAGAAGCTCACCATCCCCTTCCGGCCGAGCCGCTTCTGCACAAGGACGCGCCCTTCGGCGTCCTCCCCGTGAACCTGAAACACGCTCTTGGCGATATCGAGCCCAATGATGCCAATGGTCATGACGGACGGTCTCCTTGCTGGGACAAAGCACCCGCAGCTTGGCACAACAGATGCCGTCGGGGGCCGTCCACCCAGCATTGCGAGCCCTAGGGCGTCGACAGACCCGTCCTCTGGACGGTAGCGCAATCCAGGGGAACGCAGGCGCCCACGTTCTCTGGATTGCTTCGTCGCCATGAGGGCGTCGAAAGACGGGCGTTCTAACGAACGCCCTACGGCTCCTCGGAAGGACGATTCCATCCGAACGCAGCACGCTCTAGCGCTTCAACCAGCGACCGGGAGCGGTCGAGGGGAGAGACGCCAGATGAAGATAACTCGACAATATCTTGCCAGCTCGAATGGGACCGTGCTATTGGTTTTCAGAAAATGCTGACGCGACGGGAGAGCATTTTGGCGCATTGAGTACCAAGACTCGACGATCGGAACCGATCATCGCCTTATGGCCGAAGCGCGAATGCGCGCCCGCGCCGTTGCGCGGGTTTGAGGGCGATGAGTCGCGCTCAAATAGAATGGGTATGAGTACAGAGCTCAGCGGTGAGGCCGGCGAGTGACTCGCTAAATGCGCGGTAAGCCGTTGAAAAGGCTCAAAACGGACTCGCTAATCTTTAGCCACCGCGATCGTCAGAGCCTCATATGCAGGGCAGCCGCAGGATCGCGCGCAAGCCCCCAAGAGGGCTTTCGTCGAGCTTGAGCGAGCCGCCGTAAATCGAGGCGAGTTCGACGACGATCGACAGGCCGAGGCCGGAGCCGGGCCGCGACTCGTCGAGCCGCTTTCCCCGTTCGACCGCCGCGGCGCGCGCGTTCTCGTCGAGGCCCGGCCCATCGTCGTCAATCTCGGCGACGAGAACTGGATCGGAATCCCGTTCGGCGGCGCGGGCGGCGTGAATGGAGACCCGTTCGCGCGCCCACTTTCCCGCATTGTCGAGAAGATTGCCGACGAGATCGGTCAGGTCCTGCGCTTCGCCCCGAAACTTCAGTCCCGGCTGCAATGTGACGTCGAAGGTCAGGACCTGGTCGCCATGCAGCTTCTCGTAAGTGCGGACGAGCCCCTCGACGACCGGCTTCACTTCCGTCGCCACGCCAAAGGTGCGGGCGCGGGCGGCGGCGCGCGCGCGGTCGAGGTAGAATGTCACCTGCCGGCGCATGATCTCGGTCTGCTCGCGCACCTTCTCTGGCAAGGCGGGGCTCATCGAATCCGCTTCGTTCATCAAGACGCTGAGCGGCGTTTTGAGCGCATGGGCGAGATTGCCGACTTGCGTCCGCGCCCGCTCGACGATCTCGCGGTTGGCGTCGATCAGTTGATTGACTTCCGTCGCCAGAGGCGCGACGTCCTGCGGAAATTCGCCCGCGATATGTTCGGCCTCGCCGCGGCGGATGGCGGCGACGCCTTCCCGCAAGACCCGGAGCGGACGCAGGCCGAATCGAACCGCAAGCGCCGTCGAGCCAATGAGCGCCAGCGCCAGAGCCAGAAATGTCGCCGCGAGCGCAGTTTCGAAGCTTAGCTCCTGGCCCTGGATCGCGTCGGCGGGAGCGGCGACCTGCACGAGGTATCGGCCATCGTCGCCGGCGTCGATCTGGCGCTGAATCATCCGCACTTCATGTCGGCCCGGGCCGACCGCATAGCCGCTGAGAATGGCGCCGTGATCGTTCCCCGCCGCGACCAGTTGCGGCAATTGGGTCGCGAACAGCGACTTCGAGGCGCGGATCTCCGGCGGGTTCACATCCGTGCGGGTGATCTGCCAGTACCAGCCCGAGAACGCGAGCTCGAATTGGGGCGCGATCCCCGCTGGCGCCGCGGTCTTCCCCTCTTCCGTGGGGACCGCGACATTGGCCACGAGCGCCTTGAGATAGACGCCGAGCTGGTCGTCGAAATTGGCCTCGGTCCATTGCTTGTTGAGCGCGCTCAAGCCAAGCCCCGCGAGCGCGAGGATGAGGATGCTCCAGAACGCCGCAGAGAGAAAAAGGCGCGAAGCGATCGAACGTGCGCTCAGCGCCTTGAACATGAAGACGCTTTACGGAACTTCCCGAACCGCGCCGCGCGCCGCGCTGGTCGCGAAGGCGGCGTAGGCGCGCAAAGCTGTCGACACCGCCCGCTTGCGAGGGCTGGCCGGCTTCCAGGCGTTCGCGCCCTTCGCTTCCATCGCCGCGCGGCGGCGGGCGAACTCGGCCTCGTCCACGAGAACTTCGATCGTGCGCGCTGGGATATCGATCGCGATCATGTCGCCTTCTTCGACGAGGCCGATCGTTCCGCCCTCGGCCGCTTCCGGCGAGACATGGCCGATCGATAAGCCCGAGGTGCCGCCGGAGAAGCGCCCGTCGGTCACCAGGGCGCACGCCTTGCCGAGGCCTCGCGATTTCAGATAGCTCGTTGGATAGAGCATCTCCTGCATGCCCGGACCGCCGCGCGGCCCCTCGTAGCGGATGACGACGACGTCGCCCGCCGCGACCTTGCCGCCCAGAATCCCCTGCACCGCGTCGTCCTGGCTCTCGAAGATGCGCGCCGGGCCCTTGAATTTGAGACTGCCGGCGTCGACTCCCGCCGTTTTGACGATGCAGCCGTCGACGGCGATGTTGCCGTAGAGCACCGCGAGGCCGCCGTCCTTGGAGAAGGCATGTTCGGAATCGCGGATGACGCCCTTCTGGCGATCCTCGTCGAGCGAGGGATAACGGGCCGATTGGCTGAACGCGACCTGGGTCGGCACGCCGCCGGGCCCCGCAAGAAAGAATTCGCGCGTCGCGTTGCCGGTCGCCCGCATGATGTCGTTGCGCGATAAAGCATGCTCGAGCGACTCGGCATGCACCATCCGGACGTCGCGATTGAGCAGACCCGCGCGGTCGAGTTCGCCGAGAATTCCCATCACCCCGCCGGCGCGATGGACGTCCTCGACATGCACGTCGGCCACGGACGGCGCGACCTTGCACAGGCACGGCACGCGGCGCGACAGCCGGTCGATATCGGCCATGGTGAAATCGATCTCGCCCTCGTGCGCGGCGGCGAGAAGATGCAGGACGGTGTTGGTCGAACCGCCCATGGCGATGTCGAGCGACATGGCGTTTTCGAACGCCTTGAAGGTGGCGATGCCGCGCGGCAGCGCGCCCTCGTCGCCTTCTTCATACCAGCGCCGGGCGAGATCGACGACGAGGTGGCCGGCCTCGACGAACAGGCGCCGACGGTCCGCGTGGGTCGCGACCACCGTGCCGTTGCCGGGCAGGGACAGCCCCAGCGCTTCGGTCAGGCAATTCATCGAATTGGCGGTGAACATGCCCGAGCAGGAGCCGCAGGTCGGGCAGGCGGAGCGCTCGATCACCGCGACGTCGGCGTCGGAGACTTTGGAATCGGCCGCGGCGACCATCGCGTCGATAAGGTCGATGCTGCGCGTGCCCGTAGAGAGCTTGACCTTGCCGGCCTCCATCGGGCCGCCGGAGACGAACACCGCCGGGATGTTGAGGCGCATCGCCGCCATCAGCATGCCCGGCGTGATCTTGTCGCAGTTCGAAATGCAAACCAGCGCGTCGGCGCAATGGGCGTTGGCCATGTATTCGACGCTGTCGGCGATGAGCTCGCGCGAGGGCAGCGAATAGAGCATGCCGTCGTGGCCCATGGCGATGCCGTCGTCGACGGCGATGGTGTCGAATTCCTTCGCGACGCCGCCCGCCGCCTCGACCTCGCGGGCCACCAATTGGCCGAGGTCCTTGAGATGCACGTGGCCGGGCACGAACTGGGTGAAGGAATTGGCGATGGCGATGATCGGCTTGCCGAAATCGCCGTCCTTCATCCCGGTCGCGCGCCAGAGGCCGCGGGCGCCGGCCATATTGCGGCCGTGGGTCGAAGTGCGGGAGCGATAGGGAGGCATGGGGATCGCGCCTATGGAGTGGGGAAGGGGGGCGCTAGCCGCGCCGATTGACCGTCATATTCGCACTTTTCCTTAGCCGTCAGCAAGGGCGCCGTTCTTGGCGCCCTGGAAAGGACCGAGAGCCAAGGCCAAGGCGGCCAACGAATTGACTTCGCCCTCCCGGATTGCGAGAAACGGCGCGCTCAGCTGCGCCCGTGTTCGCTAACCCGTGGAGCGGCCGCGGCGCGGGTGTAGCTCAATGGTAGAGCAGCAGCCTTCCAAGCTGAATACGAGGGTTCGATTCCCTTCACCCGCTCCAATTCAACGCTGGGGCGGCGCTTGATTTCAGCCTCCGCTTGACCTGTGCGCAATCGGCGTCGGCTCGAGAGCCGCAACGGTCAGACGCCGAGCTGGTTGGCTAGATCCTCGAGATCGCTCGCAACGATGTCCCAATCCTCTTCTGGCAAGAGATCGATCGTTTGCCCGGGCCCATGCTCCGTCGGGCGAGGGATGAAGGCGGTCCGCAGCCCACACCTGCGCGCAGCCGCCAAGTCGCCATTATGCGCGGCGACGAGGCAAACCTGCCCGGGCTGAAGCATCAAGGCCTCGGCGGTGCGCAGATAGGCTTCCGGGCTCGGCTTGTAAGCCTGGGCGAGTTCAGCGCCCAGAATGGCGTCCCACGGCAGGCCGGCGCGCTTGGCCATGTCGAGCATCAGCCGGATGTTGCCGTTCGACAGGGGCGCGATGATGAACCCGCGCTTGAGCCGCGCAAGGCCGGGAACCGAATCCGGCCACGGGTCGAGCCGACGCCAGGCGAGGTTCAGCGCATCGAGTTCGGCCGGCGGAACCGAGGCGGCATCGATCCCGAACTCGGGCAGCAGGGCTTCGAGGTTTTCCCGATGCAGGACATCGAGCCGGGCGAAGGGACGGCGGCCAGAACGGACCTCCTCCATCGCCGGCGAATAGCGCCGCCGCCAGGCGTCGGCGAAGGCGGGCGGGTCGGCGCTCGGCGCGTAGCGGGCGAGAAACGCCGCCGATTCCCGGGCCACGCCGCTGCGCCAGTCGACGACCGTGCCGAAGACGTCGAAAACCAGCGCCTGAACGTCGGCGAAAGCCTGCATGGCGCGCCGCGGCGACCTATTGCAGGCGATCCTTGATCTTGTCGATCCCCGCGCGAGCGCAGGCGTCATCGAGCTTGCCGCCCGGAGCGCCGGCGGCGCCAATCGCGCCGATGAGCTCGTCGCCGAGCTTGATCGGCACGCCGCCGCCGAAGAACATCACATGTGGCAGCCTGGAAAGGGGCTCGATCGAATCCTCGCCCTTGGCTCGTGCGGCGAGGGCAAGCGTGTCGTTCTTGAACGAGGCGGCGGTATAGGCTTTAGCGAAAGCGCTATCGAGCGTGTGCGCGCCGGCGACGTCGCCACGCATGGTGGCGATGATCACGCCATCGGCGTCCACCACCTGCGCCGTCTCGTGATAGCCCTGTTTGGCGCAGGCCGCGACCGTCTCGCTCGCCGCCTCGACCGCGAGCGCCGCGGGTATCCGGTGCGTCGGCAACGTCTGCGCCTGCGCAACCGAGCCCATCAAAGCAATGGCGCAGAGCGCCGTAAGAATTCCGCGATTGATCATGACGCTCCTCCCAATCGCCATCGCGAGGAGCGAAGCGACGTGGCGATCCAGAGCGGCAGCCGCGCTTCATCTCTGGATCGCTTCGCTTACGCTCGCGATGACGCTCAAAGTTCGAAACCACTTCATCATGCTGAGACGCCCGAAACGAGCATCGCATGACTGTCGCTCAGGAATCCATCTTCAGCGCGGCGATGAAGGCCTCCTGCGGGATGTCGACCTTGCCGAACTGGCGCATCTTCTTTTTGCCGGCCTTCTGCTTCTCGAGCAGCTTCCGCTTGCGGGTGGCGTCGCCGCCGTAGCATTTTGCCGTGACGTCCTTGCGCAGAGCCCGGATCGTCTCGCGGGCGATGATCTTGCCGCCGATCGCCGCCTGAACCGGGATCTGGAACATGTGCGGCGGGATGAGGTCCTTGAGTTTCTCGACCATCGCCCGGCCGCGCGCATCGGCGCGATCGCGGTGGACGAGCATGGATAAAGCGTCGACCGGCTCGGCATTGACGAGGATCGACATCTTGACCAGATCGCCGGCGCGATAGTCGGTGATCTGATAATCGAAAGAAGCGTAGCCCTTGGAGATCGATTTCAAGCGATCATAGAAGTCGAACACGACCTCGTTGAGCGGCAGTTCGTAGACCACCATCGCCCTTTTTCCCACGTAACTGAGGTCGATCTGCACCCCGCGCCGGTCCTGGCAGAGTTTCAGAATTGCGCCGAGGTAGTCATCGGGGGTTAGGATGGTCGCCTTGATCCACGGCTCCCTGATCTCGGCGATCTTGACCACGTCCGGCATGTCGGCTGGATTGTGCAGCTCGATCTCCGACTTATCGGTAAGCGCGATCTTGTAGATGACCGATGGGGCGGTCGCGATAAGATCGAGATTGAACTCGCGCTCCAGCCTCTCCTGGATGATTTCGAGATGCAGGAGGCCGAGAAAACCGCAGCGGAAGCCGAAGCCGAGCGCCGCCGACGTCTCCATCTCATAGGAGAAGCTCGCGTCGTTGAGCCTGAGCCGGCCCATCGCCGCGCGCAGATCCTCGAAGTCGGCGGCGTCGGTCGGAAAGAGACCGCAGAACACGACCGGCTGCGCCGGCTTGAATCCGGGCAGCGCCTCACGCGTGGGCCGTCGTTCGTCTGTGATCGTGTCGCCGATACGCGTGTCCGCGACCTGCTTGATCTGGGCGGTGATGTAGCCGATCTCGCCCGGGCCGAGCGCGGCGATCTCCGCCATTTTCGGGCGGAAGATACCGATGCGATCGACCTCGTAGACGGCGTCCGCGGCCATCATGCGGATGTGCGAGCCTTTCTTGAGCGTCCCGTCGATCACGCGGATGAGGACGACGACGCCGAGATAAGCGTCGTACCAGGAGTCGACGAGGAGCGCTTTGAGCGGAGCGGTTTCGTCGCCCTTGGGCGAGGGCAGGCGCTTGACGATCGCCTCGAGCACAAGATCGATGCCAAGTCCCGTCTTGGCCGAGATCGGCACGGCGTCCGACGCGTCAAGGCCGATCACGTCCTCGATCTGCTCCTTGATCCGGTCGGGCTCGGCGGCGGGCAGGTCGATCTTGTTGAGGACGGGCACGATCTCGTGCCCCGCGTCGAGGGCGTGATAGACGTTGGCCAGCGTCTGCGCCTCGACCCCCTGGCTCGCGTCGACCACCAGGAGCGAGCCCTCGCAGGCGGCGAGCGACCGCGACACTTCGTAGGCGAAGTCGACGTGGCCGGGCGTGTCCATGAGGTTGAGGATGTAGGATTTTCCGTCCTGGGCTTTGTATTCGAGGCGCACCGTCTGCGCCTTGATGGTGATGCCGCGCTCGCGCTCGATGTCCATGGAATCGAGCACCTGCTCGACCATGTCGCGCTCCGCCATCGTGCCGGTCTGCTGGATCAGCCGGTCGGCGAGCGTCGACTTGCCATGGTCGATGTGGGCGATGATCGCGAAGTTTCGGATATTCTCGATTGCGTGGACGGTCATGGGGCGCGGGATAGCAGGGCGCGGAGGGTAAGGGAACGGGATTCGGGGTCGAAGGCGCTCGGCCCTCTTCTCCCCTCTCCAACGGGAGAGGGGTTGGGGGTGAGGGTTCCCGCAAGCGCGTCTTAGCCCCGCGGCAGCGGCTCCCTCATCCGTCCGCGCCATAGCCCGTCCGGAAGGACGGGCTATGGCGCGGACGCCCTGCGGCGCGGCCACCTTCTCCCCGAGGGAGAAGGGGACGACGACCTACTCCGCCGCCATGGCCAGGGGCGCCTTGCTGTAGACGAGGTCGAAGCGGTCGAGGTTCATGACCTTGGCCCACGCCTTGGCGAAGTCCTTCACGAGCTTCTCCTTTCCGTCGGACGACCCGTAGACCTCGGCCAGCGCCCTGAGCTGCGAGTGCGAACCGAAGATGAGATCGGCGCGCGTCGCCGTCCACTTGACCTCGCCCGACTTGCGATCGCGCCCCTCGTAGACGCCCTCGGAGCCTTCGACCGGCTTCCATTCCGTGCTCATGTCGAGGAGGTTGGCGAAGAAGTCGTTGGTCAGCGTCCCAGGCCGCTTGGTGAACATTCCGTGCTTGGAGCCGCCGGCATTGGCGCCAAGGACCCGCAGGCCGCCGACCAGAACCGTCAGCTCAGGCGCCGTCAGGGTCAGCAACTGCGCCCGGTCGACCAGGTTCTGCTCGGGCTTCAGCATCTGCTTGCCGCGGCTGTAGTTGCGGAACCCGTCTGCGGTCGGCTCGAGCGGCTCGAACGACTCGACGTCGGTTTCCTCCTGCGACGCGTCCATCCGGCCCGGCGTGAAGGGAACCTTCACATCCGTTCCGCCGTCCTTCGCCGCCTTCTCGATCGCCGCGCCGCCGCCGAGAATGATGAGGTCGGCGAGCGAGACCTTCTTGCCCCCGGACGCCGAGGCGTTGAACGCCTTCTGGATCTCCTCGAGTTTCCCAAGAACCTTGGCCAATTGCGCCGGCTGGTTGACGTCCCAGGACTTCTGGGGCTCGAGCCGGATGCGCGCGCCATTGCCCCCGCCGCGCTTGTCGCCGCCGCGGAAGATCGACGCCGACGCCCAGGCGGTCGAGACGAGTTCAGACACCGAGAGGCCCGAGGCGAGGATTTTCGTCTTGAGATCGGCGATGTCCTTGTCCCCGACCAGCGGATGGTTCACCGCCGGGATCGGGTCCTGCCAGATCAGGGTTTCCTTCGGCACGAGGGGCCCGAGGTAGCGGACGACCGGGCCCATATCGCGGTGGGTGAGCTTGAACCACGCGCGAGCGAAGGCGTCGGCGAACTCTTCCGGATGCTCGAAGAAGCGCCGCGAGATCTTCTCGTAAGCCGGGTCGAGCCGCAGCGCGAGGTCGGTGGTCAGCATCGAGGGCGAGCGGCGCTTTGAAGGATCGTGCGGGTCGGGAACCGTGTCCGCTCCCGCGCCGCCTTTCGGGGTCCATTGAAACGCGCCCGCGGGGCTCTTCGTCAGCTCCCATTCGAAGCCGAACAGGTTCTGGAAGAAATTGTTGCTCCATTTCGTCGGCGTTTGGGTCCAGATGACCTCGATGCCGCTGGTGATCGCGTCATTGCCTTTGCCGGTCCCGAATTTATTCTTCCAGCCGAAGCCTTGCTCTTCGATCGTCGCGCCTTCGGGTTCGGGGCCAACATATTGCTTGGCGTCCGCCGCGCCGTGGGTCTTGCCGAAGGTGTGGCCGCCGGCGATCAGCGCCACCGTTTCCTCGTCGTTCATCGCCATGCGCTTGAACGTTTCGCGAATGTCCCGCGCCGCGGCGACTGGATCCGGCTTGCCGTTCGGCCCTTCGGGGTTGACGTAGATGAGGCCCATCTGCACCGCGCCGAGCGGATTCTGCAGCTCGCGGTCGCCGAAATAGCGCTGGTCCGCCAGCCACTCGCCTTCCGGACCCCAATAGATCGAATCGTCGGGCTCCCAGCTATCCATCCGGCCGCCGGCGAAGCCGAATGTCTTGAAGCCCATGGATTCGAGCGCCACGTTGCCGGTGAGGATGAGCAGGTCCGCCCAGGAGATCTTGCGGCCATATTTCTGCTTGATCGGCCATAACAGGCGGCGCGCCTTGTCGAGGCTCGCGTTATCCGGCCAGCTGTTGAGCGGCGCGAAGCGCTGCTGGCCATATCCGGCGCCGCCGCGCCCGTCGTGGATGCGATAGGTGCCGGCGCTATGCCACGCCATCCGGATGAACAGCGGCCCATAATGGCCGAAGTCGGCCGGCCACCATTCCTGCGAGTTGGTCATCAAGGCCTTGAGGTCGCTGATGACCGCGTTGAGGTCGAGGCTCTCGAATTCCTTGACGTAATCGAACTCCTCGCCCATCGGGTCGACGAGCGGCGAGTCATGCTGCAGGCCCTTGAGGTTGAGTTGTTCCGGCCACCAGTCGCTGTTCGCGAACGCCCGCATTGCGTCCGACTTTTCAGTATACTTGCCCCCGCGCTCGCCGCCGCCCGCAACCGGGCATTTGCTTTCACTGGTCATGCTTTCCTCCAATCGTGTTCAGCTTCTCGCGCCGTCGAAGACCCAGATAATGGGAGAACGATCATAGCTGCCCTATATGGCGCTTGAGCGTCACCGCCATCTTATCCGGTTGTCGATACGCCGGGACATCCGATAGGTCCAATCGATTGTCCCTTGACAAGTGATCGGCCTGGCCGATCCTTTGTCTTATGAACCTTCGAGACCTCGAATATGTGGTTGCGGTCGCCGACCACGGCCATTTTGGCCGCGCTGCGGCGGCTTGCAATGTAAGTCAGCCGACGTTGAGCGGTCAAATCCTCAAGCTTGAGGGCGAACTCGGCCTTCGTCTGTTCGACCGAGAAGGCCGCGGCGTCCGCGTCAGCGACCGGGCGGCGACCGTCGTGGCGCAGGCGCGCGCGACGCTGGTCGCGGCGGCGGGGGTAAGCGCCGCCGCCGATGCGGCGCGTGATCCCTTCGCCGGCGAACTGCGCCTCGGCGTGATCACGACCGTTGCGCCCTACTTGCTGCCGATCGCCCTGCCGGGGCTCGCTGAGGCGCTTCCGCAGACGCCTCTCTATCTGGTGGAGGATCTGACCGACCGGCTGCTCGCGCGCTTGCGCGATGGCGCCCTCGACGCGGCGGTGATCGCGACCGACCCGCGAGATGCCAAGCTGGCGTCGATCGAGCTTTACGAGGAGCCTTTTTTCCTCGTCTTTTCTGGTCACACGAAGAAGCGCGGGCGCGTCTCGATCGGCGTCGAGGAGATCGATCCGAGCACCCTTCTTCTGCTCGCTGAGGGTCATTGTCTGCGCGATCAGGCGTTGGCGCTCTGTAATGCGGCGGAGAGGACGGCGCTCGGCGCCGACGTCCGGGGAACGAGCCTCGAGACGTTGCGGCATCTCGCGTCAGCCGGGCAGGGGGCGACGCTCGCGCCCCTTCTCGCTTATGTCGACTGGCGCCGTTCGGGCGCCGGGATCGCCGGCTTGAAGATTGTTGGCGACGGCGCGTCGCGCCTGGTCAGGCTCGTCTTCAAGCGCGGCTCGGCGCGGGAAGCTGCGCTCGAGGCGCTGGCCGCGTCGCTGCGGTCGATAGCCGGCGCGGCATTGGCGAAGTGCTTGCGTGAAACCGAAAGGGATTTGAAGCGCGCTTAAGCGCCGGTCGGCTCGCGGCGAAACAGGCTCCCTCGCGTCGTCATTCGGCCACGCGATGAGACGCTACGCCGCGCGCGCTTCATGCGGGTTGCGCCTGCAAAACGGCTATGTTAGGCAACCCCGCCTTTCGGGCAGGCTTTGGCCGAGCGCTTGGTTTTGAGCGCGGAATCGTCAAGAATTTCCGGGTTCGGGCAGCCTTCGGAGAGTCGGCGCGGCTTGAGCTT
The DNA here is from genome assembly GCA_963833955.1 of uncultured Alphaproteobacteria bacterium. Lineage (GTDB taxonomy): Bacteria > Pseudomonadota > Alphaproteobacteria > Rhizobiales > Beijerinckiaceae > Roseiarcus. Next base: position 113,581 of record CAWHZY010000011.1, on the reverse strand, counting down.
AATCGTCATCTGAGGTGGCGGCGTGGCAGAGGAAGACACGGTTGTTTCCGGCGTGGCCGGACGTTACGCGTCCGCCCTGTTTTCGCTCGCCCACGACCAACGCGAGGGCGAGGCCGTTGCGGACGCGTTGGCGAGATTCGACGCCCTCATCAGCGAAAGCCCTGACCTGGAACGGCTGGTGCGGAGCCCGGTATTTTCGGCCGCCGACCAGCTCAAGGCTCTCGACGCCATCCTGGCGCAGGCGGGAATTGGCGGCGTGGCCGCGAATTTCCTCAAACTCGTGGCGACGAAGCGCCGGCTCTACTTCGTCCGCGAAATGATCGCGGACTACCGCAAACTGTACGACAAGTCCCGAGGCGTGACGCGGGCGGAAGTGACCAGCGCGGCCGCCTTGACCGACGCGAATGTCGCCGCGCTTAAAGACTCGCTGCGCGCCGCTTCCGGCGGCAGGGAGGTCGATCTCGACACGAAGGTTGATCCTTCGATCATTGGCGGCTTGATCGTCAAGCTTGGGTCGCGCATGGTCGACGGCTCGCTCAAAACCAAACTCAACGCAATTCGCCTTGCCATGAAAGAGGTCGGCTGATGGATATCCGCGCCGCTGAAATTTCCTCGATCCTCAAGACTTCAGATCGCCAACTTCGGCGCTGAGGCGCATGTCACCGAAGTCGGGCAGGTCTTGAGCGTCGGCGACGGCATCGCGCGCGCCTATGGCCTCGACAAGGTCCAGGCCGGCGAGATGGTCGAATTCGAGAACGGCACGCGCGGCATGGCGCTCAACCTCGAGAGCGACAACGTCGGCATCGTCATTTTCGGCGGCGACCGGGAAATCAAGGAAGGCCAGACGGTCAAGCGCACCGGCGCCATCGTCGACGTGCCGATCGGCAAGGCGCTTCTCGGCCGCGTCGTCGACGCGCTCGGCAACCCGATCGACGGCAAAGGCCCGATCAACTCGGAAAAGCGCGCGCGCGTGGACGTCAAGGCGCCGGGCATCATTCCCCGCAAGTCGGTGAACGAGCCGATGGCGACGGGCCTGAAGGCGATCGACAGCATGATTCCGATCGGGCGCGGCCAGCGCGAGCTCATCATCGGCGATCGGCAGACGGGCAAGACCGCAATCGCCCTCGACACCATTCTCAACCAGAAGTCGCTGAATCAGGGCGCCGACGAGTCGAAGAAGCTCTATTGCGTGTATGTCGCGATCGGGCAGAAGCGGTCGACGGTCGCGCAGTTCGCCAAGGTGCTCGAGGAGCACGGCGCGCTCGAATATACGATCATCGTCGCCGCCACGGCTTCGGATCCGGCGCCGATGCAGTTCCTTGCGCCGTTTTCCGGCTGCGCGATGGGCGAGTTCTTCCGTGACAACGGCATGCACGCGGTCATTGTTTACGATGACCTTTCCAAGCAGGCGGTCGCCTATCGCCAGATGTCGCTCTTGCTGCGCCGGCCGCCGGGTCGCGAGGCCTATCCGGGCGATGTGTTCTATCTTCACTCCCGCCTGCTCGAGCGCGCCGCCAAGCTCAACAAGGACAACGGATCGGGCTCGCTTACCGCGCTGCCCATCATCGAGACGCAGGCGAACGACGTTTCGGCCTATATTCCGACCAACGTCATTTCGATCACCGACGGTCAGATCTTCCTGGAGACGGATCTGTTCTACCAGGGCGTCCGGCCCGCGGTGAACGTGGGGCTTTCGGTGTCGCGCGTCGGTTCGGCGGCGCAGACCAAGGCGACCAAGAAGGTCGCCGGCAAGATCAAGGGCGAACTCGCGCAATATCGCGAGATGGCGGCCTTCGCACAGTTCGGTTCCGACCTTGACGCGGTCACGCAGCGCCTGCTGAACCGGGGCGCGCGGCTGACCGAGCTTCTCAAGCAGCCGCAGTTCTCGCCGCTCAAGATGGAGGAGCAGGTCTGCGTCATCTATGCCGGCGTCAACGGATTTCTCGACAAATTGCCGCTCGACAAGGTTCGGCCGTTTGAAGACGGCCTCCTCAGTTTTCTGCGGGCGAAGAACCCGGATATTCTGGCTTCGATCCGCTCCTCAAGCGATCTGCCAAGTGACGTCGAAGCCAAGCTCAAGACGGCAGTGGAATCTTACGCTGGGACCTTTGCCTGAGATGAGCCGATTCCTCATCAAGCCGTGCGCCGCCCTTCAAGCGGGCGCCCGTGGAGGCGTTGAGCGATGCCATCGCTAAAGGAGCTTCGGAACCGGATTGCGTCGGTCAAGTCCACGCAGAAAATCACCAAGGCCATGCAGATGGTCGCGGTGTCGAAGCTGCGTCGCGCGCAAGGCGCGGTTGAATCGGCCCGTCCCTATGCGGAGCAGGTCGAAACGGTGCTGACGAATCTGGCCGGCGCCGCGACCGACGGCCAGGGTCCGCGGCTTCTGGTCGGCAGCGGCTCGGACCAGACTCATCTCTTGCTCGTATGCACCGGCGAGCGCGGGCTGTGCGGCGCGTTCAACACCGCCATCGTGCGCCTTGCGCGCGAGAAGGCCAATTCGCTTGCGGGGCAAGGCAAGACGGTCAAGATTCTTTGCGTCGGCAAGAAAGGGTATGATCAGCTTCGCCGGACGCATGAGAGGCAGATCCTGGAGCTGATCGACCTGCGCGCCGTGCGCACGATCAACTACGAAACCGCCAAGCCGATCGCTGAAAAGGTGATCGCGCTGTTCGATAAAGGCGAGTTTGACGTCTGCACGCTCTTCTACTCGCGCTTCAAGTCGGTGATCGCGCAGATCCCCACCGCCCAGCAGCTTATCCCGCCGGAGCTTGGCGCGAAGGATGAGACCGCGCCGGTTTACGACTATGAGCCTGACGAGGGAGAAATCCTCGCCGAGCTCTTGCCGCGCGCCGTGACGGTGCGCGTTTATCGCGGATTGCTTGAAAACGCGGCCTCGTTCTTCGGCGCGCAGATGAGCGCGATGGACAACGCCACCCGCAATGCCGGCGAAATGGTGCAGAAATACACGCTTCGCTACAACCGCACCCGCCAGGCGATGATCACCAAGGAACTGATCGAGATCATCTCCGGCGCCGAGGCGCTTTAGCCCGTCGCCGCCCGCACAGAACTTACGAACGAGGACGTTCATAATGGCTAATGTCTCCAACGCCACCGGTCGCGTCATACAGGTGATTGGCGCCGTCGTCGACGTCGCGTTCGACAGCTACCTGCCACCCATTCTCAACGCGCTGACGACCGACAACAACGGCAACAAGCTCGTGCTCGAGGTCGCGCAGCACCTGGGCGAGAATACGGTGCGCTGCATCGCCATGGACATCTCCGAAGGCCTGGTGCGTGGTCAAGAGGTCGTCGACACCAATGCGCCGATCTCAGTGCCGGTCGGCGAGGGCACGCTCGGGCGCATCATGAACGTGGTCGGCGAACCCGTGGATGAAGCCGGGCCGATCAAGATGGACGATCGCCGGGCGATTCATCAGCCAACCCCGTCCTATGTCGATCAGTCGACGGAAGCGCAGATTCTCATCACCGGCATCAAGGTTGTCGACCTGCTCGCGCCTTACGCCAAGGGCGGCAAGATCGGTCTGTTCGGCGGCGCGGGGGTCGGCAAGACGGTGCTGATCCAGGAACTGATCAACAACGTCGCCAAGACCCACGGCGGCAACTCCGTATTCGCAGGCGTCGGCGAACGCACCCGCGAGGGCAATGATCTCTATCACGAATTCATCGAATCGAAGGTCAATGCCGATCCCCATGATCCCGATTCGAACGTTAAATCGAAATGTGCGCTGGTGTTTGGCCAGATGAACGAGCCGCCCGGCGCACGTATGCGCGTCGGTCTGGCCGGCGTCACCGTCGCCGAGCATTTCCGCGACCAGGGCCAAGACGTGCTCTTGTTCATCGACAACATCTTCCGTTTTACCCAGGCCGGTTCAGAAGTCTCGGCGCTGCTCGGCCGCATTCCTTCTGCGGTCGGCTACCAGCCGACGCTTGCCACCGACATGGGCGCTCTTCAGGAGCGCATCACCACGACGACCAAGGGCTCGATCACCTCGGTGCAGGCGATCTATGTGCCCGCGGACGACCTGACCGATCCGGCGCCGGCGACCTCGTTCGCCCATCTGGACGCGACGACCGTGCTCTCCCGCGCAATCTCGGAAAAAGGCATTTATCCGGCGGTCGATCCGCTCGAACTCGACTTCCCGCATGCTGACCGCCGCGATTGTCGGCGAGGAGCACTACAATGTCGCCCGGCAGGTGCAGCAGGTTCTTCAACGCTATAAGGCGCTGCAGGACATCATCGCGATCCTCGGCATGGACGAATTGTCGGAAGAGGATAAGCAGATCGTCGCGCGGGCGCGGAAGATCGAGCGGTTCCTGTCTCAGCCCTTCGACGTCGCCGCCGTGTTCACCGGCACGCCCGGCGTGCAGGTCAAGATCGAAGACACCGTCAAAGGCTTCAAGGGCATTGTCGAAGGCAAGTACGACAATCTGCCCGAGGCCGCGTTCTACATGGTCGGCACGATCGAGCAGGCGGTCGAGAAGGCCAAGAAGCTGGCGGCCGAGGCTTAAGAGCGCCGCGCCCGGAGAAGGCCATGCCGACGACTTTCCATTTCGAGCTCGTGTCGCCGGACAAGATGCTCTTCAACGGCTCCGCGCAAGCAGTGCTCGTGCCGGGCGCCGAAGGCGACTTCCAGGTGCTCAGCGACCACGCGCCGGTGATGACCGCGATGCGCGCCGGCGTCGTCGGAATCGACGACGCGGAGGGCAAGCACAGTCGCGTGTTTGTCCGTGGAGGGTTTGCCGACGCCAGCAAAGCGGGTCTTATCCTGCTCGCGGAAACCGCGATACCGTTTGAGGATCTCAGCCCTGACAAGCTCGGGGAGGAGATCAAGAACGCGGAGGAAGACCTCGCTGACGCGAAGGACGACCAGAAGCAACTCGCGCAAGAGAAACTCGACCGCCTGCGTGAATTGAAGGACGTGATCAAGCTTTAGGTCGCCGAGTTCATCTGCGCCATGGAGCAACGGCTTACGGCCATGCTCCCCTGCGATGACTTCGATGCGGCGGAGGCCTTTTTCGCGCGGCTCGGGTTCCAGCGTGAACAGGGAAGCCTCGAGGACTATCGCACGCTGTCTGACGGGCTTGGCGGCATCATACAGCCGGGCGATACGCCGTGGGGAATGCATGAGGTCGCCCTCAACGGTCCCGACGAAACTCTGGTGCGCGTCGGCTGGCCGACCCGCTTGCGTGGAAAGACGTGAGCCCGAACGCCATCTTCACTGCGACGGGGGAATGTCGGCTTCTCGCGGTCTGACGAGACGGCGCCGATGACGCGCCAAGACTATGACGGGTTCTGCGGAAGCCTGCCGCACGCCACGCATGTCGTCCAATGGGGCGATGCGAGCGTTTGGAAGATCGGCGGCAAGGTGTTTGCCATCGGCGGCTGGTCGCACGGCGATGAATTCGCCGTCAGCTTCAAATGCTCGAAGACGAGTTTCGCAATCTTAAGCGAATTGCCGGGCCTGCGGCCCGCGCCTTATCTGGCCTCTCGCGGACTTCTGTGGATGCAGCGCGTCGACACGCGCGCTTTCAGCGATCATGATCTGAAGCAATATATCCGGCAGAGTTACGCGATGATTCTCACGGCGCTGCCGAAGAAGACTCAAGAGGCGTTGAGGGCTCGCAATTGACGATGACGGTCACCGTCACCCCTTCCGACATCCGCGCGGCCCATGCGCGAATCCGCAGCCACATCCGCCGCACGCCGCTCCTCGAGACGGCGTCGCCGGCTGCCGGCGCGCCGCCGCTTTCGCTCAAGCTCGAATGCCTGCAGGCGACAGGTTCGTTCAAAGCCCGCGGCGCTTTTCACAATCTCCTCACGCGACCCACATCCGCGGCCGGTTGCGCCACCGCTTCGGGCGGCAATCACGGCGCCGCCGTTGCTTTCGCCGCCCAGAAGCTCGGGGTCCGCGCGCGCGTCTTCGTTCCGGAAATCGCCTCGCCCGCCAAGATCGCGAAGATCAAGGCTTACGGCGCGGAAGCGATGATTGGCGGCGCGGCCTATGCCGAGGCCCAGGAGCGATGCGACGCGTATGTTGCCGAGAGCGGCGCGCTCTTGATTCATCCCTACGACGCCGTGGAGACGGTCGCCGGACAGGGGACGGTCGCGCTCGAGTGGGAGGAGGACCTCGAGCGACTGGGCCTTGGGAAGCTCGACACGGTCCTCATTGCGGTCGGCGGCGGCGGCCTTATCGCCGGTGTGGCCGCCTGGTTTCAAGGCGGCGTCAAGGTCGTCGGCGTCGAGCCGGAAGGTTCGCGCGCGCTTCACGCTGCGCTGGAGGCGGATAAGCCGATTGACGTAACCGTCGACTCGCTGGCCGCGGATTTGCTCGGCGCAAAGCGAATTGGCGAACTCAATTTCGATGTCGCCAGGCGCTTCGTCAGCGGCGTCGTCCTGGTCAAGGACGCGGCCATCGCCGAGGCGCAGCGCCGGCTGTGGGCGGACCATTCGATCATCGCCGAGCCGGGCGGCGCGGCGGCCTTTGCGGCCATCGCCAGCGGCGCCTATCGGCCGGAGCCTCATGAGCGGGTCGGCGTTCTGGTCTGTGGCGCCAACGCTGATCTCACCGCGTTCGCAAAGACGATCGGCGCCGGGGCCTTGCCTTAAGGGATTTGCGAACGCCGCGGCGCTCGCCTGCTCACGCCAGCGGAAAAAACTTGGTCAGAACATAGATCCATACGATGAGCGTGCCGATCGAGCGGCGCCGTCAGATTGATACCAAGACTCGATGATCGGAAACCGATCATCGCCTTTTGGCCGAAGCGCGAATGCGCGCCCGCGCCGTTGCGCGGGTTTGAGCGCGATGAGTTGCGCTCTACATAAGGCCGCTGCGTCAAGTGTTTTGTTCGTTGTCATCATTGCCGTCGGCGTCAAGCGTTCCATGGTTCTCTTCGGCGTCCGCGGCATGGCCATCGGCGCCATCATCCGGGCTTGTCGCTCATTTCCGTGCGGCCGGCGCAGTGTATTAAACGCAGGGTCTGACCTGCAACCAATATGTGTCGCGCTCAACCACCCGGCTCGGTTGCTGACGATTCGATCCTTCAGCCAACGAACGGTATGCTTCCTCCTGCCGCCAATCGGTCTGTCACGCCCTATGCCGACTGGGCTTCAAAATGGCTCTCCTGCTTCCAAAGCCGCAAAAGCAGCACGGCGAGTTTGCGGGCCACGGCGGTGCGCGCCCGTTTGGCTCCGCAGCGCTTGACCATCTTCAATCCCCAGCTCTTGAGAGCCGAAGCGCCTGTGACTGTGCTCAGCAGGCAATTGGCGGCCTCGTAGAGATAGTGGCGCGCCATCTCGTCTCCTTGCCGGGAGATCGACAGCGATATGTCTCGTTCTCCCGATTGATAGCGCTTGGGCGTCAGGCCCAGATAGGCCCCAACATCCCGGTTCGAACCAAAACAACGCGGATCTTCGATCGCCGCCGTGAAGGCAAGCGCCGTAATCGGGCCGACGCCGGGCGCCGACATCAGATGCCAGCACGCCTTCCTCTTTTGCGCCAGAGTGCGAACCTGCTTGTCCAGGACCGCGATCTGGCTCGCCACGTTCGCGAGCGTGTCAAGCAAGGCGCCGAGCGCGGTGTAGAGTACGTTCTCCTTGTTGCAGGCCATTCGCACAGCCTCATCGAAAGACTTATACCAAGACACGATGATCGGAACCGATCATCGCCTTATGGCCGAAGCGCGAATGCGCGCCCGCGCCGTCGCGCGGGTTCGAGCGCGATGAGTTCGCGCTCAAATAGAATTGGTATCAGGTCAAAGACGCCGTCGCCAGATCGCCGGGGCTCCGGCTCGAAATCGTCAAGCGCACGGACGACAGGAAAGGCTTCGTCGTGCTGCCCCGTCGATGGGTGGTCGAGCGAACCTTCTCGTAGTTCGGCCGCAATCGTCGGCTCGCCAAGGACTATGAGAACCTCGCAGAAACCCTCACAGCTTTCGTAACCCTCGCTGCAATCCAATTCGCCGTCAGACGTCTCGCTCGCGCATAGGCTTTTGAGTCAGGCTCTAATGGGCACTATCCCAGCGCCACACCAACGCCACTACCGCCCGCGCCCATCGCCAACAAGGCGGCTCTCGCCGGAGGCTTACGTTGATGAGAGTTCTCCGCGCGATTGTTCAGTGAACTGGACCCCATTCGTGGGACCACGGGACGTTGGATTTAAGGTGTGATTTCGCCTGCCGTTGTCCTTCAAGAATCAAGCCGCTTCTTGCTGCTTCTGCTGTGGGTATGTGGGCGACGCGTTTGCGTTGTCCAAGCGAAGCGGCATATCCACAGCCCTCGCCGCCGCCTCGATTTTGTCCATGCCGGCGCGCCACACCGCCATCGGCATCTGGTTGTTCATCGCCTGGTGCGGGCGCCGAAAATTGTAAAAGGTCATCCAGGAACCGATGCCGGCCCGCGCCTCACGGGCGTCGGCATAAGCTTTCAGATGCACTTCTTCATACTTGATCGAGCGCCACAGCCGTTCGATGAAAATGTTGTCCATGAAGCGGCCGCGTCCGTCCATCGAAATCGCGACGCCGGTCGCCGCGAGCTTGCCGGCGAAAGCCTCGGCGGTGAATGTGGAGCCCTGATCGGTATTGAAAATCCGCGGCGTTCCGAACCGAAGGAGCGCCTCCTCCAGCGCCGCTGCGCAGAAGCTCGCATCGTTGGTGTTCGACAGCCGCCACGCCAGAACCGCTCGGCTGGCCCAGTCGATGATCGCCACCAGATAGAGGAAGCCGCATGCCATCGGGATGAAGGTCACGTCGGCCGCCCACACGTGGTTCGGCTCGACAATCTTCAGGCCGCGCAGCAGGTAGGGGTATATCTTGTGCCCGGGCGCGGGCTTGCTCGTGCCGGGGCGCGGAACCAGCGCCTCGATCCCCATCACCCGCATCACCCGCAGCACCCGCTTGCGGTTGACACGACCGGCCTTCCTTGTTGAGTTCGAAGGTCATTCGCCGCGAGCCGTAGAACGGAAGTTCGAGATGCAGTTCGTCGATGCGGCGCGTCCCCGCCAGATCGTCCGCCCCGGCGACGGGCTTGGCGCGGTAGATCCCCGAGCGCGCCACGCCCACAAGCGCGCATTGGCGGCGCACCGACAGGTCCTTGCCAGACCGTTCGACCATCGCTCTTCGATCGGGCGCGCTCATCGACCGGGCCTCCTGGCCAAGAAATCCCGTTCGACCGTCAGTTGGCCGATCTTGGCGTAAAGCTTGGCCGTCTCGCGTTCGCGCTCTTCCCCGCCATCGCCCGAACCGCTCGCCCCTCGCGCGAACAGGCTCGCGACGTTGTCGAGAACCTGCTTCTTCCAGGCATAAATCTGGTTCGGATGCACCCCGTGCCGCTTCGCCAGTTCCGGAACCGTCGCATCCTCGCGCAGCGCCTCAAGCGCAATCTTCGCCTTGAACGGCGCATCAAACTTCTTGCGTGACTTCGTCATTCCTCGCTCCGTCGGTTGCGACAGAACAGGACATTTCACACCTTAGCCGATGGTCCTAAATCCGGGGTCCAGCTCAGTGACGCAGAGGAAAAATTCCCGACCTGCGGGTTTGTCCAGCCAAACCCGCAGGTCGCGCTTAGAAGCCATGCGTAAGCTGCAGCGTCGCAATGGTGATGTGAGGCCACAGCACTTTGTTGAACACCAGGATGACGACCTGCGAGTACTGAAGCTGCAGAAACACGTTATGTCCGTGGAATTTGGTTAGGCCGTGCAGCGGACCGTGGTCGGGAACTTCGAATGGACGCCCACCGTGACCGCGGTCGGGACCGTGATGCGGAGATCGGACAAGTTCGAGCCAGAAGGTGGCGCGGGCGGACTTTACGAGCGCGTTGTTGCTAGCGACGGCATGGGCGCCCGTGTCTCCGACGAGTTGCGGAATGCCGAGAAACGGGATGTTCCCGATCGAGTTGGCGACGTTCGCGCTGCTCAGTGAGTTGGCCGCAAACTCACTGGTTAGGTCCAGCGTGATATGGCCGAGCACATCTTGCCCGACAAGTTTGTCTCTCAATAGCTGGTTCGGATTGTCTACGGCGCGCTGGAACAGCACCGGATCGACCCCGGTCGTCGCATCGTACGGACCGTTGCTCTGCGAGCCAGCGATGTCATTGGCGAGGACGACTTCGGGCACTGCGTGAAGTGGGGGGTTTGCCGCCGTGTATGGTCCCAGGTTCGCCGGTTGAATACCTCGGCCTGTATTCATAGAGGGTGGGCTGGGTACGAATGCGGGGAGCTCGGGAATTGGGTAGATGTCGGGAATATTTGGCGGCCCGGCCACGGGAATGATGCTTGGGGTAAGACCCTGCATGAGGACTGACACGCCGTGAGGGACCGTGCCCAGCCGCACGATGGTCGCAGGCAGCACATTGCCGTCCGCCACCAGAGTTCCATCGGCCTTTTTGCCGCTCGAAGGAACGTTCAGGAATAGGCCCGGTTCAATATGCAACGCCTCGCCATGGTTCGGAAATTTCTTCGGGTCGCCGTCGTTGATGCTTTGAAGGTAATGCAGACCGTAAATCGTGATGTCCGGCTGGTCGCCGACGCCGCGGTTGGGGATCGCATTCGGGATCGTGGTGAAGGTCAACGTCTCGCGCGTCCGGTTGAGCTGAAGGAAGCGCCGGATGCCCGACGGGTTGTTCGAAGCGGGGTCGGTATTGTCCGGGCGCCACATTTGGCTGAATCCCTCGCCCTTCCAGGTTCCCGCGAGGTTCGCCAGCGGCCCCAGGTCGACCGCGAGCGTAATAGGATCGAGGCCATAGCGCGGCGCGCCGATCTTCTGCTGCCGAGCCGCGAACTCGATCCGGCGTTTTTCATCGTCGGTGTGGTGGTGGGGGTCGGCGTGGCCTTGATGCACACCGCCAAGCGAAGTGGGTTCGTGAGCCATTTCGGTCGGTCCTGATTTGCTACGGTTGAACGGGAGGCGGCCCTGCACGCGGCTGCGTCCGGTCCCTCGCGCCCCCTTTTTTTCAGAGACCGTACTTGTGAGGTAACCAGAGAAAATCGATGACGCCTGTGACCGCTGTCACAGCCCAGTTACTGGGGGCGCTATCCGCCGAAGCAATCGATCGGACGGCAGACGAATCGGTCTTGGCCCCTAATTGAGCACCCGCTTGCCGCCCGGAAAATCGAGCGAGAACGCGGGGATTGAGACATCAAAGCTCCGTCCGTCCGGATCGACCATCCGATATTCGCCGACCATGAGCCCGCTCGATGTGGTCAGCGGGCAGCCCGAGATATAGCGGAACGACTTCCCCGGCTCGATCGTCGGTTGCTCGCCGACGACGCCGGGTCCGCGCACTTCCTGGTGACGGCCGGCCGCGTCGGTGATCCGCCAATGGCGCTCCATCAGCGTCACGGATTTGTCGCCGAGATTGACGATCTCGATCGCATAGCGCCAGAAATAGCGACGTTCGTCCGGATCGGAGCGTTCCGGATCGAAGGTCGGCTCAACGGTGACTTTGACCTGATGCGTCACGGCTTCGTACATGCAATCCTCATTCTAGCGGCGCAGATCGCGCCGTCCACCGTCTCCGTGGTTGTGTTCGGCGCCGGGCCCTGCACGCTTGTCGGAGCGGCCGGATGATGCGCGAAGGCCGCCTCGCCGAAGCCAAGGCGCTGCTCGCGCGGCTCATCGCCTTCGACAGCGTGAGCGATACCTCCAATCTGCCGCTTATCGACTTTGTCGAAGGCTACCTGCGCGAACACGGGCTCGAAGCGCGCCGCGCCCCGAATGCGGCCGGCGACAAGGCCGCGATCCTCGCGACGATCGGGCCTCGCGTCGACGGCGGCGTGGTTCTCTCTGGCCATACCGATGTTGTGCCAGTCGAGGGGCAGCCGTGGTCGAGCGCGCCGTTTACCTTGCGCGAGGATTCCGGGCGTCTTTATGGCCGCGGCGCCTGCGACATGAAGGGCTTCGACGCGTGCGTGCTGGCGATGGCGCCCGTGTTCCGGGACGCTGCCCTCAAGCGCCCGCTGCACATCGTGCTGAGCTACGACGAGGAGACCACTTGCCTGGGCTCGCGCGACATCATCGCCCGGTTCGGCGAGGAGGAGCCGCGTCCGGCCGCGGTCATTGTTGGTGAGCCGACCATGATGGCGGTCGCCGACGCGCACAAGAGCGTGGCCACCTTTCGGACCTCGGTCACCGGCCACGAAGCCCATTCCGCGCTGCCGGCGCTGGGCGCGAACGCCATCGCGGCGGCCGCCGATGTGGTGAGCGAGATCGGCCGGCTCGCGCGCGCCTATGAGGAGGGCCCGCTCGACCCGCGTTTCAATCCGCCTTACTCAACCATCCATGTCGGCATGATCCGCGGCGGGACCGCGCGCAATATCCTGGCGCGGGAATGCGTGTTCAATTGGGAGTTTCGCGGCTTGCCCGGCGTCACGACCGCCTCGGCGCTGATGAAGGTTCAGTCCTTCGTCGACGAAGTCGCTTTGCCGAGGCTTACCCGCTTCGTGTCCGGCCCGTCGATTGTGACCACGATCGAGGTCGACGTTCCGCCGCTCGCGGCTGATGCAGGCTCCGCGGCCGAAACGATGGCGCTGCGGCTCACCCGCTCCAACAGCCCGATCGCCGTGTCGTTCGCCACTGAGGCCGGCCAGTTCCAGGGCGCCGGCTTGCCGACCATCGTCTGCGGGCCGGGCTCGATCGATCAGGCGCATAAAGCCGACGAGTTCGTTGACGAGTCGCAACTGGTCGCTTGCCTCGAGTTCCTCGGGCGCCTGGCCGAGGACTTGTCGCGCTGACATTTCCAGCCTCGGTTCCGCTCTTGCAGCGGCTTGTCGACAGAGGCAGGTTCGACCGTCGGCGCGAATTGCGAAACTCGCGGCCATGGGGTTAGGGTTTTGACGGTGAGGATCCTCGCGCTCATCTTTCGGCGCCTGGCTGTCTTCGCGCTGGGCGCCTTCAGCATCTGGCTGATCGTCTTCGTTTTCCGCTTCACCGACTCTCGAGTGCCGACAATTCTGGCGCTGAGCCTGGTGTATGCGCTCGCGGCCTATGTGCTCCTGCCGCGCATCGTCCGCATGAGCCTGAAAATCCTGCAGCGAAAGAGCGTGCCGAGCTTCACTCTCACCGGCGATGGATTTCCGGGAGACCCGGTAAACCTCGTCCTTATGGGCGAATTCAGCAAATTACGCGCCGCCTTTCTCGTGGCCGGCTGGACGGAAGCGGCGCCGCTCAATCTGACCAGCTCCTGGCGCATGGCCGTATCGTTCGTGCTCAACCGGCCCTATCCCGCCGCGCCGTTCAGCACGCTCTTTCTGTTCGGCCGCGGCCAGGACGTCGGCTTCCAGAAAGCGATCGACCTGAGCCCGCGCAAGCGCCATCACGTCCGCTTCTGGGCGCTGAGCCTCGAGCGGAGCGACGAGCCTTTGAACAATCCGGACTTCTGGCTCAACGCCGACCGTCCGCCCATTGATAGCCCCGCGCTCTGGGTCGGCGCCGGAACGCGGGACACCGGCCTCTCCTTCACCAAGTTCACCTTCCAGTTCACCCACGCGACTGCGGACGATGTGAACACTGAGCGCGATTTCATCATTTCCGAGCTCGAGAGGAACGGCGCCATCGGCGAGGTGGCATGGCGGCGCGCCGGGGAAACGCTGGTCGCCCGCGTCAATCACTACGTGACTGACGGGGATGTGGCGGCGGCGAAACTCACCTGAGGGAGCAGGACCCGTGCGCGACGATCTCATTGTGCGCAAGATGGCGGAGGTCGATCTCGCGCTCGCCCTCGAATGGGCCGCGGCGGAGGGTTGGAATCCCGGTCTTCATGACGCGCGCTGCTTTTACGCCGCCGATCCACAGGGCTTCTTGGTCGCCGAACTCGGAGGCGTCCCGATTGGTTGCGTCTCTGCCGTTCGTTATGGCCCGGGCTTCGGATTCCTGGGCCTCTACATCGTCAAGGCGGAGCATCGCGGGCGCGGCTTCGGCCTTAAGCTTTGGCGAGCGGCTTTGGACCATCTGGGCGATCGCGTGATCGGCCTCGACGGCGTCGTCGCCCAACAGGAAAACTACCGCAAGTCGGGTTTCCGGCTTGCGTTCCACAACATCCGTCAGAAGGGCAGGGGCGGAGGCGCGGCGCCCTCGGGTCTGACGGACCTTGCGGCGATCCCGATCGAGGAGATCCTGCGCTACGACGAGACCGCTTTCCCTGCCCCGCGCGCTGAATTCCTCAAGTCCTGGATCGCGCAGCCGCAAGCGGTCGGGCTTGGCGTCGCCGATGGGCGAAGGCTCAAGGGCTACGGGGTTCTCAGGGCTTCCCGCGAAGGGTTCAAGATCGGCCCGCTGTTCGCCGACGATGAGGAGACCGCCGAGCGTCTCGTTTCAGGCCTGCTGTCTCGCGCGCCTGCCGCAGCGGTGTTTCTGGACACGCCTGAAGCCAATCCGCGCGCCGTCGCGCTCGCGGGCGCGCCACGCGATGGCGCCTGTCTTCGAGACGGCGCGCATGTATAAGAACGGAACTCCCGAGATGCGGCTCGAGCGCTGTTTCGGAGTGACGACTTTCGAGCTCGGGTAAGAGGCGCGAGCAAGACGCGCTCACGCCAAGACGCGCTCACCAGCGCCCGCGCCCGCCTGGCTGCTGCACCGTCATGACTTCGACCCGGCCGCGTGGGCCGATCCAGCCGGACATGACCCAGCTTGTCAGGCTCACGACGATCGCGGCGAAAACAGCCGACCAGAACCCGGCGACCAGGAAGCCGGGAGGAACCAGGCGACGAGCATGATCATCAAAGCGTTGATCACGAGCAGGAACAGCCCGAGCGTGAGAAGCGTGATCGGAAGCGTGAGGATGATGATGACCGGACGCACAAAAGCGTTGACGATGCCAAGCAGGAGCGCCGCGGCGATCAGCGTCCCAGTCGAATTGAACGCGACCAGGCCCATCTTCGAGGCGAGCCAGAGGCCGATTGCGACCACTGCCGCGCGAATAAGAAACCCTTCCACGGGCCAGCCCTCCTGTTCCGCCGCTCCATGTAGCGATCGGGGGCGCGATCCGCTAGGGCGGACGCGATGACAGGCGGGCGCGGACTGGCTATCTAGGGCGCGAGAGGTCAGCCCATGCCCGAAGACGCCGGTCGCCCCGTCGCCCTTCTCGCGGCCGAGGCGCCGCCGCGCCCGTTTCGCACCAACTATCCCGAGCCCTTCGCCTCGCGCATGGCGGGGCGCGACAAGCGGCCGCTCGGAGACCTGTTCGGGCTGACGAATTTCGGCGTCAACATCACCCGTCTTGCCCCCGGCGGCTGGTCGGCTCTGCGCCATGCGCATACGAAGCAGGACGAGTTCATTTATATCCTCGAAGGCAGCCCGACCTTGCTCACCGACGCCGGCCGAACCGCACTTCACCCCGGCATGTGCGCCGGCTTCAAGGCTGGAAGCGGCGACAGCCATTGCCTCGTCAACGAAAGCGGCGCGGACGTCGTCTACCTCGAAATCGGCGATCGCACCGCCGGCGACGCAGTCGAATATCCTGACGACGACCTCGCCGCGGTGACGATCGACGGCCAGCGACGGATGGCGCACAAGGACGGCGCGCCGTACTGATCGGCGACGGCGGCTCAAAGGGATATTTCCAGTTGACAGGCTATGCGCTCAGGCAACATAAGCCTCGCCGCAACCCGCCTCGGCCCGCCCGAGGCGTTTTCGTCCGCGAGACTTGGTCCTGCGGACATGGGGGAGTGTCCCGAGTGGCAAAGGGGGCGGACTGTAAATCCGCTGGCTAAGCCTTCGTAGGTTCGAGTCCTACCTCCCCCACCAGCCAGTCGCGCTGAACTTGCGACGGCCGAGACCCTCCGAAAAAACGCGGTCTCTTCTGTCGGTTACGGCAGGAAGCGCAACACACCGCACCGCAAAAACCGAAATGGCGCACATTCGGAGTGGCGCTCAACGGCCGTGTCTACGCCCGCCAAAACCATTTTCCGCCGTCACGGAATGCAGCTTTAGCGGAGACCGTTGCGCACGCGCCAGAGACAGGTTTGAACCCACAGCCTGTCCGGCGCGATTCGCGCGCTTTCGATCATCATCGATGTTCACGCGGCCTCGACGACGCCGGGCGCCCGAACCGTCGACCTGGGCGATGATGCCGGCCGGGCTCGCGAGCCTTGGCTTCCTGACCTACCGGCTTCCCGCAGAATTCGGGCGGCGGCGTAAGCGCCGCTCCGCTCGGGAGAAGGTGGCTCGAAGGGCCGGATCAGGATCTGACGCGCTTCGGGCGCGAAACCTCGCCCCCAGCCCCTCACCTGTAGGAGAGTGGAGCAGTCAGACCGTCAGCCCGGATTGCCGGCGTCGGCCGGCGGCGCGAGAAAATAGGGCTCGACGGTGCCCGTCATCTTGATCACGAGCGGCTGACCTCGACGATCGAGCGCCTTGCCTGCCGCAGCCCGGATCCACTTCTCGCTGACACAATATTCTTCGACGTCGCGTCGTTCGACGCCGCGAAAGCGCACGCCAATCCCGCGCGCTAGCGTCGTTTCGTCATAGAATGGACTCGAGGGGTCGACGCTGAGCCGGTCGGGCGGAACGTCGGTCATTGGGGGGCCGATGAGGACGCGAGGCGGCCGAAACGATCAGCCGGCGATCGCTTTCACCCGCTTGGTCAGGCGCGAGATTTTGCGCGAGGCGGCGTTCTTGTGGACGATGCCCTTTTGCGCCGCCCGGGCGAGCCTGGGCTCGGCCGCGCTCAACGCTTCGGCGGCGGCCTTCGGGTCCTTGGAGGCGATCGCCTCCTCGACCCTGCGGACGTAGGTGCGCATCTCGGTGCGGCGCGACTTGTTCACGGCCGTGCGGCGAATGGTCTGGCGAGCGGCTTTCTGGGCCGACTTGGTATTGGCCATGGACTTTCTTTCCCGCGGCGGAAATGCGCCGCTCAAAAATAAATGGGCCGGGTTTTAAGGCCCAGCCTTGCTTGGGCGGGCTTATAGGCCGGTCGGGCGCGAGGCGTCAACCGTTTCCCGCTGATTTCCAACAGAGGGCCGCTACCGTGTCGGCAGCGCGCCCATGAGCTCGTCGATGCGCCGTGTCGTCTTCAGGCCAGAGCCAGTCAGCACGAGCACAGTCGTCTCCGTGGGTTGAATGACGCCTCGTTCCAGCAGCTTTGTGAACGCGGCGCCTGCGACGGCGGAGGTCGGCTCCACGTAGAGGCCGATCCGGCTGAATTCGAACAGCGCCCTTGCGATCTCAACTTCCGAGACGGCGACGGTCGCGCCGCCAGAGCGCCGCACAGCCGCCAGGACTTCGCGGGCTCGCACGGGGCTGGCGATCGACGCTCCCTCGGCGATCGTCGGGCGGACCTCGACTGGCGTCAGATCATCGGAGCCGGCCACGAAGCTCGCGTGGAGCGGCGCGCAATTCTCCGGCTGCGCCGCGAATAGCCGCGGCAGGCTTGCGATTTCGCCGCGGCGGAGAAGTTCGGCGAAACCGATATCGCAGCCTAAGACGTTGCTGCCCGCGCCGGTCGGGATGATGACATTATCGGGCGCCTTGAACTGGAGATCCTCCCAAAGCTCATAGGCGAGCGTCTTCGTCCCTTGCAGGAAGAGCGGCTGCCAGTTGTGACCGGCGTAGAAGATCGTCGCAGCTTGGCGCTCCGCTGCGTCGCTGGCATCCTGTCGCGTTCCAGGAATGAGCTCGATCTCGGCGCCATAGGCGCGCATCTGCACCGTCTTGTCCCGCGCCGTCGTAGCCGGGACGAGGATCTTCGCCGCAAGGCCGCCGGCCGCCGCATAACCCGCGATCGCCGCTCCGCCGTTGCCCGAGCTGTCTTCCAGAACCTTCGTCACGCCCTGCCCACGGAGGATGGAGAGCATCACGGAGGCGCCGCGGTCCTTGAAGCTGCCGGTTGGCGACAGCCATTCGAGCTTGAATAGAGCCGGTACGCCGCCCCATTTGTGGGGGACGAGCGGCGTGCAACCCTCTCCCATCGTGATCGGATCCAGAACGTAGATCGGCAGGGCGGCTGCGTAGCGCCACAGCGATCGTTTCCCCCTATCAATCATGCTGCGCCCGATGCCCGGCAAGGCCGTGATCATCAGCGGCGCGCCGGCATCAGAGCGCCACCGCGGCTCCGAGATCGGATATGTCTGGCCGGTTGTCGGATCGACATAGGCTGGTGGGCCCGGCGATTTCACGTCGTCTCGCATGGTCGGATCATGGCGCCTTGGAGATGGGTCTCGCAAATGTCCGACGGGCCGATGCTGCGTTGGCGCAGCCAAGGGGTTTAGCCTTGCGCGAGCGGCTCGGTCGGCCCGCGAAAGGCAAATTTTGCCACGCGCTTCTCGGCAAAGGCGGCCCGCCCTTCGGCGAAATCGAGCCCCAGCGCCGCGGCTTCGGTCAGCGCCCGATAGACCGGCGCCTCCTTGCTCATCCCGGCGGCGATAGCGTCGACCGCGCGTTTGGCCCCGCGGATCGACATCTGGCTCAGGTCCGCAAGCCCACGGGCGTAACCCAGCACGGTCTCCTGCAATGCCGTCTCAACCCGCCGGTCGATCAGTCCGATCGCCAGCGCCTCGTCGGTCTCGATCCGCCGCGCGGTGAACAGAAGGTCCTTGGCGCGAGACGGCCCGATGAGCTCGATCAGGCGGCGCGTCTCGGCGTGGCCATAGACAAGTCCGAGCTTGGCCGGGGTAATCGCGAGATGCGCGTCGGCGGCGCAGAACCTCAGATCGCAGGCGAGGGCAAGGCCAAGCCCGCCGCCGATGGCGACGCCGCGGATGACCGCGATGGTCGGGCGATCGAGGTCCATCAGCGCCTTGAGGCCGTCCTGGACCGCATCGCCGTAGTCGCGCGCCGATGCAGTGTCGCGGTAGATCTCGCCAAGTTCGGCAATGTCGGCGCCGGCGCTGAAATGCGCGCCCTCGCCTTCGACGAGCGTCACCAGCAGGTCCTCGCGCGCCTCGATCGAGGCGCGGATGGCAGGCAGCGCGCGCCACATCGCGCGGGTGATCGCATTGCGACGTTCCGGGCGGCTGAGCACGATGCGGGCGAACGGCGGCTCGAAGCGCAGGGATATTTCGGTCATGGGGGCCTCGGGCCGACGGGTGGAAACATCGTTCGGCTACTCTATCATTATTGCCGAGCATGAGATTGCGTGGATCTCGGGCTGTCGGATCTGTTCCAGCGCGCTCGGCGCCCGTTCGAGCGCCTGACCGACCCGTCCGCCGCAGGCTGGAGCAAACCCCCATCCTGTCGTAGCGTTGGGACGACACACATTCCGGCGAGTGCAGAGAAGCGGCAGGATGACGGACGGCCAAACCTACCCGCGCGACATGATCGGCTATGGGCGAACCCCTCCGTTCGCGGACTGGCCCAGAGCGGGCGCGCATCGCGGTGCAATTCGTCGTCAACTACGAGGAAGGTGGCGAGAACAACATTCTTGCATGGCGACGCCGCGTCCGAGGCGTTCCTGTCCGAGATCGTCGGCGCCGCGCCCTGGCCGGGCATGCGTCACATGAACATGGAATTGATCTACGAATATGGCTCCCGCGCCGGCTTCTGGCGCCTGCACCGCATGTTCACCGAGCGCTCGGTTCCGGTCACCGTCTATGCGGTGGCGACGGCGATGGCGCGCAATCGCGAGGCGGTCGCGGCGATGAACGAGGCCGGGGTGGGAGATCGCCACTCACGGCTCAAGTGGATCGATTATCGCGACACGCCGCCAGAGATCGAGGCGCTCCATATCGCCGAGGCGGTGCGCATCCACACCGAAATCGCCGGCGCTCGGCCGCTCGGCTTCTACCAAGGCCGCTCGTCGATCAACACGATCCGGCTCGGCATGGAAGAGGGCGGGTTCGTCTATTGCGCCGATTCCTATGCCGACGATTTGCCTTACTGGCTTCGAAGGACCGCGCGGCCCGCAGCTCATGACGCCCTACACGCTCGACGCCAACGACATGCGCTTCGCCACGCCGCAGGGCTTCAACACCGGCGATCAGTTCTACACCTACCTCAAGGATTCGTTCGACGCGCTCTATGCCGAAGGCGATGTCGCGCCGAAGATGCTGTCGATCGGCCTGCACTGCCGCCTGGTCGGCCGGCCCGGTCGCGCGCTCGCGCTCGCGCGGTTCCTTGACTATGCCCTTGCGCCACGATCGCGTCTGGATTCCGACCCGGCTCGACATCGCCCGTCACTGGATCGCCAAGCACCCCCCGCCGGGCGGCTGGAAGCCGTCTCAGCTTACCCGGACGCTGTTCATCGAGCGCTTCGGCGGCGTTTACGAGCATTCGCCATGGATCGCGGCGGCCGCCTATGACGCTCATCTCATCGACGCGGCGCAGACACGGCGGAAGGGCTGGCGAAGGCGCTCGCCGACGCCGCAGCGAAAGGGACAAAGGAACAGAAGCGCGCGCTGATCGACGCCCACCCGGATCTGGCCGGCAAGCTCGCCCTCGCCAAGACGCTGACCGCGGAATTGACGCGCGAGCAGGCGAGCGCCGGGCTCGACCGGCTGACGCCTGACGAACTGCGCCAATTTTCGGCGAGCTCAACGACGCCTATCGCGCGAGGTTCAGCTTTCCCTTCATCATGGCGGTCAAAGGCAAAAGCACAAGACGACATTCTTGCCGCCTTCCGCGATCGTCTGGCTAACGACGCCGACGCGGAGACGAAGACCGCGCTCGCCGAGATCGACCGGATCGCTGCGCTGAGACTGAAGGATATCCTGACTTGACCGTCGCTCGCATCATTCGTGGCCGCGTTCTCTCGTTCAGCGACGATCCGGCCGAGAGCGGCTCGCGCGCCTATTCTCTCATCGAGAATGGAGCCGTGCTCGTTAACGGCGGCTTGATCGAGGCGGTCGGAGAAGCGCCCGACATTCTTGCCCGCGCTCCCGCAGGCGCGCTCATCGACGATCACACAGGCTGTCTCATCACCCCGGGTTTCATCGACGCGCACGTCCATTATTCGCAGACCCAGGTGATTGGCTCCTACGGCGCGCAGCTCCTCGACTGGCTGATACAATTACACCTTCGTCGAAGAGCAGAAATTCGCCGATCCCGCGCATTGCGCGCGCGTGGCGGATTTCTTTCTCGACGAGCTTTTCCGCTCAGGCACCACGACCGCGATGGTCTATTGCACGGTGCATCCTGAATCTGTCGACGCGTTCTTCGCCGAGGCCGAAGCGCGGGCGCTGCGCATGATCGCGGGCAAAGTGATGATGGACCGCGACGCGCCAGAAGCGCTCATGGACACCGCGCAGCGAGGCTACGACGAGAGCAAGGCGCTGATTGAGCGCTGGCGGGGTCGCGGGAGGCTCGATTACGCGATCACGCCACGCTTCGCGGTGACGTCGACGCAGGCGCAACTGGATGCCGCCGGCGCGTTGGCGCGCGAATTTCCTGATCTCTACGTCCAGACCCATGCCAACGAAAACAAGGCGGAAATCGCGCGGGTCGCCGCGCTGTTTCCCGAAGCGCGGAGCTATGTCGACGTTTATGCGCAGGCGGGGTTGACCGGGCCGCGCTCGGTGTTCGGCCATTGCATTCATTTGCAGGACAGCGAGGTCGCCGCGCTCGCCGAAAGCCGCTCCGTCGCCGCATTCTGCCCGACGTCGAACCTTTTCCTCGGCTCCGGCCTGTTCGATCAGGCGCGGCTAAAGCGGGCGGGAGTGCGGATCGCGCTTGCGACCGATGTCGGCGGGGGCACGAGCTATTCGATGCTGCGCACGGCGGCAGAGGGCTACAAGGTGCTGCAGCTCAACGGCCAGTCGTGGCCGGCGCTCGAGGCGTTTTACCGCATGACGCTCGGCAATGCCCGCGCGCTCATTCTCGACGATCGGATCGGCTCGATCGAAGCCGGCAAAGAAGCCGACCTCATTGCGCTTGATCCACGCGCCACTCCGGCGCTCGCGCACCGGATGGAGACGGTCGGCGGCAATCTCGAGGTCGAACTCTTTGCATTCCTCACGCTCGGGGACGATCGTGCGGTGCGCCAGACCTATGTCGCGGGTGAGCCGCGCAAGGAAACAGGCGACGTCCGAAGCGTCAGACCGCCTCAATCACGCGCTTGAGCGCTGCGCGCACCTGGTCCGCGACGGCGGAAAGTTTGGAATTGCCAACCGCCTGCATGGCGGTCGCCGGATCGATCGAGGAAACTTCGACCTCGCCATTGTCGTAGCGTTGGACGATGACGTTGCAGGGCAGCATCACGCCGATATTCGCTTCCACGTTCAGGGCCTGAAAGGCGAGGCTCGGATTGCAGGCGCCGAGGATGCGGTAGGGCCGGAAATCCTTGCCGATCTTCGTTTTCAGCGTGCCGGCGACGTCAATCTCGGTCAGGACGCCAAAGCCCTCGCTCTTGAGGGCATCCTTGACGCGGCCGATCACGGCGTCGAACTCTCCGTGCGTCTTGCGGGTTATGTCGTAGCTCATCTTCTTCTGCTCGGGTCAGAGGGTTACGGGGCCGTTATGCGAGCGCCAGCCGTTCATCCCGCCGGCAAAGTGCCTTACGTCGTCGCGGCCGATCGCGCGCGCCTTGTTCAGCGCATTGCGCGACCGTCCGCCGGCCTGACAGATCAGAACGACCGGCCTTCCCTGCGGCAAATCCTTGGGATCGAAAGAAGACGTCGGCATGTTGCGAGCGTTCGGAATGTGGCCCGCGGCGAATTCGTGCGGCTCGCGGACGTCCACCACCGTCCAGGCGTTGGTCCCGACGGCCTCTTCCAAGTCGCCAAAATCGACGACGTCCGGATCCGAGCCGGCGCCGAAGCGTGAAAACATGTTCCAGGACATCAAATCTCCGAAGGTCATGCGGCGTCCGCCTTTGGCGCGGCGAACTGCGTGTAAGCGCCGAGCGCGTGGCTTGCATACATTGCCGCGGGCCCTGCTCCCATATAGATCGCCATGCCGAGCGTTTCGAGGATTTCCTCGCGCGTCGCGCCGCGATCAACCGCCGCCTTGACGTGGAAACCGATGCAATCGTCGCAGCGCACCGCGACCGAAACCGCGATCGCGATCAGTTCCTTCGTCTTGCCGTCGAGCGCCCCTTGAGCGAGCGCGCTTTGAGCCAGCCCCGAAAACGCCTTCATCACGTCCGGAGCGCCGCCGCGCAAGTTCCTGAGTTCCGTGCTGAGGCCGCGGGTGAAGTCCGGCCAGTCCTTCGTTTCCATCTCGGGTTCCTTTCGCTCGTTCGAAATCTTTTGGCCTTCAGGATCCGCTCGGATCAGCTGACGGGATCGGCCGCAACCCCGCCCGCTTTGGCCCCGGCGTAACATATGAACACTCGAATATAGTAAATTGACGAGCTTCAGGTCACGAGGGCTTGCTCGGCGTAGAACTGAAATCTGTTTGGCGTGGCCCGGCTCCTTGATCAGCCGCCGCGACTCGAAAAGCGTTGATCTACCGCAAATTTGGCTAGACATATTTTGGGGCTGAAAGGAGCAAAAGGCCAATGAACTTAAGTCAAATTTAGTTGACCGCTTGCGCCGGAGCCGACAACCTGACCCGATGCGGATTCGTCCCTTCTCGACGCCGGGCCGTTTCTGGCGCGGGAATCTCCACGCCCATTCGAACCTTTCCGACGGCGCCTTGAACCTCGCGGAGGTCGTCGAGGCGTATAAGCGCGCGGGCTATGACTTCCTCCAAGTGTCCGATCATTTTCTAGGCCGGTTCGACTGGCCGATCGCCGACACCCGCAAGCTACGCTGCAACACTTTCACCACGCTGATCGGCGCAGAAGTTCACGCCATGGGGACGAGCGCTGGCGAATATTGGCATATCGTCGCAACCGGGCTGCCGTTCGATTTCCCGCCCGCGGAACCGGCCGAGAGCGCTCCGCGGCTGGCGGAGCGAGCGCGGGAGGCGGGCGCCTTCGTCGCCATCGCGCATCCGTCGTGGTCGCAACTGACGATCGAGGACGGACGCTCGCTCGGCGCCGCGCATGCGATCGAGGTCTATAATCACACCTGCGCGGTCCTGACCGATCGGGGCGACGGGTTCTATCTCCTTGATCAGCTCTGCAACGAGGATCGGCGGCTGATGGCGGTCGCCGGCGACGACGCGCATTTTCACAACGGCGACCTCGACGCCTTCGGCGGTTACGTCATGGTCAAATCTGAAACGCTCGAGCCCGAGTCCCTGCTCGGCGCGTTGAAGGCCGGCGAGTTCTATTCGAGTCAGGGCCCGCGTATTTACGACGTCGAGGTTACAAAAAACGAAGTGCGGGTCGAGTGCTCTCCGGTCCACACCATCGCGCTCGTCACCAGCGCTTCGCTGGCGCTGAGCCGGGTCGGACGCGGGCTCACCCAGGCGACGATCGAATTCGCCGAGGTCGCGAAATGGGCTTGGCGCGACCCGCCGCAGGTCAAATGGTTCCGCATCGTCGCCATTGACGGCCCGCGGCGGCGCGCCTGGACCAACCCGATTTGGGTCGACGCCCTCAATTGACGCGCGTAGAGCCTGCCGCGGCGCGCCGACCGGCCCGGCCTCACTTGCGCTGCGGAGCTTGCGCCCATACATCCGGCCCTTGCCCGCACTTTCAGGATCTTTCGCCCATGGCTGACGATTTAGCCGCCCGCTCGCCCGGGTGGCATGCGACGACCATCCTGATGGTGCGCAAGGGCGGAAAGGTCGTCATCGGCGGCGACGGCCAGGTCAGCATGGGCCAGACCGTCGTCAAATCCAACGCGCGCAAGGTTCGCCGCCTCGCCAAGGGCGACGTCATCGCCGGTTTCGCCGGCGCGACGGCCGACGCATTCACGCTGTTCGAACGGCTTGAGGCTAAACTCGAGCAATACCCCGGCCAACTCGCGCGCGCTTGTGTCGAGCTGGCCAAGGACTGGCGCACCGACCGGTATCTGAGGCGCCTGGAGGCGATGCTCATTGTCGCCGACAAGAGCACGGGCTTCACCTTATCAGGCTCGGGGGACGTGCTGGAGCCCGAGGAGGACGAGTTTGGCTCGGCGACGGCGATCGGCTCGGGCGGCAATTATGCGCTCGCCGCGGCGCGCGCGCTCATGCCGATGCAACTCGATGCGGACGAGATCGTGCGTCGCTCGATGCGCATCGCGGGCGAGATCTGCGTCTACACCAACTTCAATCTGATTGTCGAAAGCCTTTGACCTCATGACGGATTTGTCGCCCCGCGAAATTGTCTCCGAACTCGACCGCTACATCGTCGGTCAGGCGGACGCCAAGCGCGCGGTCGCCATCGCTTTGCGCAACCGATGGCGTCGCTTGCGCCTGACCTCGCCGATGCGCGAGGAGGTGATGCCGAAGAATATTCTCATGATTGGGCCGACCGGCTGCGGCAAGACCGAGATTGCGCGCCGCCTCGCCAAGCTGGCTGGGGCGCCGTTTCTCAAAGTCGAGGCGACGAAGTTCACCGAGGTCGGCTATGTCGGGCGCGATGTCGAGCAGATCGTCCGCGACCTGATCGAGGTCGCCATCGCCCTGGTCAAAAGCCGCAAGCGCAAGGACATCGAAGCGAAGGCCGAGCTTGAGGCGGAAGAGCGGGTGCTCGATGCTTTGGTCGGCTCGACGTCATCCGCCGCCACCCGCGATGCCTTCCGCCGCAAGCTGCGCGCGGGCGAGCTCAACGACAAGGAAATCGAGGTCGAATTGCCGCAGAGCGGCTCCGGAATGCCGATGTTCGAACTGCCGAACATGCCTGGCGCTTCGATCGGCGCGATCAACATCGCCGATATTTTCGGCAAGAGCCAGCGCACGAAGGCCAAACGAATGACGGTCGAGGAAGCGCACGAGCCGCTGGTCGCCGCCGAGGCTGAAAAGCTGCTCGATCAGGACGCGGTCGTGCGCGATGCGGTGGCCGAAGTCGAAAGCAACGGCATCGTCTTCCTCGACGAGATCGACAAGATCTGCGCCCGCGAGGGTCGCGGCGGCGCCGACGTCTCCCGCGAGGGCGTGCAGCGCGATCTCTTGCCGCTGATCGAGGGCACGACGGTCGCCACCAAGCACGGCGCGGTCAAGACCGACCACATCCTTTTTGTCGCCTCCGGCGCCTTCCACATCGCCAAGCCCTCCGACCTGTTGCCGGAGCTGCAGGGCCGCCTGCCGATCCGGGTCGAACTCAATTCGCTGACCGAGGATGATTTCAAACGCATCCTCACCGACACCGAGGCGAGCCTGATCAAGCAATATGTGGCGCTGATGCAAACCGAAGGCCTGGACCTCGAATTTACCGATGACGCGGTGGCGGCGATCGCCCGCCTCGCCGCCAAGGTCAATGGATCGGTCGAAAACATCGGTGCGCGCCGGCTGCAGACGGTGATGGAGCGCGTGCTGGATGAGGTGAGCTTCACCGCCGCCGACCGGAACGGCGAAAAAGTTCGCATCGACGCCGATTTCGTCGAGCGGCACATCGGCGATCTCGCCGCCAACGCCGATCTGAGCCGGTTTATTTTGTGATAGGCTAGGCGGCGAACCGTTCGGGGCTCGCGTCATGACATCGCTCGTTCTGACCTTCGTTGGCGACGACCGGCCGGGCCTCGTCAACGCGATTTCCGAGAAGGTCGTCGACTTTGGCGGGACCTGGCTCGAAAGCCGCTCGGTGCGGCTCGCGGGCAAATTCGCCGGCGTGGTGCTCGTCAGAGTTCCGGACGAAAACCTCATTGCGCTCGAATCCGCGCTGGCGAAGCTTGCGCCTTCAGGCCTGCGTGTCTCAGTCGAGCGCGGCGCCGCCGCAGAGGCCGAAAAGCCTGCGCGGCTCGTCACGCTGGAGATCGTCGGCAAGGAGCGGGCAGGCATCGTGCGCGACGTGACGCAGGCGCTCACCCGCCTCGGCGTCAACATCGAAGAGTTCATGAGCGGTCTCGAAGGCGAGCCGTTCACCGGCGTCGAGATGTTTCGAGCAAGTGCGCGTCTCAGCGTCCCCGAAGGCCTGTCGCTCGACGACCTCCGCAAGGCGCTGGAAAAGCTGGCAGCCGAGATCATGGTCGATCTTGCGGTCGACGAGGGCGAGCCGGGCGCGCTGACCCGCGCGCTCTCCACCCTTGCGCGGCTCCCCTGGCGTTGCCATAAGGGCCGCCCCTCCCGCCCCGAACTTAAGCGAAAAAATGGCGAAGTTTCCCGAGCGCGTGTTTTCCGGCGTTCAGCCGACAGGCAACCTGCACCTCGGCAATTATCTCGGCGCGATCAAGCGCTTCGTCGAGATGCAGAAGACGCATCCGTGCATCTATTGCGTCGTCGACCTGCATGCGATGACGATGCCCCACGACCCCGAGCAGCTTGCGCGCACCACCCGCGAAGTGACCGCGGCCTTTCTCGCCTGCGGCATCGATCCGAAAGCCAATATCGTCTTCAACCAGAGCCGGGTCGCCGAGCACGCTGAACTCACCTGGGTGTTCGATTGCGTCGCGCGGCTCGGCTGGCTCAACCGGATGACCCAGTTCAAGGAGAAAGCGGGCAAGGACCGGGAGAACGCGTCGATCGGGCTCTACAACTATCCCGTGCTGATGGCCGCCGACATTCTCGTCTATCGCGCGACTCACGTTCCGGTCGGCGACGATCAGAAGCAGCATTTGGAGCTGGCGCGCGACATCGCGCAGAAGTTCAACAATGATTTCGCCGCCTCGATCGCCGCCCACGGCCACGGCGACGCCTATTTTCCGCTGCCCGAACCCTTGATCCAGGGGCCGGCCACCAGGGTCATGAGCTTGCGCGACGGGGCGAAGAAAATGTCGAAGTCTGACACTTCGGAGAACGCTTACATTGCGCTCACCGACGATGCGGACACGATCGCGCAGAAGATTCGTAGGGCCAAGACCGACCCCGAACCGTTGCCGAGCGAGGTCGAGGGGCTGGCGCGACGTCCCGAAGCCGACAATCTCATTGGCATCTTCGCCGCCTTGAACGACGAGACGAAGGCCGACGTGCTCAAGCGTTTCGGCGGCGCCCAGTTCTCGGCGTTCAAGACCGCGCTGGCCGACCTTACGATCGACAAGTTCGCGCCGATTCGCGCCGAGATGCTGCGGCTCGCGGCCGATCCGGCCCATACCGACGCTGTCCTCGCCGATGGGGCCGAGAAGGCGCGCGCGATCGCGCGTCCGAATATGGACGCGATCAAGGATATCCTCGGCCTCGTGCGATAGCCGCCCAGGGCCGAAACAAATTTAAACAAAGATGAAGGCGCCCCGAATGCGGCGGAAGGCGCAAATCGGCACATCTTGTTGCTCGCAGTCTCCTTGCCACGAGCGCTAGCGTCCGATCGGCGAACTGGCCTTCCCCTCACGCCGCCCATGGTTAACGACTTTGCGGCAAACATTTCGTAATCCTGTTGAGGGCTGATTCGGACCTTCTTGGCGGAGGGAAAGGGTCGTCCGCCGGCGCGAGACATCGTCGTCGGGCTCTCGAGGAGGCGATTCGTTGCGGGGGCTAAGCGGGGCGAAGCGCTCCGGAATCGGCCGACAGACGCGACGGCTCAACTGGGCGGTCGCCGCCCGGGCGGCCGCGGGCCTGGCGCTTTACCTGCTTGCCGGGGCGCTCGCCTGTGCGCAAGACCTCTCCCAGTCCCTAGGCGGGCCGGCGCGGCGAGCGTTCGACATGGCGTCCGTCCAGGCCAATGTCGTCGGCCTCGTCATCCTGTCGCTGATGCTGCTGGCGACGATCACCGCCGTTCTTCATCTGGTTGGCCGCCGGATCTGGACGCGCCGCGTTGTCGAGCTCGAGACGGAGCTGGCGCGAACCAACGCCAAACTCGACCGGGCGGCGCTGATGTTGCGCAGCGAGCCGCAAATCCTCGTCTCCTGGGAGCGTCCGGACGCGGAGCCGACGATCGAGGGCGATTTCGCCCTCGTCGCCGATTCACCGCTGTCGTCGCGCGTGCTCGCGTTCGGCTCGTGGCTCAATCCGGCCCAGGCGGCCAAGATCGAGGAGGCGACAGAGCGATTGCTGACCCGCGGCGAAGCCTTCGCCGCCGCCGTGGTCAGCCTGCGCGGCCGCTATCTCGAACTCGACGGGCGCCCGGTGTCCGGCAGCGCGGTGATGCGCATTCGCGATGTCTCGGGCGAGCGCCTTCAGTTGGCCCAATTGCGGGATTCATTCGCTGAAGCCGAGGGCGCCTTGGATGGCCTGCGCTCTGCGCTCGAAACCGCGGATATGCCAGCATGGACGCGCGACGCCATGGGCCGGATCGTCTGGTGCAACGGCGCCTACGCTCAAGCCGTTGACGCCCCCGACGCCGAGGCCGCGATCGCCACCTGCGGCGAAATCTTCGATCCCGCAGTCCGCCGCGAAGCGACGGCGGCGCTTAAGGAGACCGGGGCCTGGAAGCGCCGTGGGTCGGCAGTCGTCGGCGGCGACCGCCGAACCTTCGAAGCCGTCGAGGCCAGCGCTCAGGTCGGCTCCGCTGGCGTGGCCCGCGACGTTTCCGAAATCGTGGCGCTGAGAGCGGATATGGAGCGCAACGAGGACGACTATTCGCGCATGATCGATCGGCTGTCGACAGCGGTTGCGATCTTCGACAAGTCCAAGCGGCTCACCTTG
Organism: uncultured Alphaproteobacteria bacterium; assembly: GCA_963833955.1. Taxonomy (GTDB): domain Bacteria; phylum Pseudomonadota; class Alphaproteobacteria; order Rhizobiales; family Beijerinckiaceae; genus Roseiarcus. Next base: position 84,148 of record CAWHZY010000011.1, on the reverse strand, counting down.
TACAATGCCGCCTACCGGCAAATCTGGTCCCTTGAGCCGGCCTTTCTCGATCAAGGGCCGAGCGACGGCGAAATCCTCGATCGGCTGCGCGCCAAACGGCAATTGCCCGAACAGGTCGACTTCCGCGCCTGGAAGGCGCAGCAATTGAGCGCTTACCAGGCGATCGAGCCCAGCGAATCCGTGTGGCATCTGCCCGATGGCCGGGCGCTGCGCGTCGTCATGAGCCCCAATCCGAAAGGCGGCGTCACCTATCTCTATGACGACGCGACCCAGAGCTACGCGCTCGCCTCCCAAGTGACCGCGCTCACCCATGTGCAGGGCGAAACGCTGGACGCGCTCAAGGAAGGGGTGGCGGCGTTCGGGGCGGATGGGCGCATGAAGCTGTTCAACCCCGCCTTCGCGGAACTGTGGCGAATCGATCCGACGGTCCTCGGCGAACGCCCGCATATCGACGAGATCGCGCGCGCCTGCAAGCCGCTGTGCGGCCACCCCGAACTGTTCGACGCGCTTAGGGCGGTGATCGTCGATCTTCCGGAGCATCGCAAGAACCGGACGGCGCGAATCGAGCGCACGGACGGGCTCATCCTCGATTGCGCCGCTTTGCCGTTGCCGGACGGAGCGACCCTCATGACGTCGCTCGATGTGACCGCGGGCGTCAACATCGAGCGCGCGCTGACCGAGCGCAATCAGGCGCTCATCGCGGCGGAGAAGTTGCGCAACGATTTCGTCAACCACGTCTCCTACGAGCTGCGCACGCCGCTCACCAACATTATCGGCTTCACCCAGCTTCTCGCGGGCGGAGGCGTTGGCCCGCTCAATCCGAAGCAGCTCGAATATGCGGGATTCATCACCGATTCGTCGCATGCGCTGCTCGCCATCATCGACGACATTCTCGATCTGGCCTCGATGGACGCTGGCGCGCTGGAACTCAGGCTCGAGGATGTCGACGTCGCCGAGGCGATGAAGGCCGCGGCGGCGGGCGTGCAGGATCGCCTGAGCGAGGCGGCGATCGAGTTGCGCATCGTCATGACCGACGGGGTCGGGTCGCTGCACGCGGACGGCCGGCGGGTGCGCCAGGTCTTGTTCAATCTTCTCTCGAACGCGATCAATTATTCGGAGGCGGGCCAGACCGTGACGATGGCGGCGATGCGCCGCGGGACGGAGATCGTGTTCAAGGTCAGTGATCGCGGACGTGGCATTCCTCCCGAGATGATCGATCGCGTATTCGAGCGGTTCGAGACCTTCCCCAACGGCTCCCGGCATCGCGGCCCCGGCCTCGGCCTGTCGATCGTGAGAGCGATGGTCGAACTGCATCAGGGCCGGGTCCTGATCGACACGGCGCCCCGGGAGGGCACGACCGTCACCTGCATCTTCCCCGTGGATCCAACAGGGGCGACGGCGGCGAGCCCGCAACTCATGGCGCCGCCCAAGACCCACTCGGTCCAGTAAAGGGCATGAATAGTCTCGCCGGTGTAAGAGAAGAAGCGGGTGTTTGGAGCTTCGAGTCCCCGGACGAAGCGACCACTTTGGCCATCGCCGCGGCGCAGGCGGCCTGGCTTGAGCCCGACGATTTCGTCGCTCTGATCGGCGATCTCGGAGCCGGCAAAACCGCTTTCGCCCGCGGGCTTATCCGGGCCCTCGCCGAGACGCCGGAGCTCGAAGCGCCGAGTCCGACCTTCACCTTGATGCAAGTTTATGAAGCCCCGCGCGGGCCGGTGGTTCATGCCGATTTCTACCGGCTGCGCGGCCCAACGGAGCTCGCCAATCTCGGCTGGGAGGAAGCTGTCGACGGCGCGGTTGCGATCGTCGAGTGGCCGGAGAAGGTCGCGCAAGCGCTGCCCGCCGACCGGCTCGAGGTCGAGATCCGTTTTGACGCCAAACGCGGCCCCGATTTTCGCTTGCTGACGTTGCGTGGGTTCGGCGCGGTCCGCCCGCGTCTGACGCTGGCGCTTGGCGTCGCGAGGCTGCTCGAGCGCTCCGGCTGGAGTGACGCAAGCCGCCAATTCCTGCAGGGCGACGCGTCCATTCGCGCCTATGAGCGGCTGGCCAAGCCGACCGGCGAGACCGCGATCTTGATGATCTCGCCGCCACGGCCGGGCGGGCCCATCCTGCGCTTCGGCAAGCCCTATGCGGCCATCGCCAAGCTGTCGCCCGACATCCGCGCTTTCATCGCCATGGCCGAGGGCCTGCGCGGGCTCGGCTACTCAGCCCCGGCTCTCATCGACACAGCATCGACGAAGGACTGGCGCTGATCGAAGACTTCGGCTCAACCACCATCGCTCAAAACGGCGTTCCGGATGGCGCACGCTACGCGCCGGCGATCGCTGTTCTGGCCGATCTGCACGGACGCGACTTGCCGCCGAGCCTGTCGGCTGGCGAGGAACCCTACGAATTGCCGGTCTACGACATCGAAGCCATGCTGGTCGAGGTCGAGCTCGTGCTCGACTGGTACGCGCCCGCGATGGCTCGGGTGACGCCGCCATCGGGCGCGCGCATGCAGTTCTTGGGCGTCTGGCGCGAGCTTCTGGGGCCGATCCTCGCCGACCCCACAACCTGGACGCTGCGCGATTATCATTCGCCCAATCTGCATTGGCTGGCGGAGCGGCAAGGCTTGAGGCGAATCGGCCTCATCGATTTTCAAGACGCGGTGATGGGGCCGCCGGCCTACGATGTCGTTTCGCTGTTGCAAGATGCGCGCGTCGACGTGGCCGAAGATCTCGAGATGCGTCTCGCCGCCCTCTACATGCGCCGCAGGGCCGCCGCCGATCCTGCCTTCGACACCCAGCGCTTCGCCGCCGCCTATGCCGCGATGGGAGCCCAGCGCGCCACCAAGATCCTTGGCCTGTTCGCACGGCTCGACAAACGCGATCACAAGCCTGAATACCTGCGCCACCTGCCGCGGATCGAGCGTTATCTGGCGCGCAACCTCGCCCATCCGTTGCTTCAGTCGCTTGCGGTCTGGTATCAGAACCACTTGCCGCGGGCGCTTGGCCCACCGCCGGTCAATTCCGACCCCGAGTCCTGATCGCTGAGGCCTGATGAGCCCGCCTGTTCCGAAGACGGCCATGGTGTTCGCCGCCGGACTGGGCACGCGGATGCGGCCGATCACCGAGACGCTGCCCAAGCCGCTGGTCGAGGTTCATGGCCGGGCGCTCATCGATTATTGCCTCGACCGCCTGGCGGAGAGCGGGGTTGAGCGGGCGATCGTCAACGTGCATTGGCTCGCCGACCAGATCGAGGCGCACCTCGCCAAGCGCCGGGCGCCGAAGATCGTCATCTCGGACGAGCGTGCGAGGCTGCTCGATCAGGGCGGCGGGATCAAGCGCGTGCTGCCGCTGGTCGGCGACGATCCGTTCCTGATCTGCAACACCGACGCCTTCTGGATCGAGGGGCCGCGCTCGAATATCGCGCGCCTGGCCCGGAGTTTCGATGCCGGAGACGATGGACATCCTGCTGTTGGTCGCCGCTGGCGCCGGCGCGGTCGGCGTCGACTGGCCCGGCGATTTCGTCATGACTCATGACGGACGCCTTCAGCCGCGCGAGCCGCGCCACGTCGCGCCTTTCGTCTATACCGGCGTCGGGATCGTCAAGCCGCAGCTGTTCGCAGAGGGAGAAAGCAGACGCATTCCGCCTCGCCCCGTTCTTTCACGCCGCCGCCGCCAAGGGCCGGCTTTATGGCGTTCGTCTCGATGGCCTTTGGGTGCATGTCGGGCGGCCGGAGAGCATCGCGGAAGCGGACAGGGCCATTGACCGCTCGACCCTGTGAGCCTGTGCGGCCGCGCCATCTGCGCGTTCGCCAAATCAACAAGTTTACGAATTATCGCAGAACGCTCACTGGATATAGATTTGATGAAGCGCCCCAGCGAAATGACCCTTCCCGTTAACCGAACCCTTCTGTTCACCACCATACCGGCCCTTTCTTTTTCTACCTTCGAGTTTGTTGCGTGCGCCGCAAGGGTTCCTCTGAATCGATCAAAATCAGGTTCCCTCGGCCGTAATGAACGAAGCAGTCAACATAAAGATATACAAGGCAGACGAAAGCCATCCGACCAATATTTACTTTAAGGCAATTGTAGAGGGCCACAGTTGCAAGCATTTGGTTACGGATGACCCTCGAACGAAGCAGAAAGATTATTAGACTACTTGAACGCAATATATCAGAGTCACAATGCAAGCATTTAGTTAAGGATGACCCTCCATCGAGAGCCGAAGCGATCTATGAGAATCAAGGTCGATGCGGCTTCGAAGGACGTGTCATGCTCGATTATACATGCGAGCCATTCGGAACGGACACATGGGGCACTGACTGTTGGGCGTCGATTTCGTGTAGGGGAACGGGCGTATCTGTCAGATAAGAGCTGAAATGTCCCTCCCCGCTCTCGTCTAGATCAGAGGCTTGGCATAAGATTGCTCGTTCAGTTGGTGGACATGAAGGGTGGGTACACGACATCAGTAACATGGCAAACTGACGTTATTGATCAAGATACTGGCACGCAATGGGGTTTGTTGAATCCTTCACGATCTCCTGCGGCGAGGCACATTTCTTTGTTTATCGGAAAATATCAGGCGGATTTTGAGACACAACCCCAATGCGATGCATTCGCATAAGGCGTCGAGGCGGTGCTCAATATCATATGACGGCCCTCGACGACAACAAATAGTGTAACTCAGCAACGATCCGTCCTGACTTTCCAAAGAAGCGGTCGTCAGAGTGGTCGTGTGGCCGCGCGGGGAAAATTCAAGCATGAAACTGCCGAACCAGATCGGCCCCATCCACTTCGTCGGCATCGGCGGCATTGGCATGTCGGGCATCGCCGAGGTCCTGCTCAACCTTGGCCATCAGGTTCAGGGCTCGGACCTGAGCGACAACGCCAACGTCAAGCGCCTGCGCGAGCAGGGCGCGACCGTCTTCGTCGGCCATGACAAGGCCAATCTCGGCGGTGCGGCGGTGGTCGTCATTTCGTCCGCCGTGAAGCGCGATAATCCCGAAGTGGTCGAAGCGCGGGCGCGGCGCATTCCCGTCGTTCGCCGGGCCGAGATGCTGGCCGAGCTGATGCGGCTGAAACAATGCGTGGCCGTGGCCGGCACGCATGGCAAGACCACGACGACTTCGCTGGTGGCGACGCTGCTCGACGCCGCCGGGCTTGATCCGACGGTGATCAACGGCGGCATCATCAACGCCTATGGCACCAACGCGCGGCTCGGGGCCGGCGACTGGATGGTGGTCGAGGCCGACGAGAGCGACGGCACGTTCCTCAAGCTCCCCGCCGACATCGCCGTCGTCACCAACATCGATCCCGAGCACCTCGACCACTTCAAGACCTTCGACGCCATCAAGGACGCCTTTCTGGCGCTGATCGGAAACCTGCCGTTCTATGGCTTCGCGGTCATGTGCCTCGATCATCCGACCGTGCAGGAACTGGTCGGCCAGGTCGAAGACCGCCGCATTCTCACCTATGGCGAGAATCCGCAGGCCGATGTGCGCCTGATGGACGTCAACCTTGCCGGCGGCGTCACGCGATTTTCGGTCGCTGATCCGCGATCGGGCGACGGGCCGCGCCACCTTCATCGATGATCTCGCGCTGCCAATGCCCGGCCGCCACAACGCCCTCAACGCCACGGCCGCGATTGCGGTCGCGCACGAGCTTGGCGCGCCGATCGACGTCATCCGCAAGGCGATCGCCGGATTTGGCGGCGTTCGCCGGCGTTTCACCCGCACTGGGACATGGAATGGCGTCACGATCTATGACGATTACGGCCACCATCCGGTCGAAATCGCCGCGGTCCTGAGAGCCGCGCGGGCGGCGACCGAGGCCAAGGTGATCGCGGTCGTGCAGCCGCATCGCTTCACTCGGCTCGCCTCCCTGTTCGACGCCTTCGCGACCTGCTTCAACGACGCCGACACCGTCATCGTCGCCGATGTCTATGCCGCAGGCGAAGCGCCGATCGAAGGCGTCGACAAGGCCGCGCTGGCGACTGCGATCGCCGCCCACGGCCACCGCCATGCACTGATGCTGCCCTCGCCCGAGAAACTGGCGGGCATGGTGCATTCGCTGGCGAAGCCGGGCGACTATGTCATCTGCCTCGGCGCCGGGTCGATCACGCAATGGGCCTATGCGCTGCCCGGCGAACTCGCCGCGCTCGACAAGGCCTGACGCTTCGCCGATGCCTTTTCCCGGCCTGGTCGACGAGGTTAAGGCGCGGGCGCCCAAGCTGCGGGGACGCCTTACAGCCGACGCTCCCGTGGCGGGCACGACCTGGTTTCGGGTCGGGGGTCCAGCCGAGGCCCTTTTTTCTCCGGCGGACGAGGACGATCTCGCCTACGTTCTCTCTGTCCTCCCGCACGAGATCCCCGTCACGACGATCGGTCTCGGCTCGAACCTCATCGTGCGCGACGGCGGCATAGCCGGGCTCGTCATCCGGCTCGGCGGCCGGGCCTTCGGCGCGGTCGAGGTCACGGATGGCTCCCGCATCGTGGTCGGGGCCGCGACGCCGGACCTTTACGTCGCCAAGGCCGCCGCGATAGCGGGCGTCGATGGCCTGGCGTTCCTGCGCGGCGTGCCCGGCTCGATCGGCGGCGCTCTGGTCATGAACGCCGGCGCGCATGGGGGCGAGATCAAGGACGTGCTCATCGAAGCGCATGGGCTCGACCGGACTGGCGCCAGGCGCGTCTTTTCCAACGCGGCGATGGGCTTTTCCTATCGCCATAGCTCGGCGCCCGACGACGTCGTGTTCACCGGCGCAATGTTTCAGGGCCGCCCCGGCGAGCCCAAGGCGATCGAAGCCGAGATGGAGCGCATCACCCGCGCGCGCGAAGCCTCGCAACCGATCCGCGAGAAGACCGGCGGCTCGACATTCAAGAACCCGCCAGGACTGAAGGCCTGGGAATTGATCGACAAAGCCGGATGCCGGGGTTTGCGCGTGGGCGGGGCTCAGGTGTCGACCCTGCATTGCAACTTTCTCATCAATCTTGGGTCCGCGACCGCCGCCGATCTCGAAGCGCTTGGCGAGGAGGTTCGGCGCCGGGTCCTCGAGACGAGCGGGATCGCGCTCGAATGGGAAATCAAGCGCATCGGCGCAAGTGTTGGGTCTTAGAGACCGCGGTTCCGCGCGAAGTCATGCAAGCCGGCGCGCCCTCACAATTCCGAGAGGCCTGTCGTATTTGCGGAACAGGCGACCTACATCATACCCGAACGAGAAGCGCGGCTGGCCTTGGCATAATTCTTGATTAAGCTTGTTGTGCCAGGGTTTGAGCTTCGGTGACGCGTCAATCGGCGCAAGGACGATTCGAAAGGTTCGTCAGGAGGAAAGCAACCCGCGGGGGCGTCCGGATAAGGAGGTCCTCATGTTGAATAAGCCTTCACTGGCGCTCGCCGCCCTTCTGGCGATCGCGCCTCAATACGCCCTTGCGGCTGAAGCCGGGGTTTGCATCGACATCTCTGTGCCGAAGAAGGCGATCGAAGCGCACAACGGCAAATGGATCCAATTGACGCCGGAGCAGTGGCAGTTCCTGCGCGGCATCTACGCCATGAACCCGCTGACGCCTCCCGGTCTCCCCTATGGCGATAAGGCGGCGCTGGCCAAGGTCGATGGCGATTCCGGCGGCCTCGTTTTCTTCATCGACGGCGACAAGGCCTGCACGCCAATGCCGGTCCCTCAGACGCTTCTCGGCATGATGGACGACGTGGCGACCGCCAAAATCAACCACGAGGGCAGCGGGCTCTGATTCGGCCGCGGCCGAGCGCCGGTCGCGAGTCCGGATCGAGCGACATCAATCTCTTGCGGCGCCATTTGCGAGTCAGTTTCGCATCGCGTTCTGGCGGGCGCCGCGGCAGGACAGTCGTTTGGGTCTGCGTTTGACGAGGCGCGGACAGGCCGAAGGCGGAGGAAGGATGGCCCAGTATCGATTAATAACACACTAAATATGCTATTTCTGCCCGACGCGCACCTTGTGCTCGAGTTGCAGAAAAATGAGCCTAAGAGCTTGAAAAACTTCGGTCACGCGCAGAATCGCACACTGGCTTCGCGGCGACCCAAACCATCGCTCGTCAGCGCTTCTCGCCACCCGCAAATCTGATCTGTGAGCCGCGTCACGGCGCCGCCGAGCTCGCAGGTTTATCAAAACGCATTGCCGAGACGTCGTTCCTTGGTCCGAGGAGCGGCAGACGCCCCGCACGGGCGTTTCCAGCCTCGGCCTTGGGACGTTCGCCAGTTCCAAGAGGAAAGAGCCCGAGAGGAGATTTGTCGTGAGCCGTTTCGAGAATCCGACCCAGTTCGGCGCTGCTTATCCAAACGTGGCTCCCAGCCGGAGGACCGTTAAGACGTTCCTGCTGTTGGCGGCCTTGCTGATCTATGCCGCGGGGTTCGTCGTCCTCTATCCCCTTGTCGCGAGCAGCGTGTCGGAGAGCGTCTCCGAAGGCAACGACCCGGCGCTGCTGCAGTTCGTCGGCCCGTGAGGGCCGGCGCGCTGAGCTCCGCGCGGTTCGGTTAGGATTGAGGCTGCCCAGGGAACGGTCGACGACAATTTCTTGCAGAAAAGCAGAAATAGCTTTACGCTCGGCTCATGAGCAATTCTGCGCTTCCGCATGACCTCGACGGCGGGCGTCCGCCCGGCGCTTTCGAACTTCACGGAAAAAAGCGACGCGAAAAACTTTTGTGGATTTATTCCGCGTAACCCATTGAAAAGGCTCGATTCGGACGAGGAAATCCAAGGAAATCCAACACCCAAAAAGGGGGTTTTCGTAGAGAAACGGGCGGGCGCCAAGAAAATCCAAATGGATCGACCCGGACGCTAGCTGTCCGCCCCCATCCGATCGGCGTAAGCATGTCGGATTCCCTGCGGGTCCGTGACCAGGTGCTCTCCACCCTCGCCGCAATGGATCCATTGCGGCCCGATCGGCGCTTTGCCATGGCCACCCGGGATATCGAGCATGTAGGTCGGCATCGCCAGCCCCGAGAGGCGGGCGCGCAAGAGCCGCATCAGTTCCTGCCCCTTGGCGATCGGCACGCGCCAGTGCGCCGTGCCGGGCGCGAGGTCGCCGTGATGCAGGTAGTAAGGCTTCACCCGCGCCTCGACGAAGGCCCGCATGAGGTCGATGAGCGTTTCCGGATCGTCGTTGACGCCCTTCAAAAGCACGCTCTGGCTGACCAGCATCGCGCCTTCGGCCGCCAGGCGGCGACAGGCCGAGCGTGCGCCTTCGGTCAATTCGCGCGCATGGTTTGCGTGCACCGCCACCACCGTCGTCTTGCCTTCGGCTACGAGCGCGCGCGCCATCGCTCTGGTCACTTGCCCCGGCGCGGCGACTGGCAGGCGCGTATGCCAGCGCAGCACTTTGACGTGGTCGATTGCCGCGAACGCCTTGGTCACCTCGGCGATGCGGCGGGGCGACAGGGTCAACGGATCGCCGCCGGTCAGTATGACCTCCCAGATCCCTTCATCGGCGCGCACGTAGTCGACCGCCGCCGCGAACTCGGCCCCGCCGAGCGCCCCCGAGCCGGGGCCCACCCGCTCCCGGCGGAAGCAGAAGCGGCAATAGACCGCGCAGACCGCGACCAGCTTGATCAAGACCCGATCCGGATAACGATGCACCAGCCCCTTGACCGGACTCCTGGCGTCGTCGCCGATCGGATCGTCGCGCTCGGCGGGATCGCGGATGAGCTCACGCGGGTCGGGCACGAACTGGCGCGCGATCGGATCGCTCGGGTCTTCGGGCCGGACGAGGGCGGCGAGCGCCGGCGTAAGCCCGATTGCATAAAGGGCGGCGATGGCCTCGAGCGCCGGGAGCCGCACCGGCTCAGCCAGCCCCGCTTCGACGAGATCCTTCGGGCTGGTCAGGCGGCGGTTCAGGATTCCTGAAGTCATTCGGCTTTCACGATGAGGGAAGGGATGTGTGCAGAGCAGGACGCCGCTCGCTTCACCGGACCCCCGTTATAAGAACGGCGGCGACATCGCAAGGCGAGCTTCCTTACGAGTTCCATGAGCGACGACGAGGCTCGCGCCGCGTGTCGACCCGCTATGGGACATTCCCGCTGTTCACGCCGAAACCTTTCCACCGGGACGGGGCGGAACGCGCGGTGGGCCGGTCATCATGCTTAGGCAGCGTGAAGCGGTCGAGAATCTCACCGACGAGCAAGTGAGCCTGCGCCGCCGTTAAGCCTTCCGCGATCACGTTTGCGTCGATGCGCAGACGAAACATTGTCCGCGAATTGCCAAGCGTTTCAGCCTCAACCACGATCTGGCGCAGCATCTCTCCCTCGGCGACGAAGCCCAGACTATGCGCATACCAACAACCAAACGAAATGTCTCATCACCGGTTCCGTTTCCTGTCGAAAAATTCGGGCTTGCTCGATCGGCTGGGAAGTGGGGCGGTCGCTCCGGGACGCGCCTTTGAGGGCCCCTAACGGAACAGGCGCGCGGATCGCCCGAGGGGCGGCGGCTCCCGCGGACAAGCGCATCGCACCCGACCAAGTCGTGGAAGTGGTGTCCCTTCCCGTTCTCGACGACCGAACATATCTCTGAGACGCAGATCGTCGGGAAGGTCGGCCAGGGTGTGGGGGAGGACGGCGGCGCTCGGGGCATTGGCGAGCATAGGTTACGCGGATAGGACGGAGGGAGTTGTGGCCATCACGATCACAGTCAATGGCGCCGATCGCACGGTCGATGTCGAAAGCGACACGCCGCTCCTTTGGGTGTTGCGCGACGTTCTGGGCATGACGGGCACGAAGTTCGGTTGCGGCATCGCGCAATGCGGCGCGTGCACCGTGCAGATCGATGGGGAACCGGTCCGCTCGTGTCTCACGCCGGTCGGCTCGATCGGCGACCGGAAGATCACCACCATCGAGGGAATTGCCGCAACAGAGGCGGGACGCAAGATCCAGAAGGCGTGGCTGGACCTCGAGGTCGTGCAATGCGGCTATTGCCAGTCCGGCCAGATCATGTCCGCCGCCGCTTTGCTGGCGAGGACGCCTGACCCGAAGGATTCCGACATCGACGCGGCCATGGCTGGAAACATTTGCCGGTGCGGCACCTACGTGCGCATCCGCGCCGCGATCAAACAAGCCGCCCGCTCGGCCTGAAGGAGAGCCTCCCCATGACCCCCAACTCCTCGGCCCCGAAGCTCACCCGCCGCACACTCCTTAGCGCGACAGTCGCGGCGGGCGGCGGCCTGATCCTCAGCGTCTCCCTTCCCCGGCTCAACGCTGCGCATGCGGCGGATGCAGTTGCGGATTTCGAGCCAAGCGCTTTCGTTCGCATCGATCCTGACGGCAAGGTCACCTTCACAATCCCGCAGGTCGAGATGGGACAGGGCATCTACACCGCGCTCTCCATGCTCCTTGCAGAGGAGCTTGACGCGCCCTTCGCCCATGTGACTGCGGTGGCGGCGCCGCCGGACGACAAGCTTTACGGCAACCCGCTTCTCGGGTTTCAGGTGACGGGAGGCTCGACCTCGGTCCGCGCCTTCTGGAAGCCGATGCGCGTAGCCGGCGCGACCGCTCGCGCCATGCTGGTGCAAGCAGCGGCGGCGAAGTGGAGCGTCGATCCCAAGTCCTGCCGGACGGAGAATGGCGAGGTCCTTAACGACGCGAGCGCGCAAAAGGCGTCTTACGGCGAGCTTGTGCAGGCCGCCGCTGCTTTGCCGCCGCCGCAAGATCCGCCGCTCAAGCCCGCGACGGATTTCAAGCTGATCGGCAAATCGTTGAAACGGCTCGACACGCCCGACAAAGTCAACGGCAAGGCCGTTTATGGGATCGACGCGCGGCCGCCGGGCGTGAAGATCGCGACGCTCGCGAGCTGCCCGGTGTTCGGCGGCAAGGTCGCGCATGTGAATGACGAGCGCGCCAAGACCGTGCCGGGAGTTCGTCAGGTCATCGTTCTCGAGGATCTCGTCGCGGTCGTCGGCGATCACATGTGGGCCGCCAAGCAGGGCCTCGACGCGCTCGACGTCACCTGGGACGAAGGACCAAACGCTGCGGTTTCGACGGCTGACGTGCTCAACGGCCTCGTGACGGCAAGCGAAAAAGCGGGCGCCGTCGCGAAATCGGCCGGCGACATCGACAAGGCCATGGGAGAGGGAACGAAACTCGAGGCGACCTATCACGTGCCGTTCCTCGCCCATGCGCCGATGGAGCCCATGAACTGCACCGTGCACGTTCGTCCCGACGCCTGCGAAATCTGGGTCGGCAATCAGGTCATCACGCGCGCTCAAGGGATCGCGGCGAAGGTTACGGGTCTGCCGCCCGAGAAGGTGATCGTTCGCAATCACCTGATCGGCGGCGGCTTCGGCCGGCGGCTCGAAGTGGACTATATCGCCAAGGCCGTGCGGATTGCGCAGAAGGTCGACGGGCCTGTCAAGGTCATCTGGACCCGCGAGGAGGACATTCAGCAGGCGCTTTATCGACCGTTCTATTTCGATCGCTTCCAGGCGAGCCTGTCGAATGGCAGGATCGCGGCCTGGAGCCACAGGATCACTGGGTCGTCAATACTCGCGCGCTGGGCGCCGCCCGCCTTTAAGAATGGGCTCGATTCGGACGCGGTCGACGGCGCGATTGATTTTCCCTACGACACGCCGAACATTCATGTCGAATATGTCCATGCCGAGCCGCCCGGCGTGCCGACCTGCTTCTGGCGAAGTGTGGGCCCGGGACACAATATTTTCGTCGTCGAGAGTTTCGTCGACGAGCTGGCTCACGCCGCTGGGCAAGATCCGGTCGCTTTTCGGCGAGCGCATCTCGCGAAGGAGCCGCGGCTTCTCGCCTGCCTCAATCTTGCGGCGGAAAAGGCAGGCTGGGGAAGCGCCCTTCCTGCACGGGTTGGACGCGGAGTGGCCTGCCAGAGCGTGTTCGGCTCGTATGTCGCGGCGATCGTGGAGGCGGAGGTGGACAACGACGGCGAGATCGCGATCCGCCGCGTGACGGCGGCGGTCGATTGCGGCACGGCCGTCAATCCCGACGGCGTCGAGGCGCAGATCCAGGGCGGCCTCGTCTTCGGCCTCACAGCCGCCCTCTATAACGAGATCACGATCGCCAAGGGACGGGTGCAGCAAAGCAATTTCAACAACTACCGGATGATGCGGATGAACGAAACGCCGGCGATCGAGGTCCACCTCATTCGGAACGGCGAGGCGCCGGGCGGCATCGGCGAGCCGGGCACTTCGATCGCTGGCCCCGCACTCGCCAACGCGCTCTTCGCGGCGACCGGCGCGCGGCTACGAAGCCTCCCCGTCGATCGCAAGCAACTCGCGCCGAGGAAAGCCGCGTGAGAACCTTCTGGCGCGTCCTGCTTGCGGCGGCCGCGCTTGTGGCCGTCGCAGCCCTCGGATTCGTCGGCTGGAACGTCTTTGGCCCCGGCCCCACCGATTTCGCAGGCCGAGACCGGGTGGCGCTAAGCGATTATAAGCTGGCCGATCCGACCGGCGTTCCGGCTAGCCTCAAGGACGCGAGCCTCATCGAGCGGGGGCGTTATCTCATCCGCGCCGCCGATTGCGAGGCCTGCCATACGGCGATCGGGGGACAGCCTTTCGCGGGGGGCCGCGCGTTCGTCCTGCCCTTCGGCGCGATCTACTCGACCAACATCACCCCCGACAAGGACACGGGGCTCGGCCAGTACACCGACGCGGAATTTCTCGCGGCGGTCCGTCGCGGCGTCCGGCGTGACGGCGCCCCGCTTTACCCGGCGATGCCCTTCGCCAGTTACACGTATCTGACAGACGCCGACGCGCTCGCCATCAAGGCCTATCTCTTCAGCCTTACCCCGATCAGCGCGCCCGCGATTCCGAACACCTTCGCCTTCCCCTTCGATCAGCGCTGGGCGATGGGCGCATGGGCCACGATGTTCAACGCGAACCGGCGTTTCGAGCCGCACGCCAACCAGAGCGCTGAATGGAACCGCGGCGCCTATCTGGTCGAGGCGCTCGCTCATTGCGGCGAATGCCATACGCCCCGCAATCTGTTCCAGGCGCTCGACAACCGCCAAAAATTCGCCGGCGCCGTCACCGGCGGCTGGCGAGCCTTCAATATCACCAGCGATCCGACGAGCGGCGTTGGCGATTGGACCGAACAGGCGCTCGCGCATTACCTCGCCACGGGACATGCCGAGGGGCGCGGCACGGCCGCGGGCCCGATGGGAGAAGCGGTCGACCTCAGCCTCGTCCATCTGACCAGCGAAGACATTGGCGCCATGGTCGCTTATCTGCGCGCGATCCCGCCGATCGCCAATCCGGATCTGCCCGCGCCCAAACCGCCCGACGCGATCGCCGCGCACGCGCCCTGGAGCGAGCGGCCATCCGCTTGGCGAGCAGATCTATGCGGAAGCCTGCGCGAGCTGCCACGGATGGACGGGAAAGAGCCCGATCTCGGGCCTCGCGACGATCGCGGGCGCCCGCTCGGTCAACGATCCCTCAGGCGTCAATGTCGCGCAAGTCATCCTGTTCGGCGGAGGACGCAAGCCGGGCGAAGCGGGGATGGCGATGCCGGCCTTCGGCGACGCCTATTCGGACGCCGAGATCGCGGCCGCCGCCAACTTTGTCACGGAGCGGTTCGGCGCGGCGGCCTCGCGCCTGACGCCGGAGAACGTGGCCTCGCTCCGGCTCACCCGGTAACGGATCATCGTCTGACGATCCGCGTTTGTGGCTCGCGATCCGACCGCTTGCGGCAGATCAAATCTCACGGCCAGCTCAGGCTTCAGGCGGGCGGCTCGTTGCGTTGGCTGGGACGCGAGAATGAAGATCTTTTTTACGCGCCAGGGGGGTGGGCCGGTCAACTCATGGCGAGGTCAACATAATTTGATGTCGCACTGCAGCAATCTGCGATTATATCTTGGGTGGCGTTGACAGCCCCGGCCAGGGCGATGGCGATTCGCCGTCAACCTGGAGCAACGTAATGGGCGCAACGATTCAATGACAGGTTAGATCGATGACAGCCGTCGTTCGGTTAGCTCTGGCGCGCCCCTACACCTTCGTCGTGATGGCGATTTTGGTGATGATGTTCGGCGATGCTGTCGGCGATTCGGACCCCAACCGATATTTTCCCGAACATTGGCATCCCCGTCATCTCGGTCGTCTGGGGCTATACCGGCTTGGCGCCCGACGATATGGCGGGCCGAATTGTCGCGCCTTACGAACGTGTCCTCTCCACGACGGTCAATGATGTCGAGCACATCGAATCCCAGTCGTTTCCAGGCATGGGCGTTGTTAAAATCTTCTTCCAGCCGAACGTCGACATCAACGCCGCGCAGGCCCAGGTTACCTCGATCTCGCAAACCATCCTGAAGCAGCTTCCTGCGGGGGCCACCCCGCCGATCATTCTTGTCTATAACGCATCAAGCGTCCCGGTGATCCAGTTGGCCTTGTCCAGCGACTCTCACTCCCAGGTTGAACTGGCCGATCTCGCCCTGAATTTCATCAGGCCCCAGCTTGTCACGGTAGCGGGGGCTCAGGTCCCTTATCCCTATGGCGGGGCGACACGGACGGTGCAGATCGACCTCGACCAGAATGCGCTGCGCGCCCACGGTCTTTCGGCCACAGACGTCGGCCAGGCGCTCGCCTTGCAGAACCAGATCAATCCTGTCGGAACAGAGAAGATTGGGCCCTACGAATTTACAGTCGATCTCAACGATTTCCCCAAAGCTGTCGCGGACTTCAACAATTTGCCGGTGAAAGTGGTCAACGGCACGGTCGTCTTCATGCGTGACGTCGCCTATGTCCATGACGGTTCGCCGCCGCAGACCAACGTCGTTCAGCTCGACGGCCACAAGGGCGTCCTGATGTCGATCCTCAAGATCGGCTCGGCATCCACACTCGACGTGATCGCGGGCATCAAATCGCGCCTTCCCGCAATCGAAGCCACGCTGCCACCTGGCGTCACGGTCAAGTTCGTCGCGGATCAGTCCGACTTCGTCAAATCCTCGGTCAACGCGGTTGTGCGCGAAGGCCTGATCGCGGCGGCCCTCACGGGGCTTATGATTCTTATCTTTCTCGGTAGCTGGCGATCGACTCTCATCATCACCGTTTCAATACCGCTGGCGGTTTTGAGTTCGCTGACGGCGCTTTCCATACTTGGGCAGACCATAAACGTCATGACACTCGGCGGCCTTGCTCTGGCCGTGGGCATCCTGGTCGACGACGCGACCGTCACGATCGAGAACATCAATCGCCACATGGAGCATGGCGAGGATATTTTGACCGCCATCACCAAGGGCGCGAACGAAATCATGCCGCCAGCGACAGTCGCCCTATTTTGCATCTGCATCGCCTTCGTGCCGCTGCTCTCGCTCGGCGGCGTGGCGGGCTATCTCTTCCGTCCGCTCGCGATGGCGGTCGTCTTCGCGATGATCGCCTCCTACATTCTCACCTACACGCTCGTGCCCACGATGGCGCATTTCTTACTTAAGAATCAGCATCCTCATGGAGCAGACGGCGAGTCGGCCGAGCCGCGCCGCGTCGGAGTTTTTGGCCGTTTCCAGCAAGGGTTCGAGCATTATTTTGAGCGGTTTCGGCAGGGGTACCTCGGACTTTTGCAACTGGCGCTCGCTCATCGTTTCGTCTTCGCCGGCGGCTTCGTCTGCTTTTCCTTGCTGTCGCTCGGGCTCGCCCCATTTCTTGGACAGGACTTTTTTCCTTCCATCGATTCCGCCGCGATGAGAATCCACCTGAGGGCGCCAACGGGCACTCGAATTGAGGAAACGACGCGGTTGACGACCCAGGTCGAACAGAAGATTCGTTCGATCATTCCGCCCGATCGCGTGGCGAGCATAGTCAACAACATCGGCCTGCCAGTCAGCGGCATCAACCTCTCGTACCAGAACACCGGAACGATCGGCGTCTTCGACGCCGACATGCTCGTGACTCTGCGTGAGGGACCGACCCCGACCGACGCCTATGTGAAGACTCTGCGCGAGCAACTTCCGAAGGCGTTCCCTGGCACGACCTTTTCGTTCCTCCCGGCGGATATCGTCAGCCAAATTCTTAATTTCGGCTCGCCAGCCCCATTGGACGTTCAGGTCGCAGGGAGCGACCTCAATGCGATCCGCGCCTTCGCGACAAAATTGTACGCCAAGATTCGCCGAGTGCCCGGAATTGCCGATCCGCGCATCCAGGAAGCTTTCCAAGACCCTGCCTTGAAGGTCGACTTCAACCGCGAGTTCGCAGGCGTCGTCGGGCTCACGGAAAACGACGCGTCGACCAGCCTTCAGACGACCCTCTCCGGCAGTACGCAGACGGCCCCGACCTATTGGCTAAGCCCCAACGGCGTCTCGTACTCAGTCTCGGTCCAAACCCCGCAATATGGCATTGATACGCTTGGGGACCTGAAATACGTGCCGTTGAGAACGCCGGATTCGACCCAACTGCTCGGCGGCCTGGCCACCTTTACGCCTGAACCGCTCAACGCCATCGCCACACATTATAACATCCGCAGCACCGTGGATATTTATGCCACGACCCAAGACAGGGATCTCGGCGGCGTCGCCGCAGACGTGCAGAAGATCGTGGACGACGCGCGCGGAGAACTACCAAAAGGAGCGACAGTCGCGATACGCGGGCAAGTGGCGACGATGCAGAGCGCCTATTATCAGCTGTTCGTCGGCTTGGCCTTTTCCATCGTGCTGATCTATCTTCTGATCGTCATCAATTTTCAGTCCTGGCTCGACCCCTTCGTGATCATTACCGCGCTCCCGGCGGCGTTGGCAGGAATCGTGTGGATGTTGTTCCTCACGCATACGAGCCTGTCGGTGCCCGCGTTGACCGGAGCGATCATGTGCATGGGCGTGGCGACCGCGAACAGCATTCTAGTGGTCAGCTTCGCGCGCGAACAGATGGATGAAGGAAAGAGCGCCGTCGACGCCGCGCTCGAGGCGGGCGCGACGCGTTTCAGGCCGGTGCTGATGACCGCTCTCGCCATGATTATAGGCATGGCGCCGATGGCCATCGAGGCCGGTGAAAACTCCCCCTTGGGACGCGCCGTCATCGGCGGCCTTACTTTTGCGACTTTCGCGACGCTGTTGTTCGTGCCGGCGGTGTTCTCAATCGCGCACCGAGCTAATCCGAACAAAGCCAAAGCCAAAGCCAATGCCGCGGAGCCCCTCGGGCTGCCGTCTCACGCCTGATCCGGAGCTCTTATGTCCTCTGAATCTCCCGCCACTCCGCCCAAACCCAAAACGGGCCGCGTCTTGCTGGTCATTTGTGTGCTTGCGATCGGCGCCGCTGGCCTCGCCTTCTTCGGCATCACGGATCGCGCCAAGAGCCGACAGGAGGTCTCGGCGTGGACCGACGCCCAGACCGTTCCGACGGTGCGGGTCGTGCAACCTGAGCGCGGACCACGAGAACAAGAGCTGGTTCTGCCCGGCAACGTCGCCGCGTTCAACACCGGCTCGCTCTTCGCCCGCGCCAGCGGCTACATCGCCGCTTGGCACAAGGACATCGGCGCGCATGTGACGAAAGACGAGGTCCTGGCGACGATCTCGGCCCCTGATCTCGATCAACAGCTCGAACAGGCTAGGGCGCAACTCGTTCAGCTGCAGGCGGCGGTGCAACAAGCGCAGGCCAACGCGGAGCTTGGCAACGCGACGAATCAGCGGACCTCGCAGCTCGTCGTTCAGGGTTGGCAGAGCAAGCAACAGGGCGATAACGATCGCCTGAACGCGGCCGCCCAGTCCGCCGCTCTCTCGGTGGCCAAAGGGAACGTCGTAGCGCAGCAGGCCGCGGTCAAACGGCTCGAGGAATTGACTGCTTTCGAGGAGATCAGAGCGCCATTCGACGGCGTGGTGACCGCGCGCAACGTCGATATCGGCGATCTGGTCAACGCCGGGGGCAATACGGGACGCGCCTTGTTCCAGGTCGCTGACCTCCACCGCATGCGCATTTACGTGCAAGTGCCCCAGGCCTTCCTTGGTGAACTTGCGCCGGGCGTCAAGGCCACGCTGCATCTGCCGGGCCAGAAGGAGACCTTTGAAGCGCAGCTGGTCTCGACGTCAAATGCGGTCACGGAGACGTCACGCACATCGCTGGTCGAACTCCAGGCGGACAATCCGGACAACAAGCTTTGGCCCGGCGCCTTCGCCGAAGTTCATTTCCACATTCCCGCCGACCCCAACACGCTCACCGTTCCGCTCACCGCGCTCTTCTTCGGCGCTAAGGGGATGCAGGTCGCCGTGCTTGACTCCGATGACAAGGTCACCATGAAGCCGGTCGTTGTCGGGCGCAATCTCGGAAATAAGGTGCAGATCGAGGCCGGCCTGGAGCTGGCTGACCGGCTTGTCGATAGCCCGCTCGAAATCGACCCAGACTGGCGACAAGGTGAATGTCGCCACCAATCCGGATCCGAATGTGGTGGCGCGCGACGCCAAAGCGGCGCCGAACAAACCGCCGAGCCTCTGAGCGATCGGCAGGCGGGTTGCGCTACCTTACAGGGCGCAGCCTTCCTGGCGCGGATGCGAACTGCGGCTGCCTCCCTCGAGGCCTGAGGCGCAATCGCGCCCCGCCGGCGCCGACTGCACCCCACGAGAAGTCAGAACTGACAGCGCGTGTGTCGCCTCTGTTCACCCAGGAGCAAATCTCCGCGACCCCGGCCGGATCGCCTCGAGACACCGTCAATCGGAATAACTGATTTCCCGATTGCGGCGTCTGTTTGATCCGTAGCAAGCTCGCTAGCCTCGCAAAGAGAGCAGCGCCGCAGGCGGCGACAAGGGTTGTGGGAGAAACGCCGATGCAGACGGCCACGCTATCTTCGGGGTTCGTCGCCGAAGCCGCGGACAGGCAGGAGAAGCGGCGCAGAGCCATCAGCGGCGCCGTCTTCTCCGAATTCATCGACATGTTCGATATCTACTTGCCGACGGTGGTGCTGTCCCCGGTCCTCTTTTATTTTCAGCCAGCGCGACTCGATCCCGGCGAACAAGCGATCTTCGCTTCTCTCGTCTTCATCACAACTCTGCTCGGGCGCCCCATCGGAGCGCTCGCGTTCGGCGTCGTGGCGGACCGCCTCGGGCGCCGGATGGCGTCGATCACGTCGGTTGCGGGCTTTGGAATCATCACGTTCCTGATTGCGCTCATCCCGGGATACGCCCAGATCGGCATCGCCTCCTATTGGCTCTTGGTTCTCCTGCGCTTTCTCGACGGCATTTGCCTTGGCGGCGGCTATACCGGCGCTCACCCGCTGGCGATCGAATATTCCAAGAAGGAACAGCGCGGCTTCACCGGCGGCCTCATCCTCTCAGCCTTTCCCGCCGCCTATATCGCCATCACCCTCGTCGCGATGTTGATGTTCGCCATCTTTCCGCTGGCGGGTGCGGAGTTCGGCTTACGCGCAATGGGGCTGGCGCATTCCCTTCGTGATCGGGGCGCTCCTCGCCGGCGTTCTCGTGCTCTATTACGTGTTCATGGTCTCGGAATCCGAAATCTGGGAGACCGATGTCGAGAGCAAACGGGAAAAGACGCCGCTCAGCGATCTCATCTCGGGCCCGAGCGGACGCAATCTGTTGCAAGTGCTGGTCATGATGACCGGGTTCTGGCTGACCCAAAACATCATCACCATTTTCATTCCGACCACGCTCTTGCTGCACATGCTCAAGCTGCCGAAATATGCGCTGACCTCGACCCTTCTGATCAGCTATGCGGCGCTTTTCTTCAGCTACATCGCTTCGGGCATGATCGGGCAGCGGATTGGCCGGCGGCGCTTTTTCGTCATCGTCGGCCCTCTGATCGCAATCATTGGCTCAGCGATCCTCTACTATCTCATCCGCACTCCGGACCTCTCGCTGGGCGCGATCATGGCGCTCGTTTGTGTGCTCTCAATTCTGGTCACTTCGCCGTGGGGGGTGATCATCACCTATATCAACGAGCGCTTTGTCACCGATGTCCGCGCGACGGGGTTCGGAATTGGCTTCAGCCTCTCAGTGATCCTCCCGTCCTTCTACGCTTTCTACATGAACTGGCTGGGGGCAGTCATGCCTTTCGAGCTCACGCCGGTCTTCTTACTGGCGATCGGAGCGATCATCGGCACGATCGGGGCCGCGATGGGTCCCGAGACAAAGGACGTGGATTTTAACTGAGGCGGCGAGCGACGCCTCACCCCGCCGCAAAGCTTCGCGGCGCTGGGCTGATCACCTTGGCGGCGTCCTCTGCGATCTCCATGACCGCGAAGCCCCGCTCATTGGTTCCGTCGGCGCGGAAGCGGAACACGCCGTCAGCGCCGTTGAAGCCCGATATATTGGTCAGCGCCGCCTGGCTGAACGGGTCCGCTCCGCCATTGCGGG
Organism: uncultured Alphaproteobacteria bacterium; assembly: GCA_963833955.1. Classification (GTDB taxonomy): domain Bacteria; phylum Pseudomonadota; class Alphaproteobacteria; order Rhizobiales; family Beijerinckiaceae; genus Roseiarcus. The sequence continues at coordinate 62,904 of CAWHZY010000011.1, read as the reverse complement.
CGAGCGCCGCGGCCAGCGTCACCGCGTCATAGGCGAGCGTCGCGAGGCGCGCGGGATCGCTGTTGAATTTGGCCTTGTAGCGCTGGGCGAAGGCGTCGAAGCCCGAATTGTCGGGGGCCGAGAACCAGGCGCCTTGCATCTGCGGCAATTTGAGCACCCGCGGGTCGTTCCAGACGCCGGTCCCCAAAAACTTGGTCTTGACGTTGGCCGACCCGAGCGCGCTTGCGACTGCTGGCATGGCGTCCGCCTGCTCGGGAATGAAAAGGGCGTCAATCTGGCCTTGGACCGCCGCCACCTGTTGCGCGGCGCTTCCGATCTGCCCGGTCGAATAGCGGGCGGTCACGACCACTTGCGCATTGATGTTCCCCGCCATCTCCTGGAACCGCTGGGCCGCGACATTGCCGTAGTCGTTTTGCGGGGCCATGATTCCGAACGACTTCTTGCCGGTCGAGACGGCGTATTGCAGAATCCGGTCGACGTAGCCCTGGATCAGGAAGGACAGGAGATAGACTCCCGGGGCCGCGACGGTGACGTCGGTCGAGAACGCGATCATCGGCCGTCCCGCCGATTTGGCTGCCGCCGACGCCGACCGCACGTCGTTGGCGAACACGGGGCCCAGGATGAGCTGCGCTCCGGCCCCAAGCTCCGATTGAGCCGCTTGAGAAGCGGCGTCGGGGCTCGAGTGGTCGTCCTGAATCATCAGGGTGATGGAGGTCGAGCCGGAATTGTTGATCGCCAGTTGCGCTGCGTTGCGCATCGAGACCCCGATCGCGCTTGGGGCCCCGTTCTGGGTCAAGGGCAGGGCCATGCCGACCCGAACAGGGCCTGTGCCCAGCGTCTCGCCGACAGGCGGTCCGCCGGCCGGCTGAGCCGGCGCCGGAGCGGCCCCGCCAGCGTCGTTCGGCATCTCGATGCCGGCCGAATTGCAGCCCGCGAGCGTCAACGCCACCCCGCCGCCAAGCAGGGCGCGCCTGCTCAGGCCTCGTGCTGCTGCCGGTTGCTCAGCGGCAAACCTCATACCTACCTCTCGTCTGATCGGCGCTGGCGCCGGCAAAGCGCGCCGCGCCGCCACGTTCGAAATGTCAGCGCGCGATGGCCGCCAATCGCTGGCTGTCGACGGAAATTGTGGCATTTTCACCTGCGCTTGGCTATGCGTCGACCATTGAGCCGGCCGGAGGATTGGCGGATTAGAGCGCAATGACCGCGGCAAAAGGTCCCCAGTCGGACAGCGTCACGACTGTTCGCTCAAGCCGAATCTTCCACATTGGCGACGCGACTTTGCCGGCGGCGACGCTCGATCCGGGTCTTTACGTCGTGGCGACGCCGATTGGCAACCTCGGCGACGTGACGCTGCGGGCCCTGGCGATCCTGGCCGGCGCTGATGCGATCCTGGCCGAGGACACCCGCGTGTCGCGAGCGCTGCTCGCGCGCTACGGTATTGAGAGGCCGCTCTCGGCTTATCATGAGCACAACGCCGCCGAGGCTCGCCCGCGAGCGCTCCGACGCATAGCCGAGGGGCAGGCGCTAGCCCTCATCTCCGACGCCGGGACGCCGCTCATTTCCGATCCCGGCTATAAGCTTGTCGCCGAGGCGGTCGAGCTCGGCTTCGCGGTCGTCGCGGCGCCGGGCGCCTCCGCCGCGCTCGCGGCGCTTTGCGTCGCCGGTCTGCCCACCGACCGATTCTATTTCGAGGGATTCCTCCCGCCCCGGTCGTCGGCGCGGCGTGAGCGGATTAACGCGCTCGCCGCTGTGCCCGGCTCGCTCATCTTCTATGAGGCCGCGGGGCGGCTCGCCGAGACGCTTGCCGACCTTGCGCTCGAACTGGGGCCTCGGCCCGCGGCGGTGGCGCGCGAACTCACCAAGCTGCACGAGGAGGTGAGGCGCGGCGCGCTGGACAAGCTCGCCGCCGAATACGCCGCGGACGGGGCGCCTAGGGGAGAGATCGTCATCATCGTCGGCGCGGCGGAAGAGCGGACCGCGGTCTCCGAAGCCGTTCTTGACCGGGAAATCGCCGAGCAACTCACAAATCTGTCGGTCAAGGACGCCGCCGCAACGATTGCAGCCAAGCATGGGCTGCCGAGACGGCAGGTCTATGCGCGCGCGCTAGCGATTGCGGGCGCTCAGCGATGAGGAGCCATCCCCGCGATCAGAAAGAAGGTCACTGACGACCGTTTCTTTTCTTGATTTTGTCCAGCTGGGCGTCCGCATGACACGTCGATTGCGTAAGCCTTCGGGACCTGGATCGAAAGTCGGCGACCCGCCTTGCTTATTGTCCCATCAGTCGTCACAGCTGGACGCGACAACAATGTAGTCGCCAATCCCGACTACGCTGACGCTGTTCGGATTGCGATCGGGCCGGAAACGTGCGTTGGTCTCGATCACGCCTCTTTGGCTGAAGGCCCGCAACGATGGGGAATACCGCCTCCGAGCGCAAAGAGCGCCGGCGCGACGCGCATCTTTACGGCCTCAAAGCCGAATTGATTGCGGCGCTGCTTCTTCGCCTCAAGGGCTACACGATCCTGGCGCGGCGGTTCGTCGTGTCTGGAGGCGAAATCGACCTCGTCGCGAGACGGGGCGGCTCGATCGCCTTCGTTGAAGTCAAAGCGCGGGCTGATCTGGAAGTCGCGGCGATTGCGATCAGCGCAACGAAGCGGCGGCGAATTGCTCGCGCCGCCCGCGTCTGGCTCACGCGCAACCCATGGGCCGCGGGCCTGACCTGGCGGGGCGACGCAATCTTCGTCGCGCGGGGCCGGCTTCCCCGCCACGCGCCGGACGCGTATAGGCTTGAGATCGATTGATCCCTGAAATCCGCCCCCCCCCGCTCTCGACCGGATGCCCATGCCCCTGATCGTCGCCGCGCAGATGGACCCGATCGAGCGCATCCGCATCGCCGGAGACTTCGACATTCGCGCTTCTTCTCGAAGCCCAGGCGCGCGGCCACAGCATCCTGCATTACACGCCCGATCGTCTCAGGCTGAACGGCACGCGCGTTGAAGTGATGGCCGAGCCGCTGTCGGTCAAGGACGTCGAGGGCGATCACGCGCGTCTCGGCGAGGCGAAGCTGGTCGATCTTTCGACCGTCGATGTGGTGCTCTTGCGCCAGGACCCGCCGTTCGACCTAGCCTATATCGCAACGACGCATTTGCTCGAGCGCATCCACCCGAAAACGCTGGTCGTCAACGATCCCCGCGGCGTACGCGATTCACCCGAAAAGCTGTTCGTGATGGATTTCCCGGAGCTCATGCCGCCGACGCTCATCGCCCGCGACAAGGCGGCGATCGAGGCGTTTCGCGCCGAGCATGGGGAAGTGGTGATGAAGCCGCTCTACGGTTTCGGCGGCGCATCGGTGTTCAAGATGGCCGTTCAGGATCCGAATTTCGGCTCGCTGTTCGACCTGTTCAGCACGAGCCTCCGCGAACCGTGGGTGATCCAGAAGTTCCTGCCGGCGGTCTCGCGCGGCGACAAGCGGATTATTCTCGTCGACGGCGAGGCCAGGGGCGGCGTCAACCGTGTGCCAACGGGCGACGACATCCGTTCCAACATGGTGCGTGGCGGAGCCGCGAAAGGGACCGAGCTGACCGAGAAAGAAAGGCGGATCTGCTCCACGATAGGCCCCGAACTCAGGCGGCGCGGTCTTCTGTTCGTCGGCATCGATGTCATCGACGGCTATCTCACGGAGATCAACGTCACCTCGCCGACCGGCATTCGCGCGATCAAGAAGGTTGGCGGACCCGATCTGGCCGTGACGATCTGGGACGCAATCGAGGCCAAAGTCGGTAAAGCCTAACAATTCTGCCGAAACCCGGCTGGCCTTGCGATTACCGAGCCGAGGGAGGATATACCTCCAATGTCAGACGCTGAGGTTCCCGCGGTTGAACGCCGCTCGCGCGTAGCGCCGACGCTGAAGGGCGTTGAGCAGGCTAAGCTTCTGGACGAGCTGGCTTCACTCCATGAAGCCCATTCGGGAGACGTTCCGGCGTTCCGCCGCGCCGCCGTTGAGATTTTGCGGGCTGCGCTCGATGCCGGACGGGACGAAGCGCGCCGAGCTTTGGAAGCTGGCGGGACCGGCCGAGCCTGCGCGGAGACGCTCAGCGCCGAGACCGACGAATTGCTGCGTGTCGCACTCCAAATGTCCGTGCGCTGGCTTGCCCCGATATTGGCGAGCGGGACGCTGCCCACGATTGTCGCGGTCGGCGGTTATGGTCGCGGCATGCTCGCGCCCTATTCGGACGTCGATGTCCTGTTCCTCATGCCGAACAAGTCGCCGACTGGAATGGAGAAGGTCGTCGAGGCGCTGCTCTATGTGCTCTGGGACCTGAGGCTCAAGGTTGGCCACGCGACGCGAACAATCGATGAGTGCCTGAAACAGGCGCGCGCCGACATGACGATCCGCACGACGGTCGTCGAAGCGCGTTTCATCACCGGCGACAAGGCGCTGTTCGAGACGCTGAGGACCCGGTTCGACAAGGAGATCGTCGCCAAGACGGCGGCCGAATTCGTCGCCGCGAAGCTCGCCGAACGCGAAACCCGAGTGAGGAAAGCGGGCGCATCGCGTTACCTCGTCGAGCCCAACGTCAAGGAAGGCAAGGGGGGTCTTCGCGATCTCAACACGCTGTTCTGGATCTCCAAATACGTCTATCGCGTTTCCAATCCCAACGAGCTCGTAACCGCAGGTTTGTTCTCGCCCCGCGAGTTTTCGCTCTTTCGCCGATGCGAGGAATTCCTCTGGAGCGTGCGCTGCCGACTCCACTTCCTCGCCGGCCGCGCGGAGGAGCGGCTGAGCTTCGATGTTCAGCGGCCGATCGCCCGTCAACTCGGCTATTCGACGCGAGCGGGGATGATCGACGTCGAGCGCTTCATGAAGCACTACTTCCTCATCGCTAAGGATGTCGGCGACCTGACCGCGATCGTGTGCGCGGCGCTCGAGGAGCGACACACCAAAACGACGCCGGCGTTCGGCCGGCTCGTCGGCCGGTTCCGGAGACGCACCCGCGCGATCGAGGAAGCGAAGGATTTCAAAGTCGACAATGATCGGGTCAACGTCGTCCGCGACGACGTTTTCGAGCGCGATCCTGTGAATCTCATCCGACTGTTCTGGATCGCTGACCGGTCGAATTTGCCAATTCATCCGGACGCGACCAGGCTCGTCACACAGTCTTTAAAGCGGATCGACGCCCACCTGCGCCATGACAAGGAAGCGAACCGCCTATTTCTCGAGACCCTTACGTCACGCAACGCCCCGGAAATAGCACTCCGCCGCATGAACGAAGCTGGCGTGCTCGGGCGGTTCATCCCCGATTTCGGCCGCGTCGTGGGCATGATGCAATTCTCGATGTACCACCACTACACCGTCGACGAGCATCTCATTCGCGCCGTCGGCGAAGTCAGCGCGATCGAAGCGGGACGCGTAGCGGAAGAACTGCCGCTCGCCACCAAGATCATGCCGCAAATCGCCCATCGCACAGAGCTCTATCTGGCGACCTTCCTGCACGACATCGCCAAGGGACGGGGGGTCGATCATTCACGGGCAGGCGTCGAGGTGGCGCGCGCGCTCGGCCTGCGGCTTGGGCTCACCGCCGCCAACGCCGAGCGTGTGGCCTGGCTGGTCGAACAGCATCTGGTCATGTCAAACATGGCGCAAGGCCGTGACCTGTTCGACCCGAAAACCGCCGAGGCGCTGTCAGCGATCGTGCAGACGCAGGAGCGCCTCAAAATGCTGCTGGCGCTTACGGTTGCCGATATTCGGGCGGTCGGACCGGGGGTGTGGAACGGTTGGAAGGGCCAGCTCCTGCGCACGCTCTACTGGGAGACCGAAGTCACGCTTGGCGGCGGTCATTCAGCTATCGACCGCGAGGGGCGCGTCAAAGCAGCTCAGGAGGCCGTCCGCAAGTTACTCCCTGGCTGGTCAGATCCGGAGTTCGACGCTTATGCCCAACGCCATTATCCGGCCTATTGGCTGAAAGTGGAGCCTGCGCGGCAGGCTGCTCACGCCAGACTGCTCCACGCGATGGCGGCCGATACGCGTTCGCTGGCGACTGAGGTCACAACCGACGCCTTCCATGGCGTGACTGCGGTAACTGTGATCGCGCCCGACCACCCGCGGCTCCTGACTGGTATCGCCGGCGCCTGCGCCGCCGCGGGCGCCAACATCGTCGACGCCCAGATATTCACCACGACCGACGGCTTGGCGCTCGACACGATTTTCGTTTCGCGCGCTTTCGAGCGCGACGAGGACGAACTGCGGCGGGGGCGGCGCATCGCGTCCAACATTGAGAAGACGCTGCGAGGCGAAGTTCGGCTGGGCGAAATGACGCCGTCGAGACAGACACGCGACGATCGGCATGACGCATTCGCGATCGAGCCGGAGGTGACAGTCGATAACAGTCTGTCTCGCCGTTACACGGTGGTCGAGGTTTCCGGTCTCGACCGGCCTGGCCTGCTACGGGATCTGACCGCCTCGCTATCGAGCCTCAATCTCAACATCGGCTCTGCCCATATTGTGACTTTCGGCGAAAAGGCGGTAAACTCCTTCTATATCGCCGATTTGACCGGACAGAAGATCACCGCGCCGGCCAAGCAAGCCGCGATCAAACGCCGATTGCTGGCGGACTTCGCCAACGATTGACGGCAGGGCTTGCAGAATTTCAGTTTCTGGCGCGCTTGATTTTTGGCCTGTCAGCCCTGATATCCGTCCCTAATTCTGATGGGGCTCCTGGAACGATGAGTAGTAACAACGCCGAATGGGGCGCCGACACACCCGCGCAGGCCGGGGCGGGTGCGGCCGAAGGCGCTCAGTACGAGACTGGCGAACCCAACGTGCTGGCCGTCGTTGAGGCGCTCAATGCCGAAAACAGCCAGTTGAAGGATCGCGTTCTGCGCACGCTCGCGGAGATGGAGAATTTACGCCGGCGGACCGAGCGGGAGGTGTCGGACGCGAAGACTTATGGTGTGACGAGCTTTGCCCGCGATATGTTGACCGTGGTCGACAATCTCTCCCGCGCGCTGGAGCATTTGCCCGCGGAGGCGCGAGAGAGCGCCGATCCTTCGATTCGCTCCCTGATCGAAGGCGTCGAACTGACCGCCCGGGATCTGGAAGCCGCGCTTGGCCGCCACGGAGTGAAGAAGCTCGACCCGAAGGGCCAGAAGTTCGATCCCAATTTTCACCAGGCGATCTTCGAGGCGCCCGATGAGACTGTTCCCTCTGGCACGGTCTCGCAGGTGGTCCAGAGCGGCTGGACGATTGGCGATCGCGTCCTGCGGCCGGCGATGGTCGGCGTCTCCAAGGGCGGCCCGAAAGCCACGCCCAGACAGGAGCAGGCGTCGAGCCGCGAATAGCCCTAGGCGTTGGCCTTCGTTACTCGCCGAAGCGTGAGATTGATCCTGCCGCCCTGAGGCAGGAGGGTCGACGATCCGGCGATGATGCGGTCGACGCCGTGAAACGCGAGACGGCTCTCGCCGGCAAGTGACATCGCGTCGCCCGAAGCGAGGCGGAAGGAGCGGGTTGGCGCGCTGCGCTGAAGCCCGCCGACGCGAAAGAGCGCCGTGTCCCCGAGCGAGAATGAGACCACAGGCGCGGCAAGCTCCTGCTCGTCGCGGTCCTGATGCAGCCCCATCCGCGCGGCTGGGTCGTATAGGTTGATGAGGCAGGCCTCCGGCGCGGGCGCGTCAGGAGCTATCGCTTTGAAGGCGGCGAGGAGCGGCGGCGACATCGCCGGCCATGGGCGTCCAGTCTCCGGGTGCGTCGGCTGATAACGATAACCGGCTTCGTCCGAGACCCAGCCCAGAGCCCCGCAGTTGCTCATCAGCACCGAAAGCGGCTTGCCGGTGCGAGGCATCCGCGGGCGGAACGGCGGCGCGACCTTGAGAATTGCCTGCACCTCATCCCGCAGCGCCTCCTGGGCGGAGCGGTCTAGAAAGCCGGGGAAATAATCGACCCCTGGCGCGATCGAAACGGCGGCGTGAGACATGCGATCCAATGGGTTTGCTCAACTTGCTCTGGCGTGCCAGGCGGCGCTGCACAAGAGCCGGTTTCACCATAAATCATAACCTCCAGAGACCGTGCATCTTCCGGCGGCCAAGGCTTCGCCGTCCAGCAGAACGTGAACCGCATCGCGCGCCTCGGCATGCGCCAATTGGAACCGGAGCACTTCTTTTGTGTTCAGGCTTGCGCCGGCGCGCCCGAGTGCAACGCGGGCTGCAAAAGAAGACGACGCCTGTCGCTGGGAGGGGAGATCTGTCATCCAGCGAGGTCCAGTGAAGTTGAAAGCAGCGGCATTGCCGCGCCTTCGGCGCGCAGGCGCCCCGATTCGTCCGTCAACCCCTGCCGCTCAAGCCAGGCCTCGAACTCTGGAGCGCGCTTGCCGAGAAGCTCGCGCACATAGAGCTGATCGTGGAACGAGGTTGACTGATAGTTCAGCATCACATCATCGGCGCCGGGCACGCCGATGATGAAAGTGACGGCCGCCGCCGTAGCCAGCAGCGTCAGGAGCGTGTCCATGTCGTTTTGATCGACTTCGGCGTGATTGGTGTAGCAGACGTCGCAACCGATCGGCAGTCCGAGAAGCTTGCCGCAAGAATGGTCCTTGAGACCCGCGCGAATAATCTGCTTACCGTCGTAAAGTTATTCAGGGCCAATGAACAACCGTGTTGACGAGAAGCGGTGAAAACTCGCGCGCTACCCCGTAGGCGCGCGCTTCGAGAGTCTGCTGGTCGACGCCATGATGCGCGTTTGCCGAAAGCGCCGAACCCTGTCCAGTCTCGAAATAGATCACATTGTCGCCGAGCACGCCGCGCTTTAGCGAAAGAGCCGCCTCCCGTCCTTCCTTCAGGATCGCGAGGTTGATGCCGAACGAGCGATTCGCCGCCTCTGTTCCGGCGATCGATTGGAAAACGAGATCAATTGGCAGGCCGCGGCTAATGCCGCGCCGATCTGGGTCGGGTGATTTGGTTGTAGACGTACAGCCATAGTGCGGGGCAGGCCAATGGTGTTGCGGAAGCGAGTCACAACTCTGCACTTCCTGGCGACGAGCAGCAGATCCTGATTGTGCATCAGCTTTGAAACCGCAGCAGCCATTTCCGGCGTGACGCCACGCGCGATCCGGCTCAGGGTTTGTGAGTCCGCTTGCTCCGAAAGGAGGAAGTTCCGGAACTCTCCGACGGTCATATGGGAGACTGGCGCGAAGGCCACCGCCTCATGAGCGGACGTACGCTCGTAGAGGCGGCTGACGAGATGGAACAGCAGCTGGCCGCCGGCTTGCGCGAAGGGCAGATAGCCGAGTTCGTCGAGAATGACGATACCAAGACTCGATGATCGGAACCGATCATCGCCTTATGGCCGAAGCGCGAATGCGCGCCCGCGCCGTTGCGCGGGTTTGAGCGCGATGCGTCGCGCTCAAATAGAATTGGTAGAAGTCCAATCGGGTCAGATAGTCGGCGAGCCTTCCTTGACGTCCTGACCGGCTTTCAGCCTCGAGCCGATTGACGAGATCAACGGTGGTGAAGAAGCGGCCGCGCGAGCCGGCGCGGATGCAGCTTCGCGCGATGGCGATCGCCAGATGGGTTTTGCCTGTCCCTGTTCCGCCGACGTGTTCGCGACGTTGCGCGCCAGCATCCGATCAATCTCGGCCTTCCACCGGCCGAGCTTGGGTCGAGGTTGAATCTCCCGCTCATAGGAAAACGACGTCTCGCCTGAGCGCGGAACCTTGCGAACCATATTGCGCGACATCTTCAGATCGCGCGCGATCTCTTTGATCGACTTCCCTTTGACAAAAGGCTCACGCTGTATCCGGCCAATCGTCTCCACAATCAGCATCCCCCATCGCCCGCTCCGAAAAACGGACAGCCCACAGATCAGATCTTAGGGGGTCAATTTTTGCACGCCGATCCCCGTAGCGGAGTGGGCCCCTTGGGGCGACGAGGATCAGGCGGCTGATTTATCCGTCGGCGGACAGGCCATGCGAGCCACATTGCGCGTCTTCACCGGGGCGGCCGCAAATGCAACGCCGCGAGCGGACGTCACAGATGCTGCAGCGCCGGCAGCCAAAGCCGTGGAGAAGCTCCGTCTGTTCATCATGGTCAGTCTCCTGTGGTCACATGAACGTCTTCAGCATTGCGATCGGTCGCGCGAGGAAGGCGGACGATTGCCTAACTTTTGCTCGGAGGCGCTGGCGGCACTGGCAGTATGATTTCCGATGCGACGCGCCACCTCGCGTCGACCTTCTTCCACGTGACGATCATCAGGAACGGCCGGGGGCGGCCATCTTGGCCTGCGTAAGAGACCGTGATGGTTGTCGGTGCATAGCTCTCGGCGATGTCTCGGGACAGCTCGACAACCTTCAGCTTCGTATAATCGGGCACCGGAACGACCAGGCCGGACGCTGCGATGTCATGAAGCTTCTGATCTATCGCGGCATTGCCCCAGAACCCCGTCCAGCTCTCTTCTGAAGGCGCCGCGTTCTTCGCCACAAGCAGTGCCGATGGCGATTGCCAAAACATGTCGTGGATAGCTCGGATGTCGTGCTGATTTGCTAGGTCCATCAAGTGATGAAAGCGCTGCGCTACGGTCCCTTGCGTCGACGACGTCAGAGGGCCGGCAGCCGATGGGCTGGCTAACAGCGACTGCGATAGCAAGTGAGACACCCATCAGTAAAAACCTAGCTGGGAGGTTTCGACTTCATCAAGTGGCCTCGGGACTATGGGGCGGTTGAGTATGGCGCGAGTCGTACAAGTCATATTTTATGGAGTTGTGGTCGACATGAACAGTCGTCTGGCTTGACAACGGCATTCAAACGCCGAAAACTTAGCACATGACCGGTCCATCTAATGAAATTATTGGACAATAGCGGGGTTGATGGCACGTGAGCGCCTTGATGCCTACTTCAATGATCGTATTCGTGCCCTTACTGCGTTCAATTTTACACAAGGCTGCTTGCTTGGTAATTTTGCCGCAGAAATGGCAGATCATAGCGACGTGATACAACAACGTCTTTCTCGGCATCTTGGAGCCTTGTGTATTGGACTAGAGAGGTGCATATCTGAAGGGCAGCAGGCAGGAGAAATCAGTCGCCAATACCAGGCAGGCGCTTTGGCCAACTTTACCTGGAATAGCTGGGAGGGTTCTCTGTTGCGCATGCGCGCAGAGAAAAGCGCAGCGCCTCTAAATGAATTCAGGGAAATCGTACTGGGTGGAATTCTGGGCGCTGGAAGTTGTCTCAAACCGTCCTAAACGATAGTCGGAGAAATCGCTTCCGCAGGTTCAGTTGTTCTGGAGTAACGTGGCCGATCGCCGCCAACGAACTGCCACCAATGTCCGACCTGGCCTATCTCTGGCAGGGGTGGCGCACCCCACACAGTTGCCTAATCCACCGAACCAGATCGAGGCCCGATATGCGTTCGGGACGCGATTGGTTACCGCCTCGCCATATCACGGCGCACTTCCCATTGGGCCTTGACTCCATTCATTGCCGTCCCCATTAAGACAATCATTATCATTGCAATGATAATGGCGCCGACCGCGTGTCGTCCCGCGGCGTCCTCTTCTCGGTCTTGCCCAGCACTCGTCCGACGATGGCGGCGATCTCGTCTGGGTAAGCTCGACCGGCCCGTACAGAGGATACACTTGGCCGCGATGCGGATCAGGATTCTCAAGGATACCCACTATGACGCGGGCCTGATCTTCGCCAGCGATCGGAGCATGCCGTCCCGTCGTAAACGGCGCGTACATGACACCCTGGCGGATCAAAGGAGCGAGATAGAGGAGCCACTCCGCGAAGTACGTCGGCCTTATGTGCGCGACGTTCAATCCTGACCAGTTGAAGACCTGCTCGGCAATCCAGTGGTTGAGCGCCGCCTCGCTCTTCGAGGATGTCAGCCTGATGGGCATGCAGGCTTCGGATAAGCTCGGCCCATTTTGGCGCGCGCTTTTTCGGTTGTGAACATCCACTTGATGCGGGCGCGCGCGGCGTTGCGTCGCTTCTCCCAGGCGGCGGTTTCGGTGACGAGGCGCGCGTAGCTTTCGATGCGCCGATCGAGGCATTGGGAAGCCAGGACGCCGATCTCGATCTCCACCATGTTCAGCCAGCTGGCGTGCTTGGGGACATAGTGGAACTCCAGTCGACGCAGCACCGGTCGGGCTTCGTCGGCCGGAAACCTCAGGTCAAGGGCGCCGACCGAGTGGGTCGACAGATTGTCGAGCACCACCCGAATGCGCTCCGCCTCGGGGTAGTGAACATCGGCGAGTTCGCGCATGCAGGTCGCAAAATCTCCTGCGGCGCGCCGCTCGGTGACCTTCACCTTGCGCCAGGGGTGGTTCACGTCGAGGAAGACGAACAGGTTCGCCGTGCCGTTGCGCCGGTACTCGCAGTCGTAGCGCTCGATCTGTCCCGGCTTGGCCGGGATCGGCAGGCGGGTCTCGCCGATGAGTTGGATCGGGCTCTCGTCGAAGCAAACCACCGGCCGCTTCGGGTCAGGCGCTTCGGCGTAGAGATCGAGCACGTCCTCCATGCGGGCGACGTAATCCGCGTCGAGGTGGGGAATGCACCCCATGTCCTTGCGCCGCGGCTTGAGTTTGTTCTCGGCCAGACGCCGACGCACCGTCTCGCGCGACAGGCTCTCGTGTTTCGTCACCTTGACCAGCGCGTCCGCCAGCAGTTCCAGCGTCCAGCGGGCGCGGCCCGCTGGCGGGCTCGAGCAGGCGGTCGCCACCAGCAGAGCTTCCTCCTTGCCGGTCAGCTTGCGTTCCGCTCCGGGACGAGGCTCTTCGCTCAGGGCGAGGTCCAGGTTGCTTTCGACGAAACGCCGCTTGGCCCGGTAGACCGTAGACCCGCCGACCCCGATGCTCGCCGCTATGTCCTCGTCGCTGACCCCCGAATCCGCGGCCAGAAGAATCTGCGCCCGCTTGAGTCTCCGCGCCGGATGCTTGCCAGCGCTCAGCAGCGCCCCGAGTTCGGCGCGCTCGCATTGGGTCAACGTGACACGATAGCGTACATTCATCGCAGCCTCCGCGTTGGAGGCCAGATGAATCGACAGTTGAATCAAATGTCTGGCGGCCGCCGGCCCGACTTCACGCCCAGGCAGGGCCAGTATCTGGCGTTCATCGACGCCTATGCGCGCCTACATCGGCGGCCGCCGGCCGAAGCCGATATGCAGCGGTACTTCGGCGTTACCCCGCCTTCGGTCCACCAGATGATTCTCACCCTCGAACGCGCAGGTCTAATTCGACGCCAACCGGGCGAGCCGCGAAGCATCGAGGTCCTCCTCCCTCCCGAGGACTTACCAGGCTTGCAGGCTCAACCCCAACCGGTCCAAACCTCTGTGCCGAGGTCCTAGCGCACGAGCATCCGCCTTGTCCGACTTCTCCGCCCGAGCCTTCAGCGCATCCGAAGCCCGGCGCGCATCCATGCAAACCATGGGAAGACCAAGATCGCTGAGACCGTGATAAAGCCAGGGCGTCAAGGAACCCGTCTCAAGCCCAACAAGCACAATCTGCTTGCCCCACCGTGCAAGAAGCTGGGCGATCATCGCAATCTGCGTGTCCGAAACGCCCCGCCAAACCACCCGACGCTCCCCGTCCAGAACACAGATATGCGTGCTCTTGAGGCTCACATCCAAACCGACATAATATCCCATCGCTGCTCTCCTTCGCTTGCCCAAAGCCCAAAGCGGATAAGCTCGCTCTTCCGCTGGGGAGCAGCAACCTCATGTATTGGATGTAATACGGCGCCTAACCCGCTCTATTGCTGAAACTCAAGTTGGTTAGAGCTCACACCACCGCCCGCGATGCAAGATGAACGCCGAGTACAAGCAATCCGCCGAAGAAGATCCGCCGGAAGGTCCGCTCGCTGAACCGGCCGCGCAAGGCTCCGCCGGCCGCCATGCCGAGAAGGGCGGGCGTAAGCGCGGCGGTCGAGGCGCCGACATCGCCGAAGTCGAAAGCGCCGCCGGCCGCGAGCGAGGCGGCGAGCGCGATGGTGGAGACTGTGAAGGACAGGCCGAGCGCCTGGATCATGTCCTCCTTGTCCAGATTGAGCGCCCCGAGATAGGGCACGGCGGGGATCGCGAACACGCCGGTCGCGGCGGTGACGAGGCCCGTAAGCGCGCCGATCAGGGGAGCGAGCCACCATTCCGCCGCCGGGGCCACGGAGAAGCGCACCGAGGTGAGGCCGAGCAGGGCGTAAAGCATCAAGAGAAGCCCGAGCGCGACGGCTGCTTGCCCGGCGTGGCTTCCCGTCAGCCATCCCGCGCCCGCGAGCGCGCCGAAGACGACGCCTGCGAGCATGGGCCAAAGCCGGCGCGCCAGCCGCCGGAAACTCGGGCCGGCGGCGAATTGCCAGACGTTGGTGACGAACGACGGCGCGATCAGGAGCGATGCGGCCTTGGCGGGCGCCATGACGAGACTGAGCAATCCCATCGAGACGGTCGGCAGCCCGAGGCCGATCACGCCCTTCACAAAGCCGGCGACGAGGAAGGCGAGGGCTGCGACGATGAGGGGAAGATGTTCGATGGACATGCGCGCCAGACTGCGACCCAATCGACGTTTTATACTAAGCCTCGATGATCGGAACCGATCATCGCCTTATGGCCGAAGCGCGAATGCGCGCCCGCGCCGTTGCGCGGGTTTGAGCGCGATGAGTCGCGCTCAAATAGAATTGGCATTAGGGAATTTATCGACCACTTTCACCGCCGATTGCGGAAAAATACGGTGGTATTGGCGACCCGAAAGCGCTTCAGTCCTGCGACCGGGCTCGAACCAAACACGCCGGCCCCGGCGTGATGGGCGCGGGTCAATCGCTTGGGGCGCAAACGGGCGGCCGCGCGAGGCCGGCAAAGGGGGAAGCCGCCTGGCGATTGATCCCGCCTCTAATTGGCTTGAAGCGTCAGCCGTCGGTGGTCGCAGGGCGTCGTCTGCCTTTCGGTTTTTCGTCATGGCCGGGCTTGACCCGGCCATCTACCGCTGCGCCCTTTCCGAGAGCGCTCCGGCGGGTGAAACAGAGGCTTGGAGGAACTAAGGTTTTTGTCCTTGCAAATTGCTCTCGCCATTTTGACGCGTCGAACGCGTGGATGGCCGGGTCAAGCCCGGCCAGGGCGTTGGAGCCGCAGCGAAAAACAGCCTGAACAACAGCTAGCGCTATAAGCGCCCCTGCAATTTGTTGTGTTAGCCAGAATTTCATGCTATACATCTGAATTCGCCTGATTGAGCTCGAGGCGGATTCGTCACCCCGCGAAAGGGAGCGTGGAAAGGGTTTGGACGGGTCGGGCGCAACCTCCAGACGCGGGCGGAGAGCGAGGCCAGATTGTTTCATTTGAATCGGCTGTAACTCATTGAAAAGTCCCAATTCGAAAAAATAAACGCTAGTAAACGCTAGCGGTTTTACTAGCGTTTATTCCCATTTACTGGCGTTTAGGCGCGTTTATACCCATTCTATTTGAGCACGACTGACCGCGCTCAAACCCGCGCAACGGCGCGGGCGCGCATTCGCGCTTCGGCCATAAGGCGATGATCGGTTCCGATCATCGAGTCTTGGTATCATTGGCGCTGCCCTGGCCAAGGATTCGCGCAAGGGTTGCATCTCTCGCGCGCCAGCCCCGTCTTGCCGCGGGGACCGCCCCCTTACAACGCATGGCGGCCGTTAAATTCGGCGGCGATCTACCGCTCGCGGTCTGAGCGCGTTTGGGCTATTCGGCTCGGCATGCTCGAAGGCCTGCCGCCGAACAACGCCGCCCACATGATGCGCCTCGTCAGCGACGAGCGCCGCGCCCGCGCCGTGGCCGATCTCATCGTCGAGAGCTTCGAGCCGGCCGAGGCCGCATCGACCGCGTTCGAGACCGACGATCCCTGGCCGGGGGGCGGGAGGGCGTGGCTCATGGAAGCCTACTTCGGCTCCGAGCCCGACGAAGAGGCGATCCGGGCGCTGATCGGCGCCGCCGCGGACGAAACGACCGCCCGCTCGGCGACCTTCGGCCTGACGGAGAAGCGCGACTGGGTCGCCAATTCGCTGGCCGGCCTCAAACCCGTTCGGGCCGGCCGCTTTCTTGTTCATGGGCGCCACGATCGCTCGCGGGTTCAGGCGAACGACGTCGCGATCGAGATCGAGGCCGGGCTCGCCTTCGGCACCGGCCATCATGGCACGACCCGCGGGTGTCTCCTGCATTTCGACCGCCTGCTCAAGCGCCGGCGGCCAAAGCGCGTTCTGGACGTCGGCTGCGGCGCGGGCGTGCTCGCCATCGCCGCGGCCAGGGTCCTGCGCCGCAAGGTCTGGCTCGGCGACATCGATTCCGTGGCGGTCGCAGTCGCCAACGCCAACGCCCGGCTGAATGGCGCGGGCGTCCTGGCCCATGCGATCGTCTCGCGCGGCGTCGAGAACGCCGCGCTGCGCGAGGCCGCCCCTTACGACCTCGTGTTCGCCAACATTCTGGCGAAGCCCCTGCGGCTGCTCGCGCCCTCGCTCGCGGCGGTCGTCAGCGCGGACGGCGAAGCGATCGTCTCCGGCCTGCTTCTTGCTGATGTTCCGGGCGTACTCGCGTCCTGGCGGGCGCAAGGGTTTGATCTCGCCGAGCGGATCGAGCTCGAAGGGTGGGCAAGCCTCAGATTGCGGCGGTGAAATCGTCGGCGAGTGACATATCTCGAGTTTGTCGTGTTTCTGTCGTCCGGACACGAGAGAGTGACGCGCGATCTAGCGTGGAATCAAAGGGCGAGAGTGGGGATGGCAATGGCTAAGATACCTGCGGGGGTAGGCCCCAAGCTGCCTCAGATCGTCGTCCTGTTTGGCGCGACCGGGGATCTCGCCCACAAGAAGCTGCTGCCTGGCCTCTTTCACCTGGTGAGCGCCGGCTTCATCTCGAAATGCCGGATCATCGGCGTATCGCTGGACGCGCTCGACGCGGAGGGCTTCCGCGCCGTCGCCCGCGACGCCGTCTTCGGGGGACAGGCCCATCACCCGAAGAAGGAGGCCTGGCCGGCGTTCGAAGCGCTGCTCGACTACGTGCCGATCGCGGCCGGCGCTGGCGCTTTGAAGGAAGCAGTCGATCGGGCGGCGACGTCCTTCGCCGAGGAGAGCCAGCGTGTCCACTACCTGAGCGTGCCGCCGAACGCCGCGCTGTCAGCGATCAAAATGCTGAGTGAGGCCCAACTCGCGGGCGGATCGCGCGTCATTATGGAAAAGCCGTTCGGAACCGATCTCGAGAGCGCAATCGCCCTCAACGAGGCGTTGCACAAGGTGTTCGCCGAGGACCAGATTTTCCGCATCGACCATTTCCTCGGCAAGGAGCCGGCGCAAAACATCCTCGCCTTCCGTTTTGCCAATGGCCTGTTCGAGCCGATCTGGAACCGCAATTTCATCGATCATGTGCAGATCGACGTGCCGGAGACGCTCGACATCGGCAATCGGATCGCCTTCTACGAGCAGACCGGCGCCTATCGCGACATGGTGGTGACGCATCTTTTCCAGATTCTGGGCTTCATGGCGATGGAGCCGCCGACCTCGCTCGCGCCCGGGCCGATCAGTGAAGAAAAAAACAAGGTCTTCCGCTCGCTCATGCCAGTCGATCCTGCGCACACCGTGCGCGGTCAGTTTATTGGCTACCGCAAGGAGCCGGGCGCTGATCCGGAATCGGACACCGAGACTTTCATCGCCCTCAAATGCTTCATCGACAATTGGCGCTGGGCGGGCGTGCCGTTCTTCTTACGGACTGGCAAGCGTATGGCGGGAGGCCAGCGCATCATTTCCATTGCTTTCCGCGAACCGCCAAAGAGCATGTTCCCAGGGGATTCCGGCCTGAGTTCGCAGGGACCTGATCACCTGACGTTCGATCTCGCCGACGAGTCCAAGGTGTCGCTGTCTTTCTACGGCAAGAAGCCCGGCCCGGGAATGCGGCTCGACAAGCAGAGCCTGCAATTCGCAATGCACGAAACTGGCATGGGCGGCGACGTTCTAGAGGCCTATGAGCGGCTCATCCTCGACGCCATGCGCGGCGACCACACGCTGTTCTGCTCGGCGGACGGCATCGAGCGGCTGTGGGAAGTCTCGCAGCCGCTGCTCGAATTGCCGCCGCCGGTCAAGATCTACTCGCCCGGCAGCTGGGGGCCGCAGTCGATCTATCAGCTGATCGCGCCCCATGCCTGGCGCCTGCCATTTGAGCGCGCCTGGCGCGACCCCAATCTGGTTGGCGCCTGACCGAAGGGCGCGACTTGAGTTCTAGCCGCCTCGCGCTAACGTGCTAAAGCGAGGGCGATGCACGATCTCTCCCTTATCCTGGAGCCGGCGACGGACGGCGACGCCGACGCCATCGAACGCCTCAACGAGCGGGTGTTCGGCCCCGGCCGATATGCGCGCACGGCCTATCGCATCCGCGAGACGACACCCGCCGATCCGGCGCTGAGTTTTGTCGCCCGCGTCGGCACGCTCCTGGTCGGCGCCTCGGCAATGACTCCGATCGTCATCGGCGACGCCTCGGCCTTGCTGCTCGGGCCCCTGATCGTCGAGCCGGTGTTCCGCAGCCAGGGGATCGGGGAAGCGCTCGTCAATCGCTCGCTCGAAGCCGCGAAGGCCGCCGGCTGGAAGCTCGTCCTCCTGGTCGGCGATGAGCCCTACTACGCCCGGATGGGGTTTCAATGCGCGCCCAAGGGCCAAATATCCATGCCTGGACCTGTGGATCCAGAGCGGCTGCTCTATTGCGAGCTCGAGGCTGGCTCGCTGGCCACAGCGAAGGGCGTCGCGCGCGGAGCCTGACGTTCCGGACCGCCCGGTGCGGCCTTCAAGGGTTAACGCCCGGCTCGGCTCGAACTGCGGACCCGCCCAAGCAGGCTCAATAAACGCAAATAGCCGCGCTTAAACGCGCCTAAACGCTAGTCGCGCGCTTCAACTAAGTTGCAACCTTTTATTGATTCACTCGCGCTGGTCACCTTTATGGATGGAGGCGAGGATGGGGTCGCGAGAGGTTGCAGTAAAGCGATACGTGGTTCGTCTGAGCGCTGAGGAGCGCGAGCGCCTTGAGGGCCTGAGAAGGAAAGGCGAGATCCCGGCGACGCGGCTGACGAAGGTCCAGATCTTGCTGAAGGCGGACATTTCGGAAGCGGGGGAAGGTTGGAGCGACAGCGAGATCGTCAAGGCGTTGGATACGACCGCCTCGATGGTTTACCGGACTCGCAGGCAATTGGTCGAGGAAGGTCTGGACGCGGTGCTAAGCCGCAAGGCGCGAGAGACGCCGCCTGTGCCGCGGATCTTCGACGGGGAGAAGGAGGCGAAGCTGATCGCCTTGGCGTGCTCCGATCCTCCCGAGGGTTTCGCGCGCTGGAGCCTGCGGTTGTTGGAGGAGAAGGTCGTGGAGCTGCAGATCGTCGATCGCGCCAGCGACAGCACGATTGGCCGTGTTTTAAAAAAACATCCTCAAGCCCCATACGCCAGCCCCATCGAGGAAGTGTTGGGTGATTCCGCCGCAGGCCAACGCCGCCTTCGTCGCGGGAATGGAGGAGGTGCTGGAGGTCTACCGGCGGCCGCACGATCCCAAGCGCCCGCTGGTCTGTCTCGACGAGACGTCGAAGCAGCTGATTTCCGAGACGCGCGCCCCGATCCCCATGAAGCCGGGGAGCCCCGCCCGTTGTGACTACGAGTATGAACGCAACGGCGTCGCCAACCTCTTCATGATGTTCGCCCCTCTTGAAGGATGGCGACACGTCAAGGTGACGGACCGGCACACGGCCATCGATTACGCCCAGGTTTTAAAAGAGATCTCGGACAGTCGCTTCGCCGACGCCGAGCAGATCACGCTCGTGCAGGACAATTTGAACATCCACGACAAGTCCTCGCTCTACAAGGCCTTCCCAGCGCCAGAGGCTCGACGCCTCGTCCAGCGATTTGAGTGGGTGTACACTCCCAAGCATGGGTCGTGGCTAGACCTGGCGGAGTTGGAACTCGCGGTCCTCTCCACTCAATGTCTGGATCGTCGCATCCCCGACAAAGCCGCCCTCGAACGCGAAGTCGCCGCCTGGGCCAATCACCGCAACCAGCATCACGCCAAGGCTGACTGGCGCTTCACAACCGAGACCGCTCGGATCAAGCTCAAGAGCTTAGATCCTGTCCTTTGAGATGAATTGGCCGACTAGGCCGTGTGGACGAAATTTCGACAGATGGTGTTTTTTGGGATTCCTTCGTTGAATTGGGCATGATTTCATAGGACTCCGACCGAATCAGGGGCCGGAGCCGATGTCGACAAAGATGGATGAGGACGATTGGACGCACACGCTTGCGGTGTTTCGCGCCTGTCTGCCGCGGCGAGGACGCAAGGCTGAGGATGACCGCCGCTTCCTCGAGGCGCTTCATTTCTTCACCGTCGAGAACGTGCGCTGGCGCGCGCTGCCGGAACGCTTCGGTCCTTGGAACAGCGTGTGGAAACGCTTCGATCGCTTGAGCAAGGCTGGCGTCTTCGAGGCCTTCTTCGACACGCTCGCGTCCATGAGTTCCACGGCGCATCTTATTCAGATGTTCGACTCCACCATCGTGCGCGCTCACGTGTCGGGGGCTGGAGCAAAGGGGGGCAAGAAGGCCAAGCGCTGGGGCGCTCGCGTGGCGGCTTCAGCACGAAAATTCACGCAAAATCGGACGCCTCAGGCGACATCATCGCCTTCGACCTGACCGGCGGCGAAGCCTTCGACGGGCGTCACTTCGAAACCCTGCTCGATATCGGGCCCGACATTCAGCCCCGCGCCGTCATCTCTCGACAAAGGCTACGCCAGCAAGGCCAACCGGGACGCCGCGAGAGCGCGCGGCATCGCTCCGGTCATCCCGCACAAGACGAACGAAAACAACAAGCCAGCCTTCTTCGCCCGCACCCTCTACAAGGCCCGCGCCCGCATCGAGCAGGGCGTCGGACGGCTCAAGCGCTTCAAGCGGGTCGCGCTCCGATGCGAAAAGACCGAACGAAACTTCAGATCAATCGTCAGCTTCGCAGCCGCCCTTTGCTTGATCAAATTCGTCCACACAGCCTAGTCGCGCGCTTCAACTAAGTTGCAACCTTTTATTGATTTACTCGCGCTGGTCACCTTTATGGATGGAGGCGAGGATGGGGTCGCGAGAGGTTGCAGTAAAGCGATACGTGGTTCGTCTGAGCGCTGAGGAGCGCGAGCGCCTTGAGGGCCTGAGAAGGAAAGGCGAGATCCCGGCGACGCGGCTGACGAAGGTCCAGATCTTGCTGAAGGCGGACATTTCGGAAGCGGGGGAAGGTTGGAGCGACAGCGAGATCGTCAAGGCGTTGGATACGACCGCCTCGATGGTTTACCGGACTCGCAGGCAATTGGTCGAGGAAGGTCTGGACGCGGTGCTAAGCCGCAAGGCGCGAGAGACGCCGCCTGTGCCGCGGATCTTCGACGGGGAGAAGGAGGCGAAGCTGATCGCCTTGGCGTGCTCCGATCCTCCCGAGGGTTTCGCGCGCTGGAGCCTGCGGTTGTTGGAGGAGAAGGTCGTGGAGCTGCAGATCGTCGATCGCGCCAGCGACAGCACGATTGGCCGTGTTTTAAAAAAACATCCTCAAGCCCCATACGAGCATCCTCAAGCCCCATACGAGGAAGTGTTGGGTGATTCCGCCGCAGGCCAACGCCGCCTTCGTCGCGGGAATGGAGGAGGTGCTGGAGGCCTACCGGCGGCCGCACGATCCCAAGCGCCCGCTGGTCTGTCTCGACGAGACGTCGAAGCAGCTGATTTCCGAGACGCGCGCCCCGATCCCCATGAAGCCGGGGAGCCCCGCCCGTTATGACTACGAGTATGAACGCAACGGCGTCGCCAACCTCTTCATGATGTTCGCCCCTCTTGAAGGATGGCGACACGTCAAGGTGACGGACCGGCACACGGCCATCGATTACGCCCAGGTTTTAAAAGAGATCTCGGACAGTCGCTTCGCCGACGCCGAGCAGATCACGCTCGTGCAGGACAATTTGAACATCCACGACAAGTCCTCGCTCTACAAGGCCTTCCCAGCGCCAGAGGCTCGACGCTGCGAATTCCGACGCAATCCGGCCAGGGATTCCGATTTGATGTCGGCCACCATTCCGAAATGAAGCCGGCCACCCGAGCCGGTCACGGCTCTCAATGTTTGCTCCCCGCGGTTCAGCAACTGCGGCCCTCCTGGCCCGTCGATGGTCGACGAGGAGATCGGGATGCCGGCGAAGCGGGAACTGAGCATGCGGCAATTGCGACACTTATTGCGGCTTCACCACGATGGGGTGAGGGCGCGCGAGATCGGGCGACGTCTTGGCGTGGCGCGCTCGACGATCCAGGACAATCTGAAGCGGGCGGCGGCGGCCGGGCTGGCATGGCCGCTGGCAGACGACATCACCGAAGAGGCTCTGGAAACCCGGCTGTTTGGACGGGTCGGGGTCACGCAAGGCCAGCGGCGGCGGGTCGAGCCGGACTGGTCCGCTCTGGCGCGCGAACTGAGGCGTCCCGGCGTCACGATGTCGATCCTCTGGGAGGAATACCGAGAGGTCCATCCCGAGGGTTACGGCTACAGCCGCTTCTGCGATCTGCTTCGCGGATTCGAACGGCGGCTGACCCCGGTGATGCGCCAGCACCACGTCGCCGGGGAGAAGGCGTTCGTCGACTATTCGGGCAAGCGGATCGGAATTGCCGATCCGACGACGGGAGAGATCCGCGAGGCGGAGATTTTCGTCGGCGTGCTCGCCAGCCGGCCGCATCCCGAACAGGGGTTCCGCACCTGCCTCGGCATTCTGCGCGCCTATCGCGGTCTCGACACGGGCCGCCTCGAGGCGGTCTCGGCCCGAGCCGTCGAATTGGGCGTCCTCAATTGCAAGGGCGTCGCGTCGCTACTCGCCCGCAAGTTCGACCCGTCGGGCGCAGACAGCAGCCCCGTCGCGCTCATCGACCACGCCAACGTGCGCGGTCCCCGCTACTACAACTGACAGGAAATCCCATGCTTGCTCATCCGACCCTTGACCAATTGCACGCGCTCGGCCTCTATGGCCTGGCCAAAGGCTTCAAGGAACTGGAGCACAATGCCGAGGCGCGTAGCCTCGAACACGCCGAATGGCTCGGCCTGCTGCTCGAATACGAACTCACGCTACGCCGGCAAAAGCAGTTCGAAACGCGCGCCAGGGTCGCCAGGCTGCGTCACCCGGCCAGCGTCGAGGACGTCAACTATCAAAGTTCTCGCGGGCTCGACCGCGCGCTGTTTCTCAAGCTCGCCGCTTGCGACTGGATCGCCGAGCGCCGTTATTTGCTCCTGACCGGGGCGAGCGGCCTGGGCGAGCGGCCTGGGCGAGCGGCCTGGGCGAGCGGCCTGGGCGAGCGGCCTGGGCAAGAGTTGGCTCGCCTGCGCCCTTGGCCACAAGGCGTGCCGGGAAAACCTCTCCGTCCTCTATACCCGCATGCCCCGGCTGTTCGCCGATCTCGCCATCGCCCACGGCGACGCCCGCTACGCCCGGCTCCTGCGCTCGCTCGCGCGCGTAAAGCTGCTCATCCTCGACGATTGGGGCCCCGAAGCGCTCACCCCCCAACAGGCCCGCGACCTCCTCGAAATCGTCGAGGACCGCTACGACAAGGGCTCGCTCATCATCACCAGCCAGGTTCCCGTGGACCGCTGGCATGACCTGATCGCCATTCCCACGCTCGCCGACGCCGTCCTCGACCGCGTCATTCACAACGCCTATCGCATCGAACTGGCCGGCGAGAGCTTGCGCAAGCGGCCGTCTTCATCCTGAAACCAAGATGCGCGCGGGCGGCCCGCTCGCTGCACTCTCGGCGCGAAGGCCGTGGATAACGGCGGGCTCCGCTACGGCGAAATGGAAAGCCCGCTCCGCCCGCCGTTACCCACCGCCACCCCAGCTCTTGAGGATATCCAAATCCAAGCCCGCTTGACCAACGGCTCCGGGCAAAACATCATCGCAGAGATCCGCGGAAGCAGACGCCGGGTGGCCGACATCAAATCGGAATCCCGGCCGGCTTCAAATCGGAATCGGTGGCCGGCTTCATCTTGGAATGCGTGGCCGGCTTCGTCGGAATCCGCACGCCAATGCGCAAATCCCGCCTTTGGCGTAGTCCACGATATCGGGGCACGCGCTCAGTACCATACCAAGCGCAAAGGTTCTCTCCGGTATTGCAGACGTTCGGGGATTTGGCGGAACATGCCAGCTTGCCACGGGATACGATGGAACCGTCAGGTTAACCGCGCGCTGAGCTGAAGAAGGCGATTTTCTGAGAGCCGAGAGTCAGGCAGTGGCGGCAGTCTTGGAAATCTCGCTCCAGACCGCAAAGGCTCGCGCGCGCGAAGCGCGGCGGAAGTCAGCAGGGACGGATTCGGGATAAGGGATGTGGAAGAGGTTCGCGACTTGATCGTGAACCATCAGGAACCGTTGCGCCTGTCTAGCTGATTTGAATTGCTTCATGATCCGTTCGCGCCGCCTGGTCGGTTGATGAGATGGGAGGAGGCGCGAACTGCTATGGGCGAGGCGGAAGCGGCGGTGGTGGTGGCTTGCCTGCTCCAGCGAAGTTGTACGATTTAATCAGCGGGCGGCTATTTGCGCGAATTGACGCGGAAGGCCAGTGAGGGAGAGTTTTCACTTGGACCCATACTCATGGCGCAAATTAATGCCAAGAACCGGGAGCGGCGATCCGCCTGAGGGCATGGTGCTTTACCGCTCGTGGCGGTACCATTTCAAAATGAAATTGGGCGATTGGCGAAAGCCTTGTCGTCGCCGCAAAAAGTCGTGAGTTACGCAATGAGCACCTAAAGGCGTGCCTCTTCTCCCGGAACCTGGCGGTGCTGCGGCGGTTGGGGTTTAGAAACCTTTGAATGAGGAGCGACCACTATGACGGCTCACGCCACCACGGAAATGACGGGGGTTGATGTCAGCGCCGACTTGGAGACTCTTTCCCGCGACGGCGTTGTAGGCCTAAAACGCGCTTTCTCCCGCCAATGGGCCGAGCGCATGCGTGAAGACATGTTGACGGCCTTCTGGGAGGCGATCCAGCGCCCAGGAGGCGCTGTTGGCCGTGGCCCGCGCCGTTGGTACGTAGAGATCCATCCGCAGGCCTTCGGCGGGTTTGCCGACCTTTGCGCACACCCCTGGGTCACGGCGATGTGCGGAGCGGTCCTGGGCTCCGACTACAAAATAGTCGAAATTGGCTTCGACACTCCCTTCGAAGGCGCGATGAACCAGCCATGGCATCGCGACTTCCCCTCTCCGCAAGACACCTGGCGAGATCACCGCATAACCTCGCTGGCCTTTAATCTCACAGGCGTTGACGTGACTGAGGACATGGGCCCTTTCGAAATCGCGCCCGGGACGCAATGGGACGACGGCCGCTCATGGAAACACGAAATGTTCCCGCCGGGAGACCTCTGGCCGCGCTTCGCTGAGCGCGGCGTCCGCAAGTTCCCTCAGATGGGGGACATTTCCTGCCGCTCAGCGCTGACCGTTCATCGCGGCACGAAGCATAGCTCGCCGATCGCACGCCCTGTTCTCGTGCTCGGCGTCGATGCGCCGGGCGCAGGCCACGACGAGCTGCACGACCTCATGGTGACGCAGGCGTACTACGACGCGTTGCCTGCCGTCGTTCGCGACCACTTAGTTTGTCAGGTCGTAGATCAGCTAATCCCCGTTGTGCAAAAGCACGACATCGAGGGGCTGGTGATGGGGGTGACGTAGGGCAAGCGGAGCGCCTGTCGTTTGGCGAGCCAAACTTGAACTAAATTCGCCCGTCCCGATCAAATGCCATGACAGTCCGCGATTGGCGTTTACCGGAACCCCGCCGGTCGGCCCAGTCGTCGTAGCGAAGTTCGTCACATGACGGGTTGCAAGAGCGTAAAAAGCGTGACACAAATGAAAGCGCTTTCATTGGGACTTCGGAATGGATCATCTCGAGGGTATACGGGTCGTCAGTTTCAACCATTTTCTTATGGGTCCAGTCGGCGTCCAGTTTCTCGCCGACCTCGGCGCGGACGTTATTGCGATTGAGCCGATCAAAGGCGCTTTTCAACGCCAGTGGGGTGGCGCAAACCGCCGACTTGACGGTCAGACGATGCTTTTGCTCGCGGGCAACCGCAACAAGCGAAGTCTTGCGCTCAACCTAAAGGACCCCGAGGGACTAGCGGTCGCGAAAGCCCTGATCGCTACCGCCGACGTCGTCGCCGAGAACTATCGTCCGGGGGTCATGGACAAATTCGGTCTCGGATATGAGGATTTGCGCGCTATCAAGCCAGATATCATCTATGCCGCAGCTTCTGGCTTCGGCTCCGACGGCCCTTATGTCAATCGACCGGGCCAAGATCTTATCATTCAGGCTCTGTCCGGCCTCGCCGCCATCACGGGCACCAAGGACGGTGGTCCGAGAGCTGTTGGCGTATCCGCTGTCGACCACCACGGGGCGGCTTTATTCGCGGGCGGCATCCTTGCTGCGCTGCTTCGTCGCGAACGCACGGGACGGGGCGGCCGCGTCGACGTCAATTTGCTGTCGGCGGCGCTCGATCTGCAAATGGAATCGCTGGTCACCTACCTGAATGGCGAGCGCGCCGATGACATCCGTCAGAGCGATTACCTCGCCGGGTGGTATTACGGCGCTCCCTACGGAATTTATCACACGAAGGACAGCTTTATCGCGATATCGCTGGGCTCGCTGGACGTCATATCAATGGCGTTGGACATCCCCGAGGTCGAACGTGTGCCGGAGGCCGAGTCCTGGGCGCGTCGTGAAGAAGCGGCCCGCACGATCGCCAAGGCTCTGATGCAAAAGACGACAGCGGACTGGGTCACAATCCTGACTAAGGCAGGCGTGTGGCATTCCGTCGTCAACGACTATCGCGCGCTTCTCGACGATCCTCAGGTCAAGCACAACGGCAGCCTTGTCACCGTTCCCGGCGCAACCGGGTCTGACGTGACGCTGGTCAATCATCCAATCCGCTACGATGGCCAAGCTGCCGTGGTGAAGCTGCCCCCGCAAAAGCTTGGCGCGCAGACCATCGAGATTCTCAAGGAGCTTGGGTATGGCGAGGCCAAGATAGCCCAGCTTCTGGAGATGCGCGCTGTCGTGGGCGAGGCGCAACCAGATACCTCGCGCGCTCGCGAAGGCCTGAGCGCTTAAGAATACGAAAGAGGAAAGCCATGACTGCAATGCATGTCGCGCTCGGCGAACTCGGTGCGCTTCGGAAAGACGGTTAGCGAGACCGACGTCTACATGTTCGCCGGTATAACAGGTGATTTCTCCGGCAACCACGTCGACGATGTCTACATGAAGAAGTCCAAGTATGGCCAGCGCATCGCTCACGGCGCGCTGATGGTTGGCTACATGTCCACCGCTTCGACGATGATGATCGATCGCGCCCTTGCGAAAGGCCTTGATTCCACGCCGGTCTCGCTCGGCTATGACCGCGTGCGCTTCCTGGCCCCGGTATTCTTTGGCGACAGCATTCGGGTAACTTACACCATTTCGGAGATCGAGGTAGAGCGCCGGCGGAGTCGCGCGAAAGTCGAGGTCCATAACCAAAACGCAGTCTTGGTTGCGGTCGCGGAGCACATTCTGAAGTGGGTGCCAGATAAGCCCGGCGAGGCCGCAGCTTAAGGCGGAAACCAGCGTGAGCAGCCTTTCCGGCAAAACGGCGATTGTCACCGGCGGCGCCTCAGGCATCGGGCGTTCAATCGGCCGCGAGATGGCAGCGGCCGGATGCGCGGTTGCTTTGCTGGATATCGATGAAGGCGGCCTTGAAAGCATAAAGGCCGAGATCGAGGAGCGCGGCGGCAAGGCGAGCGTCGCGCGCGCCGACGTTTCCGACCCGGCGTCGATTGGCGCCGCCGTGAAAGCGCTGACCAAAGCGTTGGGCCAACTCGATGTCCTGGTCAATTCGGCGGGAATTCTCAGACTGGGTTCGATCGAGACAATTAGACTTCAAGATTGGGCCGATACGCAGCGCATCAACGTCGACGGGCTCTTCCACACGACGCGGGCCGCAATCCCGCATCTGCGCGAAAGCAACGCGGGCCGAATCATCAACATCTCGTCCTGGATGGGGAAAAGCGGGAAGGCCCATTACGGCGCCTATTGCGCCTCGAAGTTCGCGATTATTGGGCTCACGGAAACCCTTGCCCTCGAACTGGCCGGTGATCGCATTACGGTAAACGCCATCTGTCCGGGCATCATCATGCGGACGGGGATGCGCGATAGGGCGGAGGAGGAGCAGCGTGTCATGGGACTGCCGAGCGCCGAAGAGCGCACCGCGACGATCCCGCTCGGGCGCCTCGGGCAGCCGGAGGACGTCGCGCCGATCGCCGTGTTTCTGGCGTCCGATCAGGCAAGCTACATGACTGGGCACACGGTCAACGTCACCGGCGGTATGTGGCTCAAATAAGATCGATGGAAGGCAGGAGGCTTCGATGAGACGATTTCAAGACTATGTCCCGCATGGCGTCATCCCAGCGACTTTGCTCGCCTTCAAGGATGACTACTCCATCGACTGGGCGGACACACGCAAGCACTTGCGGGACGTCGCGGCAGTCCATGGGCTTTCCGCCGTGACCGTCAATGGACATGCCTCCGAGGTCAGCAGCTGTACGTTCGATGAGCAGCGGGGATTGCTTGAAGCGACCGTCGACGAGATCGGCGATCGGCTGCCGGTGATCAGCGGTGTCTATGCCGATGGCAGCTTCGAGGCCGCCCGCCTCGCGCGTATGATGGATCAAGGCGGCGCCTCCGCCCTGCTCGTGTTCCCCTCCTATTCGCTTGCCATGGGCGGTCAGCTGCGGCCGGAAATGGCGGTCGCTCACTTCAAGGCCATCGCGGATGCGACCGATTTGCCGCTTATTTGCTTCCAGTATCCAGAGAGGAGCAATGTCTCGTACCCGCTGGACATGCTGCTAAAGCTTGTCGACGCGGTCCCCAGCATCCGGGCTATCAAGGACTGGTGCAACGATCCAATGCTGCACGAGAAGCAGATCCGCACGCTCCAAACGCTGCCCCGTCCCGTCAATGTCCTCACGACGCACAGTTCCTGGCTGATGGCTTCGCTCACGCTCGGCTGCAACGGCCTGCTATCGGGATCGGGCAGCGTGATCGCCGATCTGCAGGCCGCCCTTTGGCGCGCCGTTCAGGCGAACGATCTCGTCAAGGCCAAAGCGATTAACGATCGAATTTACCCGCTCTCACAGGCGTTCTATGCGGCACCGTTTCTCGACATGCACAATCGAATGAAGGAGGCGCTCTTGCTGCTAGGCCGCATGAAGCGCGCCGTGGTCCGACCGCCGCTGATGAAGCTTTCGGAAGCTGAAATCGCGCGTATCCGGCAGGCCATCGGATCGGCGGGGCTCGCGCCCGCCGGCGCGCTTGATCTAGTGGCGTAGTTCCGGGGCCGCCGTTTTGCTCGTCCTGCTCAGGTCTCGCCTGTGCCCAACCTGAAGCGCGTCTCCATCACGGCTAGAGGATGCTTGTCGCGATGTTGGGAGCTGTGCAAAGACACATGAAAGCGCTTTCACCGATGGTATCGGCAGAGGGAGAGAAATGACCGAAGGTAAGCCTCGTGGCTGATTTTGTCATCGTTGGCGGCGGATCTGCAGGATGCGTGCTGGCGAACCGCCTGAGCAGGGATCCGGGCCGCAGCGTCGTGCTTCTGGAAGCGGGCGTGCGAGACACCAGTCCATTCATACGCATGCCCGCGGGCTACCTGCGGCTGATGGAGACCGGGCAGGTCGACTGGGGCTATCATACGGTCCCGCAAAAGCATTGTCATGACAGAACGTTTTATTGGCCGCGGGGGAAGGTTCTAGGGGGCTCAAGCTCAATAAACGGGATGGTGTACGTACGCGGCCACGCGTCCGATTTTGACCGTTGGGCGCAGCTTGGCAATCGCGGCTGGTCCTATTCGGATGTGCTGCCCTATTTCAAGCGAGCCGAGTCGTGGGAGGGAGGCGCGGATACCTTTCGTGGCGGAGACGGACCCCTGAAAACGGTCGGCGTCAAGTCCTATCACCCCTTCGCTCAGGCCTGGCTTACGGCCGGGGAGCAGGCCGGATATCCGCGCACCAACGATATCAATGGCGCGAACCAGGAAGGGTTCGGGACGCTTCAGAGCACGATCGCGGACGGACGGCGTGCGAGCACGGCCTATTGCTACCTCCGGCCTGCTCTATCGCGGCCGAACCTCTCGGTCATCACCGGAGCGCTTGCGAAGCGCGTGGTTGTCGACCGGGGGAGGGCGACGGCGGTTGAATTTATCCGCAACGGCCGGGTTGAGACGGTGCGCGCCGACAGCGAGGTGATTCTGTCGGGCGGCGCTATAAATTCGCCGCAGTTGCTGCAACTCTCCGGCGTCGGAGACAGCGACCATCTCCGCGCGCTTGGAATTAAGGTTGTGCACGAGTTGAAAGGCGTCGGGCGGAATTTGTCTGATCACGTCGCGGTCTCGATGCGGCAGCTTTCGACCCAGCCCATCTCACTGAAGAATGAGCTCAATGCCTTCAAGGCCGCCCGATCATTGGCGCAGTGGGCGATTTTCAAGACTGGGCCCGCCGCCCACCCCGGCATTCAGGCCGTCGCTTTCATCAAGAGCCGGCCGGATCTCGTGGCTCCGGATCTCCAGTACCATTTCATCATGGTGCTCTACGGAGATCATGGGAGACAGCGCTACAAGCAGCATGGGTTTCAGCCGCTGATCAACGTCCAAAGGCCTGAGAGCGTCGGCACAGTGATGATCCGTTCGACCGACCCGACAGTCGCGCCGGCTATCGATCCGAATTATCTCGCTTCTGACGAGGATGTCCGACTGCTGCGCGAAGGGATCAAGATTGGTCGCGAAATTGTCGCTCAAAAAGCCTTCGATCCCTATCGCGGCGATGAACTCGACCCCGGCCCGGACGTCAAGACGGACGCGCAACTCGACGAATATGTTCGCCGCAACTGCCACACCCAGTACCACCCCGTGGGCAGTTGCAAGATGGGAATTGATCCAATGGCGGTTGTAAATCCGGAGCTGAAGGTACATGGGATGACCGGCCTTCGCGTCGTCGACGCGTCGGTCATGCCCGTCATGGTCAGCGCCAATACAAATGCGGCCACGATCATGATAGCGGAGAAGGCTTCCGATATGATCCTGTCGGATCGCGGATCGGTCACGGACAAGGTGGCTTAAATTTTTGCGTCATGGCCTCGGCACGGTCGGGACTGCGACGCGGCTGGCGCATCGACTGCTCGTCAAGAAGCAGCGCGGCGCTCTCGATAGAAGCCCAAAAAAGGTTTCAATGCTCGCTTCGTTCTGCCGTAGGGGTGGTCGAAGCAACTTTAGGGAGAAGAAACACTATGATTATCACACGTCGTTCTCTGCTGACCGCTTCGGCGGGCGGCCTTGCCGCCATAAGCCTGAGCCCCAACATGGCTTGGGCCGCCGAGCTTCCCAAACTGAAGAAAAAGGACGTTTATAAGGTTGGCTTCGCGCAGACGGAGAGCAACAATCCCTGGCGTCTGGCTCAGACCCAGAGCATGAAGGACGAGGCCGCGAAGCGTGGCTGGCAGCTCGTCTATACCGACGCGGCGGGCTCGGCCGCCAAGGAAGTGGCTGACGTGCGCTCGATGATCGCGCAACGCGTCGACGTCATTCTGCTCGCCCCGCGCGAAGAGAAGCCGCTGGTTCCGGCCGTCATGGAGGCCAAGAACGCCGGCATCCCTCTGTTCTGTATCGATCGCAGCGTCGACGCCTCGCTGGCTAAGGCGGGCCGCGATTACGTTGCGTTCATCGGGTCCGACTTCGTTAAGGAAGGGCAGATGTGCGGCGAACTCTTCGCCAAGGCTGTCAATGGCAAGGCGAAGATCATCCAGCTCGAGGGAACGACAGGCTCGTCGCCGGCCAACGATCGCGCCAAGGGTTTCACGGACGCCATCAAAGCCTTCCCGGATATGCAGATCATCGCCTCCCAGTCGGGCGATTTTGCTCGCGACAAGGGCAGGCAGGTGTTCGAGGCGCTCTATCAGGCTCACCCCGAAGCGACGGCACTCTATTCTCATAACGACGAAATGAGCATGGGCGCCATCGCCGCCATGGAGTCTGCTGGCAAGACGCCCGGCAAAGACCTGCTGATCGCGTCGATCGACGGCACCAAGGATGCTGCGCAGGCGGTTGCGGACGGCAAGATCGCCGTCCTCGTCGAGTGCAACCCGCATTTCGGACCGAAGGCTTTCCAGGCCATCGTTGACTACGCGGACGGCAAGGAGATCCCGATCTGGGTCGTCAACACCGACCGCACCTTCACGAAGGACAATATCCAAAGCTACATGCCTGAGGCGTTCTGAGCCTCGCGGGCGCCTGTATCAGGCGCCCGCACCCTTTCTTTAGACACGGATCCGTTTCGATGACGGTTGAGCCGCTGCTCAGGATGAGCGGGATAGATAAGGCGTTCGGCCCGGTGCAGGCTTTGCGCGACGCGTCCTTTGAGGTCGCGCCGGGCGAAGCGATGGCGCTGATCGGTCAGAACGGCGCCGGCAAATCAACTCTGATAAAAGTGCTCAACGGCTTCTTGGCTCGCAATGCCGGTGAGATCATCTTCGACGGAAAGCCCTGGACCGCAGGCTCGCCTCAGGAGGCCCAGCGCAGCGGCGTGAGCACAATCTTTCAGGAAATCAACCTCATTCCACTTCGCTCCGTGACCGAGAACATCTATCTCGGCCGCGAAATCCGCAATCGTGCCGGATTCCTTGCATGGAGGCTCATGGACGAGGGCGCCGCGGCGCTACTCAAGGAATTCGACGTCTCCCTCGACGTCCGCCGGCCGCTCGGCGATTTCAGCACGGCTGTTCAGCAGATGGTCGCTATCGCCCGCGCCGTGTCTTTCAATGCCAAGCTTGTGGTTATGGACGAGTCGACGTCGTCGCTGGCGGACCACGAGGTCCGCGTTCTTTTCCAGACAATCCGCAGGCTCAAGTCGCAGGGCGTGTCGGTGGTGTTCGTCAGCCATAAGCTCGACGAATTGTTTGAGGTCTGCGACCGGGTCACGATCATGCGGGACGGCGTCACCGTCGGAGTCTCGGCGATGAAGGACGTGTCGAAGCTGCAGCTGGTCGCGACCATGCTGGGGCGGGATCTCGTCGAGATGCGCAAGAAGGGCGCGACGGCGTTTGCTGGCGGCCAACATTCGATCGGCGAAGAATTGCTGCGCGCCGATGGATTGGCCGTCGGACATCGTGTGCACGATGTGAGCCTATCTGTCCGCAAAGGCGAAATCGTGGGACTCGCTGGCTTGCTGGGCGCCGGGCGGACGGAGACGGCGCGCGCAATTTTTGGCGCTGATCCGCATGAAAAAGGCGAAATCACTTACCTTGGCCAAGCCCGCAACTTCAAAGAGCCCGCGGAGGCGATCCGGGCGGGGATGGGCTTTTGCTCGGAGGACCGCAAGCGGGAAGGCATCATTCCGGGCATGTCCGTTCGCGAGAACATGACCCTCGCCCTGCTTCCAGCGTTGTCGCGATCGGGCATCGTCGACGAATCGCGCCAGCGTGCTGTCGTCGACCGGTTCATCAAAGAGATCGGCGTCAAGTGCGCAAGCCCAGAGCAACCGATCCGGCAGCTTTCGGGTGGTAACCAGCAGAAGGTGCTGCTGGCCCGCTGGCTTTGCATGAACCCGAAACTTCTCATTTTTGACGAACCGACGCGGGGCATCGATGTCGGCGCCAAGGCCGAAATCCAGAAGCTCATTCGCCGTCTCGCGGAAGAAGGGCTTGGCGTGTTGATGATCTCGTCGGAACTTGAGGAGATTGTCGAAGGCGCTGACCGCGTCTTCGTCTTACGAGATGGCGAGACAGTCGCGGAACTTGAGCATGATCGGGTCAGCGAGTCGGTGGTGATGCACGCGATGGCTCAGGGAGAGCTGGCGTGACCGTCAATGTCGATCGGCCTGCCGCGGACGAACTGCGCCTTGAGTCTGGCCGCGGGCCATTTGGGGCGCTGACCTTTCTCAAGCGCTACGGAACGCTGACGGCGCTGATCGCGCTTATCCTGTTTAATTTCGCATTCACGCCGCACTTCGCCACGTTGCAGACGTTGAACGTCAACCTTACCCAGGTTTGCACGATCGTGATCGTAGGCGTTGGCATGACGCTTGTGATTGCGACAGGGGGCATCGATCTTTCCGTGGGTTCGCTGATGGCGATCGCCGGAGCGCTAGCGCCGGGCTTCTTCACGGGAAAGTTCTTCCACGGCAATGATCTCTACGTAAATATCGCGCTCAGCATCGTAATTCCTATCATCGCCGCCGGTCTGTTTGGCCTGTTCAACGGCTGGCTCGTCTCGAGCTTCAAGATTCAGCCGATCGTTGCGACTCTCATTCTCTTCATCGCGGGACGGGGCATCGCCCAGGTTTGGACAAACGGCGATCTGCAGGTGTTTAAGGCGCCGGAATTTCAGGCGATTGCGATCGGAAGGGTCTTCGGGATACCGTTCCAGGTCTACATCATGGCGGTTATCGTCCTGATCGCCGCGTGGATTCTACGGAGAACTGTATTTGGCCGCCAGGTTCTAGCGGTCGGAGGCAACGAGGCCGCGGCGAGGCTCGCGGGCGTTCCTGTTCGGCGCGTCAAGCGCCTGGTCTATGTCGTGTCTGGCCTTTGCGCCGGCGTTGCGGGCCTCATCGTCATCGCCGAAAATTCGGCCGCGGACGCCAATCTCATCGGCATGGGCATGGAACTCGACGCCATTGCGGCAGTCGCCGTTGGCGGGACGCTATTGTCCGGGGGACGAGCCTCCATCTTTGGCACGCTGCTGGGGGCTCTCATCATCCAACTCGTTCGCTACACTCTTTTGGCGAACGGTGTGCCTGACGCCGCGGGGCTGATCGCGAAAGCCCTCCTTATCGTTCTGGCGGTCTGGCTCCAGCGGGCGGAACGCGCATGAAACGCCTGCAGTTCGCGGGCTCCGGCCTCGGCATTCTCATTGCGCTCGCACTGTTGGTGGGCTTCGGCGCCTGGCGCTACGACGGCTTCATCGGCGCCTACAACATCCTGACCGTGCTTCGCTACAATTCCATGTTCGCGCTGGTCGGACTTGGCATGTGCTTCGTGATCATGACAGGCGGCATCGATCTGTCGGTCGGCTCCGTCGCCGCAATGTCGAGCGTCGTCTCGGCCTATCTGAGCCCATACGGGCTTATCCCTGGCCTTGCCGGAGGTCTGGCGGCGGGCGCCGTCGCAGGGTCCCTTAACGGTCTTCTCATCACGAAGCTCAAGATCTTTCCCTTCATCGCGACGCTCGCGGTGATGTTGGCGGCTTCCGGCACAGGCCTTCTTCTGGCGAACAACCAGTCGGTTTCCGTGTCCTATGACACGGCCTTCACGGCTCTCGGACAGGGGAATCTGCTCTCGCCATTCAAGCCCGATTGGGTTGACGCCGACAACGCCGGCTGGCTGGGCGGCGCGCTGAGTTTCTTGTTCGGGTTCCCGACGCCCGCGTGGATTGCCCTGGTCGCCTATATCATTGGCTCGATCGCGCTGAACGCAATGGCGTTTGGTCGCTATGTCCTCTCGGTCGGCGGCGGTGAGGAAGCCTCGCGGCTCATGGGGCTGCCGACCGATCGCACCGTGTTTCTGGTCTACCTGATTTCGGGCACGCTTGCCGGCATGGCCGGCGTCATTCTGGCGGCGCAGTTCGGAGCGGGTCAGCCGATCGAAGGGGTCGGGTGGGAACTGTTCGCGATCGCCTCGGTGGTCGTGGGCGGCACGCTGCTGACCGGCGGTAAGGGCTCTGTCTTCGCAACCCTCGCTGGCGTGCTCTTGTTGGGCCTCATCTTCACCATCCTCAATTTCGAGAACGGCAAAGGCTGGATCAGCCTCAGCGCCTACTGGCAGTCGGTGGTGCGCGGCGCGATTCTGCTACTCGTGGTTCTCTTACAAAGCCGGCTCAACAAAAGCGCAACGGCCTGAAGCGGATGACGAAGACGCCCGTGGCTTCGAGTTCGGATGAAAGCGCTTTCACCCTTGAGCGTAACGAGATGCGAGAGACGCAACTTTGGAGGAGCGCGTGTACGATTTTATCGTTATTGGCGGAGGCTCAGCCGGTTCGACGCTGGCCTCGCGTCTGTCCGAGGATCCGGACGTCAAGGTTCTTTTGATGGAAGCCGGCCCCCGCGACTGGAATCCCTATA
The DNA here is from genome assembly GCA_963833955.1 of uncultured Alphaproteobacteria bacterium. GTDB lineage: Bacteria > Pseudomonadota > Alphaproteobacteria > Rhizobiales > Beijerinckiaceae > Roseiarcus. The sequence continues at coordinate 26,795 of CAWHZY010000011.1, read as the reverse complement.
TTCACATGCCGATCGGGTTCTACAAGACCACGAAAGGTTGCTTGACCTGGGGCTTCGAAACCGCGCCGCAGAAGCACCAGAATGGCATTACTCCCCTCTATCCGCAGGGCCGCGTGCTCGGCGGCAGCAGCTCAATCAACGCTCAGGTCTACATCCGCGGCTCGGCGGCGGATTATGACGGATGGGCGGCCATGGGCTGTCCGGGCTGGGGCTACCGAGAGGTGCTGCCCTACTTCAAGCGTTCGGAAGGCAACGAGCGCTACTCCGGCCAATATCATGGAATAGAGGGTCCGCTGCGCGTGTCGGATCAGCGTTATACGCATCCGCTCGCGAAAGCCTTCGTCCAAGCCTGCCAGGACTACGGCCTGCCTTACAATCCGGACTTCAACGGCGAGCGGCAAGCCGGCACGGGGCTCTATCAGGTCACAAATCACAACGGCCGCCGCTGCAGCGCTGCCGTCGCCTATCTTCGACCGGCGCGGCGGCGGCCGAATCTGACGATTCGCACGGGCGAGCCCGTCCGCCGCATCGTCATCGAGAACAATCGCGCGGTCGGAGTCGAAATCGGCGCCCAAGGTCGCTCAACGATCGTGCGGGCCGAACGTGAGATCATCCTGACTGCAGGCGCGCTGAACTCGCCGAAGATCTTGCTCTTGTCGGGTATCGGACCTGCGGCTCACCTGCGCAGCGTCGGCGTTAACGTGATGCATGATTTGCCCGGCGTAGGACAGAATCTGCACGACCACCTCGACATTTTCATGATGTATAACGTCAAGGGCGTCCACAGCTACGACATTAACAAGAAGCCTCATCGCCAGTTTTGGGCCGGACTTCAGTATCTCGCCTATCGCAATGGTCCAGTGACCGGCACGATCGTCGAAGGGGGCGCCTTCTGCTGGGCGGATAAGTCCGTCAGCGAGCCGGACCTCCAATATCATTTCCTTGCGGGAACCGGGGTCGAAGAGGTCAACAATGACACGTCACATGGTAACGGCTGCACGCTCAACGGATATTTCCTTCACACGCGCTCGCGCGGCTCGGTGAGCCTGAAGAGCGCCGATCCGAGCGTGTCCCCGGTCATCGATCCTAACTTTCTTGCCGAAACTTACGACATGGATCGCACGGTCGACTGCGTGAAGGTCGGTCAGGAGATCATGAGCCAGCCTTCGATGGCCAAGTTCGTCGTGAACGAGTTTCTGCCCGGGCCGAAGTGCCAGACGAAGGCGGACTACGAAGCCTACTGCCGCGACCGCGCGCGCTCCGGCTACCACCCCGTCGGCACTTGCAAGATGGGGACGGACGATATGGCGGTGGTCGATCCACAGTTGCGCGTGCGCGGCTTGGACGCTCTGCGTGTCGCGGATTCCTCGATCATGCCGCAACTCGTCTCGGGCAACACTAACGCGCCGAGTATCATGATCGGCGAGCGCGCTTCCGACTTCATTCGGGGCAACAGGATCGGCCAGCCGGGCGACGCCGCAGTTCGGGCGGCCTGAAACAGGCTCTCCGTTCCGCGGCGACGCGAGCCGACGGCCGCGTTTCCGCCGATGCACTTCTTGTGCGAGCGTCAAATGTCCTCGACGACCCGCCAAAGTCGAAACGGAGAAGAGGATGGAAGAATCACACACCACGTTCGAACGGGCCGTGGACCTCATGAGCTCGAAACTGCTCGAAGACGAGCGCACGATCGGAGTGGCTTTTCCCTACGTCACGAAGCCCGACGGCGGTTGGGATACGATGTTGGCGTCGCGGTCCGCGGGCTATGACGGAAAAGCTTGGAGTCACGGCAATTGGTTTTGCGGATTCTGGGTCGGCCTTCTAGTCGGGGCCTATCATCGAAGCGGGGAGAGGCTGTTTCTCGATCTCGCTCGCGAGCGCATGCGGCTGGTCGCGCAACGAGCGAAAGATCGCAGTACGCACGACATCGGATTCATTTTTTGGAGTTCGGCGCTTCCTTTATTCCGCGCGACCCAGGAAACCGCCTTCGCCGAATTGGGATTGGAGGCCGCGAATCGGCTTCGCAGTCGAATCGTTACAACGTCCGCCGGCGCCTATGTGTCGTCCTGGGGACCGCTCGACGACCCGCGGGGGAGAGCGAGTTCGGCGATCGACACGATGGCGAATATTCCGCTTCTCTATTGGGCGGCAAAAGAAACCGGAGATGACAGCTTCGTGCTCGCCGGCGAAGCTCATGCCGCGATGACCGAGCGCAATTTCATCCGTTCGGACGGAACCCTCTATCATGCCGTGGAATACGACACCCACACGGGGGCTCGTACACGGGCCTACACTTTTCAGGGTTATTCCGACGAATCTTCGTGGTCGCGCGGCGCTGGGTGGGCGGTTTACGGTTTTGCGGCGACAGCCGCCGCGACGGGCCGGCGAGACTATCTGGATAGCGCGGTCGCGTTGGCGACGACATGGCTCGAGCAACTCGGCGACCGTTCCTGTCCTCCATGGGATTTCACCGACCCCGCAGCCAAGCCTACCCGCGATTCCTCAGCTGCGGCCATAATGGCGGCGGCGCTCCTCGACATCGGGCTCCTTCATCCCGAGGTCGAGGAGCGTGAGCGGTGGACGCAAACGGGAGTGCGCTTGATCAGCGGGATCACAAGGGATTGCCTCGCGGTCGACCCGGCCCATCGAGGAATTCTTCTTCACGGCTGCTACTCGAAGCCGCACAATATTGGTCCCGACGCGGCCGTGCTATTTGGCGATTATTATTATATAGAAGCGATTGGCCGGCTTCTGTTTCCGGGCAAATTATCTCCATTATATGCGCCGTTGCGGATCTGAGGCGCGCAGTCGGGACCATGAAGGCCAGGGCATTCGATAAGACGACGACCGAACGCTCTAAACTTACGGATGTGGCGCGCGTCGCGAACGTCTCGCTTGCGACTGCCTCTCGGGTGCTAAATCAACCGGTAATCGTCAGCCCTGAGGTCCGGGAACGTGTTCTCGCAGCTGTCAGGGCGCTATCTTACGCGCCGGACCGCATGGCTCGAGCCCTTAGCTCCGGCCGAAGCTTCATTGTCGGCGCGGTCGTGCCTACATTGGGAAATGCAATCTTCGCGGACGGCGTCGAGGCGTTGCAGGATCGCCTGAGCGACTTGGGCTACACGTTGTTGCTCTCAAATTCCCAGTATAATCAGCAGAAAGAACTCGAACAGGTGAAGGCTCTCCTCGAGCACGGGGTGGATGGCCTCGTTCTGGTCGGGGACACTTTCAAGCGCGAAATGGTCTCTCTGATCCGCCAACGTGGAACGCCTTGTATCAGCACGTATGGCGCGGAATCGCGTAACGGGTTTTCTTCGATCGGAATCGACAACCGCGCGGCGACTTTCGAACTTACGCGACATCTCCTCGATCTGGGCCATCGCCAGTTCGGCGTCATCTCGAACACGGCGTTCTCAAATGACCGGTCACAGGCGCGACGCGCCGGCGTCGTGGAGGCGCTCGGTGGCTTTGGCCTCACGCTTGCGGCCGAGCGCCTCGTCGAGATTGAAAAGCCGATCATCGCGAATGGCAGGGCCGGCCTGCACAGGCTCCTGGAAAGCTGCCCCGCAATCACCGCGGTCGTCTGTACCACCGACACGCTTGCTGTCGGAGCGGTCGCGGCGGCGCGAAACATGGGTCGCGAGGTGCCTCGCGACTTATCGATTTCCGGCTTTGACGACCTGGAGATTGCGGCCGAGACTGATCCGCCGCTGACCACCGTTAGAGTGCCCGCTAGTCAGATCGGCCGCGCAGCCGCCGATAATCTGGTGCGCGCGATTCAAGGTGAGGAACTACCAATCAACACGCTGTTCGCGGCGCGGATCATGTTCCGCGGGTCGACCGGCAAGCCGCCGGCTCACGTCGCGTCTTCACTACATGCTTGACGGGATTTTTTGCGACGCCAAGCGAGGAAGCCGTTCGACGAACGCCAGACGTGCCGCCTCCATCCAGGAAAGGCGCCGCAAGCGATGGCCTGACGACGCTGGTCAGTGTTTGAAGCTGGGACCGAACGAGGTCGATCCCGGTTACTCCACCAATCAGAGTCGCTTCGCTATATGCTAGAGTGTGTGCGGCGTTGGCAGCCGCGACACTAGGCGAAAAATGGCTGATAGGGTGAAGGTGGTTGCACTATCGGATGCGATTCAGCACCCGGCCCGGTCGCCGACCGTTTTCGATGTCGCGCGGGAGGTCGGATGCTCGATCGCGACGGTGTCTCGGGCCATAAATGAACCTGGTCGGGTAAGCCACTCCATTCGGGAGCGAGTCCTCGAGGTCGTCGGCCGTCTCGGCTACGTGCCGAATGGCTCGGCGAGGGCCCTCAGATCATCGAAGTCCCGCCTGATGGGCGCCGTGATACCGACGCTCAGCCACGCGATCTATGCGCGATTGATTGAGAGCACGCAGGGTCGGCTGTCCGCGCGCGGGGTCTCACTGCTTCATGTCGCCGTAGGATACGACCTCAAGCTTGAAGCGCACCATATCCGCCTCCTGCTGGAACAGGGGGTCGAAGGGATGATGCTGGTTGGCGCACATCATCGTCCGGAAAGCTTCAGGCTCATGCGGGATCGTGACGTTCCCTTCGTTGCGACCTATGCCGTGAGCGGCAACATTCCGTTCGTCGGTTTCGACAACTACAGGGCGGGCCGCATCGTCGCGCGTTACCTGGCGGACCTCGGGCATCGCAAACTCGCGATGCTTGCCGGCGTCACCAAAAATAATGACCGCGCAGGAGAGCGCGTGCGCGGTTTCCGGGACGCCGCAGATCACGCTGGTATTGCCAAAGACGACGTCGAGGTCATTGAGGCTCCTTACCGGATGGACAGCGGCGAGGCGGCGCTTCGCGTGGTCCTGGATAGGCGTCCGGACACCACGGCGGTATTCTGTGGCAGCGACATACTGGCTGTTGGAGCCATGAAGGAGTGTCGCCGGCGCGGACTCCACGTTCCCCGCGATCTGTCGATCGTTGGTTTCGACAATCTGGAAGTCGCTGAGTACCTGTCGCCCGCCCTCACGACAATCGCCATTCCCGCGGAGCTGATGGGCGCGAAGGCGGCAGAGTTCCTTCTGGCCAATCCGGTTGACCGGCAGTTGCACGCCCGTGTCGAATTGGAAACGCAGCTGATCGTTCGCGAAACCACCGCGCCTCCAAATCGCTGAAGTCAGGTGCGCTGGCCTTGAGGATGCGGCTGACAAGCGGCCGCGCCAGTTCGGAAAACGGTCCGGCGAGTAAACTGGACCTCAGGGTCGGGGGGAATCGGCTTGGTCGCAGCTTCGAACCAGGCAAGAAGAAGTCGAGGGTTCAGCCCGACGTTGAGATAAACAGCGACCAGCACGATCGTGCCCAGCACGCCTTCTGACAAGAGAGGCGATACGCCGAGGATGTTCATCGTGTTCTCGACGACAACGATGACCAACACTCCTCCAACTGTGTTTATCACCCGGCCGCTTCCCCCCGTCAGCGCCGTGCCGCCAACGACGACCCCGCCGATTGTCGCGAACAGCGTGTCGAAGTCCACAGTTGTGAGGGCCTCTTGCACGTAGGCGCTTTGGATAAGGCCGGCGAGGGCGGCGAGCACGCCGCTGGCCGCGTAAACAAAAATCAACACCGCCGTAACTGGCAAGCCGGCGTAGCGCGCCGCCACCGGATTTCCTCCGACGGCGTAGACCTGTTTGCCGATCGCCATGCGATGCATGATGAAGATGAGAAGGAGCACGACCGTGAGCAAGATCAACGTCGGGAGAGGCACCGGGCCGAAGTAGGAGCCTCCCAGCGCCTTGTAGCCCGGGGGCACCGAAAGGATTGGCGAGTTGCCGGTATAAACGCGCGCAATCCCCTCGCAGATTGAGAGCGTGCCGAGCGTCGTGATCAGCGGCGGCACGCGCAACACAGCGACGAGGCATCCGTTCGCCAAACCGCCGGCAAGTCCGACACACAGGGCCGACAACACGGAGACGGCCAAGCTCCATCCGTCGTTAGCGAGTTGGGCGGCGATCACCGCGGACAAAACCCAGACCGCGGCCACCGACAGGTCGATTCCGGCTGTCATGATCACGAGCGTCTGGCCGAGCGCCGCAATCGTCGTGGGCGCGGCCACGAACAGGATGGCCACGAGGTTGGACGGGCGCAGGAAGATACCGCCGGATGCAAGGGCGGCGCCGACCAAGAGCAAGATCAGAACGGGCCAGATGCGATAGGTCGACAACGCCGCTGTCAGGTGGCCCCGCATGAAGTCGGAATCGTTCGTCTTGGACAAGGAAGAACCCGCGGCGGTCATGTCTTCGCTCGCCTGGAATCCGTCAGCACGTTGATCAGGCCCGCGACCAGAACGATCACGCCGGCGACGATCTCAGTGATATTTGGATTGACGTTGTAGAGGTTGAGCACATTTTCTATCAGGCTATAGAGGAGGGCGCCGAAGCAAGCTCCAACCAATGTCCCCCTGCCGCCGAAAAGGCTCACGCCTCCGATCACGGCTGCGGCGATCGACTGGAGATTCAAGTTGCCAGCGCCAATCGGATTCCCGCTGACAATGCGCGCGGTGTAGACGACGGCGGCGATCGAGGCGAACAACCCGGAAAGGCCGAAGGCCACCAGGGTCGTTCGTGCGATCGAAAGGCCGGAAAGCCGAGCCGCCTCGGGATTTCCGCCGACCGCGTAGAGTCGCCGTCCGATGGTCAGGTGACGCAGCCCAAGCGTTCCAACAGCCAATAGCGCGAGCGCGAGGACGATCTGATAGGGCACGCCGAAGATTTCACCCGTGGCGAGCTTCGGCAATGGGCTGCTCGCGGGCAAGCTGATGCGGTCACCCCCCGAGATCACCAAGGCCGCCGCGTAGGCGATGCCCATGAACGCAAAGGTGACAATGAAAGACGGGATGTTCAGGATCAGCACGCTGGCGCCGCTGAGGAGCCCGATGCCTAGGCCCGCCGCCAAGGTTCCCGACACAGCGGCCCAAAGCGGCCACCCGTGTTGAAGGAGGTGTGCGAGTACGACCGATCCCATCGCGAGGACGGCGCCGACCGAAAGGTCTATTCCGGCGATCAGCAAGACAAACGACTGACCCATCGCCAAGATCAGCAAGACGCCGATCGATTGCAGGAAGCCCTGGAGATTGTCGTAAGATCGAAAATTCTGGTTGAAGATTCCCGGAATTACGATGGCGAGAGCGAGCGCCGCCCACCGCAATTGACTCACCAGCAACGCCACAGACCTCGAGCCGACCGTCCCCGCGTCTGCGACCGTTCCCCTCGCGTGTGTCATGCCGATCGAGCCCCACGCGCAGAGGGGGCCTCTGGCGCAAGCGCCGCACGCTCGCTCGCCGGGAGCCCTTTGGCCAGGATTTCCGTGTCGCTAAACGGCGCATCCAGCGTGGCGGTGTGGCGGCCCTCTGAAAGAACGATAAGGCGGTGGCTCAAAGCCATCACCTCGACCATCTCCGAAGAAATGAGGAGGACGGATCGACCCTGCTCGATGAGTTCGACGATTAGCTGGTAGATCTCAGCCTTTGCTCCGACGTCGATGCCGCGGGTCGGCTCATCAAGCACGAGGATCTTGGGATCGGTCGACAGCACTCGCGCAACCACGACCTTCTGCTGGTTTCCTCCGGAAAGCGTCGAAACGGGCTGGTCAAGGGTCGCCGAACGGATGCGCAAATTCTTGTGGTAGCGCCGTACAAGATCGATGAGCGCGCGGGAGTCGACGACGCCGAACCGCGTATGCTGATCGAGGACGGAATAGCTCGCATTGTCGGCGATGGATGCGCCTATGACGAGGCCCTGGCCTTTGCGATCTTCCGGCACCAGCGCAACGCCAAGCGCCTGACTGGCGCGCGGAGAGAGCCGATCCACCTTTCGCCCGTTGACTATGATCTCGCCAGCGAGGACGGGCTCGAGCCCGACCAGCGCGCGAGCCAACGCGTCGTGACCGCAGCCCGCGAGCCCCGTGCATCCAAGGATCTCGCCTCGATGCAGATCGAAGGAGACGTCGGTCAGGGTCGTTGTCGTCAGGTTTCGAACCGATAGGACGACGTTGACGTCCTTGACGGGAGGCAGGGTCGGGAAGCGCTGTTCGGTCTTTCGACCCACCATCCATTGAATAAGCTGGTCTTCTGTCGTCGTGGCGACATCTTCCGTCACTACGGCCTTGCCGTCGCGCAAGACAGTGACTCTATCGCCCAAGCGGAAAATCTCACCCATTCGATGCGAGATGTAGATGATGGCGACGCCTTCCGCCTTGAGGCGGTCAATGAGCGTGAACAGCGTGTCGAGTTCGCCGCCGGACAGCGCGGCCGTGGGCTCGTCCAGCACCAAGATCCGCGGCTTCAATGCGAGGATCTTCGCGATGGCGACGAGCTGCGCCTGGGCGATGGTCAGCGTGGAGACCAAGCGGTCGACCCGCAGAGTTACGCGCATCATGGCGAGGACCGCTTCGGCCTCACGGCGGACCTGCGTCCACGCAACGGTCCCGAACGCCGTACGCGGCTCGCGCCCAAGCACGAGGTTCTCCATGATCGACAGGTTCGGGATGAGCTCGAGCTCTTGGTAGACGACGCCGATCCCTCGCCGCAAGCCGTCCTGGGGCGAAGCCAGCTGGACCGTCTCGCCATCCAATGTGATGGTTCCGCCGTCATGCCGCACGCTGCCGGCCATGATCTTGATCAATGTCGACTTGCCGGCGCCGTTTTCGCCGCACAAGCAGTGCACCTCTCCGGCCCGGAGATCGAAGGTCACGCCGCCGAGCGCGGTGATGCCTGCGTAGTGCTTCTCGATGGCGTCCATTCGTAGGATGGGCGACGGGCGAAGGGATGTCATCGCTTAGTTACGTGATGCTCGCCCGCGGAGGACGGGTCAAGTAGAGGGCTGCGAGCAGCGCAAGGCAAAGGCCCGACAGAATGCTGCCCAGATAGACGACATAGCCGTCCGCAGCCGCGGCGGCGGCTTGCGTCGCGCCGAAGCTCCAATTCACCTTCCCCTCGCCTGCGGGGCCGGTTAGCAACAAGCTGAAGCCCTTGCTCGAGTTGGCGAGGAGGCCTTCAGGAGCAGGGAATTGGTAGTCCCAATCGTCCTCCCAAAAGTCGCCATTTGGCCCACTCTTGAGGTCGGCTGGCGCGATACGCTTGCCCGCTGCCGCCGCGATGCTTGTCCCCTCCGGCGTCTGCAAAGTCACTTTCCAATCCTTGGCGTGAAGGGAGGCTCGGTCCGTAGCCTGGTAAGCGACGCGAAATCGGAGGACCTTGGGAAACCCGGCAATCTTTTGCTCAAAGGCGGCTTGGTCGATGTTCGGAGACTCTTGGCGCAACCATGCAAGGTAAAGCGGCGGATCGAGATATGTGGCGCGCGCCGTGACGGGCCCGACCAACACCTCCCGGCTCCATTTCAAAAACAGGATGTAGTACTTGCCCGACGCTTCCGCGGCGACATTCGGGATTGCTGTACTGGGATGAATGGCGTCTGATTCCGAGGCCTTTGCGCGGAACGACGGGCTGACGGTCATCGCCGCGAAAAGGCCGGCGAAGAGCCATGGGCCAAACGTGATGGGACGTGTCACTGCTCTTCTTCCAAGCCCACTGTGCGGAGCCGCCGCGTGCAGCCCGTTGAGAATGGCGGCTTCGTCCTTTGCTCCAACTCGCGGGACCCGGACCGGCGCCCGACCGCCATTCGACGGCCGGGCAATCATCTCGACCTCAGAATTGCATGCCCGTCGACTTGAGCTGAGCGACGTATTCTTTCGTCTCGTTGCACGCCGCGTCAGTCAGGCAGGTGAAGGTCTTCTGCTCAAGCCAGTAGTGGGGATCGAGCTTGACACCTTGCGTGACCGCGATTGCGGCCTGAAGTCCGGCCTCCCCATAGAGTGGCGGGAATTGACTGGTGGCGACGTTGAAGCCTTCGACGACGGCTTCAAGGCCTTGCAACTGACCGTCACTCGAGAAGAAGGCGCCGTCTAAGTCTTTACGATTGACCGCATCGAGCGCCTGGCGCGCGCCGATCATCTCTTCGTCGGAGGCGGTATAGACGCCTTGCAATTCTCCCGGGGCGTAACGCTGGATGTAAGCCTGCATGACCTTCCTGCCGCCGTCGCGGGTCCAGTTTCCTGACTGCGTGTCAAGGAGCTTGATATTGGGATAAGGCTTAATCGCTTCCTGAACTCCGCGATTGCGTTCATTGGCCGGATCTTGGCCGACGCCGCCCATGATAACGACAAGATTTGCCTTCGGGCTGTCCGTCTTCTGATCCTTCTTCAGCTTCTCGATCCAAGCGTTTGCGGCGGAGAGTCCCACGGTATAATTGTCAGCGTTGATCACGCTGAGATAGGTCTCGGGACCAGGTCCCACGGACAATCTGCGGTCGATATCAATCATTGGCACGCCGGCCTTCTTGGCCATTTCGATGACCGGGACGAGCGGCTGGTCGGCGATCGGATCGAGCAGGAGCACGTCAGGCTTCTGCGCCAGGAGATCCGCAACGTTGCTGATCTCTTTGGAGACGTCTTCGGCAGCCTCGTTCCAAATGAAGTTTGTGACGCACAACTTCTTCGCCCAAAGCTGGAAATGCTTCAATTCGGCGACGCGCCACGGGGTGTTGAGGTCGGTTTGCGCGAACGCGATCTTCAACTTGGGGTTTTTCGGGTTCCCGTCGTCGTCGCAGTTCGTATAGCTCTTCAAGGCGCTGACGCTCGTCGGCTTGTCGTCTGCCAGCGCCACGCGGCCCCCGCAACAAGCCAGCAGCGCCATGGCTGCAACCCCAACGTAGAAACTTTTCCTCATTGCGTTTTTCTCCCTGTGGTGACGGGTCTGATTGACGGCCAACGATCGCGGCTCTGCATCACGGGCAGGCGCCTTCGTCAGAAGCTTGTCCTGCTATGAATACGTTTACCATCATACACGCCATACGTAAAGCTGGATATTCCGCGAATGCGGAGGTTTCTTTGATTGGGAAAGCGCTCCTGTCGGTGCGCTCACACCGGAATTGTAAACGTATCCACGACTCCAGTGGTTTCGTTAATCCTACGCCGCTTTGGCCGCCGGAACGGCAGCGTGCTCGCGGTCGCGTATGAGATCCGCAGCCCTCTCAGCGATCATGATGGTCGGAGCATTTGTGTTTCCGCTCGGAAGCATTGGCATGATCGAGGCGTCTACGACGCGTAGGCCCTCGAGGCCGTGCACGCGGAGATGAGAATCCACAACAGCCTGAGCGTCGACGCCCATCTTGCAAGTGCCCGTCGGGTGGTAGTCGCAACAAGCGTACTGGCGAACGTAGGCCATGATTTCGGCGTCGGTGCGCGCCTCTGGCCCCGGCAGTCGCTCCACTTTGATATGTTTCGCAATCTCCTTTTGAGCGAGGATCTCGCGCACGGTTCGGATTGAACGGAGCGACATCTCGCGATCGAAAGGATCGGCGTGGTAGTTCGGATCGATGATCGGTTCGGCGGCGGGGTCCGAGGCGCGCAAGGTAACCGAACCGACGCTGCGAGGCCGCAGGAATGTGGTATTGATCGTGAACCCGTGACCATCGAGCCGGGTTTGGCCGCCACGCACCACGAAAGCAGGCGCGATATGAATCTGTGTGTCGGGCCGGCCACTGGCGTCGCTAGAGGCGAAGCCGCCGCCTTCTACGATGACCGAGGCGACCGGCCCGCTGCGGTAGAGCAGCCACTGGAGGCCATGGCGGACCCAGTGGGGAAAACGATCCTGGCGGTCGTAGCTGATCGGCTCTCGCAGCGTGACATGTAAATTCGTACACAAGTGATCCTTAAGGTGCTTGCCGACGCCTTTGAGGTCGTGCAGGGGCGCGATTCCCACCCTTTTGAGATCGTCCGCATCCCCGATGCCCGACAACATGAGCAGTCTCGGAGAGTTGATCGCGCCGCTGGAGACGATGACCTCGCGTGAACAGCTCTCGGTCGTGACCTGCCCCCGCCGTGCGATTTCGACGGCGACCGCCCGGCCGTGGCTCAGCACGACCCTGATCGCCCGCGCGTGCGTCAGCACGGTCAGATTGGGTCGGCGGCGGATCGGCCAGAGATAGGACACGGAGGCGCTGCGCCGCCGTCCATGCCTGCAGGTCACTTGGTAGAAGCCGGCCCCGTATTGCGTCGCGCCGTTGAAGTCGGGGTTGTAAGGCAGCCCCCAGGCCTGACAGGCGCGCACGAAAGCGCGCGAGAGTTCATGAGGTCCGATTTGATCGGACACCCATAGCGGCCCTCCCTGACCGTGATATGCGTCGACAAAGCGCTCGTTGTCCTCAGACTTTCGGAAGTAAGGCAGGACGCCGGCGTACGACCAACCGTCGTTTCCGAGCGCGGCCCAGTCGTCGTAATCCTCCCTCTGTCCTCTAATGTAGACCATCGCGTTGATCGAGCTCGAACCGCCGAGCGTCTTGCCCTGCGGATACCAGATTGATCGACCGTCGAGGTTTTTCTGCGGGGCGGTGAAAAACCGCCAATTCACTCTCGGCCCGAACAGTTTGCCGAGGCCGCCGGGCATGTGGATGAAAGGATTGAGATCTCTGCCGCCCGCTTCGAGCAGGAGCACCTTGACGCTGGGGTCTTCGGACAGCCTGTTGGCAAGCACACAGCCGGCAGATCCGGCCCCGGTGATGATGTAGTCGTACATCCGCTCCTCCGTCCGACGCATATTGTTTGGCGCCGCCGTCAAGATGGGCCGGTGAACACTTCGCCGCTGGGCGGACCATAGCGGCCTGGTCGCTATTGGGCCCCATGCGGGCCACGCCGGACGAGGGCGCGCCGTCTGCAGATTTCCGCCGTCCATCCGTTAACGCTCAAGCGCGCGCAGGGCCAACAGGGACTTGAGGTAATAGTAGTCGCCGTACATCGTCGTGCCGTCGATCCCAAGGCCGTGCGGCAGATCCGCAGTGGCGTGAAGCAGCAATCCGCCGCCGTTCGAAGCGTTGGCGCATGTCGTGGCCATGGCGTTGAGAAGGCGCGTAGCGGTCTCGAGATGGCGCCTATCCTGAGTGACGCCGTAGAGCTTGATAAAACCATAGCTTGCGATGGCTCCGGCGGAAGAATCCTTGGGCACATCGGATCCGCGCGCCGTGAAGTCCCAAGGCGGCACGCTGTCGGCGGGGAGCTGGCCGAGGAAATAGTCGGCGACGCGCTCGCTGGTCGTCCGGTAGGTTCGATCGGCGGTCATCCCCGCAAGGATCGCAAGCGCGGTGATCGCCCACGCCTGTCCGCGGGACCATGAGCTGTCAGGCGAGAGCCCCTGATAGGTGTCGCCGCCCCCGCCTTTGCCCGTCGCAGGGTCGAACTTGTATACGTGGTAGACCGAGCCGTCAGCGCGAAGATGGTGCTCAAGCGTCTTGGCCACCTGCGCTCGAACCACCGCCATCAGGCCTGCGTCGGCGCCCTGCTGTACGGCCCACACGAGCAGGGGCAGGTTCATCAAGGTGTCGACGAGGACCGAGCCGCTCCAATCCTCTTTACCGAAAAAGCCCCAGCCGGGGATGAAGCCGGCCTTCTCGTTGAATTGGCGCCCGAGGGAGACCGCGGCCTCGACCGCCGCCTGGCGGTAACGTTCCTCGCCTTTCAAGGTCCAGGCCTTGATCGCGCTTGGATAAAACATGAAGCCCAGATCGTGATTTCGGGTGTCGGACGATCGCGGCAGCAGCCGTTCCGTAAAGTCGACAGCAGAGCGATTCAGATCTTCGCCGCCGTCGTATTCGTAGGCGAGCCAAAGGACGCCGGCCCAGAAGCCGCCCGTCCACACGCCGTCTGGCGTGCACTGCCAATCTCCGTTGTTGGTGATGTGAGGAAAGTCTTTCGTTTCGCGCGCAATGCCGCGTGCTCGCGCAACGGCCTTGGCGATCGCCTCGTCGATCCAGGTTTCGCGGTGCATATGAGCGTCCGTGGTCAATCGCGGAGGATGTGGTCAGCGCCCTTTTCGGCGATCATGATTGTCGCGGCGTTGGTGTTGCCGCTCACGACTGTCGGCATGATCGACGCATCGATCACGCGCAGCCCGTCGAGCCCGCGAACCCTGAGTTCGGAGTCAACCACAGCCAATTCATCGACGCCCATCTTGCAGGTTCCACAGAGGTGGTAGTTCGAATCGACGTTGTTGCGGACGAAGGTCTCGATCTCGGCGTCGGTTTTTATTTCTGCCCCGGGGGCGTATTCGGACCCGCGATACGGATCGAAGGCTTTTTGAGCGAAGATTTCGCGGCCGATCTTCACGCCGTCCCGCATCGTCTCGAGGTCAATTCTGCGCTCGAAATAATTGGGGTCGATGTCCGGCGCGACACGCGCATCGTCCGAGCGGATCATGATGGTCCCACGGCTTTCCGGGCGCTGCAGCGTGAAGACGACCATGTAGCCGTGCTCCGGAATGATCTTCCGACCGCTGTCCTCGTACATGAGCATCGTCATGAAATACTGCAGATCGGGCGCGATCAGGTCGGGCCGCGAACGGACGAAGGCCATGATTTCAAGTCCATTGTTGGCGCCCGGCCCGGACTGAAACAAAAGATATTGAGCGAGCGCACGCGTCTTGGCCGCCAAAGAGACTGCCGACACATACGTGATCGGCTGGGAGCAGCGCTGTTTAACGCCGCCGATTCCGGGGTGGTCATGCAGGTTTTGACCCACTCCCTTCAGCTCATGCACGACCTTGATTCCAAGAGCGCCCAGGTGCTTGGGTTCGCCGATCCCGGACAATTGGAGCAGCTGGGGCGAGTTGACCGCCCCGCCCGACAGGACGACCTCGCGCTCCGCCCGAAGGATATGCCTCGCGGCGCCCCTCAGGTACTCAACGCCCACGGCTCGCCCGTTCTCAACGATGATACGCGAGGCGAGCGCGTGGGTGACGACAGTCAGGTTTGGGCGCGAAAGGGCAGGACGGAGGAAGGCGACCGAACTGCTCCATCGCCGGTTATCGGCGGTGGTGCTGTCCGTGGGACCGACGCCGCCCTGGTCGCCGCCACTGTTGAAGTCGGGATTGCGCGGAAGTCCCTGCTGCTGGCAGGCCTCCGCAAAAGCCTTTGCAAGCGGATGGATGATTCCGCGACGCGTGGTCCGGAGCGGGCCGCCGCGGCCGCG
This sequence comes from uncultured Alphaproteobacteria bacterium, assembly GCA_963833955.1. Lineage (GTDB taxonomy): Bacteria > Pseudomonadota > Alphaproteobacteria > Rhizobiales > Beijerinckiaceae > Roseiarcus. The sequence continues at coordinate 11,743 of CAWHZY010000011.1, read as the reverse complement.
CGCTTCCCCTTCGCCGCCTTCGAAGTTCTCGGACTTCATAAAGTAAGGGAGGCAGTCGTCGAATGACCAGCCTCGATTGCCAAGCTGCGCCCATTGGTCGAAGTCCGACCGATCTCCACGGACGTAGACTTGGCCGTTTACGGAACTCGATCCGCCCAAAACCTTGCCACGCGGCGAATGGATTCGGCGACCCCCGAGGTGTGTCTGCGGCGTTGTCTCGTAGCCCCAGTCCTTGCTGCCCGACCGCATCAGCTGAAGAAAGCCCGCCGGCATTTTTATGAAGATGCTACTATCCGAGCCGCCGGCTTCGAGCAGCGTGACCTTGGTGTTAGGATCTTCCGATAGCCGGTTTGCGAGCACGCATCCGGCCGATCCCGCGCCGACCACAACATAGTCGGTCGTCGTGACCTCGCTCATCTCACTGCCTTCGTGATCGGATCTTGGCGGCCATCCGATTTTCGCCTGCCAGTCGTCCCTCGCCGGCGAGGTGGCGAGGCTGCCGCGGCACGGAAGCTTATTGAAGAGGCAGCGCTCCTCGTTAAGATCGGGCTCCACGAGGCTGCTCCTGTCATGTCGCCTCCCATTCCGATCCGCCTCAATACGGGCGCGCTTTTTCAGCGAGAGCTGACGTGTGAATACGTTTACATATTCATAGCGCATCGATGCAATGAACGCAACGTCATATTCAATCAGATCTCGGCGTTCAGGGCGCTTTGCGCGGGAAGCGCCCCTTGCAGTGGGGATCGACATGACTGTAAACGTATTCTCAAGTCCGGCTTGGGCCCGTTCGCGGCCACGCTCAACCGGCATGAGCATTTTAAGGTTTTCGTCCCAATTTGGCGCACGAATCGACAAGTTTGCAGCTTGCAGCCAGCTGGCGGCTCGAACGGGGTTAAGGAGAGTCGAGGTGACCGAGCGGTCCTATGTGAAATACGAGCTCATGGATTGCGGTGTCGCAATCCTCACCCTCGACAATCCGCCTCTGAACCTAACCACCCTGACAACCCTCGATAAGCTGCAGGCGACCTGCAACGCTATCGCAAGCGACGATCGCGTGCGCGTGCTCGTGGTCACGGGGGCTGGCGGCAAGGCGTTCTGCGCCGGCTCGGACGTAAGCGAGTTCAGTTCGGTCCTTGAGGACGTCGTATCCCGTAAGCTCGCTCGGGAGAATGCCGCATTCACGGCGCTGGCCGAACTCCCGATGCCTGTCATTGCGGCGCTCAACGGGATTACTCTAGGTGGCGGGGCGGAGATTGCCCTAGCCTGCGACGTTCGCTTCATGGACGAATCGGCGCGGATCGGTTTTCCAGAGGTCAAGCTTGGGGTGTTTCCCGGAAGCGGAGGCGTGTTCCGGCTGCCGCGCCTTTTGGGAGCCGCAAGGGCCTATGAGCTGCTTTACTCGGGCGACCTGATCGACGCACGGGAGGCGCACCGAATTGGTCTGATCAACCGCCTCACGCCCGCGGGAGAAGCCCTTTCGCATGCGCTCGCCTTCGCGGAGAATATCGCCCAGCGGCCGGCGCTCGCCTTGAGCCTCATCCGGGCTGGGGTCCGAGATTCACTCACGCAGACGACCAAGGAAGCTACCGATCGCACCCTTGCCGACAGTCACACTGTTTTCACGGGTCCGGACATTGAAGAAGGCGTAGCGGCCTTTCTTGCCAAGCGCCAACCCGTTTTCACGGCCGGACGAAACGACGCAAGAAAAGAAAAAACGGAGGGGGCGAAGAAATGACCAATTTTCTGGCGGGCATCAAGGTTGTCAGTCTGACCCATTATTTGCAGGGTCCCGCCTGCGTCCAGTTTCTTGCCGATCTCGGAGCCGACGTCGTCAAGATCGAGCGGATCGGCGGCGCTTACGAACGACACTGGTCGGGCGCAAAGGCCTTCCTCAATGAAGACGCGAGCGTCTTCTTTCTGATGGCCGGCCGCAATCAGCGAAGCGTTGAGCTGAACATCCAGTCCGACGAGGGCCAAGCCGTAATGTGGCGGCTGATCGAACGGGCCGATGTTCTCGTAGAGAACTTCAGACCAGGCACGCTGGCCAAGCGAGGCTTCTCTTACGAGGAGGTCAAGAAGCGAAATCCGGGAATCATTTATTGCTCGCTGACCGGTTTTGGCTCCGAAGGACCTTCGCGCGAGAAGCCGGGCCAGGACCTATTGCTGCAATCCTTGTGCGGCCTCGCCATGCTGAGTGGCCGGGCGGGCGATCCGCCCGTCCTTATGGGCACTGCTCTCGTCGACCAGCATGCCGCGACGCTCGGAGCGCTCGGTGTCGTCGCGGCCCTCTTTGGCCGCCAGCGGACGGGCAAGGGATGCAAGGTCGATAGCAATTTGCTGTCCGCCGGTCTCGACCTGCAGATCGAACCGCTCAACTATCACTTGAACGGCGCGAAGCTTTATGATCGCAGCGAGTCAGGAATCTCTTCGCGATTCCATCAGGCGCCTTACGGGGTTTTCAAGACAGCCGACGGCTGGCTGACGCTGTCGCTCGCAGATGGCGGCACTTTGGCGAAAGCCTTTGGTGATCCGCAGTTTTCGTCATGGACTAAGGAGGACCAATTCGACCAGCGCGAGACCGTGAACAAGGTCGTCGCCAGCCACATGCTCAAACGCACAACGTCGGAATGGGAGGCGACCTTCGCGGAGCATGGCATGTGGTCCGCAAGGGTCAATGGTTACGACGAGGTGCTTGCTGACCCGCAAGTTGCAGCGAATCAGTCAATCCTCGATTTCGAAGACCCTCACGCCGGCCACGTAAGAGCGTTGGCGCATCCTATCCGCTACGATGGCGCAGCGCCGGGCATCCGTCGGACTCCGCCTGGGGTGGGCCAACACACGGACGAGGTCCTTCAGGAACTTGGTTTCGGGGCCGCTGATGTGAAGCAGATGCGCGGGGCGGGAAGCGTCGGGCCGGATCGCAGCGTCACCGCCTTTGATCGCAAGAGCTCCGCGCCAGAATCCGCGTATAGTCGGAAGTCGAAAGCGAAATAATTCAAGTTGAAGAATTGGTTCGAATCACGGCGCTAGCGTCAGCGCCAGAAGCTTTGGGTCAGGCTCTGAGTTTCAGCGCCGCAGGTGGCGCTTCGCTCTTCGCGAGTGCGGCGCAGGCGTTTCCGCTTCCCTCCGCCTATTTCGACGGCGATCCGCCCAGTTCCGGATAGTCCTTGGCGAGGCTGACACCGAGCAACGGTTTGTTGGCGCCCTGGTGACAGGTCGCGCAATTGAGCTTGGGGCCATCGCCGAGCGGTCCCAAGCGCGTTGCGGGAAAGACGTCCTTGAGCGGGTCGAGATATTCGGCGTTGAGATTTCTCACCATCTGGATCCCGTGCCAGGCCGTGACACGCTGCGGCGTGCTCTCCGACCACTGCCCAAATTCGCGGGTGTTGTGGCAGAAGGTGCAATTCACGCCGAGCCCCTTCGATATGGACATCATCAGGGCGTAAGTGTCCTCCGTCGATTGGATCGACGAACCCATGCCTGCCGCTGGCAACGCATTCACCGCCTGGACGCGAATGGCGCCGTCCTTATCGAGGAACGGCGAATAGGGATCCTGGAGGAGGCTGGTCGAGCCGTTCGCGGCGTCCGGATGACCGAATCCGTAATTCGTCGCAGAGAATCCGCCGGCATGCGGCCAGCCCGGGTTCTCGTACCAGATATTCGCAGGAACGGGCTTGCCGCGGTGGCACGTGTAGCAGACCACGCCGACGTTCTGGACATGGGGCTTCCAGTCCTGATTGATGTGGCGGGTCATCTGAATCATCCGCCGCGCCACCTTCTTGGCGTACACGCTGTCGTCAGCGAGATTTTCCGTGTTGTGGCAATAAGCACAGCCCTGCTGGGGAGCGACCCAGGTGGTCATCGCGGCCATCAGCGTGTTGAACTGGTCGACGCTGAGATCCGTCAGCACCTGCACGTTCTTGTAAACGTCGGTTGCGCGGGGACCGTCAGGCGAAGCCTTCGGAATCGGGTCGGGCATCGCGTTGAGGGCCTCCAATCGCTCAACGGCGGCCGACGTCGTGACCTGGTCCATGCCGGTTCCCCGGAAGCCGATCTGCGTTCCGACAATCGGCGGATGACCCCAGCCCGCGGTGAACAGCATCGCGACTGTCAGGAGGACCGTGGCAGCCACGCCGAGCAAGGCGAACACGAGCCTCATTTGACAGCTCCCGAGGCTGCAGGGTCGATCACAGGGGGCCAAAGATGCGGATAGGCCGGCGCTATGCCGTGCTGCACGCCCCACAGATACCAATTGTCGACGACGGTCCCCGTGAGAAGGATGCCGATGCCTCCCGTGAAGGGAACGAGGACCGCGAACCACCACGCCCAACGATGGATCGATTCCATCGTCGCGTTGAAGCCCATCGTCCAGCGCCAGAAGAGCGCGGCGCGCTCGGCGGCGGTGCCGCGATCGAGGATCTGCTCGACCTCGCGCTCGCCGCCGTACCGGCCGACCGCCAGGATGGTTCCCCCATGCATCGCGAACAGCAGCGCCGATCCATAGAGGAACGCGATCGAGAGCATGTGGAACGGATTGTAGAAGAGGTTGCCGTAACGGATGGAGAAGGACGCGGTCCAGTCGAGATGCGGGAAAATGCCGAACGGCACCGCCTCGCTGAAATGGCCCATCAAGAGCGGGCGAATGAAACCAAGAACTAAGTAGAGCCAAATTGCGGAGGCGAAGGCCCACGCGGTATGCGTCCCGAGCCCCAACTCCCGCGCGCGCCGATACATGCGCGCCCACCACAGCAAAAGGGAAAGGGTGAGAAAGAATCCGGCCATCAGCCACCATCCACCCTGGTTGAGGGGCGGCATGATGCTGATCCCATATTCCGGCCTTGGCGGCTCGAGCGCCAGCCACGGGAGTTGGCGCAAGAACTGAATCGGGCTCCACTTGACCGAAGCCAGCATGTTGAGCCCGATGATCTCGAACGCCGCGAAGCCGGAGATCAACGAGAGGACGCCAAGGTAGCCGAGATAGATCGGCCCGACCTGGGCGTTGCCTATGATTCCGAGCCAGTAGGAGAACCCGCCGTCCTTCGAGCGCTCGATCCGGTCGGCGGCGACGCCCATATCCAGTTCCGCGGGCCGCAATTGAACCTGGGTGAAAATATTCTGGTAGGTGGCCATGGCATTCTCCTCGATGCTAGCGCCAGACCGGAAGGTTCAGCCACCAGTCCCACCATTCCGGCCATCCCCGCGTCCAGAACGGGCCGCTAAGGATGATGCAGACCGCGCTCCAGAACACGGCGGACATGGCGAGGAAGAGCCCCAGGCGATGAATGCCGAGGGTGCCGATCGAGTAGCCGATCGCGTCGCGGAAAAACGTGTCCTCGTATTCCGTCTCGCGCACCGCCTCACCCTTCGCCGGATTGGCGGCCGACAAGATCAGCGATCCATGCAGCGACAACGCAAACGCCGTTGTGAAGAAGAACGACACGGCCAGCATGTGCGCCGGGTTGTAATGGAAGTGGAGATATTGGTAGCCGGTGTTCGACACCCAATCGAGGTGACTGAGGATCCCATAGGGGAAGCCGTAGCCCCATGCCCCCATCAGCACCGGGCGGATCACGACCAACGAAACGTAAGCGAAGATCGCCATGCCGAACGCGACCGGCACATGAACGCCGATGCCGAGCTTTCGGCAGATCTCCACTTCGCGCAGAGCCCAGGAGACAAAGGAGCCGATGGCGCACACCGTGATGATCTGCCACAGACCGCCTTCTTTGAGCGGCGCTGCGCCGAGGCCGTATTTCAGGTCGGGCGGAGCGATGCTGATCCGCCAGATGTTCCAGGTCGGGCCGATCGCGGCGCCGTACAGGATCATCGCGACGCCAAGGCCGATGAAAATGATGGTCGTGACGCCGAAGAAGCCGACGTAGAACGGGCCGATCCAGAAGTCGAACAAGTCGCCGCCGACGAGCGTCCCACCCCGCACACGGTACTTGCGCTCAAAATTCAGCATCGCCACGGTAGTGCCTCCCGATGCGTCCCAATCATTCCCGTCCGCAGCCTGAATTGCGTCCGGGTTCGAGTTGTGAGCGGGCGCGTCAAGCGCGCCCGTCCACGGAGTCCGGATCCGACGATCCTCACCCGATGTCAGTCACCACCAACGACTGAATTGTCGGGTTGATCTGACCGGTCTTGAGCGGATGGCCCTCCAACCAGTTGAACCGATCCGTGCTCAAGAGGATGAAGTGAATGACGAGCGCCAGGATGAACAGAAACGCGAACAGCCCGATGAGCGCGCGTCGCGGATCAAAGAGTAACCAAATTCGATACATTTACGTTCTCCTTAGCCGATGAGAGAGAGCGCGCTGTGCGCCGCGCTCATCGCGCCGTCGAGCAACGCATAGCCTTTCGCCCCAGGAATCCAGGGACGCCACATCCAAACGAGGATGTGAGCGATGATCGCGATGACGGTGAACACGATGAAGCTCGTCACGAACAGCGAATGGAACTCTTGCGCTTCCGCCTCCGTTAATCCGGATAAGGAAGATCTATCGTCGCTGGCCATATGCTGACCTCCTGTTGCCTTGCCGTGAACGCCTTTCACAGCGACTTCGTCGCGACGTCTGTCGCGACTGGCGTTCCGCGCGGCGCCGCCGCCCGGATCACTGCAGCATCGCTATGGCCAGCAACGCGTAAGACGTCGCGATCGACGCTTGAGATTTGGCCTCGGCGAAGCAAGCCCTCTGAGCCGAAGGGGCGGTATCGCGCTTCAAGCCGCGAACGGTTCGGCGCGCCCCTTCGTATAATAAGAAGAAGGGAAGCAGCGCGAAGCAAAGCAGACGCCCATCCGTGCCGCCGGCGCTTTGCGCGAGGTCCGTCTTCAACGCCATTTCCATCGTTCGTCTCCTCGATCGGCTTCTGTTCGCCGCCTCAACGGTTCAAGCTTCAGCCTCGCTCCGCCACGTCGTTCTCACGCAGCAAGTCCTTCGACCAGAATTGATTGAGCGCGTTCGACGCACGCAACGCTTACGATCTCATCTCCGGCCTTTCGGGCGCCGCGCTCCGCGGCGTCGCGCAGCCGCTTGGCCGCGGAAATGCGCAAGAGAACTGGAGACGAGTTGACGATTTCGTTGAGCCGCGTTATCGCGGCGGAATCCCACGCCAGCTCGCGATGAATGCGAGCGGGAGTGGCCTCGACCTTGTCCAGTTCCGTTCCCAGGGGAAGGATGTTGAACAGGGCGTCGAAGAGGGCGTTGCAGACTTCCTGGATGATGTAGGTCGCGCCGGCATAGCCCATGAAGGGCGTTCCGGTGTGGCGACGGATGATCGCGCCAGGAAAGGACGCCGGGATATAGATCGCCTTCGCGCCGGCTTCGGCGAGATAAAGGCGTTCGTTGTAACTGCCGAACATCACCAGCGGGGTCTTGGTCCGGACGGCCTCCCGGACCGCCTCATTGTCCGTCTTCTCGCCGGGCCGGCGCGGGATCGCGAACATGCAGGGCACGCCCATCTCCTCTTCGAGGAAATGCCTGACGCCGCGCGCATAGGTCTCGTTGGCGACGATGGCGAAGGTCGCCGTGCCAAAGAAATCTTGCGTCACCGATCGCCAGAGATCCCAGATGGGTTTGATCGTCGTGTGCTTCTCGCGCTCGATGAAGGGTTCGGGATCGACGCCAAGAAGCTCGCCCAGGCTGCGCAGAAACTTCGTCGTGCTGTGGAGGCCGATCGGCGCCTGCAGATAGGGCCGGTCGAGCGCCTCGCAAAGCGCGCGTCCGAATTCGCGGTAGAGGCAGACATTGACCTCCGCGTTCGCCAATCGCGGCACGTCCTCGACATGGCTGCCGAGCGGAAACACCAGGTTGACGTCCGCTCCCACACCCTCGACCAGACGCCGGATTTCAGCGATGTCCGAGGGCATGTTGAAGACGCCGTAGGAGGGGCCGATGATGTTGACTCTCGGCTTCACCCCCGGGGCTCGCGGCTTTGGCTTGGGCGCCCGACCCTTCTTGGGTCCGAATTCGCTCCATAACCAGGTCATCGCGCGGTCCGCGCTCTGCCACTGATCCTCGTCGATCGTTCGCGGCAGGAAGCGCTGGATGCCCGAGCCTTCCGGGGTCACGCCGCCGCCGATCATCTCGGCGATGGAGCCCGTGACCACGACGCTCGGCAGATCCCGATCGAGGGTCGCGTGCGCGCGTCGCATCGCGCCTTCCGTGCCGTGGCGCCCGAGCTCCTCTTCCGAAAGACCCGTGACGGTGACCGGCAATTCGTGCGGAGGCAACGCGTCGGTATAGTGGAGCACCGCCGTGACCGGCAGGTTCTCGCAACCGACGGGACCGTCGATGACGACCTGCAGGCCCTTGATCGCCGAGAAGACGTAGACGGCGCCCCAGTATCCGCCTGCCCGGTCGTGGTCGAGAACTAGCACGCGCCCATCTCCTCGGGTGCGGGCTTCGCCATCTTGGCGCGCCGTTTCGCTTTGAAGTCCGGCCGGTCGCGCGGCTGCTCCTCCCAGACTCCGGCCGCGAACCCTTCTCCGACGCCTTCGAAAAAGTCGCGCATGGCGTCAAAGCGGCCCTTGTTGCCCATGGCCGCGTTGATCACTTTTGCGAGCGAGCCGGCCCCTCCCACGCCCATGAGCGGACGCGCGGAAATCAGGTTTGTGAAATAGAGCGCCGGGATTCCGCGCTCCTTCGCTTTCTGCACGACGGGCGTCGTGCCGATCGCAAGGTCCGGCTCGTATTCGGCCATCGCCGCGAGATCGTGCTCGAGGGACGCGCGGAACTTGACGTTGACGCCCCTACCCTCGAGCCACGCGCAATCGACCTCGGAGAATCGCGTCCGCGGGCAGGCGGTTCCAACGTAACGGACATCCGCGCCGCTCTCGATCATCAGCCGTGCGACCAGGAGTTCGGAGCCCTCATAGCCGGAGAGCGTCACGCGGCCCTGGATCGGCGTCTGCGCGAGCGCGGCCTTGATCGCGGGAAGGAGATTGGCCTTGGCGGCGTCGACGCGCGCGCTCGGAACTCCGCACGCCTGGCCAATCGCCTCGAGCCAGGCTGCCGTGCCTTCGACGCCGACGGGCGCAGAGCCGACGATCGGCCGCCCGGCGAGCTCGAACTCGCGCACGCTTGCCGAGTAGAAGGGATGGATGGCGGCGACGACCGCGCAGTCCAGCGCGCCGTAAAGCTCGCGCCATTCGCGCGTTGGAACGACAGGCCCCGCGGCGAGGCCCATCGGCTCCAGCATCGCTCCGATCTGCACCGGATCGACCGGAAAGACTTCGCCGAGCAGCGTCACGGTCGGCTTCTCGGATCGGGGGCCGCGCGGCGCCTGGACGGGCCCGTGCTCCGCCTCCTCACGGGCGAACTTGAGCATCGCCCCGGCGAGGACATCCTTGGCTTCGGCGTGCGTCGGCACGCCGAAGCCCGGCACGTCGATGCCAATGATGCGAACGCCGTCGATCTCCTTGGGCAGCAGGCGCAGCGGCACGCCCGAAGCAGTCGGCACGCAAAGATTCATGACGACGATCGCGTCGTATTTGGCGGGATCGGCCAGCTTGAAGACCGCTTCGCGGATGTCCTCGAAGAGCTTTCCGGTCACCAGTGTTTCGGAATTGAACGGAACGTAGCCCACCGTCCGCTTCGCGCCGTAGAAATGCGAGGTGAACGTCAGTCCGTAGACGCAACAGGCCGAGCCGCAAAGCACGCTTGCGGTGCGGCGCATGCGAAGTCCGACTCTGAGCGATCCAAACGCCGGGCACATGCTCTGCGGCTGATCATGCGGCCCGACCGGATAGTCCTTCGCGTAGCGCGCGAGCGTCTTGGTCATGCCCGCGGCTTTGGCGGCGTCGCGCAGCGTCTCTTTTCCGCCGTGGCAACCCGCCCCTTCCGCGACGATCGCGGGCGCATCTAGCGCACCGCCGCCATGGCTCGGAGCGTCCATCAGGATCTCACCTTGCGGGATCTGCGTCATGACGGTCACGGTTCGAGTTCTCCTCAGACCGTGTCGTAGACGACTTCGAGAGACGGCCTCGTCTGCAAGGCCGCGCCGCACATGTCGGTCATCGTGGCGGGCTCGAGCGTCACATGGCGCCCGACCGCCTCGCCCTTGAACAGGCCGAGCAACTGATCCTGCGTGAGCGGAGTCGGGCGGTGAGGAGCGGCGTCCGCGACATTGCTCGCGAGCGTCTCGAACAGCGACGCCCATTGCCCGCCCGGCCTGCCGATGATCTCGTAATTGGCGCTCTTGCGGCGGATGTCCTCGTCGGCCGGAATCGCGGCGAGGATCGGGATGCCGGCCGCTTCGGCGAAGGCCTGCGCCTCTCCGGTCCCGTCATCCTTGTTGATGACGAGCCCGCCCACGCCGACGTTGCCGCCGAGCTTGCGGAAATATTCGACCGCGGAGCAGACGTTGTTGGCGACGTAGAGCGACTGGAGGTCGTTCGACCCGACGACGATCACCTTCTGGCACATGTCGCGGGCGATCGGCAGGCCGAACCCGCCGCAGACCACGTCGCCGAGAAAATCGAGAAGGACGAAATCGAATCCCCATTCGTGGAATCCGAGTTTTTCCAGGAGTTCGAAGCCGTGGATGATGCCGCGTCCGCCGCAGCCGCGGCCGACCTCCGGACCGCCGAGCTCCATCGCGAAGACGCCGTCGCGCTTGAAGCACACGTCGCCGATCTGCACCTGGTCGCCGGCGAGCTTCTTCTTCGTCGATGTCTCGATGATCGTCGGACAGGCGCGTCCGCCGAACAGGAGCGAAGTCGTGTCGCTCTTGGGATCGCATCCGATCAAGAGGACTTTCTTTCCCTGCTGGGCCATCATGTAAGACAGATTGGCGAGGGTGAAACTCTTGCCGATGCCGCCCTTGCCGTAGATCGCAATGATCTGGGTGGTTTTTTTCAACTCCGTCGGAACCGGATCCGGCTCGATCGCCGCCTCTTCACGCAGCAGATGGGCGGGCGGCGCGGCAAGTTCCGCCGCGGTCAGGAATCCCTCGCTGAGGCTCATGAGCACGCACTCCAGTCCAGGACCATCTTGAGACAGGTCGGGTCGTCGAAAGCGACGGAATAGGCGGAAGGCGCGTCCGCCGCGGGGCTTCGATGGGTCAGGAGGCCGTCAAGCGAGAGCGTTCCCGCTTCGACCAGCTTCACGATCCGGGCGAGATCGCCATCGCGCCAGATCGCCGCGATCCGGATGCGGGCTTCGCGCATGAACGCTGGCGGAAAGCTGAAGCTGAGGCGATCGTAGAATCCGGCCAGCACGATCTCGCCGCCGGGCGCAAGTCTCTGAACGAGGGAATCGATTATCTCTGGATCGCCGCTGACATCGAAGATCGTCCGGTAGGCTTTGCGCGCATCGGCGTCGGACGACGTGACCTCGTATCCGGCCGCGCCCCCCGCCCGAAGACTGTTGGCTTCCCATACGACCGGAGGCTCGCCTCCCGAGGCGATCACGAGCCGCGCCATGAGGCGTCCGAGGACGCCGTGGCCGACAATGAGAACCCCTTCGAGCGCAGAGCCGCTCAGCGCGTGCAGCGCGGTCGCCGCCAGAGCCAGCAGCACCGCGTTCTCGCCAAGGTCAGGCGGAACCGGGACAACGCGGGAAGCCGGGGCGACCAGAAGCGAGGCGGCGCCGCCATGCACGCAGCGGACGGAGTCGCCGAAGCATTTCGCGCCCGGAACGAACACCTGCGTTCCGGGCGCGATTCCGGCGTCGGGGCCGGCGTCGACAACCTGGCCAACGCTCTCGTAGCCGGGGACGAGCGGATAGCCCATTCCGGGAAA
>CAWHZY010000010.1:0-346343 GCA_963833955.1 uncultured Alphaproteobacteria bacterium | reverse complement strand
GCAGCAGGTCGCCGATCCAGGCGTCGCCCGGGCGCAGCCGGTCCTGCCAGGGCACCCAGGCCGGCGCGAGCAGCGCCTCGGGGCCCGGCAGGAGGACGCTCTCGTCCACCGTCACCAGCTTGGCTCTGGGCGCCCGGGTGACCGTGACCGCCCACCGCCATCCGCGTAGGCCCGGTCGGTGCAGCCGAAGAGTGGGTGACGACGCGGTCCCCCGGGCTCCGCGCCGAGTGGTCGCCGACCACTGTCCGGCGCTCATCGCCCGGTTTCCCGGCCAGGAGACTGCCTGGCCAGGTCAACGGCGTCCGCACAGACCTGGTCTGGTTCCTTCGCGCGGTTTCTGATCGTGCTCACGACTGCCAATTCTCGCTCCCCAGGCCTCCCCCGCGAGGGCGGGCCCGGCAGGATCTCCCGCACAGGGCTCGTCGCAGTGCCGCGAGCCAAGAATACTGTGACATGCGTATGTCGGATGCGGTGCGGGGGTGGGTGGTGCTGCCCAGGCGCCGGCGGCGGTTCCCCGGGCGGGTTGCCCGGCTGGCACCGGGCGGCGCCTCGTGCAGGGGTCACCGGCGCGCAGGGCGCGGACCGGACCGGCCTCGGCACGCTGATCGAGATGACGGCGGTCAGCGGGGCCGCCGACGCCTTCGTCACCGTGGCGCTGGCCGGCACGATCTTCTTCAGCACCTCGCTGGACCAGGCCCGCGGCCGCGTGGTGCTCTTCCTGATCATCACGATGGCGCCGTTCGCGCTGCTCGCGCCGTTCATCGGGCCTGCCCTGGACCGGGTCCAGCAGGGGCGCCGGTTCCTGCTGGCGGGCACGATGCTCACCCGCGGGCTGCTCTGCTTCGCCATGTCGGCCAACGTGGCCAGCTCGGTGACGCTGCTGCCCGCCGCCTTCGGCATCCTGGTGCTGCAGAAGGCGGGCGGCGTGGTCAAGGCCTCGGTCACCCCCCGGCTGCTGCCCGAGCAGGCCACGCTGGTCAGCGTCAACGCGCGGTCCGGGCTGATCTCGCTGGCCGCCTCCTCGCTGGCGGCGGTGCTGGCGGCAGGGATCCAGTCGGGCGGCGGCGCTGCCTGGACGCTGCGGGTGGGCGTGCTCATCTACCTGGCCGCGATGCTCCTGGCGTTCGGCTGCCCGAGCAGATCGACGTACCCGCTGCGGGCTCCCCCGCCGTTCCTCCGCTCCGCGTCGGCGAGAGAGCCGGACCTGGCGCGCTTGACCCGGCCGGACCACTGACCGCGCGCCCCCACGCGCTGCCGCTGGCCGCCTCCGCCCACGCACCCACACAGGGCGGGTCCGCGGCCCGCTGGCGCGACAGCTGGCGCAGCGTCGGCCCGGTGGTGGCCGAGGCGATGACGGTCAACGCCGTGCTGCGCGCCTTCTCCGGCTACATCCTGTTCCTGCTCGCCTTCCTGCTCCGCAGCGTGCACCTGGGCACGCTATTCAGCCACCCGGTGTCCCACAACTTCGCCCTCGGCGCGCTCGCGCTCGGCCTGTCGGTGGCAGCCTGCCTCGATGGTGGTCGGCTCGTTCTTCCGGGGCCGGGCGCCGCAGCTGATCATGTTCTCCGTGCTGTGCGTGGCGCCGGTGGTGACCGCGTCTGCGCCGGGGCCTTCGGCCTGTTCGCGGCCGTCATCGTGGAGGCCACGGCGATCTTCTGCGCCAGCCTCGCCAAGCTCGGCGCAGGACTCGATCGTCGGCCGCGAGATCGGTGACGAGATCAGGTCCTCTACGTTCGCGGTCTCGGAAACGCTGAACCAGGTGGCGAACGTGGCGGGCGGCCTGGCTGGCGTGCTCGTGTCCATGCTCGACAATGGCCAGGCCGCCCTCGCCATCGCCGCGGGCGGCCTCGCCGTCGCGCTGTGCTGCTCGGCGGCGCCGCCGGGAGCGGGTGCGGCCGCCGGCGGCCGACGGAGCAGGGTTGGGGGAGTAGTGGCGGGCCCGGCGGGAGTCCCGGGCGGCTTCGTGCCGCGCGTCGCCTACCCGTTCGCTATGGGCGGCCCGCGGCTTCGGGTGCGAGGTCGTCGGCGACGGCGCGCAGCAGCTCGGCGATCGGCTTGGCTTCCTTCGGCTCCGGGTGCTTGCCGCGGCGGTAGGCGTCGGAGATCCCGTCGAGCAGCTTCATCAGGTCCTCGATGATCGGGATCATCTCGTCTGGCTTCTTGCGGGCGTGCTTGGCGGCGGCGGCCGTAACGTTGGGCGGCGCCTCGAGGAGCCGCACCTGCAGCGCCTGCGCCCCCTTGCGTCCTTCCACGATGCCGAACTCGACCCGCTGCCCCTTGCCAAGGGTGTCTGTCCCGGCGGGCAGCGCGGAAGAATGCACGAAGACCTCGCCCCCGTCATCGCGGGCGAGGAAGCCGAACCCCTTTTCGGCGTCATACCACTTGACCTTGCCGGTAGGCACGAGCAAGACCTCACGTCAGTAGAGACTTGGGCACCCAGGCAGGCGTGAGTGCCGCGAGGGTGTAACGGGCGCTTTCTAGGCTATCGGTACCGCGAGGGTAATGGCAGCCAGGTTATTCTGCCGTCAGCGCAGCCGCATCCGCTTGGGGGAGTAAGGGGGGTCACGGCCTCGCACGTTCGGATGGTGCTGGGACGGGATCGCGTGCAAGGCCGTGAGTCCGTTGGCGGATCCTGATAAGCGCCTGCCCACAAGATCGCACTAGGGCTATACCCAGGGGTTATGTGCGAAAACCTGCCGCTTTCGCGCCCTGGCCAGCGCCCCGGGGCCAGGGCGGAGCGCGCTAGCGCGGCGACACGTGACCGCTGGCGCCATAGGCGATGGCCAGCACCAAGACGACGGCGACGATGATCCACGCCCAGTCTTGCCGGTCACCGGAAGCTTCATCTTTTGCCGGCCCTTGGTCACCAGCCAGGCGACGAGCACGCCGATGAGCACGAGCAGAACCAATCCGCCCACCTGTTCGTCTCCACGTCATCTGGCGGGCGTTGTCGGCCCGCAACCTAAGATTCGCTCCCTTTCCGAGACTACGCCAAGTCGCTCGTTTCGTCTCGGAACGTCGGGCTCGGTCGGGCCGGTCCGACGTGGTGATGACGCGCTGGTCCATTGGTCGTCCCCCTAGTGCCGCGGCGCGGGAACGGGCGCGGTTGAGGTGAACCCGTGGCGGGCCAGTTCCTCGGCTTCGGTCAGCGGCATCGGCATCGCCAGCAGGAACCCCTGCCCGTAGTGACAGCCCATCGAGGAGAGCAGGTCCCGCTGTACCTCGGTTTCGATCCCCTCGGCGACCACGTCCAGGCTGAGGGTCTTCGCTATCCGGATGATGCCCTCGGCAAGAGCCAGGCGCTGGCCGGAGTCGGCGATTCCCTCGACGAACGCCTTGTCCATCTTCACCACGTCGATGGGCAGGTCACGCAGGTAGCTGAGCGAGCTGTAACCAGTGCCGAAGTCGTCGATGGCCAGCTTCACCCCGATGCCCTTCAGCTCCGCCAGTTCGGCGTGCAGCCGCTCATCCTTGCGCAGCATGGCGCTCTCCGTGAGCTCGAGCATGATGGCCTGCGGTTCGAGGCCGGACGAGGCGAGGGCCTGCCGCACCGTGCCCGCGAAGCTGGTGTCAGCGAACTGGCGTGCCGACACGTTCACGCTGACCCACAGGTCGCGGCGCCCGGCAGGGCGCTCCTCGTCAGGCGGCGGCCCGTTCCCGGGAGGGCGGCGCGGTTTGGGCGGTGCCGCCGCCGCCTGGCGCAGCCGGACGATGTCGACGATGGCCCGGCGAAGCACCCAGGCGCCGATGGCGATGATCTGCCCGGTCTCCTCGGCCAGGGTGATGAACTGGCCGGGCTGCATCATGCCCCACTGCGGGTGCGGCCAGCGGATCAGCGCCTCGAAACCGCACAGCTCCCAGGTATCGAGTGCCACGATCGGCTGGTAGGCGAGCGAGAAGGCGGACGTCGCGATCGCCTCCTCGAGCGCCTCCTGGATTTCCCGCCGCCGCAGCAGGCCGCGCTGAGCACTGGCTGGTAGAGCCGCCACTGCCGTTTGCCCGCGGCCTTGGCCGCGTACAGTGCCAGGTCCGCGTGCCTCAGCAGCTCGTCGGTGTCCGTGCCGTCCACGGTGGTGGCGACGCCGACGGTGACGGTGACGGTGACCAGTCCCGTGGGGAGTGCGAACGGCTTGCAGAACGCCTCGACGATTCGCTCCGCGGTCGTTTCCACGGCGGCGATGCTCTCCGCGTTGCCGACGAGCACCGCGAACTCGTCGCCGCCGAGGCGCGCCGCGGTGTCCGACCCGCGGACGAGGGTGGTGAGGCGGCTGGCGGCGGCCACGAGCAGCTCATCGCCGATGCTGTGGCCCTTCGTGTCGTTGACGACCTTGAAGTCGTCGAGGTCGACGAACAGCACGCCGGTGATCCTTCCGGTCCGCCTGGCGGTGGCGACCTGCTGCGCTATCCGGTCCTGGAACAGCAGCCGGTTGGGCAGCCCGGTCAGGGCGTCGTGGAAGGCCCGGTACTTCAGCTCCTCCTCGAGCTGGTGCTGCCCGGTCACGTCCCTGAGGGTGAAGACCAGGCCGGCCATGTTCGGCTCGGCGCGCAGGTCGCTGCACCTGGCCTGGATGTGCACGATGCTGCCGTCGAGCCGGGTGATCCGCTCCTCCACGACGCGCGGGCCGAACCGCGCCCGCTCCCGCAGCCGCATGAAGGTACGGGCGAGGTCGTCGCGGTCTTCCTCCGCGACCAGGTCCCAGAAACGCTTGCCAACCGCGGCGACGTCACCGAAGATCGCGGCGGTCGATGGCGTTGCGTACTTGACGGTGCCGTCGTCGTCGACGATCACGATGGCGTCGGAGGCGTCCTGCACCAGGGCACGGAAGTAGGCCTCGTTGCGCTGGCGGATCACCTCCTGGCGGAGCATGACGCTCTCCAGCGTCAGCGCGACCTGGTGCGCCAGCAGGTCAAGCGTCCCCGTGAGGTCGGCCAGGGCGTGCTGTTCCCCGAAGACCGCTATCAGGCCGGCCGGCATGTCTCCCGACGGCCTGTCCTGCATGCGTCAGCGGGCAGAGCAGCATCGCGTCGGCACCGGGGCGGGCCGTCCGCGCCTGCTCGGGCAGCCGCCGCATCGGCGTGAGGACCGGCGCCGTCCCCTGCACCAGCGGGAGCCAGGTCTCGGCCAGCTGCCCGAGCTGCCGGCCTCGGCCTGATCCTTGCCGTTGTTCACGGCGAGCAGCGTGCCGTCGATCTGCACGCCGAGCAGGGCGTCGCCCTGCGAGCGGCCGTGGAGCAGGGCGTCGACGGCTTCCGTCACGACCGCGGCGACCTGCGCCGGATGTGGTGCAGGTAAATCGCAAGCATCCCCGGCACGTCGCCGTCACGAGAGTTGCGCACCTGGAAGGACCGCACGACGTCATGCTCTGCCGCTTCGGCGTGGAGGGAACCATTCAACTTAGCGTCCATTGTCGCTTCGCTACTCCATCACTCGCGAACCACATAGGTATAAAATCGGATCGCCCCGGAAGCGTCGACCTCGCGATAGAGGCCCTGGACCTCGGCTTCGAAGCCCGGGAAACACGTTGGCGCTCTTCTCGAACATCTTGAGATAGTCGATCATCGGGCGCGCCCGTTCGGTCAGCCGTTCGCCGGGAACGATGGTCGCGATGCCAGGCGGATAGACGACCCAAAGCGTGGTCGCGATCCGGCCGTCGAGCTCGGCGAGCGGCAGATAGTCGACGTTGTTGCGCACCAGTTGGCGCGAGGCTTCGCGCGGCGTCATGGCCGGCTCCGGCAGATGCTTGGCGGCGAATTGCGCCATCTGCAGTTGGCTCACGCCGGATTCGCGAAAGAAGGCGTGCATTTCGCCGCACAGGTCCTTCAGCCGTTTGCCGCGGTAGCGCGCCGGCCGCTTGGCGACGAATTCGGGCATGGCGTCCTCGAGGAGGATGTTGTCGTCATGCAGCCGCTTGAAGGCGACCAGCGACGACACCAGCGTGCCCGCCTTGCTCGAACTCGACGCCGGGCGTCAACAAAAAGAGGAGCGAATTGAGGTCGTTCTTCTCCGACACCACCCGGTTCTCGCGCAGATATTGAGCAACAACGGGCGCCGGGACGCCATGGGCTTCGTAAGCGCCGGTCGCGCGGTCGAAGCCCGGCGTGAGCAGGGTGAGCTTGGCCGGATCGGTGATCGCGAAACCCGGCTCGAGCGACTGAAAGCCGTGCCAGGCCTCGCCCGGCGCCAGGGCCCAATAACGGGAATCGCGCGCGAGCAGGTCGGTCGACACGCTCTCCCACGGGACATCGTGAGTCGCGCCCTCGAGCGCGGCGTCCCGGATCGAGACGCGCTGCGGGCACGAACGGGTCGAAGAACCAGCGCCGCGCGGGGTCCCGCTCCTTCTCCTCGAACTCGCGGCGGACGGCGCGCAGCTTCTTGCGCAATTCAATCCCGAGACGGATCGCATCGTCCCACAGGACTTCGCCCGATCGGCCCTTCATCATCTGCGCGCCGACATCGAGCGAAGCGAACAGCGGATAGAACGGCGAAGTCGAGGCGAACTGCATGAAGCCTTCGTTGAAGCGACGATGCTCGACACGCCGGCGCTGGCCTTTGATGTGGCGGTCGCGCATATGAATCTGGGACGCCTGCGAGAAGCTGGCGAGCTGCTTATGCGCCGACTGGGTGGCGACAATCCCGGGCGAGGCTTCGTTCAAGTCGCGCAAGCCCATGGCGAACCGCCGCTCGTAGAGCGGATGGAACTTCATGAAGCCGGCCCACGCCTCGTCGAACATGACATAGTCGCAAAGATGGCCGATGCGCTCGACGATGCGTTCGGCGTCGTAGATCGTGCCGTCATAGGTGCATTGTTCGATCACCGCGGCGCGGAAAGGACGCTCGCGCTTCCACGCCTCCTTGTCCTTCACCAGCGGGTTGTCACGAATGCGCTCGCGTATCGCCGTCTCGTCGAAATCCTCCGGGCGAATGGGGCCAATGAGCCCGTAGGCGTTGCGGTCGGTCGAGAGGTAGATCGGAATGCCGCCGCCCATCAGCAGCGCGCCCTGATGAGCGGCCTTGTGGTTGTTGCGGTCGAACAGCACGAGGTCGTCCTCGGCGATCAGGTTGGTCAGCACGATCTTGTTGGACGACGAAGTGCCGTTGAGCACGAAATAGGTTTTCTCGGCCCCGAAGATCGCCGCCGCCTCTTTCTGCGCCTGGAGCGCCGGCCCTTCGTGGGTCAGGAGATCGCCGAGTTCGAGGATCGAATTGTCGAGATCGTCGCGAAAGACCGCTTCGCCCAGATGCTCGACGAAGATGCGCCCGATCGGACTGCGGCTATAGAAGACGCCGCCGTTGTGGCCCGGGCAGGTCCACAACTGGTTGCCCTCTTCCTGGTAATCGACGAGCGCGCCGAAGAACGGCGTCTTCAGCGTGTCGGCGTATTGCTTGAGCCGCGAGACCAGGTTTCTGGCGATGAATTCGGGCGTCTCTTCGGCCAGGAACACGTAGCCGTCGATGAAGTCGAGCACCTCGACCGGAATGTCCTCGAAGCGCTTCCGCCTGACGAGCACGACGATCGGCATGTCGAGGCCGCGCTTGCGCATGAGGTTGATGAGCGAAGCAGCCTTCCCCTCGATGCCCTTCTTGCCCCAGTCGACGACCATGCAGCCGATCGCGGCGTCGGTCTGCACGGCGATCTCGGCGTCCTCGAGACGCCGCGCCTTGATCACCTGGAATCCCATCCGCTCGATCGCGGTTACGATCTGATTGACCCTGAGGCCCTCGAGGTCATCCGCGTCGAACATCGGCGCCGAGAACAGAAAGGTCAGGCGTTGGGAGAAGTTCATCTATGGTCCCGGCGGCTCGGTCGCGGGCTGAGGTCCCCGTGGGCCGCAGCTTAAGACAGCATAGTCGGGGCAGAATCAAGTCCGGCAAGCCAGCGCTTAAGGCGACGCGTGAAGCCATGTATCGCCGCCGCCGAGAAAGCCCCGTTCGGCGGCTGCGCCGGTCTTTCATTCAGCTGTCACTGCGTTCAACTAATCGTGTGCCTCGTGCAATCGAGGCGCCGGCGAAGCCTCGCCTCGCTGGTCGATGGCCGCGGCAATGTGGTATGGGTGCCCGGCTTCGTCGCGCGGGCGGAAGCGGCGGGACTGGCGCTTGGGGACAAGGCGCCAGTCAGGTGGACGAGCCGAGGCGATTAGGATCACGCCCGGCTCGTCTCCTCCGCGCTGGCGTAGCCATGCGAATACCGGCGCCTGGAAGGCCGCGCGTCTAGCGATGAACCGGGCGTCGCCAAGGCGGCGGAGGAAATCCCTTGGACTCGGTGATCCTCACCCTTAACGCGGGCTCGTCGTCGCTCAAATTCGCAGCCTTTCGCCTCGCCAAAGGAGGCGGGCCGAACCTGCTCGCCTCGGGACAAATCGAGGGCATTGGCGCGACCGCGAAAGGCGCCGTCGAGACAGCCTCGGGCGAGACAGCCGAGCTCAGTTTCGACCGATCGCACGCGCCGGTCGATCACGCGGCCGCGATGGGCGCCATTCTCGACTGGCTTAGACAAGCGGGATACGATTCTTCGGTCGCAGCGGTTGGCCATCGCATCGTGCACGGAGGCCCGGATTATGCCGAGCCGGTCCGGATCGACGACGCGACGCTCGCGAAGCTCAAGGCGCTCATTCCGCTCGCGCCGCTCCACCAGCCGCACAATGTCGCCGGGGTCGAAGCGGCGATGAAGGCCTTCCCGTCGACGCCGCAAGTCGCGTGCTTCGACACTGCCTTCCATCGCAGCCATCCCTTCCTCCAAGACACATATGCTCTGCCGCGCGCCTATTACGACGAGGGCGTGCGTCGCTACGGCTTTCACGGCCTCTCCTACGAGTTCATCACCCGAAAGCTGCGCACGATAGCGCCGCAGATCGCTCGAGAAGATGTGATCATCGCCCATCTCGGCAACGGCGCCTCGATGTGCGCGGTCCATGACGGCCGCGCCGTCGCCACGACAATGGGATTCACCGCGCTCGACGGGCTGTCCATGGGCACGCGCTGCGGGCAGATCGATCCGGGCGTGGTGCTTTATCTCATGGCTGAAAAGAAGATGAGCGCCGACGCGATATCCGACCTCTTATGGAAGAATTCCGGGCTCAAGGGCATGTCGGGACTGTCGCAGGACATGCGCGAGCTCGAGGCGTCCGATGAGCCCGCCGCGCGCGACGCCATCGCCTATTTCGTCTCCCGCATTCGCCGCGAACTCGCGGGGCTTTCGGCGACAGTCAACGGCGCCGAGGCGATCGTGTTCACAGCCGGCATCGGCGAACACGCATGGAAAGTGCGCGAAGCGGCGCTCAAGGACATGGAATGGATGGGCGTCCATCTCGACCGCCAAGCGAACCGCGCCAATGCGCAGATCATCAGCGCCAAGGATTCGCCGACGATGGTCTTCGTGATCCCGACCAACGAGGAACTCATGATCGCCGAGCACACGGTGGCGACGGCGGGTGTAGAGAAACCCCAACAGTAACGTCCGAGCAGCCAAAGCCTAACCGCAGCCTCTCGCCTTTTTTTGAGTAAAATCCACTTGTGTCGAACCGCGATCGTCATTGCGAGCCATAGGGCGTCGGGAGACGCCCGTCCTTTCGGACGGGCTATGGCGAAGCAATCCAGGGGAACGTAGGGCGCCCTTGTTCTCTGGATTGCTTCGTCGCTGCGCTCCTCGCAATGACGATCTCATGCGACCGAATCGCGCCATGTCCTCGCGGCGCGGTCCGATCAGGCAAGCCTGTTACTTCCCGGCGAGCCGGTCGGCGAAGAGCGCGACTGTCTTTGCGTAAATCTCCGCCGAGTTCCATTGCAGGATGGCGGCGAAGTTGGGCTCGCCTTCGTTCCAACCGGCGCCCGGCTGCCAGCCGTGCCCCTTGAGGAAAGCCGCCGTCGACGCGAGCGCGTCGGCGGAGTTGTGGATGAGGTCCGGCGTCCCCGATCCGTCAGGCGTGGTCGCGTACATGAGATAGGCGGAAGGCATGAGCTGCGTCTGGCCAACCTCGCCCGCCCACGCGCCCCGCAAAGCGTGCGGCTGCGTGACAATGCCCCGGTCAACGAGGGCGATCGCGTCGATAAGCTCGGCGCGGAAACGTTGCGGGCGCCGACAGTCCCAGGCCAGAGTTGCAAGGGCGCTATAGGTGGGGAACGAGCCGATGTCGCCGCCAAAGCCCGTCTCCTGGCCCCAGATCGCCACCAGCACGGGCGCCGGCACCCCGAAGCGCTGCTGGATCTGGGCGAGCGGGACGGCGTATCTCTTGAGTTCCGCCCTGCCCCGCGCGACCATTCCCGGCGTGACGTGAGCTGCGGCGAAGCCAGCGAAATTGTGCCCGAACATCGCGGCGCCGCCGTCGTGCCGCTTGACGGTCGGGTCATAAGCAACGCCGTCGAGCGCGGCGTCCACGGCCCTGCGCGACAGGCCGTCCATCACCGCGACTTCCTTGAAGGAGGCGAGCCAGGCGCCGAAGCCCTCGCCGTTTCTGCCGCAATCTTCCGCATGAGCGGGGGCGGCGGCAAGAATGGCCACAGCCGCGACGAATGCCAAAGCTCTCAATTTCTCCCCCAAGTCACGCGTGCCCCGCCGCGAAAGTGCGCGATGCGAATCGCCCCTCTCACATCCCGGGAATATGCATGACTTCGATGACTTCGACCCAGCTGCCAGGCATCTGGAGATGCGGATGATCCTTGCCGAACAGCTTTGTCGCCCCTTCTGCATTTTCGGCTTGCACGATTGAATAGCCGCAGACGCCGTTTTTCGTATCGGAAGCTCCCTTTGTGTCGATCTTCTTGGTCTTGCCCAAAGGCGCGCCGCCGTCGACCATGGACGCCTTGTTGTCGCCCATCCATTTCATCCACCCCTCCATGCCTTTCTTCTGCTGCTCGGGAGTGGACTCCTTCATCATCCTCTCAACGTCGGCCCCATTGGCCATGTACAGGACCATGAACTTTTTCATCTGTTAATCCTCCCTGTTGAAAAAAATAGCAGCAAACGTTTGAGACGCGGCGGCTTTTACGCGCTTTCCTATCGTCCGACAACGACGCCAGGCGCGCGTGCGATTTGCGGACGCCTCAGGCCGCGGGCGGCTCCGGCCACGGCCTCTCCTCGTACGCCCGAATGGCCTCGAAGGTGCGGGCGATCGACATGACGCCAAGGTCGTCAAACCGGCGGCCGATGATCTGCAGCCCGATCGGCAGGCCCTCGGAATCGTAACCGCAATTGACCGACGCCGCCGGCTGCTCGGACATATTGAAGGCGACGGTGAACCCGACTTGCGGAAACGGATGCAGCGGGTCGCGGCTCGGAGAGGGCCATTCGGCTGGAAAGGCCGTCATCGGCGCGGTTGGCGACAGAACGCAATCGAACGCCTGCGTCGCCGCGACCGCCGCTTTGCGCATCTCCGGTATCCGGTCGAAGCCGCGAAACACCTCGACGCCAGAAAGACCCGCCGCGGATTCCGCCCAATCGCGGATGAACGGCAGCACGAGAGCGCGCCGCTCGGCCGTCAGAGCGCTCATGTCGCTGAGCGCACGCGCGCGCCAGAACCTGTCGAGCCCGTCCAGCATCTCCTGTGTCAGGAACGGCTTGAGCGGCTCCACATGCGCTCCCGCAGCCTCGAAATCCTTCGCGGCGCGCTCGACGGCAGCCTTCACTTCGGGCGTCGGCGCAGCGCCGCAGCCGGCCTCCAAGAGCAGGCCGACGCGCAGGCCTTTGAGCTGCGCGGGCTCTACGATCCAGTCAAGCTTCTCATATTTGAGGCTCGCATAGTCGCGGACATCAGGCAGCGATAAGGTCGCCATCATTAGCGCGGAATCGTCGACGTCACGCGTCATCGGGCCGGCGACGCGGCCCGTATAGGGCGGGTCGATCGGGATCCGTCCGCCGCTCGGCTTGAGGCCGAAAATGCCGCACCAGCCCGCCGGCAAGCGCACCGAGCCGCCGATGTCGGTGCCCAGGTGCAGCGGACCGTAGAGCGCGGCCGCCGCCGCGCCTGCCCCCGACGACGAGCCGCCCGGATTGCGGTCGAGCTTCCACGGGTTGCGCGCGAGCGGATGGAAGCTCGACAGCCCCGACGACAGCATGCCGTAGTCCGGCATCGTCGTCTTGGTGAAGATGATCGCGCCGGCCTCCCGCAGGCGCTGCGCCGGCGGCGCGTCCGCCTTCTGAGGCGACAAGTCCTCCGCCGCGGTGCCAACCGGCTTCGGCTCCCCCTTCGTCGCGATGTTGTCCTTGACCGTTGCCGGGACGCCGTCGAGCGGACCGATTGGCTCCCCCTTCGCCCAGCGCGCTTCGGACGCGCGCGCTTCTTTTAGCGCCCGCTCCGGAGCATAAAGATAGGTTGCGTGAATATGGGGCTCGAAAGCTTCGACGCGCTCGATCACTGACTTCATCGTCTCGACCGGCGACAATTCGCGCGTCCGGTAAAGGCGCAGCATCTCCAGCGCCGACATGCCGTACGGTTGCGTGCTCAAAGCTTTGGCTGTCCTCGCGTGCTGGGTCATCGCCACGCCATCGTCGAGAGATCGTTGACGAAGATCGGCGCGTTCTTCCACAGGCCCTTGAGCTTCGCATCGGCGACGGTCACGTTCGGCAACTGAAACAAGAACGCGTTGACGCTGTCCTCGGCGAGCTTCTTCTGCGCTTCGCCGAGCGCCGCCTTGTAGGCCTCGAGATTCGGCGCCGACGTCACCTTCTCGTAGATCGCCTTGAACGCGGGACTGTCATACTGGAAATAGTAGTTCGGATTGGCGTAGATGCCGATGTCGAGCGGCTCGACATGGCTGATGATGGTCAAATCGTAGTTCTTGTCCTTGTAGACGCCGGAGAGCCACTGCGCCCATTCGACATTCTGGATCTTGGCGTTGATCCCGACCTCCGCGAGCTCGGCGGCGATGATCTCGCCGCCCTGACGCGCGTAAGGGGGCGGCGGCAGGATGAGGCTGAGCTCGAGCGGCGTCGTGACGCCCGCTTCCTTCAACAGCGCCTTCGCCTTCTCGGGGTCGTGCGGATACATACCCGTCAGGTCGACGTAGCCCGGATCGTTGGGCGTCAGATGGCTGCCGATCGGCGCGCCGAGACCGTCCATCGCGCCATCGATGATCGCCTTGCGGTCGAGCGCATAAGCGATCGCCTGGCGAACGCGGACATCGTCGAGCGGCTTCTTCTTGTTGTTCATGGCGAGGATGGTCTTGCCCTCGGTCCCGCCGACCAGCACCTGGAACCGCGGATCGCTCTTGAACTGGCCGAGCGCCTGCACATTGGCGAAGCGCGGGAAGGCGTCGACGTCGCCGGCGAGCATCGCCGCTACCGCCGCAGAGGGATCGGAGATGAAGCGGAAGGTCGCGTGGGCGAGCGGGATCTTGGCGGCGTCGCGATAGCCGTCCCACTTGTCGAGCACGATCGACGAACCCTTTTCCCAGGAGGAGAGCTTGTAAGGTCCGGTGCCCACGGGATTGGTGGCTTCGGTCGTCGCGCTCTTCTCGTCGAGGATGACCGCGGTGTCCATGCCCAGCTGAAAGAGGGCCTCGAAGTGCGGCTCCTTGAATTTGAGCACCAATGTCATCGGATCGGGCGTCTCAATCGATTCGATCGAGGCGAAGAAGGCCTTGTCCTTGTTCGTCGACTCCTTGGCGGCGTAGCGCTCGAAGGAAAATTTCACGTCCTTCGATGAGAATGGCTCGTCATCCTGAAACTTGATGTTCGGCTTGAGTGTGAAAGTGAGCGTCTTGAGATCGGGCGAGAAGTCCCATTTCTCGGCCAGAAGCGGCGTGATCGAAAAGTCCTCGTTGATCTTCGTCAGGCCCTCGAAGATGTTCAAGTGGGTGACTTCGCCGATCGCCGCCGCCGGCGCGGCTGTGGGATCGAGCCCGGGCGGCTCGAGCACCATGCCGATCGTCACGCTGTCCTTGGCGAAGGCGCCCGCTGACGCCATGAAAGCAAGAAGGAGCGTGACGAAAAATCGGTGGGCGCGGCGCATGAAACGCTCCGAGGCTGGCGAGAAGCCTGAGCATAGCACCGCAAGACGCGAGAGCGTCAAGCGTAAGTCCCTCCTCCCGGTCAGGGGAGAAGGGACCTAAACGCAACTATAAGGAAAAAGCCGAAGACGATCAGTTCGAGCTCGGCCCGCCAGCGGGACGGGCCCGCCGTTCGGCCATGAACCGATCGAACTCTTCGCGATCCTTGGCGCGGCGAATCGCGTCGACATATTCGGAGAATTCGCGCTGCGCCTCGTCAAGCTTGCGGCGCTCTTCGTCGAGCCGGGACAGTTCGGCAGTCCGCCATTCGTTGAAAGCGGCGTTGCCGGTCGAAGCGCCGTAGTAACCGCGCGCGCGGTTCGCCGCGCCGCAGCCCCACGAGGAAGAATGGCTCGCCATCATGGTGCGCGCATCCTGCCATTTGCTGGTCGCCAGCGTCTGCAGATCCGGACCGCCGTATCGGCGCTGCCAGAACTTGTAGCCGAGGATCGCGAGACCGATCGGCCAAAAGACGATGAAGCCAAGAACCATCGCGATGATCTCGAACGCCGACCAGCGCGAACCGCCGCTCTGCCGCCAGCGGGCGCCCGCCCACTCGCCCGCGCCAAACTCTCGCGCGCCATACGAACCACCCATGGCGCCATCTGCCGTGCCCATACCGAGCCTCCATGTCTTCTCGCGAGCGCCGCTCCAGGCGAGCGGTCGGCTCACGCCCGCATGAGATTGGGAGCAGCCACGCGGCGTGCAAGGGCGGCGGCATGTAAAAGAGCATTACATTAATGTCAGAGACGCTGACCTAATCGAGAGGGAAGTGGCACGCGACCTTGCGGCTTCCGTCGCCCTTCGCCTCGAGGTTTGGCGCCTCCTCACGGCAGCGCGAACGAGCGAAGGCGCACCGCGAAACGTATGGGCAGCCCTCGGCCGTGTCGGCGTCGCCGCCGGGAACACGTCCCTGCTCGTCATTGCGAGCAAAGCGAAACAATCCAGGGGATGAAGGGCCGGAGCGGTGACCCTGGATCGCCGCGTCGCCATAGCCCGTCGAAAGACGGGCGTCTCCCGACGCCCTATGGCCCTCGCGATGACGATCCCGATCGAGGCGCGGCGTGGCCTCGACCAATTCGCGCGTATAGGGGTGCGCAGGCTGCGCGAACAAGGCCGCGGTTTCGCCGATCTCGACGATGCGCCCGCGATACATGACCGCGGTCGTCTCGCAGATATGCGCGACGACGGCGAGATCATGGCTGATCAAGAGAAAGGTCACGCCCGACTCGCGCTCGAGATCGCTCATGAGGTTGAGCGTCTGCGCCTGCACCGAGACGTCGAGCGCCGACACCGGCTCGTCGGCGACGACCAGCTTCGGCCGGGTGATGAGCGCGCGCGCGATGGCGATGCGCTGGCGCTGGCCGCCGGAAAACTCATGCGGATGTTTTCGGGCGTCGGAGGCCGTCAGGCCAACGGCTTCGAGCGAGGCTTGCACGCGGGCGCGGCGCTCGGCGCCCGTCGCGCCGCCGAGCGCCGCCAGCGGCTCGGCGATGATTTTCTCCACGCGCTCTCGCGGGTCGAGCGAGCCATAGGGGTCCTGGAAGATCATTTGCATATGCGCGCGCAGGGGCCGCAATTCGCGTCGCGGCAGATCGAACAGCGAGCGCCCCTGAAGGCGCACCATTCCCGAGTCCGGCCGGTCGAGCGCAAGCGCGATGCGCGCCAGCGTCGACTTGCCGGAGCCCGATTCGCCGACGATGCCGAACGAGCGCCCTTGGCTCATCGAGAAACTGACCCCGGCCAGCGCCGGACGGGCATTCTTGCGCGCAAACGGGCCGATTCCTGGCGAGCGGTAGGTCTTGACGAGCGCGGAGACCTCGAGCAGCGGCGCGGCGGTCATCGCACGGCTCCCACTTCGCCAGCGCGATGGCAGCGCGAAACATGGCCTACCTCGAAGGCGACCTCAGGCGGCGTCACCGTGCGACAAATGTCGATGGTGAGCGCGCAACGGCCAGCGAAAGGGCAGCCTTCGCGATCGAGCCTGCGCAACCGGCGGCGCGCCGGGGATGGTCTTCAACCGAGCGCCGCGCGGCGCGCCTGGCCGCGGGCGCGCTTCGAGCAACGCCAGCGTGTAGGGGTTTCTGGGCTCGCGCAACACCGCCTCGACCGGGCCGCTCTCCATGATCATGCCGGCGTACATGACGATGACGCGGTCGCAATGCCCGGCGATCACCGCGAGATCGTGGCTCACCAGCAGGATCGCCATCTTCGATTCCGAGCGTAGTCCGTCGATGAGGGCGAGAATGCGCGCCTGCACCGTGACGTCGAGCGCCGTGGTCGGCTCGTCGGCGATGACGAGGCGTGGGCCACAGCCGATCGCCATGGCGATCATCGCCCGCTGCCGTTCGCCGCCAGAGAGCTGGAACGGATAGGATCGCGCCGCCCGTTCCGGCTCGGCCAGCCGCACATGATCGAGCAACTCGACCGCGCGCGCCTGCGCCTCGCGCTGGCTTAAAGACCGATGCAGCATCAGCGGTTCGGCGACTTGCGCGCCAACGCGGCGCAGCGGATTAAGAGCCGTCATCGGCTCCTGGAAGATCATGGCGATGCGATCGCCGCGCAATTGACCTAGCTCATCTTCTTCGAGGCCGACCAGTTCCCGCCCCTCGAAGCGGATCGAACCCGAAACCCGTGCGCCTTCTGGCGTCAGAGCCATCAGCGCCAGCGCCGTCAACGTCTTGCCGGAGCCGGATTTGCCGACCACGCCCAGGCTCTCGCCCTCATCAAGCGAAAACGATGTCCGATCGACGACGCGCTGCAATCCCCGGCGCGTCGCGACATCGACAGCGAGCTCGGAGACCTCGAGCAGCATGTCAGCTCCGCGCCTTCAGCTTCGGATCGAGCGCGTCGCGCAACCCGTCGCCGAGCAGATTGAGGCCGAGCACGCTGAGCGCGATCGCGACGCCCGGATAGAGCGCGAGCCTTGGCGCGTTGTAGAGGACGTTCTGGGCGTCGGCGAGCATCTTGCCCCACGAGGTCTGCGGCGGCTGCGCGCCGAGGCCCAAATAGGAGAGCGCCGCCTCCGCCAGGATCGCAATCGCAAACTGGATTGTCGCCTGCACGATCAGCGCCGGGGCGATATTGGGCAGCACATGATCGATGGCGATGGCGATCGGCCCGCGCCCCGCGGCGCGGGCGGCGAGCGCGTATTCCCTGGAGAGAACGCCGTTGGCGGTGGCGCGCGTGAGCTTCGCGATAATCGGCACGTTATAGATTCCGATGGCGATGATGGCGTTGACGACGCCTGGGCCGAAGGTCGCAGTCAGCATGATCGCCAAAAGGAGCGCCGGAAACGCAAACACGAAGTCGCTGAGCTTCATCAGTCCGTCTTCGACGAGGCCCTTGGAGAACGCCGCGATCAGGCCGAGAACGATTCCGAACGCGAGTCCAATGCCGACCGCGATCACGCCGACCAGAATCGACACCCGAGAGCCAGCGAGAATCTGCGAAGCGACGTCGCGCCCGAGATTGTCGGTCCCGAACCAGTGCGCCGCGGAAGGATGCGCGAGCTTGTGGGGAATGTCGATCGCGGTTGGCGGATAGGGCGTCCAGATGAGGGACAAAGCGGCTGCGGCGATCAGCGTTGCGACGAGCACGGCGCCAAGCCACAGGCTCAAGCCCCCGCGCGGGCGAAACCGGGCGGCCATGGTCACGCCGCGGAGGCCCTCAGCCTCGGATCGATCGCGGCGCAGGCGAGATCGACGATGAAGTTCAGTCCGATCACGATCACAGCCAGCAGCATCACCCCATTCTCGACCACCAAGGTGTCGCGGTTGGAGATCGACTGCAGCATAAGCCGGCCCAGACCCGGCAGGACGAACACGTTCTCGACCACGATCGCGCCCGCGATCAGATTGGCGAATTGCAGCCCCATGATGGTGAGGATCGGCGTCAGCGCGTTCGGCAGCGCGTGGCGCCAGAGCGCGGCGCGGCGCGAAACGCCCTTGGCGCGCGCGGTGCGCATGAAGTCCTCGTTCAGCGCCTCGATCACCGCCGAGCGCGTGACACGCGTGACGATCGCCGCCTGCACGACGCCAAGCGCGATCGCCGGGAGGATCAGCGCTGCAATCGCGCGCGCCGGGTCATGCCAGCCTGGAAATCCGCCGGCCGGAACGAGTTCAGCGTTACCGCGAAGACGAGAACAAGCAGGATCGCGAGCCAGAAGTTCGGCACCGCAATGCCGACCTGGCTAAGCCCCATGACGATCGCATCGCCGGCGCGGCCGCGCCGGTCCGCGGCATAGACGCCGGCGGCAAGCCCGATGATCGCGGCGAGCGCCATCGCCATCAGCGCCAGCGGCGCGCTGACCGCGAGGCTCGAGGCGATCAGTGGGCCGATCGGGGAGCCGTAGGCGTAAGAGAGGCCGAGATCGCCGTGCAGGGCGCCCCCGATCCAATGCGCGTAGCGGATGGGCGCCGGCAGATCGAGGCCGAGCTTGTGCGAGAGCGCCGCGACCGCCTCGGGCGTCGCCGTCGGTCCCAGCATGGTCTCAGCCGCGTCGCCCGGGAGGATCTGCATGACCGCGAACACGACGAGCGAAGCGAACAGGAGCGTCGCGACGAAGAGAGCGATCCGTTGCGCTAGGTAAAGCAGCATCGCATTAAGACTGACGCGCCCTGCGCTTGGCTGCGTTGGCGCTGGCTCGCCATGATATGATGTGATGGCTTGGAACCGGACCCGTCATTGCGAGCGAAGCGAAGCAATCCAGGGGGACGTAAGGCGCCTCGCGATTCCTGGATCGCCACGTCGCTTCGCTCCTCGCGATGACGACCCGGGGGCGCGGCCATCATGGCGTTTTCGCGGCCAGCTGCGCGGCGAGACGCAGGGAGATCTCCTGCGACAGCGCGCGCGCCAGGCGGATCTCCGCGTCTCGCGCGGCGCGCAGGTCGTTATAGCGCTGCTGGGAGCGATCGTAGGACGCGTTCGCATTGGCGACGCCAGTCAGCAC
Source organism: uncultured Alphaproteobacteria bacterium (assembly GCA_963833955.1). GTDB lineage: Bacteria > Pseudomonadota > Alphaproteobacteria > Rhizobiales > Beijerinckiaceae > Roseiarcus. Next base: position 327,411 of record CAWHZY010000010.1, on the reverse strand, counting down.
CTGCGCGCCGCCGTCGGCCTTGTTCAAGGTGTATCTCGCCTCGGCGGTCACGGTCGCCGAAGTCGCGACGTTGGTGAGCGAGCTGACCGTAGCCGTCGACGTGCCCATCGCGACGGTGACGGTGAGCTTATATTTTGGCGTTGGCGTCTGACCGGTCCCGTTCAGATCGGTGGTCAGATTGTCGGCCAGATAATGGCCGATGCGGTCCTTGATCGGCTGGACTTCGATTGCGCGCAGATCCTCGACCAGTCCCGGGTGCGCGGCCTCGCCATAGAGCGGCTGGAAGCAACCGGCGAGCGCGCCCGCGAGCGCAAGCGCCGCAAGGACGGGGAGACTTCTAGACCACGACATTGACGATCCTGTGCGGCACGATGATCACCCTGCGGGGGCGCTTATTATCCATCGCCCGCTTAACCGCGTCGAGGGCGAGCGCCTCGCGCTCCACCCGCTCCTTGTCGGCGTCCCGCTCGATCGTCAGCTCGCCCCGCTTCTTGCCGTTGACCTGCACGACATAGGTGACATCAGCCGAAGCGATCAGGCTGCGGTCGGCCACCGGCCATGCACTCTGCGCCACGAAGGTCTTGTGGCCAAGCGCCTCCCAGCATTCTTCCGCCAGATGCGGCATCATCGGCGCGAAGCAATGGACGAGGCTGTCGCCGGCCTCGGCGAAGGCTGAGCGCAGATCGTCGGCGACGGGCGCCTCGCTGATCGCGCCCACCGCCGCGCCGAGTTCGTTCGCCAGTTCATAGACCGTGGCGATGCAGACATTGAAACGCAGGCGATCGATCTCGTCCTCGATCCTGGCCAGCGCGCTGTGCGCGATCCGGCGGATGCGCTGCGCCTCCTCGCCATATTTTGCCGGCGCAGGCGGCCGCTCCGGCCCGACGATGCGCTCGATCTCGCAAATCAGGCGCCACAGACGTTGCGTCTGCTTGAACGCGCCCTGGACGCCGGCCTCGGTCCAGATGACGTCGCGCTCGGGCGGCGAGTTGGAAAGCATGAACCAGCGCGCCGTGTCGGCGCCATAGGTCGAGATGATCTCGTCCGGATCGATGGTGTTGCGCCTGGACTTTGACATTTTCTCATTCGGGCCGATCTCGACCGGCTCATCGCCGGCAAGGAGGAAGGCGCGACGGCTGTTCCCGTCCGCTTCGACCCGCACTTCGGACGGCGCCAGCCATTGGCCTTCTTCGCCGCGATAGGTCTCGTGCACCACCATCCCCTGGGTGAAGAGCCCGGCGAAGGGCTCGTCGAGACCGAGATAGCCGCACTTGCGCATCGCGCGGGTGAAGAAGCGCGAATAGAGAAGGTGCAGGATCGCGTGCTCGATGCCGCCGATGTACTGGTCGACCGCCAGCCAATGATTGGCCATCGCCGGATCGTCCGGCGCCGAAGCGTTGTGGGGATCGGTGAAGCGTACGAAGTACCACGACGAATTGACGAACGTGTCCATCGTGTCGGTCTCGCGCGTCGCGGGCCCATCACATTGCGGACAGGCGACGTGCTTCCAGGTCGGATGGCGGTTGAGCGGGTTGCCGGGCTGATCGAAGCTCACATCTTCCGGCAGCTTGACCGGCAGGTCCTTCGCCGGGACCGGCACGATTCCGCACCTCTCGCAATGGATGATCGGGATCGGGCAGCCCCAGTAGCGCTGGCGGGAAATGCCCCAGTCCCGGAGCTTGTAATTGATCTGCCGCCTGGCCTGCGGCGCCTCTCCAAGCGTGATCTGCTCGAGCCGGCGCGACACCTCCTCTTTGGCTTGATCGACGGTCATGCCATCGAGGAAGCGCGAATTGATCATCACGCCATTGCCGTCATAGGCTTGCGTCTCGATGGTGAAGTTCGCCGGATCGAGCTCGGGGGGACACACCACCGGGGTCACGCCCAGGCCATAGGCGCGGACAAAATCGAGATCGCGCTGATCGTGGGCGGGGCAGCCGAAAATCGCGCCGCTGCCGTAGTCCATCAGCACGAAATTGGCGACATAGATGGGCAGCCGCCAGTCGGGGTCGAACGGGTGCAACACTTTAAGGCCGGTGTCGTAGCCCTTCTTCTCGGCCGTCTCGATCGCGGCGGCGGAGGTGCCGAGCCTGCGGGTCTCCTCGATGAACGCTTTCAGCCCCGGATCGTGCTTCGCAGCCGCCGTCGCCAGCGGATGGTCGGGCGCCACGCCCATGAACTTCGCGCCGAACAAAGTGTCCGGCCGTGTCGTGTAGATGTCGAGTTCGCTTGTCCCCGGTTCGCTCTTGAGCGCCCCAAGGGTCGCCGGATCGATGACGAACCGAAGCGACAGTCCCTCCGAACGCCCGATCCAGTTCTTCTGCATCAGGCGCACTTTTTCCGGCCAGCGCTCGAGATGATCGAGGCTCGCCAGGAGATCGTCGGAATAGTCGGTGATCTTGAGGAACCATTGGGTAAGCTCGCGGCTCTCGACCGGCGCCCCCGAGCGCCAGCCGCGCCCGTCGATCACCTGCTCGTTGGCGAGCACGGTCTGATCGACCGGGTCCCAATTGACCTTCGATTTCTTGCGCGCGACCAGGCCGGCGTCGAGGAAATCGAGGAACAGCTTCTGCTGGTGCTTGTAATAGCTCGGATCGCAGGTCGCGATCTCGCGCGACCAGTCGAGCGAGAGGCCCATCGACTGCAATTGCGCCCGCATGGCGGCGATATTGGCGTAGGTCCATTTCGCAGGAGAGGTGTTGTTCTGCATGGCCGCGTTCTCGGCCGGCAGTCCGAACGCGTCCCAGCCCATCGGGTGGAGGACGTTGAACCCGCGCGCGCGCCGATAGCGCGCCACCACATCGCCCATGGCGTAGTTGCGCACATGGCCCATGTGGATGCGCCCCGACGGATAGGGGAACATCTCGAGCACATAGTATTTCGGGCGCGGATCGTCGTTTTCAGTCTTGAAGATCTGCGCGTCCGCCCAGGCTTTCCGCCATTTGGCTTCGGATTCGCGCACGTTATATCGTTCGGGCCGCATTACGGAGGCATACTCTGGGAAAACCGAGATTATGTGCATGTAATGCACATATGGTGCGTGCGGCGCACAAATCATGATTTGCCGGGAGGGTCAAATGACGCCCGCGCCTCCGACAAGGGCAGGTTTTGCGCCTCCGCGGCCGAGGCCAAAATCTGACGTCAGAACCCGTGCGGGCGCCGCCACGGGGGGATTGCGGACAAGGCGCAAACGGCCGACGACGTCCGGTCTCGACGTGAAGCGGTCACTCATTTTGGGGGATAGTAGGCGTTCGCCCATCGAAGGTCACCGGGTCGGATGTCGTCTCACTCCTCCGGCAGCCCCGCCTTGCGCATGCCCTCGAACGCCTTCGGTAGGTTTGGCGAATGCGCGATCACCCATTTGACCGTGAGATTGGGATTGAGGTGGCGGGCTTCCGCCAGCGCAGACTTCGCCTCGTCCATCTTGCCTTCGAGCGCGTATGCGGCGGCGAGGTTGGCGTACGGAATGTACGGTCGAAAACCGGCGTCGAGCGCCTTGTGCAATTCGTCGATCGCGGCATCGTAGTGACCCTGTTCGAGTTCCGGACTGCCGAGCTGCATATACCAGACGCCTGTTTTCGGGTCGCGGGGACTCAACCGCATCGCTTGTCGAAGATCGGACTTTGCTTGCTCGAAGAGGCCGAGAGACGTTTCGGCGACGCCGCGCGACGCGTAGACCGGGGCCATATTTGGATTGTCGGCGAGACCCGCATCGGCGGCGCCGAGCGCTTCGTTCGCGCGGTGCGACAAGTTCAGGTACAAGCTTTTCGCGTAATGCGCCCACGAGTTATTGGGGTCGAGCGCAAGAGCCCTGTCCGCCTGCGCGATTATTTTCGCGTCATAGTCGATGTCGGGATTCGTCCAGCCGTAGACAAAGTCATTCAGATAGGTGTAAGCATCGCCCGCCAGCGCATCGGTTTCGTTCGGGTCGATCTTGAGCGCTTGCTCGAACAAAGCGCGCGCCGCATCGTTGTTGTCCTTCGTGCGCCCCGGCTGCTGCAACAACTCCTGACCGCGCATGGCGAGATCGATGGCGTCGGGGCTGTGGGAATGGCCGCCTTTTTCCCCTTCCGCCCTGACAAGTTCGTAACCCAGGCTGTTGGCCAATTGCGCCACCACCTGATCCTGCAGCTTGAACAGGTCGGACGCGTCCTCCTCAAAGCGGTCGGCCCAGAGATGCGCGCCAGTTTCGGCGTCGATGAGCTGGGCGTTGACGCGCACGCGGGTTCCGTCGCGCTGCACCGAGCCTTCGAGCACGTAACGAACGCCCAACTCCTTGCCGATTTCCTTGGCGTCGATGCTCCTGCCCTTGAAGGTGAAGGCGGTGTTGCGGGCGATGACGAAACTGTCGCGGATGCGCGACAGATCTGTGGTGAGGTTTTCGGTGACGCCGTCGGCGAAATAGTCTTGGGCAGGATCGTTGGAGAGATTGGTGAACGGCAGCACGACGATGGAAAGATGCGCCGCCTCCGCCGGCGGCGGCGTGGTCGCGATGGGCGCGGTTCGGTTTCCAGCGAGGAAATACCAAGCGCCGCCGACGATTAAGATGAGCGCAACGATCCCCGCGCCCAGGAGCGCCAGCCGCGAATATTGTTTCGGCCTCGCTTCGATCCCTGGCGTTGCCTGCGCTGGGACGCCAACTTGCAGCGAATAGACCCGGATCGGCTCAGCGATGTTCTTCAGATGGGTCGGGCCGAGATCGCTGACCGCCAGATCGAGCCGGCCCTTCACCTGACGATAGGCGTCCTCGGAAAGGCAGATCGAGCCCGGCTCGCAAACGCCCTCCAGCCGCGCGGCGATATTAACGCCGTCGCCCATCAGATCGCCGTCGCTCTCCTCGACGACGTCGCCCAAATGAATGCCGATGCGAAATTCGATGCGCTTTTCGAGCCCAACCCCTGCGTTGCGCTCGACCATTGTGTGCTGCACTTCCATTGCGCAGCGCACGGCGTCAACTACGCTGCGAAACTCGATGACGCTGCCGTCGCCGGTGCGCTTGACGATGCGGCCATGGTGCACGGAGATTGTGGGGTCAATCAGATCGCTGCGCAGCGCGCGCAGTCGCGCCAGGGTTCGATCTTCGTCCGCGCCAGCCAGTCGGCTATAACCGACCACATCCGAGACCAGAATCGCCGCAATCTTCCGGGTTTCGCTCATGGCGCACCCTCCGGGCATCATCCGGCTTAGCACAAAAGCCGTTGAAGCGCTGGTTATATGTTGAGCGAGCCAAAGGATTCCGCCCCCTAGCCAATACTCGAAGCGCAGGCCTGGGATCGGTTCGATGCGCCCGGTGGACCGTCGCCCAACGGCCGCAATTTGCGCCAAGCGGGTTTTCTGCGAGGGGGCTGGGTTTGGCGAATTGATGCAGCGGCTCATCGGCGACCTGCCGCTTGCGATCAGCTGTTCCAGACGGTCATCGGAGCGGCGGTCGAAATCGCCGATAAAGTTGGCGAAGAGGAACAGAAATGAACGAAAATACAATTGTATTGAAACGCGAGTGCGTCGGCCGGCGCGAAAGTGAGGCCGAGGCATAGTCCATTGGCGCCAGTCCGAGTAATTTGTCTTGCGGAATATTAGAATCTTAGATATGATACCTTGATGTTCAGAAATAACAAGCGCTCTCGCCGTTGATCCGTTTTGCTCACAACCCGAGACGCGAGTTCAAGCACGGCCAGATTTTTTTATTTGGATTCTCTGTAACCCATTGAAAAGCCTCGATTCGACCAAGGAAAAACAAGGAAATGCAAGCTTTTTTCCTTGGTTTTCCTTGGATTTTCTTGGAGGAACTTCGAGCCTTGGTTGTGATCGTGACCACCCGAGGCGCTGCGCGCCTACCCCTGGAGCAGCAGGCGGCGGGCCTCGTCGTAGACGGCCCGGTCGCCGGCCGCGATGATCCGGCCGCCCTTGGCCGCGTTCTCGCCGTCCCAGGTCGTCACCATTCCGCCCGCCCCCTCGATGATCGGCGCGAGCGCGACGATGTCGTGCGGTTTGAGGTTGGTCTCGATCACCAGGTCGACGAAGCCCGCCGCGAGCGCGCAATAGGCGTAACAGTCCCCGCCGTAACGCGTGAGCCGGACTTGCCTTTCGACCCGTGTGTAGGCCGCCCGATCGGCGTCGTCCCTGATCAGCAGAGGGCTCGTCGTCAGGAGGGTCGCTTCGGCGAGGGACGCGCAGGAGCGCGCGTGGAGCGTCCGCGTCGCCCATTCCGAAGGCGGCTTGTCGCCATGCGAGGGCGCCAGCGTGCGCGAACTCGCGCGCTTGCCGTCGCCATAGAAACGCTCGCGCGTGAACGGCTGGGCCATCATGCCGTAGACCGGCTGGCCGTGATGCATGAGCCCGATCAACGTGCCCCAGGTCGGCAGCCCGGAAACGAAGCTCTTGGTCCCGTCGATCGGATCGAGGACCCAGACATATTCCGCCTCGGGGCGATCGAGCCCATATTCCTCGCCGATCACCCCATGGGCGGGAAACGTCTGCCCGATCAGCCGCCGCATGGCCGCCTCGGCGCCCCGGTCGGCCTCGGTGACGGGATCGAACACCCCGCCGAGCGACTTGTCCTCGGCGCGAATCGCACTTCGAAAGAATGGGAGAATCACCTCGCCCGAGAGCTGCGCGAGTCGGTCCACGAAGGCAGCAAAGTCAACTGCGGTCATCCAAAAGCCTCACAAACGCGTGAAACGTCATGCTCGCTTCGCATATCTGCTATCCAAGTTGGTGATAGAGAAGCCTTGCCAACTCTTAGCTATATCGTTTTATATCATTGATATTGCTATATTATTGTCCGTTTTGTCGCTATAGGGGCGTTGCGACAGGAATGCAACAGTGCTCCGAATTTGGGGGGCTTCTGTCCACAGGCCCAAGAAAACACTTGCAACGGCGGCGTTCAGCGACGATATTGTTGCGGTGCGGCATGACCTGCCGCATATGCCCTCCTTGGGCGTTTCCTCCCTAAACTCAAGGCCGCCATGGCAACGTGGCGGCCTCCTTTTTTCGCCTGTTCCCTCCATTTCTCGATTTGTGCGCTGCGCTCGACCGTGCTGCGGTGCAGCATATGCTCGGCGTTTCCAGCGCCGCATCCTCAGGACGCGTCCTTATTCGGCCGCAAGACGGCCCGCCTCCGGGTTGCCGCCAATTTCCAGCGCCAGCGCCTTGGCCGCCGCCAGCAGGTCCTCCTGTAGCGCCGGCCACCGCTCCGTTCGGACGATCCTGCGCTCATCAAGGTAGAGCGCCCGGGCGATCTCAATCTGAACCGCATGGACGCCGTCGGCGGGCGCGCCGAAATGCTCGGTGATATAGCCCCCAGCGAATGGCTTATTGCGGCGGATGCGATAGCCCGCGCGCTCGAGGCTCGATTCCAGGACGTCAACGATCGCGGGCGCCGCGCTTGCGCCATATCGGTCGCCCAGCACAATATCGAGTCCGCTGACATCGGCGGCGTTCGAGGGCATCGAGTGGCAGTCGAGCAGCACCGCCACCCCAAACCAGCCGCGCGCGCGCTCGATCAGGGTCTTCAATTGCGCATGATACGGACGGTACAGCGTCTCGATCCGGCGGAGACCGTCAGCGACCGGAATCGGTTTCCTGTAAATTGGCTGCGCGTCGCCGACCACCCTGGGAATCGTGCCTAATCCGACCGCAACCCTTAAAGAGCGGGTGTTTGCAAAATCCGGCAGGCGGCCATCGAAAATCTGCGGGTCGAGTTCGTACGGCTCTCGGTTCACGTCGAGGTAAGCGCGAGGGAACAAGGCCCGCAACAGGGGCGCGCCGAGCCCGACACAAGGCAAAAACAGCTCGTCAACGAAGGCGTCTTCCGAGCGGCGCAGGGTTAGGGGATCGAGCCGCGAGGCGGCAAGAAAGCGCTGGGGATAGGTCGATCCGGAATGGGGCGAGCTGAAAACGAGGGGTGAAGCCAGCCGCGGCGGCTCGATCGTCTCGCACGCACGATCGAAGTCCTGGACGGCAGTCCCTTCGACCTGTTCCATCGAGCCTCCGACCAGCGCTTGCAACGAGCGCGCGGTTGAACTCTATCATACCGCCCAAACCCGCGAGCATGCGAGATTTGTCGGCGGGTTCAATAAATTTTTACTGGGGCGCCGCAAAGTCGTACGACTTACCAGGGGACACTGATGCAGACGCCAGTCGAGATTTCCGCCAAGATCTTACTTGCGGAGGACGATAACGACATGCGCCGCTTCCTCGTCAAGGCGCTACAGAACGCCGGCTACGAGGTGACGTCTTTCGACAACGGGCTTTCGGCTTACAACCGGCTGCGAGAGGAACCGTTCGAGCTGTTGCTGACGGATATCGTCATGCCGGAGATGGACGGCATCGAGCTGGCTCGTCGCGCCACCGAACTCGACCCGGAAATCAAGGTCATGTTCATCACGGGCTTCGCCGCCGTGGCGCTCAATCCCGCCAACGCGGCCCCAAAGGATGCCCGAATCCTCTCGAAGCCGTTTCATCTTCGAGATTTGGTTAACGAAGTGGAGCGGTTGCTCAAAGCGGCTTGACGCTCGCTTACCCTCGCTGCCGAAGAGAGCTAGGGATTCCCCATCCAACGACGCGCGCCCCCGCACAAGTTTACGCGTCCCAGTCCTATCAACGGTTTAACTGCGCTTCTGCGCAACTTTTGCGCCGGAACGCGAATCCCTCGGGCGCCGGGCGAGGCGCGAGCTAACCTACGATCCAGCGCCGGTTAATTGCCTTTGGCCTCCGCAGGAACCGGATTTTCTACTTTGACAGCATCTGGCTATCATAGCTCGGATTCCAAGAAAAGGCAATCTTTTACGACCTCTTTTACGGCGTTCCTGATTTGAAGAATTCAAGCTCTAGGCGGGCCGGACCGCCTAGAGCTTTCGTGACCAGAGAGACGCGCCCCTCAATACCGATAGGGCACGCGGACCGAACAGGAGCCGTAGTTAGGGAAGCAATAGAACGGATAGGCGGCAATCGAACCCAGATCGGCGACGCCGCCGGCCACTCCTGTCGCAGCAGTCGCCACGGGATTGTCGCTATAGTAATTGCGATGCCCGTACCGGTATGCGTAGTGGCGGCGGACATGGTGGCGGACGGACGGATGCTGAGCGACCGTCGCCCCGCCGGGCCCGGATTCCGCCCAAGCTGGGGTTGGCGCCGGCTCGCCGAGCGAGGGCGCCGCGGCATTGGGCGCCGAAGTCGCGCCGGATGTGTCTGTCGCGCGGGCGACAGAAAGAGTGGATAACGATACAAGAGCGGCGACGCCGAACGCGATGGCTGCGCTCCGAGGAACATTGTGGGTCATGATGACCTCCCTTCTTCGGATGGGGCGGCGTAGCCGTCCCCCTTGTACTGTAAGAAACGCGCAAGCGGACCGAACGGTTCCCCCCAAACGGCCCCAAGGGAAGCAAATCGCTCCGCTTCACGCGAAGTTCGTCGCCAAGTGATTTCGCTAAACGAAATCGGGCGGCCAAAGGGGCCGCCCGATGCCGTCATGCGAGCCACAGCTTAGTGGAAGTGGCCGCCACCACCGAAGTGGCCGCCGCCGAAGCCGCCCATGTGGCCGCCGCCGAAGCCGCCCATGTGGCCGCCGCCGAAGCCGCCCATGTGGCCGCCGCCAAAGCCGCCCATATGGCCGCCGCCAAAGCCGCCCATGTGGCCGCCGCCAAAGCCGCCCATGTGGCCGAAGTTTCCGCCGGCGAAATGGCCGTGGAAGCCGTTGCCATTAAAGCCGCGGCCGTAGCCTCCGCCATAGCGACCATAGCCTCCTCCATAGCCTAGCCGCTAACCGCCATAGCCAAAGCCTAGACCCGGGCCAAAACCATAGCCGAAGCCGCCGTAATCTGGCCCGTACCCGTAGCCGTAGTCGTCACAGGATCCATAGCCGTAGCCGTAGCCGCCGCAGTCATAGGCGCCGGCCAAGCCCGCTCCAAGGACGCCGCCAATGACACCGAGGGCGGCCGCCGCGCCAGGGTTGTAGCCGTTCGCGTAAGCGTATCGATGCCCGCGAACGTAGTGATGAGCGTAATGGTGGACCGTGTGGCGTCCGTGCGCGTACGTTACGCGCCCGTGAACGACATGCGCCGGGTGATGAGCAACGGTCGCCGCTCTGGCCGCGGCCAGCGGGGACAAAAACGCGAACGAAGCTGTTGCAAGGGCGACGGCCGAAACGCGAAAAGCGCGAGGGATCATAGCGAATTGCCTTTCATGCTGTACGACGCGCAGCGCCGCCAAGAACGTCCCTTTGTCTGATCAAATAGGTTCGCATCGCTCAATCACAAGGTCTCGGTCTGGACGATTTCACGCGTTATTACAAACTTTGGTAATGGACGCGTGAAACGGCGAACTGTTCCCATAAAATAAAGTTTAGGACATCGATCTTTTCACGAAAAACTTTTTCAACCCAGCCCCGCAAGCGTTTACGGCGTCAAACCAACACTGCTGTGATCAAGCGCCCAAGATTTCGCGACCGGCTTATTGCAAAAAAACGCGCAAGCGCGAGCGGTTTTCCGAGGACCGGATCGGCCGTAAAAACAAGCGCTCCGGAGGCCTTGACGGCGGCGCGCGCGGCCCCTATCTGAGCGCCGTTAGCACTCCTCAAGGATGAGTGCCAACATTGCCAATCCGCGCCCCCGTGCGGGCAATTTCAAAGAGGAAACATTCATGAAGTTCCGTCCCCTGCATGACCGCGTCGTCGTCCGTCGCATCGAAGGCGAGGAAAAGACGAAGGGCGGCATCATCATCCCGGACACCGCCAAGGAGAAGCCGCAAGAGGGTGAAATCATCGCCGCTGGCCCGGGCGCCCGCGACGAAAGCGGCAAGCTCGTCCCCTTGGATGTGAAGGCCGGCGACAGAGTGCTGTTCGGCAAATGGAGCGGCACTGAGGTCAAGATCGACGGCGAGGAACTCCTCATCATGAAGGAGTCCGACATCATGGGCGTGGTTGAGGGTACCGCCTCTTCCTCCAAGAAAGCCGCCTGAAATCAACCCTATCTCTCGAAATTCTGAGGACTAAGATCAATGGCTGCCAAAGACGTACGTTTTTCTTCCGACGCGCGCGACAAGATGCTGCGCGGCGTCGACATTCTCGCTAACGCCGTCAGAGTGACGCTGGGCCCGAAGGGGCGCAATGTCATTATCGACAAGTCGTTCGGCGCGCCGCGCATCACCAAGGACGGCGTCACCGTCGCCAAGGAGATCGAGCTCGAGGACAAGTTCGAGAACATGGGCGCGCAGATGGTCCGCGAGGTCGCCTCGAAGACCAACGACACCGCCGGTGACGGCACCACCACCGCTACGGTTCTCGCCCAGGCGATCGTCCGCGAGGGCGCGAAGCTGGTCGCGGCCGGCATGAACCCGATGGACCTCAAGCGCGGCGTCGATCAGGCGGTCGCCGAGGCGGTCAAGGACATCGCCAAGCGCTCGAAGAAGATCAAGGAATCCTCGGAAGTCGCGCAGGTCGGCTCGATCGCCGCCAACGGCGACAAGTCGATCGGCAAGATGATCGCCGACGCGATGCAGAAGGTCGGCAACGAGGGCGTCATCACGGTCGAAGAGGCCAAGAGCCTCGAGACCGAACTCGACGTCGTCGAGGGCATGCAGTTCGACCGCGGCTATCTCTCACCTTATTTCATCACAAACGCCGAGAAGATGCTGGCCGAGCTCGAGGATCCCTATATCCTCATCCACGAGAAGAAGCTTTCCTCGCTGCAGCCGATGCTCCCCGTCCTCGAGGCCGTGGTGCAGACCGGCAAGCCGCTCCTCATCATTGCCGAGGACATCGAGGGTGAAGCGCTGGCGACCCTGGTCGTCAACAAGCTGCGTGGCGGCCTCAAGGTCGCAGCGGTCAAGGCGCCGGGCTTCGGCGATCGTCGCAAGGCGATGCTCGAGGATATCGCGATCCTTACCGGCGGCACCATGATCGCCGAGGACCTCGGCATCAAGCTCGAGAACGTCACGATCCAGATGCTCGGCCGGGCCAAGCGCGTCCGGATCGAGAAGGAGAACACCACGATCATCAACGGCGTCGGCGCCAAGAAGGACATCGAAGGCCGCATCTCCCAGATCAAGGCGCAGATCGAAGAGACGACCTCCGACTACGACAAGGAGAAGCTGCAGGAGCGGCTGGCGAAGCTCGCCGGCGGCGTCGCGGTGATCCGGGTTGGCGGCGCGACCGAGGTCGAGGTCAAGGAGAAGAAGGACCGCGTCGACGACGCGCTCAACGCCACCCGCGCGGCCGTCGAGGAAGGCATCGTTCCGGGCGGCGGCGTCGCGCTTCTGCGGGCCAAGATCGCCGTCTCCAAGCTCAGAAGCGAGAACGCCGATGAGCAGGCCGGCATCAGCATCGTGCTTGAAGGCTCTCGAGGCGCCGATCCGTCAGATCGCCGAGAACGCGGGCAACGAAGGCTCGATCGTGGTCGGCAAGATCACCGACAACAAGTCGCAGACCTTCGGCTTCAATGCGCAAACGGAAGAATATGTCGACATGATCGAGGCCGGCATCGTCGATCCGGCCAAGGTCGTGCGCACCGCGCTGCAGGACGCCGCCTCCGTGGCCGGCCTCCTCATCACCACCGAAGCGATGATCGGCGACAAGCCGAAGAAGGAAGCCCCCGCGATGCCGATGGGCGGCGGCGGTGGCGGCATGGGCGGGATGGACTTCTAAGTCTCGCGCCACTTCCAGATTGAAAACGAAAGGGCGGCCGAAAGGCCGCCCTTTTTGTTAGGACCGTCGCTCTCCGCGCCCCGGAGGCGTCGGGAAAGGCGCCGCAATCGTGTACTAGGCGCCCAATTTAGTCGGCAACTCTCTGACCCGCCTTCGCCGGTGCCTGGGCTGAAAACCTCCCGCTGACAACTGTTTGACCCCCGCGGGCGAGCGATCCCAACTGGCACGGGCGTTGCAGACCGAATCCCAAGACCGACCGTCAAATCGTGAGGTGTTGTTGGAGCCGGCCGACCTCGAACTGTTCATCTCACCAAGCGTTATGGCGCGACGACCGCGGTCGATTCGATCGACCTCAAGGTTCCGGCCGGCGCCTATTGCTGTCTGCTCGGACCTTCGGGCTGCGGCAAGACCTCGACCTTGCGCATGATTGCGGGCCACGAGAGCGCGACCGAGGGCGACATTCTCATCGGCGCGACCAACGTCACCGACTTGGCCCCCGCCAAGCGCGGCACGGCGATGATGTTCCAGAGCTACGCGCTCTTCCCCCATCTCTCCTGCGTCGACAATGTCGCCTTCTCGCTCAAGATGAAGGGCGTCGATAAGGCGACGCGGCGTCAGAAGGCGATGGAGTTCCTCGAGCTCGTGGCCATGACGCCTTACGCGCAACGGGTGCCGGCGCAGCTCTCCGGCGGGCAGCAACAGCGCGTCGCGCTGGCGCGAGCCCTCGTCACCGATCCGCAAATCCTTCTGCTCGACGAGCCGCTTTCGGCGCTTGACCCGTTCTTGCGCGTGCGCATGCGCGCCGAGCTTCGCCGCTTCCAGCGGCAGCTCAACATCCCCTTCATCCATGTCACGCACGGGCAGGACGAGGCCCTCGCGCTCGCCGACCTGGTCGTCGTGATGAACAAGGGCCGCATCGAGCAGACGGCCACGCCACGCGAGCTGTTCGAGAAACCCGCCACCGAATTCATCGCCCGCTTCCTCGGCGGCCATAACGTGATCGAGACGCCGGCGGGACCGGTCGCGGTGCGCGCCGACCGCATCACGCTGCGGCGCGGCAACGGCTCGGGCGCTAACGACGCGCGGTTCACCGCCGCGGTGCGCGCCATCGAATATCAAGGCGCGCATTATCAGGTGTCGCTCGATCGAGCGGGCGCGGGCGAGCTTATGGCGGTCGTGAGCGACGAGCAGTTCGCCGGCGAGCCGCTCAACATCGGCGACAACGTTTCCGTTCTCTGGGCCGACAAAGACATTCACGCGCTAGCCCCGGCGACGTGAAGCGGGCGGGGAACTGCTAAGGAGAGAGCACATGTCAAAGAAAACGAACAAGACAACCGGCCTATCCCGCCGCGCCGTGCTGAAGGGCGCGGCCGGCCTCGCCGGCGCCGCGGCAGGCTCCGGCGCGATCACCGGCTTTCCGGCCGTCTGGTCGCAGGAAGAGAAGGTGCTGCGATACCTCGGCACCGCGGTCAACCAGTCGGACGAGATGACCAAGAAGGTCAAGGAAGAGACCGGGATCACCATCCAGAACATCGTCGCCACCACCGACGACGTGACCAAGCGCGTGATCACCCAGCCGAACTCGTTCGACATTCTGGACACCGAGTACTTCAGCCTGAAGAAGCTGGTGCCGTCCGGCAACATCCTGCCGATGGACGCCAAGAAGATCAAGGAATTCGACAACATCACGCCGGTCTTCACCAAGGGCCAATTGCCGAACGGCAAGGTCATTGGCGACCAGGGCACGGCGCCGAAGAAGGTCATGTTCGTCGAAGGCCCGCATTCGTCGAAATTCTCGCCGACGCCGACCGAATGGGTCACTCTTATCCCGACCGTCTACAATGCCGACACGCTCGGCATCAGGCCGGACCTCATCAAGCGCCCGATCAACTCCTGGGCCGAGCTTCTGAACCCTGAGTTCAAAGGCAAGGCCGCAATCCTCAACATCCCCTCGATCGGCATCATGGACGCCGCAATGGTGGTCGAGGCGACCGGCAAATACAAATACCCCGACAAGGGCAACATGACGCGGAAAGAAATCGACATGACGATGGCCGCGCTCACCGAGGCCAAGAAGGCCGGTCAGTTCCGCGCCTTCTGGAAGGACTTCAACGAGAGCGTCAACTTGATGTCGTCGGGCGAGACGGTCATCCAGTCGATGTGGTCGCCAGCCGTGACGGCGGTGCGCGCCAAGGGCATCCCCTGCGTGTTCCAGCCGCTGAAAGAAGGCTACCGCTCGTGGGCGTCCGGTTTCTGCATGTCGAAGGGCGTCACGCAGAAGCAGGCCGACATGATCTACGAGTTCGTCAACTGGTATCTGTCCGGATGGGCGGGCGCCTATCTCAACCGCCAGGGCTATTACTCGGCGGTGCTGTCGACCGCCAAGGCCCATATGGAGCCTTACGAGTGGGCCTACTGGATGGAGGGCAAGCCGGCCGAGAAGGACATCCACGGTCCCGACGGATCGCTCCTCGAAAAGGCCGGCGCAACGCGCGACGGCGGCTCCTATGACGACCGGATGGGCAACGTCGCCTGCTGGAACGCTGTCATGGACGAGAACGACTACATGGTCCGCAAATGGAATGAGTTCATCGCGTCGTAGCGATCAACTCGCGCCTCCTAAGCAACTGGAACCCCATGATGGGCCATCGCTCCTCTCCCCCAAAACGGGAGGGGAGACCTCCGGAAAACCTCGGCGCTGACGAATGACCGCCACCACCCTCTCCACGCCGACAATTAGCAAGCCCGCGGATCGCGCTGCTAGGCGCGGGCTCGACCGCGTCGGAATTCCGGGATGGCTTCAGGCGATGCCGTTCGGCCTCGTCTTCGTGTTCTTCTTCATCATCCCGCTCATCCTCGTCGTCATTGTCAGTTTCTGGGATTACAACGACTACGCCATGCTGCCGTCTTTCACGACGCGCAGCTACACCGAGACCTTCGAGGGTTGCTGGACTCAGCTGCCGGATCTCTGCACGATCCTCAAGACCTATGTGTCGACGGCGAAATTCTGCTTCATCGTCTGGCTCACCACGCTCCTCATCGGCTTCACGGTCGCCTATTTCCTCGCCTTCCACATCCGCTCGACGACGACGCAGATGGTGCTGTTCCTCGTCTGCACCATTCCGTTCTGGA
Source organism: uncultured Alphaproteobacteria bacterium (assembly GCA_963833955.1). Taxonomy (GTDB): domain Bacteria; phylum Pseudomonadota; class Alphaproteobacteria; order Rhizobiales; family Beijerinckiaceae; genus Roseiarcus. The sequence goes on along the minus strand of CAWHZY010000010.1, from coordinate 311,639 downwards.
CCTCGAACGTCATTCGCATGATTTCGTGGATCCCGCTGCTCGGACGCAACGGGCTCGTCAACGACGCGCTGCTAAAAGCGCACATCGTCGACAAGCCGGTCGAATGGCTGCTCTATTCGCCCTTCTCGGTGTCGCTCGCGTTCACCCATCTCTTCACCTTCTTCATGGTCGTGCCGATCTTCAATTCGATGATGCGCATCGACAAGCGCCTGGTCGAGGCGGCTTACAATTCCGGCGCCTCCGCCTGGCAGACGTTATGGAATCTGATCGTTCCCTTGTCCAAGCCTGGCATCGTCATCGGCTCGATCTTCGTCGTCACCATCGTCATGGGCGATTTCATCACCTTCGACGTGATGGGCGGCGAGCAGATCGCCTCGGCCGGCAAGGTGGTCGAGACGCGCCTCAACGCGCTGCAATTTCCTCCCGCCGCGGCGAACGCGGTGATCCTGCTTGCGGTGACGCTTCTCATCATCACCGCGCTCAATCGCGTCGTCGACGTGCAAAAAGAGCTTTGAGAGATGGGTGACGAGCGCTCTCCCGCTTTCTATTGGCTCGCGGCCTTCTTCGGGCTGTTCGTGCTGTTTCTCTACGGCCCGATGATCGTCATCTTCGTTCTCTCGTTCCAGGGTCCGACCGGCGGACTGACTTTCCCGATGAACGGAGTTTCGCTGCACTGGTTCGAGCGGCTGTGGAACGGCGGCGGCATCGTCAATATCCACGACGCGTTCACGCGCTCGCTCGAGCTCGGCTTCGTCATCATGATCCTCACGGTGCTGCTTTCGCTGAGCGCGGGGCTGGCCTTTCGCAAGCGGTTCCCCGGCGCGAGGCTCCTTTTTTTCGTTGCGGTCGCGAGCCTCATCGTGCCTTCGATCGTGACCTCGCTCGGCATCGCGCTCGAATTCCGGTTGCTTGACGATTTTCTCAAGAATCACGGACCCGACTGGATCGCCGACAACCTGAAGACGACCATGGGCCTGTTCACCTCGGGGCTCGGCGCGCATTTGACCTGGACGTTGCCCTTTGGACTCCTCGTCATGTTCGCGATCTTCAATCGCTTCGACAATCGCTACGAAGAGGCCGCGCGCGACCTCGGCGCGACGCCATGGCAGACCCTGCGCTCGGTGATCTTGCCCATCATCCTGCCTTCGGTGATCGGCGTCGGCTTTTTCGGCTTCACCCTGTCATGGGATGAGATTGCGCGATCGAGCCAGGCGATGGGCGAGCACAATACGCTGCCGATGGAATTGCAGGCGCTGACCACAACCGTGACGACGCCTGAGATTTACGCCCTCGGCACGGCGACGACGGGCGTCTCCTTCGCCGTCATCGCACTCGCGCTCGTCGGAATCATGACGATTCGCGCCCGCCAGGCTCGGCACGGCTCCGACGCCGGCCAGGCGTGAGGCCCGCGAAGCCGCCGGAACGCCGGCTTTCGCGGAAGCGCCCCAGAGGCGCGACCAACTCTTTAGGGTTAGCGAATCGGCCCAGACGCCTGTAAACTCCATCCCGCGGCGCGCTACCGGGCTAGACCCGTGCAGAAACCGCGCGCTTATAAGCGGGATCTAATCGGGGAGTTTGACATGAGCACCATCACGCGTCGCAGCCTTATTCTATCTGGGGCCGGTCTCGCGACCGCAGCCTTCGTTGTGCCGGCCGAAGCCGCGACCGGCTCGGTCTCCCTGCACATCGCCAGCGCCGGTTTCATCTTCGGCGTGACGGGCGGCAGCGGCACGTTGAGATTCCGAGGACAACAATTCCCGCTACGAGTCGGCGGCATCAGTGCGGGCGCGTTGATCGGCGTCTCGGCTACCGACTTGGTTGGCTCCGCTACGAACATCCACTCTCCGGGCGACATTGCGGGCATTTACTCGGCCATCGGCGCCGGCATGTCGATTGCCGGAGGCAGAAGCACCGCGCAACTGTCCAACGCCAACGGCGTGGTCCTTCGCCTTCACGGCCGCCAGGTCGGCTTCAGCTTCTCGATTGATCTCAGCGGAATGAGCATCTCGCTCGCGTAAGCCGGCGCGTCTTATCGAGATGGACCTGCGCCGGCGAGAGTTTACGGCGCTTATGCTCGGCGGGGCGGCTGCGCTCAGCCTCGCCGGGCGGGCGGACGCGGAAAGCGATCCCCTGCCCTCCTGGAACGCGGGGCCCGCCAAGGACGCGATCGTCAAATTCGTCCACGCGACGACCGACGCCACGAGCCCGAGCTTCGTGCCGCTCGCCGACCGGATCGCGACCTTCGACCAGGACGGCACGCTCTGGGTCGAGCACCCGATCTATACGCAGCTCGTCTATTGCTTCGATCGCGTGCCAGCGCTCGTGAAGGCGAAGCCCGAGCTGGCCAAGGTCGAGCCCTTCCGCACCGTGCTGACGGGGAATCGCGAAGCCATCGCGAAGCTCGACCTCGACTCGCTGGTCAAGATCGCGGCCGCGACCCTGACCGGAATGGACGTCGACACGTTCCGCGACGAGGTCTCCAAATGGATCGTCGAGGCGCGCGATCCGCGCTGGAATCGGCCTTACACCGATCTCGCCTATGCGCCGCAAATCGAGCTTCTCAAATATCTCCGCAGCGTCGGCTTCCGCACATACATCGTCACCGGCGGAGGCCAAGGTTTCGTGCGCGTCTTTTCTGAGCGGGTTTATGGCATCCCGCCCGAGCAGGTGGTCGGAACCGCGGGTGCGACGAGCTTCCAATACGGCGTCAAAGGCCCGGTCCTCATCAAGGAGCCGAAGCTCCTGTTCAACGACGACAACGCAGGCAAGCCGGAGGGCGTCAACCTCGTGATTGGCCGCCGACCGTGTTTCGCTTTCGGCAACTCGACCGGCGACCGGCAGATGCTCGAATATACGAAAGGCGGCGGCGGCGTGCGCCTCGCCATGCTGCTGCTGCACGACGACGGCAAGCGCGAATACGCGTACGGACCCGCGCAAGGCCTGCCCGAAACCAAAGTCGGCCGCTTTCCCCCGGAGCTTTACGACGAGGCCACCAAGGACGGCTGGATGGTCGTCAGCATGAAAAACGACTGGAAGCGCATTTTCGCGTTCGAGTAGAGCAGATTGCTTTTGAGTTGATGCAGCCAATTGTAGCCGCGCTCGCCGAGCGCGCCGACAAGTCCTATTCGACGAAATTGCAGTCTGCTCTAAGCAAAGGCGCTGCGCGCGCTCACCAGCGGATCAGCGCAGCGCCCCAGGTGAAGCCCCCGCCCATCGCTTCGATCATCACCAGATCGCCGGGCTTGATGCGGCCGTCCTTGACCGCGATGTCGAGCGCAAGCGGGATCGAGGCGGCGGAGGTGTTGCCGTGCTGGTCCACCGTGACGACGACTTTGTCGCGCGCAATGCCGAGCTTGTCTGCGGAAGCATCGATGATGCGGCGATTGGCCTGATGCGGCACGAACCAGTCGATCTCGTCCGCCGTGACGCCGGCGTCGGCGAAGCATCCCTGGATCACATCGGTCACCATGCCGACCGCGTGGCGGAACACTTCCTTGCCCTCCATCCGCAAATGCCCAACCGTCTGGGTGGTTGAAGGTCCGCCGTCGACGAACAGCTTCTCACGGTGCCGGCCATCCGCCCGCAGGCGCGAGGTGATCACGCCGGGCGAGGCAAGCCGCCCGTCGCTGTCACGCGCCTCGAGCACGATCGCGCCCGCCCCGTCGCCGAACAGGACGCAGGTCGTGCGGTCGTTCCAATCCAGGAGTCGCGAGAAAGTCTCCGCGCCGATTACGAGCGCGCGCTTGTGCGAGCCGGAACGCAGAAACTTCTCCGCGGTAACGACCGCGAAGACGAAACCGCTGCAGACCGCCTGCAGGTCGAAAGCGACCCCCTGGACGATTCCGAGCGCGGCCTGAACCTGAGTCGCGACTGCGGGAAACGTGTAATCCGGCGTCGACGTGGCGACGATGACGAGGTCGATGTCGCCCGCCTCGAGGCCGCCGGCGCGCAACGCCGCCTGAGCCGCCTTGAGGGCCAGTGACGACGTGGTTTCGTCGGGCCCGGCGACATACCGCTGGCGAATGCCGGTGCGCTGCACGATCCATTCGTCCGACGTGTCGACCTTCATCGCCAGCTCGGCGTTCGAGACGGCGCGCGCGGGCAGCGCGGCCCCAGAACCGCGTACGCAGGCGCGGATCGAGCCCGGCGGGCGGTCACGGGACGTTTCCTGTTCAGGGCCGCGTGCGCGACGGTCGACCGGCGAAGGAGATGCAAGGCTCATGAGCGTCACTTTCCGGAGTCAAGACTGGGCGGCGCGCGACCGTGCGGGCATCGGTCGGAAACCGTTGGCATGGGCGATCATTTCCCGAATCTTGCCAAGCAATTCTTGACGAACCATGTCATACGCTAATTCCACGGCGCCGGCGTAGCTCTCGGGGTCAGCGCCGCCATGAGCCTTGATGACGACGCCGTCAAGCCCCAAAAAGACGCCGCCGCTGGCGCGCGGGCTCATCTTGGCGCGCAGCGCGGCGATTGCCTTGCGGGCGAACAGGAAGCCGATGCGTGACATGAGATCGTGGCTCGCGGCTTCGCGCATGTATTGACCGAGCTGCCTTGCGGTGCCCTCGGCGGTCTTGAGCGCAATGTTGCCGGTGAAGCCTTCGGTGACGAAAACGTCGACTGCGCCCTTGCCCAGATCGTCGCCTTCGACGAAGCCGTGATAGCTCATGTTGGGCAGGCTCGCCTCGCGCAGAACGCGCCCCGCCGCCTTCACCTCCTCAACGCCTTTGATTTCTTCGGTCCCGACATTGAGGAGACCCACGGTGGGCGAGTCGATGTGGAACACAATTCGCGCCATCGCCGCGCCCATCACCGCCAGATCGACGAGATGCTGCGCGTCGCCGCCAATGCTCGCGCCAACGTCGAGCACGATCAACTCGCCGCGCAATGTGGGCCACATCGCCGCGATCGCCGGCCGCTCGATCGGCGCCATCGTGTGCAGGCAGAACTTGGCCATCGCCATCAACGCGCCGGTGTTGCCGGCGGAGACCGCGCAATCGGCCGCGCCCGACTTCACCGCTTCGATCGCCTGCCACATCGAGGAGACGCGCCTTCCGGTGCGCAAAGCCTGGCTTGGCTTGTCGCTCATCCTGACGGCCACGTCGGTGTGAAATACGCGCGACCCGGCGGCCAGCTTGGGATGGCGCCCAAGGATGGGCGTGATCGCACTCTTGTCGCCAAAGAGGAGAAACTTGATGTCCGGACGGCTTTCGAGCGCGAGGGCTGCGGCGGGCAGGACGATCGTTGGCCCGTGATCACCCCCCATCACGTCCAGCGCTATGCGAACGTCGCCTGCCATTCCCTCGTCCGACCGCATCGAGCGCGTTGCCCAGACGGCGCGGCGCGGCGCGACAATAGCGGCTCCGCCGCGCAAGGCAACGCAAGAAGCTGTTGCTCGGTTGCAGCCTGCGATCGTCCAATTTGGCAGCGCGGCACGCTCAACGATCGCAACGAGCGACGCCGCTTGCTACAGGCCGGGGTTTCCACGATTCGCGGTTGGTTTCTGCGCGAACTCGGTGACGCCTCGGCCTGCGTCGTTGGCTCCGATTATTTCTTGACGAGCGCGAGGGCGGCCTTCTGGGAAATGTACCCGAGCACCGCGCCGATAATCAGCGAGATCACGCCGACAATGAACGGGTTCTCGAGCGAGGCCGAGGTGACCGCGCCAAGCTTGTTGCCTGTCAAGGCGAGACCGGCGACAGCCGCGTATCCGAGCACACCCGCCGGAATGTCGCTCAGCATCGGCGCCTTGGCCGCGTATACAAGAATGAAAACCGTGATCAAGACGCAAATCGCGGCCCAAAGTGGAACGCCGAGCGCGCCGCCGAGCGGAATTTGGGTGACCAGCAGCAGCGCGATCAAGGCCATGATGGCGCCGAATATATTGTTCGTGAGCGCCTTGGCGAGTCCCTCCTCCTTGCCGCCGCAATGGTAGAATGTCGCCCAGGCGATGAACGCAACCCAGATTTGCATGCCCATTGCGAACGGCGACAAGAGGACAAACGTCGCGATGCCTCCGAGCACGCCGATGCTGACCGCCAATGCAGTGATGAGATCCATAGCGTCCTCCCTCGTCGCTCTGCGCTCACCCGATTTTTCGGGTTGCGCAAAGCTTGATACGGAGCCCGAAACGGGCGCCGCCGGGAACGGATGTTAACTTGTGGCTAAATTATATGCAATGCCGCGATTTTGCCATCGGCCCGCAACATTCCTGCCCTATTCGCGCCCGTCTTTGTCCCGCTGGGCCAGCGCCGCGAATGGCGAGTCCGTTGGCTCTGAATGCGGGCGCTCCTGGTCCAGGACCGCGCCGGGCTTGCGCGGATAAGGATCGAGGCCGAGGGCGAAGAATTCCGCCGTGAGAGCGCCGAGATCGATTTTTCCGTCGATGACGGGATCGGGCTCGTCTTCGTCGGCGAGCGAAAATGTCTCCGTCGCCTCGGCCGCCGTGGATCTGGAATTGGCCACCGTCTGCGGCGCGAACCGCACGTCCACGTCCTCGTCGACGATGGCCGGAAACGGTTCAAGCGAAACGACGCAGACTTGCGTGAGCTCCCCGTGGACGGCCCCGGTGACGCGCGCCCCGCCCCGGCCCCAGGGGTCGAGGCGCAACGTCGCCGTCAAGGCTGCGATGGCCGGAAGCCGGTAGAACGACGCCAGTTCCTCCCGCTCGGCGGGAGTGGCCTCAATCGTGACGACCTGGCCTTCGCCAGGAAGAGCGTCGACCCGCACGAGGCGAGAGAAGAGCCTCTCCTCAGTCATGAGGAACTCGGGCCGCGACCGAGCCGAGCGGGAAACGAAAGCGCCCGGACGTGAAAACCTCGATCGGGATCGTCCCCAAGGCGGCGTCGAGTGCAACGATATGCCGGGCCAGCGCTTCCGCTTTCGGAACGGCCTCAGGACCTCTCGCGCCGTAAACGTTCCGGGCAAGGGCCGTGGCGAGCTCGGCCGGCGAGGCATCGTCGAGCGCAGCCGCGTAAGCGGCGTTGCGGCCATAGAAGGCGCTCCCCATCGCCTTCAGGCGCTTCGCCACCCCAATATCCGAGTGTCCGATCTCGCGCAGCGTGTCGTCGAAATGGGCGAAGAGGCTGTCCACCAGATCCTGGGCGATCGCGTCCGCGACGCCGCCCAGCGCCGCCAACCGACGCAAGACGAGCCCGGCGTGCAGCGTCAGAAGCTCGAATCGGCCGTCGATCCGGTCGGGCGCAGCCAGCTGCTCGTAGAGCTCAGGGCGGCGCGCCGCAGCCACGATCTCGCCTCGAATCTGCTCGATGAGTGTTTTGCTGGCGCGCCGCGCGCGCCATTGGGCCAAGATCATACCGATATCCTGCGAGCGGCGGCGTGCGCCTTGCTCTGGTCAGGGTTGATGAGTTAGGCATCCGCGCCCGGTCTGGCAAGGCGAAGAACTGGTCATGAGAGACGGAATGCGAACGGCGCCGAAGATCCATCGTCGAGCAACGTTGGGATTGGCCCTCTGCGCGGCGCTCACGGTCAGCGGCTGCCTTGGCTACGAGGGCGACTTCGACCGCGGCTACCAGGTCGACGAGGAGACGGTGTCGCAAATCAAGGTTGGCGCGACGACCAAGCCGGAGGCGCTGACGTTGCTCGGCACGCCATCGACCACCTCAACCGTCGGCGGCGACGCCTGGTACTACATTGGCCAGAAGATGAAGCATACCTTGTCGTTCATGCCGGTCCAGATGGCCGATCAGCACGTCCTTGCGGTCTATTTCGACAAGAGCGGCAAGGTCGACCGGATCGCCAATTACGGCATGAAGGACGGCAAGGTGTTCGACTTCGTCAGCCGCACGACGCCGACCGGCGGCTCGGAGCCCGACTTCCTCAAGAACATCATGGGCGGCCTGTTCAAGTTTAGCTGAGCGACTGATGGTGGTCGCTCTGCACGGCCGCCAGTCGCGTCCGCCGCGCTCGCCGGAGGCCCGCGGGCTTAAGCGCTCAACCGGTCTTTGCGCCCTGTTTGGGTCTCGCGGCTCTTTTGGCCAAGCACCCGTGGAATTTGTCCTTGACCCAGAACCGTACGGCGCTGTACGGTTAATGTACTGGAGATCAGCAAGGTGATTCACAAGGGCGCGGAGGAAGCGCGCAACCAGCTTCCTCATTTGCTCGAGGCGGCGGAGGACGGCCAGTCCACCGTCATTACGAAGCATGGTCGCCCCGTCGCCGCGCTCGTGCCGATCGGCGACTATATCGCGGCAGTTCGGCAGGAGCCGCTGACTCCCGTCGCTGGGTCCGGTCGCGCGCTTTGGGGCAGAAATAGCGCTCGGACAATCGGCAAACTGCGCGATGAATGGAGTCGCTAGCTTTTGGCGACCTCCCGGAAGGCGCCCTCCTCCTTATTGATTCGGCGCCGATCATTTACGTTCTCGAGGATCATCCGAAGTTCGCGTCGCGATTTGGACCGCTGTTTGAAGCGCACGCTGCGGGTCGATTGCGATTCGCCATTACAACCGTCGCGATCGCCGAGGTTCTGACGGGGCCCATGAAGAACGGCGACGAGGCGTTGGCGCGGCGATACCGCGCCATTCTCGAATCGTGGCGGCCCGTCGACCTCAATGTGGACATCGCCGAAAGCGCGGCGCGATTGCGAGCGTCCCTGCGGCTCGGCCTAGCCGACGCCGTCCAAGCGGCGAGCGCGCTGGCTATCAACGCCGCGGCGCTCGTCACCCACGACCGCGACTTTTCACGCGTGCGATCGCTGCGCGTTCTGTCTTGAGTTCAGAGCACGCGCTGGGCCATTATTTGGCCATCGTGGGCAGCCTGTCACCACCCCGGGACAACCAGCTGCAATCGCCTTACTTCGCCAGGATCGCCAAGAGCAGCAGCGCGACGATGTTGGTGATCTTGATCGCCGGATTGACCGCCGGGCCGGCGGTATCCTTATAGGGGTCGCCGACCGTGTCGCCGGTGACGGCGGCCTTATGCGGCTCGGAGCCCTTCATCCACTTGTTTCCGTCCTTGTCGACGAACCCGTCCTCGAAGCTCTTCTTGGCGTTGTCCCACGCGCCGCCGCCGGAGGTCATCGAGATGGCGACGAAAAGACCGTTGACGATGACGCCAAGCAGCGACGCGCCGAGCGCAGCGAAAGCCGAGGCCTTCGAACCCGAGATCCAAAGCGCGCCGAAATAGACGACGAACGGCGCCAGCACGGGCAGGAGCGATGGAATAATCATTTCCCGGATCGCCGCGCGCGTCAGCAGATCGACGGCGCGTCCGTAGTCGGGACGCTGCGTGCCGTTCATGATGCCCGGCATTTCCTTGAACTGCCTGCGCACTTCGAGCACCACTGCGCCCGCCGCGCGTCCGACCGCGGTCATCGCGATGCCGCCGAACAGATAGGGGATCATGCCGCCGAATATGAGCCCAGCGACCACGTATGGGTTGGAAAGGTCGAACGAGACCACGCCAATATCCTTGAAGTAGGGCGCGCCAGTCTCGGTGAAGTGCCGAATGTCGTTCGTGTAGGCCGCGAATAGCACAAGCGCGCCCAGGCCCGCCGAGCCGATCGCGTAGCCTTTGGTCACCGCCTTGGTCGTGTTGCCAACCGCGTCGAGCGCATCGGTCGACTGGCGCACTTCCTTGGGCAAGCCTGCCATTTCCGCAATGCCGCCAGCGTTGTCGGTGACCGGCCCGAAGGCGTCGAGCGCGACGATCATGCCGGCAAGGCCAAGCATCGTCGTGACCGCCGTCGCGGTGCCGAACAGGCCGGCGAGCTGGTAGGTCGAAACAATGCCCGCGACGATGACCAGCGCCGGAAGCGCCGTCGATTCCAGCGAAACCGCGAGGCCCTGGATGACGTTGGTGCCGTGGCCGGTGACGGAGGCCTGCGCGATCGAGACAACCGGGCGTTTGCCGGTGCCGGTATAGTATTCGGTGATGACGACGATAAGGCCGGTGACCGCGAGCCCGACCAGGCCGCAGACGAAGAGGCTCGACCCCGTGACGACCTTGCCGGCGACCGTGCCGATATCGCCCCAGCCGACGACATAGGTCGTCGCAAGCGCGAGGCCGAGGATCGATAGAACCCCGGTGGCGATAAGACCCTTGTAAAGCGCGCCCATGATCGAGCCGTTGGCGCCCAGCTTGACGAAGAAGGTGCCGATGATCGAGGTGACGATGCAGGCGGCGCAGATCGCGAGCGGATACATCATCGTCGGAACGAGCGCCGGCGTGTTCTCGAAGAAGATCGAGGCGAGCACCATCGTCGCCACGACCGTCACCGCGTAAGTTTCGAACAGGTCGGCGGCCATTCCGGCGCAATCGCCGACGTTGTCGCCCACGTTGTCGGCGATGGTCGCGGGGTTGCGAGGATCGTCCTCGGGAATGCCCGCTTCGACCTTGCCCACGAGGTCGGCGCCGACGTCCGCTCCCTTGGTGAAGATGCCGCCGCCAAGGCGAGCGAAGATCGAGATGAGCGACGCGCCGAAACCGAGCGCGACCAGCGCGTCGATTGTATCTCGGTCCGCGACGCCATGGCCAAGAACGCCGGTGAGAAAGCCAAAGTAGCCAGCCACGCCGAGAAGCGCGAGACCGGCGACGAGCAGGCCGGTCACGGCGCCTGAGCGAAAGGCGATATCGAGGCCGCCGGCGAGCGATTTCGTCGCCGCCTGCGCGGTGCGTACGTTGGCGCGCACGGAGACGTTCATGCCGATGAAGCCCGCGGCGCCGGACAGGATGGCCCCGATCGCGAACCCGATCGCCACCGTCCACGAAAGCAGAAGACCGAGGGCGATGAACACCACGACGCCGACGCCGGCGATGGTGGTGTACTGGCGCCGCAGATAGGCTTGCGCCCCTTCCGCCACCGCGCCGGAAATTTCCTGCATGCGCGCTGAACCGGCGTCCGCCGCCATCAGGCTATTAATCGTGTAGACGCCGTAGACAATGGAAAGCAGTCCACAAACGATAATCAAGCCCAAAAGCATGCGCGAAAGCCCCGTTGCAAGGCCGCAGGCGCTCTCCCGCGGCTCGTTGGCGCCGCCTCTTGCCAGAAACTGCGCTGCGCCGCAACGGCGCGGCCGTTTTCAATTCGATTTTAAGGCAAATGCGGCGCTACGCTGGATCGCCACGGGCAAACCGCCCGGCAATTTCGGGGGATTTGCCCTCTCAGCGCTCCCCGTCCGGGGTCCAGGTCGCTTCTCCGATGCGCAAGGACAGAACCTTCAGTTCCCCCTTGGCCTCGAACAGGTCGTCGCGGAGCACGACCTTCCCGTCCCGCTGCTCGATCCCCAAAAGCGCGTAGGCCGCCGACACCATTCGAGCGGCGGAGCCGGTGTACCACGACCAGCCCCCTCGCCCGCCGTGGCCCCAACCGTCGTAGATATCAGCGGGCTGCTGAGTGGGGATGAGCCCGTAGATGGCCAGGCTTTCGGGATCCGTCTTTTTCAGCGGGGAGATCTTTTCGTAGATCTCGAAGGCGCGCGCGCTGAGGCGGGCGGCCAATTCGCGGTCGCCCTTGGCGCGCGCCGAGGCGGCGAGGCGCATGAAGCCATCGACAATCCAGGTCGCGCCGTGGCTGTACTGGCCGCCGTTCTCACGCACCCCCGGCGGATAGTCCGCGATCCGTCCCGGGTAGGGCCGCGAATGTTCGTAGAATGGCTGCTCGAGCAGCAGAACCCGATTCTCGCGCTCGATCCCCCTCAGGCCGCCCTCGACCGCGGCAAGCGCGCGCTCGTCGTCGCAGGCGCCGGAATAGGCGGCCCAGCCGTTGGCCATGGCGTTGCGCTCGCCGATCTCTTGCCCGTCATCGGCAAAGTCGAGCGCGTAATGGTCGCCCATCCAGCCGGCCTCCAACGCCTTCCGCTGGGCGGCGAATTCCTGCTCGCACCGGGCGGCGAAAGCTTCGTCGCCCTTGATCCGCGCCAAGCCGACAAAACCGTCGAGCACGTTGGCGAGAAAGAAGCCCATCCAGACGCTGGTTCCGATTTCACGTCGGCCGAGCGCGTCGATGCCGTCGTTCCAGTCGCCGGCGCGCAGCAAAGGCAGCCCGTTCGCGCCCAGATGCTCGAGGGTGAAGGCGATGGCCAGGCGCGCGTGCTCGTAGACGGTCGCGCTCTCGCGTGAGACGCGGGGGATCACGATCCAGGTGTCCTCGTGCGCCGGCACAGCCTCGGCTTCGAGGAACGGCGTCACCTCATCGAGCACCGTCCGATCGCCGCTGTCGCGTACATAGCGGGCGAGAACGTAGGGCAGCCAAAGGTGCGGGTCGCTCGCCTTGGTCCGCTGGCCGAGACCGGTGCCACCGCCCGGCGCGCGATGCCACCACTTGAGCACGTCGCCTTCGCGGAATTGCTGGCTCGCATGCAACACGATCTGCGCCCGCGTGAGGCGAGGCTCGAGGAGCGTCAGCGGCAGCACGTCCTGCAACTGGTCGCGATAGCCGGTGGCGCCGCCGAGCTGGTTCGGGCCGACGCGGCCGAACAGCCGCGAAGCGTAGAGCTGGTAGGGCAGCCAGGTGTTCACCAGCCGGTCGAAGTCAGGCCGGTTCGTGCGGACTTCGACCTTGCCCAGCCGCTCGGCCCAGGAGGCGCGCGTCGCCGCAAGTTCGTCCTCCGCGCTGACCACTCCGATGCGCGCCGCGGCGGCCAGCGCTTCCGGTCGGCCCGGCCCCTGGCCGAAGGCGATGGCGATTTTTGTTTCGCCTCCGGGGGGCAGGACGATCTCGCTGCAGAAGGCGGCCACCCGCCGCCCGTCGTCGCGCGCGGCGCCGTCGCTGACGCCGGTCTCGACCATTGCAGGGGTCAGGATATTGCGTCCGGGCCCGCCGAAGAATCGCGCGCGGATGGTCTCGGTCGTCGGCCCCTCGAGGCTCGTTGCGGCGAAGACTACTCCGCGCACGAAATCATTGCCGGGGTTGCTGAAAAGAAGGGTCGAACCCACCGTCTGGTCGCGAATCTTGTCGATGCTCGCGTTCGGACTATCGTCGAGCGCCAGATCGAAATAGGGCGCGATGCGCAGGCGCTTCGAACGCCTCCCGCGATTGCGCAATGTGAGGAGACGCATGTCGCCTGGATAGTTTGGCGGCACAAAGACGACATATTCCGTTTCGAGATCGCCGCGCGTCATGGTGAACGTCGCGACCCCTGGCTCATACACCGCATCGTGCATGGCGCCGCCGTGCTGAAAAGGGGTGAAGCTCGGCGCGTCTGTTTCGCCGCTGTCGAGATCTCGCAGGTAGACGATCTGCCCTGGCTGCACGGCGGTCACGCTGTCGAAACGAAAGGCGGAGAGGCCGTTCTGACGCGCGTTGCCAAAGGCGGAGAAAACCTCGCCGTCGTTGGAGACCATCGTCGCCATGCCGATTTCGTTCGCCATCACGTGCGCCCACGGTCGGGGCGTGCGCTGGGTCAGGCTCAGCGCTTTGCCATCCGCAGAGAAGGCAAACGGCCAGCGCGAATGCAGAGCATGTGAAGGCTCGACGGCGCGCGTTTCGTAAAGGCGCCTTTGCAGCTCCCGCTCTGGAAGAGGCGGGAGGCCGAGGCGTGTTGCGATCAATTCGCCCGCCCAGACCGCGTTGTCGGAGCGGCCGACGATGAACTCCGCCTCCGCGGCCTCGCCGGGAGCGAGCATCGCCTCAAGGGTGAAACTTGCCGCTGGATCGAAGGGCCAGAGTTTGCCTTCGTCGTCGAGCTTGCGCCAGCGCCACCGCTCGCATCCGGTTGGCTTGATCAACGAGCCTTCGCCGATAAAGCGGATGCGCGAATCCTCGTAGCCGACGAGTTCGGCGCCACGACCCGGCTTGACCGCGAAGAAGGCGACTTCTCCGCGATCGGCCCGCGCCGAACGCAAGAGTCGGTTGCGCGCAAGAATGGCGTTGAGGGAACGCACGAAGATGGTCTCGACATGCATGCCGGCGAAATCGAGATCCTTCGCGTAAGCGCCGGTCTCATGGGCGGCGACCTCGCAGAAGCTGGTGAGGCGCAGGCGTCGATGCCGGTCCGATTTATTCTCGAGCCTGATGCGCCAGCTCAGGATGGCGCCTTCCGGGTCGGGCGCGATCTGCATCCGCGCTTCGATCCCGTTCAGCGCGTTGACGATCGCGAGATGATTGAAGCCCGGCTCCTCGATCCGATAGTCGCCAGCCCGCCGCGCCGGTTCGAAGCCGATCGACCAGGGCGCCTCGTCCTCCTCGCTCACATAGAAGAAATGGCCGCGCGCCTGGTAGGGATCGAGCGGCCGGCGAAAGAGGTCGATGGCGAAGCCGCCGCGCTCCGCGCCCATAACGAAAGCCGCGCCCCTGCCGTCGCGTTGAATCTCCAGCCCCACCGCGCCATTGTTGAACGCGTAGCCTTCCGGCCGCCGCGCGAGTTCAAGCGGCGCGCCATCGAGCCACGGCCCCGCTGGCCCAACCTTGGCGCGCTCTTTGAGATAGGCCGCGACGGAGGCCGCGGCGATCGCGGCGCCTGAGGCGGCGTAAGCGATGGCCAGCGTCCTGACCGCGTCCGGCATGGGCGCGCCGCCGCGTGCGAGCGTCTCCGCCCCGGTCCAAGCTTTGTCCCACTCGGAGCCGCGGGGGATGTAAAACGGAATGAGCAGCGGCGCCCAAGTGCCAAAGCGGCGGATGCCGTCAGGGATAGCGCGTGTGCGGCCACGATGGCCGACGAATCGCGCCGCCGCCTCGTCGGCTCGGTCGCCGCCGAGAAACGACAGATTGACCAGCGTCGCGACCCTGAGCCCCATATGGTCGAACCAGATCAGGATCCTGAGCCAGTCATAGGCAAGGAGGCCTGTGAACATGGCGAGGCTGAACTGGCGGAAGTCCGCCGGGTTCTGCGTGACGTTGGCGCCGATGGCGACCCCCGTGCGAATCGCGCCGTCCTGATTGTACCAGGTCGGGTCCGGCGACTGGCGCAGGAACGAGTTGATGACCGGCGCCATCCACAGGCCCCAGCGCAAAACGCGCACCCCCTGCTCCACCAGGCCTTCGACGCCCGCGGGGCTCAGAAGCGTCTTGATCGGACGCAAGCTTCTTCGCAACGCCGCGTCGAGCAGAACGTAGTTGATCGAGAACAGCGGCGCGGCGAGCGACCAGTTGATCACGCCCGCAACCGACTCGGTCCAGAACAGCCTGACGCCGCCCGCGACCTCGCCGAGGTTGATCGAGCCGTATTTGTTGAAGATCGGATAGGTGGTGAAGTCGCCGAGCTTGCGCCCGTGTAGCCGATAGTTGACGTCGGCATAGGCCCAGAATTTGTCGATCACGACGTGAACCTGGGGCGTGTCGAAATACCAACCAAGCGCGCCGGCGACCAAGCCGCCGAGCAGAACGCCCAACGCGTAGAGGCGCCAGGTCTGGAGCTTTTGTCGCTCGCCCCGGATCACGCTCCACGCATCGAAGGCGAGGTCGACGCCCCCGTAGCAAACCGCGCCGATGGCGGCCATTGCGAGAAAACGCGCGCCGCCGTCGTAGGCCGCCAGATTGGCGCGATAGGCGAGCGCGAGGCCGAGCCCGGCGACAAGCCCGCGCGCGGGTCCTCGCGGATCGCGATAGGCGGCCCTGAGGCGGTCGAAAAAAGGCGGCGTTCCGTCCGCGCTGCCGACGATCGTCTGCGCGAGCGGAAAGAGGAGCGCGCCGAGAAGCGGGCCGATAAGCAGCGCACCCTTGTCGAAAAAAGTGGTCGCGCCGGGCACGGCCAAGATCAGGGCCGCTATGAGGATCAGCCCCATGAACAGCGCGCCGTAGATCGCGCCCTTGATGAAGCCAGTCCGCCAATGTTCCCAGACCACCTCGAAGCGCGGCGGGCGGCCCGCGAGCCAATCAAGAGCAACGCCGGTCAGGAGATAAACGATCGCCCACAGGCCCGCTTGCGCCAGCGCCCCGCACAAGGCGGAAAAAAAGATCGTCAGGATAGGCTGAACGACCCATTGCGCCGCATTGGCGAACAAAGGCGTGGCCGCCGCGACCGCGCCGCTCAGCGCAAACACAGCGTGCGTGCGGACCGAGCGCGGCAGCAGGTTGACGCTGACCAGGTTGATCAGAATGAAGATCGCCTCGCCGATGAACCACAGGGTCAGCGCGCGTCCAATGGCGACCTGCGCTGGAAAGGGCAGACTGGCGTGCGCGGTCACGCCGGCGCCGAGTTCGGCCATGTGCCAGTCGGCGCCGATCGCAAGCATGAGGTTGAACAAGAATGGGATCGCGGTCAGGCTCAACGCCTCGATGATGCGCAGTCCCCGAAAGCCGCCGATAAGCGCGAGGATCGAGCCGCCGGCGTAGATGATCAGCGCGATCGTCACCCCGGGCAGATCGAAGCGAAAGACATCCGCCCACGGTCCAGGCAATTGCCAGAAGCCAAGCGAGTCATTGCGGTCGTAAGCGAAGATCGCGAACGCCGCGGCGTCGACGGCGATCAGCGCCGGGCTATAGGGACGCTCGGCTCGCGCCCAGCGCACAAGGGCGAGCGCGCCTGCGCCTGCGATCGCCGCGACGATCGGTTGTAGCAGCGCAACCGCCGCATAGATGGCGACCGCAAGAAGCGCGAAGCCGGCGAGCCACGAAAGCCCTGTGGGGCGATGCGCGAGAGGGCGTGCAAAAGCAGGCGTCGTCTCCATGCCTTTCGCGCTCCCGATTGGCCCGCGCCTTCCTTGCGGATTGCACGCTGAGTCGCAAGCCCGCCTTCAACGACGCTTGCCGGTCGCCCTTTAGCGGCCCAATATGGCGTCTCTGCGCACTCGTGCGGCTATAATTCAGCCACAGTGCCGCGCCAAGCGACCAGTGGGAAGGTCCATGATCATTCAACGATCGGTCGCATTCGCGCTCGCGGGCGCGGTCGTCGCAGCTATCGCCGGGCAGGCGGCGGAACTGCCCTCGCAGCGCCATGCCGACAAGCCGAAGCAGGCGGAAGCGGCCAAGAAGTGCAATGTCGCCGGCTTTCCTGGCGTCCTGGCGTCTAACGGTGTCTGTGTCCGGCTCAGCGGGTATGTTTCATCCCAGTTCGGCGGTCAACTGAAGTAGATTTCATCGTCCGAGCCTTGCCGGTGAAAGCGGCTTAGAACTAAACGTGGCCATGAAAAAACCTGAGCCTGCCCTCGCCCATTTGGGGCGCCCTTCGCGTATCCCGGATGCGCCCGACGCCAAGACGCTCGATCGCGTCCCCAATCCTCAGGCCGATACGGATTATATCGCCCGTTTTACCGCGCCCGAGTTCACGTCGATGTGTCCGGTGACAGGCCAGCCCGATTTTGCCCATCTGGTCATCGACTACGCGCCTGGCGCATGGATCGTCGAATCGAAATCGCTGAAGCTTTACCTTCAGAGCTTCCGCAATCACGGCGCGTTCCATGAGGAATGCACGGTGCGCATCGGCAAGGACCTGGTCGGATTGCTCAAGCCGCGATGGTTCAGAATCGGGGGCTACTGGTTCCCGCGCGGCGGCATGCCGATCGACGTGTTCTGGCAGAGCGGCAAGCCGCCGAAGGGCGTGTGGGTTCCCGATCAGGGCGTCGCGCCCTATCGCGGCCGCGGCTGACCGAGGATCCCGGCAAGAGGAACAGGGCGATTTGCGGCGCGTTCAGGCCGCGCGGTTTGTTCGGGGCGCGTCGGCAGCTTTGGCCCCAGCAGTTTGCCGATCTTGCGCCGCGGCTTGTCGGCGGTCGGCGGAGCAAGCCTCGTCAACGCATAGACGCGCGCGCGCAGTTCGTCGGCAAGCGCCTGCCGGTCTTTGAGAGCCGCTAGGGATGCGAATGGAATCGGCGCTCCGATCGCAACCGGAAGAGCGGTTCCGATCCGCGTCTTCACCTCGTGGAAGATCAGCGACAGCCGAAGGGTGAGGCTCACGTGACTCGCGATCTGGAACAGGCGGCTGTTCTGGCCGCCGAACCAGATCGGCACGACCGTCGCCTTCGAACGCTGGACGAGTTGCGACACGAACGGCTGCCACGGTCCGTCGACCGCGGGCTGCAAACCAAGCTTGTCGGGGGTCGTCGAAATGGCTCCGGAGGGGAACACCACGAGGGCGCCCCCTTTTGCGAGATGGGCGCGCGCCGCGGCGCGCGAAGCCAAATTTGTTTGCTCGGCTCCCTCCACGCCCGAGAAATCGATCGGCAGGATGAAATCCGCCGCCTCGGGCGCTCGCGTCAGCACGATATGGGTGAGAACGAGAAAATCAGGCCTCGCCTTACTGACCAGCCAAGCCATGACGATGCCGTCGAGCACGCCATAGGGATGATTGGCGACGAATACGACGGGACCCGTCTTCGGCACGGCCGCGAGAGCGTGAGGGTCATAGCGCACGTCAAGCTCGAGCGAGCGCACGGCGGCCTGCCAGAAGTTCTCGCCTGCGCGCGGAAAGCGCTGGTTCTTCACATACATCCGCTTGAGCTTCGGCTGGCCCGTCGCCTTTTCGACGAGCCGAATCAGCCCCCGCTTGATCGGCGGGTCGCTCGCGGTTGCGTAGCTGAAGAGATATTTGTCCATCGGACTCGTCGTCGCGGGCCGGTCGTGAAAAATATAATGTTCACGCGACCGTCATGTGACAAGGGCGCGGTCAGTCGGTCTCAGCGTTACGCTTAACGAGTTGGTCAAAATCCTGCAGTTCGGCGACAAGCGCTTCGAAATCCTTGAGGGGCACCATGTTGGGGCCATCCGACGGCGCGTGGTCGGGGTCCTGATGGGTCTCGATGAACACGCCGGAGACGCCGACCGCCACAGCGGCCCGCGCCAGCACGCTGCACGAACGCGCGCTCGCCACCCGATGAAGTCCCCTGCCCTCCAGGCTGCTGCACGGAATGGGTGGCGTCGAAGATGACCGGCGCGCCGGTCTCGCGCGCCATGATCGGCAGCGCGCGCATGTCGGAAACCAGCGTATTGTAGCCGAAGCTCACGCCCCTTTCGGTCACCAGGATGTCGGCCAAACCGGCGGCGGCGAGTTTAGCGACCACGTTCTTCATGTCCCAGGGCGCGAGAAACTGCCCCTTCTTGACGTTGACCGGCCGGCCGGTCTCCGCCGCCGCGACCAGAAGATCCGTCTGGCGGCACAGGAAGGCTGGGATCTGCAACGCGTCAACCGCTTGCGCAACCGGCGCGCATTGGCTGCTCTCGTGCACGTCGGTGATGACGGGCAGACCGAGCGTCTCGCGGATTTCGGCAAAGATCGGCAGCGCCGATTTGAGACCCATCCCGCGCTTGGCCGATCCCGAGGTTCGATTGGCCTTGTCGAAAGACGACTTGAAGACGAGGCCGATGGAACGCCGCGCCGCGATCTCCTTGAGCGCCTGCGCCATCTCGAGCGCGTGCGCCCGGCTCTCGAGCTGGCACGGCCCGGCGATGAGCGCCAGCGGCAGCGCAGGGCCGAAGCGGACCGCGAGCGGCCCCTGGCCGATCTGAACGATGGAATTGTTGCGCAAAGAGATGTCCCGCTTTCGGCCGCGGCTCTTAGCGGGAGGCGAGACGTGATGGCAAGCGCGTGATCGCGACGCGACTCATCGAACCCTTATCCTCATGTCTCGAGGCGCCGCGTAGCGGCCTCGAGGAATGATCCAGTCGGCGGCGCCGGCCCGCTTCCTATGGAGCGTCCGTCGAGACGCCTTCGGCGCTCCTCGGGACGAGGCCGCACGCGCTACCCCTGCCCTTCCACCGTCTCGCTCGCCGCAAAGTCGATCTCGACCCGCGCGCCGCTCGGGTCGAAGAAAAACAATTGCCATAAGCCGCCCGCGTGACCGTTCTCAGGCAAGCGCCTCAGATCGTATTTCATTCCGCGCGCCTTGAGCTTGGCCACATAGGCCGACGGGTCCGTACCCCAGAACGCAATATGGTCGAGCACGCCGCCGCCTTCCGGAATGGACGGTCTCTCCACGACATGCAGCACCGCCTTGCCGTCGTTGTAGAGCCAGGCGCCGGGAAACGAGAACGCCGGGCGCGGGCCGGAGGTAAAGCCGAGAATGTCGTTATAGAACCCGACCGTCTTTTCGGCGTTGGTCGTGAGGATGGTGAAATGATCCATCCGGGCAATCGGCATGGGGCCTCTCCTCCCTTGGGCGCAAACGCGCGAACTCGTGTCTCCGCCGGGCCAGACTCGTCGGCTCCCCCGACTTCTGTCAAGTCGCCGACATAAGACGCTCGCGAATTTGACATGGCCCGCGCGCCCGGCGCAGGCTTTCGGCTTATGGATGACCGCACGAACAAGGGCGACGGCGAACTCGGCATTCTTGCGCGCCGCAGAATCGAGGCGGCGATCATCGCGCCGATCTATGACGAGATGCGGCAGGCGCTGGGGCAAGAGAAGGCGCGCGACATCCTGCGCCGCGCCATCCGCCGCGCGGCGATCGACGCGGGAGCGGAGATGGCCGCGCGCGCGAACGACGGAGCCGATCTCGAAAGCTTCAAGGCGATCCTGCCGCTCTGGACCAAGGACGACGCGCTCACGATCGAATTGATCGACGACAGGGCCGGCGTGCTCGATTTCAACGTCAGGCGTTGTCGCTACGCGGAAACGTATAAAGCCATGGGGCTCGGCGACATCGGCGACATCCTGTCGTGCAACCGCGACGGCGCGTTCTGCGAGGGCTATGACCCGCGCATCAAGCTGACGCGGACCCAGACCATCATGGGCGGCGCGAGCCATTGCGATTTCCGCTATCGCTCGAGCGCGGCGCCGCCCACGTCGCCGTAAAGAGAAAAGCCTCCCGTGAGCTCGATCCCCGACACCATGACTGCCGCGATTGTCGAGGGCGGCAAGGGCCCAGCCGAGGCGTTGAAGGCTGCGAGCGTTCCAACTCCCAAACCGGGTCCCGGAGAGCTCCTGATCCACATGAAGGCTGCGGGGGTGAATCGACCGGACATCATTCAGCGCATGGGCCTTTATCCCCCGCCGCCCGGCGCGCCCGACATATTGGGCCTGGAAGTCGCGGGAGAGGTGGCGGCGGTCGGCGCGAATGCGGCCCGGTGGTCGGTTGGCGATCAGGTCTGCGCACTTCTGGGCGGGGGTGGCTACGCGGAATATTGCCGGGTCGATTCCCGGCACGTCTTGCCGATCCCCAAGGGCCTGAGCCTGGTGCAAGCCGCGGCCCTGCCGGAAACCGCCTTCACTGTCTTCGCGAATGTGTTGGAAAGCGGAGCCCTCAAACCCGGCGAGACCTTCGTGGTGCATGGCGGCACATCCGGCATCGGCGTCATGGCGATCCAGATGGCGAAGGCGGCGGGCGCCAGGGTGATCGCCACCAGTCGCGGCGCAGATAAAGCGGCGGCGGCGCTGAAGCTCGGCGCCGACGTCGCGATCGACGCCAAGGCTGAAGATTTCGTGGAGCGGATCAAGGCCGAAGGCGGAGCCGACGTCATTCTGGACATGGTCGGCGGCGCCTATACGCCGAAGAACCTTGCCTGCCTGAAGCCGCTCGGGCGCAATGTCCTCATCGCAACTCAGGGCGGAGCGAAAGCGGAAATCGACCTCATGCGCCTGATGCGCGACCGGCTGATCCTCACCGGATCGACGCTCCGGCCTCGCTCAGCCGACGAAAAGGCGCGGCTCGCCGCCGCCGTCGAAGCCCGCGTCTGGCCCTGGATCGAAGCCGGCAAAATCAAGCCGATCGTCGACAAGATCTTCCCCTTGGCCGAAGCCGGCGCGGCGCACGCGTACGTGGAAAGCGGAAGCCATATTGGCAAGGTGGTGCTTGTCGGGTGAAGCGCCGCTCATCGAGGCTTCGTTCTGGGCGCTTCAAAGCCACGCGGGACGATCGGTCGAGGCGGGCGGACGAACGCCCGAGCCTACGGCGCCCATTGGGATCTCTCAGCCTGGCAGGTCCCGCATGCGGACCAGCGAGCCACAGACGAAGCAGACGCCGTCCCGTGGTCTCCGCGACGATGAGGCTCTGCCCGTCCCGTGCATATCGAGCCGTCCGAGCCGACCACGACGTCTTCCGGGCCCTCGCCGGGCAAAGGAATCAAGTCGTAGGTGGGCAGCGAAGCGGAGATGGCGCGTCCCCCGTGCGGCGCCGTCTTTTAATTTCGAAATCGCGCCTCCGCGCGACTTTATAGGGCTTTGAGCCCGCGTGGAATGAGGGAAATTGGAGTTCCAAGTGCGGCGCGTTTTCATTGCGGCCTTCCGAAGACGCCGACCGCGATCCGCAATCCGCCCCGAGGTCGCCATACTTTGCGCTCTGATCCCTCATACGCGACACGCGGCTCGGACTGGGAGGATGCCTATGCGGCTCAGGTTGGTTTTAATCACATTCCTGGCGACGCTCGCGGCAATTGCGCCCGCGCGAGCGCTCGAGCGCTCGGGCGACAGCAGCAACGACCGCTGGGTCGAAGTCAGCGGCGAAGGCAGCGTCGGCGCCACGCCCGATTTCGCCCGAGTGACGCTTGCCGTGACCAGCACCGGCAAAAATGCGGGCGAGGCGATGGCGGCCAACGCCAAAGCAGCCAACGCCCTCGTTTCCCTGATCAAGGCGGAGGGGGTCGCTCCCGCCGATATCCAGACTTCCGAACTGTCGATTTCGCCAATGTTCTCGCAGCCCTCGCCCGGCCAGCAGACCGCGCCGACGATCACCGGATACAGCGTGAGCAACAACCTGACCGTAACGCTTCGCGACATTCCGCGTCTTGGCGCGCTCATCGACAAGGCCGTGGCCGCCGGCGCCAACTCGATCTACGGTATCGGCTTCGGCCACAATGACCCGAGCGCGCTACTCGACAAAGCGCGGCCGTTGGCGGTCGCCGACGCGAGGCGGAAGGCCGAGATCTACGCGGGCGCGGGAGGCGCGAGAATCGGCAGGCTGATGGTGCTCACCGAAGAGGCCGGCCGCCCAATGCCCGTCGCCTTCTCTCGCGCCTTTGCGGCCGGCGCTCCCGCGCCGACGCCGATCGAAGCGGGCGAGGACAAGCTGACCGTGACCGTCACCGCGCGGTTTGAGCTGACCCAGTGAGCCGGCCGCCTCGAGCCGGGCTGAAATTCGTCGAGATCGTCACCGCGACCGGTTCGGCCGAGGCAGCCATCGTCCAGACACGGGATCGGCCCATACCGCCGCGGCCGCTTGTTCGCTCGGCGGCAAGTCGACGGCTACGAGGTCGATTTCTTTGGCGGCGCGCGAGAAAAGCTCGGCTTTGCTCTTGATGCGATAGGTGGGCGAATTGGCGTCGTCGACCGACAGCACGCCTACGATCTCAAACGGACCCTTGGGCCTCGACATCGATGGGAGCATCCTGTCGAAGTCGACAGCTTGCCCGATCACGAATTTGTGGAGGGTCATGATTTGGCGGCCTCTCTGGCCTTCTCGTCAGAACGTGGGTGAAAAGACGCCTTCTCCGCGGTCAAGCGATCCCGCTTCTTGCATTTCCTCGACAGCCGACGCGAACGCGCTCGTTCTCGATCACGCGGCTCGCCGCCAGACGAAGCCCCACAAAACAAAAACCCGCGCACGGCAAGCCGGACGCGGGATCTCGAACCACATTAGCCCTGCCAGTACATCCGTGGTCAAGGCGATATGGCTGTCAGGCTTTGCCGATCAGGCGGCCTTCAGGTTATCCGCCGAGGACTTGCCAGTCTTTCGATCTGCGACGAGGTCAAAAGTAACCTTCTGTCCCTCGTTGAGGCTGTAGAGCCCGGCGCGCTCAACGGCGCTGATGTGCACGAAGACATCCTTGCTGCCATCGTCCGGCTGGATGAAGCCAAAGCCTTTTTGGCTGTTGAACCACTTTACGGTTCCTTGCGTCATGAGAACTTCTTTCAAGTACGTGTTTAGATAGGCGGCGCAATCGCGCAACCGGCTCGGAGTAATCGAGATTTAGGAAGAAGGTCGTCAGTCCGACGCGTAGCGCGCGGCGAGGCCAAGTCGTCCGGCCGAAACTCGATTGGGTGTTCATAGCCTATGTCGGCGCGCTCCACAAGGCCAATCGGACGCCCCCGCCACGGCGCGTCCGCCGTCGGCCGCCGGCGCCGGACAGGGGGCTGAAAACCTTCCCGCCGTCTGCGAAAATAGCCGGCGTCGATAGGGTCGCGGTCGTAAAGGGAACACGACCGCGCCTTCACGGCTCACCGCCGCCCCGAAAGATCGAGATGGACGATCCCGCCGACGACCCCGTTTCAGCGCCTGCTGAACCGCGAGATTCTGGTCAGCGAGCGGCGGCGCATGCTCATCCTGGCCGGCCTGCAGACCTTCATCCTCGTTCTGATCCTCTTGACCGCGACGCTCGCCCCCGGCTTCGTCCGGTCGATCTATCACGACCGACTCCCGGAGCGCGCCGCCTTGGCGGCGTTCTCGGCCTTCATCGCCTACGAACTGTTCGCGGCCGGCCTGGTCACGATGTTCCTTCGCCGCGGTCGAAATTATCCGGTTTTCGCGCGCTATGCGAACGCGCTCGTCGAAACGAGCTTTCCGACCGTGCTGCTCTTTCTCCTCGCAGGCTATCTGCCCGCGCCCGCCATCATTTTCGGCATGTGGCCGGCGCATCTCTATTTTCTCTTCATCATTCTCTCGACTCTGCGGCTGGATTTCGCCCTCTCAGCCTTTACCGGCGCGGTCGCCGCGGTCGAACTCTTCGCCCTCGCCTCAGTCACCCTCCATCTCGGCTGGCAAACCGAGGACCCGACCTTCAGCATCGGCTATCATCTGACCCGCAGCGCCGTCCTTCTCGCCGCCGGCTTGCTGGCCGGCTCTGTCGGAGCGACGATCAAGAGCCATTTCCGCCGCGCGCTCGCCGCGGCGTCGGCCCGCGACGAAGTGACCAACCTCTTCGGTCAACACGTTTCGCCGCGGGTGGTCGAGCAATTGCTCGCGATCGGCGCCGCCGAGCTCAGCGAGATGCGGCGGGTTTGCGTGATGTTCGTCGACATCCGCAGCTTCACCGCGGCGGCGCGCAGTCGGACGCCGGCCGAAGTCGTCGAGCGCCTCGACGACGTCTTTGAGATCCTGGTCGACGCCGTCGACCGGCACAACGGCATTGTGAACAAGTTTCTGGGCGACGGGCTGCTCGCCATTTTCGGCGCGCCGATCGACGATCCGCTCGAAGCTGCGAACGCCGTCGAAGCCGCGCGCGAGATGCTGAGCGCCGTCGAGGCGAGCAACATCGGCAATCCCTGGCCGATCCGCCTCGGCATCGGCATCCATGTCGGTCAGGCGGTGGCCGGGACGGTCGGTTCGCCGCGCCGCAAGGAATATACGGTCATCGGCGACACGGTGAATCTGGCCTCGCGGCTTGAGAGCCTCAACAAAGAGGTGGGCTCGCAACTCATCGTCTCCGACACCGTGCTTAAGGCGGCGGGGGACGCCGTCGGCGAGGCTCTGCCGCTCGGGCCCCTCCCCGTGCGCGGCTACGAGGAGCCGGTGACAGTCTGGCGCCTCGCCTAGCGCCAATTGCATTTGGGTCGACCGGCCCTTGTAGCCGCGCCCCATAGCCCGTCGTGAGACGGACGCTCTTCCGAACGTCGGGCTTCGCGAGGGTCAATCGACCCAAGTCGGACGGTTACAATGACGCAACGGCGGCGCTTTGGGCGCCTCACGTGCGACCCAAAGCGATCCCGAGCGCATCGAATCGTACGCCGGCTGCGGCGGCAATCGCCTGGGTCTGTTCGAGTTCCTTCTCGTCCGCGTCGGTCGCATCGCCGCGCCCTCGCCGCGCCAAAACACGGGCGCGTGTCGCAAGGCAAGAGGCATAGGCTAGCGGCTCCTCCGCCATGCGGCGGAGCAGTATCTCGGCCTGTCTCTCGGCCTCGTCCCAATCCTCCAGAAGCAGCGCGCTCTCGATTGCGCAGCGCCGGAACCAGAAATGGTTGTGGCCCACTGCGCCTTTGCCCAGCAGCGCCTCTCCGGCCGCCAGCGCAGCCTCCCTTTCTTCCCGCGTGTCCTCCGCCAGGGCGAGCAAACCAAAGATCAGCGGACCCGCGAAACCGGGTCCAGTCGCGTCCGAAATGTCCCGACCCGCGCGGGCCAGAGACAGGGCCTCGCCCCGGAGGCCCTGAGACAAAGCGAGTTCGGCGCACATGGCGAGAACTATCGCCTCGTAGCGACGCGCATTCAGGGCGCGCGCCTGCTCAAGCGCCTTAGTCGTGAACTCCCTTGCTTCGGAGTAGCAACCAACCACCGTCAGGCAGAAACCGAGCGACTGCGTGGCGAACATCTGCCCATGACGGTTGCCGATCCTGACCGCAATTTCTAGCCCCTTGCGCATGTTGTCCAGGCCCTGATCGATCGCGCAGGTATAGATTTGGCAATGCCCCATCATCACGCTGTTGGGCGCTGCGATGCGCGGGAAGCCGTGAGAGTCGCAGAGAGCGACGCAATCGGCGAAATGATGCAACGCCGTCGCCATCCGACAGTCCATATATTGCGCGTCGGCGAGACCGCTGAGGGCGCGCGCTTGCCATTCCGGCGAGTCGATCCGCCGCGCCGCGGAAAGCGCGAGTTCGTGTTCTCGGCGACAGGCCGACAAAGCGCCGCGGGCGAAATGGAGGTTTCCGCGAAGGTAATGAATCTCCGCGAGGACGCGATCGTCGAGGTCCACGACCGCCAACGGCTCCGCTTCAGCCAAGGCCGAAAAGGCGTCATCGATACGCGCGATAAGCCGATTGGCCGCTGCCTGCCCGAGCAGCGCCCGGCGCCGGTCGGTCTCGGCCTTGCTCCCCAACAGCGCTCGGCCATAAGCCTCAAGCGCTTCGAGCCCGCGTCCCGCGTCCTGCTGGAGGTCCCCGAGAAGCAGAGCGAGATCGACGATGTCGCGGCCGGCGGTCGCGAGCGCCAGACCGCGCGTTGCGAGCGCGACGGCCTGATCGGGCCGGAATAGCGATGCCTGCGCTTTGGACGCCACGACGTAGGCCCGGGGCGCTTCGGCGTCTCCGGCGCGGTCCAGATGTTCTGCGCGCAGCACGGGATCATCGACGAAGATCGCAGCTGCCGTCTTGTGCAGTTCGCGCCGTCGCGCATGCGTGAGCGAGCCGTAGACGCCATCGCGCACCAACGCATGAGCGAACTGGAGGCCGTTTCTGACCGGACGCAAGAGGACATTTCGCACCAGCGTGTCGCAGGCGTAGAGCGGCTCCTGAAGCAAGGCCCTCAGATGGAGCAGGGTGAAGCGCTGGCCAAGGACGGAGGCGGCCTGGATGGCGCGCCGATCCTCTACAGACAGCAGATCGGTGCGGGCGAGGACAACGTTTTGGATCGAACTCGGAAGGCGCCCGTCAGCGAGGTCTCCCGCGCTTCGGAGCAATTGCTCGAGGAACAATGGATTGCCGTCGGCCCGCTCGACGCATTGCGTGGCGAAGGCGTCGGCGTCAATGAAACGGCGAGCGATCGATAGCGCGTCGACGGGAGAGAGCGGCGAGAGATCGACGGTGATCATGGCTGCGCCGCCCGCCAGTGCGCGCCAATGGGCGTCTAGAGGGTCGCCTTCGGGACGCGTCGTCATCGCCAGAACGCTGCGGCTCATAGCCGTCGCGCGGGTAATCGCTGCAAGAAGGCTGAGCGTCTCGGCGTCGGCCCAATGGATGTCCTCCACTGCGACGAGCAGAGGTTGGCGATCTGCCGAAGCCTTCACCAGCTCGGAGACGACACGCTCCTTGCCCTGCGTCCGGGTCGCCGCATCCATTGCTTTATAGAACCCGCGCGTCGCCTCCGGCTGCGAAACCTCGAGGAGATCGCGCAGGTAGAGCGCATCGTCGGATTGCAGTCTCAGCTCATTCAAAACCGTATCGATTGTGCCTTCGACAAGGCCGGACGACGCCTGGGATCCCAAGCCGATGAGCCCCGCCACCACCATTCGCACCGCGCCGTGTCCGCGTTCGGTCCCGAAATCGAGAACGAAGCCCGAATGCGTCCTCATGCCCGATGCCGCGGCGGCAGATTGCAACTCTTCCATCAGCCGTGTCTTGCCGATGCCGGCCTCGCCGCGGATTAGGATGACCGCCCCGAACGGGCCGTCGATGCACGCGTCGAGGGCGGCGCGGAACTGAGCCATCTCTGGGCGGCGACCGACGAGAGCCTGGGCGTCCACAGCCGCGACACTCATCCCGGTCGCCTTCCAGGCGTGGATGGGACGATCAAGCCCTTTGAGCGTCAGCGAGCCGACGGATTCATAGACAATTGCGTGGCTGGTCGCCCGATAGACATCGTCGGAGACGAGCGTTTCTCCGCCGGCGGCGCGCGCCAGAAGTCGCGCGGCGAGGTTTGCGGCCTCGCCGGTGACAGTATATCTGCGATGGCGCTGGCTGCCGACCGAACTTGCGACGACCTCGCCGGTTGCGACGCCGATATGCGCGGTAAGCGGAGGCGACGAGTTCAGCTCCGAAAGGGAAGCGTGAATTCTGCATGGCGGCGCGCACTGCCCGCTCGGCGTCATTGCCGTGAGCGACCGGCGCGCCAAACAGAGCCATCGCCGCGTCGCCGATGTGTTTGTCGATGGTCCCGCCGAAGCGATCGACGATCGCGTCGACCAGCGTGAAAAAGCGTTCCAGCAACGCATGAACGTCTTCCGGATCCAGTTCGGACGACAGGCGCGTGTAGCCAACCAGATCACAGAAAAGAACCGAGACCGGGCGACGGTCTCCCTCGGGCGCCTCGCTGCGACCTTCAACCGGCGGCGCAACGCCTGTGTCGGCGAGGAGCCGGCCACAACGGCCGCAATACCGATCCCCGCCCTCGTTGGCGTGACCGCATTCGGGGCAGGTCGCCGGGAGCGCCAAGCCGCATGACGCGCAGAACTTGCGTCCCTCACGGTTGTCGAATTCGCAGCCCGTACAGCGCACGAATTTAGCTCCGTTGGTCGCCACGAGGCGACTTAACGGTTCCAAAGTCAATCGAATTCAGGCAATTCGCCGGTTTTCTCGAAACTTGCCCGTTGGAACTACGCCGACAACGGCTGCTCCGCCCCAACCCCCAATGTCCTCCTCTGCGATCGGGAATGTCCGCTTCACGTCGAACCCGGTCCAACTGATTGGATTTTGACCTTAGAGCGAGCAGATACCGACGAAAATACATACGTATTGAACAAGCGGCTAAGAGTTGGCCCGGCTGGTGGCTGTCACCGAGCAAGCCGGCGCATATTCGCCGGTCGCTTTTTTGTGCGCGCACGCTGCGGGCCGCCATCCCCCTCTGGTTTCGGATCACGCCCAACGTCGCGCGGAAGAGCGCCAATGTGGCGCAAGAGGCCCGCGTCGGACCTTCGCGCCCACCCATGTCTTCCGCGCCTTATCTCCGTGAGACGATAGGCGTTCTGTGCGGATCGGGACAGGAACGAATTCCGACGACAAATTCTTTTCTAAATTCAGAACTCGTGCTATATCTATTCCCAGTCGCCGGCCAGCACCCCACTATGCGACGCCCGCGGAGGCAAAGAATGGGATCGTCAATCGATGCGTTCCGCAACACCTGAAAAATGGCAGACCACAACCTCAAAACAGAACACCCCGATTTCCTTATTCCAAACGAACGTAACCCATTGAAAAGGCTCGATTCCGAAAAATAAACGTTAGTAAACGCTAGCACATTTACTAACGTTTAAGAGCGATTACTGACGTTTAGACGCTTTTATTTCGCGGACGTTCGCGCGTTGGGTTGCATTCGGCGTCACCGACGCCGAGGCTCGTACAATGCCCGTCGTGCGACGAGACGAGAACGGCTTTTGCCGGCTGCTCCGCCTTCGATTAGCCTCCTGGGTCATGACAAGCCAACCTCAGATGCAGCCTCCTCCGGATGCGGACCAGCGTCGCGCAGCCAAACCGGTCGTCGTCTACGCGCTCGACCGGTTGCCCGCCTATGACGCCGCATTTTACGACAATGCGCGCGCGGGCATGACGAAGACTGGCGAAACGATCGTGCCGCCACGCGAAGGGCGAGCGTTCGACGTTCCGGCGGGGCATTTCTTTCGCATCATCAGCATTGAGGGGCCGCAGGTCGGCGACCTCAATTTGTGGAGCGCCGGCAATCTCGCCGAACGGTTCTTCAGCGGCAAGACGAGGGCGCTCAATGCAACGCATGTGACCACCGGCTCCCGGCTTTGGAGCGCGTTGCCTTATCTGAGGCCGATGGCGACCGTCACATACGATACGCTCGGCTGGTACGGCTTCGACGCCGACGGCGCGGGCGTTCATGACGTCATTGGCACGCGCTGCGACCCCTACACGCAACGGCTGATATCCGGCGGCGACTATCACCATTGCTGCCATTCGAACCTCACGCGGGCGCTGGCCGAGCGGACCAAGCTGCCGCCAAGCGAAGCAGAGCCACATGTCCACGATGTCCTCAATGTGTTCATGTGCACGGGCTACGAGCGCGCCTCCCACCGCTACTTCATGAAGGCGAGCCCCGTGCGTCCCGGAGATTTCATCGAGTTCTTTGCCGAGATCGATCTCATCGGCGCGCTGTCGGCCTGCCCGGGCGGCGATTGCGGGTCGAGCCATTCGAGCGACGCCGCGCGGTGCTATCCGCTGAAGGTCGAGATCTTTCGTCCGCGCGGCGAAGCCCTCCAAAGCTGGCGCCCTCCGGAGGTCAGCGCCTATTCCGGGCCATGATGCAACAAGCGGGGCCTATCCGTAGCGCAACCGCGATCGCTCCCGCGCCTTGCGGGCCTCGGTCTCCCGATCACGCGGCGGAGCGGCGCTATGCAGGGAGAAGATGAGCCTCCGCGCCGCTTCCGTCACTTCGTCGACCGCGCGCTCGAACGCCTCGGCGTTGGCGTGCGAGGGCTTTGCGAAGCCGCTCACCTTGCGAACGAACTGAAGAGCCGAGGCGCGGATTTCCTCCTCGCTCGCGGGCGGCTCGAAATTGAATAGCGGGCGGATGTTGCGGCACATAAAAACCTCCTTTGTGCGTAGCACGATCCGAGTTGGTCGAGCCGTCATTGCTATCCCGCTCGAGCCCGGAATCCGTCCTATACCCATTGAGCGACCGAGGCGGCATGGGGTCGTCGCATCCAACAACGGTGAGTGATCCTGGATTTCATCTGGCTTCGAGCACCAAATATGCGAGCGGCTCAGGCACAACCGCCTTCGATTGAAGAGCCTCGATTGACACCTTTAAGTCCGCTGCAATGTTTAGGGCTCAGTTTAACAAACACAACTATCCAAGCTGGAGCAAGCTAGCGCCAGCCACGCAGTCGTTTAGTCGGCCGCGAAGATGAACATGCCGACGCCGCCCGTTACATCTTAGCTTGAATAATGTGGCAATTTCGACGCCGAGCCAGTATGGGAGCGACGTCTTCAGGTTCGCGCAGGAAAGATTGTCATTGCGTGAGTGCCGAAAATAACGATATAAGTTGGATAAACCACCGCAATGGGCAAGAGCGAGATGGGATCTCCCGCGCCGGCACAATTGTTGGACTCGGGGCTGTGCGGGCTTTCGTTGGTCGCGGGATACTACCGTATTGCTGGCGACCCCGCACAGCTGAGGCATCAACTTGCCCTGACCGGCCGCAATGCGCAGGTTGAGGATATCGTTCGCGGCGCGAATGTCCTTCAACTGAAGTCGCGCATCCTTCGCGGTGTGACGGCCAAGCGTCTCGGCGCCATTCCTTATCCGGCGATCCTGTGCCTGAAGGAGGGCGGTTTCGCCGTCCTGGGCGCGGGTTCGACCAAGGGGATGGCGAGGCTGGTCGATCCAATCGCCCGGTCGGCGCAAGAATTGTCGATGGAGGACATAGCGGCGCTGTCCTCAGGCGAACTGGTGCTGATCACGCGCCGATTCGGCGGGGTGGGGGTCGATCCGACCACATTCGGGTTCCGCTGGTTTTGGCCCTCGATTCTACGTTACCGGCGCGCGCTCGCCCATGTGCTCGTCGCGTCGCTGTTTGTGCAATTGTTCGCTCTGGCGACGCCTATCTTTTTCCAGCTCGTCGTCGACAAGGTGCTGGTTCACAAAGGCGTCTCCACGCTGATCGTGCTGGTGATCGGCATGGTGACGCTGGGCCTGTTCGAGACCATCCTCCAGTTCCTGCGCACCTATACGCTGAGCCACACCACCAATCGGATCGATGTCGAACTCGGCCGGCGGCTGTTCCATCATCTCTTTCGTCTGCCGCTTGCATATTTCGAGACCCGCCCCGCCGGGCAGACGGTCGCCCGTATGCGCGAGCTCGAGACAATCCGCAGCTTTCTGACCGGACAGGGGCTGACCTCGCTGCTCGATCTTGTCTTCACGCTGATCTTTTTCGTCGTGATGTTCATCTATTCGGTGAAGCTCACGCTCGTCGTCCTGGCTTCGATACCGGTCTATATCGTCATTGCCAGTCTCATTCGGCCGGTGCTCCGCGAACAGATCAACGAGAAGTTCAACCGCGGCGCTCGGTCGCAGCAATTCCTGGTCGAGTTCGATTGTCGGCGCGCAGACCCTCAAGGCAGCGAGCGTCGAGCCAATGATGCAAGCGCAATGGGAGGAGCGGCTAGCGGCTTACGTCCGCACCTCCTTCAACGCCGGCGTTTCAGGAGCGCTCGGGCAGAACCTCATCCAGTACGTGAGCAAGATCACCACCGCGTTGATCCTGTTTGTCGGCGCGCAATCGGTGATCGAAGGGACGATGACTGTGGGCGAACTCATCGCCTTCAACATGATCGCGAGCCAGGTGGTGCAGCCGATCCTGCGGCTGTCGCAACTGTGGCAGGATTTTCAGCAGGTGCAGGTGTCGGTCGCGCGTCTGGGCGATATCCTAAACGCACCGCCGGAGCCGGCGCCGCAGAACCTTCTGACCCTGCCACCCCCGCGGGGCGCGATCGAGTTTCGCGAAGTGACGATGCGGTACCGGCCGGATGCAACGGACGCTCTGCGGAAAGTTTCGCTGTCGATCGAGCCGGGGGAGGTGATTGGCGTCGTCGGCCCGTCAGGATCTGGCAAGTCCACGTTAACGAAGCTCATCCAACGCCTGTATGGTCCCCAATCGGGTCAGGTGATGCTCGATGGCGTAGACATTGCCCAGCTCGATCCCGGCTGGTTGCGCCGACAGATCGGGGTCGTGCTGCAGGAGAACCTTCTTTTCAACCGCACCATCCACGAGAACATAGCGCTTGGCGACCCCGCCATGCCGCGTGTGATGGTGATGCAAGCGGCTCGACTCGCTGGTGCAGACGAATTCATCGCTCAGTTACCGCAAGGCTACGACACGATGATCGAAGAACGTGGCGCCAATCTTTCGGGCGGCCAGCGTCAGCGTATCGCCATTGCCCGGGCGCTCGTAACAAATCCCCGGGTTCTCATTCTGGATGAGGCGACCTCTGCGCTCGACTATGAGAGCGAACGGATCATTCAGGACAACATGCGCTCGATCGTGCGCGGGCGCACCGTCATCATCATTGCTCATCGCCTGGCGGCGGTTCGCCCCTGTTCCCGGATCGTGGGAATGCTAAGAGGCGAGATCGTCGAGGTCGGCGGGCATGAGGAACTCCTCCGTCGGCAGGACGGACTTTATGCGCGTCTTTGGGCGCTGCAGTCCGACCATATGAGGGCGCCAGCATGAACGAACGCGCCGCGCCCCCAGTAACGCCCGCGCCT
This sequence comes from uncultured Alphaproteobacteria bacterium, assembly GCA_963833955.1. Taxonomy (GTDB): domain Bacteria; phylum Pseudomonadota; class Alphaproteobacteria; order Rhizobiales; family Beijerinckiaceae; genus Roseiarcus. Next base: position 278,222 of record CAWHZY010000010.1, on the reverse strand, counting down.
CAGCCCCGACCCTCACGGCCGCCTCCGATATTGGTCACGGGGAGCGATCGCGAATTCCTGCCGGCCGCGCTCGAAATCCTCGAAACTCCGCCCCCTCCGCTGCCGATCGCGCTGATGGCGACGATTAGCGCCTTCGCGCTGGCGGCGCTGGTGTGGTCGTATTTCGGCCGACTGGACGTTCATGCGACAGCCCCGGGCAAGATCGAGACAGCTGGCTACGCCAAGGTGATCGAACCGCTTGATCCGGGCAAGATCGCTGCGATTCACGTCGAGAAAGGCCAAACGGTCAAGGCGGGGGATCTGCTCTTGGAGCTCGATCCCGCGGAAGCCGACGCCGACGCGTTGAGCGCCCAGAACGCGCTTAACGCGAGTCTGGCCGAGGTCGCCCGGCGCCGTTACGCCATCAACGCCGTGCGAGCAGCTGAGGCTGAGGTCCAGAGCGCGCAGGACCGGCTCGACGCGCGCGGCAAGGATGATGCGGCGCCAGGGGCGGACTCCGGCTCGGTCGAAAGTCTGGCCGGCCAGACCGAGTTGAAGATCGCCTGGGACCCGGCTCTGCCCGAACGGTTCCAGTTACGGGAAGAAGCTGTTTTGCGTGCGGATCTCGCTCAGCTCTCCGACGCCCTCAAGGCGCTCGACAGGCAGATGGCCGAAAAGCTGGCGACGCAAAAGCGCCTCAACATGAGCATCGCTTTCCAGAACAAGCTGATGGAGACCTTAAATCAGCGCGTCTCGACCAGGCAGCAGGCTATTGACCTCAACGTTGGCACCAAGATCGATCTTTTTAACGCCAAGGAAGAGCTGGAAAAGTCTGAGGCGTCGCTCGCGTCCGACCAGGGCCAGTTGATCGAAACCGACGCGGCGATCAGGTCGGTGCGCAGCGAAAAGGCCAAGACGGTCTCCCAGTTCATCGCCGACAATGAGAACAAGCTCGCGGACGGAGCGCGCAAGGCGGACGAAGCCCGTCAGGCGCTCGCCAAAGCGGACGCGCGACTTGCTCGCACTCGGCTCTATGCGCCTGCGGACGGCGTGGTCCAGCAGATGGCCGTCACCACGGTCGGCCAGGTCGTCACCACTGGCCAGCAGCTCGCCGTCCTGACGCCGATCGGCGGCAAGCTTCAGGTCGAGGCGCTCGTGGCCAATCTCGATATCGGCTTCATCAAGCCCGGCCAGGACGCGGTGATCAAGATCGACGCCTTCCCTTTCACTCGCTTCGGCGCGCTGCACGGCAAGGTCGTCAACATCGCCTCCGCGGCCATCGCCGAGCAAGACGCTAAACGCGCGCTCGCCAACGCCACCGCGACGGCCAACGTGGCGCCCGAAGCGCCTACCGCCCCCGGTCAGCCCGAGAGCTTCGTTTTTCCGGTGACCGTGTCGCTCGACGAAAGCGCGATGAAAATCGATAACGCGACCATCCCGTTGACCCCGGGCATGACCGCTACGGTCGAAATCCGCACCGACTCCCGCCGCGTGATCGACTACTTGCTCTCGCCCCTGGCCAGAATCCGATCCGAGGCCTTAAGGGAGAGGTAAGGGCCAATTCTCCTGGCCTCGCAGAGTTTTCCTGCCCGAACGATGGAATCAGGCTGGTTTAGGGCGCCGAGAATCGGCGTACGCCGTCCGCGCCTCGCGAAACGACAGGAGCCGCCGCGTTTCCTCGTCCCATAGCGTGAGACGAACGCAAACAAGGCTTTGCCACAACGTCAGCCGACTGACTTCGCGAAGCTCGGGATAGGTCCGCAACACGTCGGGAAGCCGATAAAAAGGAACGCCGCTCGACAGGTGGTGCACATGATGGACGCCGATGTTGGCGCTGAACCAGCGTAACGGCAGCGGCAGGTCGTAATGCGAACTGCCGTGCAGGGCGGCTTCAGGCTGGCTCCAATCCGTCGCTTCGTACCATGTCGTCGCCTCGAATTGATGCTGGACGTAGAACAGCCACACGCCCATCGTGGCGGCGAGCACGACGATCGGCAAATGGACGATAAGCAACGTCGTGAAGCCCACGCACAGGATCAGGGCGCCAGCGGCAAGCAGGATGCCGGCGTTGGTGCTCATCGTGCTGAGCCATGGCATTCGCTGGCGTTCGAAGCCGAGCGGCAAGCGATTCTCCAACAGAAACACATAAGCCGGGCCCAGCCCGAACATCACCAAGGGATGGCGATAGAGCCGGTAGCGCAGCCGGTCGCGCCAGTTGCGGGCGAAATACTCACGCACCGTCAGCGTCTTGATGTCGCCGATCCCACGCCGGGCGAGATTGCCCGAGGTCGCGTGATGAATTGCATGGCAGCGCCGCCAGTGATCGTAGGGCGTCATCGTCAGGACGCCGAGCGTTCGGCCCACCCAGTCGTTTGCAAGCTTGCTGGGAAAGAATGAACCATGTCCGCAATCGTGCTGGATCAGGAACAGGCGAATGAGCAGCCCGGCGGCGACCGGCGCCAGCGCGAACGAAAGCCAGAACTGGCCATGACTCGCGGCGATCATCATCGCGGTCCAGATCGCGACAAATGGCGGGAAGGTCACAATGAGCTCGAAGACGCCGCGAGCCGCGCTCGCACGGCGGTAAGGGAGGATCGCTTGGGCCCAGTCACGCGCCGACCAGACCGCGCTTTTCGTTTCCGTCACCGACATGCTGCCTCCGCCCGATATGCGCTTTGTAGGAAAGCGTCGTCGAGCGGGTGGTCGACTGCGCCGAAAGTAAGGATCAAAAGATCCCCGGGACGATTTATAGACACGCGGGCGTGAAAAAGCGATGACAATTCGCAGCTAAGCGTTGCCCGTTCGGTGAGGGACCGGAATGCCCGCGCGGCTCTCCCGGCAGATGACGCCGGCGCGCATTCCGACAGCCAAACCGGCACAAGTAAACGCAAATAAACGCTCTTAAACGCGCTTAAACGCTAGTAAAAGTTCTTTCATTTACTAACGTTTATTTTTTTCGAATCTAGATTTTTCAATGGGTTACAACCGATTCAAATAAAACAAGTTGCGCAAAAGCGCAGCCAAGACCTTGGAATCATTAGAGCATCGGACGCTCATTTGAATCCGTACCCTGCGGCTTCGAAGTAGTTTGCGCATTCTTCTGAGGTGAAGAGATCGCAGATTTGGCCGATCGCCTTCCAGAGTTCGTTGATGGTGTGGATGGCCAAGGCGCGCAGATGCGCCTTGAGTTTGGCGAAGGCCATTTCGATGGGATTGAGGTCGGGGCTGTAGGGCGGCAGAAACATGAGCCAAGCGCCGCGCTCGCGGATGGCTTGTTCGGCGGCCGGGCTTTTGTGGGCGGGCGGGTTGTCCAGGATGACGATGTCGCCTTTTTCGAGGGTCGGGGCGAGTTGGGTACTCACGTAGGTCTCGAAGATTGTCCGGTCCATCGGCGCGTCGATGACCCACGGCGCGGTCAGGGCGCCGCAGCGCAGCCCGGCGACGAAAGTCTGGGTCTTCCAATGGCCAAAGGGGGCCTTGGAGTGAAGGCGCTCGCCCCTCTCGCAGCGTCCGCGCGCGCGGGTCATCTTTGTGTTGGTTCCCGTTTCGTCGATGAAGATCAGCCGATGCGGCTCGGTCCGCATCTTGGGCTGCCGTTCAGCCTTCCACGCCTCGCGCGCCTGGCGCACGTCGGGCCGATCGCATTCGCTGGCCTGAAGGCTTTTTTTTAAAGCTCAGGCCGTTGCGGATCAGCCAAGCCGCGACAGCGAGGCGGGGTCGACTTTCACGCCGCTGGCGGCTTGAAGTTCGCGCGCCAGCTCCGGCATGCTGATGTCGTCCTTCTCCGCCACGCGGCGCAAGATGAAGTCGCGGTGCGGGTCGAGCTTGCTGTGTCGCCAGCCGCCAAGCGCCTTGGGCGCAACCGCCCCGCGTTGGCGAAAAGCCGTCATCAAATTGATCACAAACGAGGGCGACACCCTGAAATGGGCCGCCGCCGCACGCCGCGAACACCCGCCCTCAACGTAACTCACCACACGCTCGCGAGGATCAAGCGAATAGGGCTTCGGCATCGCAAATCACCTCCAACCGGAAGTGAATCACATTCCCATCCCCGCGGGAATCCCCGACGATTCAATCTGACAGTCCGATGCTCTAGCCCGCGAGCAATTGGCTGACTTGTTTCGACCGCGCCGCCATGCAAGGTTTGCAACTGTCGATAAGTCCGCAGAATATTCGGCGCAAATTTCGAATGAGGGAGGGACGTTTATGGTCAGAATGGTTGCGCGGCTGATCGCGGTCGCATTGTTTGCGCTGTCGCTCCCGTACGCGGTTCAGGCCAAGACGCTCTACTGGATCTCGCACGGGTCGCCCGCCGATCCGGTCTGGACCTATTTTCTCCAGGGCGCGAACATGTGGGCGAAGGATACGGGCCAAACCGTCAAAACGTCGTTCCACAACGGCGACGTCCCCTCGCAGCAGGAGGCGATCCGAGCCGCCATCGCTGACAAGGCCGACGCGATCGTCACCACAAGTCCCGATCCCGGCAGCCTTGTCGAAGTCGTTAAGGAAGCGCGCGCCGCCGGCATCCCGGTCATCAATTTCAACACGCCCGATCCGAAAGTGAACTTCACGGCCTACGTCGGCGGCGACCTGCTCGTCGTCGGTAAAGCGTGGGCGCAATATCTCGTCGATCACAAGCTGGTGAAGTCCGGCGATTTCGTCTGGATGCCGGTCGAGGTTCCGGGCGCGAGCTATGGCGTCGAGGAGAAGAAGGGCATCGACGCCGTCTTCGGGCCGCTCAACATCAAGACGGAAGTCACCGACGCGACGCTCGATCAGGCGAACGTCATCTCGCGCATGAGCGACTACCTCACCGCCAACAAGGCCAAGATCAACGCGATCATCGGGCTTGGCGACATGGTGACCGGCTCGGTCAAGCGCGTGTTCGACCAGGTCGGCGTCAAGGCCGGCGAAATCCCGGTCGTCGGCTGGGGCAATTCGCAGGACACGACGGCGGAAGTCAAAGCCGGCTACGTCAACGCCGCCATGTGGCAGGACCCGCAGGCGACGAGCTATCTCGCCCTGTCGCTCGGCCTGATGGCGGCGGACGGCGTGCCCCCCGGCTTCAACATCACGGTCGGCTCGCTCTATGACAAATCGACCGTCGACACCTACGACAAGATGATGTCGGCCAAGTAAAAGCCGAACGCACGTCCCGTCCCGCGCTGACAATCGCCGGGACGGGAACCGCTTTCCCACAATTTGAGCCTGTCGGCGCTCGCTTTCGCCGCCCTTCCCCCGGTGACCGGACTTGACACAAACGTCTCCCCTCCGCCGCATCATATCGGCGCCGGAGTTCGGCCCCTTCGTGCTCTTGATCCTCGAGATCGCGGTCTTCGCGGCCATCAATCCCGCGTTCCTGTCGCCGCTCAACGTCTCGAACACGCTGACCTTCACCGTCGAGCTTGGCCTCATCGCGCTCGCCATGACGCTTCTCATGACGGCGGGCGAATTCGATCTCTCCGTGGGCTCGGTGTTCGGTTTCGCGCCGGTCGCGATGTGGACGCTCTACAATGCAGGGGTGACTTCGCTGTTCCTCGGCTTCGTTGTCGCGCTTGTCATCGCGGCGGCGATCGGACTGTTCAATGGCCTGTTCGTCACCAGGCTCAGGATTCCGTCGTTTCTGGTGACGCTCGGCATGCTCCTGGTGGTGCGCGGCGTCGCGCTGTTCGTCACCGACGGCTTTCCTCAGCGCACCTGGAGCGCGGGCGGCCAATGGCTCGCCGATCTTCTGGTCGGCGATTTCCATGTCGGTCCATTCCGGGTCTATGCGTCGCTGTTCTGGTTCATCGCGGCGGCGCTCGTCCTCGGCTATGTCCTGACGCAGTCGAAATTCGGCAACTGGATCCAGGCGACCGGCGGCAATGCGGTGGCGGCGCGCGCGCGCGGCGTGAATGTCAACGCGGTCAAGGTCTGGCTATTCGTCGTCAGCGCCGTCATGTCGGCCTTCGCCGGCATCATCAGCTCGATCCGCACGTCCGCCGCCAATCCGAACAGCGGAAGCGGATATGAGCTCGAGGTGATCGCGATGGTCGTCATCGGCGGCACGGCGCTCACCGGCGGGCGAGGCACCATCATCGGCACTGTGCTGGGCATCCTTATCCTGCGCGTGATGCGCAATGGCATTGTGCTGATCGGCGTGCCCGGCCTCGCCTATAACATCTTTATCGGCGCCATCATTCTTGGCATGATGGCGCTCCATTCCTGGCTCGAGCGCCGACATCAGGCAGGGACCTGACCGATGAGCGATGATCTCATCCGCATGGAGCACATCGACAAGTTCTACGGTCGCGTGCAGGCGCTCGACGACGTCAACTTCAACGTCATGCGCCAGGAGATCGTTGGATTGCTGGGCGACAATGGGGCCGGCAAGTCGACGCTGATCAAGGTGCTTTCCGGCGCGGTGCGCGCGACCAGCGGCGACATCATCGTGCGCGGCAAACGCGGCGACATCCGCAGCACGACGGACGCGATCGCGCTCGGCATAGAGACGATCTATCAGGATTCGGCGCTCGTCACGCAGCTCTCGATCGCGCGCAATCTGTTCCTCGGTCGCGAGCCGCTTAAAGGTCCGCGCTTCCTCAACCGCATGGACGCAAAGCTGATGGATGAGGTCGCCGGCGAGCTTCTGCGAAGGGTCGGAATCGGCAAGTCGATCCCGGCCTCGACGCCGATCTCGTCGCTGTCGGGCGGCGAGCGTCAGGCGGTGGCGATCGCCCGCGCGATGCATTTCGACAGCGACCTCATCATCCTCGACGAGCCGACCAACAACCTCGGCGTCGCGGAGACGCAGGGCGTGCTGCGCTTTGTGCGCAATGCGCGCGATTCCGGTCACTCCTGCATCTTGATCGCGCATAACATTCACCATGTCTTCCAGGTGGTCGACCGCATCGCGGTCATGAGACACGGCAGAATTGTCGCCGACGACATCGACCCGAAGCACACGACGGTCGCGGAGGTCGAGGCCGTCATTACCGGCGAGCTCATCGGCTCAGCGCACTGATGGGCCCGCCCCGCTCGACCGACGGCCCAGCGCGCGCCGTCGCGGCCTCCTCAAGGTGCGCGCCGAGCATTTGTCAGGTTTAGCGGTTAATATTGAGATTGGGGAAACAATGGGCGTCGGGGGCGACGTATAGGAACGGCGAAATGCCAGAAACGAAAATCAGTTTCCATCATCTCCTGGGCCCCGGGTTTCCGACGCGCAATCTCTCCAAAGGCAAGACGATCTTCCAGGAGGGCGATCGTGGCGACGAGTTCTTCGTCGTCGTGCGTGGACAGGTGGAGATCATAAGCGGCGACCGCCATTTCGAGACCCTCGAGGCGGACGGCATTTTCGGCGAGATGGCGCTGATCGACGACAGCCCGCGCAGCGCCACCGCCGTCGCTTTAACCGACGTGACGTTGGCGCCGATCAAGGAAAATCAGTTTCTCTTCCTGGTCCAGAACACCCCGTTCTTCGCGCTGAGCGTCATGCGCGTCCTTGCGCGCCGATTGCGCCGCCAGAACAAATTGGTCTGAGCGGCGCGGTCTTTTCCCGGTCCGGCGGTTACGGGCTAGATCACGATCTCAATCGCCTCGCGGCCCTTCGGTGTCTCGACGACCCGCATGGACACTGCCTGGCCTTCGAAAAGGCTTCGGGCGCCGGCGGCGCCGAGCGTGCTGCTGTGGATGAACACGTCCCGGCCGAAATCATCGCTGGCGATGAATCCAAAGCCGCGGGCGTCGTCGAACCACTTGACCTTGCCGGTCAAATCGAAGGCGGCGGTCGGGTCAACGGTCGACCGCCGTGACGACCGTTCGAGGGCGCTCCTGGTGTCGATCTCAACCACCCGCACAACCTCTGCCCCCCGGGCGCCGGCGCGAGCGACGACGCGAATCTTCGCGCCCGAAGGCAGAGTCTGGCGCCCGGTCTCGCGCAGGGTCTTCAGATGCAGGAAGGCGTCGCCCCGGCCGTCCGAGAGCTCGACGAAACCATAGCCCTTTGTGGCGTTGAACCATTTCACCGCGGCATCGACCGTCACCCCGTCCGCCAGAGGATCAGAGCCTTGAAAAACCGCGTCGAACGCTGGCTTGCCCGTCTCCAACTCCTGAACTTGACCCATCATAGCTCGCACCCTCCGTAACAATGCTTTTTCCGCCCGAGATCACGGGCTTCAACCGCGACCATCGACGGCCGCGCCCGAGGCCCGCGTTCCACTTTCCCTAGGGCCGACCGCCCGCACGACGGCCGTCGTCAACGGATATCGGGGTGTTTCCGGCTCGACAGTGATCCAGGTCACAGTTTGGGCGCGCGCGGCGACTATTTTTTCGTTGGGATGGTTTCCCATGCCACAGCGGCTGAACGTCGAATGGCCCGCGTCCGCCGGCCAAACTTGCGCTTTCGGCCGAGCCTTTCGTGGCCGAGCCTTTCGTGGCGACCCGGATTGATGTCGCAGTCGACGCCGCGTGAGGCGCTCAGCGTCGGCTAGGCCACGCGGGCCAGCGCAACCGGACGCGATCCGCGCTGGACCCTCGGCAAGCTGACCATCGCCGCCGCGCCCCTGTCGGGCCTGGATTGGAGGCGCAGCGTCCCGCCGTGCAATTCGACCAGCGCGTTGGCGATGGCGAGACCGAGGCCCGACCCCTTCATGCCATTGATCATGACCGCCCCGGCCTGTTCGAATGGCCGACCCAGCCGCACGAGGTTTTCCGCCCCGATTCCGGGGCCATTATCCTCGACGGTGAAATGGATGAGCTCCGCGCCCACAGCCGCGCCGATCGAGACTTCGCCGCCCTCCGGCGCGAATTTCACCGCATTGCGCATGAGGGTCGTGAGGATGCGTTCGACCGCCAGGGGATCGGCCTCGACAGTCACCTCGGCGCCGACATCGACCCTGACCGCAACACCCTTCTGGCGCGCGGTCGGCGCGATATCGAGCACCGCCCGGCTGACCGCCTGCTCGGCGCCGAAGCGCTCGTAAGTCAGGCTCTCCCGGCCCGCCTCGAGCCGCGCCATGTCGAGGACGTCGCTGACCACGCGCAGGAGATATTCGCCGCTCGAGAGAATGTGGGCGCAATAGTCGCCGTACTTTTTCGAACCCAGGGGTCCGAAGGTCTGGCTTCCCATGAGCTGCGAGAAGCCGATGATGGCGTTGAGCGGCGTGCGCAACTCATGGCTCATATTGGCGAGGAATTCGAGCTTGGCGCGGTTGGCGGCCTCGGCGCAGGATTTCTGCTCATGATAGCGTTCGGCGAGGTCGGCAAGCTGCTGGGCCTGCTCTTCGAGCGAGCGGCGCGAATGCTTCAGCTCCGCGACCGTGGTCAAAAGCTGGCGCTCGGAGGCGAGGAGCCGCTGCTCATGCCCGTCTCTGCCCTTGCACGCACAGAGGCCCGCCATCCCGACCATCAATCCGACGGTCGAGGCAAGCAGGAAAGCCGTGGTCAGCACCGTGTCGCGCCAGGCAAGGAGATGATCCTCGACGGGCGAAGCAAACGCCACCCGCGCCAAAGTTCTCGGCAGCACCCGCACAGCGGCAAATTGATCGCCGTCATGTCCGGTCTGGATGCGGATCGCCCCACCCTGAACGGCGCTCGCTGCGGACGGTTTTGCGCGGGCCCCGAGGGCCGCCAGGGGTAAATCGGAAGCGTCCTCAGTCCCTTCGTATTCGACCACGCGGCCCTCGCGATCGATGAGCATGGATTGCGTGAGCCGCTCGTCGGGATGGGCCTTAAGAACGCTGCGAAAGACTTCGGCTTCGGACGCCTGCGGATCGGCCCTCAGCGCCGCGTTCAGCTGCTCGGCGATAAATGTCGCGCGCATGCCGACTTCGCGCGCGCCGGCGTTCAGCGCCATATCGCGCTCGAGCCGCAAATGTTGAACCGTGAGCGCGAGGACGGCGAAGATCGCCAGGGCGACACCGATGACAAAAACCGATGGAATCGCTCGCCGGCGAATGGCAGCGCTGGCGGGACGAGGATGCGCGCGTTTGAACGCCTCGCTCGGCCGGCGAACCCACGCCTCAGCGAAGCGAAACGCCCCTTCCCCGCCCAGTGCTCGTGCAGGCCCCATTGGATAAGCGTCCCCGTTTGCCGCGCTTCCGCGCGTCATCGCTCATTCCCAGACTTCGCCACAAATTACACTCGGACTGCCGCCTTAACGCCCGAATCACTACGATAAGAATCCTTGTGCGAATCTTTGTCCAGTCCTTGACAACGCGTCAGGCGCAAAAAATGTGGCGAAGGCGCGGCTGCAGAATCGGCGCGGGTCGCCCTTCCCTTCTCCCCCCAGGAGAAGGTGGTCGGCGAAGCCGACCGGATGAGGGCGCGAACCCTCAACCCTAATCCCTCTCCCGGAGGGAGAGGGCAATTGAGCATCAGCCCAGGCTGCGGGTCACGATGTCGCGGACGTCGGGCGACAGCGACGGCTTCGCGGCGATGCGCCGCAGCATCGCCTCGGCATGGCCCCGGCGGACTTCCTCGAGCGAGCGCCAGGAGCGCATGGCGGTGAGCAGCCGCGCCGCGATCTGCGGATTGGCGGGATCGAGAGCCACCACCACTTCCTCGAGCAGCGCGAAGCCCGCGCCGTCGGCGCGGTTGAACTCTCTCTGGTTGGCGGTGAACCCGCCGATCAGCGAACGCACCCGATTGGGATTGGCGAGCGAGAAGCCGTGATGATTCATGAGCCCACGGACCCGCTCGAGCGTCTCGCGCTCGGGGATCTGCGCCTGCAGCGCGAACCATTTGTCGAGCACGAGCGGCTCCGCCGCATAGCGCCTGCCAAACGCCTCGAGCGCATGTTCGCGCTTATCGTCCGGCTTGAAGGCGATCGCCGACAGCGCGCCGAGGCGTTCGGTCATGTTGTCGGCCTCGGCAAGCTGGCGATGGGCGAGCTCCAGTCCCTGGATCACGTCGCCGTCGACAAACAGGCCAAGCGCCACATTGCGCAAAGCGCGGCGGCCCGCCGCGGCGGCGTCGGAGCTGAAGGTCGAGGAATTGGCAAGCTCCGCGTGCAGCGCGGCGAGTGCGCCAGCGTAGGTGCGCCCGAGCGCGCCGCGCATCGCCTTGCGCGCGGCGTGGATCGCATCCGGATCGACGTCCTCGCCGATCTCGCGGGCGATGTCGGCTTCGGTCGGCAGACCCATCGCGAGCGCCGCGAAGGCGTGATCGATGCGCCCCGCGCGAACGTCCTCGATCAGGGCGCCGAAGGCTGCCGCAAGTCCGCCGTTGCGCTCGGGCGCGCGCCCGGCCCGAATGGCCTTGACGCCGCGCAAGAGAACCCGCGTCGCCAGACTCTGCGCCGCCTGCCAGCGGTTGAAATTATCGCTGTCGTGCCGCGAGAGGACGATGAGGTCCTCTTCGGTCAGATCGTCGTCGACCCGCACCGGCGCGGAGAAACCCCGCAGGAACGACAGGGTGGGCCGCTGCGGCAGGTCGCGAAAGACAATCGACCGCTCGGCATCCTTGAGCTCGAACACGCCGCTTGCGAGTTCGTCGGCGCTCGCGTCCAATGACGTGAGCGCCATGTCGCCGCCATTGGCGCCGACGAGGCCGAGCGCGAGCGGCATCGTCATCGGCAGCTTGACGTTCTGTCCCGGAGTCGGCGCAAGCGATTGCGCGATGTCGAGCCGGTAGGTCTTAGCCCCCGGGTCGTAAGCGCCGCGAACGGTGATCTTCGGCGTGCCGGCCTGGTCGTACCAGCGCATGAATTGCGAGAGATCGCGTCCAGAAACCGTCTCGAAACAGCCGATGAAATCCTCGACCGTCGCAGCGGTTCCGTCATAGCGCTCGAAATAGAGATCCATGCCGGCGCGAAACGCTTCCGCGCCGATCAGGCGTTTCAGCATGCGTACGACTTCGGCGCCTTTCTGGTAGACGGTCGCGGTGTAGAAGTTGTTGATCTCGTGATAGACCTCGGGGCGCACATTGTGCGCGAGCGGCCCGGCGTCCTCGGGGAATTGCGCGGCGCGGAGCGTGCGCACGTCGCCAATGCGTTCGACCGGCGCCGAGCGCATGTCGGCGGAAAAATCCTGGTCGCGGAAGACCGTCAGCCCCTCTTTGAGGCAAAGCTGGAACCAGTCGCGGCAAGTCACGCGATCGCCGGTCCAGTTATGAAAATATTCGTGCGCGATCACGCCCTCGATATTGGCGTAGTCGTCGTCGGTCGCGGTCTCAGGCGAAGCGAGGACGTATTTATCGTTGAAGACGTTGAGGCCCTTGTTCTCCATCGCGCCCATATTGAAATCGGAGACGGCGACGATGTTGAAAATGTCGAGATCGTATTCGCGCCCGTAAGCCTGTTCGTCCCAGGCCATCGAGCGCTTCAGCGCGTCCATTGCATAATGCGCGCGCGCCTCGCGGCCATGCTCGACGTGGATCGCAAGCGCGACGGTCTTGCCCGACATGGTGACGAACGAATCGGCGATATGGCCGAGATCGCCGGCGACCAGAGCGAACAGGTAGGAAGGCTTCTTGTGCGGATCGCGCCAGATGGCGAAATGGCGGCCGGGCGTCTCCGCTTCGCCAGCCGTTTCGAGATTGCCGTTGGACAAAAGCACCGGCGCCTCGGCCCGGTCTGCCTCGACCCGCACGCGATAGGTCGAGAGCACGTCGGGGCGATCGAGAAAATAAGTGATGCGGCGAAAGCCCTCGGCCTCGCATTGGGTGCAATAGGCCGAGCCCGAGCGATAGAGCCCCATGAGCTTGGTGTTGGCGGCCGGATCGAGGCGCGTCTCGATCGTGAGCGTGAATGCCCCTCGCGGAGGCCGGCGCAGCAGAAAGCTCGAGGGCTTGGCCTCGAAACTGGCCGCCTCGATCGGCTCGCCGTCCAGTCGGGCGGAGACGAACAGGAGCTCGTCGCCGTCGAGCGCCAGCGGCGCGCGCTCCACGAGCGCAGGGTTGGGGCGCAGCGACAGAGTCGAGACCACGCGCGTCGCATGGATGTCGAGCGACACGTCAAGCTCGACATGGTCGATGAAATAATCCGGGACGCGATAATCGCTGAGGCGAACAGGTTGTCCGTCCGACGGACGCATGGGCTACCTTTCAAGAGTTTCGGAATTGGTGAGATTGGCGCCCGTCATAGGGGCCGGATAAGCGTGTCGCTACGGTCCGCGCTGGGCCCGAGCGGCCGGGGGACGTTTTAGCCCCATTTTTCAGCCAAAATGAAGGGGCCGTCCTCCGGACGCCAGAAGGCTGTTCGGGTCTTCGACGGCCGCGGGCGTTTCGTGGGCGCTGTCCGTTAGGACAATACGGATCACGATTCGCGCCCTTCGAAGGCCTCAATGCGGCGGCGCAGATCGCCATTCTGCGACCATAGCGAACGGATGTCCTCGCGCACCGCATCGAGCGTATGGTCGACTCGGGTCACGAGCCGGATCAGCATGTCCATATCGGTGCGCAGGGCGCGCATATCGTCACGGTGGGCTAGAAACTGGCGGCCCAGCCAATCCAGGGTTACGTTTTCGGGCAGTTCAGTCATTTCGTCAGTTCTCCTATGGTACGGCCAAAAACGGCCTCCCCAGTCGAAAAAACGCCCACCATCCTCCGCGACGTGCTTAACCAAAACATCGTCTTGAGCAGGATCGTTTTGGTCGAGGCCAAGGCGATCAGGCCGAAGCCACGCCGATCATAATCGCGGGCGTAAACGTGAGCCCAAAGAGACGCAAGGTCTTTTGCAGAGACTCCGGCGGCTCGTCGCCGCTGGTAAAGATCGCGGTTCCCTCGCGGCCGGTCGAAGCGCCTGGGCGGGCGGCGGCGATCAGCGCGTCGAGGCGGCGCGCGATCGCGGGCGCGGGATCGATGAAGCCGACCGGCCAGGGGGAAAGGCGCTGGATCTTGTCCGCGATAAGCGGAAAATGGGTGCAGGCGAGCACGATCTGGTCCGTGCGCCGGCCGTCGCGTTCAACGAAGCACGGTGCGATCTCGCGCTCGATTTCCGCGTCATCCACCGCTTCACCGCGCATGACGCGCTCGGCGATGACGGCGAGCAGCGGCGCGCCGACCAAAGTCACCTCGCAATTTGCGGCATAGTCACGCACCAGTGCGCGGGTGTAGTCGCGCGCCACCGTCCCGCGCGTCGCCAAGACGCTGATCAATCCCGACCGCGACGACGCCGCCGCCGGCTTGATCGCTGGGACCGTGCCAACAAACGGCAATCGCGGATAGGCGGCCCTCAAGGGGGGCAGAGCGAGCGTCGAGGCGGTGCTGCAGGCGATGACGACAATGTCGGGCTCGGTTTCGCCGATCAGCCGCGCCATCACCGTCTTGACCCGGGCGACGAGCGCCGGCTCACTCAGTCTGCCGTACGGGAAGGCCGCGTCGTCGGCGGCGTAGACGATATCGACGTCCGGCCTCAAGCGCCTGATTTCGGCCAGCACCGAAAGGCCGCCCAGCCCGGAATCGAACACCAGCGCCCGTGGGGCGCGCGGCGGCGGCGCCGCTGGGCGGGCGTCGAGTTTGGCGATCAAACTCGGGGGCGCGTCTCCGCCCCCATCCCGGCGGTTCATGGGCGAGGACATACGCGAATCCGGCCCACGCGGCAAAGTGACCAATTCGGCCATTGACCGGCCGGGAACGATTCAGCCAAGGAAACACATCGCGCTTTTGCGAGAGGAGTTGGCGCTGAGCGCTACGTTACTATCCGAGGCCGATTTCACGGCCGAGCCGATCGAGCGCCTGGACGCGCCCGAGCCGCCGACGCCTGCCGAGCGCAGGTTCCACGTGCTCGCGCTCATTGCGGCGGCGGTGTTGCATGTCCTGATTCCGCTCTCGTTCTTCCTCTACTACTGGCTCTGGCCGCGCATGATTCCGACCGCCGTGCAGGAGATTCCGGTCGAGGTGGTGGTCGAGCAGCCGCCTCCGCCCCCGCCTCCGCCTCCGCCAAAGCGGCCGGAAGAGAAACCGAAGCCGCAGCCAAAACCCTTGGACGAAAAGCCGGCCTATGACGCGCCCGCGGCCCCGACCGAGGAGAAAGTCAACCGGGACTCTCCTGACAAGACGACCGAGGCCAAGGCGACCCCCGAGGTCCCTCCCCCGCCAAACCCCGGGGCTTCGCCCAAGGCGGATGCGCCGGCGCCGGCGCCTCATCCGGCTGAAGAGCAGAAAGGCGAGGCCGCGCCGCCCGCGCACGATCTCAAGCCCGAGCCTGACGGCGAACTCCCGGCGGAGCAGACCCCGAAACCGGAGGACAATCCGACTCAAGCCGCCGCCCCCGCGGCGCCGCCCGCGCCGCCACAGAAAGCGCCGGTCGGCGAGCCGCTGCCGACCATCGAGGACCTGCCGCAGTATAAATTCGCGCGTGCGGTCGAGAAGTCGCCGGTCGCCGGCGGAAACGCCGAGTCCCGGTATCTGACGATCATCTATGGGATGATCAAAGAACACCTGCACCAGAGTCCGGCGCTCCACCTCGACCTCGCCAACAGGCATGGCATGGTGGACTTCTACCTCGACGAAGGCGGCAATCTTGTCGGCCGCAAGCTCGTCTCTTCAAGCGGGTCGCCGGACCTCGATATGGCCATCATGACCGCGATCGCCGCGGCCGCGCCTTATCCCGCGCCGCCGAACTGGAGCCCCGTTTCCCTGAACTACAACTTTGGCCGCGCCCCGGCGCCGGCTGGCGGTCACTGAACGCAGAGGTAGTTCACCCGGACGCGCTCGAAATCGGGAAAATAGTTGCTCCAGTTATAGGTCGCCCTCATCCCATATTTAGCGCATTCCTGTTGCGCCACGGCGTAAAATTCGGACGGCCGCGGAAACGTCTCGCGGTGCGGCGCGTTCGGATAGTAGATGAACGAAACATCGCGATAGCTCGCGCAGCCGCTCAGCGCCGCCAGCGTCCCGATCAGGAAGACAAACCGCATTCTCGCCCCACGCCTCGAGAACCAACGGGCGCGTCCCGAAGGCGCCCGAACTCTCTTCCGCCACTCTGCCCGCCCTCCGTCTCAGGCGCAAGACTTTCTCCAAATTCGCGACCTTTGAGACGCGAGAGGTTCTGCCGGAGCGCGAAAGCGTCGAGTGCATCGCCGAGCCTCCGCGGAAATCGCGATACAACCTGGTTGAATGGAGGTCGTTGTCCCCAATGGACCTGAAGCAAGGAGGCGACAGAAACAATAATACTTATACAGTACGGAGCTAACCCGCCGCCTGCGCGCCCGACGATCCTTCAGGGCAGCGCGTCATAGCGCGGGCTGCCCATATAGGTCTTCAGCTTGTCCTCAGGCACAAAGCCTCGAGGAACGAACTTCTGCAGGCGGCGGCCGTCGACGGTCTCGCTGGTGTAGAGCGTTCCCTTTGAATCCATGGCGATCATGTGGAGGAGCGTGAATTCGCCGGCGTTGTGGCCGGCGCTTCCAAAGCCGCCCAGGATGCGTCCGCTCCGGTGGTCGAGGATCCATAAGACCTCGTTGCCGGTGTCGACGACATACATGTATTTCTGCTCGGGGTCGGACGAGAAGGCGACGTCCAGCGCAGACCCGATCGCTTTGCGTCCGGGCGCACCGTCCGGCGCCGGCGAATAGGCGGTGCCCGGCTTCACATCGATGACGCGTTTCACGGCGCCCATCTTGTCGAAGACTTCGATCCGGTCGTTGCCCCGGTCGCAGACATAGAGCAGCCCCTCGCGATCGAACTTGGCGCAATGGGGATGGCCTCCGCCAATGACTGCAAAGAGACCGCGATCCGTCCCAGCGTCGCCCCATTGACGCAGGAACTTGCCTTGCGCGTCGAACACGACGACGCGATGGTTGCCATAGCCGTCGGCGACATAGATATCGCCGTTGTCAGGATCGACCGCGATGTCGGCCGGCTCGTTGAGAAGCACCGGGCTCCTGTTCAAGCCGGGCTCGCCGCACTTTTCGTCCCCATTGTCGCAGACGCCTTTGCGCCCAATCTGGAGGAGCAGATGCTTGCCGTCATGCGACCATTTCTGCACGATCCCATCGGCGTTGCCGCCGATCCAGATGTTATCCTGGCGGTCGACGAAACAGCCATGGATCGACTTGGGCATCTGCTTCGGATCGCCCCACGCGTTCACGATGTTCCCGTCGGAATCATATTCGATCACGATCGGGGCCGGCTCCTTGCCGACCGCCTGCTCCATCGCCGTGAGATCGGACCGGTTGACGCCGAAGACGTGATCCTCCCGGTCGACGCAGACGCCGCCGACCGCTCCCGTCACCCATCGATTGGGCAAGGGCTTCGGCCAATAGGGATCGACGACGAAGCGCGGGACTTCGCTATCAGCCGCGCGGACGGGCCCATGGGAAAGCATGAGAACAATCGCGGCTCCCACGCCCGCCAGCACAGCCCTGCCGCCCCCCGTCCAGACTTTGAGCGAAAACGGCAGACCGGCGCGCCTCATCAACCTAGCCATCGAACGCCTCCCTGATCGCCCGCAGAACTTGTGGCTCCGGGCCCACCGAACGCTGATGAAGATCAGCCTGGCAAATCCATCACCGTCACGGGCGAGTTCAGCCCCAGCACTTGGCGAGACCTTCCTTCGACGAGATCGAGGGAACGCCGTCGACCGGCTTGTCGGTGACGAGCGAGACCCCGGTGTTGAAGAAATCGAGGCCCGGGCTCGGCTGCGGCTTCTTGCCGGTCTTCGCGTATTCGACCGCGGCCTCGATGCCCATCGAGGCCATCAGCAGCGGATATTGCTGCGCGGTCGCGCCGATGACGCCAGCGGCGATGTTTTTCACGCCGGGGCACCCGCCATCGACGGAGACGATGATCGCGTCCTTGGCCTTGCCGGCGGCCTTCAGCGCGCCATAGGCGCCCGCCGCGCTCGGCTCGTTGATCGTATAGACGACATTGATGTTCGGATCCTTCTGGAGCAGCGTCTCCATCCCGGCGCGGCTCTTTGCTTCCGCGCCTCCGCCCCATTGGTGGCCCACGACGCGCTTGTCGGTCTCATGTCCGTATTGCTTCCAGTCCGAGTTCTCGACGCCAAAGCCCTTTGAGAAGCCGAAGTCGCGCAGACGATCGACGGAAGGTTGATCGACGAGCGCGTCGATATAAGCGATGCGGGCGTTCTTCGCCTTCTCGCCGAGCGTCTTGGCGGCCCATTCTCCGATCAACTCTCCAGCTTTTTCGTTGTCAGTCGCAAAAGTCGCATCGGCCGCGCTTGGCGGATCGAGCGGCGTATCGAGCGCAATCACCAAAATCCCGGCCTTGCGCGCCCGCTCGATCGAGGGAACGATCGCCTTGGTGTCGCTTGGCGTGATCAGGATCGCCTTGGCGCCGGCGTTCACGAGCCGCTCGATCGCGTCCACCTGGCCCTCGTTGTCGCCATCGTACTTGCCGGCGAAGCTGCGAAAGTCGACCCCGAGCTCCTTGGCTTTTGCCGCTGCGCCTTCCTTCATTTTGGCAAAGAACGGATTGGTGTTCGTTTTCGTGATCAGTCCGACGATGATCTTCTCTTCGGCGAAGGCCGAGGCGGAGGAAAGCGCCCACACGGCGACAGCGCAGGCGGTGATTGCCTTCCAACGCGCGCCGCGTCGGTTACCAAGGGTTGTTGTCATACGTTCCTCCTTATGACGCTTCGCCGTTATGGCTCGCTTCGCGAGCGGCGACGATCAGCCTCGTGAGGCTATGTCGAGGATCGGGCGCTGGCAAACTCGGAAGGCATCGGCGAAACCGGGCGGAAGGCTGAAAGCCTGTGTCGCCCGCGGCAAAAGCGCGGCCCGCCTGCAAGCGGGCTTTCACCCGTGACGCCGCAGACGGGGGTGATCGAGGTCGCGCTCGCGTACGGGATGGGCTGGCGAAGACAGGTGTCGCCGGAGGTGTCGCCGGCTCATTGGGGGGTCATGAGCCGGCGACTGGGCCCTTCAGCGGTCCGGCGGGCGGCAAGAGGGGAAGCCGCGGCCAGTCGCCTGTGCGTGGCGCCGCTGAGGGCTGTTCAGGGCCGGCGCAGCGCGTTGAATCCACATATAGGGTGGCAAGCGAAAACTTCCACTGGCCTTGTGACAGCGCGGAACACGAGGCGATTCGCGGCAAGGACACAGGCGGAAATCACGGCTTCGAAGTCGGATCGAGCAGCGGCGCGAGCATCCGCCGAAACCGGTCAAGGGCGGACGCATTCCGCTCGACCTTCATCCTGAGCAGCGTGCCGTGCCAGGCGGCGAGCAGAAAGCCGCCAAGATCGGCCGCCGCGCGTTCGTCATGAGGCCGAGCCAGGCGAACGACCCTCTCGAACTGCGCCGATTGCTGCGCGAGCACGGCGCAAAGCCGCGCCCGCAGCGCGTCATCGTGAAAGGCGACCTCACCCGCAAGATCGGGAACCATGCATCCCCTCCGCCACCCGGCCTCGGCGGCTGACGCCGCGATCCGATCGAAATAGGCCATGAGCCGCTCCGCCGGCGCGCGCGTGTCGTCGCCCAGCGTCTCGCGCATGATCGCCTCGATCCTCTCGGCATAACGATCGAGGACGAGGAGCCCGAATGCCTCCTTCGAGCGGAAGTGGTTGGTGAACGAGCCCTGCGGCACGCGCGCCGCCATCGCAATGTCCCGAACCCCCGTCGCGGCGAGCCCGCGCGCGTGCACGAGCCTAACCCCGGCGTCGAGCAGCGCCTCACGCTGATTTTTCTCCATGAATCGGCTCCCAATCGGCTGTATTGGCGTATTAATTCAGCTGTATTAGCATTCGGACACGGCCGGCGAGAAGCCCGTTGCGCCCAAGCCGGATCGAAAATTTCGAGCGGAAGATCGCGCTCCCCCTCCTGTGGTCGTGTTCGGCGGTTGGATGTATTAGGCATTCACCGGCGTCGGCGAACACTCCCCACAGTCCGGGCCGCGCCCTGCGGCATGAGGGAGAGATCGAAAGAGACAATGACGGACGAGCGAGTCAGGCCGGCAAATTGCGCAGCCTGCGCTTTTTGGCGCAAGCATGGGGAGCACCAGGGGCTATGCGTGCGTCATGCGCCCGACGCATCGGCGCATCCGGAGGAAGTGGCCCATTGGCCGGAGACGCACAGCTCGCACTGGTGCGGTGAGGGTGTCGCGGCCGACGCGGCGCCGGCGGGCCCGCACTGCAAAGACTGCATCTATTGGCGCCGCGGAGGCGAACTCAATCCGGTCGATTGCGGCTATATGCTGAGGGCCTGGTGGGCGAAAGCCGGAATCTGCGCCCGCCACGCGCCCCGCCCGGGAGCGGATCCGGGATCCCGATCGTTCTGGCGCGCCACGCAAGGCACGGACCTTTGCGCCGAAGGCCTTCCGCGACACGGCGCCGGCGATCGTTGAACGATAACCACGCACTCCGCGATTTGCCCCGCAATTCCTCATGTTGGTGAAATTGCCTACCGGTTTTGGGCCGGAATCCGGAGCTTGCGAGCGATTGGCTCTAAGCGATCCTGAGGCGGGCAAAAACGGGGGCCTTGATCAAGTCCAGGACAAGCGAGAACGCCACTGACGCCCCAAACGTGGCCGCGATGACCAAGACCGGCAGCGGCGCCATCGCGATTCCGCCGATTGCCAGGCTTGAGGCGATCAGAATATCCGCGACCGATGAGGCGACGAGCCATCCGCTTGGGACGGAGGCCCACAGGCGCCGCCGTTCTCGGATGGCGTAGATGGTCGCCTGGCTGCCAAATACCAAAGCTGTGAAGGCCAGCGTTCGTAAAGCCTGCAATCCGAGCCCCAGTCCAAACTTGCCGACAGCCAAGACGCCGATACAGAAGGCGAGTTGGCCAACGCCCATGATGACGCCCGCAATCGTCAAGTTGCCGATGCGCCAGGTGTTGGGCAGCGGAGAGGCCCGGACATTGTCGGTCGTCAGCGACATCGCCAGGAAATCGCCGGCGATCATGACGATGACCATCAAGAGCGGGGTCAGAATGGCGTGCCCCGTCATCAGCAGGCCGGCGATCAGAAAGAACACCGTCACGATTTTCTTGATGATGGAGTTGAGGGTGTAGGTCAGGATACGCTGGAAAGTGATCCGACCTTCTCTGACCGCAGCCACAATTCCAGCGAGTCCGGGCTCGGTCAGCACCATGCCGGCGGCCGATTTCGCGACGTCGGTCGCCGTCGAAACCGCAATCCCGATCTGGGCCTGGCGAAGGGCCGGCGCGTCGTTGGCGCCGTCTCCACACATGCCAACAATGTGATTTTCGGTCTGAAACGCCTTTACGAGTTTATATTTGTCCTCCGGCAGGACGCCGGCAAAGACGGCGAACTGTTCAGGCCGAACGGGGTCACGGATCGGGCCTGCGGGACACACGAGGCCATCGAGCCCGACAGCGTGCGCCACGATGGCCGCCGTCGCCGGCGCATCGCCGGTCACCATCACGGTGTTCACGCCGAGCCCGCGCAGTTCTGCGATGAGCGCCGCCGCATCCGGGCGAGGCGGGTCGCTGAAGGCGATCAGGCCCGCGAGTTTAATGGCGTCCGGCGAGCCGCTCGCGACCGCCAGAACCCTGAACCCTTTTCCTTCCAAGTCTTTCGCCAGGGCTGTCGCTTCCGGCGACAGCGGGTCGAGTCCCGCGACGGCTGCAACGGCCCCCTTCACGACCCGTTGTGCGCCGCCGGCCTGATCTTCGACGGTCGCTTCGGACATCTTTGTCGCCGGATCGAACGGTACGAATTTCAGCACCTTCAGCCCGGAAGCGGTAATTCCCGCCGCCGCGGTTCGTATGGCTCCGTCCACGGGGTCCTGTCCGCCATGGGAACTGGCGAGCGCAGCCAGCGCCAGAACGCGCTCTTTGTCGAACCCGGCCAGTGGATGGACGGCTGTGATCGTCAAGGTATTCCGGGTCAGTGTGCCGGTCTTGTCCGAACACAAGACATCCATCGTCGCCGCTTCGTCCACGGCGGAGAGTTGAGTGAGCAGAATCCCTTGCTTCGCCAGGGCGCGCGCGCCGATCGCCGAGGCCAGAGTGAAGGTCGCCGGCAGCGCGACCGGGATCGACGCCAGGACCGCCGTCAGGACAAGGGGAATGATCTCGCCAAGCGGCATTTCGAGAAACCACGCATAGGCGACGAGCAGCACGATGATGAGGCCATTGACCGCGGCGAGATTGCGCACCACGCGCAGAACCGCTTTCTGTTGAGAACTGACCACATGTGCGGTTCGGACGAGCTCCGCGGCGCGGCCAAACTTGGTGTGCGCGCCAGTCGCCGTGACCTCGGCCACCGCTTCGCCACGCCGCACCAACGCGCCTGCGTAGGTCCGCGCGCCCGCGCCGGCTTCAATCGGGACCGATTCGCCCGTGATCATGGACTGGTCAATCAAAACTTCTCCGGCGGTAAGACAAACATCGGCGGGAACAACCGCCCCCAGCGAGAGCTTCACCACATCGCCCGGCGCCAGTTCGGCCGCAGGTATCGTCGCCCATGCGCCGTCCCGATGAACCGATGCGTTCAGCGCCAGCCGCGACTTCAGCGCAGCCAAGGTCGCTTGTGCGCGACCTTCCTGGAACGCGCCGAGCGCGGCATTGAACACGAGGAGAGCGGCGATGATCGCAGCCTCGAAAAACTTGCCCAGCGCCAACTCGAGCAGGACCGCCGCTTCGAGCATCCAAGGCACGGGCGCCCAGAACTTTTCGAGCGCCATACGGAGAGGATGGACGTCCGTGTCAGACACCGCATTGGGTCCGAACTTCTCCAGCCGGGCGCGGGCCTCGAGGGTGCTCAGCCCTCCGCTGGCGCTGGTCGCGTCTCGTTCTGCTGAAGCTGCCGGCATCCCTGTTCTTTCGCCCTCACGATCAAGGGGTGCGCTGCCCAGCGGCACGGGCCCGGCCGTTGCCCCTCTATAGACCGAGGCGCGTGACCGAATTGAGTTGAATCGAGCCGCGCGGGCCGAGCGTTCCTGTTTGCAATATTTTTCTGTGCGATCAGAGAGGCATGAGACGGCTGGCGAAGTGGGGAGCAACCGTATTCAACCCGCCGCCAATCGAAAATCCAACTCGGTCCGATACCGATCCGAGCCGACGTGTAGATACCTATTTGCAAAATCAGAAACCTGTGCTATAAACGAACCACGCGCCGGATCGATCGACGTCATACCGCGCGGGTGGCGCCAAAAAAAGCGAACAGGAGTGACGTTTTAAGTATGTGATATAGAGTCTGAGGCGGGAAAAGAATTTTTTATTTGGATTCGCCGTAACCCATTGAAAAGTCCCGAATTGGCCAAAGGAATCCAAGGAAATCCAAGGCTTTTTCCTTGGTTTTATTTGGTTTTGCTTGGATTTATTTGGACGCCCCGTCCGGGCTCGCGGTCCCGTGCGGCTACCCGAGCGCCCGCAAGACCCCCGGCAGCGCCTCGGGCAGGTCCTCGGCGATGAGGCCGGGGCCGACCGCCCGGCCGCAGGCGCCGTGCAGCCAGACCGCGGCGGAAGCGGCCTCGAACGCCGGCATATCCTGGGCCGCGAGCCCCGCGACGAGGCCCGACAGCACGTCGCCCGAGCCGGCGGTCGCGAGCCAGGGCGGCAGGTCCCAGCCGATGGTCGCGCGGCCGTCCGGCGCGGCGACCACCGTGTCGGCGCCCTTGACGAGCACCACCGCGCCCATGAGGCGGGCCGCGGCGCGGGCGCGGGTGAGCTTGTCGTCGTCGAGCCGGACGTCGGGCGCGCCCTCGAACAGCTTCATGAACTCGCCCTCGTGTGGGGTCAGCACGGCCTGATGGCCGCCGCGCTGGATGAGCGCCGCAAGCCGCTTGGCGTCGCCCGCGAAGCTCGTCAGCGCGTCGGCGTCGAGCACGATCGTCCGATCCTTGGCCGGCCGGGTCAGGGCCGCCGCGGCCAGCTTGCGCAAGGTGGCGCCGACGCCGGCGCCGGGGCCAAGCATGATCGCGCGGCGCCGCTCGTCGGCGATGAGCGCCTCGAATTCGCGGGCGTTCGCGAACGGGGCGACCATCACCGCGGTCAGGTGGGCAGCGTTGACCGCGACCGCGTCGGGCGGGCTCGCCACGCTGACGATGCCGGCGCCGGCGCGCAAAGCCGCGCGGGCGGCGAGCCGGGCCGCGCCCGTGTGGTGGCCGGAGCCCGACAGGATGAGCGCCGCGCCCCGCGCGTATTTGTGGCTCGCCGCGTTCGGGCGCGGCAGCGCCCCGCCCCAGACGGCCGGCGAATTGACGAAGGTTTTCGGCGCGATGGGGCCAAGCGCGGCTTCGGGAATGCCGATGTCGGCGAGCCGGATCGCGCCGGCAAGCATGCGCCCCGGCTCCAGGAGATGGCCGGGCTTCAGCCGGAAGAAGGTCACGCTCGCGCTCGCTTCGACCGCGAGGCCACGAATCTTGCCGGTTTCTCCGCCGATTCCAGAGGGAACGTCGACTGCGAGCACGCGGCCCCCTGCATGGCCGAAAGCGTTGATCCGCTCGATGATCGCCTTCGCTTCGCCGTCGATGTCGCGCGTAAGCCCCGCGCCGAACAAGGCGTCGATCACGCAATCGGCGGTGGCGAGGTCGATCGCGGCGGCGTCGAGAACCGGGCCTCGATAGCGGCCGGCGGCGAGCGCCGGGTCGCCTTTCAGGGCGTCGCGGCGGCCGAGCAAGCCGAGCTCGACCGCGTAGCCGCGCTGGCTGAGCAAGCGGCCGGCGATGAAGCCATCGCCGCCATTGCCGCCGGGGCCGCAAAGCACGGCGATCCGGCCACGCGACTTCGTGAGCCGCGCCGCTTCGTCGGCAACCGCAAGCCCCGCCCGCTCCATGAGCGCGATGCCCGGCGTTCCGGCCGAAATCGCAAAGCGGTCGGCCTGGCTCATTTCGGCTGGGGTCAGCAATTCGGGAAACGCCAAGGGGTCAGGCATGGAGGCGAAGGTGCGCGCGGGTCGCGCGCGGCGCAAGGGGGCCAAAAACGCCCTTCCCATCGCGCCGGATTCTGCTATATCGCGCCCCACGCTGATCCCCGATAGCTCAGCTGGTAGAGCATTCGACTGTTAATCGAATGGTCGCAGGTTCGAGTCCTGCTCGGGGAGCCACCTGTCTCATCAAGAATCCTAGAGACTTGAGCGTCTCTTTTCCGTCCCTTCGCGCGGTCGACTGCCCAGCGACGGCGCTATTTGACACTCATTTCCCGCTCGCCGCCGCAACTCGCGAACGAGACAGGCGACGGCAAGGCGTTGCAGTGATGGTTAGGTAACATAGCGATTGGTTTCTCAACGCGATGGGCGATTGCTGCGCCTTCAAGGCAAGCGGGGGCCTGCGCGCGACATTCTTGCTCGAGTTTGCGGTTGGTTCACCGAGGGTTTCGACACGCTCGACTTGCGGGAGGCAGGGCGCTTGCTCGCGGAATCGGCGCAAGATCATCCAATTAGCGCAGCTTCGAGCCCATGAAACGTGGTCGCCTGCTCGCGATTTCAATCACGGAAGCACTGATTAAATCATAGGCGCCTGTTTTCTGATCTGATGCCTCATCAGATTGACCCGCGGACGCTGATTTGTTCTCAAAGCGCCAAATAGCAATTGCTTTTCAGATTGTTAGGGCACCGGCCGGGACATGGCACGCGGCTTGTAAGGCCGTCATGGGCGGGACGCGCTGGCGTTCCGATTTCACCGCACGAAAGCGGTACGGTTTCAGTACCGCCGCGGCGCGTCACCATGGGGCGAGCTTATGAAAATCGTAATGGCGATCATAAAGCCGTTCAAGCTGGAGGAGGTGCGCGATGCGCTCACCGCCATCGGAGTGCACGGTCTGACAGTTACGGAGGTCAAGGGGTATGGACGACAGAAGGGGCATACCGAAATCTATCGGGGCGCCGAATACGCCGTGAGCTTCCTTCCCAAGCTGAAAATCGAGGTCGCGGTCAACGCTGACGTCGCCGGCAAGGTGGTCGAAGCGATCGTCGCGGCGGCGCGCACAGGCCAGATCGGCGACGGCAAGATCTTCGTCTACAACCTCGACTCGGCGGTCAGGATCCGCACGGGCGAGACGGACAAGGACGCGCTTTAGGCGCCATGCGCCGCTTCCCCCTTCCAGATTCGGAGTCCTGAACCATGAAACTGACACGTATACTCACTGGCCTCGCGGCGACGCTAGCGACGGCCATATTTATTGGCCTCGCCGCGCCCGCTGCGGTGGCGCAGGATAAACCCGCCGCAGCGCCAGCGGCGCCCGCCGCAGCCACCACTGCTGCCCCGTCGGCCACCGCTCCGGCTGCCGCCGCTGCGGCGAAGCCGGCTCCTCCCGCTACCCCAGCTTGCGCCGGCGCGGTCGCCGCGATCCCCGAAACAGACAAATTCGCTGCCGTTCCCGCGGTTCCGGCTGTCCTCACGAATTGTACGCCCTCTGGCGGAGACACGGCCTGGATGCTGACGTCCATGGCTCTCGTGCTGATGATGACAATTCCGGGGCTCGGGCTCTTCTACGGCGGCATGGTGCGCAAGAAGAATGTCGGCGACACGGTGATGACCAGCTTCGCCATCACCTGCCTGGTGACGGTGCTGTTTGCGGTTGTGACCTATTCGCTCGCGTTCACTGCCGGCTCGCCGTTCGTCGGCGGGTTCAGCCGCGTATTCCTGCAGGGCATCCTCAGCGACGTAAACAACGGCGGCATCGGAAACCCAAATTCGCTTGCGCCGACGATCCCTGAGACCGTCTATATGTGCTTCCAGATGACGTTCGCGATCATCACGCCAGCGCTGATCGCCGGAGCCTTCGCCGAGCGTATGAAATTCTCGGCCATGCTGTGGTTCATCGGCTTGTGGGCGATCTTCGTTTACGCCCCGGTCGCGCACTGGCTCTGGGGACCCGACGGCATCTTCAACTCGAGCAACGACGCGGCGTGGGTCAAAGTCCTCGACTTCGCCGGCGGCACGGTCGTGCACATCAACGCCGGCGTGGCCGGATTGGTCGCGGCGATCATGCTGGGCAAGCGCGAAGACACGGGACCCGGCCACAACATGGTGTTGACTTTCATCGGTGCAGGTCTCCTGTGGGTCGGCTGGTTCGGCTTTAACGCCGGCTCTGCAGTCAGCGCCGGGGTGCAGGCCGGCATGGCGATGACGGTTACGCAGATCGCGACCGCCGTCGCGGCTCTGACCTGGATGTTCGTCGAATGGGCGCATCGCGGCAAGCCGACGGTCATCGGCATCTGCTCGGGCGCGGTCGCCGGCCTCGTCGCCATCACGCCGGCTTCGGGTTTCGTCGGTCCGATCGGAGCGATGGCGATCGGCGTCGCCTGTGGCGTCGGCTGCTACTGGGGCGCGACCGGGCTCAAGCACATGTTCGGCTATGACGACGCGCTCGACTGCTTCGGCGTCCACGGCGTCGGCGGCATAATCGGCGCGTTTTTAACCGGCGTGTTCGCGGTCCAGCAATACGGCGGCACAGCCGGCCTGATGGAGGGCAACCCTCACCAGGTCATCAACCAGTGCGTCGGCATCATCACCGTGATCGTTTATGACGCAGTCGTCACTGTCATCATCCTCTCGATCATCAAAGCCGTGATCGGCCTGCGTGTCTCGGACGAAATCGAGCGCGACGGCCTCGATCTCGCCCTTCACGGCGAAGTCGTTCACTAAAGCTGCAGCGCCCTGGCGGCTCTTGGTTGTCGCCCAGGCGAAAGTTTCCTCCCAGGACCTTGGACGCCCCTCGGGGCGTCCATTTTTTATTTCTCACCCTCGCGTTTATGCGGCCTGCCGCGGCGACTGCCCGTTAAGGTTAGGACCGCATTAACTTGGCGCCCCTAGGGTCAAGCAGGGGGCGGCGCGCGATCCCGCCACTTCGACCCGGCAAGTGAGCGATGCGCACGACCACATTCTCATTTATCGACCACGTGCCGGCCTCGGTGCGGGAGTTCCCGAAGCGGCGGGCGGCGGAAATTGCTGGCCTTGTCGCGCTCGCGAGCGTGGCCAGCCTGACCCTCGCGCTGCTGACCTGGTCCGTCAGTGATCCCAGCCTCAATCACGCGACCAACGAGCGCGTCCACAATCTTCTCGGCGCTCCGGGCGCGATCGCCGCCGATCTCGTGATGCAGTTCATCGGCCTCGCCTCGGCAGCCCTGCTGGCCCCGCCCGCGTTCTGGGGCTGGAGCCTCGTCACCCAACGACGGCTCGAGCGGCCGCGTTTGAGGGTCGCTCTCTATTTAATCGGCGTGATCGCGGCGGCGGGACTGGCTTCGCTCCTTCCGGCGCCTGGGAGTTGGCCGCTTCCCACCGGTCTCGGCGGCGTCGTCGGCGACGCTATCCTCTCCCTCCCGCGTCGCTTCCTTCCGACCTCGCCTTGGGCCACGATCGCAGTCGGCGCCGGCCTTGCCGCAATCGCTATCCTCGGGCTCGCCGCGGCCTCCGGCGCTGGGGGCTCGAGTTCCCCGGACGACGCCTCCGACACCATCTCCGGAAAGGCGCGCGCCCGGGCGCTGGCGCGCTTCGATGATGAAGACGACGAGGACGAGCCGAGCCTTGGCATGGTGTCGATCGGCGCCGTGATTCATGCCTTGCTGACAGCAAAGGCGACGTTGCGCCGGATGGCCTCCCGAGGCTCGAAAGCAAAGAGCCAGCACCCGCCCCTCCTCAATCCCACACCGGCTCCCGCGCCATCCGCGCCCTGGTCGGCTGTCCGCGACTCCGATGATGTCTCGACGATCGCCGCCGCGCTCGCGCCTCGGGCTCAGGATTCGGCGCCGTTCCCTTCCTTTCCGCCGCCCGTCGTCTCGCCGCTTCCCGCTCGCCCGACCGCGGTCCGCGCGCCGCTGGACATGACGGGCCGGCCGCGCAGCGAGTGGGTCATGCCCTCGATCACGATGTTGACCGAGCCGAAGAAATCGGCGGGCGCCAAAATCTCGCAGGACGCGCTGGAGCAGAACGCACGCTTGCTTGAAGGCGTCCTCGACGATTTCGGCGTGAAGGGCGAGATCGTCAACGTGCGCCCCGGCCCGGTTGTCGCCCTCTACGAACTCGAGCCGGCGCCCGGCATCAAATCCTCGCGGGTGATCGGGCTCGCCGACGACATCGCGCGTTCGATGTCGGCGGTCTCGGCCCGTGTCGCGGTGGTTCAGGGCCGCAACGCCATCGGCATCGAATTGCCGAATCAGCGCCGCGACACCGTCTACCTGCGCGAGCTTCTCGCCAGCGAGGAGTTCGGCCAATCGAACCATCGCCTGCCGATTGCGCTCGGCAAGACCATCGGCGGCGAGCCGGTGATCGTGGACTTGACCCGCATGCCTCACCTCTTGGTCGCCGGCACGACCGGCTCGGGCAAGTCGGTCGCGATCAACACCATGATTCTTTCGCTCCTCTACCGCATGAAGCCCGAGCGGTGCCGGCTCATCATGGTCGATCCGAAGATGCTCGAGCTATCTGCTTACGACGGCATCCCGCATCTCTTGACCCCGGTCGTCACCGATCCGAAGAAGGCCGTCATCGCGCTCAAATGGGCGGTGAGGGAGATGGAGGATCGCTACAAGAAGATGTCGAAGCTCGGCGTGCGCAACATCGACGGCTTCAATGTCCGCGTCTCCGAGGCCCGTGCGAAGGGCGAGGCGCTGACCCGAACGGTCCAGACCGGGTTCGACCGCGAGACGGGCGAAGCAATCTACGAGTCCGAGGAGATCCCGCTCGACGAACTGCCCTATATCGTCGTCGTTGTCGACGAAATGGCCGACCTCATGATGGTCGCCGGCAAGGACATCGAGGGCGCGATCCAGAGGCTCGCGCAAATGGCGCGCGCCGCCGGCATCCATCTCATCATGGCGACCCAGCGGCCCTCGGTCGACGTCATCACCGGCACCATCAAGGCGAATTTTCCGACCCGGATCTCGTTTCAGGTCACGAGCAAGATCGACAGCCGAACCATCCTCGGCGAGCAAGGCGCCGAGCAGCTGCTCGGCCAGGGCGACATGCTCTACATGGCGGGCGGCGGGCGCATCGCGCGCGTCCACGGGCCCTTCGTGTCCGACAACGAGGTCGAGAAGGTGGTCGCGCACATCAAGAAACAAGGCGCGCCGGAATACCTGCACGCCATCACCGAGGACAACGACGCCGGCGAGGACGACGACGAGGCCCCCCTGCCCTCCCCCGGCTCGATGGACGCCGAGGAATCGGCCGACTTCTACGACCGCGCGGTCAATATCGTGCTACGCGACCGCAAGGTGTCGACGAGCTACATCCAGCGCCGCCTCTCGGTCGGCTACAACAAGGCGGCGTCCCTGGTCGAGCGGATGGAGAAGGAGGGTGTGGTCAGCGCCCCCAATCATTCGGGCAAGCGCGAGATCCTGATCGGCAACGGCGTCGACCGCGGCGCGTTCGAGGATCTGAGCGAGGACTGAGGCGCGGCCGCGATCGGGACGGAAAGCCTTGCACCGACCCTGCCATTAACGAGTCCGTTTCTTGCGATTCCAACGGCTTGCGGCGCGATTAGCGAGTCACTTCCGGACTCGGACAAGCTTATCGAAGAGCGAGCGCGCTAGAGCAAGATGCAATCAGGTCCAACCAGGATCGTCATTGCGAGCCCTAGGGCGGCGGAAGACGCCCGTCCTTCCGGACGGGCTATGGCGAAGGAATCCAGGGAACGCAGGGCGCCCTACGATTCCTGGATCGCCGCGTCGCTTCGCTCCTCGCGATGACGATTCCACCTGAGAGCGGGTGGCGCTAGCCCTCGCGATGCATCGTCCAGACTTCGCCGCTCATATCAATGAGATGAAAGCCGCGCCGCGCCAATTCGCTCATGGTGACGACATCGCGGCAATGCACCGTGGCCCAGGTGTTGGGCGGCGCGTCTTTGATCTGATGACGGTTTCGCACGTCGAAATGCTGCATCTTTGTCTCCGTGTCCGTCGCCGTCGAGAGCGTCCTTCCCTGACCCGGTGTCAGGCTGATAGCAGAGTCTGCTGCACTGCACAATTCCATGCTGCCATGCACAATACGCAGACTGAGGTCCGAGTCCCCTTCGCCGCCTGCGCTCCGCCCACATTCACCCTCGACGTCCCCCACCCATTCCTCCATGTCATAGCAACATCCCGCCCAGCAGACTCAATAAAGGCGAGTAAACGCCAGTAAACGAGCTTAAACGTTAGTAAATTAGCTAGCGTTTACTAGCGTTTATTTTTTCGAATTGAGCCTTTTCAATGGGTTACACGAGATTGGAGTCAAGTTCTTCCCAGGCCCTGCGATCCCTTCCTCAAAGTCTCGTCTTCCAGCCGATCACTATGCGTTCTATGCATATCTAGGTCTCCCTCACCACCCGCCGCCTCGGGCGGATAGCTTCGGTGATTAAAATACACTATACATCTGATTTGGATTCTCGAAAAGAATTTGTCGAAAAATCTTCCCGTCAACGCTAATGGCCTGCCACCCAAGAGGCATCCTGGTCAGCGGACCCGCTGAGAGAAGTCGCCCTCGCCGCGGCGACGGGCGCAGATAAAGGCGACTTCTCGTCTTTGGCCGCCGCCATGAAAACGCTTGGCGCCGACAAGCTCGACGTTGCAGCTCTAGAGAGAGCCCTCGCAGAAGATCGTGCTGAGGTGAACCCATCCGAAGGCATCGGAAAACGGGCCGGAACGTGGGTAATCGCCATGGCAAGCAAGTTGGCTGGAAAGATTGGCGAAGCAAGCTTCGAGGTCACGAAAGCCGAGGTCGTCAAAGAACTGACGGCGCTGGTCGCAAAGTATATCATAGGAGGATAAAATACGCTGAAATCCGTTGTGCAGCCGAACCCTCACCGCCTCAGCGCGAGGCAGGTGATGTCGTCGAACTGAGACCGTCCGCGCGCGAAGGCTCGCACCGCCGCTTCGATGCGCGCGGTCCATTGCGAGGCGCTCGCGCCGTGGCCTTTTTTGGCCAGCAAACCTTCGAGGCGACCCTCGCCGAACTGGCGCGTCTCAGGATCTTCGGCTTCGGTCACGCCATCGGTGTAGAGGAAGAAAAGGTCGCCCGGTCGAAGCTGCGCCTTGTGCACGGCCATCTTCATGGGCTCGAACAGGCCGACAGGCAGGCCGCCGACAGGCAGGGTCTCGACCCCGCCGCCGGGGCGGCGGATCAGCCCGGGAAGGTGGCCGCAATTGCAATATTCGAGCGCGCCCGAGCGCGGATCGTAAGCCGCATATAAGACGGTCGCAAACAATTGTCCGGCATTGTTGTCGGCGAGAAAGGCGTTCGCCTTCACGATCGCGCCGGGCAGATCGGGATTTTCGCGTAAGTTTATGCGGATGAGCGTCTTGGTGATGCCCATGAACAAAGCGGCGGGCACGCCTTTGCCGCAAACGTCGCCGACGCCGAGCGCGACGCGCCCGTCGGCGAGGGGCACAAGTTCGAAAAAATCGCCGCCGACGTCGCGCGCCGGCGTCATCGACGCCCAGACGTCGAGGCGGGATTCTTCGGCGAAATCCCGAACTCTGGGCAGAAGCGCGCGCTGAATGACCGCCGCGCTCGCCATTTCGTCATCGCGCTGACGGCGCAGAATGAGTTGCTCGGCCACGCGGCCGAAGGTCTGGCCGAAATCGGCCAGGTCCGGAATCGGATTGCGCAGCTCCTCGAGCAGCGAGGGGTCGAAATTGTGCCGCTCGAGCGCTCCCAGCGCTTCGGTGTAAAGGCTGATCGCGCCGTTGAATTTGCGCATGCGTTCGCCCATCCGGCCGATGATGTCGATGAGCAAGGACGGTGTCGCCTGAGCCACTTCGACCAGCGCGGCGCGGCCGAAGCGCAGAGCCGTGACGGGCGTGCAAGCGCGCGCGGTCGCGCTGCGCGGCAATTGGGCAAGCGCGCCCAGTTCGCCGACCAGCGAGGGGGCATGAAGCGTCGAAATGGGAATCGCGCCGCGGGCGCTGTCGGCGCTGACCGTCACCTCGCCCTCCAGGATCAGCATCGCGTAGTCGCTGGTTTCGCCCTGCACCATGAGAACGGCGTCAGGAGCGAATGTCTCGAGTTCGGCGGCTTCGATCAGGATCGCGATGTTGTTGTCGGACAGCTCACGGAACGCGCTCGCCGCCCGAATGGCGGCGCGCATCTCCGGGGAATCTTTCATGTCGTCATGAGGCGCTCAACGTGTCGGGGCCGGCGTTGGCGATGTGGCCCGCGTCGAATTCCAGCACAAGGCGGTTCATGCCTTCAAAGCGGCGATAGCTCATGCGGCGGGAGAATTTCTGCATCAGCCCCGTGCCGTAGCCGCCGATATCGAAATCTTGGGTCGGCCCGTTGATACGTTTGGCCGGGGCTATTGTCGGATCGAACGGCGCGCCGTCGTCGGCGAACTCGACGATGACGCCGTGGGGCTCGGCGCACACCGAGATGGTGGCGCGATTGGCGTGGCCATGCGTGACGGCGTTGAGAAACACCTCTTCGAGGCAAAGACCAATGGCGAATTCAGCCTCCTCACCAAGTCCCATGTCGCTCGCCTGACGGGCGATCCAGTTCTCAGCCTCCGAGGCGGCCTCGACGGTCGCGGGAAAGTCGCGCGAGCAGAACGGCGGCCGAAGGTCGCTCATGCTTTCTTGCCCGAAAAGGCGGCAAGCCTCTCCTGGAGCGCGCGGGCGGCCGTGTCATAGTCGGGGTAAAGTCCGGCGACTTCATTGAAGCCGGTCGTGCGCAGAACCTTTTCAACGCTCTCGCCGGCGCCGCAGACCGCCATTTCGGCGCCTCGCCGAAGGAGCGTCTTGGCGCTCAGCATCAGCGTACGAATCCCGAGCGACGCAAGGAACGAAACCCTGGAGAGGTCGACGACGAGCGCCTTGCTGCTCTTCGCCAGCTCCTCAAATCGGGAATCGACCTCCTGCGCGCCTTGAATGTCAAAGCGCCCGTCGAGGATGACGTGAGTCATCTCATCGTCGCCCTGGATGACTTTCATATCCATGCGCGCACTTTCCCGGCTGCGTGTCGCATGAGATGAGTAAGCGCCGTTCATGACGGTTTGGCGACAAGGGCGGGCTCGGGTGCTCCAGTGCGTTCCCACGAGCTCGAGCACTAGTCGTCGGAGATCAGTTGAAACCAGATGATGGCGACCGCAAACAGGAAGAGCGCTATGATCAATGAGCCAAGCGCGTGCGTGACGTGGAAGTGATCGGACCCGGCGTCAAAACCGGGCAGGAAGCTCGGCAGGCCGCCCGCGGGCGTGAGCCAGTAGACCAGCGCGACGCCCATGAACACGATGCCGATAATGCCGATGATCCATGGCACTGGCTTGGTCATGAAGCGGGTCTAACCGAGGCCCGAGAAAGCGGCAAGAGGCAATCGATTTCTGTGGCTTTCATTTGTGCAGGGTTCAGCCGAAGCCAACTCCGACCGCGCCGGGCGCGAGGCGGATGAGCCGCGAATCCTCCACCGCCGCCTGCCGGTGCTTGACCGCTTCGCGGTAGACGGGGTCGCGAATCATCGCGACGAAGGCGGCGACAGTCGGGTATTGCGCGATGAAGCAGAGATCCCAGCGCTCCCCAGGAGGTCCGATCAGGGTGTGCTCGAAGGCGCCGCGCCAGAGGATCGACCCCCCGAGGCGCGAGAAAACCGGCTCGCTCTCTCGCCCGTAGGCGCCATAGGCCTCAGCCCCGGTCGCGTCGCGCCCGTCCGGATAGGCGGCATGAGCGCGCAATTTGACCAGGTTGAGCATATGGATGGGGCCGGGCCGGTCGTCGGCGCGAAAGGCGGCGAAAGCCTCTTTGGTGGGATCGATGTAACCTTTCATGCGACCTCCCGGCTTTGGCAGGCGGTCCGCCACGCGGCGCCAAGCCTCCGAGGTCTACACGACTTGCGTTAACGCGAGACGAAAACGCCCGCGCTCAGCGGGCAACCGTTGGCCGGAAATCCGCGACGCGCGCGAGCGAGGTTGACGACGCATCGGCGCTGACCGCGTCATAACCGAGAACCGAGCCGAAATTGCTCGGGGCCAGACCTGTATATCCAACTGTCGCCGTCACCGCGGCGGCGCTGCTCTTCACAGCGACATTGGGCATTCCGGCGCCTCGAGGGGCGTGGTCCAGGAAGACGACATCTGCGACTTGTCCCGCAAGGGCGTCGTTGTCGAGGGCGATGTCCGGCTGCCGCGCCACCGCCTCCGCCGTGGCGACTGAGGCCGCGTCCGCCGCCTTCTGAACGCTGCTCCTGAAGTGGGACACCTTGGCGTAATCAGCGGTCACAGCAAGAGCCAGCACGGCGAGCGGCATCGCTGCGGCGAGGGCGACTGCGCCCGCGCCTTCGGAATGCGGACGGCTAAGCATCTGCGAAAACCGCCCGGCGGAGATCCGTCCAAACATCACAATCTCCTCAACCAAGCCATGAGAAGCTGGCGTCAATCAACCCGGAGCGGGCCGAATTGCTCCGTTTTCAGTGTACGGGAAGAGATTATCCAATTGATTGAGAAAGATGGTAAAGTAGAGCGACAGAATAATTCGAGACTCGATTAGATCTTTGGCAAGGATGTCTTGCGGCTTGGGCCGGACAATTCCGAGCGCGGGTGCGAAAGCCGATGGCTCCCCCCCATGACGGTAATACCTATCGAAAACGATATAGCGCGAGCGTTCCTTATTTTTCTCGTGATACCAAGACTTGATGATCGGAACCGATCATCGCCTTATGGCCGAAGCGCGAATGCGCGCCCGCGCCGTTGCGCGGGTTTGAGCGCGATGAGTTGCGCTCAATTAGAATTGGTATGAGTCCGATTGATTCTTTTACCAAAAGTCTATAGAATAACTCAATTAATAACCGGTGATCGTCGGGATTGGGTCGAGGCTCTGCAATGTCCGAAGCAATCCTCCCCCTCCGGGCGGCGGCGTGGTGATGTGTCTTCTTCGCCGGCGTCAAACCGCCGCTCGTGTCCTGATCGAGGAAACTTCCGATGCCCAAACCCGATTTGCGCGAAGCGACGAGCGCCTGCGAGCCGCTGCTGCCGATTGAAAAAAAGCTGATCGGCTGGAGGCTGGGGCGGGCATCGCGCTGCTTGCGCTGCTCGTCGTCGTCAACCACTTCGCGCCGCTCAACTGGAGCGCCCGACTTCAGCCTTCAATCTGCGCGATGAGGGGCGCCGTCTCGAGGCGCTTCGAAAACTCATGCTGATGGCCGATTGGAACCCGACTCTCTACTCGAAGTTCGAGGCCGAACGTATGCGCGCGGCGCGCGACTTGCTGTCGCGCATTCCCCTTGCCGATGCGAGCCACGTCTATGATCTCGGTTGTGGTCCTGGCAACAGCGCAGAATTGCTGCTCCGTCGCTTCGGAGACGCCAAGGTCGTCGGCCTCGACACGTCCGACGCCATGCTTGCGCATGCGCGAGTGCGCGAGCCGCGGGCTCAATTCCTCAAGCAGGACATCGCGGATTGGGCGCCCGAGGATCAGCCGGATCTCATCTTCGCCAACGCCGCGCTGCAATTCCTGCCTGATCACGATCGGCTTTTTCCGCGCCTGATGTCCTATCTTGCGCCAGGCGGGGCGCTGGCGGCGCAGATGCCGAACACGGCCAACGAAGCCTCGCATGCGCTCATGCGCATGGTCGCGGCCGATGGACCCTGGTCGTCGCGCCTGGTGCCGATCGCCAAGACCCAGCCCCTCATCGCCGGTTACGAGGACTATTACGATTGGCTCAGGCCTTACGCCTCGCAGGTCGACGTCTGGATGACGACCTACGTTCATCCGCTGGACGGACCGCACAGCATCGCCGATTGGTTCGCCGGCTCGACCCTGCAGCCGTTCCTGGAGCGGCTCGGCGACGACGAGCGCTGCGAATTTCTGGCTCGCTACCGCACCGGCCTCAAGGAGGCCTATCCGGTCCAATCCGACGGCCGAACCCTGTTCGCCTACCCCCGGCTTTTCATCGTCGCGGTCAAGGCGGCGAGCGTTGAGGCGGACGCAAGCCATCAGACCTACGTACTCAGAGGTCGCCGCGAAGCGGCCTCGAGGGACGTATATCCAGTATTTGAGCAAAGGTTCGCGCTCGCCCGACGCATCGCTTCGAGACGCCCGCTGTGCCATAAGGCGATACTCTTCGAGGCATCGCGGCCGCTATTAAGTCGCTCAGACCCCTAGACCCACTGCGAGGCTCGGCTCGATCTGCTTCGGCTGCGTCACCTCGACCGTAACCTCCATGCCCAATTCGTCGCCGGAAGCGCCAAAATAGGCGCCGGTCAAAGGCGCGGCCTGGGAAGGATTGCGCGCGACCGCGACGCGGATGAGGTCCTTGCTGCCGACGAGGCCGTTCGTGGGATCGAACTCGACCCAGCCGGCGCCCGGCAGATAGATCTGGCACCAGGCGTGCGTCGCCCCGCCGCCCAGCCGAACGGGCTCGTCGTCCCCCTTCGGAACGTAGACGTAGCCGGAGACGAAACGCGCGGCGACGCCGAGCGCGCGCGCCGCCTCGATCATCAGGACCGCGAAATCGCGGCAAGAGCCGCGGCGTCGTTCCAAGGTCTGGAGCGGCGTCTGGACTCCGGCCGCCTCGCGGCGTTCGTAAGAGAACCCTTCCTTGATCGCGTAGGTCATCGTCATCAGAAGATGGCTGGTCAGGATCGTCGACCCCGAGGAGACGAATTGGCGCACCCAGCGGTCGATGTCCCCGGCGGGATCGCTGTACAGGCGCTCCATCGCCCGAGCGATGTCGGGCAATTCCTCGGCCGCGTAGGAAAAGGGAAAGAACTGCGCCCGCGGGTCGATCTCGCCGCCCGGCTGGTCGTCTTCGATCCGCTCGACGGAGAAGCGGTTCTCGACCCGGAGCGATGTCCAGGAGCCGGAGAACGAGGCGACAGCGACGCAATTGTCGAAGGTGTCGTAGAGCCAGCGCAGCCGCCTGGGCTCGGGCTCGATGTCGAGTTCCGACGACAGGAGGCGCTGATCATGGCCGTCGCGCGGGCGCATCATCATGCGGTGATCACCAAACTCGACCGGCCGCTTGTAGCGGTAGGTGGTCAGATGACGGACGTTCAGAATGGCCCTGGCGGCCTGCATTTGACGCTCTCGATTCGCCGTTAAAGCGCTTTGCGATCCGCTTCGAATCGCCATCCGCTCTCAGTATATGTTGATTTCACGCGCTTTTGCGCGAAGAGCCGGTTTCGACTGTTTCGCGAGCCGCGCTTTTAGAGCCTGGGCGACATGTTGTCCGTGAGCGCGCTCGCGCGTCAAGGGCGCCCCCGCCGTCAACCTCCTACCCGAACAGGCCATGCACAAACCATTTCGGCCGCATTGTCTCGCGGCCCCACAGGCCCTCGCGATAGAGCCAGAAGCGGCGGCCTTCGGAATCCTCGGCGCGGAAATAGTCGCGCGTCGGCGCTCCCGCATGTCGCCACCAGGGCGCGGCGATGCGCTCCGGGCCCTCGATGGCCGTGACATCATGCAGGACGCGCCGCCAGCGGAAACGCAAAGGGGGCCCATCGGGCACTTCGGCGAGCGTTTCGATCGGCTCCGGGCGGGCGAAAAGGCGCAAGGGCCGCGCCGGGGCGCCCGCTGTCCTCGCCTGAAGCTCCTCGCTACGCAGCCGCGCTTCCCCCAATGCGGCGGGCGCGGCCGCCTCGGCCTGCTCGGGCAGATGCGCATCGATAAGCTCGCGCCGCGTCACCGCGCGCGCCCCGAGCCGCGCGGAGAGCCGGTCGAGAAGCTCAACGAGTGAGCGCGCGCGCTCGGCCTCGTGCGTGCGCTCAAGCTCGGCCTCGGAGGGCGCAAGCGGCTCGGCCGTGAGGCAAGAGAGGCGCATGAGATCGACGCCATAGCCGGCGTCGATGGCGTCCTCGTTCGGACTGGCGAGCCGCTCGGCGATGAGCCGCACGATCGCGCGCGCTTCATTGAGCGGCTGGGAGGCGCCGATGCGAATGCGGCGCATGGCGCCGTCGACGCGATAGAGGCTGAGTTCGATCCGCCGCGCGCCCCTGGCCTGCCGCTCGAGCAGCACGACAAGATCGTCAGCGAGCTTGCGCAACTGAACCTCGATCGCCTCGACCGTCTGGATGGGCGAAGCGAACTGCCGCTCGGCGCAGAAATCCGGCGCCCTGAAGCGCGGCGCGATCGACGAACGCTCGAGGCCCTTGAGCGCGTCGAGCCGCGCCATCGGAACGGCGCCGAACCGCGCCGTGATCGGCGCGCGGGGCCTCAATGCGATGTCGCCGATGCGTCTCAAGCCCGCTCGCGCCATGTCAGCAATAATTTTCTCGTCGAGGCCGAGGGCCGCGAGCGGCAGATCGTGAAAGAGCTTGACGAACGCCTTGTCGCTCAAGGACTCGGGCGCGGTCCTCACGCGCGAAAACCGCGCCAGCGCCCAGGCCGCGCGCGGATTGCCGGCGGCGCCGATGACGACGGTGATTCCTTGCGCGGAGAGCCGCGCGCGACAATCCTCGATCAGCGCCGCCTCGCCCTCGAACAGATGAGCGACGCCGGAAATGTCGAGCATCAGCCCGTCGCGCCCATCGAGCGCGGCCAGCGGGGTATAACGGGAGCACCAGTCGCAGAGACGCGTCAGAAGCTGCGCTTCTTCAAGAGGCTCGGCCTCGACCACGATGAGAGCCGGAAAGCGGGCGCGCGCGTCGGGAAGCGAAAGGCCTGAGGTCAAGCCGAGCCGCGAGGCTTGAGCGTCGATGCAGACCAGCCTCTGCGCATTGTCGATTTTGGCGACCGCGACAAGCGGCGCCGCTTTGTCAACGCCGCCGAGCCGCCGCGCGCGATCGGTCGCCAGACGCGGCAGCCAGAGGGAGAGAAATCGCCTGGTCGTCAACGCCCATGTCCTTGCAAGCTAGGTCCTGGAAAGTCATGTCTTTGAAAGTCATGTCTTTGAAAGTCATGTCCTGGCTTCGCCATTCGAGACGAATGACGCGCCCAGGGTCGAAAGCCTGAAAAGGTCCCTCCGGCCCCGCACGCGCGAGGCGCGCCTTGACGAGCCGCGCCCCGCAGGCGAAGGGCCCGGGCAGGTCAAGGCCAGCCGCCGCCGGAATTGCGGTGCTGGGCGCGGCGGCGATCTCAAACCGCGTCTCGGCGGCGCTCGAGAGGCGCTCCGCCTGGCCATAGGCGCTGGCCAGGATCAGAAGCGCGGGGACCTTACCCTTTCGCGCGGCGAGAAGCAGGCGTCGCGAGGCGGCGAGGCTATAGCCCTTGAGGCTCCAGATCTCGCCCACGACCACGGCCGGCGCGCCGCATTTGAGCGCCTCCTCGATCGCCCAGAAGGCCAAAGCCGCGTCGGGCGCGCGCACGAACACAAGGCGGCTCAAGGCCAGCCCGTGAGCGATGAGCCCCGGCCCGTAGAGCGCGCCCCACTCCTCAGCGGCGAAGCCTTCGCCGATGACGAGCGCCGAAGCCGGCCGGTGGTTTATGAATCGCGCGGCGAGCGCCAGCGCAAAGCCCATCGCCGCCGCTCCGTCCTGAGGCCTGGCCGGCGCGATCTCATGCAGGGCGTCATCCGCGAGCCCGCCGCTAAGCGCAGAATTGAATGCGCGCGCGAACGGCAAGCGCCGCGCGGGCCGCTCGCCTGGCCGGCCGGCCTCCGCCTCGATCTCAGCGATGGCGCGCCTGAGACGCGCCATCCCCTCCGCTCTGCCGCTCTGCGACATTCGGTCCGCGTCCTGTTGTTCGTCATTTGTTCTTGTTTTGGACCTGAGGCAAAGAAGAAGTCAAGGACGAGCAGAGGCGGCTTTTAGAGCCTAACCGCCATTTTACCGGCGCCCGTAATATTTTCAGTGTGTTACGACCCCTTTTACCCGGCACGCCACAAATTCCGCGGGATGACTGATGCGGTACTTGCTATAACATTTTCAATAGGGTATTAAGAGCGCGCAGCCGCGTCTCGACTTCAATCTCGATTTGCGCCTTGCGCGCCGCTTCGTCGGCACGTTGACGCTTCGCGCTTTTACGCCTTGGAAGCCTCTCGCGGCTCTTTCTCATGGACCGCGAGGCACTGCGCCGTCGCTCGTCCAGACGGGGAACGTGTGCGCCTAATTGCGCTCAGGGACATGCTGCCGCAGCTTCGCTGGCTGAACGTCGAGACCAGATAATGACGATCGTGGCGGCAAGACCATACGAGTTTCCGGCCCCATCACCGACTCCCTCGGCCAATCCGCCGATACCTAACTTGTTGTCTGACGCTTTCCTCCTATCAGCGCCGTTGAACTGGCTTAAATCGGTCGTCAGACATTGTTTTCCGGCATTGGCATCCCATGCTTTCGCGCGCAAAAATAGCAATCGCGTCGATGGGGTAACGAGCTGCGTTAAGTGATTCGTGAAAATTGGCACGATTACATCGAGCGCATACCATCGATCCGGCTTCGTAAGGCCGCGCAACCGCAAATTTCGGAAGAGCGGTTTGTAATCTGTCAAAGCTTCCCTTATAACCCTCGCGGTTAAGAACAAGCGCAGC
The DNA here is from genome assembly GCA_963833955.1 of uncultured Alphaproteobacteria bacterium. GTDB lineage: Bacteria > Pseudomonadota > Alphaproteobacteria > Rhizobiales > Beijerinckiaceae > Roseiarcus. Next base: position 237,091 of record CAWHZY010000010.1, on the reverse strand, counting down.
TTCAGAAAAATTGCGTATGTCTTTCACGCGACGCCATCAACATGCGCATCCCTCGACATACAGTCTGTGCCTCCGCCGACGAGATGGCTTTTATGTCGGCGACGTCCGGCATCCGACCGCACATCGGACATTCGTCGTATCGCTTGTCCGGATCGATCCTGCGCCCGGCTGGCCTCGCCGATGATGACGCAGCGCAAAGGCATCGACCACAGGCTTGATCTTGGATACCCCTACGCTCCTGACGGCCTCCGGCAACGGAAATCCAAAACATCCCGTTGCTCATTCACTTTGATGACACTACCGCCGGCGGTCGTGAGTCACTGTCGCTTGGTCCATCGAAGCATGCTTGATCGCATAACTAGTCGCCGAGCCGGCTCAAGCTCAAATCGCCTGCGCATCGGCGAGAATGGCTTCCCGCAGCTTCGGCGGTAGATCACCGGGGGTCAACAGGTCTACGGGAACGCCAAGCAAGTCCTCCAATTCGACTTGAAGGGCGCCAAGATCGAACAGGGTGGCCCCCGGCAGCGCGTCGACGAGGATGTCGATATCGCTTCCCTCCACATCGGCGCCGTGCGCCACGGAGCCGAAGACCCTTGGATTCGCCGAGCGGAACCGCCCAGCCGCTTCATGAACCGCAACGCGATGAAGTCTGAGCGCATCAGACGGTTTCAACCGGAATCTCCGCGACCGACCGAGGGGTCCATCCTTTCCGAGCATGACGCTCGAAATCACGAAAATCAAACCCCCGCTCGACCACCGGAATTTTCGAGACTTCACCCCGTCTCAAAATCTCCCGCTTGCGGCGGGGCGAGGGGCGTGAACTGGCAGCGGTCGGGCTTCAGGTCGATGAGCGGCGTTCGATCGAGACAGTCGAGACCCCTGACCAGGAGCGTCGGCCCCTTCCGCTCGACCAGCGTCGCCAGCGCCGTGCCGATCGGGTTCGGGCGAACGGGAGAGCGCAGCGCAAACGCGCCGCGCGTCTCACCGTCATCGGCCGGGCTCTGGCGCACGAGATCGCGGCGGGAACTCGTGCAGCCAATAGAGGACCTCGATGCGCTCGTAGGCCTCGATCCCGTCCAGCCCCGCGACCCAGGGTTCGGCGACTTCGATGCGGCAGATGGGGCCGTCGGGCCGCCCCTGGCGCGGGCAGTCGAGGCGCGAGGTCCAGGGCGTGCGGATCATGCCGATGAAGACGAGGCCCGCGTCGAACGACTGGGGCGCTTCGACCGCGACCTCGTTTCGCCGGACTTCGTTCAGCCTCACCATGATCCCGACATCTCTCTTCCTGCGTCACGCGGCCTCGTAGACGCGCGACTTCGTTTCGACCGGCAGGCCATTAGCGTCGTTGAGAACAAAAAGTGAACATTTTCTGGCAATAGCGCAAAGTGAATGGTATGATGCGGAAAATCAGAATCAAAACGCATTTGCGCCTCGAGGTTTCGATGACTCAAATCAATCGCGGATTTTTCTTCACACATGTGCGCCGAATGATGTTCTCAAATGTGCTGCAACAATCCCAGGTCGACGGGATGAACGCAATTCTCGACGGATGGGAGGCGAAATATACGGCCGATGATGACCGGTGGCTCGCTTACGCCCTTGCGACCACCTATCATGAGACCGATCAGCACATGCAACCGATCAATGAATATGGCAAAGGACGCGGAAGGCCCTATGGAAAGGCTGATCCGACCACAGGACAGGTCTATTACGGCCGAGGTTTTGTGCAATTAACCTGGGAGCGCAATTACGAAACGATGTCGAATTTTTTGGGGATCGACTTCGTTCATCATCCCGATCTGGCGCTGGAACTCGACAACGCGACAAACATTATGTTCCTGGGCATGGCCAGGGGTTTGTTCACGGGCAAGTCGCTCATCGATTACTTTTGCAAGACAAAAGAGGATTGGGTGAGCGCCCGCAAGATCATCAACGGCCTCGATAAAGCTCAGGCGATAGCGCTCTATGGGCACAATTTCTACTCGGCGATCAGCTACACGACTGGATAAGATTCTTCCCGGCACACACCGCGGCAAGGGAGAACGGATGTTCGATCCGCTTTGCCTTGCGCTCACTAGACATTTTCATTATTGGCGGCGATATCCTGAGTTTGCGAGATAGTTTGCGCATTCGTCGGGGGTGAAGGTTTCGAGCGCGCTTGCGATGGCCTGGATCAGGGCGTCGAAGGTTCGCGCCTCGGCTTTGCGCAGCAGGGCCTTGAGTTTGGCGAACCACTGCTCGATCGGGTTGAGATCGGGACTGTAGGAAGGCAAGTAGAGCAGTCGGGCGCCGGCGTTCTCGATCGCCGTTCTGACGCCCTCGACCTTGTGGCTTGGCAGATTGTCCAGGATGACGATGTCGCCGGGCTTGAGCTCGGGAGCGAGAAACTGCTCGACCCAGGCGCGGAACTTCTCGCCGTTGATCGGCCCGTCGAACGCGCAAGGCGCGACCAGACCGTCCTGCCGCAGCGCGCCGATGAAGGTCGTGGTCTTCCAATGGCCCCACGGAACCGGCGCGACCAGGCGCTCGCCGCGCGGGCATCGGCCGTAGAGCCGGGTCATTTTGGTCGACGCGCCGGTTTCGTCGACAAACACAAGATTGTTCGGCCGCCATTCGCCCTGCTGCGCCCGCCATTGCTCGCGAGCTTCCGCTACGTCGGCACGATCCTGCTCTGCGGCGCGTTGTGACTTTTTTTGAGCGTCAGCCCAAGATGCCGGACCCGCGCCCAAAGACAACCGACGCTGACTTTCACCGCATGATCGCCGGCAAGCCACGCTTGCAGTTCAATGAGCGTGACATCGCCTTTCTGCGCCACCTGAGCGCGCAACGCCTCGTCATAGGCGGCAAGCTTCGGCTTCGGCCCGCCGCCCGACTTGTGGGCCGTCACATCGCCGGTCGCCCGACGCCGGCCGAGCGCCTTGTAGATGTACGACACGCTGACCCGAAACAGCGGCGCGGCCGAATACACGCCCAACCCGCAGTCCACCGCCGCCATCACCCGATCCCGAAGGTCCTGCGAATAAGCCACGCCCATGATGCTCCCCAGCGCCGATTCGACCGGCGCAAAGAATCATGGCCGCAAGCCAAAAGGAATCCCCAGATTCCGTCAGACCTGAAAATTCTCTAGCCCGAGGCGGACCTTTGATGCACCGACATTTTTGCCGGGTTGCCAAACGGGCCAACACCGTCACAGCATTGTGATTGCGAAGCGCTCCACGTCGCTGCCATTTCGCGACGCGACTGGCCTGATTTGGGCGCGCGGAAGAGACAAAATCTCAAGGAGGCAAACGATGCGTAGGCAGGTGATCAGGTTCGCCGGCGCGGCGGCGCTGACGCTCGGGGCGCTTGTTTCCGGCGCCGACGCGCAGATCGAGCGCGGCCCAGCAGCGCTTTCCGGGCAGGCGCAAAACTTCACGCCGATTGAAAAGGCGGCCTGCGGTCCGCACTGGGGCCGGTTCTGCGGCCCGTTTCATCACCGGGTGTGCGGCCGCTGGCATTGCTGGTGCGCCCCCTGCTAAATTTGAAGCGGCAAAGCCGGCGTCGCTCGCCGGAGCGGCGCGCCGCTTGGGTCACTGATCGAGCGACAAGACGATCACCGCCTCACCCTACCCCGTCACCTCGAGCGCAAGCCGCCCGCTCAGCGGCTGGCCATATTCTCCGGTCGCCTCGACCACCAGCGGATAGGTTCCAGGCGGAAGGTCGCCGGGCAGGCGCGCGATCCAGATGTGCGACGAATCCTCGGCCTTGACCCAGGCCTTCTTCGTCGCCTCGTTGCGTGCGAACACCTCTTGCACGAAGGGATCGGGACGCGACAGCCGCGGGTCATCTCGATTGGCGCGCGGTCGCCGATTGCCATCTTGACCTTCGTCTTCTCGCCGCCGTCAAACACATTGGCGATCACGGTCGAAGCGCTCAGCGCGTCGCGCGGAACCGGCGAGCCTAACAGCCTCACCTGCGTGAAATCGCGGTCGGCGTCCTTGCTGATTCCATGGAAGCGGCTCGAGATCGAGAGCCGCATCTGGCGCCCGTTCGGCTCCTTCGCCGGAACGAAGCGGGTCGCATAGCTCAGGCCGTCGACCGAGAGGATGTGGAAGCCGTTCGGCGTGCCGTCGCGACTGTCGGCTGAGGCCACGCCGCGATGATCGTAGGGCCCGCTCCACCACGAGCCCGAGAGCGCTGTCAGCACGTGATGATGATGGGGCGTCGCGCCTTTCCAGCCGTCTGGGCCATCGTAATAATGATGCTCGGTCGTATGCGTGTGTCCGGCGAAACTGACCGTGTAGCGGCGCCCTTCAAACAGGGCGAAGAAAGCGTCCCGGTCCTGCAGGTTCTGGTAAGGTTCGTTGTCGAGAAAGGTGTTGATCGGGATGTGCATCACCATGATGATCAGCGTGTCGTCCGGCGTATGCGCGAGCACGTTGCGCACGAACTCGAGCTGGCCCGGATCGAGCCTTCCCTCGTACTTGTCCCCTCCCCCGGCCTTACGAGGGTCGGGCCCAAGATAGTTGACGTCATCGAGCATGAGAAAGAGCGTCTGCGCGTAGAAGAACGCGTAATAGTTCGGGCCGAAGACACGCTTGAAGGTCTCGCGGCTGTATTTGCGGTCGGGCGCTTCGAGATTTAGATCGTGGTTGCCGCCGATGTTCCACCACGGCAGCCCGATCGTGCCCATGATCGCGTTCGACCGCGCATAGAGCGAAAGATCGTCGAACATCACGTCGCCCGCGGTAAGGCCGAACTTGGCGTCGACGCCGGCAAGCGCCTGAATCAGATCCTCGCGGATGAAATCGACCTCCGCGCCGGTCTCGGGCTGCGGATCGGTCACGAGCACGACGTTGAACGCATGTCGCTCATCCTGGCGATGCAGCGGAAAATCGACCGACGAAGGCAAAGGCCCGGTCGGCGCCAGACCCTCGAAGCGCAAGTTGAGCTCGGCCGGCGAGCCCTTGGGCTGGTGATGGCGATAGAAGCGCGGCAGATTGGTGAGCGGCTCGATCGGCGGCATGAAGCCCGCAGGCTTGATGACGAAGATCGTCGCCTCATCCGGCAGCGGCAGCGTGTAGCGGCCATCAGGCCCCGTGACGGCGACATCACGGCCATTCGAGACGAGCACGCCGGCGATGCCCGGATTGGATGCGCTCGACGTGCCCGAGCCGTCGCGGTCCTCGAACACGAGCCCCGAAACTTGCACTCCCGGTGCGTCTTGAGCCAGCGCTCCAGAAGCGTCGATCGCCGCAAGCGCCAGGCCGCTCGCTGCGCCGACCAGCACCTCGCGTCGCGTCACTCCATCGCCGTGCTGCTCAGACATTTCTCAAACCTCCGATTCGCCCCCGCGGGGAATGGCCCGCGCATGACGGTGTCATGAAACGAATAAGCCATTCCCGCAGCGAGCTTTAAAGCGGGACTGGAGGGAATGGAAACCGCCGTCGATCACAGACAATTGAACTGCGCTGAGCTGGCCCGGACGGAAGCGCGTCCTTACGCTTTCGGGCTAAAGCCGGCGTCGGACCGCCAAGCGGCTCAATGGTCCATGGGAGGAATGAATGGGGCGCGCGCGAATCTCCGGGTTGTCGACGCTCGCCGCGATCGCGGCCGCCGGCTCAATGATTGCGATGAAGACCGACGCGTCCGCAGCCGAAGCGGGCGCCATCCCTCCGGCGATGTCGTGCGAGGCGCTGGCGAATTCCGATTTCACCGCGCTCGACGCCCGGATTGCATCGAGCGCGACCGCGTCGCGCAACGGTCATCCCTTCTGCGACGTCAAAGGCTATATCAGCCCGGTGACCCAGTTCGAGGCGCTCTTGCCGACCGAGACCTGGCGCGGCGACTATTTGCAACAGGGCTGCGGAGGGCTTTGTGGCAAGGCCGATGTGAGTTCTCGACGATCCGTCGCGGACCAGCGGCTACCAGGCGCCCTATGCGCCGCTGCAAAACGGCGAAATGGTCGTCGCGGCGGACGATCAAGGCCATGAGGCGCCGAGCAACGGCGACGCGCTCTGGGCCCGGAACGACCTGCGACTGCGGGCCGTGTTCGGATACAGTTCCGAGCATCAGCTGGCGCGCGCGATGAAGGCCATCGTGCGCGCTTATTATGGCCGCAGGCCGGCCTATTCCTATTTCAGCGGCGTCTCTGACGGCGGGCACGAAGCGCTGGTCCTGGCGCAGCGCTATCCTGCGGATTTTGACGGCATCATCGCCGGCGCCCCAGCCAACAACTGGGCGCCGCTCGTGGGCCTCGTCGCGCCCTGGGTCGCCGCGGCCAACCTCAACGCGCAAGGCGGACAGATTCTGACCGCGGAGAAACTTCCGGCGCTGCACGCCGCAGTCATGGCTGCATGCGCCGATCCGAACGGCGTGATCCGAGACCCGCGTGCTTGTGCTTTTGATCCCGCGAGCATGCGCTGCCCCGCGGGCTTGGATCAGCCGAGCTGTCTGACCGACGCGCAGATCGGCGTGGTCCGCGACGAATATCGTGGTCCTACGGATAAGGATGGCCATGGCCTGTTCGACGGCGGCGAGCCTTACGGCTCAGAACTCGCCTGGGCCAATTGGCTGGTCATGCCGGCGGCGGACGCGGCGGCGCCCGCTGACAGCTACGCGGCGGGGATCGGTCTCGCGTTCCTGAACGAAATGGCTTTCATGCCCAATCATCCGGGCAAATACACGCTAAGCTCGGCGCCGTTCACCGCCGCAATGCACGGTGAGCTCGAGCAACTGGGCGGGATCTACAATGCGACCGACCCGGACTTGAGCGCGTTTGCCGCCAATGGCGGCAAGCTCATCATCTACCACAGCTGGGCCGACCAGGCGATTCCGCCCTTCGCGAGCATCAACTATTATCGCGCGGTCGTAGACCAGGCGGGCGGCCTGCCCACAGCGCAGGCCTTCAGCCGGCTCTACATGGTTCCGGGTCTCTACCACTGCCCTTGCGGGCAGCCCGTCGACGGCGACCCTGCAACGACCGTGCAATTCATGCCTCAGCTCGTCGCCTGGGTGGAACGCGGAGAGGCGCCCGGCTCGATCACCCTGCCCGTCACCACGCAGACCACCGGCGCGCATCTGACCTCGCTCAGCATCGAGCCTTTCGATCCCTTGAAGCCGGCGCCGAGCAACGATGGGCTTAACAGCAACTATCGCTATTCGTTCGGGGCAAGCGTCTATAAGCCGGGCAACGCGCTTTGGTGCCCCGATCGAGGCCAACCCTTGATCTGCTCGCGACGCTAGAGGCTGGCGGCCTTTGGTGGAATCGTCATTGGGAGGCGTGAAGCGGCAATCCAGGGATCGTAGGGCGTCGCGCTTCATCCCTGGATCGCCGCGTCGCGCTGGCGCGCTCCTCGCGATGACGAAGCCGCCCGAGCGCACCGCATAGGTCCGATCAGGCGGCCTTCAACAAGCCGAGTTGGGTCAGCGCGGCGACGCCGTCGTCGAGGCCGACCTCCTCCGCAATTCTGCCGTCGATCACCTTCAAGACCGTCGTGCCGGTGAAGCGCATCTTGCGGCCGGTGGCGGCAGGGAGGCTTCCGACCAGAAAGTCGCTGAAGGCGGGCCCGGTGTGGGTTCCGCCGCCCTCCCAGCGACCAACCACGTAATCGCCCTCGGCGATCAGATCGGCCGTACCCCAGAAGCTCAAGTCGGGGAACGCGGCGCGAAAGTCGGTCATGAACGCCTTGATGTCGTCGCGGCCACGACGAGGCGCGTGCAGCGAATATTTCAGCAGCATGTCCGGCGCGGCGATCTCATCGACGACCGCGAGGTTCACGTTTTCGCCCCAGAATTCGGTGAACCATCGGCCCACGACGGCCTTGTTGTCGTCCTGCTTGCTCATGGAAAGGAATCCTCTCGTTCTGGTCAGAGGATCATCGAAGTCGCTCGCTGACCCTCGAGCGAACGACTACGCATCGCGTGAGCGCGCCACACTCCGCTTCTTGCGTTGGAATTGAAGGCCCTTAAGCGCCGACCTGCCCTCGATGCCGCAAGAAAGCATCCGCAAGCACGCAAGCCGCCATCGCTTCGCCGACTGGCACCGCGCGAATGCCGACGCACGGGTCATGGCGGCCTTTGGTGACGATTTCCGTCTCCTCGCTCGCGCGCGTGATGGTGCGACGGGGCGCCAGGATCGAGGACGTCGGCTTGACGGCGAAGCGCGCGACGACCGGCTGCCCGGTCGAGATGCCGCCAAGAACGCCGCCCGCGTGGTTGGAGAGAAAGCGCGGCTGCCCTTCGTTGCCGGCGCGCATTTCGTCGGCGTTCTGTTCGCCAGAGAGTTCCGCCGCCGCGAAGCCGTCGCCGACCTCCACGCCCTTGACCGCGTTGATGCTCATCAGCGCTGCGGCGAGTTCTGCGTCGAGCTTGCCATAGATCGGCGCGCCCCATCCTGCCGGAACGCCGTCGGCGACAATCTCGATCACGGCGCCGATCGAAGAGCCAGCCTTGCGCACTTCATCGAGATAGCTGGCGAAACGCTCAGCCGCTTGCGCGTCGGGCGAGAAGAACGGGTTGCGGCCCACTTCCTCCCAATCCCAGCGGCTCCGATCGATCTTCAATTTGCCCATCTGCACCAGCGCGCCGCGAACAACAACGCCGGGCGTCACCTTGCGGGCGATCGCGCCGGCGATAACGCGCGTCGCCGTCTCGCGCGCCGAGGAGCGGCCGCCGCCCCGATAATCGCGGATGCCGTACTTCGCCTCGTACGCGTAATCAGCATGGCCGGGACGGTACTTGTCCTTAATGTCGCTATAGTCCTTCGACCGCTGGTCGACATTGTCGATGAACACGCCGATCGGCGTTCCGGTCGTCACCTGACGGTCCGTCGCTTCGTCGAACATGACACCGGAGAGAATTCGAGCCTCGTCCGGCTCACGGCGTTGGGTGGTGAAACGCGACGTCCCAGGCCGACGCCGATCAAGTTCGGCCTGAATGTCGGCCGCCTCTAAAGGGATGCGCGGCGGACAGCCGTCGACGACGCATCCGATTCCGGGCCCGTGACTCTCGCCAAAGGTGGTGACGCGGAAGAGGTGTCCAAAAGTGTTATGGGACATGATGAACCCGACGGTTCATACGGACCGCTCTTCCCCGCGTCAAACATGTGTCGCCCCATTCCGGCCACGCACTATTCATTGCCAATTCATGTTGAGGGGCGCATTGCGTCCCCGCCAACGGCCAAGAGTTGAACAACGGAGAATGTAAAATGATGAAGACATTGACCGCCATCGGGATCAGCGCCGCGATCGTTTTCGCGCCTCTCGCCGCGATCGCCCAGACCGACACGACGGCTCCGGCCGGCGCGGCCGCCCCTGCCGCCACCGACAACATGGCGCCGGCGAAGCCGATGAAGGCGAAGCACAAGAAGCACATGGCCAAGAAAGCCAAGAAGCCGGCGGCGGATGACGCTGCGCCTGCCGCTCCGGCCGACGCGCCGAAGAGCTAAGTCTCAACGGACCATTCACGCGCAACGAGCCGCCCCATCCCATGGATGGGGCGGTTTTTTGTGCCAGCGGACCGGCGCTTCCGTAGCGCCTGAGTGCATGGCAAACTCGCGCGGTCTTTAAGGGGGCGCGATGGCGAGCGCCGAGTTCTGGTACGAGTTCGCGAGCACCTATTCCTATCCGGCGGCGCTTCGCGTCGCCGCGCTAGCGGAAGCGCGAGGCGTGAGCCTTGTCTGGCGCCCGTTCCTGCTTGGTCCAATCTTCCTCGCCCAAGGCTGGCGCGACTCGCCGTTCAACGTCTATCCGGCCAAGGGCCGCTACATGTGGCGCGACCTCGAGCGGACGTGCCGCGCCATGGGCGTTCCGCTCAAGCGGCCCGATCCTTTTCCCCAGCCGAGCCTGCTCGCCGCGCGAGTCGCGCTCGCGCTTGAAGGCAAAGAGCGTTCCGATTTCTCGCGTCGGGTTTTTGTGGCGGAATTCGCTCAGGGCTTGCCGATCGGCGATCGTGAAACTTTAGCCGCGCTGCTGGAAGAATGCGGCGTCGAGCCCGTCGCGACCTTTGAACGCGCCCAAGGCCACGCCAACAAGGCGCGGCTCAAGGCCGAGTGCGCCCGCGCGTCAGAGATCGGAATCATCGGCGCGCCGTGTCTCGTGACCGCGGACGGCGAGGTGTTCTGGGGCAACGACCGGCTCGAACAGGGGCTCGATTGGGCCGCAAGCGCCGGCGACCAGGCTCCTTGACCTCCCCGATCCTGTTCTCGGGCGTGGCGCATCGGTGTTTGGCCACCTACAATGGCCAAGCTTTGCTCGCGCCGAACGTCAGAAATCTTCGAAGCGCGTCACGGAGGGGGAGCGCCATGCCAGACCGGAAGAATCACGCCAAGACCCTCGACCAGCAGATGCTGGCGTTCGTCGATCCGATCGGCCGATTGCTGACCGACGGCTTCCACATTCTCGCGCTCTTCGCAATTGGCGCGGCGACCGTCTGGGCCGCCGCCGCGGCCTTCTACGCCATGGTCCAGAAAGGCAGCGCCACGATCGAGGATCTCCTGCTTCTGTTCATCTATCTCGAGATCGGCTCGATGGTCGGGATCTACTTTCGCACCAATCACATGCCGGTGCGGTTCCTGCTCTATGTCGGCATCACCGCGCTGACCCGGCACCTGATCGGCTTTGTCCAGCACGAGGAGGTCGCGGACATCGGCGTGCTCATTCTGGCGAGCGCCATTCTCATCCTCGGGCTCGCGGTCTTCATCATTCGATTCGCGTCGAACCGCTTCCCCGCTCCGACCGATGGAGAACTTGCGCGCGGCGACGTCGGCCGCGGCCAGATCCACGACGAGTAAACCAAATCAGGAGCGCGTCCCTTCGGGCGAGGTCGTGCGACGCGCGGCCGCCCAACTCGTCCGCCAAGACCCGGTAAAAGACGAGGTAAGGATAGGGGAACACGGCGATCCGCCGAAGGCCACGCTGGCCGACGCGCCGTCCCGAATGCGGGTGAGACGCGGTAGGCTCGATGATGACATGGACGCGACTCTTGACGTTGCGTCTACCCAACGGAGAATGATCATCGATGTCGGCGAAAATATCCTGTAGCTCGCGAAACGCACGAGGCGTGTACCGGACCCTCACAAACCGTGCTTTGCCCAGAAGCCCTGGATAGTCTCGTCGCTCACAAACTCGCCGCGCTCAGCCTCAGCGATCGAGTCCGCGAAGGACGCCTCGTCGTCAACGCTCATCGCAAGTGGCGAACGATCGTCCTCTTGCGCAAGCTGCAAAACAAGGCGCGCGAGCGCATCCTGGGTCTCGGGCGGCAGACCCCGGACAGTCTCGACAGCACGCTCGAAGAGCTTCGTCATGGCAAAAGTATAGCCGATGCCAGCTGGACTTCAAACTCTCCCGCGCTTCTCCAGCGCCTGCGCGCGGATAGCGGACACGGTCGTCGTCGGCGTGATCGCGTCCGGATCCACTTTGACATGCAGGATCGAAGGCAGGCCGGAGGCCAAAGCGCGCTCGTACGCGGGCAGGAACTCCGCCGTATCTTCAACCGTTTCGCCATGGCCGCCGAACGCGCGGGCGTAAAGTGCGAAGTCGGGATTGCGCAGCGCGGTCGCGATGACGCGCCCGGGATACATGCGCTCCTGATGCATGCGGATCGTGCCGTACATGCCGTTGTCGATCAGCACGACGATGATCGGCAGGCCATATTGAACGGCGGTGGCGAATTCCTGCCCGTTCATCAGAAAGTCGCCATCGCCGGCAAAGCAGACGACAGTCCGCTTGGGAAACAGCCGCTGCGCGCCGATCGCCGCCGGCAGGCCGAAGCCCATCGAGCCTGACGTCGGACCCAGTTGCTGCTCGACCGCGCGAAAGCGCAGAAAACGGCCGACCCAGATCGAAAAGTTGCCCGCGCCGTTGGTGAAGATGCCGTCAGGCGAGCGCCGCCTAATCGCGAACATGATCTCGCTCAATTGCACCGGGCCGGGATTGGCCGGCGCCTGTTCGCTCCAGGCGAGATAATCCGCGCGCGCGGCGCGGGTTTCAGCCGACCAGCGAATCTTCGAGGGCGGCTGAACGCCTTCCAGCGCGGCGCAGAACTCCGAAGTCGTCGCGACAACGCCAAGCGTCGGGTGGTAGTTGCGGCCAATCTCGGTAGCGTCGGCGTGCACGTGCACGAGCCGCTGCGTTGGAGCGGGAATGCCGAGCAGCGTGTAGCTTTGCGACGCCGCCTCCGACATCCGCCCGCCAACCAGAAGGACAAGATCGGCGGCTCCGACGCGCGCTTTCAGCTTGGGATTGATCGAGAGACCGACCTCGCCGGCGAAATTGTCATGCTCGCTGTCGAACGTGCTCGAGCGGCGAAACGAGCCAGTGACCGGCAAGTCGAAGCGTTCGGCGAACCGGGCGAAGGCGGCGCTCGCCCGCTTCGTCCATCCGCCGCCGCCGAGAATGGCAATTGGGCGCTCGGCCGCCCAGAGCATCTTCTGCAACTCGGCCATTTGCGTAAGGCCCGGCCAGATCGGGACCGGCTCGGCGCGCGGGGCGTCCGGAACGGCCGCCGTTTCCGTCAGCATGTCCTCGGGCAGCGCGATCACGATCGGGCCCGGCCGGCCCTGCATCGCCGTATGAAACGCACGCTGGACAATTTCGGGGATTTGCGCGGCAGATTCGATCTGCGTCGCAAGCTTCGTTGTCGAAGCGAACAAAGCCCGATAGTCCATCTCCTGGAAGGCGCCCCGCCCCATCATCGCGCGCTCGACCTGGCCTATGAACAGGATCATCGGCGCCGAATCGTGCTCGGCGATATGCAGCCCATGCGCGGCGTTGGTCGCGCCGGGCCCGCGGGTGACGAAGCAGATTCCCGGGCGCCCGGTCAGGCGCCCTTCGGTCAGCGCCATCATCGCCGCGCCGGCCTCCTGCCGGCAGACGGTCAGCTCGATCGGGGCGTTGTTCATGGCGTCGAGCGCGGCGAGGTAGGATTCGCCGGGGACGCAATAGACCCGCTCGACCCCCTGCGCGACGAGCTGGTCGACGAGAATCTGTCCGCCCGATCGCAAAGTCGCGCCCAAAGCCACCGCCCGCTTTTCCATCACATTTGCGGGCCATGTTTGGCAGTTCGCGCGGTTCTTTTCAATCGCAGGCCCAAAAAGCGCATCGCCTTGCGCGTGGGGCCAGTTCCAGCCATGCTTGTTGCATGTCGGCTCCTACAGAACGCCCCCCCGAGTTCGAGCGCGTTGACGACGCTCAATGCGCGTTCGCGTGAGATCTTTCGCAACATCGTCGACTCCTATCTCTCCTCCGGCGAACCCGTGGGCTCGCGGCATCTGTCGCGCATGCTGCCGATGTCGCTGTCGCCGGCCTCGGTGCGCAACGTGATGCAGGATCTCGAGGAGCTTGGGCTCATCTACGCCCCGCACGCCAGCGCCGGGCGCATGCCGACCCAGCAGGGTTTGAGGCTGTTCGTCGACGCGATGCTCGAGTTCGGGGATCTGGGGCGCGAGGAGCGCGCGCGCATCGACAGCCAGGTCCGCGCGGCGGCGGAGGGGGGCGGGTTCGAAGGCGCGCTCGCCGAAACGACGACCCTCTTGTCGGAACTCACTCGCGGCGCGGGCGTGGTGCTGACCAGCAAGACCGACGCACGCCTGAAGCATGTCGAATTCGTGCGTCTGGAGGCCTCGCGGGCGCTGGCGATCCTGGTCTCCGAGGACGGCTCGATCGAGAACCGCGTGGTCGCGACGCCTCCCGGCATGCCCGCTTCGGCCCTGGTCGAGGCCAGCAACTTTCTCAACGCCCGCATTCGCGGCCGCACCCTGGCCGAAGTGACGGCGGAAATCGAAGCGGCGCGCCGTGCGGCGCGCCAGGAGCTCGACGATATCGCCGCGCGCCTGGTCGAAGCCGGCCTCGTCTCATGGTCCGGCGCCGGGGGATCGGGCGACCAGTTGATCGTTCGCGGTCAGGCCAACCTGCTCGGCGACGTGCGCGCCTCGGACGACCTCGAGCGCATTCGCACGCTGTTCGCCGACCTCGAGACCAAGACCGACGTGATCGAGCTCCTGCATCGCGCCGAGACCGGCGAGGGCGTGAAGATCTTCATCGGCTCGGAGAACAAGCTGTTCTCGCTCTCCGGATCGTCGATGATCGCCGCGCCGCTCAGGGACAGCGACCATCGCATCGCCGGCGTACTGGGCGTCATTGGGCCTACCCGCCTCAATTACGGCCGCATCGTGCCGATGGTCGAATATGCGGCGCAGGTGCTTGGCGAGCTCAAGCGCGCCCGATAGGCCTGTTCTGTTTTCGCTGCCTGGAGAAACGCAATGTCAAACGCGTCAAACGCTGGGACATCCGCGCATAGCCTCGGCGAATCCATCGAGCGCTTGCGTGGAAAATGGGCGGCGATCACCGCCTTCGGCGTGCTCCTGGTCGTACTCGGCTTCGCGGCGCTCGCTTTCTCCCTCGTAGCGACGATCGTCACGGTGACGCTCAACGGCGTCCTGTTCCTGATCGCCGGCGGGGCCGAGATCGGCATCGGCATGCATTCGCGCGAGTGGGGGCGGTTTTTTCTCTGGGTGGTGGGCGGCCTCGTCTATATCGCCGCCGGGGTCTTGTGCATCGTCAATCCGATCCTCGCTTCCACCATCCTGACGCTTTTCCTCGGCGCCGGCCTCATCGCCGCCGGCGTGGTGCGGGCCTATCTCGCGACACAGCTCCCAGCCGACCATCCGCGCGCCCTGGTCTTTCTCGCCGCCGCGGTTACGATCCTGCTCGGTTTGATCATTGTGAGCCATTGGCCGCTCGACAGCGTTTATGTCCTTGGCGTCCTGCTCGGCGTCGACCTGCTGTTTCACGGCGTTGGCTGGGCGAGCTTCGGCATGGGGTTGCAGGCGCGCGCCTGAGCGGGATTACAGGCGCGCGCCTGGGCGTGCTCTGGGTCCTTCGCGTGAGGTCGGGGAAGTAAGAAATGACGAAGTGGGTCTATTCCTTCAGCGCCGAGCGCGCCGAAGGCCGGGGTGAAAGCAAGAACCTGCTCGGCGGCAAGGGCGCGAACCTGCACGAGATGGCTTCGCTCGGCCTGCCGGTGCCGCCGGGCTTCACCATCACCACGGAAGTCTGCACCCACTTCTACGCCAACGGCAAAACCTACCCGGCTGACCTCGCGCCGCAAGTCGACGCGGCGATGGCGGAGGTCAACCGCCACACCGGGCGGATATTCGGAGATGCGGCCAATCCGCTCTTGGTCTCGGTGCGGTCGGGCGCGCGCGCCTCGATGCCCGGCATGATGGACACCGTCCTCAACCTCGGGCTGAACGATTCCTCGGTCGAAACTCTGGCGAAAACGTCGAACGACGCGCGCTTCGCCTACGATTCCTATCGCCGCTTCATTCAGATGTATTCCAACGTCGTGCTCGACGTCGACGTGCACAATTTCGAGGACATCCTCGAGCACTACAAGGATGGCAAGGGTTACGCGCTCGACACCGATCTTGACGCCGAAGACTGGCGCGCGATCATCGGCGATTACAAAGCCAGGGTGATCGAGAAGACCGGCAAGCCGTTCCCTCAAGCTCCGCGCGACCAGCTGTGGGGGGCGATCGGCGCGGTGTTCTCGTCCTGGATGAACCAGCGCGCCATCACCTATCGGCGCCTGAACGCCATTCCCGCCGACTGGGGCACCGCCGTCAATGTGCAGGCGATGGTGTTCGGCAATATGGGCGAGACGTCGGCGACCGGCGTCGCCTTCACCCGCAATCCCTCGACGGGCGCCAAGGAGCTCTACGGCGAATTCCTCGTCAACGCCCAGGGCGAAGATGTCGTGGCCGGCATCCGCACGCCGCAGAACATCACCGAGGCGGCGCGCAAGGCGGCCCATTCCGGTGAGCCCTCGCTCGAATCGCTGATGCCCGAGGTGTTCGCCCAATTCGTCGCCACGACTGAGCTGCTCGAGAAGCACTATCGCGACATGCAGGACCTCGAGTTCACGGTCGAGCGCGGCAAATTATGGATGCTTCAGACCCGCAATGGCAAGCGCACGGCGAGGGCCGCGCTACGCTGCGCGGTCGAGATGGCGAACGAGGGCCTGATCTCGCGCGAGGACGCGGTGAGCCGCATCGAGCCTGGCGCGCTCGACCAGCTTCTGCACCCGATGCTCGACCCGAAAAGCAAACCCGCGGCGATCGCGACCGGCCTTCCGGCTTCGCCTGGCGCGGCAAGCGGAGAGATCGTGTTTTCCGCCGACGAAGCGCAGGCTTTGCGTCAGGCCGGACGAAAATCGATCCTGGTCAGAGTGGAGACGAGCCCGGAGGACATTCACGGCATGCACGCCGCCGAGGGCGTCGTGACCACGCGCGGCGGCATGACCTCGCACGCCGCGGTCGTCGCGCGCGGCATGGGCAAGCCCTGCGTCTCAGGCGTCAGCGCGATCCGCATCGACTATACCGGGCAGACCATGACGGCGAGCGGAAAAACGCTGAAGAAAGGCGACATCCTCACCATCGACGGCGGCTCGGGCGAAGTGATGGCCGGCGCGGCGCCGATGGTGAAGCCGGAGATGACCGGCGATTTCTTGACCCTCATGACCTGGGCGGATGCGGTCAGGCGCATGAAGGTGCGCGCCAACGCCGAGACCGCGGCGGACGCGCGCGCCGCCCGCTCATTCGGCGCCGAGGGCATCGGCCTTTGCCGCACCGAGCACATGTTCTTCGACGGCGAGCGGATCGTGGCGGTGCGCCAGATGATCCTCGCCGACGACGAGCAGGGACGCCGCGCGGCGCTCGCCAAGCTTCTGCCGATGCAGCGCAAGGACTTCGCCGAATTGTTCGAGATCATGAGCGGCCTGCCGGTCACGATCCGCCTGCTCGACCCGCCGCTGCATGAATTCCTGCCGAAGACGGACGAGGAGATCAACGAGGTCGCCAAGGCGATGAGCGTGAGCGCGGAGAAGTTGCGGGCGCGCGCGGCGGAGCTGCATGAGTTCAACCCGATGCTCGGCTTCCGCGGCGTGCGCCTCGCCATCCGCTATCCGGAGATCGCCGAAATGCAGGCGCGCGCGATCTTCGAGGGCGCGGTCGAGGCGGGGCGAAAGACGGGCAAGCCGGTCGCCGCCGAGATCATGGTCCCGCTGGTGTTCGGGCGGCCCGAACTCGACCTGGTCAAGGCGATCGTCGTCGCCATGGCCGAAGCCGTCGCCAAGGAGACGGGCGTGAACATGCCCTATCAGGTCGGCACCATGATCGAACTGCCGCGCGCGGCGCTTCGCGCCGGCGACATCGCGGAGAGCGCCGAGTTCTTCTCGTTCGGCACCAACGATCTGACCCAGACCACGCTCGGCGTGTCGCGCGACGACGCCGCCTCGTTCCTCGGCTTCTACACCGTCAAGGGGCTGCTCAAGGCCGATCCGTTCGTGACCTTGGACACCGAAGGCGTCGGCGAACTTGTGACCATCGCCGCCGCGCGCGGCCGCGCGACCCGCCCCGATCTCAAGCTCGGCGTCTGCGGCGAGCACGGCGGCGATCCGGCCTCGATCGCCTTCTGCGAACAGGCGGGTCTCGACTACGTCTCGTGCTCCCCGTTCCGCATCCCGATCGCCCGCCTCGCCGCCGCGCAAGCCGCGCTGGGCAGGAAGGCGGCGAGCACGGCGTGAGGCATGGTCACTGTTCGGGAACGCCGGCCTTGCGCAGACCTTCGAGAATGGGCTCAAGCTGGGCGAGATACGTCGGGTTGTCGCTCCTCGCGTCCAGGCGGCGCGGGCGCGGGAAAGGATGAAGGTCGGGTTGAGCGCGAGGCCGGCCTTGACTGCGGAATGCGCCTCGTCAACTCGACCGAGCTGTGCGAGCGCGGCGGCCAACACAAAATTTGGAACTCGGATAATTTCGATTGGCCTCGATCGCCCGTCTACACCACGCGACCGCTTGCTCATAGCTGCCGAGGTGGTTCTTCGCACTGCCCGCGTTGGTCATCCAGACGTAAGCCATCGTATCGCGCGGGCTGAGGCGCAGGGCCTCAGCAATGTGAGCCTCGGTTTCTTCGGCGTGACCGATCAAAATCTTACCGAGTCCGATAATGGAATGGGCAGTCGGCAAGATTTCGATCCAGCGCCAACGCATGCTCACATTCGGCGATGCCCTGCGCAGCGCGCTTTGTGAAAATCTCGACATATCCCAACAACATATGGCCGCGCGCATGGTCCGGGACCGAGCGACAGGGCTTTGGTCAACTTCGCTTCGGCCGCCGCGAAGGCCGCCGATGGGATCGGTCACAAACGAATTTGCGCCGTCGACCGTGTCTGCGTACGCCGATCCAATCAGCGCGTCGATATTGCCGGGATCGGCGGACGAGCGCGCGATCGAAAAAGCTGCGCGCTTGCGCGACATTGTCCGGGGTTCGACCCTTGTTGAACCAGGCCAACCCTTGGAAATAGAGGTCCATCGAGTTGGGGTTCGGCGCCTGTTCCGCGCGCCGCGCCTCGGCGGCGACGAGTTCGGCGTTCAGCGCATTTGCCAGCCGCGCGACGATTTCGTCCTGCATGTCGAAGAGATCGGCCAGGGCTTGTCGAACCGCTCGGCCCAGAGATGACTGCCGGTCTCGGCGTCGATGAGCTGGACATTGACGCGCATGCGGTTCCCGCCGCGCTGAACGCTGCCCTCGAGGACATAGCGGACGTTCAACTCGCGCCCGATCGTCTTCAAGTCGAGCGGCTGGGCCTTTGTAGGCGAACGCCGTATTGCGGGCAATCACGAACGCGCCCCGAATGCGTGAAAGATCGGTCGTCAGGCTCTCGGTGACGCCATCGACGAAAGGCTCGTGCTCCGCGCCGCCGCCGATGTTGGCGAATGGCAAGACGACCATCGATAGGCGCGGTCGGCGCGGATTTTTCTGGCGCGGAGGTCGGCGCGGGCCTCGCCTGGGCGGGCGCGCCGATTTCAAGCGAATAGACCCGGATCGGCTCCGCGATGTTCTTGAGCTGGATCGGGCCGAGATCGATCACGGCGAGATCAAGCCGCCCCTTCACCTGACGATAAGCGTCCTCGGAGAGGCAGATTGCGCCGGGCTTGGCGATGCCCTCCAGCCGCGCTGCGATATTGACGCCGTCGCCCATCAGATCGCCGTCGGCCTCCTCGACAACGTCGCCCAAATGGACGCCGACGCGGAATTCGAATTCGCCGCTCCTCAGCCACGCCCGCGTTGCGCTCGACCATGCGGTTCTGCACCTCGACCGCGCAGCGCACGGCGTCGACGACGCTGCGAAACTCGATGAGACTGCCGTCGCCGGTGCGCTTGACGACGCGCCCATGATGCGCGGCGATCGCAGGATCAACCAGATCGTTGCGCAGCGCGCGCAGCCGCGCCAGCGTTCCCTCCTCATCGGCCCCGACGAGCCTGCTATAACCGACGACATCGGCGACCAGGATCGCAGCGATCTTCCGCGTTTCCGCCATGACGTCGCCTCTGGATTTGGCGATCCTATCATGAATGACGCGTCGGCGCTCTTGCATGGCGCGAGCCGCGGGGCGTCAACAGCCGTAGATAATTCGCCTTTTACATATCTTTAATGTTATCTATGGACGCTTGCCCAACGGTGTCGAGGCGGAATGCAGTTGCAGAAAAATGAGCCTAAGCGATTGAAAGGCTTGCGCCGCGCGCAAAATCGCACACTCTGACATCACGCCGCTGGTCAAGTCCGTTCTCGTATGAAAGAGGGCGGTTCGCCCGAGAAACCTGCGCCATGAAATTCGTGAAGGCCAACGGCCTCGTTATCCATTTTCCGACCAGGGCCGCCGCGACGGGCCGGCCGCTTGTCTTCATCAATTCGCTCGGCACTGACTTCCGCATCTGGAACGAGGTCGCCGAGATCCTCGCGCCCGACTTCCGCATCATCACATACGACAAGCGCGGCCACGGGCTGTCCGAATCCGGACCCGACCAGAACGACATGGCCGACTATGCGCGCGACCTCGCGTCGCTTCTGGATCGCGCCGGCGTTGGACGCGCGACGATTGTCGGGTTGTCCATCGGCGGTCTCATCGCCCAGGAGTTCTATCGTCACCACCCCAAACGCGTCGCGGCGCTCGTCCTTTGCGACACCGCGGCGAAGATCGGAACGGATGAAGTCTGGGACCAGCAAATCGCTCAGGTCGAGCGCGGCGGAATTGAAGCACTCGCGGATGCCGTCATCGAACGGTGGTTCACCGCCGACTTCCGTTCCGCACGGTCTGCAGAGCTCACCGGCATGCGCGCCATGCTCACGCGAACGCCGCCCCAAGGCTATCTCGCCGCCTGCGGGGCCTTGAAGCGCGCCGACCTCCGAGCCTATGCCGGACGGATCGAGGCCCCGACCCTGTGCCTGGTCGGCGACCAGGACGGCTCCACGCCCGTCGCTCTGGTCAAGGAAACCGCCGCGCTTATCCCCGGCTCGCGCTTTGAAATCATTGAAGGCGCGGGGCATTTGCCGAATGTTGAAAAGCCGGAAATCGTTGCGGAATTGGTCGCTGAACACGCGAGAAAGACAGCCTCGTAATGGGCGAGCGCCCCCGCTGCGAGCCCCCGCAAGCCGGCGGCACAAAAGAAGGCTGTCCAGCGTTAGCCGCGTGCGGTAATTCCGTCACTTCCCGTTCACGGGATGAGAGGGTATAGACACCCGCCGTTTTCAGGGCTGCCGAGAGCCGGCGACCCCTAGGTTTTCTTTACGCATGTCTCACCCCGTTTCGAATGACGCCGTCCCCCCGCCAATCTATGGCGCCGAGGGTGACCTGACGCATTCGTCGGGGCGTTTCTCGGTTCTTATGCTGGGTTCGATCGGCGTCGTGTTCGGCGACATCGGCACAAGTCCCCTTTACGCGCTGCAGACTGCGCTCGGCCAGTTCAAAGGCGCCGCGCTCCGACCGGCCGATGTCATCGGCGTCGTCTCCCTCATCATCTGGGCCTTGCTGATCGTCGTCACGGCGAAATACGTGGTCTACCTGATGCAGGCCGACAACAAGGGCGAGGGCGGCATCCTGTCGCTCAAGGCGCTGGCTCAGCGCGCCCTTGGGCAGAAGACGCCGATCGCGTTTCTGCTCGGCGTCGCCGGCGCCGCCCTGTTTTCGGGCGACGCCGTCATCACGCCGGCAATTTCGGTTCTCTCCGCACTCGAGGGCCTGAAGCAGGTCGACGCCAATCTCACGCCTTACATCTTGCCCGCGACCATCGTCATTCTCGTGATGCTGTTCGCCGCCCAAAGCCGCGGGACGGCCAAAGTCGCAGCCTTCTTCAGCCCGATCATGGTCGCGTTCTTCGCTGTCAACGCCGGGCTTGGAATTGTGCATATCGCCTCCGATTGGCGCATCTTGGAGGCTTTGAGCCCGATCCCGGGCGCCGCCTTCATTTATGCCCGAGGGACGATCGGATTCATCGTCCTCGGCAGCGTTTTTCTGGCGGTGACGGGCGCGGAAGCGCTCTACGCCGACATGGGCCATTTCGGACGGCGGCCAATCCAGGCAGCCTGGCTGTTCATCGTTCTGCCGGCGCTGGTCTGCAACTATCTCGGCCAGGGCGCGCTCATCCTCAGCGACCCGAGCGCGGTCCAAAACCCGTTTTATCTGATGGCGCCGGGCTGGGGCTTGGCGCCGCTCGTTCTCCTCTCGACCGCCGCGACCGTGATCGCGAGTCAGGCCGTCATCACGGGCGCCTATTCCCTCGCGAGCCAGGCGATCCAGCTCGGATTGCTGCCCCGCCTCGAAATCGTCCATACCTCCTCGACCCAGGAGGGGCAGATTTTCATTCCCCGCGTCACCCGCATCCTTCTCCTGGGTGTCCTGGGGCTGGTGCTCTTGTTCCGTTCGTCCGACGCCTTGGCCAACGCCTACGGCATCGCGGTTTCGGGCACGATGGTTGCGACCACCTCGCTCGCCTTCTTTGTCGTCTGGAAGCTGTGGCGATGGCCGCTCTGGGCGGCGCTGGCGTTGACCGGCGCTTTTCTTTCGATCGATGTCGCCTTTTTCATCGCCAACCTCTACAAGGTCGTGGACGGCGGCTGGGTGCCTCTCACGCTCGGCGTGGCGATGTTCATCCTGATGTGGACCTGGTCGCGCGGCAGCGTCATCCTGCTGGCTCGGACGCATCGGGACTCGATCCCGATGCTGGATCTGATCAAGATGCTCGAGAAGTCGAAGCCGGTGAGGGTTCCGGGGACGGCGGTCTTCCTCACCAATGATCCGACCTCGGCCCCGTCGTCGCTCATGCACAATCTCAAGCACAACAAGGTGCTGCACGAGCGCGTCGTGCTCTTGAACGTACGCACCGAGACGACCCCGCGCGTCTCCCTCAGCAATCGATACGAAATGAAGAGTTTGTCGTCGGATTTCATGCTGGTCACGCTCCACTTCGGCTATATGGAGCAACCGCATATTCCACGCGCGCTGGCGGCGATGCGGAAGGCCGGACTCAAGTTCGACATCATGACGACGTCGTTCTTCCTCGGGCGGCGCACGCTGAAAACAGCGCCCAACTCAGGCATGCCCCAGTGGCAGGACAAGCTGTTCATCGCCCTCACGAAACAGGCGGCGAGCGCGCCGGACTTCTTCAATTTGCCGTCCGATCGCGTCGTCGAGCTTGGCGCGCAGATGAAGGTCTGAGCGCTGCGCTCCCGGCGAATGATCAGAGCGCACGCTCAACGCTGAACGAGGCGGAGTGAGAGCGCTGAGCGGAAGCGCAATGAAGATCTACCTGATCAATCTCGATCGGCACCCCGAACGCCTCGCGCATATGCGCGAGCAGTTGGACGGCGTCGCTTTCGAGCGCGTTCCCGCTGTCGACGGCTCGACGCGCCCCGCGACAATGCAAGGGCTTACCCGCTTCGAACTGGCCTGCCTGGAAAGTCACAGGACCGCCTGGCGCAAATTCCTTGCAAGCGCCGAAAGCCTTGCGTGCTTCCTGGAGGACGACCTGCATGTCCAGCCGGGCTTTGCCGCGCTGCTCAGCGAGGCGAAATGGGCCCCGAAGGACGCCCATTCGGTGAAGCTGGACACCTATTTTCAGAAGGTCAGGCTCGGCGAGCGGCTGAGCGCGAGCGGCGGCCGCGAAATCGCCAGGCTCTATTCGCGTCACGAAAGCGCGGCGGCCTATATCCTCAGCCGCGACGGCGCCAGGCGCTACCTGGAGCTGACGGAGAGCGCGCGCCAGCCCGCCGATTACGCGGTCTTCCCGAACAGTCCGCGGCGCCTGGGTCTCAACATTTATCAGCTCGTTCCGGCCATCGCGATTCAGGACCATCTCCTCAAGGACGGCAAGCGCTTCGCGACCGCAATGACCAAGACTGACGCCAGAGCCGCGGCGGCTCGTTCATCGGTTGTCGGGAAGCTGGGGCGCGAGGGCGCGCGACTCACCGGCCAGGTCTCGAACCTTGGCGAGTGGGCCTATCAGAAGACGTTTTTGCGGGTCGAGACGACGACAGTTGGTCTTGAATGAAGCTTTGAGCGTCGCTTGTCACCCGCCGATATTGAAGCTGGCCATGGCGGCCATGTTCACAATGTCGGAATCCTTGGCGCCGAGCGAGACGATCTGCACCGGCTTCTCGAGCCCGACGATCAACGGTCCAATGACCGTCGCGCCGCCCAGTTCCTGCAGCATGCGGGTCGAGATGGCGGCGGAGTGGAAGGCGGGCATGATGAGCACGTTCGCCGTGTCTTTCAGCCGGCAGAACGGATAGGCGGTCATCAACTCCTTGTTGAGCGCGACGTCGGCGCCCATTTCGCCGTCGTACTCGAAGTCGACCCGCTTGGCGTCGAGGATCCGCACCGCTTCCTGCACCCGCAGCGCGCGTTCGCCGGGCGGATGGCCGAAATTGGAGAAGGCGAGCATCGCCACGCGCGGCTCGTAACCGAGCCGCCGGGCGACGCCCGCCGCCTCTATGGCGATTTCGGCGAGATCCTGGGCAGTCGGCATCTCGGAGATCGCAGTGTCAGCAACCAAAATCGGCCGCCCTCGCGACAGGATGATTGAGACGCCGACAACCCGGTGACCCGGCTTGTCGTCGATCACGCGCCGGACTTCCTCCAGCGCGATCGAAAAGTTGCGGGTGACGCCCGTCACGATCGCGTCGGCGTCTCCGCGCGCGACCATGGCCGCAGCGAAGTAATTGCGATCCTGGTTGATCATGCGCTGACAGTCGCGGAACAGATAGCCCTTCCGCTGCAGCCGCTCATAGAGGAATTGGGCGTAGATCGAATTGCGCTGCGAAAGGCGGGCATTGTGAATCTCGATGCCCTTGTCCGAGAGATCGAGGCCCGTCGCCTTGGCGACGCTGCGCACGCGGTCCTCTCGTCCAACCAGAATCGCCTCGCCAAGACCCTGATTGACGAACGAGTAAGCGGCGCGGATCACCTGCTCTTCTTCGCCCTCTGCAAATACAACGCGTTTGGGAGTCCGGCGAACCCGCTCGATGATGAGCTGCATGGCGCCCGCGATCGGGTCGCGGCGCGCAGACAATTGCGCTTTGTAGGCCTCGAGATCGACGATCGGCCGCCGGGCGACGGCGGACGCCATCGCGGCCTTGGCCACCGCGATCGGCACGACATGGATGAGGCGCGGATCGAACGGCACCGGAATGATGTACTCGCGCCCGAAGCGAGGCCTCGCGCCGCGATAAGCCGCGGCCACCTCATCGGGAACGTCCTCGCGCGCGAGGTCGGCGAGCGCGTGCGCGGCTGCGATCTTCATCTCCATGTTGATCGTCTTGGCGCGCACGTCGAGCGCGCCGCGGAAAATATAGGGAAAGCCGAGGACGTTATTGACCTGGTTCGGATAGTCGGAGCGTCCGGTGGCGATGATCACGTCGTCTCGGGCCTTCTTCGCCTCTTCAGGGGTGATTTCCGGATCGGGATTCGCCATGGCGAAAATGATCGGATCGGGCGCCATGCTCTTGACCATCTCCGGCGTCAGCGCGCCCTTGGCCGAAAGACCGAAGAAAATATCCGCGTCCTTGAGCGCGTCTTCGAGCGTTCTGAGCGGCGTTTCGATCGCATGCGCGGACTTCCACTGATTCATGCCTTCCTGACGGCCGCGATAGACGACGCCCTTCGTGTCGCACAGGATGACGTTGGCCGCCTCAAAGCCCATCGCCTTGATCAGGTCGAGACAGGCGATGCCCGCGGCGCCGGCGCCGTTGCAGACGAGCCGCGTCGTTTTGATGTCTCGCCCGGTCATATGCATGGCGTTGATCATGCCCGCAGCCGCGATGATCGCGGTGCCGTGCTGATCGTCGTGGAAGACGGGAATGTCCATCATTTCGCGCAGGCGCTCCTCGATGTAGAAGCACTCCGGCGCCTTGATGTCCTCGAGATTGATCCCGCCGAACGAGGGGCCTAGATATCTCACGGCGTTGATGAACTCGTCCGGATCCTCGGTTCCGACTTCGAGGTCGATCGAATCGACGTCGGCGAAGCGCTTGAACAAGACCGCCTTGCCTTCCATCACCGGCTTCGAGGCAAGCGCGCCGAGGTTGCCAAGTCCAAGGATCGCCGTGCCGTTGGAAATGACCGCGACCATGTTGCCGCGCGTCGTGTAGTCGTAGGCGGTCGACGGATCGGCGGCGATCGCCTTGACCGGAACCGCAACCCCCGGCGAATACGCGAGCGAGAGGTCGCGCTGGGTCGCCATGGGCTTGGTCGGCATGATCTCGAGCTTGCCGGGCCGCCCGCGCGAGTGGAATTGAAGCGCCTCCTGATCGGTGATCGAAAAGCGCGTGTTTGGTCCGTCGACCCTGTCATTCATGACTGAAACCCTGCCTGGATCTTGAACGGAAGCTCGCATTGCCGGTCGGAGCGCGACCCGGTCGATGATTGCTTGCCGGGAAAGACAATGCGCGCCGATCCGATCGGCCTTCCTCCGTAACCCTCTCATTCACGCGGGATCAATTGATCGTTTTAACTGGCCGCATACCGATAGGGCGCCATGCTTTTCGCAGATCGCCGTGCGGCCGCAAAGGCTTTTGCTGGTTGCGCTCCAGCAAAGTTGCTTGCTTTCATATAAAGACATGTTTATATGATTATGTCAGTGCGCAGCGAGTGAGCGGAACGCGGAATGAACTGGTCTCCCACCCCCGCCTTTGACACGGACCCAACGCGCCGCGAGGACGCGCTGACGGCGCTGAAACGCGCCGCCGGCGAGCGTATCCTGATCATTGACGGCGCGATGGGCACCCAGATCCAGTGCCTGAATCTCGGTGAGACGCATTTCCGCGGCGATCGTTTTCATTCCTGCGACCGCGCCTTGCAGGGCAACAACGACCTTTTGACCCTGACCCAGCCACAGGCGATCGAAGACATCCATCTGGCTTACGCGCTTGCCGGCGCTGACATTCTGGAGACCAACACCTTCTCTTCGACCTCGATTGCGCAGGCCGATTATGGGATGGAGGATCAGGTCTACGAGCTCAATCGCGACGGGGCGCGCTTGGCGCGGCGCGCGGCGATCAAGGCGGAGAAGGCGGACGGACGGCGCCGTTTCGTCGCCGGCGCCCTGGGGCCGACGAACCGCACCGCGTCGCTGTCGCCGGACGTCAACAATCCAGGCTTCCGCGCGGTCAGCTTCGACGAGCTCCGCATCGCCTATGGCGAGCAGATCCGAGGCCTCATCGACGGCGGAGCGGACCTCCTCATCATCGAAACCATCTTCGACACGCTCAACGCCAAGGCGGCGATCTTCGCCTGCTTCGAGGCCTTCGCCGAGCGCGGCTTTCAGATGCCGCTGATGATCTCGGGCACCATCACCGATCGCTCAGGACGCACCCTCTCCGGCCAGACGCCGACGGCGTTCTGGCATTCGGTGCGCCATGCGCGACCCTTTTCGATCGGCCTCAATTGCGCGCTTGGAGCCAGCGCAATGCGCGAGCACCTGGCGGAGATCTCAGCCGCTGCAGACACACTCGTCTGCGCCTACCCGAACGCCGGCCTGCCCAACGCCTTCGGCCAATATGACGAAAGCCCCGAGGCGATGGCCGAGCAGATCGGCGAATTCGCTGCCGACGGCATCGTCAACATTGTCGGGGGATGCTGCGGCTCGACCCCGGACCACATCCGCGCCATCGCCGAAACGGTTCGCGCTCATAAGCCGCGAACCGCGCCGACGATCGCGCCGCTGATGCGCCTCTCGGGCCTCGAGCCGTTCACGCTCACCTCCGACATTCCGTTCGTCAACATCGGCGAGCGCACCAACGTCACCGGCTCGGCCAAGTTCCGCAAACTCATCACTGCCGGCGACTATTCCGGCGCGCTCGTTGTCGCGCGCGATCAGGTCGCGAACGGGGCGCAGGTGATCGACATCAATATGGACGAGGGACTTATCGACTCGAAAGCGGTGATGGTCGAGTTCCTTAACCTCGTCGCCTCCGAGCCCGATATCGCACGCGTGCCGGTGATGGTCGATTCGTCGAAATTCTCGGTGATCGAGGCCGGGCTCAAATGTGTGCAGGGCAAGCCGATCGTCAATTCGATCTCGATGAAGGAAGGCGAGGAAGAATTCCTCCGCCAAGCCAAACTCGTTCGCGCCTATGGCGCAGCGGTCGTGGTGATGGCGTTCGATGAGCAGGGCCAGGCCGACACGCTCGAGCGCAAGGTCTCCATCTGCACGCGCGCCTACAAGCTTCTGACCGAGAAGGCCGACTTTCCGCCCGAGGACATCGTCTTCGACCCGAACATCTTCGCCGTCGCGACCGGCATCGAGGAGCACAACGGCTACGGCGTCGCCTTCATCGAGGCGACGCGGCAGATTCGCCAGACGCTGCCCCACGCGCATATCTCGGGCGGCGTCTCGAACCTTTCGTTCTCGTTCCGTGGCAACGAGCCGGTGCGCGAGGCCATGCACGCGGTGTTCCTCTACCGCACCATCCAGGCCGGCATGGACATGGGCATCGTCAACGCCGGACAGCTCGCGGTCTACGAGACGATCGAGCCGGAATTGCGCGAGGCCTGCGAGGATGTCGTCCTCAACCGCCGCCCGGACGCGACCGAGCGCCTGCTTAGCCTCGCCGAGCGCTTCCGCGGCAAGGGCGGGATGGAGGCAAAGCCCCAGGATCTCGAATGGCGCACGTGGCCGGTCGACAAGCGCATCGCGCATGCGCTGGTCAACGGAGTGACCGAGTTCATCGAAGCCGACACCGAGGAGGCGAGGCTCGAGGCCAAGCGCCCGCTCGATGTGATCGAGGGTCCGCTGATGGCGGGCATGAACGTGGTCGGCGACCTGTTCGGCGCCGGAAAAATGTTCCTGCCGCAGGTCGTGAAGTCGGCGCGCGTCATGAAGCAGGCGGTGGCGATCTTGCTGCCGTACATGGAAGCGGAAAAGGCCGCTGGCGGCGATGAGCGCCGGACCGCGGGCACGATCGTGCTCGCGACCGTCAAGGGCGACGTGCATGACATCGGCAAGAACATCGTCGGCGTCGTGCTCGCCTGCAACAATTACGAGATCATCGATCTTGGCGTGATGACGCCAGCCTCGAAGATCCTCGCCGTCGCGCGCGAGAGACATGCCCACGCGATCGGCCTTTCCGGCCTCATCACCCCCTCCCTCGACGAGATGGTTCATGTCGCCTCCGAGATGGAGCGCGAGGGTTTTGACATTCCCCTCCTCATCGGCGGCGCAACGACGAGCCGCGTCCATACCGCGGTCAAGATTCATCCCCGCTATTCCCGCTGTCAGACGGTGCACGTCAACGACGCGAGCCGCGCGGTTGGCGTTGTGTCCTCGCTGCTCTCGCCGGAGACCCGCGCCGCGACCATCCAGTCGGTGCGCGCCGAATACCGCAAGGTGGCGGAGGCGCACGAGCGCAGCGAAGCCGACAAGGTCCGGGTTCCGCTTGCGAAAGCGCGCGCCAATGCGCTGAAGGCCGATTGGAGCGCCTATCGCCCCGCGACGCCGACCTACTTTGGCCCGCGCTCGTACGAGTGGAGCGATCTCGCCGACCTTGCGCGCTATATCGACTGGACCCCGTTCTTCCAGACCTGGGAGCTCAAGGGCCGCTATCCGGCCATCCTTGACGATCCGGCCCAGGGCGCGGCGGCGCGCGCGTTGTTCGATGACGCGCAGGCGATGCTCAAGCGCATCATCGACGAGCGCTGGTTCACGCCGAAAGCGGTGGTCGGCTTCTGGCCGGCGGCGCAAGCGGGCGACGACATCCGCCTGTTCGCCGACGATTCGCGCGCGACCCCAATCGCGACTTTGTTCACGCTTCGCCAGCAGCTCTCGCGCCGCGATGGGCGGCCCAACGTCGCGCTCGCCGATTTCGTCGCGCCCGCTTCGAGCGGCGCCCACGATTATGTCGGCGCGTTCGTTGTCACGGCAGGGCTCGCGGATGACGCCATCGCCAAGCGCTTCGAACACGCCAACGACGATTATTCGTCGATCATGGTCAAGGCGTTGGCCGACCGCTTCGCCGAAGCTTTCGCTGAAGCGATGCACGCGCGCGTGCGCCGCGAGCTCTGGGGTTACGCGCCCGATGAAGCGTTCACGCCCGAGGACCTGATCGCCGAACCCTACAAGGGCATTCGCCCCGCGCCCGGCTATCCCGCGCAGCCCGACCACACTGAAAAAGCGACCCTGTTCCGGCTGCTCGACGCCGAGCGCGCGACGGGCGTCCAGCTCACCGAGAGCTACGCCATGTGGCCGGCCTCGTCGGTCTCTGGCGTCTACGTCGCCCATCCCGAGTCGCATTACTTTGGCGTCGCCAAGGTCGAGCGCGATCAGGTCGAGGATTATGCGGCGCGGAAGGGCATGGACGTCTCGGACGTGGAGCGCTGGCTCGGGCCGGTCTTGAACTACGTGCCCGTGACCGCGGTCGCGGCGGAGTAAGCGCTCAGCCAGCGGCGCCGCGGTCCGAACGATCGAACGCCGCCAGGACGGCGAGGATCAGGGCCGGAGCCAGAAGCACCGACGCGCCATACCGCGGCGTGGCCGCGCCCGACAGCATCGCGCCGACCAGGAAGCCGAGCCAGAGTTCGAGCGAGCAGCAGCGCGCGGCGCAGATGGGTGTCCCACGGGCCCTGCGCGTCTCGAAGGGGCGCGCGCCTCAGGGCAAGCGCGAGACTCGATCCGACGCGGCTCAAGCTCCCGGTAACGAAGGTCAGGCTTACCGCTTGTGCGCCGACGCGGGAGAGCGCGTTGTTCATCACCCCCATCGCGACGCTTATCGCCGCGATCGCGAACGCTCCCGGTAGCATGCCGAATTGCGTCAGGCCGACGATCGCCGCAAGCGCGGCTGCGACCACGCAATACAAAACCTGTCGCGCGTAACGTCCCGCGAACTCGGTCATGAGGGTCCCGGCAAACGATCCGACGACGAAGAACAGGATCGCCAGCGCCGAAAGCGAAGCGGGGCCAAACGCGCCCTCCGCGGCCTGATAGCCGGTCTGGGTGGTGTTTCCGCTCATGAACGACACGTAGACGCCGTAAGTGATCATGCCGTAGGCGTCGACAAAGCCTGCGATCATGGCGAGCGCCGCCGCCAGAAGCTCTGCGTTTCGAACCCGGGCGCGCTTCGAACGCCGCGCGCGATCGACTGGCTCTTCCAATGCGGAGCGATCGGTCGCCAAGGTCGCATTCCTGAGTTCGTCGGTCATGATCGCACTTCAAGGGGTTCGCAAGATTCCCAATCAGCGGAATCATAGCCGATGCGGACTTTCAACGCGCGACGTCATGGCCGGGCTCGTCCCGGCCAGCGACGAGGATGTGCGCATCGAAAGCGCCATGAGCGCGCTTGGCGAACGAGAAGTTTCGCTAACCTCAGTCCAAAACCACGGGCGCATTAACCTGTCATGCCCGCGAAAGCCGGCATCCAGCGCGGCCGCGACAAAGCCTGGATTCCCGGTTTGCGCGGGAATGACACGGTGGCTGAATTCGAAGCGTTTGAGAGCTTCTATCTAATCGTCGATTAGATTTGCCTTGACTAGAGCGCGCTCCGGATCTAATCATCGCTTAGATCAAGCAGAGCGCAGGAGAAGCGTCATGGCGGCGATTGCAGCAGAGACGGCGCGAAGCGCGCCTGCATCGGGCGATGTTCTCTCAGGCGCGCTGCTCGCGTCGGGCGCGGCGGCGCTGTTCGTCGGCACCCTCTTCTACGCCCGTTTGACGCCGGAGCTGGGGCTGCCGGCGCTGCCGGCCGAGCGTGCGCAAGCTTTGGCCGATGCGCTCAGGCTCGGACCGCAGGCCTTGGCCCTCGCGGGCGGCTTCGCCTTCCTCGGCGATTGCCTGCTGCTCGCGGCGTCCATCGTTTTGGCTTCGCGGACCGGCCGCCTGAGCGACCTTGCGCCCGCCGGCTGGGCGCTGATGGGGGTCAGCGTTGCGCTCGCCATCGTGTTCGATTCGATGACCGCGGCGCTGTTCTTTCCGTTGGCGCAGAGCGCCGACTCTGCGCCGTTCGTCGCGATCAAGTCGTGGTTCGACTTTCTGTTCGCCGCCGCCGGCGTCCCCTATGGCTTGGGCTTCATCGCGGTTCTATGCGCGGACCTCGGCCGGAGCGAGCCGCTGCTGCCGCGGGCGGTGTCGTATGTGGGGATCGCCATCGGAGCCGCGGCGGCGATCAGCGGGCTCGGATATGTGCTCGGCGTCCTGCACCTGCCGCTGGTCATCGGCCTCACCGTGACCTTCGGCTGTGGTATTCTCGCTGCGCTGGGTGTCCAGATCATGCGGCGCGAGCCGGCCGCGCCCTGAGGAGCACAAGCCTGATCTTGATCGCACGTCCCAAACCGTCGAAGCTCGCCAGAGCGGCGACGTTGCGATCGGAATATGCGTCTTGATCAAGGTCCATCATCTGAACAATTCGCGCTCGCAGCGCGTCTTGTGGCTCCTCGAGGAGATCGGCCTCGACTACGAAGTCATTCGTTACCAGCGGGACGCGAAGACGATGCTCGCGCCGGCGAGCCTGCGGCGCATCCACCCCTTGGGAAAGTCGCCGATCATCGAGGATGGTTCGCTGCGCCTCGCCGAAACCGGGGCGATCGTCGACTATCTTGTCGCTCGATACGGCGAGGGATTGGCGCCGGCAGAGGGCGATGAATCCACTTGGCGCTATCGCTACTGGCTGCATTACGCCGAAGGCTCGCTGCATGCCTCCCCTGCTGTTGAAGCTCGTCGTCAGCAGGCTTGGCCTGTTCGGCTGGGCGGCGCGGCGATACGTGGACGGCCAAATAAAGCTTCATCTCGATTATCTGGAGAAGGAGCTGGACAATAAGCAATGGTTCGCCGGGGACGCGTTCTCCGCCGCGGACATCATGATGAGCTTCCCGCTCGAAGCCGCGAGCTCCCGCGGGGGATTGAATGCGTCGCGACCGAACCTCATGAGCTTCCTTGCCCGCATTCATTTGCGGCCTGCTTATCAAAGGGCGCTGAGCCGGGGCGGCCCTTACGCGTACGCTCGCTGAGTCTGGGCCCCATGCGCGCGAAAAGGAAGGCCGACTACCATCATGGGCGCCTGCGTCAGGCGCTGATCGAGACTGCCGTCAAGACGATCGCCCAACGCGGGGTCGATGCGTTGAGCCTGCGCGAGCTGGCTGCGCGCGCGGGCGTCAGTCCAGGCGCGCCCTATCATCACTTCCCCAACCGCAGCGACTTGCTGGCGTCGATCGCGGAGGAGGGCTTTGCGCGGCTCGAGGCGCAGTTGACCGCGGCGCGCGACGCGGCGCCCGACAGCGCCAGCGCTCGTCTCCAGGCGCTGGGCTTAGCCTATGTGGCGTTCGCGCGCTCGTCGCTCGGGTATTTCCGCGTGATGTTTCACGGCGCCTCGACATCCATCGGCCCGACCGAGGACGGGATTGCGCACTTTCAACATTCTGCGCGACGCGGTCGTCGCCTGCCAGCAAGCCGGTGAAGCGCCGAAGGGCGACCCCGCCGGCCTCGTGCTCCTCGCCTGGTCGGCCGTGCACGGCTTCGCGACGCTCTGGGTCGACCGCGCCTTGCCCTTTCAGGGACTCGAGCCTGAGCAGCCTGGCGCCCGAAATCGGACGTCTCATCACGCGGATGTTTTCAGCCCTGGCCCACTCAGCTTGACCTCGCGGGCGTTCGGGCCGCAAGCTGTTGGCGTCGCGCGCCCGAAATGTCCCCGCCGATCGAAGCGGTCTCAACGCGGGCGCCGAGGGAGGATCTGATGGCCGAGAGCGTTTACAAAGTCATCGAACTGGTCGGCACGAGCTCGGAATCCTGGGAGAAGGCTGCCGCGGCCGCCATCGCGCGCGCCTCCAAGAGTCTTCGAGACCTGCGTGTTGCGCAAGTTCTCGAGCAGGACCTGGTGATCGAAAAGGGCAAGGTCGAAGCCTATCGCACCAAGCTCAAGGTGTCCTTCAAGTACGAGGGCAAGGACTGAGCGCCCGCATAATATCGGCGCCGGCGCCCTGCCGGGCTTGACCCCGCAGCCTTGGCCTCCCTGGCCCGCCCGCGGTCACGGGCCGAGGCCTGAAGTGCGAACGCGAACGATGAACCCTCATCCATGACTGTCTCCTCGCAGTAAACTCTCCTGCCTTGTAGCCTCCTGAGATTTCATCTACTGTGAAGACGGTGGCTGACTGTCCGAGTGGATGGACCAGGGGGTCCGTGAGCGCGTTCCAAGCGGGGACTGATACAAAGCGAAAGCGTATTCCCGAGATCGACTTTTGGCGCGGTTTCGCTCTGATCGTCATCTTGATTGATCACGTCCCCTGGAACGGTCTCGACTACCTGACTCCGGGGCGCTTCGGATTTTCTGATGCTGCCGAGGCTTTCGTCTTCCTATCGGGCGTGTCGGTCAGTCTTGCCTATGCACCAATGCTTCAGAAGGCTGGCTTTGGGCGCCTCCTCCAGCGATGCGCGAGCCGCGCCGCTACACTCTACTTCGTCCAGATTGCGATGGTTGCCTGCAGCGTCGCGATCCCGTTAGCCGTCGCCGCAGCCATCGGTGATCACAACATCGCGCTGGGACAGGGACTTTCCCGCTTTGTCGATTCTCCTGGCTCGGCGATCGTAGGCGCCGCAACGCTCGCCTATCAGCCCAACTACTCCCGCGTCCTGCCGCTTTACGTCGTCTTGATGCTTTGGGCGCCTGTTGTTCTGGTCATGGCGTCGCGCAGTGCTGCCTTGGCGCTTATCGCGTCCATTGCGGTTTACATTGCTGGGCGGCTTCTCTCCGTGGACGAGGATGGCTGGACCTTCAATCCCTTTGCTTGGCAGCTTCTGTTTGCAATCGGCGTCATTTGCGCTTTGAAGTGGCGTCGCGGCCTGCCACGACCGCGACGGCCGCTGATCTTACTGGCTCTGGCCATCCTTCTTGGCGCTGCCATCCTCTGCATAAAGGCGATGGGTATAAGGGTAACCGCCTCCGCCTACCTTGATCTCAACAAGCATAACCTTGGTCTGATGCGGCTCGCGCATTTCCTGGCGCTCGCCTACATCGTGTCAAGCATTGCGATCGCTCAACCTTGGGCGACTTGCATGAGCATGATCATCGGCAGCAGGATAGGCCATTCCCTTCAGGGTATGGGCCGCAACAGCTTGCTCTTCTTCGCACTCGGTTCGGTCGCAAGCACGGGAGGGCGCAGCTTGATGGCCGCCACGAAATCGCTCGGCGCGCCCCATCTTGTCCTTCATGTCATCGTCTTGGTCTATACGGCGATCGCGGTGGTCGGAATGTTCTTGTTCGTCAACCGAATGAACCGAGCGGCAAGCCTGCCCAGACGTTCAACCGACAGCCGGGACATAGCAGTTTCGGTGAACCCGCTGCGGTCGGATGCGCGAGAAAGCGCCGCGTTTCCCTAGGCCAATATGGGCGTCTTTCGACCCCGGAGCTCCTCGGGACGAAAACTCCATCTGAACGCAACGAGCCACCAGGGCGCTCTGAGCGTTCGCGCTCTCGCCAACTTAGCCGATTGAGCCGGAAACGCGGGCACGAGCGAGGATCGCTCTAGAACTCGGCCTCGAGCTCCTCGATCTCCTCCTCCTCGGCCATCGCGGCCGCGCGCCACTCCTGCATCGCGGGAAGCTCCCAGATGCGCTCGGCGTAGCTCTTCAGTTCCCCGTCGAGCTTGATCCCATAGGTGCGAAACCGGCTCACCACCGGCGCGTACATCGCATCGGCCATGCTGATCTTGCCGAACAGGAACGGGCCGCCATAAGCCTGCAGGCACTCGCTCCAGATGATGACGATGCGGTCGATGTCGGCGCGCGCCTTCGACCAGATCTTGAAGCTCGGAAACTGCGCCTTGATGTTCATCGGCAGCGCTTGCCGGAGCGCGACGAAGCCGGAATGCATCTCGCCGCAAACGGAGCGGCAGTGGGCGCGAACTGCCTGATCTTTAGGCAAAAGTCCGGCTTTTGGCGCAATTTCGTTCAGGAATTCGCCGATCGCGAGGGTATCCCAGACCCGAATTCCATTATAGGTGAGGCAGGGAACCAGGATCGAGGGCGACAGCAGCAGGATCTCGGCGCGGGCGTCGGCGTCGTCGGGCGCGACGACGATTTCTTCGAAATCGATCCGGGCGAGCTTGGCCATCAACCAGCCTCGGAGCGACCAGGACGAATAGTTCCTGCTGCTGATGGTCAGGGTTGTTTGCGACATTGAGTTGGCCCGCATCCTTCGCTGGCGAATGAGCAAAGGGCGTGCCAGTCGCCATGGCATGCGGTTTGCTACCTTCAACAACAGAGTTCGGGCGCCCTCATGATGTACGACGCATACCAAGGGATGGCCGATGTCGGCGATCGCGTGCGTCTCTTGGCGCAAAACGCCGGTGCGATCTTGGCCGCCTGGTCGTCGCATCCGACGGCTTCGCCATGGGCGCGGATGAGCGCTTATTACGAACTGGTCGCGCTCGCCGGCTTCACGCATGCGCGCCCCGACTATGCGCTCGACAGCATCGAAATCGACGGCGCGCCCATATCCGTCGAAGAGCGCGGGGTCCTGTGGACGCCGTTCTGCCAGCTGCTTCGCTTCCGGAAAGCAGGCGGCGAGGACGATCCCAAGATCCTTCTGATCGCGCCGATGTCGGGGCATTTCGCCACGCTTTTGCGCGGCACGATCCGCACGCTGTTGCGCGATCACCAGGTGTTCATCACCGACTGGGTCAATCCGCGCAACGTCAAGCTCGAGGACGGCCGCTTCTCGCTCGAGGACTATACCCAGCATCTCATCGACTTCGTGCGCTTCATCGGCGAGGACTGCCATATCGTCGCGGTCTGCCAGCCGACCGTCTCGGCGCTCGCGGCGACCGCGGTCATGGCGCGCGAGCGCAACGGGCTCCAGCCGGCGAGCCTCACCTTGATGGCCGGGCCGATCGACGCGCGCGTCTCGCCGACCAAGGTCAACGAGCTTGCCCAGGAAAAGCCGATCGAATGGTTCCGCTCCAACATGATCGGGACCGTGCCGGCCAAGTTCGAGGGGCGCGGCCGGCGCGTCTATCCGGGATTTCTTCAGCTTTGCGCTTTCATGAGCATGAACGCCGAGCGGCACTCGAAGTCCTTCATCGACCTCTTCCACCATCGCGTCGCCGGCGACATCGAGAAGGCGGATGCGATCCGCGACTTCTACAAGGAATATTTCGCGATCATGGACATGAGCGCGGACTTCTATCTCGAGACCGTCGATCAGGTGTTCCAGCGCTATCTGCTGCCGCTCGGCAAAATGCAGCACAAGGGCGAGCCGATCAACCTCAGCGCAATCAGGAAGACATTTCTTCTGACCGTCGAGGGCGAGAAGGACGACATCTGCGCCGTCGGCCAGACGCTCGCCGCGCAGGACCTGTGTTCGGGCTTAAAGCCCTATATGAAGACCCATCACTTGCAGGCGGGCGTCGGCCATTACGGCGTCTTCAATGGCAGACGCTGGGACGCGCAGGTCTATCCGGTGCTGCGCAACCACATCCAGTCGAGCCGGTAGGGCCCGACCGCAGTCAGTGGCGCTCGCGCAACGCCTTCGTCCAGCACAGCGGCGAGGTTCGCAGTGTACTCATCGTGCGCCTTTGGTAAGGCGCACGGTCGGGTTTGCGGCGGGCGGCTCTCCTCTTCGAAGAGAGGTTCGCGGCTAATACCAAGACTTCGATGATCGGTTCCGATCATCGAGTTCTGGTATTATGCCCCATCGCCTCTCCGATCAGCCCTTTCCGAGCCACCGCCGGAATAGACGTTGGCGGTGTCGATGAGATTGACGCCAGCGTCGGCGACGATGTCGATCAGCTTGCGCACCTCGTCGAGTTGGACATTACCCACTTTGGCGAAGTTTGCCTTGCCGCCGAACGTCATCGTGCCCATCGTCAGCACCGAGACTTTCAGGCCCGAATTGCCAAGCTGCCGGCATTCCAAGAGCGAGCGGCGCTTAAGCCGGCAAAGTTTGCCTGAGGCGTCGGGGAGCGCGGACTTGCCGCGTGCAAGCCTTTGTGCGCATTTGTCCGCCGTTGCGAACCGCCCTCACTCAGGAGCTTGATTTGGCCCTCGCCTCGCTTCGCCGGCTTGCCTTCGCCGCCGTGCTTTCCGCCGCCGCCCTCGCCGCGCATGGCGCTCTCGCCGCCGGCGCGGCGCCCGAGCCCGATCGAACGGTGGACATGGCGACCGTGCTCAAGCCTGGCGCGCTGCCCGAACTGACAATGGGCGACCCCTCAGGCGTGCCAGTCGTCGAATATGGCTCGCTGACCTGCCCCCATTGCGCCACCTTCAGCCGCGAGATCTTTCCCGAGCTGAAGAAGGACTACATCGACACCGGCAAGGTCAAATTCATCTTTCGCGAGTTCTCGCGCAACTCGCTCGACGTTGCGGCTTTCCTGCTCGCGCGCTGCGTCGGCGACGACAAGGCGTTCGCGGCCGTCGAGCTTCTGTTCAGTGAGCAGGACAAGTGGGCGTTCGTCGACAAGCCGCTCGAGCCTTTGATCGCCGCCATGCGCCCGGCCGGCCTCACCCACGATCAGGCGATGGCGTGCCTCAAGGATCAAAAGAAGGCCGACGCCATGGTGGCCGTCGGCAAGCGGGCGACCGACGAGATCAAGATGACCGGCACGCCAACCTTCGTCATCGACGGCAAGGTCTATGGCGGCGAGCTCAGCATCGACCAGCTGAAAGCGATCCTCGACCCGATCATCAAGAAGTAGCGTTCGCGGCCCTTCACCAGACGAGAAAGCGGCGGCCGGCGAGCGCGCCGAGGCCGATGCAGATGAGGGTCGCGAGCGGATACCAGGTCGCCACGAACAGCGGCGAATTGCCAGGGCAGGACGACGCGTAGACGAGCGCCCCCACCCCCGCCGCAGCCGCCCCGGCCATGGCGCCGGTCAGGCCTGGATAGAGCGGGGCGCCGGGGTGCAACGCGACAATGAGCGCCGCGAGGATAGGAGCGGCCAGCATCGGAATCGTGACCGTGCAGTGCAACGCGGTCGTGCCCATGAGCCGGGACATCCACTCGCTTTGCGGCACGACCAGAAATTCCACCACCACGCCCGCGGCGAGCAGGATGAAGGGCGCAAGGAGCCAGAGCGCGAGCGCCCTCGGCTTGGCGTCGGGGTGGGCGAGGCGCAACGTCAGCAGCAGCGTCGGCAGCGCGAAGGCAAACGAATCCACGAACTTCAGCCAGAAGCGCGTCGTGTCGGCAGCGGCGGCGACGTCGGGCCTCGGGCCCAGCAACAACCAATAGAGCGCGACGCTGGCGGCAAGGCCGGCCACAAGCGCGAGCGCGACCCGCCGGCCGAGCCGGATCGGCTCCGGAACGGGATCGGCGGCCAGCGCGCTGATGAACTCGGAGGTTTTCACTCGATCGACCTCCGCCAGGCCGCGCCCAGCTTCACCAGGCTAGAAAGCGCCAGCCGGCCAGCGCGCCGACGCCCATGCAGATGAGCGTCGCGAGCGGATACCACGTCGCCACGAACAGCGGCGAATTATCGGGGCAGTGCGAGGCGTAGAGGAGGGCCGCGATCCCCGCTGAGGCAGCGCCGGCGAGCGCACCCGTAAGGCCTGGATGAAGCGGGGCGCCGGCGCGAAGGGCGACGATCAGCGCTGCCAGCATGGGAGCGGCCAGCAGCGGAATCATCCGCATGCAGAACATCGAGTTGTGGCCGATGAGCCGGGTGAGCCATTCGCCTTGCGGCACGACCAGCAATTCCGCGACCACTCCGGCGGCGAGCAAAACGAACGGCGCGATCAGCCAGAGCGCGAGCGCCCCTGGCTTGGCGTCCGGACGCGCCAACCGCAGCGTCAACAGCAGCGTCGGCAAGGCGAACGCGAACGAGTTGACGAATTTCAGCCAAAAGCGCATCGTTTCGGCGGCGGCGGCGATGCCTGGCCTTGGGCCCATCAACAACCCGTAAATCGCCAGGCTGCCGAGAAAGCCGATGGCGAGCGCGAGCGCGACCCGCCGGCCAAGCCGGATCGGCTCGGGAACGGGATCGGCGGCCAGCGCGGCGATGAACTCGGAGGTTCTCACTCGACCGACCTCCGCCAGGCGGCGCCGAGCGACTTCAGCGCCCGATGGAGCGCCACCCTGACGGCGACCTCGGACATCGTCAGCCGCTTCGCCGTCGCCGCGATCGACTGGCCGTCGAGCGAGATCGAGGTCACGATGTCGCGCTGGCGAGGGGCAAGCGTCTCCAGGAGCTTGCGGGCATCGCTCAGCGCGTGTGGATCCTCGGCCTCCGGCGCGGCCAGGAACTCCTCGAAATTCTCGAGCGGTTCGACCTTCCGCCGGCCGCGACGGCGCAAGGCGTCGACGACCTTGTGGCGCGCGATCGCATAGACCCACGGCGCCAGCGGCTGGGCGGGGTCCCAGGTATGGCGCTTGAGGTGGATCGCCAACAGAGTCTCTTGCACTGCATCCTCGACGTCCGCGTCCCCGACCCCGGCGCGCGCAAAAGCGCCGCGCGCCATCGCCCGCACCGACCGACCGATGTCCCCGAGGAGGCGCCGGTACGCGCCCTCGTCACCCGCGATTGCGGCGGTCATCATCCGGGACCAAGGATCGTCCAGCGAACCCTTGATGGGCTGGGCTTTCATACAAGCTTCGTTTCGTTTCGTCTGCCGTTACAGATGTGGGGAAATATTTTGTGTCGAAGCACGAATTGACGCCGATGTAACATGCCCCGGCGCGCGAGCGAAGACGCCAATGCCGCCTAATTTCGCAACGAAACCCTGGAAACCCATGACCGTCATGGATCATCGCTCTCTCAAAGATCCCGGCGCGCCGGGCGCCGGCGTCGGGTTCAAGCCCGAGCATTTCGAGGCGATCCTCGACACGCGGCCCGAGCTTGGGTTTTTCGAGGTTCACGCGGAAAACTACATGGGGCGCGGCGGCGCGCCGCACCGCCGGCTCGATGCGATCCGCGAGTGTTACCCGCTTTCCTTGCATGGCGTCGGCCTGTCGATCGGCTCGCCCGGGCCGCTCGACCGCGTCCATCTTCAGCGGCTCGCGGCGGTCGCCGGACGCTTCGAGCCGGCGCTCGTTTCCGAACACCTCGCCTGGTCGACCCACGAAGGCGCGTTCCTCAACGATCTCCTGCCCCTGCCCTACACCGACGAGACGCTCGCCCGCGTGTCGGAGCACATCGACGAAGTCCAGAACGCGCTCGGGCGGACGATGCTGCTCGAAAATCCCTCGACCTATGTCCTGTTCGCCGAAAGCACATGGGCGGAGACGGATTTCCTGCGCGAGATCGCGCGCCGCACCGGCTGCGGCCTTCTGCTCGACGTCAACAACGTGTTCGTCAGCGCCGTCAACCACGGCTTCGATCCCGAGGTTTATCTCGCCGACTTTCCGCTTGCGGCGGTCGGCGAGATCCATCTCGCGGGGTGCGCCGACGACGCCGATGACGCCGGCCTGCCTTTGCTCATCGACGCCCACAATTCGCCGGTTCGCGACCCCGTGTGGGCGCTCTACGCCGCGACGATCCGTCGGCTCGGGGCGACGCCGACGCTGATCGAATGGGACAACGACGTGCCCGCCTGGCCGACGCTTCTCGGCGAAGCGCGCCGCGCCGAGCGCGTCATCACCGAGGCGGCGAGAGCCCCGGAGCGCGCCGATGTCGTTTGAGACGACAGTCCACGCTTTCGCGGCGGCGCTTGGCGAGCCTTCCGCGCCGCCGCCCGCGACGACCCGCGGGCGCATGGGCGCGCCCGACGCCCGCCGATTCGCCGTCTATCGCAACAATGTCGCGGTCGGACTGATTGGCGCGCTCGAAGCGCGCTATCCGGTCTCGCGCCGGATCGCGGGCGACGACCTCTTCCGCGCCATGGCGCGCGCGTTCGTGCGCGCTCACAAGCCCCGCTCGCCGGTGATGATCGCCTATGGCGCGGAATTTCCGGAATTCGTGGCCGATTATCTTGCCGGGGGCGAGGCCGGGTCGAGCGTCGCCGCCCTCGTCGACGTGGCGCGGCTGGAGAACGCCTGGGTCGAGGCCTATCACGCTGGAGACGCAGGCGTGGCGACCGTCGGCGAACTCGCCGCGCTCAGTCCCGATCGCCTTCCGGAAACGCGGATCGTCTTTCATCCGGCGACGCAACTCCTGCGCTTCGCAACGCCAGCGGCGTCCCTCTGGGCCTCGC
Source organism: uncultured Alphaproteobacteria bacterium (assembly GCA_963833955.1). Lineage (GTDB taxonomy): Bacteria > Pseudomonadota > Alphaproteobacteria > Rhizobiales > Beijerinckiaceae > Roseiarcus. The sequence goes on along the minus strand of CAWHZY010000010.1, from coordinate 195,677 downwards.
GCCAGTCGGGGACTGAGCGCCCCGCGTCCGAACCTGTCGGCGCCGAGGACGCGCTCATCACCCGTCCCGACTGCGATGTCAGGGTGCGCGTGCTGCCGCCGCTTGCTTATGATTTCGCTCTGAGCCTGCGCGAGGGCGCGACACTCGTCGAAGCCGTCGCGGCGCTGAACGACCCGGCGTTCGACTTTGGCGCCCATCTGGTCGGCCTGGTCGAGTCCGGGGCTATCGCCTCGATCATCACGGGAAGAATGTCATGATCGCCGACGCTGCGCACGCGCCCGCACTCGCGCCCTCCAACCCGATCGCTCGCCTCACAAGCCTCGTTTTCGGGCTCGTTCCGGCATGGCTTCCGCTGCTCATCCTGCGGCTCGCGCTGGCGCGGCCTTTCTTCGCCTCGGGGCTTACGCGCTGGGACGGCTGGTTCACGCTGTCCTTCGGCACGAAGATTCTGTTTTCGCAGGACTACAGGCTGCACGTCTTCGGCGCGGAGATCCCGTTTCCGATGCCCGACCTCGTCGCGGCGATGGCGAGCACTGGCGAAATCGTGCTGCCGATCCTGCTCGCGTTCGGGTTTTTCACCCGCTGGGCGGCGCTCGGCCTTTTGGGCATGACCGCCATCATCCAGCTCACCTATCCGGACGGCTGGGCGAACTTCCATCTCTATTGGGCGGCGATGGCGCTCGCGATCCTGACCTTCGGTCCCGGCGCGGTTTCGCTCGACCGGCTCATTGGCCTCGACGGCTGGAGCGCGCGGCGCAGGGGTGACTGAGGGTCCGCTTCGGGGCTTTCTCAACTGTCGCCTCGGTCGGGATGGTGTTGGCGCGGATCGTCGGCCGGGTCCAGATAGTCGAGACCCAATGGGCCGATCGCCGACACTTGCGTGACGTACTCGCCCGACTTCGCCCAATGGAAGTGCCACGTGTCGCCGGGGAGAACGATGACGCTTCCGGGCGGATACGCCTTCACTTTATCGCCGTCGAATTGCTCGCCCAAGCCGATGTAGAAGACGCCGGACATCACCGTGTAGATTCGATCTTCCGGATGCTTGTGCGGCATCAGCTTGACGCCGTGAGGGACCTTGACCCGGATCAGGTAGGGGCCCGGCTTTGAGGGCTCGCCGACCAGGACAGCGAGTCGGACTGACGGCGGAAACGCGGGAAACGGCTTCCAGTCGATGTCCTCGGGAAGCACCGATCGGAAGGCGGATTGGCCCGGCAAGTGTCCTTGCGGCATCGCGTGCTCCTTTGTCTTCGGCCCTGCTGGGCCGTCATGCTTTTCCTCTGGCGCGCAAACATCAAGGGCGGAGCGTCGGCCTGTTTCAGCACCGAGAAGTCTGTTGGCGTGGGCTCCGCCGCTGGGGCGCGCGCCGCACCACGTCGTGATCGACGTTCCTTCCGACGACTTTCGCCGGTCCGTCGCGTGCGATACATCGCGATCTACGCAGGAATGTCCCGCACCACCTCAGTCAACTGGCCGGAACTGATCTCGTAGAAGAAGCCGTAGAGCTTGACATGTTTCGGGACTGCCGGGCTCGAGCGAAGCAACTCGACATCATACTTGATCGACTTGTCGAAATCCATGATGGCAAGGCTATCGTGATCAAACATCGTCGAGATATCGGCGTGGTGATGATCGTGGAACTCCTCGATGAGCAGCTCCGGCGTGAGAGTCGTCGTGCCGCAGAACGAGTGGTGAACCACAACGACATTCCGCACGTTGAATATATAGTCCATGGCCGCCACGGACTCGAGAGCAAAGGAGGCGCGTCCACCTGTGTTGGTCTCGACAAATAGTGTCCGTGTGTGGCCGACCCGATTGCCGGATTTATCGAGAATGTTTTCACCCGGGTAGACCTCATCCCCAAAATACTTGGCGACCGCCTGCGGGATTTCGTCCGCCCGAGGGTCCAAGCAGTGGATCACCAGGGTCTTCATCGGGATGGCCTGATACGCGCCCTCGAAGGTGTTCATGTCGAACCCGGGTTGTTTCCTGTACTCGTATTGGCTGTATTGGCTCATTTTCCTGCTCCGTCGGCTTCAATTTGACGAAAGCGGAGCGTTGGCGCATTGCAGACCGGACTCAGGCAAGCCAAGCGCTCGGCAGATTTATCGGGTCACGGCCCAGCTAGCGCTTCGGGTAGGCGGTGAACACGTAGTCCTTGTCGGCCACGATCGTGTGGCAGGCGAAGCCGCATTTGGCGTCGTGCTCCTGGGGCGGCGTGCTATTTTCGTCGCCGGGCTTGAACGTCTCGGACGCGGAATCATAGTCGAACTGGGCGTATCCCCACCCGCCGCTATCCGCGAAAAGCTTGCTGTCCTTCACCATGAAGTCCACGTCATGCAACGGACCCGGCACGATCGGCTCGCCCGGTTGGCTCTCATTCTTCTTCGCCGTCCAGTGAATCTTCGCGAATCTCGCGCCGTCGGGGAAAGGCTTGCCGTTGCCGGGAACGCCCGCCCTGTAGGCCTCGATCAGCACGGGATTGCCGAGGATCGTCGCGAGCTTGTCTCCGTTGTGACTGACAGCGACAACCTGCCAATCCTCGTATCCGCGGAAGTCGGCGAAGGCGAGACCGCCGGGCGCCTGCAGCGAATAGCGATCCTGGGCCGCCAGCGCGATTCCGGCCAAGACCCACGGCAAGACGACAATCGCGACCGCAGCCCTCATGCTCAACATGGCGCCCCCCTCCGTTCATTGATGATTATTGACGCAATCGCGCTCCGGCGGGAAAGCCGTCGCGAATTCGACCTAAAACAATGTTCGGGGAACGCGTCAGGCTCTCTGCAAAGCAGGCGCCGGCGCAGTTCAAGGCCCAATGCCGCCTGAGCTCACCCCTCATGGGCCACCTGCAGCGTCTTGAAGTGGGCGTGAGCGTGCGCCGAAAGATAACAGGCGTCAAGCATGCGCTCGTGCGACAGTTTTGCGACAAAAACCGGGCCTCTGGCGCTATTGACATGGCCCAAAGCGCCGTGGCTTTAAGCCCCTTCGAAGACGCTCGTCCCTGAAGGAGATCTGATGACCCATTGGCCGAAGCACGGGCGCATTGATGGGCCGATCGCGATGATCGGCTTCGGATCGATCGGCAAAGGCACGTTGCCCCTGATCGAGCGCCATTTCGACTTCGACCCGGACCGCTTCGTCGTCATCGATCCGGATGATTCCGACCGGAAGCTCCTGGATGACCGCGGCGTGCGCTTCGCGCATCTCGGGCTGACGCGCGAGAATTATCGCGAGGTGCTGACCAAATATCTGACCGCGGGCGGGGCCCAAGGCTTCTGCGTCAACCTGTCGGTCGACACTTCGTCGCTCGATCTCATGCGCCACTGCCGCGAGATCGGCGCGCTCTATGTCGACACGGTCGTCGAGCCCTGGCCGGGCTTCTATTACGACAAGTCGCTCGGCAACGACGCGCGCACAAACTACGCGCTGCGCGAGACGGTGCTCGCGGAACGGCGCAAGAATCCTGGCGGCTCGACCGCCGTCTCATGCTGCGGCGCCAATCCGGGCATGGTGTCCTGGTTCGTCAAGCAGGGGCTCGTCAATCTGGCCAAGGATCTCGGCGACAAAGGCGCCGAACCCAAGACCAAAGAGGAATGGGCGCGGCTCGCCCAGCGCCTCGGCGTCAAGGGCGTGCATATCGCGGAACGCGACACCCAGCGCGCGAAGAGCCCGAAGCCGCGCAACGTGTTCGTCAACACGTGGTCGATCGAAGGTTTTCTATCGGAGGGCATGCAGCCGGCCGAACTCGGCTGGGGAACACACGAAAAATGGGCGCCGGACAATGCGGGCTATCACAAGGCGGGCTGCGGCGCGGCGATCTACATCAACCAGCCAGGCGCCAACACGCGCGTGCGCTCATGGACCCCGACCGCGCGGGGGCAGTTCGGCTTTCTCGTCACCCACAACGAGTCCATCTCGATTGCCGACTACTATACCGTCCGCGACGAGAGGGGCGCGGCCGTGTACCGGCCGACCTGCCACTACGCCTATCATCCGTGCGACGATGCGGTGCTGTCTCTGCACGAACTGTTCGGCCGCGCCGGCGAGATCCAGAGCGCGCACCATATTCTTGGCGAAGCCGAGATTCTCGACGGCATCGACGAACTGGGCGTGCTTCTCTACGGGCACGCCCGCAACGCCTATTGGTACGGCTCGCAGCTGTCGGTCGAGGAGACGCGCGCGCTCGCGCCCTACCAGAACGCGACCGGCATGCAGGTCACTTCAGCGGTTTTGGCCGGCATGGTCTGGGCGCTCGAGAATCCGAAGGCGGGAATCGTCGAGGCGGACGAACTGGATTTCCGGCGCTGCCTCGAGGTTCAAACGCCCTATCTCGGCCCGGTGGTCGGCGTCTACACCGACTGGACGCCGCTCGCGGGTCGCCCTGGCCTCTTCCCCGAGGAGATCGACCAGGGCGATCCTTGGCAGTTCAAGAATGTGCTGGTGCGGTAGACGCCAACACGGCGGCCTTACGCCGCCAGTTCGTGCGACGATTCGGAGCGCGTAAGCGCTGCGCTGACCGCCTTGCGCGATGCGCCGATCAGAACGATCAAGCCGTCGACGGCCGCCGCGCCAAGATTGGGAAAGCCATAGCGATTGAGCGGCGCAAGCTGCGCGCAGATATCCTTGACGATAAGTGGCGACGCGACGCCGGCGCCACGGGTGGTGGGTGAGCAGTTCATTTTAATTCTCTGGTTTTTTCTTATTTGTGTTTGTGTTCATCCGGCTCATGCGCCGGACAGATGTACAGATGGGGCGGAAGGCTCCGATTTCAATGCTGGCGTATTGTGTAATTTAACTTCCCAGATGACAGGCCGCGCCGAACCGGCCTTGCTCGCGGCCCTCTGCCGCTAAGTCAAGGCCCGGCCAGGATTTTCAGTTCGACCAGCCGCCGCCCAACCGCCCGCCCCAGATCGTCTTCCGTCCGTCCCGCCGCCCTGACGCGGCCGACGTAAGGAAAGTTGATCGTGCCGTCGGGCTCGATGCGCGTCGTGGCGTCCAGCTCCGGATGGTCGACGATGCGGATATGGACGACATCCGAAGTCGTCAGGATCCGGCCGCCTCCCGCCGCCAAGGCCGCCGTCGCCGCGAAAAGCAGAGCGCTTGTCGAGATCGCCAGACGGCGCGTTCGCATCGTTGCCTGCCTTCGGTCGCCGCGCCGCCGACGGGCTAACCCGCGACCAAGAATGCCAATCGCGTTGTAACAAGCCCTCCGGCTCCCACGAATGGCTCTCACGAACAGATTCCATTGCGCCTCGCCGCCGGCGAGAGCGGCGGCCATTTGCGGCGATCGCGCCGCAATCTCAAGGACGCACCCAATCCCGGGTCTTGCGTTCTCAATCGAGGAAAGTGCGCTACCCATGACATCCAGACTGAAGTTTCTCATTCCCGCGGCCGCATGCCTCGCCATTGGCGGCGTCGCCTTCGCCAATGTCGCGCGGGCCGAAGACGCTGCGGCAAAACCGGACGCCATGGCGGCGGACCACATGTCGGGGGATCATATGGCGCCGATGAAGAAGACCCACATGAAAAAGCATATGATGAAAGAGGGCGGCCACATGATGGCGCCTGAGGCGCCGAAGTAATCCACCCTATCCCCGCGCGCGAGGCCGCCTTCGTTGCACAAGACGCCGGCGGCGTCGGCGATTCCGAGTGGACCGGAGCGAAGCTTGCGACTGACCGGCGAGAGCGGTTGTGGACGATTGCGTGAGCGATCGCGCTTCCCCAAGGGGCGCGGCGCTCGCCACTCGATTTAAGCGGCCCGCCCGCCGCTTCGCGCCGTGCGCAAGCGCTCGGCATAGACGTTGATGATGAGCGCGATGAGCAGGATCAGGCCGCGAATGAGGATCTTGAGGAAGCTGTCGATCTTGACGTAATCGAGGCCGTTGTTGAGGACGCCGAGCACGAACAGGCCGACGATCGTGTTGCCGATCCCGCCGCGCCCGCCGAACAGGCTCGTGCCGCCGACCACCACCGCGGCGATGGCGTCGAGCAGGAAGGTGTCGAACTCGTTCTGCTGGGCGCTGCCGAAATATGCGCAGCCGACCATCCCCGCGAAGCCCGAGCACATGGCCGAGATCACCATCACCGCGCCGATGATGAAACGAACATTGACGCCGGAATATTCGGCCGCCTCCCGGTTGCCGCCAACCATGTAAACGTAGCGGCCGAAACGCGTGTAGGTCAGCACCAGATGGGCGACGAGCAGGAACAGCGCCGCAACGATGATGATCCACGGCACGCCGAAAAGCGACTTCGATCCCAGTGTCAGAATGAGGGGCGGAACAGAATAGGCGATCTGGCCGCGCACCAGAACCGCCGAGACGCCGGCGCCGATCTGCATCATCGCCAAAGTCATAATGAAGGACGGGATGCCGATGCGGGTGACGCCGAAGGCGGTGAGGAGGCCGAGCGCGCCGCAGGCGAGCAACGCCAGGATGATCGCGATCGCGCCGGGCATCGGCAGATTGGCGATGTTCACGTAGTCGGGCTGCAGCGTGAAGAAGGTGAGCACGATCGCCGTCGCGTTGGCGATCGCGCCGACGGAGAGGTCGATCTCGGCGGTGAGAATGACGAAGGTGAGGCCGACGGCCATGATCGCCGTCACCGACACCTGCTGCAGGATGTTCACGAGGTTGCCGAGCGTGGCGAAGGTCGGGCTTGCGATGCTGAAGAAGGCAACCAGCACGATCAGGGTGATGAAGGGCGCGATGTTGCGCAATTGATCGCGCAGAAAGTCGCCCAGGTGAAAGGCGCGTGTGGATCCGACCTCGGCGCTCTGCATATCCATGCTTAGACTTGATCCCTATCGTCAGGCGGCGGCGAGCAGCCGATCCTTGCTGATCGCTTCGCCGGCGAATTCATGCGCGATCTCGCCCTTGCGCATCACCAGGACGCGGTCGGCGAGCGAGAGCACCGTTTCCGGCTCGGTGGAGAAGACGACGATGGCGATGCCGGAATCGCGCAAGCGCCGCACGATCCGCACCACGTCCTCCTTGGCGCCGACGTCCATGCCCCGCGTCGGTTCAGCCAGGAGAAGAATGCGCGGCGGGTGGGTCAGCCATTTGGCCAGCGCCACCTTCTGCTGATTGCCGCCGGAGAGGCCGCCCAGGCGCCATTCGACATCGGGCGGACGGACGTCGAGATCCTTGACCTGGACCTTGGCGATCTCCCGCTCGCGGTCAGGCTTCAAGAGCCATTTCGACAGGCGCTCGAGGACCGAAATCGATACGTTCTTGTACACCGGCTCGTCGCTGAACAGCATCGTGCGGCGGCTCTCGGCGACATAGGCGACGCCCGCCTTCTTGGCCGCCGTCGTGTTCTTGAGCGTCTTTGCGTCGCCGTCGATCTCGAGCGATCCCGTGTCGGGGCGATACTTGCCGAACAGGGTCCGCGCCAATTCAAGCTGGCCGCAGCCCATGAAACCGTAGATTCCGAGAACTTCGCCCGCCCGCGCCTCGAAGGAGAGACCGCGATAGGAAGGCGCGAGCGTCATGTCCTTGGCTCGCAGCACGACGGGCGCCTCCGGGCGACTGTCGAGCTTCATCTCGCCGAGATAGCTTTCCTCGAGTTCCTCCCGACCCGAGCCGATCATGCGCTCGATGATCCAGGCCTTGTCGATCTTGGGCGTGACCGCGGCCGTCTCGACCTTGCGGCCGTTACGGAAGATGGTGATTACGTTCGAGATCTTGAGAATGTCGTCGAGGAAATGCGAGATGAAAATGATGCTTCGGCCTTCTTCGCGCAGCCTCGCGAGGACGCCGAACAGGCGTTCAATCTCGGGGGGCGACAAAGCCGACGTCGGCTCATCGAGAATGATGATGCGCGCGCCCGAGAACAGCACGCGGGACAGCTCGACCAGCTGCTGCACGCCGATCGGGAAATCGCCGAGGCGCGCGCGCGGGTTGATGTCGAGCCCGAGGTTCTTGAGCTCTTCCGCCGCGCGCTCAGCCATCCGCCGCCACGTGACGACGCCCATTCCGTTCACGGGCTGATTGCCGAAAAAAACGTTCTCGGCGACGCTCAGTTCCGGCGCGACGCTGAGTTCCTGATGCACCATGCCGATGCTCGCCGCCAAGGCATCGCGCGTCGAGCGGAAATGCACTTCCTTTCCATCGACGCGCATGGTTCCCGAATCAGCGGTATGGACGCCGGCGATGATCTTCATCATCGTGCTTTTGCCGGCGCCGTTCTCGCCGGCGAGACCATGGATCTCGCCGGCGTTCAGCGTGAAGTCGACATTCCGAAGCGCCTGGACGCCGCCAAACGACTTCGAAATGTCAGTCAGTTCGAGCAGCGCCATCGGGCTTCGACAGGCTCAGATCAGGAACTGCTCCTGCATCCACAGCATGCCGTCGGCGTTGGCCTTGGTGACGACCGGGCCGTCGGTGACGATGTTCTTGGGGATGCCAGCCTTCGCGCCTTGAAGCACGGCCTGTACGCCCGCGACGATCGACCCGCCATGGATGCGGCAGGACGGGTTGCGGACGGTCGCAAGCATCTGGCCCGCCTGGACCGCCTTGATCGCTGGCGGCATGGCGTCGCAACCGCCGATCTTGATCTCGGTGCGGCCCTTGGCCTCCATCACCTTGTAGGCGGCGAGCGCCATGTCGTCATTGTGGAAGTAAGCGGCGTCGATCTTGGGATATTTGGTGAGCAGCGTCTCCCAGATGCGCGCGACCTTGGTCACGTCCCAATCGGCGGGCTGCTCGTCGAGAACCTTGAGCTTCGGATATTTGGAGACGACGGAGTGGAAGCCCTTGGCGCGGCCTTGCGCGCCCGTGTGGCCGAGCGCGCCCTGGGTCATGATGATGTTGCCTTCGCCGTTGATCGCGTCGACCAACGCCTGGGTCACCGACGCCCCCATGAACACGTTGTCCGGGGCGAGGAACGAGAGCACCTTGATCGTGTCGAGCGGCGCGATCAGCGTGTCCATGTCGATGACCGGAATGCCGGCATCGATCATCTTGTTGACCGGCGCGGTCAGGGTGCCGATGCCGAACGCCTGGATGGCGACGAAATCCCACTTCTGCGAGGCCATGTTGTCGATCGCGGCGCGTTGCTTGACCGCATCGAGCTGGCCATCGAACCAGGTGACGTCAACGTTGAACAGCTTGCCCCAATGTTCGGCCGCCTCCTTCCCCTGAGCGCACCAGGTCGCCTGCAATCCGGCGTTGGAGAAAGCGGCTTTCAGCGGCTTCTCCGACCGACCGGCCGCCTCGGCCAACGCTGCCGACATGAACGGGCTGACGCCCAATCCGCCGAACAAAGCCGCGGCCCCCGCGCCCGCGACCGCAGCCTTCATGAGCTTGCGGCGATCTTCCGATATGAGTTTCTTGTCTGCCATAACTTCCTCCCTACGACCCGGCGTTCCTCGCCGGCGTCGTGTCGCGGCGGACCATGGCATAGAATGTTATTGCGATTCAATATCCGAACGCGCACGGGAAATGACCCGTGCGTCCGGGCGCGAACGGCCCGCATTTAAGCGCCGCCAAGCGCAAATCCCGCTCTTAAGGCCGCATAATGCGATTGAATTACGGGCGCAAAGGACGCTCTGTTCCGGCTGAACTCCGCCGCGACGGCTTTTTGGCAAGTGAGTTCTAGCGTGCGATCCTCGGCCTCGGCGGCCGGGAGAGCCGCATCGCCAGCGCCAGGCCCAGCACCACGCCAAAAGCCAGCGCGGTCATCGACGGCTGGGGCGTCTTCTGGAAACGCACGCCATGGCTGTCGATGACGATGAAGCCCAGAGGCCTGGCGATCATGCCGCCGCCCACGCCCTTGGCGATCAGGCCATCGCCCCCGCCCAGACCGAAGCGCGCGCTCGCGACGGGAATGACGGTCCTGTCTCCGTCGACGATGGGCGAACCGAACACGGCCGTGGCGTTCGCTTTCTTGCCGATGACTTCGGCAAGCTCCGTAAGCGTCGGCGATATGTCCTTTTGCAAGGCTTCCGCATCGGCATCCGTCAGTCGCCCCATGGGTCCATCTCCTCGGCGGTTAACGGATATCAACTCGGCGCCAGTCCCTTTTGATCCATTCCAATCTGCGGGCCAGGGTCTCCCGATCGGACAGCCGTCTGATAAGGTCGCGACCCGGTTCACACGCGATGAGGAAACATGGCGACCCACGGCGCCGAGGTCAAATGGGCGGCGAAGGAGAGCGGCGACGATTTCCTCAAGGGCCGCTTCAGCCGCGCGCATACGATAAGCTTCGACGGCGGCACGGTGGTTCCGGCGTCGGCTTCGCCCCACGTGGTCGGCAAATGGGCGGTCGAGGCCGCCGTCGATCCGGAGGAAATGCTGGTGGCGTCGCTCTCGAGCTGCCACATGCTTTCATTCCTGCATCTGGCGCGGATGGCCGGCTTCACCGTCACGACTTACGAAGACCACGCCGAAGGAACGACCACCGAAATCGCGCCCGGGCGACTGGCGGTGACCAAGGTGAAACTCCGGCCGAAAATCGCGTGGGCGGGCGCGGCGCCTTCGAAGGAGGCGCTCGATCGCCTGCACCATGAGGCCCATGAGATCTGCTTCATCGCCAATTCGGTGAAGACCGAGGTGACGGTGGAATAGCGCCGGCCGTGAGCTGCTAACTCTCAGCGCGCGAACAATGGTTCGCCGTTGACTTTCGCGCGAAGCCTCAGACGCAATGCGACGCGCGCCGAGCGGCGCCTGTGGCAAAGCCTCCGGCGCGAGCGGCCCGCCTCCACCACAGGGCGTTCCGAAGAACGCCCGTCTCTCGACGGGCCAAGGGGGGCGGGAGAGCTAGGTCAGCACCCCTTGCAAATGCTGTTGTCGATCTGGTTATTCTCCTGCTGGATCTTGCGATCGAGCGCCGTCGGTCCCGATCCTTGAGGGACGCCCGGCCGCGGGACAGTCGCGCCGGTCGGCGCCAGATAGTCCTTATCCAGAAGATGCCCCGGCGCGGGCTTCGCAAGCTCTGGAGCCACAAGACTGTTGTCTTGCCCATAAGCCCCACCGCCCGCGATCGCGGCGAGCAGGAAGGCGGCGACGATTGCCGATTTTGCCATGATCCTACCCTCGCCCATGATCCTGCCCTCGCCAATAAGGACCCAACTCAGATTGCGCTCATTTGCCTTGGTTTCAAGCGCCCGACAAGGTCAAATGCCGATGCGGTGCAGTCGCCGTTTCCAGCGAATGCGAAAGTGAGCTCAAGGCGTATCGGGATTCCCACCGTTGACAAGCCCTGATCGGGCGACGAAACGTCCCGCGCTTCAATTTCAGGCGCGCTTCAATTTCAGGATAGCCAATGACCGACGTCCGCCTTCAGACCCAGATCGAAAAGGCCTTCGAGGATCGCGCCACGATCAATGCGGCGACCAGGGGCCATGCGCGCGACGCGGTCGAAGAGGCGCTCGATCTGCTCGACCGCGGCAAGGCGCGGGTGGCCGAAAAGCTGCCCGGCGCGACCGGGCCGAATTCGTGGAAGGTCAACCAGTGGCTCAAGAAGGCGGTGCTTCTGAGTTTCCGCCTCAACGACAATGTGCTCATCGACGGGGGACCTGGCCAGGCGGCCTGGTGGGACAAGATTCCCTCGAAGCTCGAAGGCTGGGGCGAGAACCGATTCAAGGACGCGGGCTTCCGCGCCGTCCCGGGCGCGATCGTGCGGCGCTCGGCCTTCATCGGCCGCGATGTCGTCTTGATGCCGAGCTTCGTCAATCTCGGCGCCTATGTCGATGAAAAGACCATGGTCGACACCTGGGTCACGGTCGGCTCGTGCGCGCAGATCGGCAAGCACGTGCATTTGTCGGGCGGCGTGGGCATTGGCGGCGTGCTCGAGCCGCTGCAGGCCAATCCGACCATCATCGAGGACGATTGCTTCATCGGCGCGCGTTCCGAAGTGGTCGAAGGCGTCATCGTCGGCGAAGGCTCGGTGCTGTCGATGGGGGTGTTCATTTCCGCCTCGACCAAGGTGATCGACCGCGCGACCGGCAAGGTCCACGTCGGCCATGTCCCCCCCTATTCGGTGGTCGTGCCGGGCTCCCTGCCCGGCAAGCCGCTGCCCGACGGTTCGCCCGGGCCGTCCCTCTATTGCGCCGTGATCGTGAAAACCGTCGACGCCCAGACGCGGGCGAAGACGGAGATCAACGAGTTGCTCAGGGACTAGCAGAAGCGCGCGACTCGCTCGCCGCAAAGCAATTCGTCCTCAAGGTCGCATCGTCCGTTGCGGCGGCGAGCGCAAAGCGCGCCTCCAAGGCCAGTTGACATTCGATTGTTCGGCAGTTATGGAACTACGGAAGGAGGCTTCATGCCGACCACCGACGCCGAGCAGACCGCCCGCTACGCCGACATGCTCGCGGCGCTCGGGTCCGAGGCGCGGCTGCGCATCGTCCGCCTTCTGCTCGCGGCTCATCCGGAAGGTCTCGTCGTCGGCGAGATCGGCTCCGAACTCGGCGTCCCGCCGTCGACCCTTTCGCATCACCTCGACAAGCTGAAGAACGAAGGCTTGGTCGCAGTCCGTCGGGAAAGCACCTTTCTTCGCTATACCGCCGACACCGCGACGCTTCAGGAGATCGTCGGGTTTCTGTTCGCCGAGTGCTGCACCCGCAACAAGGCGATCAAGCCCGAAGCCATCACTTGCGCCTGTCCGTGAGGAGAACGCCGATGTCTGAGACCGATATCCGCGAAGTCGTACGAGAGCGCTACGCCGAGGCGGCGCAAAACGTGCGGACCGGTTCTTCGTGCTGCGGGGCGAAGGAATGGGACCCGATCACATCGAATCTCTACGCCGACGCAGAAACCCGCGAGTTGCCCGAGAACGCAGTGCTGGCGTCGCTCGGCTGTGGCAATCCCACCGCGCTCGCTGAGCTTAAGGAAGGCGAGACGGTTCTCGATCTCGGCTCCGGCGGCGGCATCGACGTTTTGCTTTCGGCCCGCCGCGTCGGCCCCTCGGGCAAGGCCTACGGGCTCGACATGACCGACGACATGCTGGCGCTTGCCCGCGAGAACCAGAAGAAGGCGGGAGCGGAAAACGTCGAGTTTCTGAAGGGCGAGATTGAGGCGATTCCGCTGCCGGACAGCTCGGTGGATGTGATCATTTCAAACTGCGTTATCAATCTCTCCGCAGACAAGGATAAAGTGCTGCGTGAAGCGTTCCGCGTCTTGAAGCCAGGGGGCCGCTTGGCCGTGTCCGACGTTGTGACGCGCGGCGCGATTCCCGAAGCTGTCCGTCGGAACATGCTCCTCTGGGTCGGCTGCATCGCCGGCGCGCTCGACGAAAACGACTACCGGATGCGGCTCGCCGCCGCCGGGTTCGAGGCGATCGGCATTGAGCCCACGCGGATCTACAACGTGGAAGACGCCCGCGAATTCCTGATCAGCCAGAGCGTCGACGTCGATGCGATTGCGTCGGAGGTCGGCGACAAGTTCATGAGCGCCTTCGTCCGCGCGAGGAAGCCAGGCGTAGCCTCGAATACGAAAACCGGGAGTTGCTGCGCTCCAACCTGCTGCCAATAGGACGCGGCCGATGAGCGATCATCCCTTCAACGTCCTCTTCCTTTGCACCGGCAACAGCGCGCGGTCGATCCTGGCGGAAGGAATCCTGCGCAAGGACGGGGCGGGTCGCTTCAACGCGTTTTCGGCGGGCAGTCACCCAAAGGGGAAGATCAACCCGTTCGCGCTGAAGGTTCTGGGCGCCTACGGCTATTCCACCGACGGCTATCGATCCAAGGGATGGGAGGCGTTCGCCGCGCCCGGCGCGCCGATCATGGATTTCGTGTTCACGGTCTGCGACAGCGCCGCGGGCGAGACCTGCCCGGTGTGGCCGGGACAACCGATGACGGCGCATTGGGGCATCGAAGACCCGGCTGCGGTCGAGGGAAGCGCCATCGAGAAGGAGCGCGCCTTCGTCACCGCGTTCAAATATCTCAAGAACCGGATATCGGTTTTCACCAGCCTCCCGATCCGGAGCCTCGACAGGATGGCGCTGGGGGCGAAGCTTCGGGATATTGGTCGTCTCGACGGAGCGACAGCGCGCAAGGACGGAGTCCACTGATGTCCGTCTTCGAGCGCTATCTGACGGTCTGGGTGTTTCTCTGCATCATCGCAGGGATTGGGCTCGGCCATGCCGTGCCCGGCGTGTTCCACGCCATCGGCGGCGTCGAAGTGGCGAAAGTCAACCTGCCGGTGGCGATCCTGATCTGGCTGATGATCGTGCCGATGCTGCTGAAGATCGATTTCGCGGCGCTGCGCCGGGTCGGCGAACATTGGCGCGGCATAGGGGTTACGCTGATCGTCAATTGGGGCGTGAAGCCCTTCTCGATGGCGGCGCTGGCCTGGCTTTTCATCGGTCACGTGTTTCGCGCCTGGCTGCCCCCGGATCAGATCAACGCCTACATAGCCGGGCTCATTCTCCTTGGCGCGGCGCCATGCACCGCCATGGTGTTCGTCTGGAGCAACCTGATGAAGGGCGAGCCCCATTTCACGCTCTCGCAGGTGGCGCTCAACGACACGATCATGGTGTTTGCTTTCGCCCCGATTGTAGCGCTGTTGCTGGGACTCTCCGCGATCACGGTTCCGTGGGATACGCTGGTCTTGTCGGTGGCCCTCTATATCGTCGTTCCGGTCATGGCGGCTCAGGCGGTCCGGCGGTTCGTTCTGACGAAGGACGGAGAAGCCGGGCTGGCCCGATTGCTGGCCAGGCTCGGTCCGGTTTCTCTCCTGTCCCTGCTGGCGACGCTCGTTCTCCTGTTCGGCTTTCAGGGCCAGCAAATCCTCGCCCAGCCTTTGGTGATCGGTCTTCTGGCGGTGCCGATTCTCATTCAGGTCTATCTGAATGCAGGGATCGCCTATGGCCTCAACCGGCTCGTTGGCGAGCAGCATTGCGTGGCGGGGCCGTCGGCGCTGATCGGCGCGAGCAACTTCTTCGAACTTGCCGTGGCTGCGGCGATCAGCCTGTTCGGGTTCAATTCCGGGGCGGCGCTCGCCACGGTCGTCGGGGTTCTGATCGAAGTGCCGGTCATGTTGTCGGCGGTCTGGATCGTCAATCGCAGCCGGGATTGGTACGAGCGCGGGCTGCCCGGGGCAGCAACCCTCGTTGAGAAGTCTCCCTGAAGGCGGCGCGATGACGGTCACGATCTACCACAACCCGAACTGCGGCACGTCGCGCAACGTGCTGGCGATGATCCGGCAGAGCGGCGAAGAGCCCGTCGTTATCGAATACCTCAAGAACCCGCCAGGCCGTGAGCGGCTCAAGGCGCTCATTCAGGCGATGGGAATCCCGGTGCGCGCGCTCCTGCGCGAGAAAGGAACCCCTTATGCCGAACTGGGGCTGGAGAATCCGAAATGGTCGGACGAGCAATTGCTCGATTTCATGATCGCGCACCCAATTCTGATCAATCGGCCGATTGTCGTGACGCCCAAGGGCGTCAAACTCTGCCGTCCGTCGGAAGCGGTGCTCGACATTCTTCCCAATGCGAACCTTGGCCGCTTCGTGAAGGAAGACGGAGAAGTTATTGATGTGGCTCCGGATTCCAGGTCAAAGGCTTAAGGCCGTTGGGTATCGGCGGATCGGCCTGCACCTGCACGCACTGGGCGCAGTTCAGGAAAGCCGCGATCTCACCCCAGGCCACGCTCCGGCCGACGGACGCCCGCCCCTGCTGTGACCGCCCGTTCAAAATTGTCGCATCCTCACTTTACGAAAATCAGAATCCATGCTATACCTCATTGCATGGACAATGTTGGACCGCGCCGTCAGTCGGGGAAAGAGCTATACTCGTCATGCATTTCGCCGGGAAGCCAGGCGGAGCGGGAAATTCTCTGACTCCAAACGGCCGTAACCCATTGAAAAGTCCCGATTCGAAAAAATAAACGCTAGTAAACGCCAGCCATTTTACTAACGTTTACGCTCGTTTAGTCGCGTTTATTCGCGTTTATGTGAATTGGCCCATGCATGCTTCGCATGGGTGCGCTGGCCCGTGCCACGGACGCGCTCACTTCCCCATCGCCGCAGCGATCTCCTCCCTGAGGCCGTCCGCGGTTTGGGTCTGAAGGCCGACCGCTTCGAGGGCGCTGGCCGCGGCCCCGACCAGTTCCGCGTTTGACGCCGCCCGGGCGCCGTCGGGCAGGTTGAGATTGTTCTCAAACCCGACCCGCGCATGGCCGCCAAGCAGCGCCGCGGCGGTGACGCAAGCCGTCTCCCGGCGGCCGAAGGCGCAGACGCTCCACGAGTGGAACCGGGGCATGTCGGGGGCGATGAACGGCAGGAGGTCGCGCGGCAAAGCGGTGCGGGTGATCGAATACCGCCCGAGCACGTAAAGGACGGAGAGCTTGTCGAACGGGATCAACCCCTGCTTCGCCATCGCCCCAAGCCGCTCCGCCTCGGCCGGCGTGTAAAGAATGATCTGAGGCCAGACCCGCATCTGCTTGAGCTTGCCGAGAAAGACGCAGAAGTCCTTCTCGTCGGCGGCCTCCGGGGCGAGCTCTCTGAGCGCCAGCGACACGGCTTCCGGGTTGGTTTTGAGGACGGCCGTCCTTTGCTGGGCGGGGGAATAGCGGCCGATCGATTCGCTGGTGATCTGCAGGACCAGCCGGTCCCCGACGGCCTCACAGACCTGCGCGATCAGCGCGCGATAGGCCTCGGGATCGAGGCAATGCCGGCCCTCGGCGTCGCGCACATGCAGATGGATCATCGAGGCCCCGCGCTCGAGGCACTCGGCGGCGGTGCGGGCGAGTTCATCAGCCGTCAGCGGCAGCGCCGGGTGGTCAGCCTTGGTCTTGCGCCCACCGTTGGGCGCGACCGTCAACGCGACTTGTCCTCGCCCTTCGGCCACCGCTGCTTGCCTTTCCGTCGATCTCCGGGAGCGCGTAGACTGGGCCGAACCCGTCCTTCACACAACTCGCCATTGTTGTCGGTCATGACCCATATCCTGCATCGCTCCCCGAACGCCGTCATGCCGGTCGCGGTTTCCGGCTCGGGCGTCGAGATCGTCGATTCCGAGGGTCGCCGCTACCTCGACGCGTCGGGGGGCGCGGCTGTCTCATGCCTCGGCCACGGGCATCCGGACATACTGGCCGCGATGCGCCGCCAGCTCGAGGCGCTGGCCTATGCGCACACGTCCTTTTTCACCACCGAAGCCGCCGAGCGTCTGGCCGACCGCCTGATCGAGGACGCCCCGCCCGGGCTTGAGCGCGTTTACCTGGTCAGCGGCGGTTCGGAGGCGATCGAGGCGGCGCTCAAGATGGCGCGCCAGTATTTCGTCGAGATTGGCGAGCCCCAGCGGGCCCATGTCATCGCGCGGCGCCATAGCTATCACGGCAACACGCTGGGCGCTCTGGCGGTTGGCGGCAACGCCTGGCGGCGAGCCCAGTTCGAGCCCCTGCTGATCGAGACCCACCACATCGACCCCTGCTACGCCTACCGGATGCAGCGGGAAGGCGAGAGCGACGCGGCTTATGCGGCGAGGGCCGCGCAGGCGCTGGAGGACAAGCTCGTCGAAATCGGCCCCGACCGCGTCATCGCTTTCGTGGCCGAGACCGTGGTCGGCGCGACGGCCGGCGCCGTTCCGCCGGTTGGCGATTACTTCAAGCGCATCCGGGCGATCTGCGATCGCTACGGCGTCTTGCTCATTCTCGACGAGGTGATGTGCGGCATGGGCCGCACCGGCACGCTGCACGCCTGCGAGCAGGAGGGGATTGCGCCGGACCTCATGGCCGTCGCCAAGGGGCTCGGCGGCGGCTACCAGCCGATCGGCGCGGTCATGCTGACGAAGAGGATCTTTGAGGCCTTCGCGAATGGGTCAGGCGCGTTTCAGCACGGCCACACCTATATGGGCCATCCGATCGCCGCGGCGGCGGCGCTGGCGGTGCAGGAGGTCATCCGGCGGGATCAGCTGCTCGCCAACGTGGTCGAGATGGGCGCAAGGCTCGAGCGCCGGCTCAAGGAGCGCTTCGGCCAGCACCCGTTCGTTGGCGACATTCGGGGCCGCGGCCTCTTTTGGGCGCTCGAGCTGGTCAGCGACCGCGCCAGCAAACGGCCGTTCGATCCCGCGGCCAAACTGCATGCGCGCGTCAGGCGCGAGGCGATGGCGCGCGGTCTGATGGTCTATCCGATGGGCGGGACGGCCGATGGCGTGAACGGCGATCATGTCCTGCTGGCCCCTCCTTTCATCATCGAGGGGAGCCAGGTCGACGCCATCGTCGAGCGCCTGGCTGCCGCGCTTGAGGCGGCGGTCGCCGAGGTTCGCTAGCCTCGTAAGGGTCGCGCGCCCGCCATAGAAAGAGCGCAGTGCTTGCGGAAAGCGGGCTCTCCCCCAATATCCGGGCGCTTCCACCGCCGATTCGGCGCCTCAACCGACCGTCGAAAGGACTTGATTTCTTGGCGAGACGCTTCCGACGGCCCGCGCTTTTGCTCGTCTCCGCAATGGCCGCCGCTGCCGCCTTGGCGCAGCAGGCGCCGCTTGATCTGACCGCGCCAGCCGTGGCGGCGCAGAAGTCCGCCAAATCGTCGAAGGGGACGCCTCCGCCGATACCGGCTGACGAAGCGGTTCAGCGCGCCGACGCCTGGCTCGACGCGGCCCGCGTCATGAGCGCCGACTTCGTTCAGATCGGGCCGAATGGACGGCGCTCGGAAGGACAGCTGAGCGTGGCCCGCCCCGGTCATATGCGGTTCGAATACACAGACCCCGCGCGGTTCGAGATCATAGCCGACGGCCGCAGCGTCGCCATCGTCGACAAAAAGCTCAACACGCAGGACGAATATTTCATCGGTCAGACGCCGCTCAAGTTTCTGCTTTCCGACCACATCGACCTGGCCCGCGACACGAAGCTCCTGAATGTCTCCCAGGAGGGCAAAACGGTGACCATCGAGCTCGAGGATCGGGCCGCGCTTGGCGGCACGGCGCATCTTTCGCTCGTCTTCGACGCTTCCACGTTTGCGCTGAAACAATGGACGGTCATCGACGCCCAGGGCTTCCAGACGGTCGTCACCCTGTTCAATGTCGACCTGACGACCCACCCGGACCCGGCGCTCTTCCACATCGACGAAAACCTACCGGCCAATCAGCTCGGCAATCGCAGGCACTGACGTCAGGCCTGTGGGCAATGACCCAATGATGCTTGCCCTCCCCGCTTTGGCCGGGCAAGTGGCAGTCCGCCTCCCCCGGAGCTCCTCATGACGTTTTCCGTCGCCACGTGGAACATCAATTCGGTGCGCTTGCGGATCGATCTCGTGGTCCGATATCTCGTCGAGCACCAGCCCGACGTTCTGTGTTTGCAGGAAACGAAATGCCCGGACGGCAATTTCCCCTCTGGGGCGTTCCGTGACGCGGGCTATCCCCATATCGCGATCAACGGACAGAAGGGTTACCACGGCGTGGCGATCGTTTCGCGGCTGCCGCTCGCGACCTTCTCCAAGCGGGACTTTTGCGCCAAGGGCGACGCGCGCCACCTGCATGTCGTCTTGGGCGGCGCGGCGCAGGGGCTCGAACTTCACAATTTTTATGTTCCGGCAGGCGGCGACGAACCTGACCCCGAGATCAACGTTAAATTCGCCCACAAGCTCGCCTTCGTCGATGAAATGGTGGATTGGGCCCAGCAAGAGAGGCCCGCGGCGCAAAGAGCGATCCTGGTCGGCGATCTCAACATTGCGCCGCTCGAGCACGACGTCTGGAGCCACAAGTCGCTTCTCAACGTGGTCAGCCACACGCCCATCGAGGTCGATAAACTGACCCAAGCTCAGGCCGCGGGCCCCTGGATCGACGCGTTGCGCAAATTCGTGCCCGACAACGAGAAGCTCTACACTTGGTGGAGCTATCGCTCGCCCGATTGGCAGAAAGCCAATAAGGGACGGCGGCTGGATCATATGTGGGTCAGCCCAGCGCTCGGCGATTCCGTGAAAGGGATGCGCGTTCTACGCGACGCCCGCGGCTGGGTGCGCCCGTCCGACCACGCACCGGTTATGATAAGCCTAGAATTGTAGCTGTCGTCACTTTTTCACAACCGGCCTCAAGCTTTGACCATCCGACGTTTGATCAAATGGGCGGCGAGTTTGGCTCTCGCGCTTGTCGTCCTCGCGACGCTCGCCGGCTCCTATCTGTTCTATCGCGCCATGCCCGCCTATTCGGGGAGCGAAAAGTTAGCGGGTCTTTCATCCGAAGCGCGCGTGTGGCGCGACGCCCATGGCGTGCCACACATTTTTGCCGGTTCAATGGACGACGCAGCCCGTGCCCTCGGATACCTGCACGCGAGCGAACGGATGTTTCAGATGGAAATCCTGCGCCGGGTCGGCCAGGGGCGCATGGCCGAAATCCGCGGCGCCGATCTTCTGCCCGTCGACAAGTTCATTCGCACGATGGGCTTCTACCGCGAGGCCGAGACGAGCCTTTCTGCGCTTTCGCCCTGGGCGCGGAGGCGGCTTGAGGCTTATGCCGACGGGGTCAACGCCTTTCTGGCAAGCCACGCGCTCCCGCCCGAGTTCCTCCTCGCGGGCGATAGACCCGAGCCCTGGAAACCGGCCGATTCGCTGGTGATCGGGAAGATCGAGGCCTATCAGCTGTCGCAGAATTTCAAGCTTAAGCTCCTCCGCGCCCGCCTCAATGCCAAGCTCGGAGAGGAGCGGGCAAACTGGCTCTTTCCCGGTCCTCGGCCTGGCGGTCCAATCACGACGCTGCCGGCGATCAGCGACACCCATGCGAGCAACGATAGCATCGACGATGAGCTTGGCGTCTTGACCGGAATAGGCAAGGGCGCATCGAACGAATGGGTCGTCGCCGGATCGCGGACACTTACCGGAAAGCCGATCCTCGCCAACGACCCGCATCTCGACCTTAGCGCCCCGATCCTGTGGTATTTGGCCCGCGCCGTCACGCCCGAAGGGTCACTCAAAGGCGCCACTTTGCCCGGCGCGCCGGTCTTCGTGCTCGGCCAGAACGATTCGATCGCCTGGGGGCTTACGACCGCGGATTCGAACGTTCAGGACCTCTTCGTCGAAACCGTCGATCCGACCGACCCGTCGAAATACCTCACCCCCGAAGGACCGAAGCCATTCGAGACGCGGGAAGAAACAATTCATGTGAAAGGCGGCGCCGACGTCCATCTCACAATTCGTGTGACGCGCCACGGTCCGCTCCTCTCCGACGTCAACGCCGATCTGGAGAATTTCGCCGGGCCGGGCAAGGCGGTCGCCCTCGCGTTCACCGGGCTTGGCGATCGAGACACGACTGCCGAAGCCCTTATGCGGGTCAATTCGGCACGAAACTGGGGCGAATTTCTCGACGCGCTCCGCCTCTATCAGACGCCGACCCAGAACTTGGTCTTCGCCGACGTCGGCGGCGACATCGGCTTCCTGAACCCCGGCTTGGTCCCCTTGCGAAGGTCCGGCGACGGCTCCACTCCCGTTGATGGCGCGTCGGGCGCCTTCGACTGGACCGGCATGATCCCGTTCGATCAATGGCCGCAGCTGCACAATCCGGAAACCGGGTTCGCCTTTAACGCCAACAACGCCAATTTCCCGGACAATCACAAGCCGAGCTTTGGGCAGGACTGGGAAGAGAATTTCCGTGCCCGCCGTATCCAGCAATTTTTCGACGGGATCGAAAAGCACAGCCTGGGAACGTCGGCTACCATGCAGGCCGACCATCTGTCCTTGGATTTCAGGGACTTGCAGCCGTTTATTGCGACGATTGCGGCGTCGGACGACCGAGCTCGCAAAGCGCAGGCGATGCTCCTAAGCTGGGACGCGGTGATGGATAAGGACCGCGCCGAGCCGTTGATTTACACCGCATTCCTCAGATCGCTCCACAAAATCCTGCTTGACGACAAAACCGGACTTCCCATGGGGGAGAAAGGCCCATTCGCCGTCACGACTCTGGTTTCGCTGATGCGCGACCACCCTTCCTGGTGCAACGTTCCGGGCGCTCCCGATCCCGGCTGCCGCAAGGCGCTCGGGCGCGCGCTCGACGAGGGACTCGCTCTGCTCGTCGAGCGCGACGGCGCCGATATGAGCCGGTGGCATTGGGGCGCAGAGCACAAAGCCTTGTTGCAGCATCAGGTCTACAGCCATGTCCCACTCTTTGACCGGTGGAGCGATCTTAGCGTTTCCTCGAGCGGCGGCTTCTACACGCTCGATCGTGGCGGCGGCTCCGAAATTGTCCCAGATCTGCCTTTCGCCCGAACTCATGGGGGCGGTTTTCGCGGTCTTTATGATCTGGCGGACCCTGACAAATCCCGCTTCATGATCGCGACTGGCGAATTGGGGCATATTTTTTCGCGCCACTACGGCGATCTCACGCCGTTGTGGAACGACGTCAAATCGATCACGCTTGCGGGCTCGGAAGACCAGCTCAAGAGAGCTGGCGCCCAAGAGCTGAGGCTCGAGCCTTGAATGCCGGCGCCCAGCACCAGCCGCATGCTCGCCGTAATCCTGCGGTAGCCGGCGCGCTCTCCAGCGGGTAAAGTCATTGAGATGAGCCAAACGCGGCAATTGCTGATCGTGGATGACGACACCGACCTGCGTCAGGCGCTGGTCGAACAGTTGGCTCTGCATCCCGAGTTTCAGGTCCAGGCGGTCGAGACGGCGGGGGCGGCGCTCGAGGCGCTCGCTACCACGACCCCCGACCTTGTCATCATGGATGTCGGCCTGCCCGATCTTGACGGGCGCGAGGCGGTCAAACGGATGCGCCGGGACGGGTATCGCCGGCCCATCATAATGCTGACAGCGCACGATTCGGACGTGGACGCCGTATCCGGCCTCGATTCCGGGGCCAACGATTACGTCGGCAAGCCGTTCCGGTTCGTGGTGCTCTTGGCCCGTATTCGCTCGCAACTGCGGCAATATGAAGCGAGCGAGGATGCGGAGTTCCAGGTCGGCCCTTACACCTTCCGGCCAACTTCGAAGAACCTCGTCGACCCGCAGGGGGTCAAGTTGCGGCTGACCGAGAAGGAGGCGGCGATCCTGCGCTATCTCCATCGTGCAGAACAACAACCCGTCGCCCGCGAGACCCTGCTCAAGCACGTCTGGGGCTACAACGCCAACGTGACGACGCATACGCTCGAGACGCACATCTATCGTCTGCGGCAGAAGATCGAGAATAATCCGGCCGAAGCGCAGCTTCTTGTCACGGAAGGCGGCGGCTACAAGCTCGTGGCGAGCGCGGCGTCCGGGGGACGGCCCGAGTGACGCTCGACGACGAAGTCGCACGGCTCGGGCGGACACGCCCCTTCGATCTCCTTCCGCGCGAAGCGGTGCAATTGATCGCCTTTTCATGTGAGAAACGCCGTTTGAGGGCGGGCGAGGCCTTGTTTTTTGCCGGCGAAACCGCCGATTCCGGGTATTTCGTCCATTCGGGCGCGATCACGTTGCTAAAAGATGGCGCGGAGCCGAAAGCCGAGCGTCGCGTCGACGCGGGGGCCCTTATCGGGGAGAGCGCGCTCTACGCGCCGACCACACGCCGCGTCAGCGCGCGCGCGGCCGAGGATGCGGTCGTGATGCGAATTCCGCGCGAGACGTTTCGGCGTGTTCTCACGGAGTTCCCGGCGGGCGCCGCGGAGATTCGGGCCGTCCTCGCCGCCCGGATGCGCCACCTGGTCGACGGGCTGGAAGCAACCCGAATCAGATCGTTCGAAGGCTCCCTCGCGCCGAGACCCCGGGCCGCGCAGTGAGCGCCGAGACGCTGAGCGCCCTCTCCTCTTTACGCGCTCCAACGTCGGAAGACATCGATGCGCTTGCCCGGGCCGCATTCGACCGGCTGCCGGCCTCATTCCGGCGGCTCACCGACGGTCTGGTGATCCAGGTCTCCGATTTCCCCGACGACGAGACGCTCAAGGAGATGGGCGCCGAGAGCGACTTCGACCTCCTGGGCCTCTTTCGCGGCCGCGGGCTCGCCCAGCGCGGCGCCGTCGTGGAGACAGGCGAATTGCCCAACATGATCTGGCTCTATCGTCGGCCGCTGCTCGACTTTTGGTGCGATGGCGAGGATTCGCTGGATGACGTCGTGACCCACGTTCTCGTCCACGAGATCGGCCATCATTTCGGGCTCTCCGACGCCGACATGGAGGCGATCGAAGCGTCGGCCCGCTGATCGATTCGGCTCGAGAGCAAGGGCGGGGAACCACGACAGCGCCGGAAACGCGCTGGATTTCGGGGCCTTCACAAGGGCGTCACGCAAGCTGTAGAGTAAGAGCGCGGCCGGATTCGGAGACGGGCCCGCGTCAACGTGCGGAGGACGGAGCGTCGGTTTGACGGTTCATGTTCGCTCAGTTTCGCCCGGGAATTGTCCGGCGCTCGTTTTGAATGCGGATTACCGCCCGCTCAGCTATTATCCGTTGTCAATCTGGTGCTGGCAGGACGCGATCAAGGCGGTGTTCCTCGACCGGGTCAACATCATCTCCGAGTACGACACGCTGGTGCGCAGCCCAAGCTTCGAGATGCGGCTGCCCTCGGTGGTGTCGCTCAAAAGCTACGTGAAGCCGACCCGCTTCCCCGCCTTCACCCGGTTCAACGTGTTCCTGCGCGATCGCTTCACCTGCCAATATTGCGGCCAGCGCGAGGACCTGACGTTCGACCATGTCGTTCCGCGCTCGAAGGGCGGGATCACGACCTGGGAGAACGTGGTCGCCGCCTGCTCGGAGTGCAACCTCAGGAAGGCCGATCTTTTGCCGGCGGCGGCGCGCATGTGGCCGGCGACCAGACCCTACCAGCCGACCGTCCACGACCTGCACCAGAATGGACGCATGTTTCCCCCCAACTATTTGCACGAAAGTTGGATGGATTATCTTTACTGGGACAGCGAGCTCGAGGAATAGCCCGACCGGCTCCTGCGAGCCAGGAGACGGCAGACGCCGAGAAGGCCCTTGGCGCAACCGGAGCGCGAGTTGCTTGCAAGAAAATCCAAATAAAAACAAGGAAAAACCCTTGCGTTTCCTTGGATTCCTTTGGTGGAATCGGGACTTTTCAAAGCGTTACAGCGGAAAAAAATAAAAAAATTCCCCCGTTTCCGACTCGCCTCCCAGGTTGTCCGGAAACGGCTGTTGGCTGCTGCGCTCGCTCCTTGATGCATTTCTCGTCGCCGCGATGCGCTCCCGCGCCGCCGAGGATTTCGATCAATCGAAATCGTAACATGCATTCCCTAAATCGCAAAGACGTTGTTGGGCCTGGTGCGCGTTTTTGAGGAAATCGAAACTATTTCAATGATTTGCGGGTGCGAAAGGTTTCGCCGGCGGAGCCACTGGCGGCGGCATGCGGGTTGCTTCGGCACAACGATCTACACTTGACCGAGCGCTTGCGAGCGCTTGAACCGTCACCGCACGTGAGCGCTCCACATGGACACCAAGATCCCCTACGAAGACAAAGAGGATGAAATTCGCCAAGCGCTCGTCAAAATGGCGAAAGGCAGGAAGAAGCTTGACTACACAAAATTTGGCCCACTGGTAGGAATTCCCACCGAAGGCCCATGGAATCCAATTCTGGATAAAATCAGTCTCAAGGAGAGGGCCGCGGGTCGCCCTGATATCACATATTTAGTGGTGAGAAAAAGAACGGGCTATCCGATACAAATCGAATTTGAACCCTCGACCACACCATCTGCGGCCCAAAAGGCCATCGCGGACGAAGTGTTCAAGGAAATTTTTGCCTATTATCGGCGGCAGAGGAAGTGATCTTCATCGCCTCTCGTCGACCGAGCGACGATGGCGTCTGAGTTCGGGAAGCCTTTCGGCGGAAGTTGCAACCCTTAACCAGACGGCGCGGCCCTCATCGTCGCCCCGCGCGGCGCAATTGTGCGCCTTCTCCTGCGCCAATCGTGAGGCTCGGCTGCCGAATCGATGCTTGAGCGCCTTCGCGTGGATCTCGATGGCTTGATCCAAAGTCACGTTCATGGAGGCCCAGCCCGTCGCAAAGTCGTCATATACCCGCCCGCGACCCCTCGCTTCAAATCAAGCTGGCGAGAGCGTCGCGACCGCGGGACCGGAAATAGCAGCTCCCCCGCGGCTAATACGATCGCATTATCACCTCAAATGTCACAAATTTCATGCGCTTCCAACCTTTCTGGGCACGAGCCGGGCTCTGAATTTCACCGCCGCGAGCTTGCGCGGGTCAAGGTTTCGATGGCCTTGCATACGGGCGCCAGGGGATGGTTGTTTACACGCGTCTGGACACCGAGCGCAATGCGACCTAACGACATTCACGAATTCTGCGGGTCTGGAAAGGACCGCATGCAGATCCGAGGGAGCGAAGACTAATGGCCGATTCGAACGACAAGCTTCCCCGCCACATTTTGCCTATCCCTGACGCGAAGCATGTCGGGCTGACAACCTACGACGCCAAGGACCCCAATACGAAGTACCCACCGATCGCGCCGTTGCGGCCGCCGGCCGGCGCTCCCAATGTGCTGATCGTGCTCCTCGACGATGTCGGCTTCGGCGCTTCGAGCGCGTTCGGCGGACCGTGCTACACGCCGACCGCCGAACGCCTTGCGGCCAACGGCTTGAAGTACAACCGCTTCCATACGACCGCTTTGTGCTCGCCCACGCGCCAGGCCATGCTCACCGGCCGAAACCATCATTCGGTCGGCATGGGCGCGATCACCGAAATGGCGACTTCGGCGCCGGGCAACAACAGCATCCGGCCCAAGGAGAAGGCGCCGTTGCCTGAGATCCTGAAGCTCAACGGCTATTCGACGGCGCAGTTCGGCAAGTGCCACGAAGTGCCGTTCTGGGAGGTCTCTCCCATGGGACCTTTCAACCAGTGGCCGACCGGCTCGGGCTTTGAGCATTTCTACGGCTTCGTGGGCGGCGAGGCGAACCAGTACTTTCCCGGCCTCTACGAAGGCACGTCCCCTGTGGAGCCGACCAAGACTCCCGAACAGGGCTACACGCTCACCGAGGACCTGGCCGATCGCGCGATCACCTGGGTGCGTCAGCAAAAGGTGCTCATGCCCGACAAGCCGTTCATGATGTATTTCGCGCCGGGCGCGACCCACGCGCCCCATCATGTCCCGAAGGAATGGTCGGACAAATACAAAGGCAAGTTCGACGGCGGCTGGGACAAGCTCCGCGAGGAATTGCTTGCGCGGCAAAAGAAGCTTGGCGTCATTCCGAACGACGCTGCGCTCACCGCCCGTCACGCGGAAATCCCGTCCTGGGACGAAATGCCGGCGAACCTGAAGCCCGTGCTCGCGCGCCAGATGGAGATCTATGCCGGCTTCTTGGAGCAGGTCGATCACCATGTCGGCCGCTTGGTGGATACGCTTTCCGACCTCGGTGTCCTCGACGACACGCTGATCTATTACATTATCGGCGACAACGGCGCTTCCGCCGAAGGGACGATCAACGGCTGCTTCAATGAGATGGCGGTGTTGAACGGCATGGGCGGCATCGAGACGCCCGAGTTCCTGCTCTCGAAGATCGATGATTTCGGCACGCCGAAGGCCTACAATCACTATGCGGTCGGCTGGGCCCACGCGCTTTGCGCGCCCTATCAGTGGACGAAGCAGGTTGCGTCGCACTGGGGCGGCACGCGCAACGGCACGATCGTGCATTGGCCGAGAGGCGTGAAAGGCAAGGGCGAGATTCGCAGCCAGTTCCACCACGTCATCGACATTGCGAAGACGATTCTCGACGTCACGGGATTGCCAGAGCCGACCTTCGTCAACGGCATCTCGCAAGCGCCGTTGGAAGGCGTCAGCATGGCGCCCACCTTCAACGACGCGAAGGCCCCCGAGACGCATAATGTCCAGTATTTCGAGATGATGGGCAATCGCGGCATCTATCATCAGGGTTGGACCGCGGTGACGAAGCATCGCACCCCGTGGAAGGCGGATCCGCCGCCGCCGTTCGACGCCGACGTCTGGGAGCTCTATGGCCCCGACGATTGGACGCAGTCGAAGAACATCGTCGCCGAGAATCCGCAGAAACTGGCTGAGCTGCAGCGGCTGTGGCTGATCGAGGCGGTCAAGTACAACGTCGTTCCGCTCGACGATCGCGGGTTCGAGAGGATCAATCCCGACATCGCCGGACGTCCGCAGCTCATTCGCGGGAATAAGCAACTTTTGTTTCCGGGCATGCGCGTGAGCGAGGCCTGCGTTTTGACGCTGAAGAACAAGTCTCACTCCGTCACCGGCCAGGTCACGGTTCCGGATGGCGGAGCTGAGGGGGTGATCATCACCCAGGGCGGGGAGGCCGGCGGCTGGACGCTGTATTGCCATGGGGGCAAGCTGAAATATTGCTATAATTTTTTCGGCATCGACTATTTCTTTGCCGAAGCCGACAGGCCAGTTCCCCCAGGCAAGCATCAAGTGCGGATGGAGTTCAAATACGACGGCGCCGGCCTCGCCAAGGGCGGCGACGTGACGCTCTATTACGACGGCGCAGCCGTCGGCAAAGGAAGGGTCGAGCGAAGCATTCCGATGGGCTATTCAGCCGATGAGGCCTGCGACGTCGGTTCAGACACCGGCTCGCCGGCCTCTCCCGACTACGGGCCGAGCGGGAACGCCTTCACCGGCGCGATCGAATGGGTGCAGATCGACCTCGGCGATGACGACCACAATCACCTGATCACTGCCGAGGATCGCTTCAAGATCGCGATGGCGCGGCAATAGAGGCGCGCGCAACCGCGAATCTGTGGCTTCGCAGCTCTACACAGAATCGCGTTGGCCACGCTTCTGAAGACATTCGCCACCTGTCGGTCGCTTAGGGCGCGCGGCGTTCGGATGGAACGTCATTGCGAGGAGCCAAAGGGCACCGACAGACGCCCGTCTTTCGACGGGCTCATGGCGTCGAAGCAATCCAGGGAACGAAGGGCGCCCTGCGTTCCCCTGGATTGCTAGCCCCGAATCCCAAAGCCCCGGGGTCGCAATGACGATCGCGGGTCGACCCCAATGCGACCTCCTGCAGAGCGCGGCTCGCTCACCTGAGTTTGGCGCGCGTGAAGACGCCGCCGAACAATTGCGCGATGTCTTCGGCCGCGCTCGCCGCCGTCCGAGCGACCCATCCGTGCTGCTGCGGCGGGACTGTGGCGCCGGCTGTGGGCGTCGTCGCGTTCGACGCGACTGTGCCCGCCCCGACATTGGCGATCGGCATTGGCGGCAGGGCCGCGGTGAGCGCAGCCGCCCGCGCCAGAAGCTCGGTGTCGTCATAGGACGGCAGCGATAGCCCTTCGGCCAGGGCGAGCGCGCCGGTCGGCGCGCGGTCGACCCCGGCGGTAATGATCTGCGGCAGCAATCCACGCTGCGCGGCTGGGCCCAACGCCTTGTTCGACAGCGGGATGAAAGCGCCGCCGCCTCGGTCGGTCCTCGAAGCGAGGATCAAATCCGCCGGACGCGTCGGCGGCATGGGCGCGTCGGCGAACGCGAGCGCCGCGAGATCGGCCGGCTTGCGCGGCGGCAGCGGTGCGATGAGCTTCGGCCCGGCGCCGCTGCGCGGCTCGTCAGGCGAAGCGTCGCTGGCCACGTTGGGCTGCTCCAGTTCAGCAACCGCCTGCGGCTTGACTGGCGGCGCCGGCGCCGGCTCAGGCGCGCTGGCGTAAGTCGGCCCGGTCGGCAGATTCCGCTTGGCCGTAGCCACCGCCTCGGGCCCGGAATCGGGCGCCTGCGGCTTCGCGGCCGGCGCCGGTTCGGGGGCGCTGGCGTAAGCCGCGCCGGTGGGCAAGTGGCGCTTGGCCTTGGCGACCGCCTCGGGCCCGACATCGGCGACCTCGACTGGCGGCTCCTGCGCCTGTGGGCCGCCGCTTCGGCCGCCGCGCGCATTGCCGCTCGTCGCGACCGTGGTCGTCGCTTCCTGGCCGCCCGACTCCTCGGCGTCGTCGGCGCCGCCGCCGAACAGCCAGGAGAACAGCCCGCCAATTCCGCCGCCGCTCGCCACCTGCACATTTCCGCCGCGCGCCTCGATCTCGGCCCGCGCCTGTTCATAGCCGGGCATGGGCTGGCCGTCGGCCGGGATGAACACGGTCTTTCCGTCAGGGAACAATCGTGTCAGCGCGTCGCGGCTCATTTTCGGCCAATACCGGACCGCGCCGCTGTCGATATGCACCCAGGGGGTGTTGCCGGTCGGGTAGAAGCCCACGCCCCCGGTCTGCGCGCGCATGGCGATGTCGCGAATGCGCGCCGTGCTGACGTCGAGAAAATGCGCGTCGATCGCCTTGCCCTGCATATGCTGCGAATGCTCGGCGACCTGCCGCGACCGGCGGCGCAGCATCGCGTTGGTCTGCGGCGAACGGTAGCCGGAGAGAACGTCGATCGGCTGCGTCGACCCCGACTCGCGATAGACCTCCCAGATGATGTCGAAGAGGTGCGGGTCCATCTTGGTCGGCTCATTGAGCCGCCAGTCCCGGCAGAACCAGTTCAGCTTGTCGAGCACCGCCTGGTCATAGACGCCGTTGACCATGAAGGTGAACGAGCCGGATTCGTTGGTGTGCTGGTCCGACAGGATGACGGTCCGCGTGTCGCCGTTGGCGACCGCCGACTCGGTCGAGTTCGGAACAAGCCAGGCGAGCGTGAACGCCGCCGCCACCGCCAATTGCGCTGCCGCTCCGCCGCGGCCCACGCCCTCGCCCAGGTTCAAACCCGCCAACAACCCATCCTTCCCCAACACGTCACGACCGGCGGCGAAGCCGGCGGACTGTGCCTAACGATGTCCCACGCTTACGCTTTTGCCGGCTTCTCCCGCCGACCCTACGCGACCTCCCGAGCGCCCGTCCCGGCGCTCCCTGTTCGCATTGTGACGCTCGCGTCACAGTTAAGGCAAAAAGCGATCTATTTCGCGTATAGCCCGATCTGGCCTCCCGTTCAATCTTGACTTGCCCGGGCGAGTATGACCTCGACCTTGCGAATCAGCTCGTAGACGTCCGGCCGCTCCTTCAGTTCACCAAATTCGTCAACGAAATCAGTGAAGTACTCGATGTGAATGGGCAGCGGGCGGGCCAGGAACACTGTTCGTTCTTTTCCGCCGATGGCGGCTTCGATCCGGTCATCCGTCCAGCCCGTTGATTCGCCGCCAAGAACGAGCACAGCCAGGCTCTGCGGATCCTCGACGCGAATGCAGCCATGGCTGAAGGCGCGAGTTTCGTCGTCAAACAGATCCTTCGACGGCGTGTCATGCAGATAGATCGCGTGGTCGTTCGGAAACATGAAGGCGAACCGTCCAAGCGCATTGTCGTCGCCGGGCAATTGCCGGACGGTCAGCCGGCCGCCGACGGTCTTCACCTCGTAGCCGCGCCGGCTCAAGGCGCCGAGCTTCGACATCATTTCCTTCCTGATGATGGAATCGGGCACCTGCCAGGACGGGTTGATCAGCACGTAGCGCATGACGTCGGAGAAGATCGGCGTCGGCGTTTCCGGCTTGCCGACGATGACGCGCGCCTGGTGAATGACCCGGTCGCCCTCCAGCACCGCGAGCGAGAAATCGGCGAGATTGACCTCGATCCGCCGCTCGCCCATGTCGCGCGGCTCCCAGCGCCACATCTCCATGTTCGCGAGGATCGCCGCGCGCTCGCGCGCATTGGCGGCTGAGAAGGCGGCGCTGACTGAGGCAGGATAGATGTTGGCGTTGAGCGCCCGCTTGATTCGCCGTGGGGCCGCGTCTGTCAGGGGATCGGGATCGAGGTCGGCGCTGAGCGCGCGCGAGCGCCGTTGGGCGGCGCCTGGAGCGTCGAGGCGCTTGAGTTCGTCGCGAAGCTCGCGGTAGCCCCGCTGCGGCGGGTTGAAGTCGGCAAGCCGCTTGGCCGGGTCGGCAGCCATGGCTGTTTCAGCCAGGGCGACGCCAGGATCGGCGACGCGTGGCGTCGCGAAGATGAGCGGCGAGACATGCGAGGGCGGGACACGTGACCCGCTCGCCTGCTGGGCATAGGCGACCACCGCCGACGCCATGGTCGTTTCGGCTTCGGCGATCGCGTCCGGATCAAGGCCGGACCCGAGATCGCCGGGTAGAGCGAAAGCGGACAGATTGAGGCCGTCGTCGCTGGCGCGCTCGAGTTGCGTCAACGCCGCCCGTCCTGCATCGGTCAGGCCATTTTCGCTGACCCACACCGGCGCATAGGAGCGTCCGGCATAGAAGGCGGCGATCGCTCCGCGCGCGGCGCGCCAGTCGCCCGAGCCGAGAGGGTTGCGCTTGTCGAGGCGCGTCACCAGCCGTTCCAGCGACGCCCTGAGCGCGCTTTGTGTCGGCGAGAGCGAAGGCCCGATGGTCGGGTCGTACTCGACGACCGGCGGCGGGATGTCCGGCGCGGCTGGCTCTTGAGCCTTCGGGGTTTCGGTCGGGCGATTGTCGTCATTGCGAGCGAAGCGAAGTAATCCAGGGGAGCGTCGGGGACCTAGCGACTCCTGGATCGCCGCGTCGCTCCGCTCCTCGCGATGACAATTCCATGCGAATGGAGCCCGCGCTTCCTCCGGCGCGAGGTCGAACTTCGGCTCGGCTGACGTCGTAAGGTCCAGCGCCGGACTTCGGTTGGGGTGCGCGGTGAACACGGCGACCAATGGAATCGCGTCGGCAAGGTCGCTGAAGCCCGGCGGCGCTTCAGGCGAGAGGACCGGCAAGGGATTGGCGACGGCGAGGCCCGCGGCGCACACCACCGCGACGGCGCCCAAGCTCGACCGCAGAAGCCCACGCACCCTCCCGCGCCCGAACGCGCTCATCCTCCGCTCCGACAATCGCCGCTTCGCCTGCATTATGCCGCAGCGTCGCCGAGCATGTCATCATCGGCGATCCCGATGTCTTTCATCTTGCGGTAGAGCGTCGAGCGCCCGATGCCGAGCTTGCGCGCCATTTGCGACATTTGGCCGCGATAGTGCGAGAGCGCGAAGCGGATGACCTCGGTTTCGATCTCCTCCAGCGTGCGCACATCGCCGCTGTCGCTGATCATTCTGAGAGAATGCGGATCGCGGTGGTCGTGCGCGGCCGGCCGGAAACCGATGGAAGCCGCGGGATCGGCGGCGATCGGCGGCGGAGCCGGCGGAATGCGCACATCGTAGCCCTCGACCTGCGCCGCGATCTGGGGAAACTCGGCGACCGTCAGTTCATCGCCGTCCGCCAGCACCACGGCGCGAAACATGGCGTTCTCGAGCTGGCGGACGTTTCCCGGCCAGTCATAAGCGGTGAGCAGCGCCAGCGCGTCGTTGGCTAGCCCACGGATGCGCTTGCCCTCTTCGACGCAGAAGCGGGCGAGAAAGCGCACGGCGAGATCCTGCACGTCGCAGAGCCGGGCGCGCAACGGCGGAATCGAGATCGGGAATACGTTCAGGCGATAGAACAGATCCTCGCGGAAACGGCCTGCCTTGACGAGTTCGATCAGGTTCTTGTTGGTCGCCGACACGAGCCGGAAATCGACCTTGACCGGGCGCCGCGAGCCGACCGGATCGATCTCGCCCTCCTGCAGCGCGCGCAACAGCTTGACTTGAGTTTCAGGCGGTAGCTCGCCGATCTCGTCCAGGAACAGCGTCCCTCCGTTGGCCTCCGCGAACTTGCCCGCATGCTTGTCGGTGGCGCCCGTGAAGGAGCCTTTCTCATGGCCGAAGAGGATGGATTCGACCAGCGTCGCGGGCAGCGCGCCGCAATTGACGATGATGAACGGTTTGCCGCGCCGGTCGGAGCCGCCCTGGATGGCGCGAGCCATCAACTCCTTGCCGACGCCGGATTCGCCTTCGATCAGGACGGGGATGTTCGACTTGGCGGCGCGCTCGGCGAGCCGGATTGTGCGCCCCATCGATTCCGCGCGGGTGACGATGTCGCGGAAACTGAGTTCGCCGGCGTTGCGCCGCGTGGCCCGCCTGAGTTCGTCCTCGAGCGCGTCGACGCGCAAAGCGTTGCGGATCGACACCTGCAGCCGCTCGGCGCCGACCGGCTTGACGACGAAGTCCGTCGCGCCCGCGCGCATGGCGGAGATGACGACCTCGATCGAGCCATGCGCCGTCTGAACGATCGCGGGGACGGCGATGTCGCGCTGGCGCATCCGCGCCAGGACCCCCATGCCGTCGAGATCGGGCATGACGAGATCGAGGATCAGAAGATTGATCGGCGGCCGATCACGCGCCTCGAGACGCGTGAGCGCGGCTTCGCCCGATTCCACGCATTCGGCGTTGTAGCCAAAGCGCCTGGCCATAGCCTCGAGCAGGCGCCGCTGAATAGGATCGTCATCAACAATGAGTATGAGAGCGGTCATCGTCCCCCGTGGCGGCCTCTGAGCCGCGCATTGCGCCACATTGTGGCATCACGGTAAATGCGATGTTAATGGCGTCCCGTTCCGACCCAATGTCCAGGCAAAAGCGCCGCGTTGTGGCCGTCAAACCATCGTGAAGCGTTAGCAGCCGCCTAATGCAGAGGCTTGATTGATGAGCTCGAACCTCCATTCTCCCCAGGTCATTTTTTCTCCCCAGGTCATTTGTTCTCCCCAAGCCGATTTTTCTCCCCAGGTCATTTGTTCTCCCGAAGCCGCTTTGTCGCCCTCCCCTGCCCCGCCGGACCTCGGCGCCCTGCCGGAATGGCGCCTTCAGGATTTGTACGAAGGCATGGACTCATCCGCCTTCGCCGCCGATCTCGAGCGCGCCGAACAGGAGGCCAAGCTTTTCGCCGAAGCTTATCGCGGCAAGATCGCGGATCTCGCGCGCCAGCCTGATGCGGGGGCGACACTGGCCGTAGCGGTCAAAGCTTACGAGTCGCTGCAAGATCTGACCGGGCGCATCATGGCTTATGCGTCCCTGCTCTACGCTTCCGACACCAGCAATCCGAGAATCGCGAAATTCTACGGCGACGCGCAGGAGCGCGTGACGGCGCTGGCCGGCGACGTCCTTTTTTTCGAGCTCGAGCTCAATCGCCTCGACGATTCCGAGCTGAACGGCGCCATGGCGGCGGCGGCGCTTGGCCACTATCGCCCCTGGCTCGAGGACATCCGCAAGGAGAAGCCGCACCAGCTTGCCGATGACCTCGAGCGATTGTTCCTCGACAAGTCGGTCAGCGCCGCCGCCGCATGGAACCGCCTGTTCGACGACACGATGGCCGCGCTCAGGTTCGACTTTGAAGGCGAGAGCCTCACGCTCGAGCCGCTGCTCGGCAAGCTCATGGATCCGGACGCGAAGATCAGAGAGACCGCGGCCAACGCCCTGGCCGCGACGCTCGGCGCCAACCTGCGTCTCTTTACGCTCATCACCAATACGCTGGCCAAGGACAAGGAGACCTCCGACCGCTGGCGCAGCTTCAAGGACGTCGCCGACTCTCGTCACCTCGCCAATCGCGTCGAGCCCGAAGTTGTCGAAGCGCTCGTTGCGGCTGTGACCGAAGGCTATCCGCGCCTGTCGCATCGCTATTATGCGCTCAAGGCTCGGTGGTTCGGCAAGGCTGAGCTCGACCATTGGGATCGCAACGCGCCGCTGCCGAACGCGCCGCGGCGGGTCTACAAGTGGGAGGCCGCGCGCGACATGGTGCTTCAAGCCTATAGCGCGTTTTCGCCACGCATGGCCGATATCGCCCGGCGCTTCTTCGATGAAGGCTGGATCGATGCGCCGGTGAGGCCCGGCAAGGCCCCCGGCGCCTTCGCGCATCCGACGACGCCATCCGCCCATCCCTACATTCTCGTCAATTTCCTCGGCAAGGCGCGTGACGTGACGACGCTCGCGCACGAACTCGGCCACGGCGTCCATCAGGTGCTCGCCGGCGTCAACGGCCCGCTTATGGCGCCGACGCCGCTCACGCTTGCCGAAACCGCCTCGGTGTTCGGCGAAATGCTGACCTTCCGCTCGATGCTGACCACGACCTCGGATCTCACCGAGCGCAAGGCGATGCTGGCGGCGAAGGTCGAGGACATGCTCAACACGGTGGCGCGCCAGATCGCGTTCTACAAGTTCGAGCGCCTCGTTCATCTCGAGCGCCGCAACGGCGAATTGACGACGGAACAAATCAGCCAGTTTTGGATGAGCACGCAGTCCGAAAGCCTCGGCCCCGCCATTGCGCTCAGACCCGGCTATGAGACCTATTGGGCCTATATCGGGCATTTCATCCATTCGCCGTTCTACGTTTACGCCTATGCGTTCGGCGATTGCCTGGTGAATTCGCTGTACGGGGTTTACGAGCGCTCGAATGACGGCTTCGCGGAGCGCTATCTCGCGATGCTCGCCGCCGGCGGATCGAAATCCTATTCCGAATTGCTCGCGCCATTCGGCCTCGATGCGAAGGATCAGGGCTTCTGGACAATCGGCCTCTCGGTGATCGAGCGCATGATCGGCGAATTGGAGACGATGGAATAAGGGCGAGCGGCTCAACCCGTGACACGAACTTCGTAATGCGTGGCCCTCTCGTCGAAGCGAGCAAGCACGGCCCGCGCGGCAGCCGGCACGACGGACGTCTCCCAGTCCGGACCGGCGAAAGCTTTCACGGCGTCCCATGACGAGAAGCGCATCAGCGTCATGAACTCGACCTCGGTTTCGATCGGTCGGCGGAACAGCTCGAGTGCCTCCAATCCCGCGATTGTCTTTTCGAGAATGCCGGGGAAGATCGTGGTTCGGATGAGTTCCTCGTAGCGGTCGGCGTTCTCCGGATTCGTCCAGCCGCGCCACAAACGCAAGATCATGTCGGCCTCCTTGCCGCGCCGCCTCGCGTCGAAGGACACGGCTCGCGACCGCCCCGGGCTTAGCGGAATCGACGCGCACGGCTCTTGGGAAAAATTGCGATTTCGCCGCATTTCGTCTTCGCGGCTGAAATTGGTCGATGCGGCGCCTATATTCGCTCTTCACCGACGCTTCTCTGCGGGAATTTTGCGTTTGGATCAGGACAACGAAGCCAATCGCCTCAGCGCGCGGGCCACGCGATACGCGCGCCTCGGCGTCAACGCCGGCGCATTCGCCGCCAAGGTCGGCGTCAATCGGCTGCGCGGCGGCGGGCGCGAGACGGACGCCAAGGCGCTCGCTCTCGCCCTGGGCTCGATGAAGGGCCCGCTGATGAAGGTGGCGCAGATGCTGACCACCATTCCTGACGCCGTGCCGGCGGACTTCGCCGCGGAGCTCACGAAGCTCCAGTCGCAGGCGCCGCCGATGGGCGCCTCGTTCGTGCGCCGGCGCATGCAGGCCGAGCTTGGGCCGAGCTGGCGCGAGCGCTTCGCGGAATTCGATTTGAAGCCCGCGGCCGCCGCGTCACTCGGTCAGGTGCATCGAGCCCAGAGCCTCAGCGGCAAGCGGCTCGCCTGCAAGCTGCAATATCCGGACATGGCGTCCGCGGTTGAGACGGATCTCTCCAATCTCGACCTTTTGTTCTCGCTCCATCGGCGCGCCAGCGCCGCGATCGACACCCGCGAGATGGCGCGCGAAATCCGCGAGCGCGTGCGTGAAGAACTCGACTACCAGCGTGAGGCCAAGATCGCCCGGCTCTATCGCGTGATGCTCGCCGACCGGCCGTTCGTGCGTGTGCCTCGGGTCGACGAGAGTCTGTCGACGCGGCGACTGCTGACGATGGAATGGCTCGACGGCGAGCCGCTCACCGCCTTCGAGGCCGCGCCGCAGGAGGCGCGAGACGCCATCGCCATCGGCCTGTTTGACGCGTGGTGGCGCCCGTTCCTGCGCTACGGCGTCATTCACGGCGATCCTCATCTCGGCAACTATACGGTCGCGGCGTCGCCTGAGGGCGGCGAGGGTCGGATCGATGGCGTCAATCTGTTCGACTACGGCTGCGTGCGCATTTTTCCGCCGCTTTTCGTGCACGGCGTGGTCGAGCTTTATCGGGCGCTCGAGGCGAACGACAAGGCGCGAATCGCGCGCGCCTTCGCGATGTGGGGCTTTACGAGGCTCACGCCCGGCGTGACCGAGGCGATGACCATGTGGGCCCGTTTCATGTGCGGGCCGATTCTCGACGATCGCGTGCGCACCGCGGCCGACGGCGTCAAGCCGTCGGAATACGGCCGACGCGAGATCGGCCAGGTGATGCGGGCCTTGAGGGCCGAGGGCGGCGGCCTGCCGGTGCCGCGCGAATTCGTGTTTCTCGAGCGGGCGACGATCGGCCTCGGCAGCGCCTTCCTGCGCCTTGGCGCGCGGCTCAACTTTCATCGCATGTACGAGGATGCGATCGCCGGCTTCGACGAGGAAGCGGTCGCGCGCCGGCAGGCGGGCGCGCTCGAGGCCGTCGGGCTCCGCGCGGCCGGCTGAAATCCGAACCTCCGCGCGTTAGGCGGAGCAGGCTCGACGAGCCGGAGTTGCGATGCTAGGGGGCGCCTGTCCGCATTCGCGGCGGCGAGGGAGGACAAGCATGCGTCGGACCCAGGTCGCGATCATCGGCGGCGGCCCGGCTGGCCTGCTCCTCTCCCATTTGCTGCACGGGCATGGAATCGACAGCGTCGTCATCGAGCGGCAGACGAAAGCCTATGTGCTGAAACGCATCCGCGCCGGGGTGCTCGAATTCGGCTCCGTTCAGGTTTTGCGCGATTCGGGCGCCGGCGAGCGCATGGATCGCGAAGGCCATGCGCATGACGGAAGCTTCATCGTCTGGCAGGACCGCGATCCGTTTCTTATCGACACCAGGACGCACACGGGCAAGCCGATGTGGTCACACGGGCAGACCGCGATCACCGAGGAACTGTACCGGATCCGGGAACGCGACGGCGGACGCATCGTCGAAGAGGCGGAGAACGTCCAACTCCACGACCTGACCACGTCCGCGCCGACGGTGACTTACGAAAGGGGCGGCGCGTCCGAGACGCTGGACTGCGACTTCATCGCCGGCTGCGACGGGTTCCACGGCGTGTCGCGCCAAAGCATTCCGAAGTCCGTGATCAGGATTTTCGAGCGCGCCTATCCGTTCGGCTGGCTCGGAATCATGTCGGAGACGCCGCCGGTCGGAGACGTCATCTACGCCCGGCACGAGCGAGGCTTCGCGCTCGCCTCGCTGCGCAATCGCATGCTGAGCCGCTATTACATCCAGTGCGGCCTCGACACGCGGATCGAGGACTGGCCGGACGACAAGTTCTGGGACGAGTTGAGACGCCGGTTTCCGGGCGACATCGCGGCCAGGATCGTGACCGGGCCATCGATCGAAAAGTCGATTGCGCCGCTGCGCAGCTTCGTCGCCGAGCCGATGCGATACGGCCGGCTGTTTCTCGCTGGCGACGCGGCGCATATCGTACCCCCGACCGGAGCGAAAGGGCTCAACCTCGCGATCTCGGACGTCTTCTATCTCCAGCGCGCGTTCGCGGCGCATTTTTCAAAAGGCGACGACCATTATCTCGAGACTTATTCGGACATGGCGCTGAGACGCGTCTGGGCGTCCGAGCGTTTCTCCTGGTGGCTGACCAAATTGCTGCATGTCTTTCCCGACGACGACGCCTTCGAGACCCGGATCAAACTCAGCGAATTCGATCATCTGCTGCGATCGAATCATGCGGCGGCCATGGTCGCCGAACAATATGCGGGACTGCCGTTCGAGAGCTGAGCTGATCAAAGGCGGGAGAGAATCGGCAGCCTCGGTCCAAGCGCGTAATTGAGCTGGATCAGCAGGATCAGCGTGATGCCGAGCGTCACGTTGACGAGGCCGGCAAGCGCGCCGATCGCATAGAGCGACTGGGCCAGAACAATGCGCCGCTTGACCGCGCGCGAGACGTCGCCGCGCGCCTCCTCGCGTATGAGCTTCGCCCCTTCGGCATAGGCCCATGTGGCGTAGAGGCACGCGCCGAGGACAAGAATATTGGCCCAATAGACAAGGAACGCCGCTCGATACGTCAGGAAATCGGCCAGAAGTCTGGTTGAGAACGGCAGCACGGTGACGACCGCAAGAAACAGGAAATGCAGCCAGGCAAGGTCGCGATTCGAGCGGGTGAGCTGGCTGAGCTGCGTCTGCTGGCCAAGCCAGAAGATGCCGAGTGTCAGGCTGCTCAGGAGCCATGGCAGAAGTCTCGGCGCCGAGGCCGCAAGGGCGCGGAGGAGTTCCGCCTCCGAGTGGATATCGGCTGGCTCGGGTGTGTGAAAGTCGAGCACCAAAATTGTCGCCGCGATGGCGAAAATGCCGTCGCTGAGGGCAGCGATACGGCCGACCTCTTCACCGGCCAGAGTGTTGTAGTGGGTCTGCATGGGCCGACCATCGCCTTCGGACTGAAGCGGGTCAATCCGGCGCGGTCCCCGGACCGGCCTCGGGGCTTCGCAACCGCGCCGGTTTGACTTGCAGGCCGCCTCGATTCGAGGATCGGCGGCAAATGTCAAAATGAACTCGAGGAAGGCGATGCCGCAACCATTCACATTGCGCGTTCCCGACAGCGATATTGCGGACTTGCGCGAGCGTCTCGGGCGCACCCGTTTTCCCGATTCCGCGCCGGGCGAGCCGTGGCTGTATGGGACCGACGTCGACTACCTGCGCAGCCTCGTCGACACTTGGCGTGGGTCCTTCGACTGGCGCGCGCAGGAGGCGCGCCTCAACGCCTTCCCGCAATTCAAGATTGCGCGATCGGATACCGACCTGCACTTTCTGCATGTCCCGGGAAAAGGGCCGAATCCGACGCCGTTGTTGCTGATGCATGGCTGGCCGGGATCCGTGTTCGAGTTCCTGGATTTCATTCCCCGCCTCACCGATCCGGCGAGCTTCGGCGGCGATCCGGCGGACGCTTTCACGGTCGTGGCGCCGTCGCTGCCGGGCTACGGACTCTCGTTCCGCCCCGGGCAGAAGCGGCTTGGCGTGGAGGAACTGGCGGATTGTTTCGCGGAACTCATGACCGACACGCTCGGCTACAAGCGCTTCGCCGTGCAGGGCGGCGACTGGGGCGCCATCACCGCCGCGCGCATGGGCTACGCGCATGCGGACAAGCTGATCGGCATTCACGTCAATTTTCTCGCCGTCCGCCGCGAGCCGGACAGGATCGAAGAATCCGACGCCCGAGCAGCAAGTTTTTATCGACCAGCTCAATCATTGGCTCAAAGAGGAGGCAGCCTATGCGTCGATTCAGGGGACCCGCCCGCAAACCCTGAGCTTTGGCCTCACCGATTCTCCAGCCGGACTCGCGGCTTGGATCGTGGAGAAGTTCCGAGCCTGGTCCGATTGCGGCGGCGACGTCGAGAGTGTCTTCACTCGCGACCAGATGCTGGCTGACATCAGCTTCTACTGGTTCACCGGCGCGATCGGATCGTCGTTCTATCCCTATTACTTTCGCATGCATCGCCCCTGGATGATCCCGGAAGGCGGCGCGGTCACGGCGCCCACGGCTTACGCCGAATTCCCGCGCGAGATCCTGCATCCGCCTCGTTCGTTGGCCGAGCCGATGTTCCCCAACATCCGCCGCTGGACAATCATGAAGAAGGGCGGCCATTTCGCCGCGATGGAGCAGCCCGACCTCCTCGCGGAGGACGTGCGCGCCTACTATCGCTCGCTGCGAGGCTGAGCCGCGCCGCCGCCCCGCTCGGCGAGGAGCCTTGCGATATGCGCGCGCAGGTCGGCGACGCCATCGCCGGTCCGGGACGACGTCAAGATCACCTCCGGATAGGCGGCGACATGCTTGCGCAGGCCCTCGAGCGTCGCCGCGACGCGAGCGCCTTGGTCGGCGACTTTCACTTCGTCGCCCTTCGTCAGCACGACCGCATAGGAGACGGCGGCCGCGTCGAGCGCGCGCATCGTTTCGTGATCGTTCTCTTTGAGGCCGTGCCGGCCATCGACGAGGACGAATACGCGCAAGAGAGAGGGACGGCCGCGCAGATAGTCGCGCACGAGTTCGCCCCACGACTCTCGACTTCGATTTTGCGACCGCCGCGTAGCCGTAGCCGGGCATGTCGACCAGACGCGCCCTGCCGTTAAGATCGAAAAAGATGAGCTCCTGCGTGCGGCCGGGCGTGCGCGACGTGCGCGCGAGCGCGGAGCGGCCGGTCAGCGCGTTGACGAGCGAGGACTTGCCGACGTTCGAGCGTCCCGCGAAGGCGATCTCAGGGGGCCCGAGTGGAGGCAAGCCGTCCGAGCGCGCCGCGGCGAAGATGAATTCGCACGGGCCCGCGAACAGTTTGCGCCCGGCCTCTATCCAGTCGGGCGCGATCGTCGATTCGCTCATACGCTCGGCGTTTTCGCCGGGTTGCTCTTCTTGGGGAACAGCTTGGTAAGGTTGTCCCACAGCTCGATCTTCACGCCGGCCTTCTTCATGATCAGCGATTGCTGGAGCACCGTCAGCGTGTTGTTCCAGGTCCAGTAGATCACGAGGCCGGCCGGAAACGTGCCGAGCATGAAGGTGAAGATCACCGGCATCCAGGAGAACATCTGCTTTTGAACCGGATCGGCCGGCTCCGGATTCATCTTCATCTGGAAGAACATCGACACGCCCATGACGAGCGGCCAGATGCCGAGGTGGAGGAAATGGCCGAACGCCGGCAGCGCGGTCGGATCCCAGGGAATCAAGCCAAAGAGGGTGAACACGTTGGTCGGATCGGGCGCGCTGAGGTCGCGGATCCAGCCGAAGAACGGCGCGTGGCGCATCTCGATGGTGATGAAGATGACCTTGTACAGCGCGAAGAACACCGGGATCTGGATCACCATCGGCAGGCAGCCGGCGACCGGGTTCACGCCCTCGCGCTTGAACAGCGCCATCTGTTCCTGCTGCTGCTTGACCTTGTCGTCGGGATAAAGGTCCTTCAGCGCCGCGATCTGCGGCTGGATCTTCTTCATCTTCGCCATCGAACTGTAGGAGCGATTGGCGAGCGGGAAGAAGGCGAGCTTGACCATGACCGTGACGATCATGATCGCGATGCCGAAATTGCCAACGACTTTGTAGATCGCGTCCAGAAGCCGGAACATCGGGATGGTGATCATCCAGAACCAGCCCCAGTCGATCATCAGCGAGAACTTCTTGATGCCGAGACTGGACTCGTAATTGTCGATTGTGCTGACCTCTTTCGCGCCAGCGAAGACCCGCGTCTTGGTCTCAAACGAGGCCCCCGGCGCGACCGTTTGCTCCTTCCCCAGGAAATCGGCCTGGTAGTCCACCGGCTGAACCGTCCCGCTGGCCGAGAACCGCGCTTCGATCGGAGCGGTCTGGTCGGGAATAACCGCGGAGCCCCAGTACTTGTCGGTGAAGCCAAGCCAGCCGCCGTCGCCCTTGAACGACTCGAGCTTGCCGGTCGCCTTTTCGATGTTCGCATAGGTGACTTCTTGAACCGGCAACGTAAGGCGGACCCCCGAGGCGTCGCCGCCGGTGATGACCCCAACAAAGCCCTCATGCAGGACCGAATATCCAGCGACGGCCGGCCTGCCGTGGCGCAGGATCAGCCCGTAGGCCTGCACGGTCGCCGGCGCGGCGCCGGAGTTTGTGACCGAGTCCGTGACTGTGAACATGTATTTGTCGTCGACCGCGATCACCCGCTTGAAGACGAGGCCCGCGCCATTGTCCCAGGTCAGCGTCACCGGCTGCGCCGGGCTCAGCGTCTGGCGATCGGCCGTCCAGAGCGCATCAAGGCCGGGAGTCTTTGCTCCCGCTGGGCTTACAAACCCGGTCTCGGCCCAATAGGCGTCAGGCGCGCCCGGCGGCGAAAAGAGCCTGACATTCGGGCTCTTGGGGTCGACGGTCTCATGGTAATCCTTGAGGACGATATCATCGATTTTGCCGCCCTTGAGGTCGATCGAGCCACCGACGCTCGGCGTGTCGATGATCACCCGTGGGCTTGTCGCGAGCGCCGCGCCGACTGTTGCCGGCGTGGTCGCAGCTGGCGCGCCGGGCGGCGTGGCGGCGACCGGCGCCCCGGGCGGGGAAGCCGCCGGCGAGCCGCTCGGCTGCGCTTCGGGCGCCGGAGCCGCGGGATTGGCCTGATTGGCCTCCATCTGCGCCTGGTGCTCGCGCTGGTACAGAGGACCGGCGTAGAAATATTGCCAGGCGGCCATAACCAGGACCGACAGCGCGATCGCGAGAAACAGGTTTCGCGTGTCCTCGGATTTCATGTTCGCGC
Organism: uncultured Alphaproteobacteria bacterium; assembly: GCA_963833955.1. Taxonomy (GTDB): domain Bacteria; phylum Pseudomonadota; class Alphaproteobacteria; order Rhizobiales; family Beijerinckiaceae; genus Roseiarcus. The sequence goes on along the minus strand of CAWHZY010000010.1, from coordinate 151,864 downwards.
GTCTCTGTCCTTCGCCGTCCGTTTGGCCGGTCCGCGTCCGCGACCCAGTGCGTCGCCGCGCCGGGCGGCGCGAAAGGCGGTGCGGACATCATCGACGAGGGCGGCGAAACGGCGGCCCAACGCCTCGCGCCGGGCCATCAGCACGTAATCGTGATCTCCCTCCGCCTCAAGGGGCGCCGCAGCGCGCAGGGCCTCTCTCAGCCGTCTGCGGACGCGATTGCGCTCGACGGCGCCGCCGACGCCTTTGGTCACTGTCAGTCCCACGCGCGCCCCTGGGACGGCTTCCTGTCCCGTTTCCTCGCGACGGCGGGACTGCAGTGTGAAAGTCTCGACCGATGCGCGGCGACCGCGCGAGACACGCTGGTATTCGGCCCGTCTGGTCAGGCGGCCAACAGGTTCGCCGGCGGGGCTAGGGTTGCCGTCCTCATGCAAGGCGTCAAGGCTCCCTTCCGCGGCGTTTTCACCGACAGGCGAACGGTCGGACAACGACCGAAGCCGCAGCGAACCAATCAGGCGGAGAGCTTCTTACGCCCGCGCGCGCGGCGCGCCGCAAGCACTTTGCGGCCGCCGACCGTAGCCGAGCGGGAGCGAAAGCCGTGACGACGCTTGCGCACGAGCTTGCTGGGTTGATAGGTCCGCTTCACGGGCTAGTCTCCGAATTCCAATCGTCGGCGGAAAAAATCGAGCGCCGCCCGACCTTAAACGCGCAAACGCCAACTCAGCCGCTACGGCCGATTTAACCAAGCGGCGAGCTGAAAAAACGAACGCGGCGCTTGACGCAACCGCTGCAAGGCCGGGCTTATGCCGCGCCGGCGCGAGCAAGTCAATCGCGGGCTGGCGGGGGTCCTACTGCACCCAGTGTGCGCAGTCGCGGCGCCCGGAATTGAGGCAGTTCTGCATCTTGCGCTGATGGTCGATGGTATTGAAGGCCCAATAACCGAGCGCGGCGATGACCACGACAGCGATGATCGCGGCGATATTGCCGCGGCCGCCCGACCGCGGCTCGTCGCGCTCCTCGTCCGACGAGGACTGGCTCATGCGGAGCGGCTGGAGACCAGATGCTCGACATCCCCGAGCGCCGCGATCGCCTTGGCGACAATGCCCTTGGCGTCGAGCCCGGCGGCGGCGTACATGCGCTCGGGCTTGTCGTGATCCTGGAACTTGTCCGGCAGCGTCATCGTGCGCACCTTGAGCCCGTGGTCGAGCGCGCCGGCGTCGCTGAGCAAGGTCAGCACATGCGCGCCAAAGCCGCCCGCCGCCCCTTCCTCGATAGTGATGAGGAGCTTGTGCGTCGCGGCCAGCCTGAGAATGAGTTCGCGATCGAGGGGCTTGGCGAAGCGCGCGTCGGCGACCGTGGTCGATAGGCCCCGCGCCGCGAGCTCTTCCGCCGCCTTCAAGGCTTCGCCAAGCCGCGTGCCCAGCGACAGGATCGCAACCCGCGAACCTTCGCGCACGACCCGGCCCTTGCCGATCGGCAAAACCTCACCCTGCTTCGGCAGGTCGACGCCGACGCCCTCGCCGCGCGGGTAACGCAAGGCGATCGGGCCGGAATCATGGGACGCGGCGGTGGCGACCATATGGACGAGTTCGGCCTCGTCCGACGCCGCCATGACCGTCATGTTCGGCAGGCAGGCGAGATAGGCAATGTCGAACGCGCCCGCGTGCGTGGCTCCGTCCGCGCCGACCAGCCCGGCCCGATCGATGGCGAAGCGGACCGGCAGGTTCTGAATCGCCACGTCGTGCACGAGCTGGTCGTAGCCGCGCTGCAGGAAGGTCGAATAGATAGCGCAAAAGGGCTTGAAGCCTTCCGTCGCCAGGCCAGCGGCGAATGTGACCGCGTGCTGCTCGGCGATGCCGACATCGAAAACGCGATCGGGGAAAACCGTTTTCATTTGGTCGAGCCCCGTCCCGTCCGGCATGGCCGCGGTAATGCCGACGATTTTCGCGTCGCGACGCGCCTCCTCGACCAACGCGTTAGCGAAGACACGGGTGTAGGCCGGCGCGTTGGTCTTGGGCTTCGCTTGCGCGCCCGTGATCACGTCAAAGGCGGAAACGCCGTGGTACTTGTCATCGGCCGCTTCGGCGGGCGGATAGCCCTTGCCCTTCTTGGTCACCACGTGCACGAGCACCGGGCCGTCCTGCACATCGCGCACATTCTTCAGAATTGGCAGAAGATGGTCGAGATTGTGGCCGTCGATCGGCCCGACGTAATAGAAGCCGAGCTCCTCGAACAGGGTCCCGCCAGTCCAGAAATTGCGGCCGTATTCCTCGGTAAGTCGGGCCTTGTCATAGAAGAACCTGGGCAGGCGACGCGCGAGCTGCTTGGCGGCGCCGCGCAGCGTTCGATAGGCGCGGCCCGAGACAAGGCGCGCGAGATAGGCCGACATTGCGCCCGTCGGCGGCGCGATCGACATGTCGTTGTCATTAAGGATGACAATCAGCCGCGAGCTCAAGGCGCCGGCGTTGTTCATCGCCTCGTAAGCCATTCCCGCCGACATCGCGCCGTCGCCGATCACCGCCACCACGTTGTTGCTGGCGTGGGAAAGATCGCGCGCCACCGCCATGCCGAGGCTGGCCGAGATCGACGTCGATGAATGCGCGGCTCCGAACGGGTCGTAATCGCTTTCCGAGCGCTTGGTAAAACCGCTCAAGCCTCCGCCCTGCCGTAAGGTTCGGATCCGCTCGCGCCGACCGGTCAGGATCTTATGCGGGTAGGCCTGGTGGCCGACGTCCCAGATGACGCGGTCGGTCGGCGTGTCGAAAACGTAGTGCAGCGCGACGGTCAGTTCGACGACGCCAAGCCCGGCCCCGAGATGACCGCCCGTCACCGAGACCGCGCTGATCGTTTCGGCGCGCAATTCCTCGGCGAGCTGAGTGAGGTCGCTCTCTTTCAGCTTGCGTAGATCGGCCGGCGTCTCGATTTGATCCAGAAGCGGCGTTGAAGGCTTGCTCAATCTATTCCCCAGGCGGCGCTTACTGGTCGCCGCATAACGAAGACCCACACGTACACCAAGTCTGACGTTCACCGCAATTACGCGCTTTCGCCATTATAGCGCCGTAAAGTAGACCGGATTCGACTTGGGTTAACGCGCTTCCGCCTCGAAGCGTTCCGGCGCGACGGAATTTGCTATCACTGCCTCTATGGCGCAAATTTGTGCAATGAACCAATTTTCGAGCTTGCCGCAGTCGGTCGATCGATACGCCCCCGACGGCGCCTATGCCCTGACCCGGCTCGCCGTTTCGTTGCTGATCGCGACCCTGATCGGGGCGGGCATGTGGGCGGTGATCGTGGTCCTGCCGCCGGCGCAGCTCGATTTCGGCGTCGACCGCTCCGCGGCTTCGCTTCCCTACACGCTGATGATGTGTTCGCTCGCCTTCTCGACGATCGCGCTCGGCCGCATGACCGACCGTTTCGGCATCGTCTTGCCTTTGGCGATCTCGGCCGTGACGATGGGCGCAGGGTTTGTTCTCGCCGGCTATGCGCCGAACCTCGGCGTTTTCACCGCCGCCCATGTGCTGATCGGAATTGGCGCAGGAACCGGCTTTGGGCCGATGATGGCGGACATTTCGCATTGGTTCGTCAAGCGGCGCGGGGTCGCAGTCGTCATTGTTGCGTCCGGAAACTACCTCGCCGGAACGATCTGGCCCCTTCTGATGAGCCTCACAATTCCGCTAATCGGCTGGCGCACGACCTATGCCGGCATAGGAATCCTCGTCGCCGTTCTTGTCCTGCCGCTGGCGACTGGCGATGCGCCGCAGGCCATCCGCCGCGGCCTATGAACAGGCGGAGGCCGCGACTGAGGCCGCGCGCGCCGACGTCGGCATATCGCCGCGACTCCTGTTGGTTCTCTTGATCGCCGCCGGCTTCTCCTGCTGCGTGGCGATGTCGATGCCGCAGGTCCATCTGGTCGCCTATTGCGGCGATCTTGGCTATGGCGTCGCGCGCGGCGCCGAGATGTTGTCGCTGATGATGCTGCTCGGCATTGTCTCGCGCATCGGCTCCGGCTTTGTCGCCGACGCGATCGGCGGCTCGGCGACGCTGCTCATCGGCTCCTTCATGCAGGGCGTCGCGCTTCTGCTCTATCTCTACTTCAACGGGCTCGAGTCCTTGTTCGTCGTCTCCGGGATCTTCGGCCTGTTTCAGGGCGGCATCGTGCCGATGTACGCGGTCATCTGCCGTGAGCTTTTGCCGCCACGCCGTGCAGGCGCGGCGATTGGCCTTGTGGTCTCGGCGACCATTCTCGGCATGGCGTTCGGAGGCTATTTCTCTGGGGTCATCTTCGACCTCACCAGCTCCTACCGCATGGCGTTTCTGAACGGCGTTTTGTGGAACGCGTTCAATTTCGCCATCGTCTCCTGGCTCGTCTGGCGCCGCCAGAGGCGCCAGCCCGTCGGCGCGCTGGTGGGCGCCTAGCGTCGCAGCCTCAAGCGTCGCTCAGTCCCGATCGATCGACCAAGGGCCTGGGCCCGCCGCCGCGAGATAAAGGAAGATGAAGCAGTAAAGCAGCGCGGCTTCGCCCATGTTGATCGCGGGAAAGAAGCTCATGGGGAAATGCGCCATGAAATAGGCGGCCGCCATGAATCCGGACAGGATGAAGGCGACGGGCCGCGTGAACAAGCCGAGCACGATCAAGACGCCGCCGATGAGCTCCATCGTTCCGGTGAAATACATGAGGCCCGTCGGCATCTTGTCGATGAACGGCAGGCCCGCGGGGAAGCCCAGGAGCTTGCCGGTTCCGTGCTCTAGAAATGCGAGCCCCGCAGCGATGCGCAGCAACGAACGCGCGTGCGGCGCAAGCCACGCCGTGTTCAGCGCCAAAGCGCCGGAACGGGGAAGAACATTACTCATTGTCGTCACTTTCTGTTGGTTGTCGAAAGCCGGAGCGGCTTGGCGCCCTTGGCCCGAACTAAGCCGAGAGCTTGGCGGCGGCCTTCGCGATGAGTTCGCCCTGATGCCGCGCGCCGTCGAGTTCGATCTTCGAGGGATGGCGTTGACCCTGCGAGCCCGCGATCGTGGTTGCGCCATAGGGCGCGCCGCCCACGATTTCTTCGAGCGTGCCTTGCCCCGCGTGGCTATAGGGCAAGCCGACGATGATCAAGCCGAAGTGCATCAGGTTGGTGATGATGGAGAAAAGGGTCGTCTCATTGCCGCCGTGCTGGGTCGCGCTCGAAGTGAATGCGCCGCCGACTTTTCCAACAAAGCGCCGGTCATCCACAGCTGCCCCGCCTGCTCCCAGAAGCTCCCCATGGCCGACGGCATGCGCCCGAAGCGGGTCGGCGCGCCGACGACGATCGCGTCATAAGTCGCCAGCTCCTCGACCTTGGCTATTGGAGCGGATTGATCGAGCTTGAAGTGGTAGGCCTTGGCGATCTCGTCGGGGACGTTCTCCGGCACGCGCTTGACATCGGCCGTGGCGCCTGCCGCCCGCGCGCCTTCCGCAACCGCATGGGCCATCGTTTCGATGTGGCCGAAACTGGAATAATAGAGAACGAGCACCTTCGCCATAGTCATTTCCTCAAGCTTGAACGGTGGGGCGAGAGATCAGAGAATCTTCGCCATCTGGTCGAAGGAAAACCTCGGGCTGCGCGGGAACAGCTTCTCATGGTCGCCGTAGCCGATATTGATCAGGACGTTCGACTTGACGTGTCCATCGGGGAAGAACTCGGCGTCGACCCTCGCATTGTCGAACCCGGTCATCGGTCCGGTGTCGAGACCCACCGCGCGTAAGGCTAGGATGAGATAAGCGACCTGCAACGTGCCGTTCTGGAAAGCGGCGCGACCCGCTTTAACGGCGTCGCTGGCGAACCACGCCTTGGCGTCGGCATGTGGAAACAGATATGGCAGATGCTCGTAGAAGTGCTCGTCGTAGGCCGTGATCGCGACAACCGGCGCGCTCATAGTCTTGTCCAGATTGCCGGGCGACAGAGCTGGCCGAAGCCGCTCCTTGGCCGCGTGCGAACGCAGGAAAAGGACGCGCATGGGCGATTGGTTGGCGCTGGTCGGCCCCATCTTGGCCAGTTCGATCGCCTTCTGGAGCAGTTCGTCCGAAACCGGCTTGTCGCGAAACACATTGTGTGTACGCGCCTCTGTGAATAGCTGCGCGAGCGACTGCGCTTCGATCGTCTTGAGCTCAGGAACATGAACGGTCACGCGGGCGGCCTCCTGGAATGCTTACGCTGCCGTCCCATGTCGACTGTTGCTCCGATCATTGCAATTGGCCAAATTATGTTAGGATCCATCTCCGGAGGTGATGGATGATTGACTCGCTCACACTTGACCAAATGCGTGTTCTCGTCGCCGTGGCCGACGCCGGAAGCTTCTCGGCCGCTGCGCGTAAACTTGGCCGGGTCCAATCAGCGATCAGCCAGTCGATCCAGACGCTCGAGACGACGCTTGGGCTTTCGTTGTTCGATCGCTCCGGCAAGACGCCGCGGCTGACTGACGCGGGAAAGGCGCTGGTCGGCGACGCGCGCGGGCTGATCGCGGGGGCGCGAGCGATCCGCGCCCGGGCGCAGAGCATGGCTGAAGACGTCGAGCCGGAACTCACCCTGGCGGTCGACTCGATGCTGCCGATTCCACTTTTGATGGAGAGCCTGAAGGCGCTGCGCGTGGCCTTCCCGCTTCTGCCAGCGTCCGTCTACACCGAGGCTCTCGGGGGAGCGGAGCAGCGGCTGCGCGAGGGCGCCGCCAGACTCGCGATCTATACGATCGCGCCAACAACCCCGTGCGATCTCGTCAGCGAGTTCATGACGCGCATCGCGATGTGGCCAGTCGTGGCGGCCAAACATCCGCTTGCCGCCCTGCCCCAGCCGCTCGGGCGCGAAGCGCTCGAGCCGCATGTGCAGCTTGTGCTGACCGATCGCACGCCGCTCACCCAGAACCTGTCAGGCGGGATTCTCAGCCGTCATATCTGGAGGTTCGCGGATCTAACCACCCGCCTCGATTTCCTCCTCGCCGGCTTCGGCTGGTGCAACATGCCGAGCCATATGGTCTCCGACCATGTTGCGGCCGGCCGCCTGAAGAGGCTGACGATCGCCAATCAGGAGGAAATCGCGCTGCCTCTCTCCGTCGTGCATGAGCGCGGCCGCCTGCCGGGCCGAGCCGGACGATGGCTGATCGCCGACTTGCGCGAGCGGATGAAGACCTGCCCCGGCGCCGATCGCCGCAACCAAGAAGAGCCGGCGGCGGCCGAGGCCGCCGCCGCCTGAGAAAGGTTGCGCCGCGCCGCTCGCGAGCGGCCCCTGATACCAAACTCGATGATCGGAACCGATCATCGCCTTATGGCCGAAGCGCGAATGCGCGCCCGCGCCGTTGCGCGGGTTCGAGCGCGATGAGTTGCGCTCAAACAGAATGGGTATGAGAGGCCGTCATTGTTTCGACGATCGGAGCAGCGCCGCAAGCACAGCTTTTGCTTCGTCGATCAGCCACTCCTGGTATCGGTAATACATCTCCGAGCCCATCGGCGTGACATAGGAGACGAGCTGCTCCTCACAGCGGCGATGAAGCGCGTCAAAGTCCTTGATCAGCTCTTCCACCGCTTTTCGGTCCTGGGAAGTCCGAACCACGGCCTCAGGCGGGAGCGCCTTGATTTGCTCCCGTGTGATGGCGGAATGCGCGCGCGCCTTGATTTGCTCCTCGCTGAGACCCGGATAAGCGAGCGCTTTGAGGCGGGCCTCCAACAGCCCTCGGTTGGCGTCGATGCGCCAGAGCCGGAAGCGGCTATAGACGCCCATGGCGTTCAAAAGGATTGTCGCCCCCATAGCCAGATAGATCCAGTAGGCGGGCGACATCAGGTTCACGAGCCAGGGGAAATATTTGTCCGCCATCTCCGGCTGGCCACTGGCGAAGAACTCGCGCGCTTCGTCGGCCAGCGGCGCACTGTCCTGCGACTTCGCCGAGGGCGGCGGGTTCACGCGAACGAAATTGGGAAACTCCTCGCTGAGCAGCATCAGGAAAGCCACCCGCTCCGCCCGATGCACGCACGAATTGGTCATGACGAGCGTGTCGACCTGCGCGACGAGCTTGTCGGTCGCCGGGATCGGTTTGGCGATGTCGTAAAAGCCGGCCGGGATGCGGCCGAGACGCAGCCACTTGTCGCGCGCGACCAGGCCTTCGATGTCTGCCGGAGCGACGATCTCGAGGTCGTACTTGCTCGCCAGCGTGCGGACCATCTCTGCATTTTCGTTCATGACGGAGGCGGCGAGGTCGAGCTGGCCGTCGCGGACCAACGCCGCTTGAGCTTCGAGCCCATGATTCGAAGGCTTCATGCCCAGACCGTTGAGGTCGGAATTCTCCAGCAATTGCTGCATGAGATAGCCCGTGCCCGAACCTTCCGGACCGATCCCCACCGAAGCGCCCTTGAGATCATTGAAGGTGTCGATCGCGCGCCCGCGCTTGGCAAACAGGAACAACGATTCCGGTTGCGGCAGCCGGCCAAGGGTGGTCAGGCCGGCGTCAGCCGGCGCCGGAACGCCATCCTGCACGAAAGCGAACGCCGGAACGCACACCCCGTTCTCGCCGACGAGGCGGGCGATGTTTTCGACCGATCCGGCTGTGGCGACGACCTTCAGATGGCCGTTTTTCTTAAGCGCGCGCGCCGCCAGCTTATCACCCAGCGTATGATAAGCCCCGGTCGGCGCTCCGGTCAGGACGGAAGCCCTCAGGAACGCGTAGTCGCCGGAGACAGTGTAATAGAGGAGCGCCGCGACCGCCGCGAGAACGGCGAGCGCGAACAAGAGCGCCCTCGCCCAGGCCTTTCGACCGCCGCTCGGTCCGAACGCCAGGTCGTCCAGAAAACTCATGCCTCGACACCCGACCTCAAGGATGGTGGATTCGGTTTGATAGTCGTTGGACCCCGGATCAGACGCAACGGCGCCAGCGTCAAGGCCGGTTGAGCCTACCGCGTCCGGCTCTCACGTCCGTAAAGCAATAGCATGGCGACGATGACGATTCCGTAGGTGATCTGTCGCCCCGCCTCCGGCATCTGCACCACGGACAGGATCGACTGCAGCAGCGTGATGAGAATGACGCCGGCGACGGTGCCGAGATAGCTGCCGCGTCCGCCGAGGATCGACGCGCCGCCAAGCACGACCGCGGCGATCGCCGGCAAGAGATACGCGTCGCCCATCGCTTGCGCCGCCTTGCTGGCGTATCCGGCGAGCAGCACACCGCCGAAGGCGGAGAGGCCGCCGGCGAGCGCAAACGCGATCAGCACCACGCGCTGGGTGTCGATGCCCGAGAGATAGGCGGCGCGCTCGCGGTTGCCGATCCCGTAGACGGCGCGGCCAAAGGTGGTGCGGTTGAGCAGGAAGATCGCGCCGGCCCCGACGACGGCCCAGACGATGAGCGCGTTCGGCAGGCCGAAAAAGAGCTCGCCTGTGGCAAGCGTGCGCATCGCCGGCGACGAGGAATCCTGCGGCGAGAAGCCGCCGGTGTGGACCACCATCAGCCCTTGCGCGACCGCATTGACGGCAAGCGTGATGATCATCGAGGGAATGCGCAGGTAGGCGACGCCAAAGCCGTTGACGAGGCCAAGCGCGACCCCGCAAAGCACGCCGAATGGGATGGCGATCACGTGGCCGACCGGACCCCATCCCGTCGCGGCCGTCGACATCATGCCCCCGACCGCCACCACCCAGGGAATGGAGAGGTCGATCTGCCCGAGCAGAATGACGATCATCGTGCCCGTCGCGATGACGCCAAGGAACGAGGCGACCTTCAATTGCTGCAATAGATATTCAGGCGACAGAAAGCTGCTGGAATAGAGCGAGCCCAAAAGCAGCATGACGATCACGCAAGCGAAGGCGATCGCGACCGGCGGATCGATCCGTCGCTTGAGCGCCTCGGCAAACCCCGGCTGCGCGTTTTCGCTCATGGGAAAAGCTCGAGCCGATTGCGGACCTGGAACACCCTCGCCGAGCCGACGCAGACCGCGGCGAGCAGCACGAGGCCCTGGAAGAGCGGCTGCCACAGCGGGTCGAGATTGAAGACGAACAAAAGGTCGCCGATGGTTCGGAACATCAGCGCGCCGAAGATGGCGCCGATCGCGCTCCCCGAGCCGCCGAACAACGAAACGCCGCCGAGCACGACCGCGGCGATCGAGAACAGCGTGTAGGTGTTGGCGTTGGCGGCGGACGCTTCGCCCGAATAGGTGACGAAAGTGAGAAAGAGTCCGCCGAGCGAAGCCGCCAGTCCCGAAAGCACATAGGCGAGGAATTTGGCCGCGCCGACCGGAACGCCCGACATATAAGCCGCGCTCTCGGAAGAACCGACGGCATAAGCCGCCCGGCCGATCGTCGAGCGGCTATAGGGAACCCAGAGTACGAGCACGACGACGGCGAGCGCGACCAGGCTCGCGGGGGCGATATCGAAGATCTTGCCGGTCAGCGCGTCCGCAACTGGGCTATAGACGTCACCGCCAGGAACCGGGCGCAAAAGAAGCGCCAGGCCAAAGAACGCCGCCCCGGTCGCAATCGTGGCCACGATCGGCTGCAGGCGCCCGTAGATGACGATGAGCCCGTTGATCGCTCCGCAGCCGAGACCGGTCAGCAAAACCCCGAGGATCCCGAGCGTGGCGCTGGTCGCCGTTCCGACCACGATCCATGAGGCGAGGCAGTTTGTGAGGACCATCACCGCGCCGACCGAGAGATCGATGCCGGCGGTGATGACGACGAAGCTCTGGGCCATCGCCACCAGCGCGAGCAGCACGCCCTTGTTGGCGGCGGTCTGCACCACATTGGCGGTGAAGCCAGCCGGATGATTGCTCGTATAAATCGCGAACATCACGACGAAGAACGCGATCGCAAGAAGGGTCCCGCGGTTCTGGGCGAGGAGATAGCGCCAGTCGCTCATTGCGCCAGCGCTCCGGCGGCTGCGTCCTCGGAGGAAATGTTGAGCGCGCTCGCGATCAGCGCGTGCTCGGTGATCTCCGCGCCGGCGAGTTCGCGCCTGATCGCGCCGTCGTAGAGAACAAGAGCGCGGTCACAGCAGCCGATCAATTCGTCGTAGTCGGTGGTGTAGAAGACGATTGCAGCGCCTTGGTCCGCGAGCCGGCGCAACAGCGCATAGATTTCCTGCTTGGTGCCGACGTCAATGCCCCGCGTCGGATCGTTGAGCAGGATGATGCGCGGCTCGGCCATCAGCCACTTGGCGATAACCACCTTCTGCTGGTTGCCGCCCGAGAGCGATCCGGCCGAGATGTCGGTCCCCGCCGCATGGATCTCGAGCAGATCCATGAGCTCGCCGACAAGCTTGGTCTCACGCGCGCGGTCGATCAAACCGCCTCTCGACACGCGGTGAAGCGCAGCGAACGAGAGATTCTCGCGCACCGACATCGGCAGCATCAGGCCTTCCGTCTTGCGGTCCTCGGGGATCAGCGCCATGCCGATGCGCTTGCCCTTCGCCGCGTGCGGGCTCGAAGGCGAAGCGGGCGCGCCCGCCACCCGGATCTCGCCGGAGACGCCGCGCAGGACGCCGAACAAGGCCAGCAGCAATTCCCGCTGTCCCTGCCCGTCGAGGCCGCCAAGGCCAACGATTTCGCCTGCGTCGACGGTGAACGAGATCTCGCGCAGCCGGTCCGCCCAGTTCAGGTTCTTCACTTCAAACAGCGGCGTCGCGATCTTCGGGCGCGCCGCAGGCTTCGGCGGAAAGATGTGGCTGTACTCGCGCCCGATCATCATTTCGACGACCTCGTTGTCGGTCTTCGTCCCGGCCGCATAGGTCGCGACATTGGAGCCGTTCCTGAACACCGTGCTCTCGTCGGCAAGCTCGGCGATCTCGTGCATGCGATGGGAAATGTAGAGGAGCGCCAGTCCTTCCTGACGCAAGCGCTTGAGGACGACGAACACCTTGGCGACATCGGCCGCGGTCAGCGCCGACGTCGCCTCGTCTAGAATGAGAACGTGTGGCTTGCGGGCGAGCGCCTTGGCGATCTCGACGATCTGCCGGCGCGATAAAGGCAGATCCTTGACCAGCGCCATCGGATGGATGTCGGTCGCTCCGGCGCGTTCGAGCGCCTCCTCGGCGAGGCGCCGCTGCGCCCGCCGGTCGATCATCCCGAACCGGCGCGGCGGGTTGGAGATGGCGATATTGTCGGCGACCGAAAGGTCGGGAACGAGCGAGAGCTCCTGGAAGATGCAGACGATGCCGGCGCGATTGGCGGCCGCGGGCGAATCGAAGGCGACCTCCGCGCCGTCCAGCACGATGCGGCCCGCGTCCGGCGCTACAACGCCGGACAAGATCTTGATCAGCGTCGACTTGCCCGCGCCGTTCTCGCCGAGAATGGCGTGGATGCGGCCTGAAAATACGGTGAGATTCGCGTCGGCGAGCGCGCGCACGCCTCCGTAACGCTTGGACACGCCCTCCATGCGCAGGATCGGCGAGGCCGTCGATTCTGCTCGGTTCACGCCGCTAGTCCTCGCCCCTCAAGATCGCGCCACGGGCCCGCGACGCGCCGGCCTCGCCGCGGACGCCGGGGATCGCTTCCCGGCGCTCGCGGCGGTCGTCGGTTACTTGTTCTCCTTCGACTGCCCCATGATTTCCTGCGCAGTGAAATTGATCCCGCAGGTCGGGAAGGAATTGCCGACGAAGAAATTGTCGGACTGGTTGGCGTAGTAATTCACGCCGTCCTTGAAGTTGGGATCTTCGGCGAGCGCCAGAGGCAGCTTGATGGATTGCGGCACGACCTGACCGTCAAGGGCGGCCAGCGCGACCTTGATCGCGACCGCGACCTGCGCAGGCCCGGTGCCGCCGGACGCGCACTTGAGTCCCTGGCTGGAGTATTTCGCGCAGAACTTGCGGAAACCGTTCTCCGTCTCGCCGCCGAACGGGCCGAAGGGCTGCTTGGCGTCGATGATCGCCTGAACGACGCCGGTGTCGCCGCCCTGAGCCGTGTAGCCGTCGAAGTGCTTCTGCACCGCGATCGCATCGGCGGTCACTTTCTGCGCGGTCGGATCGTCCCACTTGCCGTAGACCTCGACGACGTCCCATTTCTTGCCGGTCGCGTCGAGGGTCTCGTGGATGCCGTCGTGACGGTCCTTATCGACCGATGTGCCGGATACGCCGCGCACTTCGAGGATCTTGCCGCCGTTGGGAAGGTGGCTGGCGAGCCACTTCGCCCAGTAAACGCCGAGACCCTTCTGGTCGACGTTGACGTTGATCGCCTCATCGGTGTCGAGAATGTTGTCGAAGGCGATGAGCACGACGCCGGCCGCCTTTGCGCGCTTGATCACCGGCTTGAACGCCTCGGGGTTCTGGGCGTCGGTGACGATTGCATCGTAGCCGGAATCGATGAAATTGTTGATCGCGGCGATCTGCGCGGCGACGTCCTCGCCGGTCGAGACGACCTTGAACTCCTTGAGCTTGGCGGCGATGTCCGGCTGCGCGGCGTAGGCCTTGGCGGTCTGGATCATCTGGATGCGCCAAGTATTGGCGATGAACCCGTTGGCGAGGGCGATGCGATAGGGGCCCTTCTTGGCGGGAAACTTGAAGTACTTTGTCTTGTCCGACCACGGCGTGAAGCATTGCGGTTCAGCCGATGGACCGGCCACGACCTCGGGTCCGGCGGCGAAGGCGGGCGCCGACAAAGCGCACGCGGCGGTCAACATCGCCCCGCCGGCAACGGCGACGGCGAGATGGCGAAAATAATTCATGTCTATCCTCCCGTTTAAGTGTCGACCGGCCTTTTCCAGGCCGGCCGCGGTCAGCGCAGACCTCTTTGTCGCGACGCCGCCGGCGGCGCCTGCCGCGTCGCGCTACGCCTTAACGGCGCTCTGCTTGCGCTGACATGCCAGTATAACGGACCGCCTCCGGCGCACAAGCCCGTGACCGCCGCTTCTGGAGCGCCGTCGCCATGCTACACGCTGCGCCGCGATCTCAAGCGGCGCCGCCGCTCGCATGTTCACCGGGAGGCAGGAATGGCCACAGTCAAGCTCTGGACCGATGCGGAGGCGGAAGCGCAGCCGAAGGTCAAGGCGGTCTTCGATGACATCCGGGCGATCCGGAAGTCGGATTTCGTCAACAATTTCTGGCGCGGCCTGGCCAACCAGCCCGAGGTTCTCGAGCGCACCTGGAACACGCTGAAGGCGGTGATGGGCGCGCCCGGCCCGCTCGATCCGCTCACGCGCGAGCTCATCTATATCGCCGTGTCGATAACGAACGGCTGCTCCTATTGCATCCATTCGCATACTGCCGCGGCGCGGGCGAAGGGCATGACCGACGCGCAATATTCCGATTTTCTGGCAGTGGTGGGCATGGCCTCGCAGACAAACGCGCTGGTGACAGGCCTGCAGCTGCCCGTCGACTCGGCTTTCCTCACCGAAAGCTGAACACCTGACACGGCGGGCTTTCCGGGGACGACGGCGGCGGGAGAAGCGCCGGATTCTGGGGCGCGCCGTGTCCGGATGGAATCGTCATCGAGAGGAGCCACAGGGCGTCGAAAGACGCCCGTCTCCCGACGCCCTCATGGCCAACAAAAAGCCCGCCCGGGAAGGCTCCTCCCGCGCGGGCTTTCGGTTTAAGCTCTTGGCGGGCGGCTACTTGGCCTTCTCGCCCCTGTCGCGAGCCTTCAGCGCCGCGCCGAGAATATCGCCGAGCGAAGCGCCCGAGTCGGCCGAGCCGTATTGCGCAATCGCCTCCTTCTCCTCAGCGACTTCGAGCGCCTTGATGGAGACTGCGACCTTGCGCGCCCGACGGTCGAACTGGGTGATGCGCGCGTCGACCTTCTCGCCGACCGAGAAGCGCTCGGGACGCTGATCGCCGCGGTCGCGAGCCAGTTCGCTGCGTTTGATGAAGGCGGTCAGATCCGTGCCCGCAATCTTCACCTCGAGGCCGCCGTCCTTGACCTCGATGACCTCGCAGGTCACGACCGAACCCTTGCGGACTTCGCCCTCGCCCTCCTCGCCAGCCTTGTTGGCTGCGAACGGGTCAGTGGCCATTTGCTTGATCCCGATAGCGATGCGCTCCTTCTCGACATCGACGTCAAGCACCTTGGCTGTAACCTTGTCGCCTTTCTTGTAGTCCTCGATCGCCTGCTCGCCAGGCCTGTTCCAGTCGAGATCGGAGAGATGGACCATGCCATCGACATCCGCGTCGAGGCCGACGAACAACCCGAACTCGGTCTTGTTCTTGACCTCGCCCTCGACGACCGAGCCGATCGGATGCCTCTCCGCGAAAGCCTCCCATGGGTTCTGCAGCGTCTGCTTGAGGCCAAGCGAGATGCGGCGCTTGGAGGCGTCGACCTCGAGCACCTGGACCTCGACCTCCTGGCTGGTCGAGACGATCTTGCCGGGGTGGACGTTCTTCTTGGTCCACGACATTTCGGAGACGTGGATGAGGCCCTCGATCCCGGGCTCGAGCTCGACGAAGGCGCCGTAGTCGGCGATGTTGGTGACGCGGCCCTTGAGCTTCTGGCCGACGGCGTAGCGCGTCTCAATGTTCGACCACGGATCCTCCTGCAACTGCTTCATGCCGAGCGAGATGCGGTGGGTCTCATGGTTGATCTTGATGATGCGCACCTTGACCTGCTGGCCGATGGTCAAGACCTCGCTCGGGTGATTGACGCGCCGCCAGGCGATGTCGGTCACATGCAGGAGCCCGTCGATGCCGCCGAGATCCACGAACGCGCCGTAGTCGGTGAGGTTCTTCACCGTGCCGTCGATGACCTGGCCCTCGGCGAGATTGGCGACGATCTCGTGGCGCTGCTCGGCGCGGCTCTCCTCGAGCACGGTGCGGCGGGAAACGACGATATTGCCGCGCCGCCGGTCCATCTTGAGAATCTGGAACGGCTGCGGCACGTTCATCAGCGGACCAACGTCGCGTACCGGGCGAATGTCGACCTGGCTGCGCGGCAGGAAGGCGACCGCCCCGTCGAGGTCGACGGTGAAGCCGCCCTTGACCTGGTTGAAGATCACCCCTTCGACCTTCTCATTCTTCTCGAACGCCTGCTCGAGCTTGACCCAGCTCTCCTCGCGCCTCGCCTTGTCGCGCGAGATGACCGCTTCGCCGAGCGCGTTCTCGATCCGCTCGAGATAGACTTCGACTTCGTCGCCAAGCCCAGGCGCCGGATCGCGTCCATGATTTGTGAATTCCTTGAGCGCCACGCGCCCTTCAGTCTTGAGGCCGACGTCGATAACGGCCATGTCCTTTTCGATCGCGACGACCTTGCCCTTGACGACCGTGCCTTCGAAGGCCTCGTCGTCGCCATAGGTCTCGTTCAATAGTGCGGTGAAATCCTCGCGCGTCGGCGCCAGGGATTGTATGGAAGCCATCGGTTCTCCTAATTGCGCCCTTTTGTTCGGGCAACGCCGGCTTTGGGTTCGCGTTGACGTTCAGGCCTCCGCCGACCGGAAAGGTGCGCGCGTAACCGGCGCGCGACCCTTATCACCGCTTTTGGCGGCTGAGCCGGCGCATTTGGCCGGCGGCGGAAACCCGGGGTTTGATCGCCATATGGGGGGCCCATTCGGCGAGCGCCAGCCGCTAGCAGGAAAGTCAGCCTGTTTCAATGGCGAAAACGCTTGGATCAAACAGTCGGAATGAAAGGGCTTGGCGAGGGCCATGGTCGCGAGGGAAGCCGCGCCGCTCTCCCGTGGCGCGGGGATTGCGCAAGGAGCGCCGTTCTCCCGTCGCGCGGGGATTGCGCAAGGAGAAGCGGCGTCATCTCGAAGCCGTCCGATCTTGGCCGCTACTCGCGCTAAGTGGCCGGCTCAAATTCCCGAATATCTTCGTTCCTGAGAACAAACGAACCTTCATTCACTTGACGCAGGCCATTCAAGAATATCGAAATATCGATCTCCTGATCTTCACCCTGATCTTCGAGCGGCTTGAACCGGCCATGGAAAAAGGCGTATTCTATGCCGTTAATTAAATAGGGAACAACACCTTCCAGTCTAAAGGCAAGTCTCTCCTCGCTTTTCTGAGGGAATTTGAAATTAAAGCCAACGATCTTTCTTATTCTGTAAATTTTTCCTTCTCTTAGATATTCATCAACAAAACGGTTTCTGACACCATCAATCGGTTGCGCGTTGACGCAAACGATTTTTTGACCAACAAACCAATCGCGCATATCAATTCCCCACCACCGAAGCGGTTATACTTTAGGAGAGGATTCCTTCGTTTCTCAGCTCAAATATAGGCGGCGAAGATGAACGTAGGCTGTCGATTTCAATTTGCAAATTAACAAATGTTTTCAATCTCGTTAAGTTCGTGTAACCTGGCTGTTTTTTGTTCTGCTTCCGCACATTCATTGAATAACCAATCCCGACGCGCATATCATTGGACCGCCGCGAAGCGGCTTCGACCCCTTCCCCCCGCGGCGAGCGCCGGACCGCGGCGCACATAACGAATCCGAAACGTCGGGGAGGCGCCCATGCGCCGGGATTGCGATAGCGCGGCCCCCGCCAGAGCGCTCAGAAGGAAACTCGAGGCCGTCGGCGGTCGACGCCGAGATCTCGATCAAGCGGCGCGGGAACGTCGAGGAATTGCGCGAAGGACATCTTAAGCCTTTGAAATGACCCAGTCGTGCGCAAATCCGCGCCCCGCCCATCACGCCCGCCAGGGAAAGGTCCAGGTCTCGGTCAAGGCCTTGGGGCCGGCGCGCAGGAAGACGCGCAGGTCGGTGCTTTGACCCGGCTCGACCGCGACGTCAACGCCTGCGCGAAACCCCCGGATATGGGTGTTGGGGGTTAGGAACGTGCGCACGATTCGTCCAGTCGAGGCGGTCGCGACCGTCTCCACGAGCGAGGGGTCGCTCATGTAATAAGACAGGTCCCCGCCGGAAAAATCGATGAGGAAGCGCGTCGTCCCCGGCGGCGGCGGCGGATCAGGGGAGCCCAACGCGCGGGCGGCGACGCGGAACGTTCCGACCGTGCGGCCGCCAGGCGTCAGGCTTTGATCCATGGTCAGGGACGTGATGCGATAGCCGAAGACGAGGGGCTTGCCGACGTCGAGCCCCTGCTTGGGCGCCCAGGCGGCGACAATGTTGTCATTGGTCTCGTCGCTGGTCGGCAATTCGACCAGCTCTACCCTGCCCTCGCCCCAGCCTTCGTGCGGTTCGATCCAGTAGCTCGGCCTGAGTTCGTAGGCGAGATCGAGATCTTCATAGTCGCTGAAATTGCGGTCGCGCTGCAGCAGCCCAAATCCGCGCGGATTGGCGTCGAGGAAGACGGAGACCTCCGGTTTTGCGGGGTTGCTCAGTGGCCGCCAGATCCATTCCCCTGCGCCGGTGTGCATGAGAAGACCGTCGGAATCGTGCAATTCGCCGCGGAAGTCCTCGACGAACCGCCGGTCGGCCTTGCCCACGAAATACATCGACGACAGCGGCGCGAGACCAAGCGCCGGCGTCGGTTTGCGCGCGAACAGAGTGACGTTCGCGTCGATGAAGGTCTCTTGGCCAGGGTTCAGATCGAAGCGGAAGGCGCCGGTGGCCGATTCGCCATCAAGCAGCCCGTAGATCACGACGTGCTCAGCGGTCGCATCCGGCGTTTCGATCCAGAATTCGCGAAAAAAAGGGAACTCCTCGTCGAGGCGCGGGGCGGCGCCGATCGCAAGGCCCCGCGCCGACAGGCCATAACGCTGGCCGCGGCCGAGGAAGCGGAAGTAACTCGTTCCGAGAAACGCGATCACTTCGTCCCAGACATGGGGCGCATTGATCGGAAAACGCAGACGAAAGCCGGCAAAACCGAGATTGATCGGGAAGACGCCGAGCTTGGCGCGGCCATAGTCGAAGAGATTCGCGGCATAGGGGATCGGCGCCGGGATGCCGTCTCGCAGCAGGTTGACGACGACCGGACGCTTGTACAAATGCCCGAGATGGAACAGCTCCAGCCGGAAATTAGCCCCATCCTGGCCGAGAAGCGGCTTGGCGGATTTGAAGCGAATATCCCGCCAGCCGTCGAAATCGAGACTCGCAAGACCGTCGGGCAGCGGCGGTATCGTGTTGTCGAAGGGAGCAGCGGCGAGATCCCGCGCCCGCTTCACAACGTCCTGGTAGCCGAACGTCGGGGGCGCCGGAGCCGCGGGCGGCGAAGCGTCGGTCTGGGCGGCCGCGGGGGCGGCCAAGCGCGCGCCGGAGGCGGCCACGATGCTGACAAGCAGCGCCCGGCGGGACAGGTCATGCATGGGGGTCATTCGGGCTTTGGCGATCGGAGGTGGGTGTAGCGCTGCGCTGGGGCTCGAGGCGACAGGCCGGCTAGCTAAGGCCACGGCGCAAATAGGCCGCTGCTGGGGTTGGTGTGCACGATCGCTTCGAGCCCCATGCTGAAGTTCGAGGTGATGCGATAGTTGACGCCGACGCCGAACGTGCCGACCGCCTGCACCGCGCCCGGTCCGGAGAATACGGTGTTGATAGAGTTGCTTGCGTTGAAAGCGCCGCTGCTGAACCGCGTCGAGCGGACGAAATCGACCCCGGTGATCACGTACGGGGTTAACTGGCCGAAATTATACCCGACGATCGCCGAGCCGCCGGCGAAAGCGCCACCCGTGAACTGCGAATATCCGGGGCCCGCTTGCAAATACGGCATGTAACCGGTCGAGCCCTGCACCCCCAGCATGATCCCATTATCGAAGACATGTTCATAATTGAGGTCGGTTTCGCCCCCGACCCCACCCTTGACGCCTTTGCCCCCCCAGACCGAGATCCCCGCGCCTACCGAGAGGCCTGCCCAATAATCGGGCGCGGCGTCGGCTCCGCCGGGACCGAGCGCCGGATAACTCGACGGCGCGGTCGGAAGATCCGCGGCGGCGGCGGGCGCGGCCTCCAGGAAAACCGCGGCTGCACAGACCAACACGGCGGGAAGAACAGCAATAACGAAGCGCATGATGTCTGTCTTTTATCAAAAATCACCGCACCAAGCATTGCGGTTTGGAGTGCGGCATATTGATGGCAGGACGGCGCGCTAAGGTCCAGGCCGCCCGGCTTTGGACGCCTTGTAAACCTGCCCCGGCGCCCAAGCTGGACAAGGCGCGGCGCGGACGCTTATAAGCGCGCGCTGCGTCTCGACGGCGCCAGCCGCCCAGGTAGCTCAGTTGGTAGAGCACGTGACTGAAAATCACGGTGTCGGTGGTTCGATTCCGCCCCTGGGCACCATTAAAATCAAAGGGTTAGCGTGGATAGCCGAAGAGCCGCCAGCGTGCGGGCTAACGATGGGCTAACGAAACAAAAATGATCCGCATCGGAGCCAACCCAAAAGCGTTCGAGGGGATGGCCGCCACGCTCCCGCTCGGCTCATGCGCGGGGCTTCGACGCCAATAACGCGGAGCGACGCCCTTGAGTAAAATGCACCCGAACAATGGCCCGACCCTCAGCAAAGCCCCGCCCAAAAAGCGCAAACGCGCGCAGGTCGAGGATGACCCTCGTCTTGACCTTTCGAGGCCTGAAATGCCGGTCTCACCAAAATCCCGCGAGCTTCTTGCTAAGCTTATCGAAGACCTCAAAGACCCAGCCAAGACGCATCGCATGCCGCGAAAGTGGACAACCGGTCGACCATGAGGAGCGGCGCCACCGCGAGCGCGTTTTCCGCTGCGACAATGATCCGTATCGCGATCACCCCCGCGGCCTTCGAGGCGATCGCCGCCGGTGGCGGCGCTAAAGCCAGGCGTCTAAAGTCGATCCTCTTTGCCTTCGCGCTTATCGGAACCATCGGCGCAGCTCATGCGCGCGCTGCAACCTGTCAAGACTTGCGCGCAAAACTCAACCAGCTTGAGAGCCTGTCTCAGAAGTCGTTAAGGAAGGAATGATTTACCGTGTCATCTGCAATTTTGAGGATGATTTGGGATGTGGACGGACGCTGATCGGAGCCGGTATCGCCAAGCTGGGGATTGTCTGCCGAGCGATCTGAGCGATGCGGAATGGGATCGCTTGGCGCCTCTGATCCCGCCGGCGAAGCCGGGCGGACGGCCGCGCCAAACCGACATGCGCTTGGCGATGAACGCGATTTTCTATCTTCTGCGAACCGGTTGCCCGTGGCGCTATTTGCCGCGCGGGGTGTTCCCGCCGCGCTCGACGGTCTACAACCTCTTCCGCGCTTTCCAGCGGCAGGGCGTGTGGGAGGCGATCTGGGAGGACCTGCGCGCGGCGCTGCGCGAACGGCTGGGGCGGGAGGCGAGCCCCAGCGCCGGCGTCATCGACAGCCAGTCGCTCAAGTCGGCCGAAAAGGGGGATGCGCGAAAGATGAAGCAGAGGCAGTGGGTTATGACGCCGGCAAGAAGGTGAAGGGGCGCAAGATCGACGCTCTGGTCGATACCGAAGGCTTGCCCCTGCGGGTGGTGGTTCACTCCGCCGCCATTCAGGACCGGGACGGCGCCGCCCTGGTGTTTGACCGCATCCGCCAGCGCTTCAATTGGCTCGAACTCGTCTGGGCCGATGGCGGCTACAACGCCCGCCAGGTCCAACACGCCGTCGCCGCGCAGCCGCCGCTGCGGGTGGAGATCGTCAAACGTCCCGACGACAGTTCAGGATTTATCGTCCTGCCGCGTCGTTGGGTTGTCGAACGGACCTTTTCGTGGTTCGGCCGAAACCGCCGCCTGGCCAAAGATTACGAGAACCTCGCTGATACCCTTACGGCCTTCATCACACTCGCTTGCATCCAACTCGCCGTCAGGCGGCTCGCCAGGCCGTAGACTTTTCGAGTTCAGGCTCTGAGAAAGTGCTCGACCTTGAAAATAATTGGCTAAATCCCGCCAGCCCGCAGGCTGATGAATTTCGTTCTCAACAGGAACGGCGCGACATCGCCGCGGCGAAGCTTTCTGTCCGGCAATATGTTCAAACAGCTCACACGTTCCTCGGGCATTGCCCCGACCCAGGTGATTACATTGCGCATCTCGCCGGCATTTGGGAGCAGCTCGACAGGAATTGGTAAAAAACAGACTGACATTGCCACGAGCCCGACGCCCAACGGCGAGCGGCTCATCTGGCTCGATCCGGCCGTCCTCGCGCGCCTCAAGACGATGCGCGATCCCGGCGAGAGCTACAGCGACGTCGCGTCAATGAACGGTGCGCCGGACCCCTTCGCCGCCGGCGGGGCGCCGACCCGGTCTCATCCGCTCATCCATGAGCTACGATAGATCGCAGGCGCCTTGCGCTCTGGCGAGGTCTGCGAAGCCAGCTCCGCCTCACGCCGGTCGAGGTCGATCGTCAGCCCAGCGCGCGCGGCAAGGGCATAGGTCGCGCAGTCGATCGCCTCTGAGCGGACGCCCTGCCGCCGCTCGAGACGCAGCATCGGCTTTCCGCGCCTGTATCGCGTGACGACGCGCTCGGCGAGGAGTTGGGCGAAATAGTCGGGAGCCTCCGCCAACGAGCCCGAGAAGGGCATCATGCCCGGCTTGGCGATCATCGACAGGATGCGATTCTTGAGCGGATCCACGCCGACGATAAACAGCCGGCCCTTCCGGTGCGTGCTCTTCGACGTCACGAGCGGCGGCCGGGAGAATCCGTCGACGCCCTTGATCGCGAACACGCGGCGCCCGTAGCGCGACGAGCAGAACTCGAGGACCTGGACGTAGCTGTCGCCGTCGCCGGCGTCGATCGCGCATGCGTCGATCTTGAGGACGCCTCCCTTCGGATGCGGAAAGCGGCGGCGAAGGTGGTCATCAAGATCGCGCCACGCCTCGTCGGCGACGTCCTGCGGTCTGCCAAAAATCACGTCATGGGCGAGGACGTAGACCGCGCCGTCGCGAGCGAAGCCCAGCGTCGAGACCTCGAAGCGATCGTCTTGCACATCGACGCCGGCGGTGAGGATTAGGACCTCCGGTGGAATCGCCTCGAGCGAGAACGGCTCCATTCGCGATGCAAGCTCGTGCTCGTCGGGCCCCGTATCCTCGCCCGCCCGCCACGGCTCGCCGAGCACGGTGTTGACAAACACGCGAAGCAGATCGGGGTCTTTCTTGGCGGCGAGGAATTCGGCCGCCAATTTGCCCCAGGCGGCGTTGGGGAGCGGGCTGATGAGCGAGCTGAGCCTGTAGCCGTGATGCCCCCTGACCTCCGGCCGCGTGGCCCGCCAGGCGCCGCGCTCGACCATCGTGGCCTTTTCCCGTTCGGAGACGAGGGCCGCGCAATGCGGGCAACGAAAGGCCGCGGTTTCCGGCCGATCGGGCTCCCATTCGATGCACGCCCATGTGAACTCGGAGAAGCCTCCGCAGGCGTGACACGGAACCTCGAAGATGCGCTGATCGCTTTGCTGATAGAGCCGCAGAATCGCCGAGGTCGACTCGAACAGCGGCGTGGACCCGCAGACGATCTTGCGGTCGCGATAGGCGAGCGTCCGCTTTTCCGCGAGCGCGACCGCGTCACCCTCGGCAGTCATCTCGTAGCCGTCGACCTCGTCGAGCAAAAGGACCTTCGCGCCGTGTCGACGCAGGTTTCGCGGCGCGCGGGCGGCGACGATCTTGAGCGAGCCGCCGGGGAAGATGCGGTGCGCGATCGTGCTGCGCTCGTCCGGTGTCCGGCTCGGCGGCTTCAGCCTTCCGCTCAAGGCGGGCGCGGCCTCGAAGAGCGGCTCAAGATCGTCGACGACGAAGCCCCGGCAATCCGATTGTGTTGGCTGGACGACAAGGATCGAGCTCGGGTCGGCCGAGACGTAGTACGCGATCACGCTGCTCAGGAGCGAGGTGTAGCCTATCCGCGCGGATTTCAGGACGCTGACGCGCTCGACCTCGGGGGCGCCGATCGAGTCGGCGATCGCGCGTTGAAACGGCCACAAGCGCATCGGGCCGGGCTCCGCCTGGCTTCCCGGCAGCCGGACGGCGGCCTCGATCCAGCGCGAAAGCTCGATCCCCGGGGGCGTCCTCAGGGCCTGCAAAGCGGCGCGGCGGATGTCGTCAAGAGGGGACATCGTCGCTAGGCATAGTGCATCAGAGATGGACTGGAATTGAGCGGAACCTACGCCATGCGGTGCAAGCGCCTGTCCTGGCGGCTGCCCGAGGTGCGGCGGCCCCGTCTTAATGAGGTCGTGACGGAGGCCCCGCGCGGTTTTTACCTTTGGCTCGACGAGCAAACGATCAATCAGATTGACGTGTTCAAAAACGGCCGGGCCGAAACTATGGCCAGGTTATTCTGCGCATGGCCTCAGAGACGACATGACGGTTGGGCGCCCCGTCCCTCGCTCCCTCGCAACGCGGATGATCACGTCGCGGTAGCTCTCGCCCGTGCCTCGCATCGCCTTCAGCCGATCGAGCACGCTGCGCGGCAGTGTAATCAGATAGCCGCCCTTGCCGTCCGGGCGAATCTTAGCCCTGCGATTCCTTGGGCAGCGTCGATGCTCGATAAGGGGTCGCGCGACGATCTCACTTGGCCTAGAATTCTTCCACTCAGCCGCGGCACAACGTTGCCCTTAGTTCGCTTGCAATTCGGTAGAGTCCAGCGAATGCTGACAATGCCGTAGCCTTATCGCAGGCTGTACCTGAGCGAGCAACCTTGCCGGGATGAATGAGATTTCGAGCATCGCGCGCAAGATGAGCCTGCTTCGCGGCTCCATCGGAAATCGATCGCTTACCCAAGGCCTCTTCGATTAGTTCGGCTAAGACCATGTCGTCGGGGCTTTTCTCAGCTTCCTTACGCACTCTTTCAAGCGCAGATTTTCTCAGCCGCTTAATTTCCCATAGCAGCACTGCCTCAAGGGCGACGGCCGCTGAAGTCGTTGCGCCCAACCATTCCCCCGCGCCGAAATCGACCCACGCGGCCCGCGTCCTGTCTTCGATGCCGAGCCGAGTGTCTTCATCCGCTATGAAGGGAAACTCAGGCTCGGGGGGTGGCAAATCGTTCGGGCATTCGGCGAGCAAGCGAGCTAGAAGCGCTACAGGATTTTTTCCGCCTACACCCGGTCCGATGGTCGTTTCTCCCAGATTCCATCTTGGGAGGACAGTTAACAGCGCAGCACGGGCGCGTTCAAACTCAAGATATTTGTAAAAGGGGAGTGTAATTAGCGCGTTTGGCAATTGATCGAGCAAGCCTAAAAGCGCTCTCACTTCGGCCTGTTTGTGATGTTGCGGGAGTTCCAATTCGTTCAAAGGCTGACCAAACATTATGTTGATCGCCTCGATGATTTGCCGCGGGGTGACGTCGGGCATTGCCGCTTACGGTTTCCCTCTCAGTGCCTTATCGAGTCGAAGTCTCCCCATTTTGGGCGTCGGGCGAGCAAAAAGAAAGGGCAGCCGAAGCCGCCCCTCGCTTCATGGTCGCCCGCTCTACGCCACGCCGGCCTCAGCGCAGCGGCTTCCATTCCTCAAGCATCCATCCGTCGGCGTCGAAGTGATTGGCGTAGGGCTCCCGCACCATGCGGCCGTGCTTGCAGTCGTAGTTGAGAACGATGGCCTCGCCGGTCATAGCATGCGAGATTATGGCGTCGGGGGCCCCGTGCCGACATGTGTCCTCAGCTAAGTCATCGATGCGTTTGACCTCGGAAAGCGGCGTCCGGACGCAAAAGCCGCCGTTCGCACCCCAGTGATAGCCGCAGACGAAGATCGTCTCCCCGAGGCGACGGAAGTGATACTCGTTTCGCTCGTTCGGACCCTCTGGCGGTATCTGCCGCGCAGCTCTTTTCAGCATGTTGGGCGTCGGCGCGATCTCCCCCGGCGGAAGCGGGCGGCCCGTGGCTTCACTTGACAAAGCAGCGAGCGCCAGGGCGGCGGCGATGGTAACGCGGATCATTGCAGGGGCACTCCCCACGCCCAGAGAATGTTGCTCACCGTGCGCCGCAGCCGCGGGTCGCGCATCGCCTGACTCGCCCAGGCCCGAGCCTTTTCATCCGTTAGACCGATAGGCCGCTCCCGAAGCGAATGCTCTTGTCCGTCCGATGACCATGTCCACACCCAGCGATCGGGCGCGCCGTCATCTCCCCCGATGAACCGCGGCATCCCGCAGGGGCACGAAACCACCGGGCGGCCATCCGGGGTGATGTTGACTCTGATCCACGTATCATTGCCCGGGGCGTCGGGTGTCGACTGCGAGCCCATGCTCCCATCCGTAACGTAGAGGACTCCGCGCCAGCACTGCCAGCCGAAATAGTAAGTGGAGTGCACGCCACCGATGTCGAATTCCTCGGAAACGTTCTGCGTCGGAATGTTGGCGACCCCTGCGCACGCTTTAAGATATGGCTGTAGGTCTATGCGATCGAGCAGTGTCCCCCTACTGGTGTGAATGCCAGACGCAGGATCGCTCGCTGGTGCCTCGGTCGGCATCGGGACAGGCTGCGGCCCAAGACTCCCAGCATGCGCGGCTGTCGCGATCCCGAGCACCGCGGCGACAATGGTGATGCGGATCACTGGCGGGCCTCCTTCCGCCAAGCCTTGATGATCCGGGTGCAGTCAGACGGGCCACCGCAGCGCAGCGACTCTCCGGCGCGCACCGCATAGGCCCCGGTCTCCGCCTGATTGATACAGATCGGGGGCTCCGGCGCTTGAATTGTTCCTCCGGTGCATAGCGGCGCGCCGTAGTCGGCGGCATAGGTCGGTCCCGCGAGCGCGAGAACTGCGACGGCGAAGACAAACACTTGTTTCATTTTCCTTCGTCCAATCGGCCGGGATCAGCGACCTCCCAAGCAGCGAGCATCCGCCGCGCTAGACGTGTGGACGAATTTGATCAAGCAAAGGGCGGCTGCGAAGCTGACGATTGATCTGAAGTTTCGTTCGGTCTTTTCGCATCGGAGCGCGACCCGCTTGAAGCGCTTGAGCCGTCCGACGCCCTGCTCGATGCGGGCGCGAGCCTTGTAGAGGGTGCGGGCGAAGAAGGCTGGCTTGTTGTTTTCGTTCGTCTTGTGCGGGATGACCGGAGCGATGCCGCGCGCTCTCGCGGCGTCCCGGTTGGCCTTGCTGGCGTAGCCTTTGTCGAGAGATGACGGCGCGGGGCTGAATGTCGGGCCCGATATCGAGCAGGGTTTCGAAGTGACGCCCGTCGAAGGCTTCGCCGCCGGTCAGGTCGAAGGCGATGATGTCGCCTGAGGCGTCCGATTTTGCGTGAATTTTCGTGCTGAAGCCGCCACGCGAGCGCCCCAGCGCTTGGCCTTCTTGCCCCCCTTTGCTCCAGCCCCCGACACGTGAGCGCGCACGATGGTGGAGTCGAACATCTGAATAAGATGCGCCGTGGAACTCATGGACGCGAGCGTGTCGAAGAAGGCCTCGAAGACGCCAGCCTTGCTCAAGCGATCGAAGCGTTTCCACACGCTGTTCCAAGGACCGAAGCGTTCCGGCAGCGCGCGCCAGCGCACGTTCTCGACGGTGAAGAAATGAAGCGCCTCGAGGAAGCGGCGGTCATCCTCAGCCTTGCGTCCTCGCCGCGGCAGACAGGCGCGAAACACCGCAAGCGTGTGCGTCCAATCGTCCTCATCCATCTTTGTCGACATCGGCTCCGGCCCCTGATTCGGTCGAAGTCCTGATGAATCATGCCCGATTCAACGAAGGAATCCCAAAAAACACCATCTGTCGAAATTTCGTCCACACGGCCTAGTCGCTCGCTTCAACTAAGTTGCAACCTTTTATTGATTCACTCGCGCTGGTCACCTTTATGGATGGAGGCGAGGATGGGGTCGCGAGAGGTTGCAGTAAAGCGATACGTGGTTCGTCTGAGCGCTGAGGAGCGCGAGCGCCTTGAGGGCCTGAGAAGGAAAGGCGAGATCCCGGCGACGCGGCTGACGAAGGTCCAGATCTTGCTGAAGGCGGACATTTCGGAAGCGGGGGAAGGTTGGAGCGACAGCGAGATCGTCAAGGCGTTGGATACGACCGCCTCGATGGTTTACCGGACTCGCAGGCAATTGGTCGAGGAAGGTCTGGACGCGGTGCTAAGCCGCAAGGCGCGAGAGACGCCGCCTGTGCCGCGGATCTTCGACGGGGAGAAGGAGGCGAAGCTGATCGCCTTGGCGTGCTCCGATCCTCCCGAGGGTTTCGCGCGCTGGAGCCTGCGGTTGTTGGAGGAGAAGGTCGTGGAGCTGCAGATCGTCGATCGCGCCAGCGACAGCACGATTGGCCGTGTTTTAAAAAAATCCTAAGCCCCATCGAGCATCCTCAAGCCCCATACGAGGAAGTGTTGGGTGATTCCGCCGCAGGCCAACGCCGCCTTCGTCGCGGGAATGGAGGAGGTGCTGGAGGTCTACCGGCGGCCGCACGATCCCAAGCGCCCGCTGGTCTGTCTCGACGAGACGTCGAAGCAGCTGATTTCCGAGACGCGCGCCCCGATCCCCATGAAGCCGGGGAGCCCCGCCCGTTGTGACTACGAGTATGAACGCAACGGCGTCGCCAACCTCTTCATGATGTTCGCCCCTCTTGAAGGATGGCGACACGTCAAGGTGACGGACCGGCACACGGCCATCGATTACGCCCAGGTTTTAAAAGAGATCTCGGACATTCGCTTCGCCGACGCCGAGCAGATCACGCTCGTGCAGGACAATTTGAACATCCACGACAAGTCCTCGCTCTACAAGGCCTTCCCAGCGCCAGAGGCACGACGCCTCGTCCAGCGATTTGAGTGGGTGTACACTCCCAAGCATGGGTCGTGGCTAGACCTGGCGGAGTCGGAACTCGCGGTCCTCTCCACTCAATGTCTGGATCGTCGCATCCCCGACAAAGCCGCCCTCAAACGCGAAGTCGCCGCCTGGGCCAATCACCGCAACCAACATCACGCCAAGGCTGACTGGCGCTTCACAACCGAGACCGCTCGGATCAAGCTCAAGAGCTTATATCCTGTCCTTTGAGATGAATCGGCCGACTAGACCTGGCGGAGTCGGAACTCGCGGTCCTCTCCACTCAATGTCTGGATCGTCGCATCCCCGACAAAGCCGCCCTCAAACGCGAAGTCGCCGCCTGGGCCAATCACCGCAACCAGCATCACGCCAAGGCTGACTGGCGCTTCACAACCGAGACCGCTCGGATCAAGCTCAAGAGCTTATATCCTGTCCTTTGAGATGAATTGGCCGACTAGCGCTTCCGCCCCGGCGGCTTCTTTTGCGCCGCGCGCCGCGTAGGAGCGGACCTGGGCTGCTCAGGAACGGCTTTCGGCGGCTCGGGGGCCGGCGCGGAAGCCATTCTGGCGGCTGACGCTGCCCGCTTGATCGCCCTTTCCACGGGCTTCGGACGCGCCCTCACGAGGTAATTCCGTTCAAGCGGATTCGGACGCGGCCCGCGTCGGCGCCCACGCCTGCTACGACCGCGCCAAGCAGTGGCAAACCGTTCTCGCCGGCGGAGCTTGTCACCGTCTTAGCCGTCGCGTCCCAATAGGCGAGCTCGCCTTGCTCGAACGCCACTTTGCCTTTCGGCAGCTCGAACACGCCGACGAGCTGCGTCTCGACCTCCTGGCCTTGCGCCGCGTCTGATGTCGCGACGCCGATCAGCGCGCCCACGTGCACGACGGCGCCGCTCCTCACCGCCGCCGGCGCGATCAGCGGCAAAACCTCGCCGGGTTGAACGAAATTACGCATGGCCTCACCATCCTCTCTGCGCGCGAACGACGATGTTGCGCGGCCGTCCCGTTCCTTCAAGCTCCGCGATGCGCTGCAGAAGATCCGCGATCGCCGCCTGCAACTCGCGATCCGATTTGTACGTGACGGTACGGCTGACGCCGTTGCCGTTGTAGGTCACGGTCGACGTGCCCGAGCGCCGGGCGCTCTGCAAAAACGCCAGGTCGCTCCGGAGCTGCGCGAGGGTCTGCGTCTCGATCATGCCGCCCCGCCGGCGTTCGTGTACCAGCCTCGAGTTTCGATAAACCCCGCCCCATAGTCGAGCCGCACCTTCATCTCGACCCCGTCGATCCTGAAGCCGGTCTGGCTTTCGATCTGCGGGCCCGGCTGCCCGGCGAGATAGGCGTACTCGAGCCCGTCGACCTCGGCCGGGTTCGCGACGACGTACCAGCGCGTGCGGCTCTTCAGTCGGGGCTCGACAACGAGCGTCAACGGGGCGAAGACATTGACGTCTTCCGTTCTCACCGCTTGGACTGCGCTCAAGAGCTTTTCGGCGCTCGTCTCGTTTTCCGGCCCAACGAGCACATAGCGCGGGGTCACGGCTATCGGCCCGCCCCCGGCGGCGGTCTGGCAGCGCATCGCAAGCCGCGCGGCGGAAAGCGTGTCTTCGCTGAGCGCGCCCGCATTCTCCGCGACGTTGCCATGAGCGGGATCGAATAGCGTCCGGCCGTCGCTCATGCGCGGGCCTGCGCCGTTGTTCGCCTCGATCAGATCGACGAGGAACTGCGCCTCGAAAGCCGCCGCGGCGAGGCCCAGCCGTCGCGAGAGGTCCGAAAACGCGCCGAGGTCGTCGTTGACCAGTGCTTGTCTGGTAATGCCGAAGATGCGCCCGAACGTGTCGAGCTTATAGGCCTCGCCCGTCTCGATCATCGTTCCGCTGGTGAACTCGCCATGTTCGTTCACCTTCTGCAGCTCGAAGCCGGTGCTGTCGAGCATCAGCCGGGCCCGGGTGCGGAAGTCCGGCAACGAGGCCTCGCGGGCGAGCTGGCGGACGCCGGCGGGCGCGGCCGCGTAGGCGTCGCGCAAGGTGCGGCCGACCGTATCAGCCAGGATTTGCGGGAAGTCGCTCGTCGTGTGCAGCGCGCGGACGATCAGCGTGTCGCCCCACATCCCTTGCGTCGAGACGCCGGCGCGGCGCAGGCATTCCCGCGCGATCTCTGTCGTCGGCATGCTGAGATATTGCCGTGCAGGACCGCTCGGCGCGCGGTGCGGATTGCCCCTGACGTACAGCGCCTCGCCGACAGCGCGGACGAACACCGCGGGATCGTTGGTCGAAGCCGGCGGAACGGCGCGCAAGGCCGTCGCGCCGCGGGTCAGCATATCGTCGAACAGGGCGTTCCGCGCCTCGTCAAGCGAAGCCTCGCGGTCGATCAGATCGTCGACCACGGTCGACGCGACGCCGGCGCGCTGCGCGAGCGAGCGAATCTGCCGATTGATCGCCGCGCGCGTCTCGATGGAAGGCGGCGGCGTCCGGCTGCGCGTCCTGGCGGCGGGATCGGCCGGAACCGGAACGAACGAAACCTCGCGCGGGCGCCAGCGAACCGCGGTGCGCGTGCGCTGCCCGTTCGCCTCGCCGTCGCGCCACTCGCTGACCTCGTAGCCGACGCTGACCGAACTCAAAATGCGCGGTCTGCCATGGCGCGCAGGGCCTCGAGAAGCCGCTTCAGTATCCACCGCTCGCCGGCAACCAATCCATCGCCGTTCGCGCAATCCCTGTCTGACGACGAGGTCGCGCGGTCGTGACCTACATTCGCACCGCATGGGACAACCGCGGGGCGCCAGTCCGCGCCCGCGATGCGAATAGCTTGCGTTCCGCTCCGCTCGATTGAGGCGCTGATGCTCAATTCCCCGTTGCCCTCTTCCGGCGCCGATGAACCTCCCGACGCCGATATTGATGCGATCGTCGAGAGCGGCCCGCGCGGCGCGATCGCGCTGGCCGGCATCGCCACATTCATCGTGGTGGCGATCTGGTTCGCCTTCTATCTCTTTGTCTTCGGCCCGCGCGCGATGACGCCATGAGCGACGACACGTCCGCCCTGCATGAGTCCCGCGGCGCGCGGGTCGCGGCGCTCGTCGAGCGCCGCTGGGCGATGCTTTTGTTTCTCGTCGTGGCCCTGTTCGTCGTTGTGGCCGCTTTCGCCGGCATTCATCAGGCCACGACGCCGCAGGCCAGAGTTGAAACCGTCAGTCCGACCCGGCTTCATCTCGGCGGCGAATTTGTCGAGACCAATCTCGGAAGCGCGGTCGAGCCGGACGGCTCGGTCACGGTGCGCGCGATCGGCCAGCAATATTCTTTCACCCCTTAGTGCTGGGCTTCGGCGGCGCCGGCGGGCTCATCAACATGAGTGGCGCGATCGTGATTATGTATTTTGCGATCGCCTATGACCTTTGGCCGCATCTGACCGGCCGCGGGCTCGCGGACCTCGGACTCATGCGCGCCCAGCTCTGGCTCTGGTTCATTGGAATCACGGTGACGACCTTTCCCTGGCATTGGGTCGGCATCCTCGGCATGCCGCGCCGTATGGCCTATTTCGACTATACCGGCCTCCCGGCGGAGGCCTTCTCCGTTGCGCTCTCCGCATTCGGCGGGTTCATCGTTCTCGCCTCCGGCGTGCTGTTCTTCACTGTGCTCATACGTGGCCAAAGGGCGCCGGCGGTCAGGCCTGAGCCCTATCGTTTCGCGACGGCGATTCATCCGCCGGTCGCTGTGCCTGCGGCGCTCAACGGCTTTGGCCTTTGGGTTGCGCTGATGATCGGGCTGACCGTCACCAACTACAGCTACCCGATTGTGCAGCTCGCCCTTCGACCGGGGGCGCGGTCCCCGCGGTTTATATTGGCGAACAGCGATGAGTCAGGAAACGCCGCTTACTGCGAAGGACCCCTGGGTTGTTCGCAGCGTCGTCGCGGTCGCCGCCGTTTTCGTGGCCTCGCTGGTCGCCGGGTTCATGGTCCTCCCGCTTATCATGCTGCGGGCAATTGAGATTCGCGGACGGTATGAGTCCGCCCGCCGGCTTCGATCAACGGTCGGCAGTGTATTCCACCTTCAGAGCCGCCGGTGCATCGACCGACCTGATCGGCATGCTGCCGAGGTCAGCATCGGCGAATGCCAGCAACCACTCGGTCTTCGCAATCGTCGGGTCGGCTCGGCCCTCGCGTTTCAGCTTTGTCACAGACTCGTCAGCAATCGTGCGGAACGTGACGGCCCTGGCGTGCTCCTGCTTTCGGCGCTTCTTCTCCGATGTCGGGTCGGCGCCATTCGCCAGCAGGCGCTTTGCATCCTCTCGTGCCTGTCGAGCCCGCGCCAATGAGATTGTCGGGTAGATCCAAGCGCCAGCAGCTTCTGTTTGCCGCCAAAACTATAAGCCAGCCGGCACAGGCGAGCGCCGCTGGGTTGCGCCCAGAGTTGTAGGCCGCCGCCATCCGTGAGCTTCTGGAGCTTGGCTTCGGGCTGTGCCGCTCGGCGCGCCGCATCCGTCAATGCCATCACTCTGTCTCCTCTCGGAGAGAGGATAGCAACGGGGTGGGCCGATACCAACAGAACTACCAACAGAACGGGCGCGCTACCTGGAGCGCGCCCGCGTATCCGATCCTACGCTGGGGCACGTCTTTGCCTGGAAAACGAACCCACTCAGATGCTTGAGCATAGGCTGGCGTGAAGGAGGCAACAAAAAGGACAGGTTCTGGGGAAAGGGATGGCGCCCAGGGGCGGAATCGAACCACCGACACCGTGATTTTCAGTCACCTTTTTTAGCGCAAACGGGCGTAAAGCTGCGGAAAAACCGCCCTTGCCAACCCTCTGAAATGCCCTAAATATTAGCCTCTAGTTAGCCCAATTTTAGCCGGCTTAACAAGCCAAAAATGTTAGCCGGTCGTTAGCCCTGAGGCTCATTCGACATGAGAAAATCGCTCTCCGACGCCGGCGTCCGCGCCCTCAAACCGCGCGCAGCCCGCTACGCTCATCCCGACCCTGAGCTGGCCGGCCACTACGTCCGCGTCCGGCCGTCGGGCGCCAAATCCTTCGTCATCGTCACGCGCGATCCGTACGGTAAGCAGGTCTGGGCGACGATCGGCGGCGCCGACCTCTTGAACGTCGAGGAGGCGCGGGAGCGAGCCCGCGAGGCCATCAAGCGCGTTCAGGCCGGCAAGCCGGCCTTCGAGACGCCGGTGAAGCCCGAGTTGTTCGAGGACGCGGCCGAGCAATGGCTCAAGCGCCACGCGACCGCCAAGGGCCTGCGCTCAGCCCCCGATCTCGCCCGCCTGCTCAAGACCCACGTCTATCCCCGCTGGGCGAACCGCCCCTTTCTCGACATTCGCCGCAGCGACGTGGCCCGCCTGTTGGACGAGATCGAGGACAATCACGGCGCACGGCAGGCGGATTACATTCTGGCCATTGTCCGCTCGATCATGAACTGGCGGGCCGCCCGCAGCGACGATTACACTCCGCCGATCAGCCGGGGCATGCGGCGCACCAACCCAAAGGAGCGCGCCCGCGCGCGCATGCTCAGCGACGACGAAATCCGCGCCGTCTGGAAGGCCGCCGAGGGCGACGGCGCGTTCGGCGCGTTCGTCCGCCTGCTGCTTCTGACCGCCCAGCGGCGCGAGAAGGTGGCGTCGATGCGCTGGCAGGACATCGCGAACGATGGGACGTGGACCATCCCGTCCGAGGCGCGCGAGAAGGGGAACGCGGGCGAGCTTAAGCTGCCGCCGGCGGCGCTCGCCATCGTTCAGGCGCAGCCGCGGATCGGCGCCAACCCCTATGTCTTCGCCGGCCGGAGCGTGAAGGGCAGGGAGCACGCCTGTCTGAGCGGATTCGGCAAGCGCAAGCAGGCGCTCGACACGAAGGTCGCGGCCGTGCTGGCCGAGGGCTCCGACGAACCGCCCGCCATGGCGCAATGGCAGCTCGATGATCTCAGGCGGACCGCCCGATCGCTTATGAGCCGGGCAGGCGTGCCCAGCGAGCACGCCGAGCGCGTGCTGGGCCATGCGCAGCCGGGCGTCGCCGGCATGTACGATCGGCACGCCTATTCCGCCGAGAAGGCCGCCGCGCTGGCGAAGCTCGCGGCGCTGGTCGACAGTATCGTCAAGCCGCGGACGGCTGAGATCGTGCCGCTGACGCGGAAGGGGAAACGCCGATGATCTCGCCCCTTCCCGCCGCGCCGCCTTCGCCAATGCGCCTCCCCAAGCCGCCGTCCTTCCCGCTGTGGCCTGAGCACGAGTTCTTGGGCCATCGAGCAGCTCGCCGACGCGGTGGCGCATATCCGCGGCATGTTTGAGGACAATGGCGCGGGGAGGCTCGAGGCGCAGATGAACGCGATGCTCCGCCAGGGAAGGGCGCGCTGGTTTGCGTCGCAAGCGGTCAGGGCGGCGAACAAGGGCGACGCCATTACCGACAGGGCGCTGCGGGCCGTGGCATTCGAGTTGCTGTTTGAGAAAGAGAAACGAGATCTAACGCCTGCGCAGTTGGAGGTGGTTTCCTACTACGAACGGGTCGCCAAGCGCCCGCTTGCCAAGCGAAGGCCGGGCCGTTATGGCCCACGATACGTGGCGTCGCAACATCGCGATCTGCGTTTTGATCCAGGTGGCGAGCGCGTGGCTCGGGGTAACCGCGACCCCCGAGCTCGACCATTGCCCCTCCGGATGCAGTCTCGTGTCCGCCGCGCTGAAACGGCACGACATCGACCTATCGGAGACGACTCTCCAACGGAAAATTTGGCTTGGAGAGTGTGGAAAATTTGTGCGGGATTTCCCGGTTTCTGAGTGGACCGGCTTCACATTCTGAAAAACCCGTATCACCGTAATTCTCATAATTGTGGGGGCATGACCGGCCGCTAAAAGCTGCATAGGTGGGTACCCGGTTTTTTGAACCGGGAGCCCCCTCAATGACCGTGCTGCTGCGTTTCCTCGATCTCCAAGAACGCGGAATCGCCCGCTCGTGGGCTCAGCTCAAAAATCTCCAAAAGAACGGCTTTCCGCTCGGCAAGATGCTGAGCCCAAACTGTCGCGTCTGGTCCGAGGACGAGGTCGACGCCTGGCTCGACAGCCGCCCGGTCGAAGGGCCACCGCCGCGCGGCGCGGCAAAGGCCCGTCGCGGTAGGCCGCGGAAGACCGCCGCCGCTGAGATCGCGGCGCCATGAGCCGGAACGCCCGGCCCCCCGCGCCGGAATCCATTCAGATGAGCTTCCTCGAGGCTTGGACGAGATCGATCGAGGATGCGTTGTGCGTCGGCGCGCTTGGCGCGGATCGCGACGACGTGCGCGAGATCCTACGCCGTTATGAACCGGATCTTCGAGCCCTTCGGGGACATTTCGTCGCCGGCGAAATGGACTTGTGGCTCCTCCTCGCCCGCACAGTCGAAGACGACATCGCAATCTTCGCCGGACCCCTCGGGCACGTCATGAGCGCCATCGGGCGCCACAGTCCCTTCCGGATCACGCTCGTGCCCCTCGCGATCGCCGCCGAGCGTATCCGCTATCTGGCCGAGACGGGATGATCGATGTCGACGACCTTCCGCCGCGCAGAGCCCTCCCCGGACCCGCGAGGCTGAATTGATGAGCCGCCACGCGGGGCGCCGGCGATGAACGATCAGCCATTCGCGCCGATCGCCGCGGACACGCACCAGACGCTGACCCGCTACGAGGCGGCGCGGTTCGCCTTGGCGGAGGCTCGCCGGGTCGATGAAGTGAAGGACATCCGCGACAAGGCCGTCGCGCTCGCCGCCTACGCCAAACAAGCAAAGGACACCGAACTCCTCAACCAGGCGACCGAGATCAGGCTTCGGGCTGAGCGGCGAGCCGGCGAGATTTTGCGCGATATGGCCGAGCGCGGCGAACGCGACAAAGGGCATGGCGATAGGCAATCGGCGGAAGCTAAGTCGCAGCCCGCTACTCAGCTTTCCGATCTCGGCGTCACAAAGACGCAATCCTCTCGCTGGCAAAAGCTCGCCGGGCTGCCGCCGGACAAGTTTGAAATCCGGGTCGAGCACGCCCAGGCGCGCGTCGCCGGCATGACGACCAGCGCGCCGAGTTATCTGAAAGCGGAATACACTGGGGAGAACGAATGGTTCACCCCGGCGGATTGCGTCGAAAAGGCGCGCGCGGCGCTTGGGGGAAATCGACCTCGATCCGGCGTCGCACACGATCGCCCAGCAGACGATTCGGGCCAAGACGTTTTTCACCGCCGCCGACAATGGACTCGATCGGCCTTGGTTCGGGCGAGTTTGGCTTAACCCACCGTATAGCCGCGCGCTGCTCTCCCCATTCATCGACAAGCTCGTCTCGGAATACACGCGGGGCGCGGTCGACCAGGCGATTCTCCTCACCCACAATTACACCGACACTGAATGGTTTCATGCGGCGGCGCGCGCCGCGCAGACGATTTGTTTTCCGCGCGGCCGAATCCGCTTCCTCTCGCCGGCCGGCGACGAATGCTCGCCCACGCAGGGTCAGGCCCTGTTCTACTTCGGAATCGACGACACAGCCTTTCGCCGGACGTTCGCCGACGTTGGCCTCATCGCGAGGGCGGCGTGAGCAAGCTCACCATCACCTGCGCCGACTGGCGGCCGCTCAAGAAGAACACCCTCCTCGGCTTCGCGCGCATCCGCATCGCCGAGATGCGCCTCGTCATCCACGACGTCGCGGTGCATGAGAAGAACGGGATTTTATGGGCTCAGCCCCCAAGCAAACCTTGGCTCAAGGACGGCGCGCTGATCACGGGCGAAGGTGGCAAGGTCCAATATAGCCCGATCTTCGAATTCGACGGCCGCGAGGTGCGCGAGGCTTTTAGCCGCGTCGTCGTCAATGCGGTTCTCGCCTACAGGCCGGACGCCTTCGGGGAGGCCGTCGCATGAGCGAGAACGTCTATAGCTTCCGGACGCCGGAGGCGATCGCCGCCTATCGAAAGCAGTTGCAACGCACCGGGTTTTCGCCCCTGCCCTTGGTCGGCAAGCGACCCGTGCAAAACGAGTGGCAGAAGTTCGCCGACCCCTCGGAAAGCGAGATCGACCTATGGCCCCGCATTTATCCCGCGGCCGAGAACACCGGCATCCTCACCAAATTCGCCCCGGCGCTCGACATCGACATTCTCGACCATGACGCCGCCGCCGCGGTAGAGCGCCTGGTCCGCGACCGCTTTGAGGAAATGGGCGCCTTCCTCGTCCGGTTCGGCCGATCGCCCAAGCGCGCGGTGCTGTTCTTCACCAAAGCGACTTTCTCCAAGATCAGCGTCCCATTTGCCCCAATGCCCGGCAGGGCTGAGCCCGACAAGGGCGAGAAGCTCGAACTCCTATGCGATGGGCAGCAACTCGCCGTCGATGGGATACACCCAGACACTCACCGGCCCTACTCGTGGCACGGCGGCAAGCCCGGCGAGATCAAGCGTGAGGATCTGCCTTACCTCAGCGAGGAAGACACGAACGCGCTGGTCGCCGACTGCGCGGCGCTGCTCGTCAATAACTTCGGCTATCGCCTCAAGGGCAAGCCGCCGCGCGGCCAAACGCCCAACGGCGAGGGCGAGGACGCCGGGCCGGCCGATTGGAACGCCGACTATTCCGACCACGATCAACTCGCCGCCATCGCGATGAAGCTCGTTCGATCCGGCATGAATCCGGGCGCGGTTAAGAACTTCCTGCGGGCGCAGGTTAGCGCAGCGATCGGGGTCGACCCTGACCGGCTCCGCCGGCGCTTGAACGAAATTCCCGGCATGGTCGACAGCGCGGTCAGCAAACTCGGCGAGGAGGCGTCGCCGCAGCAGCCGCCTCCGCCGCTGAGCGCGCTCACGGAGGTCGCCGCCGCCTTCAACAAATGGCTGGTGCTGAAGGATCTGCGGCCGGTCTACGCGGTGCTGGGCGCCGTCGCCGCCAATCTCATGCCGGGCGGCGATCCCGTGTGGCTGGTTATCGTCGCGCCGCCGTCGACCGCCAAGACAGAGATTATCAATGCCCTCTCACGCGTCGCGCGTGTGCGCGCCGCGGATGATATCAGCAAGCCGGCGCTGCTCAGTGGAACGCCAAAACATCAAAAGGGCCGCGGCGCCACCGGCGGGCTTCTGCGCGAAGTCGGCGACGTCGGCGTCCTGACGCTCAAAGACTTCGGCTCGATCCTCTCAATGCGCCCCGACCAGCGCGCCGAGCTCCTCGCCTCGCTGCGCCGGATTTACGACGGCGAATGGACCCGCAACATCGGGTCTGACGGCGGAAAGACGCTGACGTGGCGGGGCAGAGTCGGGCTGATCTCCGGCGCGACGCAGGCTTATGACGACTACTACAGGGCCATCAGCCAACTCGGCGACCGCTTCCTCATCTTCCGCCTCGATCCGGCGCCCGGCGCCCAGCAGTTCCGATACGCCTTCGATCACACCGGGGCGAAGACCAAGGCGATGCGCGAGGAGCTCGCCGAAAAGGTCGCCGGCCTATTCGTCGATCTCGACAAGCGCACGCCGCGCAAATACGACGAAGCCGAGCGCGACCGGCTCTCTGAGATCGTCAAGCTCGCGGTGCTCCTTCGTGGCCACGTCGAGCGCGATGGCTATACCCACGAGATCGTCAACGTTCATCGGCCGGAAGGACCCGGCCGGCTCGGGCTCATGCTCGAGCGGCTGCTCGTCGGCCTCGACGCCGTCGGGCTTGCCCGCGAAGAAGCGCTGGAGCTCGTCGAGGCCGTCGCCATGGACGGCTGCCCACCGTTACGCCGCAGCGCTTATTTCCAATTGCTGCGCTCGGATGAGGAGATGACAACGCGCGCCGTCGCAAACGCGATGGGGCTGCCGAATAACACGGCCCGGCGCGTCCTCGAGGACCTCGTCGCGCAAGGGCTCGCGCTGCGCCGGCGAGGCGCGAAGGGCGCGGCCCAGGCGGAGGAAGAAGCCGCGGGCGGCGGCGAAAAGAAGGGCGGCGCGGACTACTGGAGCGTCAACCCGGACTGGGCGAAATCATGGGCTAAATAGAATACAGAGAGAGCATGTGTACCCGAGAAAACACACAAGATGGGGAGAGAGAGCTGTCAAAGTCTCTATCTCTTTCTTGTGTGTCTTCTCGGGTAAGCCCCCCGCTCACAAACATGAACAGGGTTTTCGGGGAAGGCGTCCAGCTCCCCCATGGGTCCTCCCGGCGAGCTGCAATCGCGGGGCGCGCCGCTCCCGAGATATCGCTCGCTGCAACAAAAACAATCAGGGGTTTTGACGGATGGCGGACACCGGCTCAACGCGACCCTTGGGCGAGACGGCGGCGGTGACGGCCGAGCAACTGGCGCAGGTGCTTGGCTGCTCGGCTTTCAACGTCCGGCAGCTCGCGGTCAATGGCGTGATCCCGAAGACCGGCCGGGGGCGATATCCGCTGTTCGGGTCGATCCGCGCCTATTCCGAGCACATGCGCAATCTTGTGACCGGCCGCGGCGAGGGCACGCCGGCGGCGGAGCGGAAGCGCCTCGCGTCGGCGCAGGCCTCGCTCGCGGAGCTCAAGGCCCGCAAGGCGAGCGGCGAGCTGGTCGAAGCGGCGGTTGTGCAAGCGGAATGGACCGATGTATTATCGAAATTGCGGGCGCGCCTTTTGGCGATCCCGTCGCGGGTCGGTTCGTCGGGGGCGGCGGTCGACCAGATAGTTTTTTTAGCGGAACTCGATCGCGAGATCCGAGCTGCGCTCGAAGAGCTGGCTGACGACGGTGAGACGCCCCCCTCTGACCACCCGCCTTCGCAACGCGACCCGCGCCCTTCTCGGCCGCTCGTTTGAGGCCGCCAGCGGGTCGCCGCGCTGGCCGGCCGCCGCGACGCTGAACGCCCCGGCAAGGCAAGCCCTCGCGGCGCGACATCGGATCGGGCGACGGGCGGACTGGCTAATCGCCAACGCGCCTCTTGGCGAAAGCATCGCGCTCGCCTGGGAAACCCATGTCGTCGGCGATGGGCCGAGCGTGCGCTCGCGCCATCCGGACGCGGCGATCCGCCGCGATCTCGAAGACGGCTGGAACGACGGCTTTTGGGGCGAGGCCGACATCGAGGGCGGCGACCTGGCGGAGTTTCTAGGCCGCGGCATGCGCAGCATTGTCGGTTCCGGCGAGGCGTTCGTCCGTTATCTGGCCACCCCTCGCGGCGAGCTGCGGTTGCAGCTCTTGAGCCCCGAACAGATCGATCCGGCGATGAACGTCGAGCTCGGCAACGGCCGACGGATCGTCGCGGGCGTCGAGCTGGGGCCGAACGGCGAGCGCCTGGCCTTTTGGGTCCGCCCCGAAGCGCCTGATGGCTACATGCCGGCGATTTCCCCTGCAGTCCGCGTTGCGGCGAGCGACATCGCCCATGTCTTCGAGCCTCGCTTTCCCGGCCAAGTTCGCGGCGTCTCGTGGCTAGCGCCGGTCGCGACCCGGTTGCTCCAGCTCGATTCGCTCGAGGACGCGGCGCTGATGAAGGCGCGGGTCTCGGCGCTCTTCGCGGGCTTCATTCGCGACGTGGAGGGATCGTCGACGGGCAATGACGACCTCGCGAGCGGCGATCTGTCGCTTGAGCCCGGCACCCTGCGTCTTTTGCCGGCGGGACAGGACATCACCTTCTCGCCGGTTGCCGACATGAGCGGCCTGAACGATTTCACGCGGCACCTCGCGCGCACGGTCGCCGCGGGTTCGGGCATTCCTTACGCGATCGTCACGGGCGATCTGAGCGACACGAACTACAGCTCCGGCAAGATGGGCTTAGAGGCCTTCAAGCGCCGCCGCACGGCGATTCGCGCCTCGCTCCTGGCGACCAGGCTGCTCGATCCGGTCTGGCGGCGGTTCGCGACGCTCGAGGTCCTCTCCGGCCGTCTCGTCGCGCCGGACTTCGCGCGAAATTCCGCCGACTATCTCGGCGCCACATGGGCGTGGCCAGCCTGGGCGCCGCTGGAGCCCTATCGCGAAGCCCGCGCGGACGCGGAGCTCATCAAGGCCGGCGTGCGGAGCCGCGAGGAGGTCATCGCCTCGCGTGGGCGCGACCCGGCGGAAGTCAACGCGGAGATCGCCAGCGACCCGTTCCAGCAGGCGCTTATGGCGCAAGCCGTGTCGCCAGGGGAGAGCCCGGCTGTTTTGGAGGAACCTTCGCAATGAACGCCATCCCCATGTTTCTTCGCGAAGCCGCGCCGCTCGTTCGCCGCGACGCGCTGGCCAGGCCCGCGAGCTTCAACGCCACGCAGCGGACGATCGAGGCCGTCATCGCCACCGCGACGCCGGTCCAGCGCCAGGATGAGCGCGGGGCCTATCTCGAAATCCTTGACGTCGCCGGCGCTGACCTCGAGGCCCTTCGTGGCGCATCCGTTCTCGACGCTCACCAGCAGCACAACGGCCTTGGCGCGGTCATTGGCGCGGTTGAAGAGGCCTGGCGCGAAGGCGACCAGCTCATCGCCCGCCTCCGGCTTTCAGCCCGCGAGGAGATCCGCTCGCTGGTCGAGGATATCGGCTCGGGCATCGTTGATTGTCGTAAATGGTCTTGCCCAGCGCGAGCAGGAGGCTACCTTCGGCGCTCGGGACGTCCGAGGTCGCGGGCGCCGGCGGGCTGCCCTGCGCCAGGCTCTTGAGATAGACCGCCATCGCCTGGATGTCCGCGTCCGACAAATATTGCAGGCTGTTGCGGATGACCTCGGCCATCGGCCCATAGACCACGCCGCGCGTGGAGACTCCCGTCTTAAGCAGATCGGAAATATCTTTCAGGCTCCAGTCGCCAAGCCCCGCCTCCCTGTTCGAGGTGAGCGAGGGGGCGTACCAGTTCTGCATCGGAATGAGCCCACCCTGGAAGGCGTCCGATTCCGAACTGCCGCCGAACGCGTTGATGGCCGTATGGCACATGCCGCAATGCCCCAGCCCATCGACGAGATAGGCGCCCCGGTTCCATTCGGGCGACTGGTTCGGGTCCGGCTCGTGCTCGCGCTCTTTGAAAAAGAGCGTGCGCCAGCCCAGGATCAACGAGCGGTTGTTGAACGGGAATTTCAGATCGTGCGGGCGGTTCGGCTGCCGGACGGGCGGGACGGTCTGCAGGCAAGCGAAGATCGCATCGCTGTCCGCGCGCGTGACCTTGGTGTAGGAGCCAAAAGGCATCGCGGGATAAAGCAGGCCGCCGTCAGGAAAGCGTCCTTTGTGCATCGTCGCGTACGTGTAGAGCGTGCCGAACGGCGTCGGCATTGTATGGCCGCCGGCGAACAACCTGCCTTCGGGGGCGGTGTGGCAGGCGATGCAGTCGCCGGCTCGGGCGAGATATTCACCCTTCGCGATCAGCGAGGCATCCGGCTCGACCGACTTCGTCTCCTCGCTTCGCGCCCTTAGGCTCGTGAGCATCGAGGCGCCCGCCAGCGCGGCGATTGAAACGATGCTTGTCCAGCGCGAGAGCCGCGGGTCCATGCAGGTTACGATCTTGCCGTCCGGCGTCCGAACGTGTCGCAACGCCCCCGTGGAATGGCACACAATGCCGATCGGTTTGCCGGCGCAATGAAGGACTCGATCAGCTTGATGGAGTGCTCGTCTTCGGCGAGATCCCACATCGGCCCATGGCCGCCTGGATAGAAGACCGTGTCGAAGTCTCCCCTGCCTCACGCCGTCGAGGCGAATGGTCTTGCTGAGCTGCGCTTCCGCGGCCGCATCCTTTTCGAAGCGGACGGTGAGGTCGGCGCGAAATTCAGGCTCGTTGCTCTTGGGATCGAGCGGCGGTCGTCCGTCCGCCCCCGGGCGATGCAGTGTGATCTCAACGCCAGCATCCCTGAAGGCGGAGCTGCAAGCTGTTCGAGCCAGAATCCAGTCTTGCGGCCCGTGCTTCCCAGTTGATCGTGCGAAGTCAACACCATCACAATTTTCATTTTCCTGCTCCCTTCATCGAGCCGTTAAGGATCGAGCAGAGGCGGCGCCTTCGCCCTCGTGTCACAACGCCGCCATCCTCCCAACGGAGCCAGCATGACGCGGGCGTCGGGAGGCCGCTATTGTGCGATAGTGTGGTCGATACTATCGTATTGGGGCGGCGCGACGCGCAGCGTCGCGGCGGCGAGGAGAGCGTGGAGATGTTGTCCTGCGTCACCCGACTCTGTCTCGCCCCTCCTCATGATTCTTTGATATCGACACAGCTGGGTCCAACGGCGGTCAGCTGTTCATGGCGTCATGCCTTTTGGCGGCGATGTTGCCAAGAAGGCCCGTGGAGCTTGTCCGGCTATTCCGGGCCAACGGAGTGCGAGCATGGCAACCGCCGATAGGCTTCGGTATGCGACCATCCCTCTTGTACATGGATCTGGCGCCATTCCCGCCGTCGGGTTTGGCACACTGATCCGCGATCCGGTTGGCGCCAAACAAGCGACCGAGGCCGCACTGGAAGTGGGATATCGACATCTCGATTGTGCGGAGCGCTACCGCACTGAAGAGGCAGTTGGCGAGGCAATGCAGGAATCGTTTAGCGCGGGGACGATTCGGCGGCAGGACGTTTTCGTCACGACGAAGCTATGGAACACCAATCATCGTCCTGAGCGGGTCAAGCCCGCCTTTGACGCCAGCCGCCGGCGACTGCAAATTGACCATGTCGATTGCTATATAATTCATACCCCTTTTGCCTTTCGGCCCGGCGACGATCAGGACCCCACGGACGAGCGCGGTGAGGTCATCTATGACTCCGGCGTGACTTTGCTCGAGACATGGCAAGCCCTCGAACGCCTCGTGGACGAGGGTCACTGCAAGTCGATCGGCTTATCCGATGTCACTTTGGAGACGTTGCGCGAGATCTTTGGCGCTGCCCGCATCAAGCCCGCGTCGATCCAGGTCGAGTGCCATCCGTATTTCCCGCAATGGGACCTCCTCGACTTC
The DNA here is from genome assembly GCA_963833955.1 of uncultured Alphaproteobacteria bacterium. Taxonomy (GTDB): domain Bacteria; phylum Pseudomonadota; class Alphaproteobacteria; order Rhizobiales; family Beijerinckiaceae; genus Roseiarcus. The sequence goes on along the minus strand of CAWHZY010000010.1, from coordinate 107,648 downwards.
TGTCGGGAAAACGGGATTGTCGTCCAGGCAGGGGCGCCGTTGGCGCATGCCTCGTCGCCCAGAATCGTTGACGACCCCGTGATCAAAGGCATCGCAGCGCGCATCCACAAGACGCCGGCTCAGGTTGCGCTCGCCTGGGCCGTGCAACGCGGAACCGCTGTCCTGACCAGCTCGACCAAACCTAATCGCATTCGAGAGAATTTTGAGATTTCGGCCCTACCTGAAGACGCCATGCGGGAGATTCGGGACAACATAACGACAAACATCCGGTTCAATCCTGTGGTCGAGACCGGCGTGCCGGGGTTCATCCGGGCGAACGAAAAGCGCGCAGAGGCGGCGGCTCGCCCGGCCTCGCCGGCCGCTGTCGCGACCGCGACAGGAGGAGGAACGCGGGCGACCACGACGGGAAGCTGAGCCCGATGCGCCGTCGGGGCTGACCTCGATAACATAGCGGCACGAGGGTGATCATGTTGCGGAAATCTTGGCGCGGGCGCGGATTTGATTGAATCGCACGCCGGCCTCAGCCCAGCCCTTTCCCTAAGGGACAGAGGTCGTCCTCGGAGGACAACCGCTGACTTGATCTCGCCGGCGAGTTCATCGTAGCAGCCCGTCCACGCCTCGCGCGCCGCGGGCGTGAAGTCTTCATCCAGCCCCTGTTCGAGGGTCCAAAGCAATGCTTCCGCGGTGCTTCCCAGTTGACGAGCCTGCCTCCGTGCTCGACATGCCGAGCGCCAAGATCTCGGACCATCGGCAGGATCCGGCCCGGCTCATGCAAGTTGTGGACGATCATGGTGAGCATTGTCATTAGGTGGCGATGGGCCGGCCATAGCTAACAATTCGCAAGCGGCCCCAGCGAAGTTACCGGTCTCGTGCGACACTGAAAAAAGCCGATGGCGGAATTGACGGCGAGGCGAGACGCTACCCGGAGCCAACGCTAACACGGCCGCCTGCAAATGGATCGGCGTCCTTCCGAAGGACGGACAATTCGTCATCACGGTTACTCCGACGCGCGGCGGCGCGACCTACAAGCTCGCCGTCGCGATCTGGTAGGACAGGACGGTCGAGCCGGCGGCCCTGTTCGCCCCGCGAACTCTCCGATGCGCAAGCGGAGGGTCCAGACTTCGTGGTCGTCACCTGTCTTCTCAACGATTCGCGCGACATCTGCTGAATTCGGACTGCCTCGCGCTGATGAAGCCCACGGCGCATATCATCAATGTGGCGCGTGGGCCGATCGTGGAAGCCCTCATCGAAGCTCAGCGGAAAGCACGAATTGCGGGCGCGGGTCCCTACGTCCTCGAACAGGAGCCGCGCGACGCCGCGAATCCTCTGTTGGCGATGGACAATGCCATTTCCACCGCGGATTCCTCTGCCGAGCCGATTCTTTCGTCGACGCCAGGGACGAGATATCCGACATCATCAATCCGGCTGGTCGCCCGATTTCGCTGTGAAATCGTGAAGTCAAGAGCCGCACGCGCGTGCCGGCCTGGAGCGCCCCGTCCTGATCCCATCCGCTGCGAAAGGTGCTCGACCGACGCCTCTTCGCCTCGAGACCGGCCCAGGCCTCGAGGCGAGGGCGCTGTCACGACCCGTGCTACTTGGCCGCCTCGATCGCTTTCTGCACTTCAGCCTGCGTATATTCCACATTTGCGACGCCACCGACCGGAGTGCCCGCCAGGTACTTGTCGAGATCGCCCTGTTCGATTGTGAGGATGCCCATCGGAACCTCTTTCGGGACGCTCTTGCCGTCGAGAATCTGTTGCGCCACCCAGAAGGCGAAGGTGACCATGCCCGGCGCCTCGGAGCCAGACCACGAGTCGTATCCGCCGTTCTTCATCTGCTCCTTCCACCAGGCGAGTTCGTCCTGACGATTGCCGAGCATGATGAGCGGCAAGGGCCGGCCGGCTGCCTTGAAGGCTTGCGCCGCGCCGTAGGCGTCGCCGCCCTGGTCGATGACCGCCGCGATCTCCGGCAGCGAAGGCAGCACGGTAGCGACCGCTTTCTGCGCGGTCGTCTGGTCCCAGTTGCCATAGACCTCGCCGACGATCTTGAGATTGGGATGCTTGGCAAGCTCCGCCTTGACGCCCTTCGTTATGTCGTCGTCGATGCTCGTGCCGGCGAGGCCGCGGATGTAGAGCAGATTGCCGCCGTTCGGCAGGCGCTTCGCGATCTGCCGCACTTCCTCGGCGCCATAGGTGCCGGCGAGGTCGACCGTGACCTTGGTGGCGCAAGGCTCGGTGACGAGACCATCGAAGGCGACGACGACCACGCCCGCGTCGCAGGCCGCCTTGACCGCGCCGTTGAGGGCGTTCGGCGACGCCGCGTCGATCACGATGGCGTCATAGCCCTGCAGGATCAGGTTCTGGACCTGGGCCGCCTGGGTTGTTGCTTCCTTGTCGGCCGCCGTAAAGGCGTCGGCCGCGGCGATCGTGCCGTCCTTTACCGCGTCGCCGCCGACCTTGGCCCAGCTTTGCAGCATCGCCTGGCGCCACGAATTGCCGGCGTAGTTGTTGGAGAGCGCGATCTTCTTTTTTGCCGTGTCGGCGAATGCGGATGTCGAAACCGCGACCGCGAGCACAGATACGATAAGGCTCCTGCTGTTCAAGTCTTCCTCCCTGGTCAGTTTCCAACCTTTTCGCGCCCGGGCGTGCGGATCGCGTGATGGTTCGCCGGCGCCCTCGACGGGAGGCGTAGAACCATACTGCACCTAAGGTACAGGTTTTTGCGACCAAGCGCAACGGTCTGGCTAATATAATGTCGCCCCGGCGCTCGTCCTTTGATGGACGTTTCGCTCTTCCCGGCCAGGGTCCTTCAATCCGAGGGCGACGGAGGGCGTATGAGCCCCTGCTGCAACGCCATCAGGTACGATTCGCGCGTGTTGAGGATGTGGCGGGTGAGAATGCGTTCGATTTCCGGCAGGTCGCCGCGCTCGAAGGCTTCAAGTATGGCCTTGTGCTCGACATAGGAGCGATCCTGCACGCCGGCGAGCGGAACCGAGAAATGCGTTCGCAGGGTTGCGATCGGGCCGGCGGCGAGCCCGTAGCTTTCTTCCAGGTAGCGGTTGCGGCAGTTCTTGATGAAAGCTTCATGGAAATTCGTGTCGGCGCGGGAATAGGCGATCGGGTCGTGACGCGCCCGCGCATTCTCCATATCCTGGAACGCTTCCCTCAGCATCGTCAGGGTCGCGTCGCGCCGACGGGCGTTGGAAAAGCTTAACGCCCTGAGTTCGATGACGATGCGAAACTCGCAGATGTCGAGAATGTCCTGCTCGGTCGGCAGGAACACGAAGCTGCCACGCTGCGGCAGAATCCTCACCATTCCTTGCAACTGCAGCACGCTAAGCGCCTCACGCACCGGAGTGCGGCTCACGCCCAGCATTTTGGCGAGACCGACTTCGGATAGCTCGCTTCCCAGCGGCAACTCGGAATCGATGATCGCCTGTCGTAGGCGCTCGACAACGGTTATTGTGAGCGACGGCGGTCGGGCTACCGTCAGCGAGGGCGCCGCTAAGTTCCGAAGCGAGACTCTCTCTCCTGGCATGATCGGTCTCCGCGCAGAAATTTCCGGCGATCCGCGCCCCGGTCGCACGAACGATACACTCGGTATGTCACGTCCAAGAGTCTGCCTCAATGAGATCCAGATCTCTCCACCGCTCGGCTCCCCATACGCTGCCCGCCCGCGATGCGCGCGAGTGCCGCCACAGGGTCCGGGCGAGCAGCAATCCCCTCGGCCCGAGCACCCCAAGCATCTTTCGGCCGCCGCCTAACCTGGTCGTCCTTCGAGCCCGTCGCGACGGCCATGCGCCGGGGTAAGCGCCCCCTTGCTAAAGTTGTGTACCTCAGATACGAAAAATTGGCGGCACTTCCTGCGTTCAGCCATCCCGCCAGCAGGCAGCGGGCCGCCCGGCGCAGGAGCAACCGACCGGATGGCCCAGACCAACGATCTAAAGCGGCGTCTATCCGCCGGAGACATCCTGTTCGGCGCTTGGGTCAGCGGCGACTCTCCGGCCAATGCCGAGGTTCTCGCCCTTCAAGGATTCGATTTCCTTATCGTCGATCTCGAGCATGGACCCGGCGACATCCGTCTCGGCCTCGACGTGCTCCGCGCCGTCCGTCCGTTCGGCACGCCTTGCGCCATACGCGCGCCGTCGAACGACCCGGTCTTCATCAAGAAGATTCTCGACGTTGGCGCTAACGCGCTGATGATCCCCTCGGTCGAGACGGCGGAGGAAGCCGAAGCCGCGGTGCGGGCCTGCAAATATCCGCCGGAGGGCGCGCGAGGCTATGCCGCGTCGCTCGTGCGGGCGTCGGATTACGGCCGCGACGCTGCCTACATGCAGACCGCCAACGAGGAAATTCTATTGATCGTTCAAATAGAATCGGCCGCCGCGGTCGAGCGCGCCGCGGAGATCTGCGCCGTCGCCGGCGTCGATGTGCCGTTTCTCGGTGTCAACGACATGGCCGGTTCGATCGGCCGGCTCGAACAGCTCGATAAGCCCGACGTGCGCAACCTCGTATCCCGCGCGGAAGCCGCGATGAGAGCGTCGGGCAAGCCGTTCGGCGGCGTCCCGAGCGCAGCCGCCGACTGGCGGCAACTCGTTGAAAGCGGCTACCGGCTGATCCCCACAGCGAGTGATATCGGTCTCCTGCGCGACGCGGCCAGCGACTGCATCCGCGAGCGAAAGCAATATGTCGGGGAACGCACGAAGCTGGCGCGCCCCGCCCAGCGCGCCGCGACTCCCGGGCTCGCATAAGGAGGCATCGCGATGGTCGCTTCCCTTGTCCGTCAGGCATCGCGCGCCGCCGAGCTTCTCGCCGCGCTCCGTGTTGAACTGGAGGGCGCCGCCGTTCTGGCGGGCGACAGCATTCCCGTGCGCAACGAAAGCGACTGGAGCACCTTGCCGCCCGTCCGCCCGCTTGCCGTCGTGCGGCCCAGCGAGCCGCGAGGTGTCGCCGCGACTCTTCGGCTGGCGAGCGAATTCGGCGTCGCCGTGACGCCGCAGGGAGGGATGACTGGCCTCGCCGGAGGGGCGCGGCCGATCGAAGGCGCGATCGCCCTTTCCCTCGAACGCCTGGTCGGGATCGAGGAGATCGACACGGCCGCCGGCACGATCACCGTCAGGGCGGGGACGACGCTCGAAGCCGTACAGACGGCCGCGCGGGCCGCGGGCCTCTTCTTCGCGCTCGATCTCGGCAGCCGCGGCTCATGCACCATCGGCGGGAATCTCTCGACCAACGCCGGAGGCAATCGCGTCATTCGCTATGGGATGGCGCGCGACCTGACGCTCGGCATCGAGGTGGCGCTGCCGAATGGAACGCTGCTCACCAGCCTCAACAAGATGCTCAAGAACAATGCGGGTTACGACCTGAAGCATCTCTTCATCGGCAGCGAGGGCACTCTCGGCGTCATCACCCGGGCGGTGTTGCGCCTGCACGCTCAGCCTCCGCATGTCGCGGCGGCTCTTTGCGGTCTCGCGAGCTACGCCAAGGTGGTCGAGTTGCTCGCCTCGGCGCGCGCTGAACTCGGACCTTCGCTATCCGCGTTCGAAGTGATGTGGGAAGACTATTGGAGGGTCGCGACCGAACGCGTCGCGGGCGTCCGTAGCCCGCTCGCCAGCGGCCACCCGTTCCACGTTCTGGTCGAATGCCACGGCTTCGGCGACACCTCGATCTCGCGTTTCCAGGCCTGGCTCGAGCAAGTGCTGGAAACCGGCATGCTGGAAGACGCCGCCCTCTCCCAGTCTCTCGCCGACGTGAACGCATTCTGGGCGACCCGCGACGCCACCGCTGAATTTGGCCGCGTGTTCGGAGCGCATGCGTCGTTCGACATCGGTCTTGCGATTGGCGCGGTAGACGATTTCGTGCGCGACTGCAAGGCTCGGCTCACGCTAGACCTGCCCGGCTGCGTTAGCCTGTACTACGGCCACATCGCGGACGGCAATCTGCACATTGTCGCGAACGTCCCGGCGGCCAGGCCGCAGCCGTTCGACCACATTAGCGCGCTCGTCTACGATACGGTGCGCCGCCACGGCGGAACCATTTCGGCCGAGCATGGGATCGGCCTCGTCAAGAAACCATACCTCGGCTACTCGCGATCGAGTGAGGAGCTTGCTCTCATGAAGGTGATCAAGTCAGCCATCGACCCGCGAGGGGTTCTGAATCCGGGCAAGGTTTTTTAGGTGGCGTGGACACTTATCGCATCCATAAGATGATGGCGGCGGGAGTTACGCGTGGGTGGTTTTGCGTGCGGTCTTTTCGAAACGGTTCGCGACACGGCGGAATTGCTTGAGTTTCAAGAAACAACGCTCCACGAGCTGACGCTGGGCATAGAGATGCTTGTTTCCGGCTTTTGCTACGCTGGCGGGCTAGACGCGCCGGCGGGAGTCATGAGGGAAGCCGCGGGCTTGTTGTCGATGGCGCCATGCGGCCGGTCTTCGTTGTAGTAGCTGCGCCAATTCTCCAGCGGTCTCGTCGATGAACCGGTTTCGCGTGAGCGCAACGCCAACAGCCAGGACGAGATCGATCCACAGCAAGAGAGGGACCGCAATTGCAGCTCCGATTCTGCCGCGCCTGACGCGGGCGCCACTAGACCATGGCGAAGCGCGACCGTGAGGGCGACAGTTGCCACCGCAACGGCCTATATCTGAGCCGAAGCTGCGACCAAGCCGGCACGAAATAGCCGTTGCGCCTTCCCCCCGTCAGATCACTCCCGATTTCAAATCGCGGACTGTAGAAGTGCTAGCAGGCCCTTCAGGACGTCGTCCAATGGGACCAAGGACAGCCCGGTATGCGCGGGCCACCTCGGGTCACTCGCGAGACGCCGTCCGCAATAGCGTAGCTTTCTGCGAAAGAACCCCATTCAGGTTACAGCCTCCGATTGCCGCTACCCACTTGGGTTCGAGAGTTGCCGCGTATGTCCGCTCAAGCGCCGACGGATCTGATACCGGATAACAGCAAGGCGAGCGCTTTCGTCCAAGCGAGCTTGCGTGAGTGGGCTTATGCCCGCGCTTACGCAGTTCAGACGAACGCGCAGCAGAGCTGCCTCGATGGCTTCATAGCTACAATTGGCACAGACCTCATGACAGCATCGGCTCCGAGCCGACCATCACCCGCCTCGCACTGGACCGGAACAACCTGTTGAGGCTCCACAGCCAGCTAATGGCCGAACCAAGCGATCTCGTCGTCCAGATAAGTGATGTCGTGCTTCAGGCGGGCTCTCGATCGTTTGGGCATCCACGAGAGGGGGGCCCATCGTCTCAACCAGGGTTCTCTGTTTGAAATTCGTCCCCTTTCGGAGAAGGGCCTCGCCCGCATCGCGAATTTGCACGAGAGCCGTTGAACCCCAAGAATACATGTATTAAGATTAAGTCGTTCGTGCTCCAATATCAGGAGCGATGGTTCACATATGATAACTGCTGCACAATTGCGAGCGGCGCGCGCTTTGGCTTCGCTCGATCAGCGAGCTTTGGCCGAAGTCGCAGGCCTGTCGGTGCCCACAATCCAGCGCATGGAGGCCAGCGATGGGGTCATACGCGGGAATGTCGATTCGCTGACCAAGCTGGTCAGCGCCCTGGAGAATGCTGGCATCGAATTAATTGGCGAAGGCGCCTCCAGTCCCGGAGGCGGGAGGGGCGTGCGCCTACGAAATGCGACCGTTGCCGCGCCCCCTCTCGTCCCGCCCAGGCGCCCCAGCGGTAAAGGCAACGCCTGATGTCGGTCGCATTTTTTTTGCTGTGCGATGCGGCTCTGCTTGTTCTCTCTATAGTTGCGGTTCTGTTCCGCTGCCGCTCGGCTGCCACGGCGATCGTCTATGGCGGCGCCCTCCTCCTTTCGCTTGCGTTGCTCGCCGGCGCGCTTGTCCATCTGGTCGGCGAAGCTTCGCCGGCGGCCATTGTCTTACCAATCGGCCTGCCTTGGGTCGGCGCCAATTTTCGGCTTGACGCCCTGTCGGCGTTTTTTCTTGTCGTGATCAATCTTGGAGCCGCGACGGCGAGCCTTTACGGCATCGGCTACGGACGTCACGAGCGCGAACCGCAGCGGGTGCTGGCGTTCTTTCCGGCCTTCCTGGCAGGCATGAACCTGGTGCTCTTGGCCGATGACGCGTTTACTTTCCTGGCGTCATGGGAATTCATGTCGCTTGCCTCCTGGGCGCTCGTGATGGCGCATCATCAGGAGCGGGAGCACACACGGGCGGGTTTCGTCTATATCGTTATGGCGGCCCTGGGGGCCATGGCGCTGCTACTCGCCTTCGGTCTGCTCGCCGGGCCCGCCGGCGGCTATGCTTTTGCCGCAATGCGGGCGAACGGCGTGACGCCGGACCTCGCCGCTCTCGTGCTTGGCCTTGCGTTGGTAGGCGCCGGGTCGAAAGCTGGCCTTGCCCCGCTGCACGTCTGGCTGCCACTCGCGCATCCCGCCGCGCCAAGCCACGTATCTGCCTTGATGAGCGGCGTCATGACCAAGGTCGCGGTCTATGGCTTTGTGCGCATCGCCTTCGATCTGTTGGGGACGCCGGCCTGGTGGTGGGGCGCTCTGGTCATGGCCTTGGGCGCTGGAACCGCCGCGCTCGGCGTATTGCATGCATTAATGCAAAACGACCTCAAGCGCGTTCTCGCCTATAGCACGATCGAGAATATCGGACTCATCTTCGCCGGTCTGGGGCTCGCCCTGGCCTTCAAGGCCAACGGCTTGGGCGCGGCCGCCGCGCTGGCCGCGACGGCGGCGCTATTTCACGTGCTAAACCATGCGATTTTCAAGAGCCTGTTGTTCTTTGGCGCCGGGGCGGTGCTGACCTCGACGGGAGAGCGCGGCATGGAGCGGCTCGGCGGCCTCCTCAACCGAATGCCAGCGACCGGGCTGTTCGTCCTTGTGGGCAGCGCAGCGATCTCCGCTCTGCCGCCGCTGAACGGTTTCGCCTCCGATTGGCTGCTGCTGCAATCGATTCTGCTGAGCCCGCAGCTTCCCCAATGGGCGCTGAAAATCCTGGCCCCGGCCGTTGGCGCCACGCTGGCGCTTGCCGCGGCGCTCGCGGCGGCTTGTTTCGTACGCGTGTTCGGGATCGCTTTTCTAGGGCGCCCAAGGAGCTCGTCGGCGGAGTCCGCCCGCGAGGTCGACCCGATATCTGTCGCGGCCATGGGAATTCTCGCCGCCCTTTGCCTCCTTGCGGGCATTTTTCCCGCAATCGTCATCGACAAGCTTGCGCCCGCCGTCCGAGCCATCACCGGAGCGCAGATGCCGACGCAGGAGGGAATTCCCTGGCTTTCCATCGCACCGATCGCGGAGAGCCGCAGCTCTTACAATGGCCTTCTCGTCTTCCTTTTCATCGCAGCCTCCGCCTCGCTCACCGCCTTTGCGATCCATCAGATCGCCTCCAATAAGCTTCGGCGGGCGCCGGCTTGGGATTGCGGCTTTCCCAACGCCGATCCGGCTACGCAATATACTGCGGAAAGTTTCGCCCAGCCGATCCGGCGCGTGTTCGGCGCCTTTGCATTCCGCGCTCATGAGCGTGTCGATATGCCGGCGCCGGGTGAGATGCGGGCCGCCCATGCAGAGCGTCGCGATGCATGACCTCGTCTGGGAGTCTTTCTATCTGCCCGTCGTCCGCGCCGTCGAGTTTCTCAGCCAGCGCTTGAATCATCTGCAATTCCTCACCATCCGTCAGTATCTCAGTGTCGTGTTCGGCGCGCTGGTGTCCCTCCTGCTGGTTCTGGCCTCATGGCCCTGATCGGCGATCTGTCCACCCAGATCTTGCAGATGCTGCTGGTTCTGGTGCTGGCGCCCTTGCTGACGGGTTTCGTGCGCAAAGTGAGGGCGCGTCTGCTGCGCCGGCAGGGTCCGTCGCTCTTGCAGCCCTACCGCGATCTTGTCCGGCTGGCGCGCAAGGAGGCGGTGGTCGCTCATAGCGCCTCGTGGCTGTTCCGGTTCGTCCCCTATCTCGTGTTCGCCGCGACCTGGGTCGCCGCCGCCCTCGTTCCCACCTTTGCGACGGGACTGCTGTTCAGCTGGTCCGCCGACCTAATTGCGATCATCGCGCTGCTCGGCAGCGCTCGGTTCTTCCTTGCTTTGGCGGGCATGGACGTCGGGACGAGTTTCGGCGGCCTCGGCTCCAGCCGTGAAGCGATGTTCGCGACGCTGGCCGAGCCGGCGATGATCATGATCGTCTTCACGCTAGCGCTGGTGGCCGGCTCGACGCAGCTCTCGACCGTGGCCGGATTCATGACGTCGCCCGCCGTCGGGCTGCGCGTGTCGCTGGGCATGGCGCTCATCGCGCTCGTCATTGTCGCGATCGCCGAGAACGGACGCATTCCCGTGGACAATCCGGCGACGCATCTCGAGCTCACGATGGTGCATGAGGCGATGGTCCTGGAATATTCGGGACGCCACCTCGCGCTGATCGAGCTCGCGTCCTGGCTCAAGCTCCTGCTCTACGTTTCCCTGATCGCCTGCGTCTTCGCGCCATGGGGGCTCGCGCACGAGGACGAGGGCCTCGCCGCGCATGCGATCGGCATCCTCGCTTATATCGGCAAGCTCGCTGTGGCCGGCGTGTTGCTCGCCCTGTTCGAGACGACCATCGCCAAGATGCGCGTCTTTCGCGTGCCCGATTTTGTCGGAGTGGCCCTCATGCTCGGCTTCCTCGCGGTGCTGCTGCGCTTTGTCTCGGCGAGCCTCTGATGAAAGGTCTCGCCTTCGACATCGCCCATTTGCTAGCCGGCGGCCTCGTGCTCATCAGCTTCATGCTGCTCTATCAGAACCGCCTTTATTCGCTTCTCAACGTGTTCGCGCTGCAGGCGGTCGTTCTGGCGCTGTCGGTCGCCTGGCAAGCCTATGTCCAGGGCGCGCCGCACCTCTATGTCACCGCGGCGATCGCGCTTGTCTTCAAGGCGCTGATCATCCCGATCGCGCTGCACCGGATCATCGCCCGTCTCGGCATTCACCGCGAGGTGGAGGTCGTCGGCAGCCTCGGCCCCATCATGATCCTCGGCATGGGGCTTGTCGCGCTGTCGATGGTCGTGATGCTGCGCGTCACCGCCGAGGCCGATCCGCTCGGCCGCGAGGACCTCGCCTTCGCGCTCTCGGTCGTGATGCTTGGCCTCCTCATGATGGTGACGCGCCGCAACGCCGTGAGCCTCGTCGTCGGTTTCATGTCCCTGGAGAACGGCCTGATCCTCGCGGCCACCGGCGCCAAGGGAATGCCGCTGGTGGTTGAAATATCGGTCGCCTTCTCGGTGCTTGTCGCCTTCATTGTCATCGGCGTGTTCCTGTTCCGCATTCGCGAGCGTTTCGAAACAATCGACATCCAGGCGCTCGACCGGTTCCAGGGAGCGCGGCGATGAATGCATTCGTTCCGGACGGCGTTGTGCTGATCCTCGCCATTCCCGCGGCGACCGCGGCGATCCTCGCCTTGACGCCAGGCTATTGGCTGTCGGCGCGTTTGAATGTGCTCTCGTCCCTTCTGACATTCCTTGCGGCTGTGTCACTGTTCGTTCGAAAGCCGGAGACAGGCCCCTACATTCTGGTCGACGATCTCAACATCGTCTTCATCGTCCTCAACACGTTCGTCGCCTTCACCACGAGTGTCTTCAGCGCGAGCTATATCGCCCATGAGCTGGAGATCGGGCGGCTGACACCCGTTCAGCTCCGCTTCTATCATGCGATGTACCAGTTGCTGCTATTTGGAATGAACCTTGCTCTCGTCGCCAACAACATCGGCCTGATGTGGGTGGCGATCGAGATGGCCACTTTAACCACCGTGCTGATGGTTGGAATCTATCGTACGCCAGAAGCGATCGAGGCGGCGTGGAAATATTTCATACTCGGCAGCGTCGGCATCGCGCTCGCCCTGTTTGGCACCATTCTCGTCTATATGGCCGCGCGCCCCGTCGTCGGCGAAGGGTTGGACGGGATGGTGTGGACGGTGCTCATTGCGCATGTATCGGCCTTCGATCCCGCGCAACTGAATCTGGCGTTCGTCTTCCTGATGCTGGGCTACGGCACGAAAGTGGGCCTGGCGCCGCTGCACGCCTGGCTGCCCGACGCTCATGCGGAAGGCCCCACGCCAATCTCGGCGGTTCTGTCGGGTTTGCTGCTTAACGTAGCGCTATACGCCGTGCTTCGTTTCAAACTCCTGCTCGACGGTAACCCAGGGGCGATAGCTCCGGGTCCGCTCATGGCGATCCTAGGTCTCGTCTCGCTCGTATTCGCCGCTTTCATGCTGTACCGGCGCCGCGACATCAAACGAATGTTCGCGTATTCGTCCATCGAGCATATGGGGATCATTGCCTTTGCTTTTGGCATCGGCGGCCCGCTTGCCAACTTCGCCGGCCTTCTGCACATGATCATGCACAGCCTGACGAAATCGGCGATCTTCTTCACCGTCGGTCATATATCCCAGGTCAAGGGCACCCAAAAGATCGCCGATATCAGAGGCCTGACCGTGACGCATCCGATGCTCGGCTGGGGCCTGGTCATCGGCGTTTTCGCCATCGCCGGATTGCCTCCCTTCGGCATGTTCATGAGCGAGTTTCTGGTCGTGAGTTCGACCTTCGCGCGCGCGCCATGGCTCGCGATTCCACTCGTCGGCGGTCTGCTTATCGCTTTCGGCGCGCTGTTGCTGCGGCTCCATGGCATGGCTTTCGGGAAACCGAGCGGCGATGTGGCGCCAATCATGGCCTCCAGCCTGCCAATAGGCGCCCATTTCGGACTGGTCCTGCTGGCCGGAATCTGGCTGCCGCCGCCACTGGTCGCTTGGTTTCAGCATGTCGCAAGCCTTCTTCGTTGACTGGTGAAAAGATCATGCCGACGCCGATCGATGTCTTGCTCGGCGCGCATGCCGCCCATGAGAGCCGACCCTGGCCGCGCCGCGTGGTTGACAGCGATCTGTGGCGCGATCTTGGATGTCAGCTTGGCGACGGCCTTTTGACCCTAGCCGGACTATGGGGCGACGCCGGCGTGGTCCACATGGCGTTGCTGGATGCTACCCGGGGCGAGTTCGCCATCGCCAGCTTGCCTTGCGAAGCGGGAAAGTTTCCATCGGTCGGCGTTTATCATGCCCCAGCGATCCGCCTGGAGCGCGCGATACAGGATTTGTTCGGCTATGAGCCGGTCGGCGCGCCGGATCCGCGGCCCTGGCTGGACCATGGACGATGGCCGGTCCTCGCGCCGCTTGGCGCGCAAACGCCATCGCCCGCTAGCGTTGCCCCCTACGCTTTCCTGCCTGCCGAGGGTGAAGGGCTGCATCAAATTCCAGTCGGCCCGGTGCATGCCGGCATCATAGAGCCGGGGCATTTTCGTTTTCACGCGGGCGGCGAGACGATCGTTCGCCTTGAGGAAAGACTGGGATATACGCACAAAGGCGTCGAGGCGCTGATGGCCGGCGCTTCGCTCGATCGGGCGGCGCAACTGGCGGCGCGGACCTCCGGCGACAGTACGGTCGCCTATTCGATCGCTTTCTCCCAAGCGGTTGAAAGCGCGCTGGGCGTTGAGGTTGCCGCCCGCGGAATATGGTTACGCGCGCTGATGGCGGAACTGGAGCGCATCGCAAACCACCTTGGTGATATCGGCGCAATTTGCAACGACGCTTCGTTTGCTCTGATGCATGCTCATACCGGCGTCCTGCGCGAACGTGTGCTGCGCGCTGCCCATGCCTGCTTCGGCCACCGGCTGATGATGGATGTCGTCGCGCCAGGCGGGACGAACGCCGACCTGACGTCCTCGGGCCTCGCGCTTATTCGAGAGCTTATTGCCAATATTCGCAACGCCTTTCCGCCTTTGGTCGAACTCTACGACAACACGACCTCCCTTCAGGATCGGACCGTCGGCACAGGCGTGCTTCGCCCCGAATTGGCGCGCCAATATGGTTGCGGCGGGTTTATCGGGCGCGCGTCGGGGCGATCCTTCGACGCGCGCCGCGATTTCGCCTATGCGCCCTATGATCAGCTCGAGTTCGAGACGCCCGTTCTCCAGGAGGGGGACGTCAACGCGAGAGTCTGGATCCGAATTCGCGAAGTCGAACAGAGCCTCCGACTGATCCCCCAGATCCTCGACCGCATGCCTTCGGGAGCAATTCGGGCCAAGGTCGCCGGCGCTGGCGAACCGCGCGAGGCCCTCGCGCTGGTCGAGAGCTTTCGCGGCGACATTCTGGCCTGGGTTCGGCTGGGCGGGGACGGCGGCGTCGAGCGCTGCCACCTGCGCGACCCGTCGTGGTTTCAATGGCCTCTTTTGGAAGCGGCGATCGAGGGTAACATCGTCGCGGATTTTCCAATCTGCAACAAATCCTTCAATTGCTCCTATTCCGGGCACGACCTCTAGGTCTGGACCATGCGCAGAACTCTGTTTGAAAGCGTGACGCGGCCGCCGCTGACGGAACCAGCGCCCGCCCCGACCGATCCTGAATTGGCAGCGCTTGCCGCTGAGATCAAAAGCGCGGCGGGTGCGAGGCTAGGGCGTAGCCTGGCGATCCGGCATGTCGACGCCGGCTCCTGCAACGCCTGCGAGCTCGAAATTCATGCGCTCTCCAATGCGTTCTACGATATCGAGCAATTCGGCTTCAGCTTCGTCGCTTCTCCGCGCCACGCCGACGTTCTGCTCGTCACCGGTCCGGTCACCCGGAATATGCAAGAAGCCCTGAAGCGCACTTATGACGCGATGCCGGCGCCCAAATGGGTCGTCGCCGCCGGCGCCTGCGCGCGTGACGGCGGCCTATACGCGGGGAGCTATGCCTGCGCTGGCGGCGTCGCGGCTGTCATCCCGGTGGACTTGCTTATATCGGGCTGCCCGCCAACGCCGACAGCGCTGCTCAAAGGCTTGCTCGCATTGATGGCGAGAAGCGCCCGCTGATTGGCTGCGTCTGTCAGCTCGAGCCGCCTTGGTGTCGGGATCCATCTTGACCTGAGAATTTCGCGCTTCTGGTCATCGCCGGCCGGTGATTCGGTTACAACGTTGGGATGCCAAATTCTCAAATCAAATGGCCTCGCCAGCTCATATTCTGTAAGCGGTCGTTAGACCGCACCTACCGCGGTGTGGTGCTGGGTCGATAGTCTGACGTCGCTGAGTCGAGAGCGAGTTAGACACGTGTCGGACACTGAGCTTTTGCACAAATCGAAGGGGGAGCCGCTTCGTCGGCTTGAGGTCTTCACCGGATCTGGCCGACGGCGGGCGTGGTCGGCCGAACAGAAAGCGCGGATTCTCACCGAGAGTTACGAGAGCGGGGACGAAGTGTCGGCTGTCGCGCGGCGGCATGGGCTGACGCCGCAGCAGTTGTTCGGCTGGCGTCGTGACGTGCGCCGGCGCTCGACCCGGCGTCAAAGCAACGACGCGGCCGAGATGAGCTTCGCGCCGGTTCTTGTGGAGACAGGAGAGCCTCAGGCGGGGCCGCCCGTGGCGCCGTCCTGCCCAACGGCGATCGGGACGATCGAGATCGCGCTCGGCGCGGCGGTGGTGCGCGTTGGACCTGGAACCGATCTGGCGACGCTGACGAAGGTGCTGCGGGCGGTGAAGGCCGCGACGTGATTTCGGTTCCGGCGGGCGTTCGGGTTCTGGTGGCGACGAAGCCTGTCGACTTCCGGCGTGGCGCTGACAGCCTGGCGGCGCTGGCGAAGGACGAGCTTCAACGCGATCCGTTTTCCGGGACGATCCTCGTCTTCCGTTCGAAACGGGCGGACCGGTTGAAGATTTTGGCCTGGGACGGCTCCGGCCTGATTTTGTACTGGAAACAACTCGAGGAGGGCGCGTTTCGCTGGCCGCCGATCAGCGACGGCGTGATGCGTTTGTCGGCCTCGCAACTGGCCGCGCTCGTGGACGGTCTGGACTGGTCGCGTCTTCACGCGCGCGACATTGTAGCGCCGGAGGCGGCGTCGTGAAGCTTGTGCGAAGCGGCTGATTTCTCTCCACAAGCACGAGCAAATCTGATTCTCTTGCAGGCGTGAGCGCCGCCGCGAATCAGCCCCCGCCCGACATCGACGCGCTTGAGGCGCGGCTGGCTGCGGCGCTCGCGGAGCGGGACACCGCGATCATCGAGCGCGACGCGGCGCTCAGGCAGAACGATCGCCTCGCGCATCTTCTACGCCAGCTTCAACGAATGCAGTTCGGCCGCAGATCCGAGAAGCTCGATCCGGACCAGTTCGCCCTGGCGCTGGAGGACATCGAACAGGTGGTCGCGGCCCGCGAGGCGGCCGACGACAAGCAGAACAAGGCCGCCGCCGCGGCGCGGGCCGAAAAGCGCCGGGCGAACCGCGGCGCGCTGCCCGCTCATCTTCCGCGCGTTCACGTCACGATCGAGCCCGAGGACTGGAACTGCCCATGCTGCCGATCGCCGATGCATGCGATCGGCGCCGATGTCTCGGAGCGGCTGGACGTGGTCCCGGCGCAGTTCCGGGTGCTGGTGACGCACCGACCCAAATATGCGTGCCGCGCCTGCGAGGAGGCCGTGGTTCAGGCGCCGGCGCCCGAGCGGCTGATCAAGGGCGGCCTGCCGACCGAGGCGATGGTCGCCTCCGTGCTGGTGTCCAAATATGCTTGGCATCTGCCGCTCTATCGTCAGGCCCAGATGCTGGCCGCCCAGGGCCTCGACATCAAGCGCTCGACGCTGGCTTTCTGGGTTGGTTACGCGGCCGCCGAACTCCGGCCGGTCTTTGAGCGCCTTCGCGAACTCATCCTGACCTCGGCCAAGATCGCGGTCGACGAGACGAAGGCCCCGGTGCTCGATCCGGGCCGAGGCCGCGTCAAGGAGGGCTACTTCTGGGCGGTCGCCCGCGACGATCGGCCATGGGGCGGCGCGGACCCTCCGGCCATCGCCTTCGCCTATGCACCCGGCCGTGGGGCGATCCACGGCCTGAAGCTGCTCGACAATTATGCGGGCGTCGTCCAGTGCGACGGTTACGCCGCCTACAAGACGATCGCCGCCAAGGCGCCCGATCGCCGGATCACGCTCGCCTTCTGCTGGTCGCATCTGCGACGCCGCTTCTTCGACCGCGCCAAGGGCGAAGCGCCGATCGCCCGCGAGGCGCTTGAGCGGATCGCCGAGCTCTATGCGATCGAGAAGACGATCCGCGGCATGAGCGCCGACGAGCGTCGCCGCGCGCGCCAGGAGAAGAGCAAACCGCTCGTCATGGCGTTCAGGCCCTGGCTCGAGCATCAGCTGGCGCGCGTCTCGGGCAAGTCCGGGATCGCCGACGAACTTCGTTATGGTCTGAACCATTGGGAAGGGCTCGTCCGCTTCCTCGACGACGGACGCATCGAACTCGACACCAACATTGTCGAGCGCGGCATCCGCCCGATCGTTCTCAATCGCAAGAACGCGCTCTTCGCTGGTCATGACGAGGGGGCCGAAAACTGGGCCTGCGTCGCCTCGCTGATCGAGACGTGCAAGCTCAACGACGTCGAGCCGCAAGCCTACATCGCCGGCGTCCTCGACAAGCTCGTCAATCTCTGGCCCGCATCGCGCATCGACGAACTCATGCCATGGGCATGGCACCAAAGCTCACGCCGCCCATCAACTCGCGGCCTGACGCGCTCGCTCAAAGTCAACCTCCCAACGCCGTGGGACGTGAAGACCGCTTACCATATTCTTAGGTCAAATGGAAATTCTCAATCAAGACGACCCAGCTTAAATATAATTCAATATCTCAGCGGACAGACACTCAGCCGAGTTGCATTCGAGCCCGCGCGCTGGATTTGCGGCAGGAAAATTGACCTATCGCAATGCATCCGAAGGGCTTCGGGCAAAGATGTGCGGGCAATAGACTGGGTAGGAGCTGCCATGTTCGCATCCATTGTATTTCTGGCTTCGTATCTCGCGGTTCGATTGGCTTTGCTGTCGCAGGGGTCCCGATCTGTGAGCGAGCAGGCGTTGGTTCCGGTGATAATTCCATTGCGCCAGGGTAAGCGGCGCTAGGGATCAGCTCGCTCATAAGTAAGCGGTGCGAGCCTTTCGGAGAGGCCTTAAAATGTCTGGAGGTTATGTCGTCGAGCCGATTGGTCCCAAGACAGTCGATCGGGCCTATCCCTTGGTCAGAGCCGTCATCCCGGCCTTGCTGCAGCAAGAGTGGCGGCAATTTTGCGATTCTCTTGATTTGCCTAGCGTTCGTTCTCAGACGATCGGCGATGAAGAGGCAATCGTCGCCGCGCGCAACGCCGACGGTTACGTCAAAGGTCTTTGTATCTTCGCAATCAGAGATCATGCGACTTACGGTCGCATAGTCGACGTCCCTTTGTTCGTCGTCGCGAGCGCCGCGGACGGCGAAGGCGTGGCCATCGATCTGCTCGATCTCCTGCGCGCGCAATGCAACGCATCCGTATGCTCCGGCATTCGCTTCTGGGCCATGAATCCCGAGACTTGGGCGCGTCGATTGAAACCCGAACATATTGCGCGAAGCGATAACGGGCTCTTCATGCCCGCATTAGCGAGCGCGGCTGAAATCGAGAAGGCGCTCTGCGCTCAGGGCCTCGGAAATCTCGAGGCTATCGATCAACTTTCCCGGTGAAGACATAGCCCACGCCGCGGACAGATTTCACGAGTGTCGGATTCTTCGGGTCGGCTTCGATTTTTTTGCGCAACCGGGCGACCTGGGCGTCGATGGTGCGGTCGAAAGCGTCCCAACTGCGGCTGCGGGTCAAGTCCATCAGCGCCTCGCGGCCAAAAACTCGGCCAGGATGTTTGGCCAGCGCAGTCAAGAGCTCGAATTCGCCGGCGGTGAGCACGATATCCTTCCCCTCGGGGGATACAAGCTGGCGGCGCCCGATGTCGAGGCGCCAACCGTCAAAACGAATGATCTCCTCCCGTGCGCCGAAGTCGGAGGCACGCGGGGCCATCGGCGCTACGCGTCGCCTCAGAACGCTTTTGACGCGCGCTAGAACCTCGCGCAGGTGAAAGGGCTTAGCGATATAGTCGTCCGCCCCGACTTCCAGCCCCACAACCCGATCGAGCACATCGTCACGACCGGTCAACATGATGATCCCAACGTCCGACCTGGCGCGAATCTGGCGGGCTAGCGTTACCCCGTCCTCGCCCGGCATGACCACGTCGAGCAGAATGACGTCCACCGAACCGTCCAACTGTGCGTTCAGCGCCGCACCATCCGCCGCGGCGCTGATCCGATATCCCTCTTGCTCAAAATAGCGGGTCAGCATCTGCCGAATGCGAGGGTCGTCGTCGACGACCAGAATATGAGCGGCGTCTTCCGTGCGGCTGGTCCTTGCTTTTGAGCGGAGGAAGGCTTGTTACACACCGTTACATTTCGGCGCCAAATTTCACAAGGGGATGATACGCCAATGACATGACGCCGCTCAAATGCCCCAGACGCTAACAGAGGGCGACGTCATGTATAGCCAAACCGCAGTCTCGCTATCCCGCAAGGCGGCCATTCCGTTCGCAAACCAGCCTGAACCGAGGCGCACGCTAAAGGACGTCTTCAAGGGTCAGGCGACAGAGACCCTCTCTGCCGGCGAGGCGCTCTTTTGGGAGGGCGATCCCGCCGGCCAGATTTTCGACGTCCTCGAGGGCGTGCTGCGCGTCTATAAAATCATGCCGGACGGCCGGCGCGCAATCATGGGCTTCATCCATCCGGACGACGTTTTAGGGGTCTCCTTTCAGAACCGCTATCTCTTCACAGCCGAGGCCGTGGCCGAGGTCAAGGTTCGGCGCTTCGCCCGCGGCCGCTTCTTCGCGCTGATCAACGAAACCCCGGCTTTGCGGCCGCAGCTCTTTGCGGTCCTTTGCGACGAAATGTCGGCCGCCCAGGACCAAATGCTGCTCCTCGGCCGCAAGAATGCCGAAGAGCGCGTCGTCAGCTTCCTGCTCGCCATCCATCGCAAGAGCGCGGTCGGAAACGACATCGAGTTGCCGATGAGCCGGCTCGATATGGCCGACTATCTCGGCCTGACCATCGAGACCGTCTCCCGAATGATGACAAGCTTGGCGCGACGTGGTTTGATTGTGATAAGCGCGCGCCATACCGTCACTCTGCGCAAATTGATGGCCTTGCGCGAAATCGCCGGTCACGATGCCGACGACGCGGATCTGGGACCGCCCGTGCGCCGCGCGGTGTGGCCCAACTGACTTGCAGCAAATAGGGAATCGGCCTGGAAAAAACTCTTCAAGCGTCGAGGTCGGTCGCTGCCAAATTGACGTCCCTCGCGCATATTTTGGACTTGGCCAACGTCATTATTCATGATGTCGATGGAAAAGTCCTGCATTGGACGACCGGTTGTGAACGTCTCTATGGTTGGACCCGGGAGGAGGCGCGCGGAAAATTTATTCATGAACTTCTTAGGACCAAGTATTCGGGGCCGCGGGACAAAATCATAGCGGAGCTTAGCGAGCGCGGGAGCTGGGAAGGCGAAATCGAGCACCAGAGGAAAGATGGCGCCGTGGTTACGGTCGCTAGTTTATGGGTGGCGCGTCGCGCTGAAGACAACTCCATTGAGGCGGTGCTTCAGAACAATAACGACATCACCGGATTGAAGCGCGCTCAGAACGAGCTCGCGACGCGAGAAGCGCATCTGCGCTCGATTCTCGATACTGTCCCCGAGGCGATGATCGTCATCGACGAGGGCGGCGTCGTTGCCTCTTTTAGCGCGACCGCCGCGCAATTATTTGGTTATCAGCAAGACGAGGTTGTCGGCCGCAACGTCAAAATGCTGATGCCGGAACCGTACCGGGGCGAACATGATCACTATATAGGCCGGTATCTCAGCACCGGCGACGCCCGGATCATCGGCTACGGCCGCATCGTCAAGGGCCTCACCAAGGACGGCGCCATCTTCCCGATGGAATTAGCGGTAGGCGAAGCGCGCGCCAATGGCCAGCGGATTTTCACCGGTTTTATCCGCGACTTGACCAGTCGGCAAAAAATGGAGGAAGAGCTCAGACAGTCGCAAAAAATGGAGGCGATCGGTCAGCTCACGGGTGGGCTCGCTCACGACTTCAACAACCTTCTGACGGTGATCACGGGCAACCTTGAAATGCTCGAAGCGCGTCTCGTCGACGTCACTCAACGCGAGTTGGTCAGAGAAGCCCAGGACGCTGCGCAGGACGGCGCGAAACTGACCGGTCAGCTCCTCGCCTTTGGTCGACGTCAGCCACTCAATCCGAAGCCCGCCGACGTCGGTCAGCTCGTCTCCAATTTCGCCGATCTGCTTCGCCGAACGCTGGGCGAGCCGATCGAACTTCGGATCCTGGTGACCGGTTCGGCGCATTTAGCGGTCGTCGATGCGCCGCAGTTGCAAAACGCCTTGCTCAATCTAGTGATCAATGCGCGGGACGCGATGCCGCATAGCGGAAATCTGACGATCGAAATATCCCATGTTCGTCTCGATGCCGATTATGCCCAAATGTACCCTGAGATACGAACGGGCCGTTATGTCCTGATCGCTGTCAGCGACACGGGATCGGGCATGTCCGAGGAGGTGCGCCAGCGCGCCTTCGAGCCCTTCTTCACGACCAAGCCGACAGGCGCTGGCACGGGCCTCGGTCTCAGTATGGTTTATGGCTTTGTCAAACAGTCAGGCGGGAATATTCAACTCTACAGTGAGTTGGGTCGAGGCACGAGCGTGCGAATCTTTCTGCCTTTAGCGGACGCCGTTCAGCTGAGCGCAAAGCCTGTATCAGCAGCAGACGGCGCAGGGATGCCGCGGGGATCCGAAACCATCCTGGTGGTCGAGGATGACGCGCGCGTGCGCCGGGTCACCACGGCGCGTCTGAGGAGCCTCGGCTATCAGATTATCGAAGCGGAGAATGCGGCGGCGGCTATGGCCGTTCTCTCGGGCCATTTGAAGGTAGCCATGATCTTTACCGATGTCGTCATGCCTGGCGGCATGAATGGCGATGAATTGGCGGAAGCGGCTTTGACCGTGAGACCAAATATCAAAGTCCTGTTCACGTCCGGCTATGCCGAGCCGGCTGTCGCCCGACAGGGGCTCGGCATAGGCGCCTGGCTTAAGAAGCCTTATACTGCGGGCGAACTCGCGGAAAAGATTCGCGAGATTCTTCGCGAGCCGCACGCCTAAGCCATCTTCGTGCGCTGCGGTTAGGCGGCGTGACCACGCTCCTCTCAACGGGAGCTCAGCCAGCGCCTCGCTGATGACGCCGACGACGCGCCCATCATCATCGACGACCGGAAGCGCGCTAATCGTTAATCGCATCCTGACGCAAGAGTTTGTCGATCATATGCGGATCGCGCCTGCGTGAACACGCTCAAACAGGCTTTGGATCTGTGCGACCAGCTTGGCAAAAGCGTCGGCGTCTCGATAGATGTCTGCCACGTCTGGTGAGACCTAAACTCTTCGCTCAGATCGAGCGCGCCGGGGCGGCCAAGCGCATCCTTGCTCATCACATGTGCGACTGGTTGACACCCGCTTGCGATCTGCTGCTGGACCGCGGCATGATGTGGGACGGCGTCATCGATCTCGTATCCATTCGCGGTGCTATAGAGAGCGCCCGGTTCAGCGGCCCGCAGGAAGTGGAAATATTCTCTGCCGAGAATTGGTGGAAGCGCCTGGCGAAGAGGTTTTAAGCGTCTGCCCCGAGCGCTTCAGATCTCTGTCGCTCCCGCGAATGAACAATAGGCCTGCCGCCCGTGTGAATAAGTCGATCAGCCGCCGCCGATGCTCGCTTTCTTCGGCCGTGAGACCATCACGCTGGTATGCAGGCACGGACAGCCTGGAGCCATTTCACAGGTCAAGAAGGAGCCGCGATCAGGGAGTAGGAAGCCGAGGGGTTTCATTCCTCGTCGCTTGGCGAACGGTGCGCAATTCGTACCAAAGCGCGTTCAGAATGCCGACGGAAGCTGCGAGCCCAAGGCCCAGGAACCAAGTGAAATACCACATGGACGTTTCCTCCGTTCAGTATGCCGAGGCGCCGGCGGTCTCGATGCTCTTTGCAGTCACCTTCCCGCGCAGAACACGATAGACCCAGGCCGTATAGGCGAGAATGATCGGCATGAAGATTGCCGTCGCAACCAGCATGTTTAGCAGCGTGGCACGGCTCGATGAGGCATCGAAGACGGCGAGCGAGTGATCTGGATTGCTGCGCGATGGCAAGAGGATCGGGAACATGGATAGCCCGACTGTGGCGATGATCGCGGCGACGCCTAGCTTCGACGCGAGAAGCGTCAGCACCTCGTGTCCGGCGCGAAAACCGAGAGCCGCTACCAAGGGCGCCGCGACGCCGAGAGCGGGAACGATCCAAAGGATCGGATGAGCATCAAAATTTGCGAGCCAGGCGGCCGGGTCCGCGACCACGGTCTTCAAAAGTGGGTTCGAGGGTCCCTCCCACGTGATTGGGCTGGTGACCCGATATCCACCTAATATTCCCAGCCACACGAGCAACCCGCCACCCGCGAACAGGATCGAAGAAGCGATGGCGGCCTTGACGCCGAACACTTTCGCGCGGGCGGCGACGGGCCCGTCGGATTTAAACGCAAGCCAGGCCGCGCCATGCATGACGAGCATCGAAAGCGAGACCAGGCCGCAATAGAGCGCCGCCGGATTCAGAAGGCCTAACAGGTTGCCCTCGTAAATTGGCCGAAGATCGTCGGTAAAGTGAAAGGGAACGCCGCGCAGCGCATTGCCCACCGCGACGCCGAAGATCAGAGCCGGCACGGCGCCGCCGATGAAGAGCGCCCAGTCCCAACGGGCCCGCCACACAGCGTCCGGCTTCTTTGAGCGATATTTGAATCCGACCGGACGCAAGATGAGCGCCAGCAGAACAAGGAACATCGCGAGATAGAAGCCGGAGAAACTCAGCGCGTACAACGCCGGCCAAGCGGCAAAAATGGCTCCCCCGCCGAGGATGAGCCAGACCTGATTCCCCTCCCAAACCGGGCCCACAGTGTTTATGGCAACGCGCCGTTCGATATCCGTTTTGGCCACGAAGGGGAGTAGGACCCCCACGCCTAAGTCGAAACCGTCGGTCACCGCAAAGCCGGTTAGCAGCACGCCAAGCAGAATCCACCAAATGACGCGGAGCATTCCGTAGTCGGAAATCAACTCGATCATAGTCCCATTCCTTCCCCGCGCGTCACTCGGCCAGACGGAGTTCGAACTCGCCGGTCATAGGCGCTTCCGTCGCCATGCCGTCGAGGATTTCGCCGACCTCCGGACCCTTGCGAATTGCGGCGAGCATCAGCCGGACTTCGATAACCGCCAGCGTCCCGTAAACCAGCGTAAAACCCAAAATCGTGACTAAGAGATTCCAGACGCCGAGTTGTGATGTCGCCAGGAAGGTCGGGAGGACGCCGTCAATGATCCAGGGTTGCCGGCCGAACTCCGCCACGAACCATCCGAGTTCGACTGCGATCCACGGAAGCGGTACAACAAGCACGGCCAGACGCAGCAGCCAACGTGGGACGTGCGCCTCCCGCGCCGTATGCCAGAGCGAAACGGCGAAGACCACGAGCAAAACGAAAGCGCACAGCACCATCAATCGGAACGCGAAGAACAGCGATGGAATGTGCGGGACGGTGGACCAGGCGGCGTCCTTGATCTGTTGTTCGCTCGCCTGCCTCGGGTCATCGACATATTGTTTAAGCAACAGCCCGTAGCCGAGATCCTTCGAAGCAGCGTCAAAAGCGACGCGAGCGGCGGAGTCCGATCGGTTGGCCTTCACCTTCTCCAGGGCGTCGTATGCGCCGATCCCAGATCGGATTCGCTTTTCGTCCTCAGCTACAATCTGCTCGATGCCGGGAATTTTGCGGTCCAGTGAGCGCGTGCCGATAATGCCCATGACCCAAGGGGCGCGAAGCGCGAAACGGGTCAGGTGGAGAGTCTGACTTGGTATGCCAAACACGGTGAAGGAAGCGGGGGCCGGCTCCGTTTCCCACATCGCCTCGATCGCGGCGAGCTTCATCTTCTGGTTGCTCGTGAGATCGTAACCGCTTTCGTCGCCGAGCACGATCACCGAGAGAGCCGACGCCAAGCCGAATGCCGAAGCGATGACAAATGAGCGCTTGGCGAGCTCGATATGACGCCCGCGCAGTAGGTACCAGGCCGAAACTCCGAGCACGAAGACCGCGCCACATACATAGCCTGCCGAAACGGTGTGAACGAACTTCGCTTGCGCCACAGGATTCAGCAGAACGGCTTCAAAATCCGTGACCTCCATGCGCATCGTATCCGGGTTGAACGCCGAGCCCACGGGGTTCTGCATCCAACCGTTGGCGATCAGGATCCAGAGCGCGGAGAAGTTTGTTCCAAGCGCCATCAGCCAGGTCACGACCAAATGCGCGCGACCCGAAAGCCGGTCCCAGCCGAAGAAGAAGAGCCCAACGAAGGTGGCTTCGAGGAAGAAGGCCATCAAGCCCTCGATGGCTAGGGGTGCGCCGAATACGTCGCCCACATAGTGCGAGTAGTAGGCCCAGTTCATGCCGAACTGGAACTCCATTGTGATGCCCGTAGCGACTCCGAGGACAAAGTTGATCCCGAAAAGAACACCCCAAAACTTCGTCATGTCGCGCCAGATCACTCGGCCCGTCATGACGTAGACGGTCTCCATCATCGCGATCAGGACGGATAGTCCGAGCGTGAGCGGCACGAATAAGAAGTGGTACATGGCCGTCAGCGCGAACTGCAGCCGAGAAAGATCGACAAGCAACGAATCAACCATTTGGACGGGGCCTCATTCGACTCGCGTCTCTTAGCGCGGTCGATGGCTGACCGATTTGATCTCGATCAACTGCTGCCGCGGCATCAGATGCGAAAAGCGGCGCATGAAAGAGCGGCTCTATGCAACGAGCGACAACAACGGGTCGGCGGCTCAACCTGACGCGTTTCAGGCGCTAATCTTAGGGTGCCTGCTCAGCCGCGTTCGAGCTAATCACGCACTGCTTGCTCAAATCGTGCGAACACTCGCGCGCTTAGGCTTTTCAGCGTCAACGGCAATCATGATTGGCCGCCTCCTCGTCAGTGGCGTCATCGAACCGCTGCCTGCGTTGGCAGGCGGGACATTCCTGGTCGTTGTGGCGATCATGAGCCGCTTGGCCGACGGGATCCAAGCGGGTGCTGAAATGAAACTTTCGGCGGAACTTCGCGCGGCCGCGTTCGATCGCCTTCTGGAAATGTCAGCGAGGCAGATTCAGTCGCTGCCAGTGGGCGGCCTTGTCGTCAGCATGCAACGCCACCCGGAGGCGGTTGCTGGGCTACTGATCGGCCATCGCTGCGCTGCCGCCATGTTGACGATCGGCCCTTTCGCCGCCGCGGTCGCGCTTGCCTTTGTCTCCTGGCAGGCGGCGTTGCTCGTGATGGGCCTCACTCCCGTAATGATCGTCTTCTTCGCCCTCATAGGAGGGACTATCCACCGCCGCGCCAACCAGCAGGAGAAGGCGTTGGGCCGCCTCGCTGCCCAGTTCGCCGATAGGGTTCGGACCTTGCCGACGATATTGGCAAATCACGCGCTTGATACCGAGGAGAGAAAGCTTGCCGTGCGGCTTGAGGCCTACGCGGCACACACAATGGGCGTGCTGCGGATCGCTTTTGTCAACGCCGCGGTCATTGATTTCTTCGCTTCGCTGTCAATCGCGATGCTTGCATTGCTCCTCGGGCTCGGACATCTGAAGCTTGTCATGATACCGGGCTTCTCCAGACTCGAGCTCTGGCAGAGTCTCTTCATTTTGATGATCGCGCCTGAGTATTTCGCCCCGTTCAGGCAATTCGCCGAGCAGTATCACGCAAAGGCCGATGGGCTTGCAGCAGCCCAGGTGCTGGACCGATTGCTTGACAGCCACTATGCCGCCCCGCCACGCCCGCCGTTGGTCGACCTTGCTAAAATATCGCTGCCAAGCGTCGGCCTCGTCGCTATAGTCGGCCCGAGCGGGGCAGGAAAATCGACACTGCTTCGCCGCTTGGCCGGCCTTGACCCGGAGCAGGGAGAGCCGCCGCCAGAGATCTCGAAAGAGAACATCTCCTGGATTTCGAACGACGCCTATGTAGCCGACGGCTCGCTTGGCCAAGTTATCGCGCCAAGTCGCGGAGCGGATCAGACGCGCATAAAAGAGGCCGCGGAAAGAATCGGGCTCCTTGACGACGACTTGCTCCCTGGCGGTCTCGAGGCGCGCGTCGAGAACTGCGGAGAAAACCTCTCTGGAGGACAGCGCTTGCGGATCTCGATCGCGCGAGCCCTCCTGTCGAACGGCGCAATTCTGGCTGACGAGCCGACATCGAAGCTCGACTCGTACACCGCCGCCCTCGTTCGCGCGACGCTACAGGACATGGCGCGTTCTCGACTGGTCGTAGTCGCAACCCATGACCCCGCGCTCGCGGGCCGTGCGAACCTTACGATTGATCTCACAGGGGACAAGCCCTTCGAGGTTGCGGCATGACAACAGAAGCCGTGATATCGAGCCGGCGCTCCTGGCGGATCGCCACAGCGCTTGCTTTCGCCGCGCTGGGATGCGGGATGCTCCTTGGCGGGATGTCGGCATGGTTCCTGGGCTCGGTGGCCCTGGCTGGACTTTCAGCCTCTGCGGCGACGTTCAACTTTCACATTCCTGCCGCCCTTATTCGGCTGTTCGCCGTCGGCCGGACGGGCGCCCGATATGGCCAGCGGCTTGTGGGGCATCGCGCCGCGCTCACCGACCAGGTCGTTCGGCGCGTATCGCTGTTCGCGAGCCTGGCGGCTTCGCAATCCGTTCGCCGAGCGGGGTGGCAGCTCGGCGATCCATCGCGGCTCGCTGATTACCTCGATGATGTCGAGGACCTCGATTTTGCGCGATTGCGGGCCACTCTGCCATCGCTGACGCTCGCCTGCGCGATGATTGCGCTTTTCGCCGCCACCGCATTCATCACGCCATTCGCGCTTGCCCCGATTATCGTATCGCTCCTGGTAATCCTACTTGCGGCGTCGCGAGCGGTACGGCCCGGCGCAATCAGCTGGGAGCGAGCCCGAGCAGAAAGACGCGAAGCCGCGCGGCGCCTCAGCTCTGACTTGGCTTCAGCGGTGCCGCTGAAAGCTGAACGCAGATGGCAAGCGGAACTCGACGTCGCGCTTCGGTCGTTCCAATTGGCCGACGAGGCGATCCTCCGCCTGCGCCGGGCCCAGGCCGCTCTCGACATGCTCGGCGCTGCTTTTGGCCCGATCGCCTGCTTGAGCGTCATCTCGGCGGCGTGGGCGTTCAAGGGGCCGAGCGAAAGGCTTCTAATTCCTGTCTTTTTGGCCTTCACCTGGCTCACCACTGGCGAAGCGATGACCAGCGCATCCCGCATTGTCGTCGCCGCCATACGTCGGCGGTCGGCCGAGAACGCCATCAAGGCTCGTTCGGGCGAGGCTCAGGTTGCCGATAATGAAGCGACGGCCATTCCGCCGAGGCTTTGCGATCTGCGGCATGAACGGCTTCAACGTCGCGCTCCCAATGGCCGCCCGATCGGCAGACCGATCTCGGTGGAGGCGCGGGCCGGATGTCCAACCGTGCTCGTTGGAGCGAGTGGTTGCGGCAAGACCAGTCTGCTCAAACAGATCGCCGGCTGGATCGGCGACGATGTTTTCATTTCCGATGCCGGCGCGATGTCCTCGGCTCAGCGGCGCACCATGACCACCCTCTGCCTGCATGATGCAGCCGTCCTGGATGATACGGTTCGAGCAAACCTGTTCGCCGGCTCTCAGTCCGATGAGACGTTGTGGCGAGCGCTCGCGGCCGTCGAGCTCGACGTCAGGCTCCAGAGCGCCGGCGGGCTCGACGGCTGGATCCGGCAAGACCAACTGTCGCTTGGTGAAGCGCAGCGGCTCAACCTCGCCCGAGCGTGGCTTTCTGAGCGCCCGATCGTATTGCTGGACGAGCCGACGGAACATCTCGACGAGGATCAGGGGCGTCGCATTCTTAGACGGCTGCTTGACCATTTGCAGACAAGGGTGGTCGTGATTGCTAGCCACCACGACGCCGGTTTGCGACTCGCAAAGGTGATCAGGGTAGACGATAGCTGCTCAGCCTTCTCAGATGCCGGTTTCAAGCTAGATCGTGAAACATCGCGCACTGAACGCTACAAATGAGCAAATCAAAGCCGACAACTCGTCTTCCCAAACGACGCGCGGGGCTGGGACGAAGGGTCAATTGAGGTGGTAGCCAGCGCAATCCACCGGCGCAGCGAGCTTGTCGGCGCGACGATCTCCCGCCCAATCCTGTAAATGAACAGCTTGATCGACTCCCTCGCGCGAGGATCGTCGCGGGCGAGAAGCGTCCGCATGTCGCTGGCGATTCCCGTTGAGATGCCGGGCACACCCCATCTGGTCTCGACCTCTTTGGTGGCTGAGCCACGCTCCTGTTCCTGGGACGACTCTAAAGGCCGTTGAAAAAGTCCCTAGCCAGCGAAATCGGGGTGTGATTCCGTCGCAATGCGCTTTGGCGGAGGCGGATGGATGCGGGGCGGGACGAGCGGTCTGGGTCGCTGTTCAGTTCAGTTGCGTGGATCTCGGGGCGCGGGTTGGCGACGAGCCCGCGTTGAGCGTGAGGACCGCCTCAGCCATGCTCAGCCCTCCACATTCGGCTTCGGCGGTTCCGCTTGCCGGCGCGCGATCAGCACGGCCACGGCGCAGGAGGCCATCCGAGTGCGTTCGGCGTCGGCGCGGCTCGTAAGGATGATCGGCACGCGCGCGCCGAGCACGACGCCGGCGGCGTCGGCGCCGGCCAGGAAGGTGAGCTGCTTCGCCAGGATGTTTCCGGCCTCGAGGTCCGGAACCACCAGGATGTCGGCCTGGCCCGCCACCTTGGAGACGATTCCCTTCTCCGCCGCCGCCGCCGGACTGACGGCGTTGTCGAAGGCCAAGGGACCATCGACCAGGCCGCCGGTGATCTGCCCACGGTCGGCCATCTTGCACAGCGCCGCAGCGTCGAGTGTCGAGCGTAGCTTCGGATTGACGGTCTCGACAGCCGACAGCAGCGCCACCCGCGGCGTTTCGATCCCCATCACATGGGCCAGATCGATCGCGTTCTGCACGATGTCGCGCTTCTGTTCGAGATCGGGCGCGATGTTCACCGCCGCGTCGGTCACCAGCAAGGGGCGCGGATAGTTCGGCACGTCCATCAGATAGACGTGGCTGAGCCATCGACCGGTGCGCAGACCGCTGTCCGGCGACAGCACGGCGCGCAGCAGTTCGTCGGTGTGCAGCGAGCCCTTCATCAGCAGCGCGGCCTCGCCGCGTTTGACCAGCGCCACGGCCTCGGCCGCCGCCGCCTCGCTGTGCGGGACGTCAACCAGCCGATATCCCGCGATGTCGACCTGCGCCGCCTCGGCCGCCTTGAGGATCTTCGCCTTCGGGCCGACCAGGATCGGCCTGATGAGGCTGGCCCGCGCCGCTTCAACGGCCGCGCCCAGCGCATTGGCGTCACAGGGATGGGCCACAGCCGTCGTCAACGGTTCGCGCCCGGCCGTGGCGGCCAGCAGCGCCCGGAACCGCGCGTGACGACTGAGCTGGACCTCCGGCAGTTCGACGCGGGGCCGGCGAACCTTTTCGGTCGGGGCGCGGACATAGGCCGTGCCGCTGATCACCAATTCGCCGTCCTGGTTGGCGCAGCGGCAATCGAGGACCACGTCCCTTTTGCCGTACCGTGCGCTGTGTCGCCTGCAATGCTGGGTGGACGGCCCCCGACGGCATCTGTTGTGCCAAGCTGCGGGTGCTTTGTCCCAGCAAGGAGACCGTCCGTCATGACCATTGGCATCATTGGGCTCGATATCGCCAAGAGCGTGTTTCAGGTTCACGGGGAGGACGCCGAAGGGCGCGTCCTTGTGCAGAAGCGGCTCGGCCGGAAGGGGATGGTGAGCTTCTTCGAGAAGCTTCCGCCATGCGTGGTGGCGCTCGAGGCTTGTGGCACGTCGCATTATTGGGGCCGCACGCTGCGGGCTTTGGGCCACGACGTCCGGCTGATCGCGGCCGCTTACGTGAAGCCTTTCGTCAAGCGCAACAAGACCGACGCGCGCGACGCGGCGGCGATTTGCGTTGCGGCGCTGAGGCCGGACATGCGGGAGGTCGCGATCAAGAGCGAGGAGCAGCAGGCTTCGCGGGCTTTGGAGCGTTCGCGCGAGCTCCTGGTCAAGCAACGCACGCAAGCGATGAACAGCCTGCGGGCGATGCTGGCCGAGTTCGGGGTCGTAGCGGCGCAGGGGGCTCGCGGCTTCGCCGAACTGACGGCGCGCCTGACGAGCGACGAGCCGGGGCTTCCGGAGACATTGGTCGGCGCGTTGCGTGTCGTTCTCGCCCAGCTCGACACGCTGACCCCGGCGATCGCGGCGCTGGAGAACAGGATCAAGGCGGTCGTCAAGGCCGATCCGGACATGCGGCGGCCCGCCCGCGTGCCCAGCGTCGGCTTTCTGACCGCCCACCCGGTGGTGGCGGCGATCGGCGACGGACGGCGGTTTAAGAGCGGGCGCGACTTCACCGCCTGGGGCGGCATGACCCCGCGCGAGACATCGTCCGCCGGCAAGCGGCGAATAAGGGGCATGAGCCGGCAGGGGGAAAGCCGATTGCGCAAACTGTTCGCCCTCGGGGCGGTCACGCTCCCGCGCAACGCCCGCTCGCGCCAAGATCGGGCCACCCGATGGCAGCGCGGCATTCTCGCCAGGCGGCCAATGAAGGTGGCGGTGATGGCCCAGGCCGCCAAGACCGCCAGGATCGTCTGGGCGGTCCTCGCCTCGGGCAAGGAGTACGAGCCCGCGGCGGCCTGAGCGAAAGACCCAATCCCCTCTTCCTTCGATCAACCCGGTCGAAGGCAGGCTGAGCAAGGAGCCAAGGAAAGCGACGGCAAAATGGTCAGGACCTGGGTCGGGAAAATCCGCTTCGTCATCGCGCTATCCAAGCGCGCCGCAAGGCTGGGAACCCGATCCGCAGCCCCCATCGTGGCCCGCGGTCATCGACCGCACAAAAAAGGCCGAATACATGACTGCTCCAGACCAGTCGCCCAAGTCTTCCAAAACCCCTTGCGAAACGGGGGCCGTCCATACATGACGAGAGCTGGCGCTCGATCTGGTGGCGCGCCGCGGCCATGACCTCCATGCGCGCTTCATTCTCGGCGGCAAATGCGTGCAGCGCGGCGTGGCACAATTCCGCATGCGCGTAGTCGGCTTTAACTCAGGTCAAAACGCGGCTGCGACGGTGCTCAGCTGCAGTGTCCAGCTCACAAAAATCGTCGCAGGCGCATTCGACCCGGTCGCGAAGCCTCCATGACTTCGTCAAGGTTCGCCTGATGGCGTTCCAGCTTAAGTAGGCGCGCGCGGCCATGCCCGCTCTTTCACTGCTGCTTCCCTCTCCGTAAACTCATCACATAAGCTCCGAGATCGTTAGCCTGGTCCTCGGTGAGTTGGGGATTCGGCATGTCTTTCCCGTTAGCCAACGAAAGATGAATCGAAAGTAGGAAATTCTGTAATGATGCTGCGCTGGTTCCCGGTCTATCGGCTATTGTCTGGAAGCTGGGCGCTGGATTGGTCAATATAGGCGGCGCGCTTTGATCAGGCGCCGCGATATGGCACGCGCTGCAGATTTCGAGCGCGAGTCGATGACCGTTTGCTATCTGATCAACGCCGCCGGCGGCAACCGGAACGCACATCGCGAGGCTGATAGGTTTTATTATGGCAAGAGGAGTCCAAGAGAACATCAGAGTTTTCCCTCGCGTGGCTCGAAATCTGAAAGTTTCCTCGCGATTGCATCCGCGGCCTCAGGCGCACGGGTACCCCACAAGACTGCTCCGTCGCCGCAAATGATGGCCGCCCGCGATTCTTGTCGATAGCAAGTCGCTGCCCATCTCCCAAAACCATATTAAGATCGGTCGATTTTGTGGACCCTGAGATGGATCAAGGCGGGGCCTGCAAGGTCGCCGCTATTGTACGCCGGCACGAAAATCGGCGGAGATGGAATATGGCTGAAGCGCCATCCGAAGCGGCGGTCAGAGCGAGGCATAAAGGCGGGATATCGGCGGTAGACGAGTTGGCCGCAACGAAGGATTTGCAACGCCTTACCCGCGAGTCCGAGCGCGTACCACAGACGATCCCATTTCGCCCCTCAGACTCGATATTCTATCCGGCCCCGATCGGTGGAAACCGCTCATTGAAGGATCAGCCGACCCCATTGTCATTCAGGATGCCGTCGACGCGGAGGCATGACCGTGCACACCGAGCGGGAGTTGAAATTCGTTGCTGACCGCGCCACGCTGAGAGCTGCGCTGGCGCTTCGGTTGCCAGGGGCAATCACTTGCGGCCCAGTCTCCCAGGCTCTCAAAAGCACTTACTTCGATACCGAAGCATTGGAATTGACGCGTCGCGGAGTCTCTCTGCGCGTGCGCCAATCGGGGGGCAACTACGTTTTGGGCGTCAAGAGAGACTTCATGCTCACGGCGGATATTTCGAGCGCGACGAGGAGGAAGCGCCGCTGCCTTCGCCGAAGGTCGACCTCAACGTCCTCAAACGCAGAATGTCTTCTGGGCTGAGGAAGATCGTCGACGAGAAGGCGCTTGCGCCGCGCTTTGGCTCAGACATTCGGCGAACGCTCAAGACGCTGAGGTTCCATGGCGCCGATATCGAGGTCGCCTTCGACGAAGGCTTCCTCTTCGCTGGCGAGCAGCGGGAGCCGACCGCCGAGATCGAACTCGAGCTCAAGGCCGGAGAGCCCGTGGCGCTATTTGATTTCGGTCTAGCCCTGGTTGACGCATTGCCGTTGACGCCCTCCATCCTGAGCAAGTCCGAGCGCGCCGCGGAAATGCTGTCGGGCAAGCCTCGCGGACCGGTCGGCTCGACGTCCCCCGATCTTGCGCCGGATATGCCGGCGGAAGAAGCGGTTGGCGCACTTATCCAGAGCTGCTTGAGTCAGTTTCTAGGCAACATTCCCATCCTTGAGCGAGGCGACTCGATCGAGGCCACTCATCAGATGCACGTCGCAATTCGGAGGCTAAGGTCAGCGTTCGCACTGATTTATCGTAACCCTGCACCTGAATTCGACGCGCTTCGGACCGAGTCAAAACGGATCGGAACCCTTCTTGGGCAAGCGCGTGACTGGGACGTTTTCGTTCAGACCATCCGCGAGGGACCTCTGGCGGGCTTCACTAATGCGTCGGGATTCGACAAATTTGTCGGACAGGCGGAATCGAGAGCCAAGGCAGCGCATGGAGCGGTGAGCCAGCTCGGCAAGGACCGAACGGTGGCGCGCTTTGCACTTTGCCTTGAACGATTTGTTGCGGTGCGTCGCTGGCGCGACAATGCCGAAGATGATCTCGATTGGCTTTCCGAACCCGTCGTCGACTTCGCAATCAAGAGCCTCGATCGGCTTCATCGGAGGCTCTTGCGGCGCGGGAAAGGATTTAGCAGCCACGGTCTCTGGCAACGACATGTGCTCCGCATCGCAACCAAACATATGCGATATGCGGTTGAGTTCTTCAGCAATCTCTTTGACCCGCATTCGTGCGAACGCTACATTGAGAAAGCCCAGGCGCTTCAGGATCTGCTGGGCGAGCGGAACGATGAGAGGGTCGCTCTCGGCTTGATCCAAACATTGGATTTTGCCGCTGACGCGCAACTCGCCTACGCCGCCGGCTTCGCCGCGGCATGGTGCTTGCGCCCCGAAAGTCGTGATGAAAAGCACCTTCGCAAGGCTTGGCGCGCGCTACGCAACGCGGCGCCATTTTGGCGCGAAGAGGGTTGAACAGGGCGCGCGCGAAGTTCGAGAGATCTGGCAGCGACGGCGGAAATCGCAGAGCACTCACCAGCAGTTCCCCCTTTCAGCATTCACCGCAGGCTGCCGGTGCTCAACATACGACTTCCCTGATGCAAAGGTCACCTCGCGGTCGAGGATGGCGCGCGTTGCTATCACCCAGTCATATCCCCGATCACGCGAAACCAGGGCGTTCCACCGCGGGCCGACCGCGCATATGTGGCGATCATCCGCCGAGGTCAGGACCCTGCTGCCCTCAATGCGACAGCAGCGTTGGGATATCGGTGCGCGCCAGCGTATCGCGCGTCGCTCCGACCAACACGAATTCTCTCAGGTGGGAGTGATCGTACCCGCCCATGACGATCATGTCGGCCTCCGTCACCATCGCTCGTTCTTGCAAAGTGGCCGCGACGCCGCTTTGGCCGACAGGCTGTTGATTTCCACTGAGAACTGACCCGGGCGCCACGGGTTTTTCCACCGCGAACTGACCCATGTTCGAACCTTGCCTCCTTGGTCTGGCCGGGAGGCGACGGAGTGATCGACATGGAGTTATTGAGCGTCATCCGGCGCTGGCATTATCGAGATCATTTCTCGATGCCGCGCTCCTCGAGGAGCCTAAGGATCCGCCAGAAGCCAACTCGGCTTCCATATTCGTACATGGATTCAGCGGCAAGGTCGCGTCCCTGGAAGGCGCCTCCGCCTCCTTCCGTTAGCCCAGTTTCGCTTTCGGGGTCTCCGTCTCCGATCGACGGTTCCGAGCCTTCCTCGACATTGAGCACGAGGTTGAGCGCGAGGCGGGCCCCGCCCGGCCATTGGGGCTGCGGCGGCCGGCGGCCGTAGCCGATTATTCGCGATCCGTTCCCGCAAACATGCCCAATCCCTGCCCGATTAGTCGTGAGCCGAGGAAGTCTCGGACTGGAACCAGTCGCAGATTTCACCACCGGTCCAATGCAACACGCCCTCGTGACCGAGGACATAGTCGTAAAGCTGCTCAAGATATTTGATTCGATGCGGCGCGCCGGTCAGATAAGGATGGATGGAAATCGCCATCACACGCGGCTGGTTCGCGCCTTCCTGATACAGGCGGTCGAACTGATCCACTCCGCGGCGATAGATTTCATCGGAGCGGTGGCCCTGAACGGCGGTGATGACGACATCATTGATCTCGACCGTATAGGGAAGCGATACGAGGGGGCGTGGTTTCGCCTGAAGGAGCACAGGCTGGTCATCGACGCACCAGTCGCAGACATAAGCGACGCCAGCCTCGGACAAATAATCGAGCGTTTCCTCGGTTTCGGTAAGGCCGGGGCTTTCCCAACCTCGCGGCGCTTTTCCAGTGAAGGCGGCGATTGTTTCGATCGTCTCGCGGATCGCGGCCCGCTGGTCATCGACGCGATGCATCGGCCGTTGGACATAGCCGTGGCCCATGAATTCCCACCCCGATTCCAGCGCCGCATGGCAAGCTTCCGCATAGAGCGCGCAGGCCGAGCCATTCACCGCGAGGGTCGCCTTCAGGCCCCGTGTCCGAAGCGCATCAAGGAAGCGCCAGAAGCCGACCCGCATGCCGTATTCATGCCACGCCCAGTTCGGCACGTCCGGTAGAAGCGGCTGTCCCATGGGCGGGGGCAGCACAGCGCGCGGCATAGGGTTCGCCGCGTTCCAATTCTCGACGTTAACGATCGTCCAAACGATCACGCGCGCCCCGCCTGGAGCGCGCAGCTTGCGTCTCGATACAATTGGTTCGTACGGAAGTCGTGAACGTAGTGGGGTTGGGGTCTGCACGAATCCTACGCCTTCCCGGGCGGGTTGGAAGTAGCTCCGAGTGGCCCGACCGTCGAAGCTGGCTGTGGGCGCGTTGTGCGCGCCCGGTTTGTGGCTGGACTCACGCCGCGGCCTGACGAGGCGCGGCGCAGGGCGACAAGGCACGGCCCAGAGACCGCCAGTCCGTCATCTCGCTCTCCCCCATCATCACCGAGCCGCGCAAGATCGTCATAACCGTCCAGCCCCATGACGACGGCCTCTCATTAGCAACATCTCAGTCCGAATTCCGGTTGTGACCAAGCATGGATCTCAGCCGAACGGTCCCCTCCAGCCCTCGGCCGGTAAGGTCAGCTAGTCAGGACGAACAAACCCGCCGATCACCCTCCCCGCCTCGTCCAATGCAACCTAGTGAGCCTCCGTGCTTAGCTGGAAAACGAGGCGCCGCTCATGCCACAAAGGAGCAATATCGTCGCGCCCTGCAATCCCGGCGCCACCCTTCATCTTCATGTGCTCGGCAAATTCGCGCGTGAGTACGGCTCGCCTGCGCGATGAGGCGGACGAAGTCCGACTGACATCATCTTCGGATGAGGCGCGCCTCCGTCCTCAAAGAGTGTCGGAACCGCTCCAATTGACTTTACTGAAGCCGGCTCCTGCCAAGTGGTAGGTACAGACCAGTAAAAACGTTTCACGTGACAATGCCCGCGTAGCCGTTCCGCCGGCTTTGCTTCGCCAGGCTCCCGATGATCCTCTCTCCCGCAATCGTGAACTCGCACTGAGCGATCGTTCGCCGGTGCTCGCCTTCAATGTCCGACGACTTCGGGAATTCTCTCGGCTGGCGGCGTGTTGCGGCTGCGGCCGGTTCTCACCACGCCGTCGATCATCGTCATGCCGATGCCCGGCAAATCGCCGAGGCGAACCGAGTCGAGGAAGCCGGTCCCGGCCGAATGCTGGGCCTTGTCCATGAACACGAAATCGGCGGCGCGGCCGATTTCGATAAGGCCGCAGTCGAGCGTCCGCATGCGCGCCGTGTTGCCGGTCGCGAAGCAAAAGGCTGTTTCGGGCGCGACGTCGCCGAGGCTCGCCAGCATTGCGACCATGCGCAGGATGCCGAGCGGCTGAACGCCGGAGCCGGCCGGCCCGTCGGTGCCGAGGATCACGCGGCCAAGGTCATCGCGCTCCTTCGCGGTGCGCAGCGTAAAGAGCGCCGAGCGCTCATTGCCGTTATGCACGAGTTCGAGGCCGCGCCTGCATCCCTCGCAGATGCAGCGGATCTCTTTGTCGGGCAGCGCGGTGTGGCCGCCGTTGATATGGCCGATCACGTCGGTGTCGGCCTCGAGCACCACGTCGGCGCCAATGAGGCCCGAGCCGGGGATCGAAGGGCCGCCGGTGTGGATGGTCGACTGGATGCCGTATTTGCGCGCCCAGGCTACCATCTGCTTCGCGTTGGCGCCGTCCTTCACGCCTCCTAGGCCCACTTCACCGAGCAGCTTCACGCCGGCTTCGGCAAGCTCCTTGAAATCCTGCTCCGTCATACCCGGCTCGATCACCGGCGCGCCGGCGTGCAGCTTGACGCCATTGACGCGAAAGGCGCTGAACGTCCGCTGGGCGGTGATCGCATGCGCCTTGAGGCCAACGATGTCGCGGGGGCGACCGGGCTGGTGGACCTCGCCCGCCGAGATCATCGTGGTGACGCCGCCGTGCAGCGTGGAGTCAATCCAGCCAAGCTGGTTCTGGCGCGGCGTCCAGTCGCCCGAGACCGGATGCACGTGGCTGTCGATGAGGCCAGGCGCGACGACCACGCCTTTTGCATCAACGACCGTGGTCGCGCCGGATACGTCCACATCCTTCAAGCGCCCGACCGCCGTGATGCGACCGTCGACTGCGACGATCGCGTCTGCGTCCAGGATTGGGTTCTCGATCGCGCCCGAGAGCAGCAGCCCAATGTTGCGGATGACGGTCTTGCCCGGGCCGGAGGCGGTCGGATCGTCGTGGGCCATGATGGACCTCCTTTGATTTGCGCTTCTTGGTCAGACAGCGAGATAGGCGTCGCGCACGTCCGGCTGCGCCCCGAGATCTTGAAGCGTTCCGGCAAAGCGGACGACGCCACGTTCCAGGATCACCGCTTCGTCCGCGATCAGCCGGGCGAAATGCAGGTTCTGCTCCGAGACGAGGATGCTGAGGCCTTCGCCCTTAAGCTCAAGGATCGCCTTAGCCATCTGCTCGACGACGCGAGGCGCGATTCCCTCCGAAGGCTCGTCCAGCATGAGGAGCAGCGGGTTTCCCATCAGCGTCCGGCCGATGGTCA
Source organism: uncultured Alphaproteobacteria bacterium (assembly GCA_963833955.1). Classification (GTDB taxonomy): domain Bacteria; phylum Pseudomonadota; class Alphaproteobacteria; order Rhizobiales; family Beijerinckiaceae; genus Roseiarcus. The sequence goes on along the minus strand of CAWHZY010000010.1, from coordinate 68,977 downwards.
GCATCTGCTGCTCGCCCCCACTCATCGCGCCGCCCGCTCTGCGCCGCATCTCGGCGAGATTGGGAAAGAGCGCGTAGATTTTCTCCGGCGTCCAAAGCGGAGCATCGGGCCGCGGCGGCTGCCGGCCGACCTCCAGATTCTCCTCGACCGTGAGCTCAGTGAAGATGCGCCGGTCTTCCGGGACATAGCCGAGGCCGGAGCGCGCGATCCGATAAGTTGGTTCGGCCCCGATCTCGCGATCGAGGAAGCGCACCGAGCCTTCGCGCTGAACCAGGCCGACGATCGCCTTGAAGGTGGTCGACTTGCCTGCGCCGTTACGGCCGAGCAGCGCCGTGACCGCGCCCTTGCGCACGGCGAAGGAGACGTTGTCGAGAATCTGCGCGGCGCCGTAGCGCGCTTTGAGGCCCTCAACAGAAAGCATGTCCGTCATGACGTCGGCCCGTCGTGGTAGGTCAGGCCGTCGCCCAGATAGACGGCCTGCACCTCGGGGTTGCGCCTGACCTCCTCCGGCTTGCCTTGCGCGATCAGCCGGCCGCGGCTCAGCACGAGGATGCGATCCGCGTGGCGGAATACGACGTCCATATCATGCTCGGTGAACAGCACGCCGAGATTTTTCCCGCGCGCAATTTCGGCCGTCAGCGCCATCAGCTCCACCCGGTCGCGCGGCGACATGCCCGCCGTCGGTTCATCCATCAGGAGAAGGCGCGGCTCGTTGGCGAGCGCCATGGCGAGTTCGAGCCGCTTGATGTCGCCATAGGCAAGCTCGGCCGACGGCCGGCCGGCCTGCGCGGACATGCCGACGAGCGACAGCAGGTCCTGCGCGCGCTCGCGTTCGGAGCGGGTCGCAAGGCCCCAGAGGCGGCCGAGACGCCCCGCGTGCGACAGAAGGACCATCTGAACATTCTCGATCACGGTCATCGACGCGAACGTGGCCGTGATCTGGAAGGTTCGGCCGACGCCCAGGCGCCAGACCTCACGCGGCGGCCAGCCAGCGATGTCGCGGCCGTCGAGGCGAATTGTCCCGGCGTCCGGCCGGATCTGGCCGTTGAGCATATTGAAGCAGGTGCTCTTGCCGGCGCCGTTCGGTCCAATGAAGGCGACGATCTCGCCGCTGGCGACGCTGAGGGACACGCCGCGAACCGCATGGACGCCGCCGTAAGCCTTCGCGAGCTCGTGGACTTCGAGCAGGGCGGTCACGCTGGCGCCTTCTCGCGCGCCGCGACGCCCCGCCGCAGACGCCGCAAGCGAAGCGAGCCCGCGATGCCTTTCGGAAAGATGAGCACGAGACCGATGATGACGAGGCCGAGCACGAGCTTGGAATAATCCGTGTGGCTGACGAGCCAGATCGAGAGAAGCTTGTAGACAATCGCGCCCACGATCGGGCCGGAGACCGTCTCGACGCCGCCCAGCAGCACCATCACCAATCCGTCGATCGAGGTTGAGACGCCCATCGTGTCGGGAAAAACGCTCCCCTTCAGAAACGCGAACAGCGCCCCCGCGAGGCCCGCGGCAGCGCCGGCGATCACAAAAGCCCGCCATTGCACACGGCGCCGGTCGATGCCGATGGCCTCGCTGCGCAGATCGGAGTCGCGCGTGGCGCGCAGCGCATAGCCGAAGGGCGAGAAGATGATGGCGCGAAGGCCAGTTACAGCGACAACGACAAGGGTGAGCGTTAGCCAATACAAATGGGAGGCGGTCGCCGCCCAGGGCGAGGGCCAGACGCCGAGCAGGCCGTTGTCGCCGCCAGTGACGGGAACCCATTGAAAGGCGATCGACCAGAGGATCTGGGCGAAGGCGAGCGTCAGCATCGCGGCGTAAACACCCGAGAGAGACACGGCGAACCATCCGATCACCGCGGCGCCCAGGGCCGCGAGCACAGGGCCGGCGACAAGCGCCGGCAGCATCGACAGGCCGAGCGCCTTTACCGTGAGGGCTGCGCCATAACAGCCGAGGCCGAGGAACGCGGCATGGCCGAACGAGGCGAGACCGCTGACCGAGACGAGCAGGTGAAGGCTCGCCGCGAAAAGCACGAAGATCGCGATCTCGGTCGCGACCGCGAGGCCGTAGGGGCCAAGCGCAAGCGGCGCCAGCGCCGCCGCGGCGACAAATATTAGCGCAACAAGACGGCCGTCGCGGTCAAGCGGCTTCCACACGCTTGCGGTCGCGCCGCCGGAGATTCGCGCCGCGCCCTCCTTCTTGCCGAACAGGCCCCATGGGCGGATCACCAGCACGACCGCCATCAGCAAGAACACCAGCACGAGCGAGATCTTCGGCAGGATCAGGATGCCGAACGCGTTGAGCAGCGAGACGAGGATCGCAGCGACGAAGGCGCCCTCGATCGAACCGAGGCCGCCGATAACCACGACCACGAAAATCTCGACGATGATGCGCAGGTCCATCGTGTGATCGGCCGCTTCGCGCGGCGCCTCAAGCGCGCCGCCCAATCCGGCCAGAAACGTGCCCAGCGCGAACACGCCGGTGAACAACCACTTCTGGTTGACGCCGAGCGCCGCGACCATGTCGCGGTCCTGCGTCGCAGCGCGGACCAGCACGCCCCAGCGCGTGCGATGCAGCAGGAGCCACAGAAGGGCCAGCACGACCGGCCCGAGCACGATGAGGAAGAGATCATAGGACGGCACGCGCTTGCCGAGCACTTCGACCGCTCCCGCGAGCCCCGGCGCGCGCGGCGCGAGCAGATCCTCCGGCCCCCAGATCATGAGCACCAAGTCCTGCACGACAAGCGTGGCGCCGAAAGTCGCGAGAAGCTGGAATAGTTCGGGCGCACGATAGATGCGCCTGAGCAGCAGGATCTCGAACAGGCCGCCCAGAAGGCCGACGAGGATCGCGGCGAGAGCCATCCCGCCCCAGAAGCCGAACGGCCCGGAGAACTCATCCGTCAGGGTGAAAGCGAGGTAGGCGCCGAGCATGAAGAACGCGCCGTGCGCGAAGTTCACAATGCGCGTCACCCCGAAGATCAGCGACAGCCCGGAGGCCACCAGAAAAAGGGAGGCCGCGCTGGCGAGGCCCGAGAGGAGCTGTACGACGAGCAGCTGCATCCGCGTTTGCCGGAGGGCGGTGGCGGAGGCCGAGGCCTCCGCGTCCCGTCAGTTCTGCGGCCTGAGCTTCTTCACCTCGTCGTCGGACGGAAGGTAGTCTGCGCCCTTATGATAGACGGAGTTGACCATGACGCCCTTGCCGTCCTTGAGCGCGGTCTTGCCGACGAACGCGCCCATCGTCGACTGATGGTCGATCGCGCGGAAGGTGACGGGGCCGAAGGGCGTGTCGAACGATACGCCCTCGGCGGCGGCGATCATCTTGTCGGTGTCGGTCGAGCCGGCCTTGGTCAGGATCGCCGCAATCCCCTTCATCAGTGAATAGCCGACGACGGAGCCGAGGCGCGGATAGTCGTGGTACTTGTCCTGATAGGCCTTGAGGAAGGCGTCGTGCTCGGGCGTCTTGATGTCGGACCAGGGATAGCCGGTGACGATCCAGCCGTCCGGCGTCTCGCTCTTCAGCGGGTCGAGATATTCGGGCTCGCCGGTCAGGAAGCTCACAACCGAGCGGTTTTGGAAGGTCCCGCGCGTATTGCCTTCGCGCACCAGCTTCACGAGATCGGGGCCGAACTCGACATTGAGGATCGCGTCAGGCTTGGCGGCGTCGATGGCTTCGAGGACTGCGCCGGCGTCGATCTTGCCTTGCGGCGGCCACTGCTCCGCGACCCACTCGATGTCGGGCCGTTTCGCGGACAGAAGCTTCTTGAACACGGAGACGGCGGACTGGCCATATTCATAGTTCGGCGCGATCGTCGCCCATTTCTTAGCCGGCAGCTTCGCCGCCTCTTCGGCCAGCATGGCCGCCTGCACGTAGTTCGAGGGGCGCAAGCGGAAGGTGTAGCGGTTGCCCTTGGACCAGGTGACCGCGTCGGTAAGCGGCTCCCCGGCCACGAACAGCACTTTCTTCTGCGCCGCGAAATCGGCGACCGCGAGCCCGACATTCGAGAAGAATGTCCCGGCGAGCAGCGCGACGCCTTCGTTGGACACGAGCTCGTTGGCCGCTGTCACCGCGTCGGCCGGCTTGCCGCCGTCATCCTTCGAAACGACGACAAGCGTCTTTCCATCCACGCCGCCCTTGGCGTTGATCTCGTCGATCGCGAGTTGCCAGCCTTTGCGATAGGGGTCAGTGAACTGTGGCAATCCGGAATAGCTGTTGATCTCGCCGATCTTGATGTCGTCGGCATGAGCCGTCGCGAGCAGCGCCAGACCTGCGGCCGCGGCGGCGATGAGGCTGTTCAATCCCGTTCCGATTGTCATGATGGACCCTTCAGGCTGCAGGCGGCGCCTCGACGGTCGGAGCTTGTTTCGACCCCGAGGCGGCAAGGTCATTAGTATACGAATGGTACCCCATCCGGTCCCCTTAGCAAGCCGGAAATTGCGGCAGGGGCACGGCTATCTGCCACAACCATGGGCGCCTTGACAGGTGACGGGTATTCGTTAGTAGACAAACGAAACCGACAATCAGGGGAATCCATGAGCGCGCCGTTCGAGGAGAGAGTTCTGGACGTCCGGCACTGGACAGAGAGCCTTTTCAGCTTCACGACCACCAGGAACGCGGCCTGCCGCTTCAAGAACGGGCAATTCGTGATGCTCGGGCTCGAGGTCGGGGGCCGTCCGCTGATGCGCGCCTATTCGATCGCCTCGCCCAATCACGCGGAAGAGCTCGAGTTCTTCTCGATCAAAGTCCAGAACGGCCCGCTGACCTCGCACTTGCAGCATCTCTCGGTCGGCGACAGCATCCTGATCGGCCGAAAGCCGACCGGAACGCTCGTTCTCGACAATCTGCGCGACGGCCGCAACCTCTACCTTCTCGCCACCGGAACAGGCCTCGCGCCGTTTCTCGCCACGATCCGCGACCCGGAGACTTATGAGCGGTTCGCGACGGTCGTCCTCGTGCACGGGGTTCGAACGCAGGCGGAGCTTGCGTATCGCGATCTGATCGAGGCGGAGTTGCCGCGGGACGACTTCCTCGGCGAGCTTGTCGGATCCTCCTTGCGCTATTATCCAACCGTGACGCGCGAGCCGTTCCACAATCAGGGCCGAATCCCCGACCTCATCGAATCGGGCAAGCTGTTCAAGGACCTCGGGCTGCCGCCCCTTGATGCGGTATGGGACCGCGTGATGATTTGCGGCAACCCGCAACTGGTCACGACCCTGCCCGCGCTCCTCGAAGACAGGGATTTCGTCGAGGGCAACACTGGCGAGCCGGGCGACTATGTGATCGAAAAGGCGTTCGTCGAGAAGTAGCCGTCAACCCGCGGCGGGGTGGCGCGTATCTCGCCATGACGGTCACAAAGAGACATGAAGGCCCTGGTGGTCCTTTGTGTCCTTAGTGGTGAGTTTCTCAGCCGCACGCGGCGCGCCCTACTTGAGCTTCTCGAGGAGGGCGACGAACATCGCCCTCTCGCGCTCGGCGAGCGGGGCGAGCGTCTCGCGCGTAACGGCATGCGCTGCGCCGAAGTTCGCCTCGACAAAAGCGCGGCCCGCGCCCGACAGGGTGAGCAGCCTGCGGCGCGCGTCCGTCTCGTCCGTCGCGGAGCGAACGAGGCCGCGCTTCATCAGCCGGTCGACCACGCCCTTGATCGTCGCGACATCCATAGCCGTCAGGCGCCCAAGGAGGTTTTGCGACGTCGGCCCGACCTCGTGCAATTTGGCCAACGCCGCCCATTGCGTCGGCGTCGTATCGGCGCCCATGCGCGCCGCGAACAGCGTCGCGTGACGCTGGCTTGCCTGCCGCAGGATGAAGCCGACCTGGCCCTCGAGCACATAGTCCTCCGCGTCCGGCGCCGCCTCGCCCGACGAAGTGCTCAATGGATCCTTCCGCCGGAGGCTCATGAACGAATCCGCTTCTGCCGGAGGGCCGGCTCAGCGCAGCCCGTCCTCGCCCTTGGCGTCCTTCGCTTCCAGCCCGCCAATGCGCGGCAGCGGTCGCCCGCCAGTCGTGACCGCCACCGCGACGACGATCTCGTTGGCGCGTGGCGCATCGTTGATGCTGACCTGCATGCCATCGAAATGCGAGCGCACATAGGCTGCGTCCTTGTGGCCGAGCGGGATGTCGAGCTCCGCGCCGGGGCCGCCGCGCTTGTTCGAGGACGGGATCAGCGCCGCGCCCTTGCCCAGCGTCTTGCGAACGGGCGCGCCCATCTTCGGATGCAGCAGCGCGGCTGCATGCTCCATCTCGCCGTTCTCGCCGACCAGCGCCGCCTTGCCGTAGCTCTGCGCCTCCGGACCCGTGACGCCAAGCGCCGCGACCGCGCGCTCGCTGAGGAGCTTGCCAAGCTCCTCCCCCGCGTCGATCAGGGGCGCAAGATCCTCGACATAGCGGCCGGCGAAGGGATTGGCGATGACGGCGAGCGCCGCGGCGCGACGCACGGGCGGCGAAACCTCGCGCCCCATCTCGGTCAGGGTCTCGTCGACCACCGTTACGATCTTGCGAATTTCGAGGCTCATCGCAGTCCGTCCTGTCCCTTGATCTCGGAAGCCTTCAGCCCGCCGACGCGCGCGTGGACGCGCGGCCCGGTCGTCATCACAAGCGCAAGCAGAATCTCGTCGGCCCGCGGAGCGTCGGCGACGCCGACCTCGAAGGCGTCGAAGTGGCTGCGCACGTAGGAAGCGTTGATATGGGTCACCGGCACGTCGAGCCGCGCGCCCGGGGCCCCGACCTTCTTGGTCGAGGGCACGATCGCCTTGGCGTCGCCGAGGATGGCGCGCATCGCGTAGCCGCCCGGGACATGCCACAGTGCGCCATGCTCGAGCTCGCCGGCGCTCCCGACGATCGCGCCCTTGCCATAGCCCTCGACCATCTTCGGATCGCCCCCGAGCGCCGCGACGAGATCGCGCGCCATCGCGACGCCGAGCGGCTCGAGGTCCTTCATGAACGGCGCGATCTCCTCGACATATTGCCCCGCGAAAGGATTGCGGATTATCGCGAGCGCCGCCCCGCGCCGCAATGGCTTCGCGGCCGGCGGCCCGCCCTCGTGAACGATCTCTTCGACAATCGTGACGCGCTTGCGCACCTCCACGTCAGGCATCAAGACGCTCCCTCAACATCGTTACGTCATCCCGCGCTTCAAGCGCCATCAGGCTGCTGTCGACGCGGGTCACACCCTGCAAATGGAGCGCGGCGGCGACGATCATGCCCCGCGCGACCAGCGACCGGGCGGCTACCAGGCCGCGGTCGAGCGCCGTCGCGATCGACTCCGGATCGAGGGGCGCAACGGCGCGCGTCACCAGTCGGTCGCCGAGATCGCTGTCCGGCTGGAGATTCCGCGCGGGCGCCGCTCCACGCGCGGATCGCCCGGAAGATCGACCGCGTTGGCGACGACCGTCGCGGCCGCGTCCGCTTCCGCGGCGCAGGACGCAAGGATCGTGACCGCGTCGGCGATCCCGAGCGAGAAGCTGCGTCCCGGCGCGCCCGACGTGGCGATCCCGCCAATTCGATCCCCCGCCGCGAGGCGTGCGCGTGCGAACAGCGCCGGGCGATCGGGCCGGCTGACAAGGCCGATCGTCGTCGCCTCTCCGGCCGCGAGATGGAGCGCAATATCGCCCCCGTTGTTGACGCAGACGCGAGCAAGGCTGTCGCCGGCGGCGCTTCGCATCACAGCGAGGATTTCATCGGCGACGCCGCCCGCGACGGCCGCCATCGGAGTGATGAATGCGTCCGCGGCGTATGGGGCGACCGCCGCCTCCATTCGCCGCGCGACCGCGCCGCGGAACGGGCGCGGCCTCGGCGTCGCGGGTGGTTCGCAAGCCTGGCAGTTCCGCGCAAAGCTCGTTCAGCACGAGACGAAAACGCGTTGCGGCGGCGCGATAGGCGGCCTCGACGGCCACCGGAGCGCCCGCCGCCTCGATGATCAGGTCGATCGGGCCATCCTGCAGATGCAGTCGCCGCCCGTCCGGCAAAAAGCAAACCTGCGCACGCTGAGCGCCATCCATGGTCAGGCTTTCAGCCGTTCCGACGGCCGGACCGGCCACGGATTGCCATCGATCTGGCGCACATGCCTCGCGTCCCCCTGAGTGAGAGCGCTCAGCGGACGAACATGGTCCATGTGCCCGCCGAGCGCAGCGTAGTCCGAAAGCCGCATCGTGAACTCGATCGGCGCGACGAGGGCCGGCGTCGGCACGTAGCCGAAGGAATTGGCCGGCAGTCGCGTCACGTCGACCATGAAGGTGATGCCGCCGCCGGGCCAGATATAAGCGGGCGCGCCGCCGCTGGTCACGCGGGTCAGCGCATCCTTCACCGAGCGGGTGAGGCGGACCGGGTTCTCGGTGACGCCGGCGCGCAGCGAGCCGCCGGCGCCGCCCATGAACATGACCGTCGAGAGCGCCGGCTCGCAATTCTCCTGAATGCGCTCGACAGAGAGACGCAAAGCCTCCGGCAGCTCGCTCTCGATGGGGCGCAGCGCCTCGTCCAGACGGTAGAAGCCGTAGTGCTCGCCGGTCGTCGAGACCATCAGCATGGTGAGGCCCGGACGCGCCTCCTTCGGGTTGAACGGTCCGAGGATCGACAGCGGATCGGAAATGTTCGTGCCGCCCCAGCCCGTGCCGGGCTCCGCGACCTGAAAGTAGCGGCCAGGGGTCGAGCGCCGTCCTTTCATCTTGACGCCCGTCGGGGGAATGTCGAGCAGCTTGCCGGCCTGATGTTCCGAGAGGACGCCGGTGATGTGGTCATCCACGACGACGACTTCATCGACGTGACCGAGCCATTGCTTGGCGAACATGCCGATCGTCGCCGAGCCGCAGCCGACACGCATGCGCTCCTCGCGCACGCCATTGATGATCGGCGACGCGCCCGCCTCGACGAGGATCGTGACGCCGCCGTCGACGGTCAATTCGACCGGCCTTCGGTTGGACAGGTTGAGGAGGGCGTCGCAGGTGACGCGCCCCTCCTTCTTCGATCCGCCGGTCAGATGGTGGACGCCGCCGAGCGAGAGCATCTGCGAACCGTATTCGCCCGTCGTCACATGGCCGACGGCCTCGCCCTCCGAGCGCACTGTCGCCTGTTCGGGCCCAAGGTAGCGGTCGGTGTCGACCTTCACCTTGACGCCGCAATAGCTGAAGATTCCTTCCGTCACGACGGTGACCATGTCGACGCCGTCGACCTCGGACGAGACGATGAAGGGCGCCGGCTTATAGTCGGGATAAGTCGTGCCAGCCCCGATCGCGGTCACGAACACGGAATCCTCGGGAAGAATGGCCCCGGCCCATTCCGACGCATTGCGCGAGAACGGCACGACCGAGCCGCCCCGCTCCATCGTGCGCTCAAGCAGGACGTGGGGATCGACCCGCACGAGCTTGCCGTCGCGATTGGCGTAGCGGTCGCACGCGCCCGCCATCCCGCGGCGGATGTAGCAGGTCACGGGGCAGGCGTCGCAACGCACCTTGTCGTCCGTTTCCGCCTCGACCTGTCCGTGGCTCATGGCCTCACCTCGCCATCCAAGGGCCTCAATCATTAGCGTACTAATGAACAATCGCGTCGCCGTCCGGGGCTGTCAAGACTTCTTTGCGCAGCCGCGCCGCGGTTTCGGCGACGCGGGTCCAGGACGGTTTGTCCGGCGCAAAGCGGGCGCGCAGATAAGCGGTCAGTTCGCCGATCTGCTTATCGTCCAGATGATGACGGAAGGCGGGCATTGCGCCTAGCTCGCCCAGCCCCTCAGCGCGTGCGCCTTCAAGGACGACCCGCAAAACGGTGTCCGGCGTCTCGGCATGGATCGCGGTGCTGAGCGCGAGCGAGGGCTTGACCCCGAACATGTCGAGACCCTGCCCAGGTTCGTGGCAGACTGCGCAGGAGCCGTCATAGATGCGCGCGCCGGGAAGATACGCGAGACTCGACCCTCGCGCCTTGGACGCCTGTTCGAGGCGGGTCCTGAGGCCGGGCTCGACGGGCGGCGACGCCGGCGCGAGCGAGACGAGGTAACGCGCCATCGCGCGGATGTCCGTGTCGGGAAGCGGCTTGAGGCCGGCTACGATCGGCGCCATCGGGCCGCCGGCGGCGCCGTGCTCGGCGGCGTAGCCGCTGCGGAGGTAGTCGAAGAAGGCCTGCTCGGTCCAGCGGATTGGCGCCAGCGACGCTCCATTGAGCGGCGGCGCGAGCCAGCCGTCGACCTCTCCGCCCGCCAAATGATCCGGCCCCTTGAGTTCGGCGCTCAGCGCGTTGCGAGGCGAGTGGCAGGCGGAGCAATGGCCGAGCCCTTCGACGAGATAGGCGCCGCGATTCCATGCAGCATCGCGATCGGAGCGCGCCTCGAACGGCTTTGCTTGGTGAAACATCGTATTCCACGCAGCCATCAGCGGCCGGAAGCCGAAGGGCGCGCGCAGCTCGGCCGGGCGGCTCGCGGACGAGACCGCGGGCTGAGCCATGAGATACGCATAGATCGCCTGCAGGTCGGCCTCGCTCGCCTTGGCGAAGGACGTGTATGGGAACGCCGGGAACAGATGACGCCCGTCGCGTCCGATTCCCTCCCGCATCGCGCGCTCGAAGGCGCCATAGGACCAGGTCCCGATGCCTGTCGCTTCGTCGGGAGTGATGTTCGTGGCGTAGATCGCGCCGAAGGGAGTGTGGACGGCGCGGCCGCCCAGGAGCGCCGCTCCGGCTTCCGCCGCGTGGCAATGGATGCAACCCCCAAGATTGGCGAGCACGCGACCACGCTCGATCGTCGTGGCGGACCATGTCGAGGGGTCAGGCCGGGCGACGGGCGCAATCGCGCCGCGAATCGGCAGCGTGGCTATTCCGAGCGATCCCAGGAACGCCGCCGCGATCAGCGGAACAAGCCAGGCCTTTTTCCTGCGTGCGGCTGCCTCCGCGTTCGCAGGGGGAAGCATCGCCCCGGGCGTCTCTTCGGCGAGCCCCGCTTCACGCAGGCCTTTGAGGATGCGATCGGGCGTGAAGGGTGGTTCGCGGAAGCGCACTCCGGTCGCGTCGAAGATCGCGTTGGCGATGGCCGCCGCGCTCGGCACCGACGCGGATTCGCCAACTCCGAGAGGCTGCTCCTCAGGCCTCGGAACCATCAGCACATCGATGGCGGGGACCTCGGGAAAGGTCAGCAAGGGGTACGTTCCCCAGTCGCGCGAAGTCACCTCAATATCGGAAAAGGTGACCTCCTCCTTGAGGACGCGGCTCGTGGACTGAATGACGTTGCCATGAATCTGGTGACGGACGCCTTCAGGATTGATCATCAATCCCGAATCCTGCCCGACCGTGACTCGGGTCAGGGAGACCTCGCCTGTGCCGGGATCAACGGCGACGTCCGTGGCCCACGCGGACCAGGCCGAGGCGAGGCCCGGAAACTTCGAATGAACGTAAACGGCATAGGCGAAGCCTTGCCCAACGAGATTGCCGGTCTCGTCGCGGCGCTTTCTCGGCCCCGCATGCGGCGTCCACTTGGCCCGCGCGGCGACCTGCTCGACGAGGTCTCGCCCCCGGGCGTCCTTCAGATAGCGCAGCCGGTAGGAGACGGGATCGACGCACGCCTCCGTCGCCAGTTCGTCGATATAGGATTCGTGGGCGAAGGTGTTCGGCAGAGACGACACGCCCCTCAGCCACGCGGCGCGCGCGATCGGCGCCATGTCGTGCACGACGACGCGATGGTTGACGAAATCATAGGGGCCGATCGCGGTGCGATCGCCCATGTCCGTAACCGCCGGCGTCGACGAAATTTTGCCGGTGAGGATCAGCGCCAGCGTCGGCGCGGCGTTGGACGGATAACGCGTCGCGAAATCATAGGCCGCGACCTCCCCGCTCGCGTCGAGTCCGCCGTCGACAGTCATCAGCTGCCCCGCGCCCTTGGGCTCCCACTGATGCTCCTGGTCGCGTGTGAGCTGCACTCGCACCGGGCCGCCGACCGCGCGCGAGAGCAGCGCGGCGTCGGCGGTGACGTCGTCGGCGCCGTTGCGCCCATAGCACCCCGCGGCTTCCATCCGGATCACCTCGACGGCGTCTTCCGGAAGGTCGAGAAGCAGCGCAAGGTCGCGCCGCATCCATAGGGGGTTCTGGGTGCCGGACCAGACCCGCGCCTTGCCGTCCCTTACGTCGGCGAGCGCAGCGGAAGGGCCAATCGACCCGTGCAACTGGTAAGGCCAGACATAGGAGCGAGTGAGCCGCCTGGCAGCCGACTTGAGGGCGCTGTCGACGTCGCCCCTGTCGAGCAGCTTGCGCGGCTGCGACGGGTTGCGCGTCAGTGCGGCGGCGACGTCAGCGAGGTCCGGCGGCTTCGCCCCTTCGCGCCACTCGACTCTCAGCGCGCGCATCGCAGCCTCGGCCTGCTCCTCCCTCTCCGCGACGACGCCGACGAAATCGGCAACGACCACCGTGGCTACGACGCCCGGAAGGCGAGCGACGGACGCCTCATCGACGCGGACCAGCGAGCGCCCGACATGGTCGCCGGAATCGAAGCCCGCATACGGCGGACGCACCACGCGGCCGTGCAGCATTCCAGGCGTCCGCATGTCATGGACGAAGACGAGCCCGCCTGTCGCCTTGGCCGGCAAGTCGACGCGTGGCGGCGAGGCGCCGACAATGCGATAGGCGCTCGGCGCCTTGACCGGCGCATCGTCAGCGAGCTTTAGCCTGATGCGCTCCTCGCCGATGAGTTCGCCGTAGCTCAAGCGGCGATTGTCGTCCGCCAGAGGCCGGACGACGCCGTCCTCGACGATCAGCGCGTCCGCAGCGATCGCGAAGATCGTCGCGGCGCGGCCGACGAGGAAGCGCCTTGCCTGCGCCGCCGCTCTCCGCAGCGGCTTTGAGCTGAGCTGGATGGTCTCGCTGGCGATCGTCGGCCCCTGATCGGGCGCGACTGCGCTGTCGCCGAGCACCATCGCGACGCGCTCGAAGGAGACGTCCAGCTCTTCCGCGACGATCTGCGCTAACGCCGTGCGGATGCCGGTGCCGAGATCGACATGGCCGCTGAAGGCGGTCACTTCGCCGGAGGCCTGGACGAGGATGAAGGGTTCGAGATCGTCTGCCGCCGCCGCATCGAGTGGCCCATCCAGCGCCGCGGGCCGGACCACCGCAAGCGTCCCGAGAGGTTCGAGATAGTCGCCGCGTCGCAGGCCCTGCGGCTGAAGCGGCATCATACCCGGGCGAGCGCCGCGGCGAGCCGCACGGCCGCGATGATCTCGACATGCGCGCCGCAGCGGCAAAGATTGAAGCGCAAGGCTTCGCGAATGTCGGCTTCGGACGGATCAGGGTTGGCGTCGAGGAGGGCGTGCGCGGACATGATCATGCCGTTGAGACAATAGCCGCACTGCGTCGCGGCACAGGCGACGAACGCCTGCTGGACCGGATCAAGCTTGTCGCCGTCGGCCAAGCCCTCGAGCGTCGTCAGGCGCCGCCCTTCGACATTCGCAAGCGATAGCACGCAGCTTCTCGCGAGCTTGCCGTCGACAAGGATGCTGCAGGCGCCGCATTCGCCGAGGCCGCAGCCGTATTTCGGCCCGTTGAGGGAGCAGTCGTTGCGCAGAAACGAAAGTAGGGGCGTCGTCCGCGACAGGCGCACTTCGAGGGTCGTGCCATTCACCGATAAAAACAAGCGGGCTCGATACAACTCAGAATGCGGCCCAGCGTCCGCGTCGCGCGGGAAATCCGGCATGTCGTTAGTACACCTATGATGCAGGGCGCGGGAGGCCTCTGTCAATAAAGGCATAGGCGCCGCCAAAGACGGCCGGACTTCCAACGCCAAGATCGCCGCTCGCGATGGTCCGCTTTTGCGAGTCGCGGTCGTTGTCATTAGCGTCCAGTCGCGCGCCGGTTTACCCCTTCAGCCATTGGAAGTTTACAGGCTGGAACGATGACCGCCGGTTGGGTGGACACCGGGACGTCCGCGCCGAGCGCTTACGCGGTCGCGGCCAAGACAGCCGCCGATGTGGCGGCTGCCGTCAACTTCGCGCGACCCGCTCGTCTGGCGGGGCTCGCAGGTCGAATGCGCGGCGGCAGCGTATTACAGCCGCGACGTGCGATATTGGGTCGGGGTCAGGCCGAACACAGCGCGAAAGGTTTTGTTGAAGGTGGAGAGGTCGCCAAAGCCGGCGTCGAGCGCGACGGCGATGACCGGTCGGGGGGACGACGCCAGCGCGAGCGCGGCGCGCCGCAGCCGGGCGCTGATGAGATAGCGATGCGGCGTCATGCCCGTCAGCCTGCGGAAGACGCGCAGGAAGTGATACTTGCTCATGCCCGCGACCGCCGCCATTTCCTTCAGCTCAAGCGGTCGCGCGGCGTCGGATTCGACCAGGCGGATCGCTTCGATCACCCGTCTCGTCTCGCGCCCGGTGGGTGCGGCCGGAGTCTGTCGATCACCGGCCATCAGGGCGATGACGCGCTCGATGATCCGCAACGCCAGTTCCTCTGAGCGCAGCGAAGACGGGGCGCAAGACAGCGCCTCCATCTGCGCAATGATCGGCAGCGCTTTCGGCGACGGCGAAAGGCTCGGAGCCGAAAAGCGGAACCGGCTGGTCGAGGTCGCGGCCGCGGCGACCTCGCTGAACTGCTCCTCACAAACATTCAAAGAAATGCAGCGATCGCCAATCCCATGCGCGTGGCCGCATTCGAAACATGAGCCATTGTTTCCGAGCAGCAAGGCGCCGGGATAGAGCAGCCCGTGGCCGGCGTCCGAACGATAGGTGAAGTTTCCTCCGACGACCGCCGAGACGCTGAACCCGTCATGCCGCTCCTCGAAAGGCCGGTCAGAAGGGCCGGCGCGACAGACGATTTCGTGCAGGCTCCAGCCGTCGCCGGCCGCCAACGTTCGCTTGAGGAGCGCCTCGTCAGGCGGCATGGGCGGACGAATGCGAACGGGGCGGACTGCACCTTGCATGGGCTGAAGATAGCAATTTTCCCCAAGCCGTGAAACGCCAGGCCAAACTAGGGTTCCACCTCGACCGAGGACGACCGCCTCACCGGCTTGTCGGCTGCATCAGGAGAAACCATTCATGTTCGATCACATATCGATCGGCGTTCGCGACATGTCGAAGGCCAAAGCGTTTTATGACGCGGCGCTGAAGCCGCTTGGATTGAGCTGTCTCAGCGCCGACGAGACGTCGCTCGGTTACGGCAAAGAGGCCCCGGCTTCTGGGTCAACGCGGCGGAACAGCCAGTGCCCGACGATCCCAAGTCCGGGCTCCACTTCTGCTTCACCGCGCCGAGCCGCGAGAGCGTCGTGGCGTTCCATAAGGCGGCGATGGCGCATGGCGGGCGCGACAATGGCAAGCCCGGCCTGCGGAAGGACTATGGGCCGCACTATTACGCCGCCTTCGTTCATGATCCGGAAGGCTATCGGCTCGAAGCCTATTACGGGGGGAAATAGCCGATGGCGACGATTCGATCCGAGCTCAAAACCCGCGCGCCGGCGAGCGACGTCTGGGCGGCGATCCGAGACATCGGCGCTCTGCATACGCGACTCGTCCCCGGCTTCGTCACCGACACGAAACTCGAACCGGGCGCGCGCATCGTCACTTTCGTCAACGGCATGGTGGTGCGCGAGCCAATCGTCACGCTCGACGATGAGGCGCGGCGACTCGTGTGGACCGCCGAGGGCGGCCGCACCCGCCACTATAACGCCGCGCTCCAGGTCTCTGAGCTCGCGGACGGCTTAACCTCGGTTGCATGGACCGTGGACTTCCTGCCGGACGACGCCAGCGGCTTTCTGTCGAAGGGCGATCGAAGCGGGGATGGCGGCGATGCAGCGCTCGCTGGACGCGCTGGCGGCGTGAGCGGAAAACCGAAGCGGGGGGCCGGACGAGCGGGCGCTAGTTGTTGCCGAGGCAACCGTATTTCGCGCAATCCCTTGGATTGCGGCTCAGGCCTTCGATTTTGAGCCGCTGTTTGCGCGACGAGTGGTGCGCTTGCTGCGTGGATGCATGGTGCGCGGTCCTGTGATGGGGGACCGGCTGAGTGACATCGGCGGATGCGGCTATCGGGGCGGCAAGCGCGAACGCGATCGAGAGCGCAAGCGATGACAATCGTGAGCGAGACATGATTTCTTACCTTTCGCGCCAGGGATGACCTGGCGAAGCGTCTGAGATATGCGTGACAAATGCGTGACAGCCGGCCCCCTTTCCGTTTGAAACTCGTGCCGGGCGCAAGTCGACTGCGGCTTCACGATCAGGAGGGGCGCCAGGATGCCAGGGGGCCTTGACATCACCGGCTACGCCATCGTCTCGGACGACGACAAGATCGCTGGCGCCGACGGACTGACCCCGACTTCACTGCGCAACGAAAAAGACTGGGAACTCTACCAGCGGGCGCAAGAGGTTGCGGACCTCGTTGTATTTGCACGGCGCAGCCACGAGCTCGAGCCCAATGTCCACCGGAGCGTGCGTCTTGTCGTTTCGCGTGAGGCGGCGGGCCTTGAGCAGCGCCCGGACGGCTGGTGGTGGGACCCGCGTCGCGCAACTTGGGAAGAAGTCGCGGCCCGAATTCTGCCGAAGGGCGGAATCGTCGCCGTGGGCGGCGGCCAGGTGGTGTTCGATCTCTTCCTCATGATCGGCTTTGACGGCTTTCATCTGTCGCGCGCGCATGGGGTCAGGCTTCCCGGCGGGCGCTCGGTCTTCTCCGCCAGCGACGCCGGCGTGACCGCCGCGAGCGTGCTCGAGCAGCATGGGCTCAAGCTTTCCAGGACGATGCCCCTCGATCCAGCGCATAATGTCGAGATGACGATCTGGCGGCGCGGGCCCTAGGCAGCGCTGCTCGCCAAACGAGAGCAAAATGTTTGGAACCGAACCGCCTCGTCATTGCGAGAAGCGCAGCGGCGAGACAATCCAGGGAACGTAGCGCGCCCTGCGACTCCTGGATCACCGCGTCGGCCCTCGGCCTCCTCGCGATGACGATCGGCTTTAATACCAGGACGCGATGATCGGAACCGATCATCGCCTTATGGCGCGAATGCGCGAATGCGCGCCCGCGCCGTTGCGCGGGTTTGAGCGCGATGAGTCGCGCTCATATAGAATTGGTATAAGTCCCTGGCAAATTGAATGGGGTGATGATCTGAACCTGGGACGGCGGCGGGGCTGCGCTTTGTGGCAACACGCGATGCGCCTGCATGACGACGCGACACGCCGACGCGCATATCGGCGCGCAAGTCGTGATGCAGCACCGCCGAGATCTTCCGCTCGCGCAATAGCGCAAGATTGTCCGCGTCGAGGTCGTGGCCGACGAACACGCGACACGTCCGCGCCGTCGCGCGAAACGCCTCGACCACGGCGCGGTTTCCCCCGCCGATCGAATAGGCGCCGACGATGTCGGGATTGGCGGCGAGCGCCTTGCGCACGAGCGCGCCGGTCGGCTGGTCGATGCCAAGGCCTTCGCTCGCTTCGACGATGCCGAGATTGGGATAGCGCGTCCTGAGCGCCCGGCGGAATCCGATTTCCCGCTCCTCCTCGCCGCGAAAGCGATTGCTGCTCAACGTCGCCAGAATCTTGGCCTTCGCGCCGCCGAGCCATTCGCCAATGAGATAGGCGGCCGTCTCGCCGGCGGCTCGGTTGTCCATGCCGACATAGGCCGCGCGGCGGCTGTCGAGCACATCGGTGACGAGCGTGACGACGGGAATTGCGCGCGCAACGACACGATCAACCGCGGCAGACGATCTCCGGCTCGTCGGGGGCTTTGAGAAAGAGGCCATGGGTTCCGCGCGCGCCGATCCGGTCGATGAGCGCCGCGAGATCGGCAAGGCGCACGATCTCGCTGAAATGATAGCGCGCGCGAAACACCGCAGGCCGCAATGTCGGCATCTCATCTTCGAGCGCAACCCGCACCGCCTCGGAGAAGCGGTCCGGCGCCTGCATGATGACGTCGACGACGAACTTGCGCCCCGTGAGTCCGGCTTGCTCGCTCTGCCCGCGCAATTCGCGGATCGCCTGCTTCACGCGCTCGGCGGTATGCCCGCGCACGCCGCCGCGCCTGTTGAGCACGCGATCGACGGTCGCCTCGCTTAAGGCCGCCTGGAGCGCGATTTCCTTGACGAGAAACGGGTGGGCCACGGCGACGGCTTGATGGGTTTTTGATGGGTCGGCGCAATAATCTTGCTGGTCTTCGCCCTTATACTGACCCCCAGAAACAATTGCACGGAGGAAAGCTCATGAAGGACGACAACGCCAAACGCCTGAGAGCCAACCGGGTGTGGCTCACCGCCGATGCCTGCGACCTCGAAGAGTTCAAGAGCCAAGTCGAGCGCTCGCTCAACCGCGCGGACTATCCCTTCGCCAGCGACGTCGAGTCGAACGTGCTGGTCTACGACGGCCTCGAGGCGCGCAAAGCCGCCGCTTCGCCCGAGTCGCGCAAGGAATTGCTGGCCGAATGGGTCGACGCCTTTACGGACGGCCCCGGCATCATCGTCATCCGCAACGCGTTCCCCGACTTGACCGCGATCGATAGATCCAACGCGCATTACTGGGCGATCATCGAGGAAGAGCGCGCGAGCAACGTCGGCGGCGGCGATCATTTCGCCAAGCCAGGCGCCAACGACCGCATCTGGAACGCGCTCGAGAAGCTGTGCCTGCGCGATCCTGCGGTCTTCGCTTCCTATTACGGCAACGCAATCATCGCGCTGGTCAGCGAGGCCTGGCTCGGGCCCTCCTATCAGATCACGTCGCAGCTCAACGTCGTCAACCCGGGCGGCGCGGCGCAGGTGGCGCACCGCGACTATCATCTGGGTTTCCAGTCGGCGGAGACGATCGAGCGCTTTCCCGTCCACGTCCAGCGTCTCTCCCCCGTGCTGACGCTGCAGGGCGCGATCGCCCATTGCGACATGCCGGTCGAGACGGGCCCGACGCTCTATCTGCCGTTCTCGCAAGGCTATCTGCCCGGCTATATGGCGACGGCGCGGCCGGAGTTTCGCGACTATTTCGACAAGCATCATGTCCAGCTGCCGCTCGCCAAGGGCGACGCGGTGTTCTTCAACCCGGCTCTATTCCATGCGGCGGGGACGAACCGCTCGAAGGACGTGCGCCGCATCGCCAATCTGTTGCAGGTCTCCTCGGCCTTCGGCCGCGCGATGGAAAGCGTCGACCGGCTCAAGATGAGCCTGAAACTCTATCCGGCGCTGAAAGATCTTCTGAGCGATCAGGCGATCACGGCGGCCGAGGCCGACAACGCGATCGCGGCTTCAGCCGAGGGCTATTCCTTCCCGACCAATCTCGACCGCGACCCGCCGAAAGGCGGCATGGCGCCCAAGACCCAGCAGGACTTGATGCGCCAGGCGCTCAAGGAGAATTGGCCGCCGGATGTGTTCGTCAGCGAAGCCGACGCGCAGGCCAGGCGGAAGCTGACCACCTAAGGCTGCGGCTGCGGAGTTGCGGGGCCGCTCGGCGGAAGAATGGGATAGGTCACCTGCGGTTGCTCGCCCGTCAGACTGTCGAGGAAGCTCACGATCTTGTCGATCTCGTCTCCGGTCAGCTGAGCGCCCAACTGGCTGACCCCCATGACCGCCACTGCCTGTCGCAGATCCCAAGCCTGGCCCGTATGAAAATACGGGGCCGTGAGCGCGATGTTCCGCAGCGTCGGGACTTTGAAGACATATTCGTCGCTCGGCGTCTTCGTCACCATGAAGCGCCCCTTATCCTCCGGGGGCAGGAGACTGGCCCCAGGCTTCTCGATGACGCCGAACGGCGCGTACATTCCACCGCCCACATTGATGCCGCCGTGGCAGGCGGCGCAACCCTTGTCCATGAACAGAGCGAGCCCCTGCTTCTGCGGGTCTGAAAGCGCATTGGCGTCGCCTCGAAGGAACTTGTCGAACGGTCCGTTCGGCGTGATCAGCGTGGCCTCGAACACGGCGATGGCCTTTTGCGCGTTGGCGAGCGTGATCGGATCCTTCTCGCCCGGAAAGGCCTTGCCGAAAGCGTCGCGATACCCCGGCGTGCCCTTCAGCTGTTCCGCCACATGGGCCGACGGCGAGGCCATCTCGACCGGATTGACCATCGGGCCGCCCGCCTGCTGCTCGAGGTCTTTTGCCCGTCCGTCCCAGAACTGCGCCGTGTTGAAAACTGCGTTGAACACGGTCGGCGCGTTGCGCCCGCCGTGCTGCCAGCGGTGCCCGATTGAGGTCGACTCGGCGTCCGCGCCGCCGAGCCCGATATTGTGACACGAGTTGCAGCTGATGACATGGCTCGCGGAGAGACGCGGGTCGAAATACAGCATCTTGCCAAGCTCGAGCTTGGCCGGCGACGCGGGGTTGCCGGGAAGCTCCGGAGGAGTGGTCGGTATCGGTTGAAACTGCTGCTTTGCGCGCGCCATCAAATTCTCTTGGGCGAAGGCTGAAGCGGTGAGGCAGCATCCGAAAGCCAATACGGCGGCAAATTTCGCCCTCATCGAAGGAACCTCCCTTTTCGATGTTTCGACGGTCCTCAATCATCCTCCGGCTGGCCGGGAACGATCTTCCGGCCGGTCACCATTGCCGAAACCAAAGTCCCGCCTTCGCGCAATTCGGTCACAACCACGGCGACTATGTGCACCAAGACGATGCCCGCAAGCAGATAGAAGCCGATTTCGTGCAACTCGGCGAATGGGGCGCGGAACGAGCGCATCGCCGCGTAGGCTTTGGGGTCGATCAGATCGCGGGCAAGCGGCGTAAGTGTGAGAGGATCGATATTTGGAGCCGCGATCCAACCGGCGATCCACGTCCCGAAAGGCGGATAGAAGATGTCCGTACCGGCCAAGACGAGTCCCGTCCCGGCCTGGACGACGAGGAACAGGAGGATGACAAAAACAGCCAAGCGGCCGATTGGATTGTGGCCGAGATAGTGTTTCGGCTGACCGGCGAGAAAGGCCGAGACATAGGCTTCCAGCGACGTCAAGTACCCTCGCCCACCCGGCAGGATCGCTTTCCAACGGGCGTACCGATTGCCGAAAAACGCCCAGACGAACCGCCAAAGCAGATTGGCGGTCATCACGTATCCGATCCAAACATGGATTGTCTTGAGCGTGACTTTCCCGGCTGGCGATACGCCGAGGTCGCCGGAGAACAGGATGATAAGCCCGGTCGCCATCAGGCCCAGCACCGACAACGCGTTAACCCAGTGGAACCACCGGGTTGGAGCGTCCCAAACTTGATAAGCGACAAGCTGCCCGCGGGACACCTGAACCCTCGCATTCACCAGCCGACGCCATAACCCTCTTCGGCCGCTGTCTTCGGCTGCGCCTGGACTATCTCTTCCGCCTCGACCGGCTACATTGATTTGGATCAAACCTAGCGCTTGTTGACGCAAACAATGCGCCGACATCCGATCCCTCATCGAAAGCGCCCGCAGGCGCCGCAGTAGGGCCGAGTCGGCGCCAACATCCTTGAAGCCGATGGGCTTCAAACCGAGCGGCCCCGCGACCTCCACAAGATCTAGCGCGTTCTCGACCGTGGCGTCATTGCGCGTCAACATGAAGACGAAGTCCATCCTGGAGGCGCGTTTGCAGGGGTCCTTCTGAGCCTAGCGAAACCCCCGCGCCAAGCGGAATGGTTGCAAGCCAACGATCTTTGGACAATCGCAACCAAGACTATGTGCGCCTTCGATGGGCTTTGCAGCGCTTGCTTCGTTCTGCTAGAGCGCGCGGTCCAAAAATTGGCAGTTCCGTCTCCTGGATCGGTTTTCATGTCTTCCGTCATCACCCGCTTCGCGCCCTCGCCGACCGGCTTCCTGCATATTGGCGGCGCGCGCACGGCTTTGTTCAACTGGCTCTACGCCAAGCGCTTCGGCGGCACGTTCCTGCTCCGCATCGAGGACACCGATCGCGAGCGCTCGACGCAAGCGGCGGTCGACGCAATTCTCGATGGGCTCAAATGGCTCGGCTTGAACTGGGACGGCGAGGCGATCAGCCAGTTTCAGCGCGCCGAGCGCCATCGCGAGGTCGCCGAGCAGCTGCTTGGCTCCGGCGGCGCCTATCGCTGTTACGCCAGCGTGGCCGAGCTCGAGCAAATGCGCGAGAAGGCCCGCCTCGAGGGCAAGCCGATGCGCTATGACGGCCGCTGGCGCGACCGTGATCCGGCGGAGGCGCCCGCAGGCGTCAAGCCGGTGATCCGTCTGCGCGCGCAGCAAGATGGCGAAACGATCATCGACGACAAGGTGCAGGGCAAGGTCGTGTTCGCCAACAAGGATCTCGACGATCTCGTGCTGCTGCGTTCGGACGGCAACCCGACCTACATGCTCGCCGTCGTCGTCGATGATCACGACATGGGCGTGACCCACATCATTCGCGGCGACGATCATCTGACCAACGCGGCGCGGCAGACCCAGATCTATCAGGCGCTCGGCTGGAATGTCCCGATCATGGCGCATATCCCGCTCATCCATGGGCCGGACGGCGCCAAGCTCTCCAAGCGGCACGGCGCGCTCGGCGTCGACGCCTACCGCGCTCTGGGCTATCTGCCGGCCGCTCTGCGCAACTATCTGGCGCGGCTCGGCTGGAGCCACGGCGACAAGGAATTCTTCTCCACCGAAGAACTGATCGACGCGTTCGATCTCGGGGCGATTGGCCGCTCGCCGTCGCGCTTCGACTTCGCCAAGCTCGAGAACGTCAACGGACATTATATGCGAGCGGCGAGCGACGATGAGCTGTTCGACGCGCTGATCGGCGCCCTGCCCTATCTTGCGGGCGGCCCAGAGGTTGCGGCCAAGCTCGACGAGCCTAAGCGGGCCCAGCTCCAGGCCGCGATCCCGGGCTTGAAGGAGCGCGCCAAGACGCTGGTCGAATTGCTGGACGGCGCTGGATTCCTGTTCGCGGAACGGCCGCTGAAAATGGATGCGAAGGCCGAGGAGATTCTCGCCCGCGCCGGGCGCCTCCACCTCAAAAACCTGCTGCCGCGCCTGACCGGCCTCACAGAGTGGACTGTGGCAAGCACGGAGGCCGTCGTGCGCGCCTACGCCGAAGAGGAAGGCGCAAAGTTAGGGATCGTCGCTCAGCCATTGCGCGCGGCGCTCACCGGCCGCTCGACCTCGCCGGGCATTTTCGACGTGCTCGCGGTGCTCGGGCGCGAGGAGAGCCTCGGGCGGATCGCGGATCAGGCGAGATAGGACGAAAGCTCGCCCAACGGCTCGCCGGCGGCGATTATCGGCCCGTTGTCATACGCGGGACAATTTGTTGTGGCGGCAATGTGGCGTCCGCGCTTTTGGGACCGCCGCGCGCGCAGGACCGCGTCCGCCAGACGTCGTTGAGAGCGCCAGGCGCGATGGGCTCGGTCTCCATCAGGTCCTTTCGCCGTCGAAAGGTGCTGCACATGTGTCGCAAATTCTGGATCAACAGAGTGCTGTTGGCTGGCGCGCCGGCCGTGGCGATGATCGTGGCCGAGGCCGACGCCATGACGTTCGACTTCACCGGATCGCTCGTCACCTGGACCGTGCCGACAACCGGCGTCTATGACATCACCGCCTATGGCGCGGCGGGCGGCAACAAGCCCTTTTTCTCCCCCGGTGGTCTGGGCGCCGAGGCGGGGGGCGACATCGTCTTGTCCGCCGGGACCATGCTGACCGTGATCGCAGGCGGCGAGGGTCAGTTGGCGGAGATCGACGGCGGCGGCGGCGGGGGCGGCAGCTTCGTCTTCGACATCACGGATGGCGCGTATCTCGTTGCGGCAGGCGGCGGCGGGGGCGGCTTGTTCAGCAATGGCGGGCCGGGGCTGGCGACGATCGCCGGCGGCAAGGGCGACCAAACTGGCGGCGGCAGCGCCGGCCTCGAGGGGCTCGGCGGAGGGGCCGGCCTGTTCGAAGGCGGCGGCGGGGGGGCTGGGGTCCTCGGCAACGGCTCCTCGAACGCGCTCGGCGGCGAAGGCGCCCCGAGCATTACATCCTTCGGAGCCATTCAGACGAATGGCGGGTTTGGCGGCGGCGGCGGAGCCGGCGATGCTGGCGGCGGCGGCGGGGGCGGCTTCTCGGGCGGCGGCGGCGGCAACAACGGCGGCGGCGGGGGCGGCGGCGGCTCCTTTCTGCCCCCGACGGTCGCCCATCAGGTGCTCCTGTCGGGCGTCAACAGCGGCAATGGCTACGTGACGGTCAATCTCGACGGATCTGCCGCCCCCGAGCCCTCGACCTGGGCGATGATCGTCCTCGGCTTCGCGGGTCTCGGCTTCGTCGGCCTGCGACGCGGGCGCAAGCCAAAGCACTCCGCCGCGCGAACCGGCCTGCTCCCTTCCACCGATGGACGCCGTCGGGCCAGCCCGTGATGAGGCGGCTCCAGACCCGATCCAAGTGGAGGCTCAGGTTCGGATGCGAACCGGCAAATCGCTGGCTCGACCGCGAATTGAAACAATGAGCGGCGCGTAGAGTACGGAATCGATATCCGCCAACGGCGCAGTCGCGCCTGCCGCCCGGAAAAGATCCTCCGCGACGACGACGCGGCAATGTTGCTGCTTGGCCACTTCCAGAAGCCGGCTCGCGACGTTGACTGTATCGCCGGTGGCGGTGATCTGCTGTTGGGTCGGCGAACCGAGCCGGGACAGAATGGCCGGGCCGAAATGCAGCCCGATCCGGAAATCCAGACGTTCGCGCGCCGCGGGCGGCAGTTCGGCCAGCCACGCGGTCATCGACGCATGAAGCGCCTCGACAGTCGCAAGCGCCCGCGCGGCGTCGTCGCTTCGCGGCTTCGGCAAACCGAACACCGCCAGAACCCGATCGCCCATGTAATTGATGACGACACCCCCATGCGCCGTGACCTCGCCCTCGACGAGCGTCTGCATCGCGCCGAAAAGATCGCGCGTCCATTCAGGTCCGAGCGCCTCCGAGACCCCTGTCGACCCGGACAGGTCCACGAACATCACGGCGACATCCTGGTGGACCGGCTTTTCCAGAAAATCGGGCTCTCTCTGAAGCTGATCGAGAAGGAGCGGCGACTGAAACCTGGCCAGCGTCGAATTCTCGGCGGCAATTTTCATGCCCGCACGACGTTCGACAATCGACCGGGCGGCGGCGAAGCCGAACGTCAGCGGCACGACCGACGCGAGCGGCGCCGCGATGCTGAGCCAATAGCCATTGACGAAGGCGAGAAAGACTCCTCCAAGCCAAAGGGCGAAGACCAGGCTTGCGAGAGCGAGCCCGGTCGCCGCCCCCTGCATCGCCATGAGCGCGATCATGACAACGGGAAGCGCGACCGCGACGGCCGCATCGAGGCGGCGGGTCGATGGCGTCCGCGCCAACCCGCCGCCGGCCATGAGATTGCCGATTGCGGTCGCGAAGACTTCTGCGCCTGCCGCAACGCGATCGAACGGCGTCGCGAACGAGTTGGAAGCGCCCGTGGCCGTAACGCCGACAATGACGACTTTGCCACGGAACGCCTCCGGGTCGAGTCCTCCTCGGAGGACCTGAACTGCG
This sequence comes from uncultured Alphaproteobacteria bacterium, assembly GCA_963833955.1. GTDB lineage: Bacteria > Pseudomonadota > Alphaproteobacteria > Rhizobiales > Beijerinckiaceae > Roseiarcus. Next base: position 43,649 of record CAWHZY010000010.1, on the reverse strand, counting down.
CTGATGCGCTTGAAACTTCCTGCGGGCCCGTAGAAGCGCAGCGGCATGTGATAGCCGAGGTCCATCGCCCTCGACTGCCCCGCGATCTCGATCCGGTTTGGACTAAAGACTGGCTCTGCCCCTAGCCCCTGGGACGCGGCAGCAAGCGCGAAGGACGGAATGACGCCGTCCGGCGTTTCATAGATCACCGGAATGTAACGAGGCGCCCCGCTCTTATCGGTCGAAACGTTGGGAAGCCCCGCCTGGGCCGCATCGCGGATCGAGTTGATCGGCCAGAGAACGGAGGAGGGCTTCGGCGCCAAGGCCAGATCGCTCGGTTCGGCTGCTGCGTTCGAGGGATCGACCGCATCGAAATTGCCGATCGCCGCGACGACGGCCGGCCCCGCTCGTTAGTACCGAGACTCGATGATCGGAACCGATCATCGCCTTATGGCCGAAGCGCGAATGCGCGCCCGCGCCGTTGCGCGGGTTTGAGCGCGATGAGTCGCGCTCAAATAGAATGGGTAGAAGTTCCTGATCTGCGTCACGTTGCTGCAACCGAGCTTTCCCCGAGCCGTCGGATTTGTCGAGCGCGGGCGATCGGCGCCCCATGTTGGCGGCGCGACCCCCCCGCGTTCGATTGGAATCGTCAACGCGAGGAGCACCTCTCCAGGGCTTGACCAAATGTTGCATATGCACCACGTCAGGGTCATGAAAAAATCCCTGGGGCTCTCAGCCGACCGACAAGCCACGTTGCGAGAGATTGAAGACACGTGCGTCATTGCCCGGATACGGCTCATATCGCGGATCATGACCAGCATCTTCGACGAAGAGTTCCGTCCTCTCGGCCTAATATCCTCTCAACAGACCTTGCTCGGTTTGATCATACGGTTAGGGGAGGCGACCAGAGCGGAAATCGGCCGCGCCGGTTTCATTGATCGCTCCACGCTTACCCGAAACCTCAAGCTGCTCATCGATGCGGGATGGGTCGAGGAGGTCGCCAGTCAAGTTCGCGGGCGTTCGCGCCCCTTAAGATTAAGCAAAGCCGGTGAGGATCTTTATTTCTCGTCGATCCCAGCTTGGCGGGTCGGACAGGAGCGCGCCGCGAAGCTGTTCGGACCGGCGGCCCTGAGCGTCATCAAGACTGTCGCGGACGGCTTTCTGCGAGGGTGAGTTTCCTGCAGTACCATATTGCATATGCAATAATCTTGTGCCCAATGATGTATATGCAATATGGCGCCCTCGGTGGACGCCCAAGCGGAGACGACGATGACGAAGATTCTTGTGACCGGCGCGACAGGCGATACCGGACGCTCGACCGTGGCGGAATTGCTCAAAAAAGGCCTCACCGTTCGAGCGCTCGCCCATCGGGAGGATGCACGCTCGAAGGCGCTCGCCGAACTCTGCGCCGAGGTCGTCTACGGGGATATCACTCGTCTAGGCGACGTCCGTCGGGCCTTCGAAGGGATCGACGGAGCTTATTTCTGCTTCCCGATTGCTGAAGGTCTCGTTGAGGCGGCCGTGTTTTTTGCCCAGGCAGCCAGAGAGAACGGTGTCCAACACATCGTGAACCTATCGCACAAGCAGTCACGCCCCGATGCGAGAAGCAAGGTCACCCAGAATCATTGGCTTTCGGAGCAAGTTTTCGACTGGTCGGGAATTCCGACGACAAATCTGCGAATTACCTTCTTCGCCGAGTGGCTGCTTTACATTTCGCCGCTGATCCAGCGAGGTCTTTACATCATGCCGTTCGATAAGAGCGGCCGCTTTGCGCCCTTGGCTGCAAGTGATACGGCCAAGATAGTCGCCAACATCCTTGAAAATCCGGCTGGGCATGGCGGCCAAGCTTATCAATTGCACGGTCCCAGAGAGTTCAGCCATGAAGAGCTGGCGGCGGAGGCTGGACGGGTGCTCGGTTTAGATCTGCACTACCAGCAGGTAACCCCATCGGATTTCATGGATATCGTGGGACTCTCCGACCGCACGACGCTCCGCCGACACTTCGAGGCGGTGATGATTGACCAATTGGAGGGCCGTATTGCGGGCTTGGATGGCATCGGTGTGAAGATCATCGGCGCTCCATTGACCACGGTAGAGCAGTTCATCAACGCCAATCGGGCGCGCTTCGTCCGGGCGGCGTAGGCTCGGACGCTGAACAAAGGACTGTTGGGCAATGAGGGTAGCGACGGGTCTTGAGCTTAAGGCCAACCCGTCCTGCCTACCCCGCCTGCCCTAATTTGGCGCCACGGCGGTGGGCGATTTCGTATCGCAATCTTGGTTGCGCGCAGCGGCCCGATTTGCCCGGGTGCGAGTCTGGAAGGGCCGTGATGCGCGAGCTGCCCGTAGTCGGCCGTTGGATCGGTCGACGCATACTGCGGCCCCACACGCGGCGCCAAGCAGCGGCGGGCCTTGAGCGCAGCGAAATCAGACTTTCTCTTGACTTTGTTCATTTTTTGTTCTATTCTTAGTTTTCGAGTGACCTTCGATCCATGCACTCCTTCGAATCAAGGGCTATTTGCCGACCCGAGGCGGAGCGTGGACTGGAGGGCAACGCAGGCAGCAACGAGCAAATCTGATTTTGTGACAGTTTTCGGCAGCCCAGCCTTTGAAAACGCTCGATCGTCGCCAAAACCGCAAGCATCGGCCGACGCGCGAGCAGCGCAATAGGTTGAACGCGCAAGCGACTCGCTAATCGCGCCGCAAACCCTTGGAATTGCTCGAAACCGACTCGGTAATGGCTTGCGCCAAGCGGAGCGGGCTTTGACGCCTACTCCTGCGGCAGCGCCAGCGGCTGAACCGGAACGGCGGAAGCCACCGGTCCCGGGCCTGCGCCATCACGCTGATAAATGTCGGGACGGAACTGAACGAGGCCATCGGGCGTCGCCCAGGCGGTCACGTAGATCCAGTAGACATTCACCGGCTGCGGCAGTTTCACGTTCTGCTGCTGGCCGGAGCGGATGACTTCGTCGATCTGGTCGCGATTCCAGCCCGGATTGTCCTTGAGCAGCCAGGCGACGTAGTCGCGGACGTCCTGCACGCGCACGCAGCCCGACGAGACAAAACGGAAGTCGTCGCCAAACACGCCCTTCTCCGGCGTGTCATGCATGTAGACGCCGTAGGGGTTGGGAATGTTGATGCGCACGAAGCCCAGCGCGTCGAGTTCGCTGCCCGGATCCTGGCGGTAGCTGAAATGCGTCGCCTCGTCCGAGTTCCAGTTGATCGTGGACGGCGAAACCTCCTGCCCATCCTTGTCGAGGATGTGGATCTTCTCCTCGGCAAGATAGTTCGGATTCGCCTTCATCTTCGGGATCAGGTCCTTCTTGATGAGCGAAGGCGGCACGTGCCAGTACGGGTTGAAATTGATCTCCGTCGCCTTGGTCTGCATGATCGGCGACTGACGGTCCATCCGGCCGACTCCGGCGCGGTGATGCGAATAGACGACCCCGTTCTCGACCGTCTCGACGGAAGCGCCCGGCAGGTTGACGATCACGAACCGCTCGCCAAGGTCGCCGGAATAGGAGCGCAGGCGGACGAGATTCGTCTCGAGCTGCTGGAGACGGGCCGCCGCCGACACGTTGAGCGACGCGAGCGTATCCTTGTCGACCACGCCGCTCCGGTTGAGCCCGTTGCGCGCCTGGAATCGCTTGACCCCAGCCTCGACAAAGCGAATCGTAGACCGGTCCCGAACCCGCGACCGGATCGAGATCGCCAGTCGCGACCAGCCGCTCGCGCAGGGCCTCGACCGCCCCGCCCTTCGAGCCGACGCGCAGCTCAGGGCCAGCCGGCACGGTCTCCCAGCCGCCCTTGGCGACGATGTCCTGATATTTCTGGATGGCCGCCTGCGTGGCGTCGACCGTCGCCGACGACAAGATCGGCGTCGCCTCGCGCTGAATAGCCATCTTCGGCGAGGTTTCGTAGCTCTGCGGCCATTCCGCCTGGCTGACGTCCTGTTCCTGAGCCCTGGACGGGATCGACCCCAGAGCGACGGCGAAAGCAGCGCATGCCGTCGCGCTAAAAAGGGCGCGGCGCGAAAGCCACGAGACGGTCATGCCACGCATCAAATGCAAATCTCCAAGAAACGGACGGCTCTCGTTCGAGCCTTGCCGCCCGCGCCTCGACGTTCTGGAGCGCGTTGCGACCGCGAAAGCCTTGGCCGTTCCACATGCACCATAGGTCTCACTCGGGCGTTTTTATGGCCGCCCGCTTAACGTCGGGTGAACGCAAAGTGGGGCGCTCCCATGAAGGGAGGCCCCAGCCCCACTTTTTTGACCCGAAGGCGCCGAGCGGCGCGGATCAGAGCCGATACTTGATCTGGTCGGTCCAGTATCGCTCGAGGCGCAGCAGGGAGGCGTTCATCCGAACGAAGTCGTCGCCAGGGATGCCGCCGATCTGTTCGATCGTACGCGCATGCTTCTCATAGATCCCAGCGACGATGCGGTGGACCTCTTTGCCCCGCTCGGTCAGGCTGATCCGAACCGAGCGACGGTCGATGCGCGAGCGGGAATGATGGAGGAAGCCGATCTCGACCAGCTTCTTGACGTTATAGGAAACATTCGAGCCGAGATAATAGCCGCGGGTGCGCAATTCGCCGGCGGTCAATTCCTTGTCGCCGATATTGTACAAGAGCAAAGCCTGCACCGCGTTGATGTCGGATCGCCCGCGGCGGTCGAACTCATCCTTGATAACGTCCAGCAATCGACGATGAAGCCGCTCGACCATCGTCAAAGTCTCTAGGTACAGGCCGGATACCCGAAGATCAGGCTCAACCCTGACTGCAATATCTTGTGTTTTGACTGCGTTAATCATTGCACACCCGCCTCTTCGCCACTCAACTGCCGAGCGTTCCTTCGGTCTTCTTATGAGTAGAACTGTAACGGAAGCGCGTGAATACGAGTTTAAAAGTCAAGATGAATCCAAAGTTTCCACGCGGTGGTAAATTTCAATTGAATCAAAGGCTTTGTTTACGTTGACAGGACGCAAACGCGAGGCGGCTCACGCCGATCGGAAGGTGGACGCTGCGGAACTGCGCGTCAGGCCCGTTCGCGCGCCGCCCGCCAGCTCAACAGGAAATAACCGGCCACCAGCACGATGTTCAACAGAGCGCCGCCATATCCGATCGCGGCCGCGCGCGGACTTAAGATCGGGGACGCGGCCTCGACCACCGCGCACAAGAGCCAGATCGCCCCGCCCCAGGCCGCGGCGAGCCAGAGGCCGATCGCCGCCAGCAAATCGAGGCAGGCGAAAGCGACGATCGTCGCCTGCAGAGGGAGCGCCATCGTCGTGAACTGGCCAAGGGTCGGGAAGCGCGCCGAGAATGATCGCCCAGTGGAAGAGACCCTTCGCCATCCAGACCCAGGCCAGCGTGCGCATGTACCAGATGAGCGCATGCTCCCAACCCACCCGCGAAATCGCCGACATGAGGTCGTGGTCTTTGGTCGGCAGCCGGCGATGCGATCGACAAGTTCGATCGCGCCGTCACGGCTCTGGCGCATGATGTATTTCATGCGTCCCGCCCGGGAAACTTGAGCTCGCTTTCGCCGAGGGGAGCGAAATAAGCGTCGACCTCCGCCGGCGACGGCGGCGCGGCCCAGCGCGGGCGATTGTCCTTGTCGACGATCACGGCGCGAACGCCCTCATAAAAGTCGTGGCCGCGGCAAATTCGCGAGACGATGCGGTAGTCCATCCGCAGCGCCTCGCCAAAATCAACCGTCGCGCCCAACGCCATCTGCTTCAGCGCGATCGCCTGGCTGGTCGGCGACTTCTCCAGCATCGCCGCGCGCGCCGGCGCCGCGAAGGCCGGCCCTGCGTCTCCGCTTCGCGCAAGGACTCGAAGATCGCGTCTCGATCAGGTCCTGAGAAACAAGTCTCGATCGGCCTTCCGCCTCGTCGCTCAGCGCTGACCGGGGCGGCGACGCCGCGAATCGGGCGAGCACGGCCTCGAGCCGGCTCCTCGCTTTCCAGCGCCTGCGCCAGCGCGGGAAAGGCGGCGCTCGGAACAAAGGTCTTGGCAAGGCCCAGCGCGAGAGCGTCGCCAGCATCGGCGCGCAGGCCCGTCAGCGCGAAATAGACGCCGGCGCGAGAGGGAAGGCGTGGCAGAAGCCACGAGGCGCCGACGTCAGGAAAAAAGCCGATGCCGACCTCCGGCATCGCGAAGACGAAGCGCTCGCTCGCGACCGTATGCGCAGCGTGCATCGCCAGACCAACGCCCCCGCCCATCACGATGCCGTCCACCAGGGCGACGATCGGTTTCGGATAGGTCTTGATCCGCCGATCGAGCTGGTATTCCTCACGCCAAAAAGTCAATTGGGCGTCATGGTCGCCCGCGCGGCCGAGCTCGTAGAGGCGCCGGATGTCTCCGCCGGCGCAAAACGCCCGCTCGCCCGCTCCGAGAAGCACGATCCGGTCGACCGCGCGCGTCGCTCTCCCATTCGTCGAGGGCGGCCGCAATCAGCCTGACCATGGTCAGGGTCAGGGCGTTCAGCGCCTTGGGGCGGTTGAGCACAATGACGCCGGCGCGGCCGCGGCGCTCAACGAGCGCCTCCGCCTCTGGCGACGGCGCCGTCACGCGGCGGCGACCACCGAGAGGACCGAGTTCGATCGCCTTGGCGACATCCTGGATCGGGGCCATGCCGTCGACTTCATGCAGGAGACCGCGCTCGCGATAGAACGGGGTCACCGCAGCCGTGTCGCGTTCGAACGCCGCGAGGCGCGATTTGAACACTTCGGGATCATCGTCCTTGCGCACGGGCTGCCCCGCAGCGCTCGCTTCCTGGGCGCGGCGGACAATTCGCTCGACGAGCTTAGGGGCGTCGACGGTCAGTTCGATCGCAGCGTCGAGCCTCAACCCCTTGGCGGCAAGCATGGTCTCCAGCGCGCGCGCCTGCGCCAGCGTGCGTGGAAACCCATCGAGGATAAAGCCGCGACTGGCGTCCGGCTCATCGATCCGGTCGTTGATGATGCCGACGACGATGTCGTCCGACACCAGCGCGCCCGATTCCATCACCGCCTTCGCCTTGAGGCCGATCGGCGTTCCCGCCGCGACCGCCGCGCGCAACATATCCCCCGTTGATAGCTGCGGAATATTGAGGGATTTGGCCAGCCTCTGCGCCTGCGTGCCCTTGCCGGCCCCCGGTGGCCCGAGCAGTATCAGCTTCATCGCTTCCGCCCTTTCAACCTGGCCTTTCTGATCAGGCCTTCATATTGATGCGCCTGCAGATGACCGTGAATCTGCGCGACGGTGTCCATCGTCACGTTGACCACGATCAGGAGCGAGGTGCCGCCAAAATAGAACGGCAGCGCCGCATAGGAAATAAGCCATTCGGGCAGAAGGCAGATCACGGCGAGGTAGAGCGCGCCAAGAACCGTGATTCGAGTGAGGACGTAATCGATATATTGCGCCGTGCGCTCGCCCGGCCTGACGCCAGGGATGAAACCGCCGTGCTTCTTCAAATTGTCCGCGGTGTCGGAGGGATTGAAGACGGTCGCGGTGTAGAAGAAGGCGAAGAAGATGATCAGCGCCGCGTAGAGGATCGAGATAGAGCGCGCTGCCGCGCCCCAAGAGCGCCGAGATGGTCGACAACACGCCCGAGCCCGTCGACCCTTGCGCGAAATTGGCGACGGTCGTGGGCAACAGCAGCAGCGAGGAGGCGAAAATCGGCGGAATGACGCCGGATGTGTTGAGCTTGAGCGGCAGGAACGAACTCTGTCCCTCGTACATCTTGTTGCCGACTTGCCGGCGCGGATAGGTGATCGGCACACGGCGTTGCGCCCGCTCCATGAACACGATGAAGGCGACGACGACGAACACCATGATGATGACGGCCAGCACCAGCCCGGTGGAGATCGACCCCTGCCGGCCAAGCTCGAACAATTGCACCACCGCTTGCGGCAACCGGGCGACGATACCGGCGAAGATGATGAGCGAGGATCCATTGCCGACGCCGCGCGAGGTGATCTGCTCGCCGAGCCAGACCAGAAACATCGTGCCGCCGGTCAAGCGTCACGATCGTTGAGATGCGAAACAGAAGTCCCGGATCGCTGACGATGCCGGCGCGCCCCTCGAGCCCGATCGAGATGCCATAAGCCTGGAAGACCGCGAGAATGACCGTCAGATAGCGCGTGTACTGATTGAGAATCTTGCGCCCCTGCTCGCCCTCCTTCTTGATCGCCTCGAGCGACGGCACCACCGAGCTCAAGAGCTGGATGATGATGGAGGCGGAGATGTAGGGCATGATGTTGAGCGCGAACACCGCCATGCGCTGAACGGCGCCGCCCGAAAACATGTTGAACATGTCGAGCACGCCCTGCTTCTGCCCGAGGAACGACGCCTCGAACGCCGCAGGGTCGATGCCGGGAAGCGGGATGTAGGTCCCGAGCCGGTAGATGACCAGCGCGCCGAGCGTGAACCAGATGCGCTTTTTGAGTTCGTCGGCCTTGGCGAAGGCTGACCAGTTGATATTGGCTGCGAGTTGTTCGGCGGCCGACGCCATGGCGGATTTGCTCCGGGCGGCGCTTCAGGACCAGCGCCCCATCTTATATCGTGTCGCTTCCGCCAGCCGAGGCCGACTTTGGCGGAAACGCCCCTAGCATATGGTCGCCGCGCGGGCCAATGCCAACCTTGAGGATCGGCGCTCAGGAGGCGGAAGGAGCGTCCTCTTTGCGCAGCGTCTTGAGGCTGCCGCCGGCCTTCTCGATCGCCGCCGCAGCGCTCTTGGACGCGATCTCGACCTCGAAAGCCGCCTTCGTCGTCCATTCGCCCACGCCGAGAACCTTGACCCCGTCGCGCCGGCGCGTGACGACCCCGGCCTTCATGAGGCTTTCGACCGTAATCGGCTCGGCCGCGCTGAGCTTGCCGGCGTCGATCGCCTGCTGAATGCGCCCGAGGTTGACCTCGTTGTAATCGAGCCGCGCAGGCGGGGTGAAGCCGCGCTTGGGCAGGCGGCGATGCAGAGGCATCTGGCCACCCTCGAAGCCCTTGATGCGGACGCCCGAGCGAGCCGTCTGACCCTTGCCGCCGCGGCCGGCCTGCTTGCCCTTGCCCGAACCGATGCCGCGCCCGACGCGGATGCGCGCCTTCGACGATCCAGGGTTGTCTCTTATTTCGTTGAGCTTCATGGCGGCGTCCTTACTGGCCGTCGACGACGCGCACGAGATGCGCGACCTTGGCGATCATGCCGCGATTGGCGGGGGTGTCGGCGAGGCGCGACTTGCGCCCGATCCTGTTGAGGCCCAGGCCCTTGAGCGTCGCGCGCTGCGAGCCGGGCCGGCCGATGGCGCTGGCGGTCTGTTCCAGCGTTATGGTCTTGTCGGAGCTCATCGTGCCTGCTCTCACGAATCGGAAGCGTCGGCTTCGACGCCCTGGCGGCGCGACTGTATCGTCGACACCTTGAGGTTACGCCGTTGGGCGACCGAACGCGGACTGTCTTCGCGCGCCAGCGCGTCGAAGGTGGCGCGCACCATGTTGTAGGGGTTCGACGAGCCCTGGCTCTTGGCGACGACGTCGTGCACGCCGAGCGACTCGAAGACGGCGCGCATGGGGCCGCCCGCAATGATGCCCGTGCCGGCAGGCGCCGCGCGCAGCACGACGCGGCCCGCGCCGTGGCGGCCGTTCACGTCGTGATGCAGCGTCCGGCCTTCCCGCAACGGCACGCGCACGACGCCGCGCTTCGCGGCTTCGGTCGCCTTGCGGATCGCTTCCGGCACCTCGCGCGCCTTGCCATGGCCGAAGCCGACGCGTCCCTTCTGGTCGCCGACGACGACAAGGGCGGCGAAGCCGAAGCGACGCCCGCCCTTCACCACCTTCGCCACGCGATTGATATGCACGAGGCGATCGACAAACTCGCTGTCGCGCTCCTCGCGGTTCCGATCGCGGCCGCGGCCGCCTTCTCCTTCACGCGCCATTGGCTTCTTCCATCAGTCGATCATCACGGCGCGTTGCTGAGCGCCGCTCGATTTCGTTGCGTTCCGTCAAAAGTCCAAGCCGCCCTCGCGGGCGCCGTCCGCCAGCGCTTTGACGCGCCCGTGATACATGTAGCCGCCGCGGTCGAACACCACTTTGTCGACGCCGGCCTTCTTCGCCCGCTCGGCGAGTTCCATGCCGACGCGCTTTGCGGCCTCGACCGTCGGCGCCGGTCTTCAACGATTCGCGCAATGCCTTTTCAAGCGAGGAGGCGGCCGCAACCGTGTGGCCCCGCTCGTCGTCGATGACCTGAGCGTAGATCTGCTTCGAGGAGCGGAAAACGCTGAGCCGCGGGCGACCGTTCGAATGAGCGCTGACCGCGCGGCGCACGCGCGCCTTGCGTCGATCCGCTGTGGTTTGGGAGTGAGCCATGACCGTCGCCTTACTTCTTCTTGCCTTCCTTGCGGAAGATGAATTCGCCAGCGTATTTCACGCCCTTCCCCTTATAGGGTTCAGGGCCGCGGAAACCGCGGATCTCTGCGGCGACCTGGCCGACCTGCCGCTTGTCGATGCCGGCGACCGAGATTTCCGTCGGTTTGGCCGCGGTGATCGTCACTCCGGCGGGAATGGGATACATGATGTCGTGGCTGTAGCCGAGCGAAAGCTGCAGGTTCTTGCCGGCGACCGCCGCCTTGTAGCCGACGCCGTTGATCTCGAGCTTCTTCTCGAAGCCCTTGGTGACGCCGCCGACCAGATTCTGCACCTGGGCGCGCGCCGTGCCCCACATGGCGCGGGAACGCTTGTCCTCGCCATGCGGCGTGACATGCACGGCGCCGCCCTCGATCGCAATCGCGACTTCGTCGGGCGCGGTGAATTTCAGTTCGCCCTTCGCGCCTTTGACGGCGATCGTCTGGCCGTCAAGCTTGGCGGTGACGCCGGACGGAATGACGATGGGTTTCTTGCCAATGCGGGACATTGCTCTAATCCGTTTGCTTAAACTCGGCGCCGCCTAGAAGACGGTGCACAGAACCTCGCCGCCGACGTTGTTCTCGCGAGCGGAATGGTCGGCCATCACACCCTTCGGCGTCGACACGATCGACACCCCAAGCCCGTTGGCGACGCGAGGCATCGCATCGACCGTCACATAGACCCGGCGGCCGGGCTTGGACACGCGCTCGATTTTGCGGATGACCGGCTGGTCGTCGAAATATTTCAGCTCGATTTCGAACTCGGTGCGGCCGTTGCCGTAATCCGTGGTCGAATAGCCGCGGATATAGCCTTCCGACTCGAGAACGTCGAGCACGTTCTTGCGCAGCGATGAGCCAGGCGTGGAGACCTTGCCCCGCTTGCGCATCTGAGCGTTGCGGATGCGGGTGAGCATATCGCCGAGGGGATCGTTCGTCGCCATGATCTCTGCCTCCTCACCAGCTCGACTTGACGAGGCCCGGTATCAGGCCCTGATTGCCAAGTTCGCGCAGCGCGATGCGCGACATCTTCATCTTGCGATAGAAGCCGCGCGGCCTCCCGGTCACCTCGCAGCGATTGCGCACGCGAATGATCGCGCCATTGCGCGGCAGCGCCGCGAGGCGGATGCGCGCCTCGAAGCGCTCCTCCATCGGACGCGCCTGATCATTGGCGAGGTCCAAAAGGCGCTTGCGGCGGGCGGCGAATTTCTTCGCCATACGCTGCTTGCGCAGGTTATTTTCAATCGCACTCTTCTTTGCCATTCATCGGCTCCGTTTTCCGCGTCTGAGCGCCAAACCTGCGCTCACTGCCGGAAGGGGAAGTTGAACGCCCGCAGCAAGGCCTGCGCTTCCGCGTCGGTCTTCGCTGTCGTGCAGACCACGATGTCGAGCCCCAGCTGGGCCTCGGCCTTGTCGTAGTCGATTTCGGGAAAAATGATGTGCTCCTTGACGCCAAGCGCGTAATTGCCGCGCCCGTCGAACGACTTCGGATCGAGGCCGCGGAAATCGCGCACGCGCGGCAACGCGACCGTCACCAGACGATCGAGAAACTCGTACATCCGCGTCCGGCGCAAGGTCACCTTGGCGCCGATCGGCATGTTCTCGCGCACCTTGAAGGTCGAGATCGCCTTGCGGGCTCGGGTGACGACCGGCTTCTGCCCGGCGATCAGCGCGAGGTCGGCCGCGGCGGAGGTCACCTTCTTGGTGTCGTTGACCGCCTCGCCAACGCCCATGTTGAGCACGACCTTGTCGAGCCTCGGCACTTCGAGCGGATTCTTGTAGCCGAACTCCTTGGTGAGCTGCGGCACAATCTCGTCCCGATAAAGCTTCTTGAGGCGCGCGACATAGTCCTTCGGCGCAGCCTTGACCGCGCCGGCCGAGGCGACCTCGGCGCCAGCTTCCTTGCGCGACTTGGCCTTCGCCTCCTTCAGCGCTCGCGAGCCGCCTCCGGCTTGACGCCCTTGGCCGGCGGCCTTATCGCGTCTTACCGGGTTTGGCGCTCTTGTCGCCTTTCCCGCCCTTCGTCTCAGCCATCGATCAAATCTCCGGAACCCCTGGCGACACGCACCTTCCGGCCGTCGTCGAGAACTTTAAATCCGACACGCGTCGGCTTGCCCGTCTTGGGATCGAGAATCGCCAGGTTCGACAAATGGATCGTCGATTCCTTGCTGATGATCCCGCCCTCGGTCTGCGCCGTCTGGCGCGTATGGCGACGCACGAGATTGACGCCCGCGACAATCGCGCGGCCGTCCTCCGGCATCACCTGGCGAACCTCGCCCCGCTTGCCCTTGTCGCGCCCAGTGGTGACGATCACCCGGTCGCCCTTTTTGATCTTAGCGGCCATCAGAGCACCTCTGGCGCAAGCGAGATGATCTTCACGTGATTCTTGGCCCGGAGCTCGCGCGGCACCGGCCCGAAGATGCGGGTTCCGACCGGCTCGGACTGATTGTTGATCAGCACCGCGGCGTTCGAATCGAACCGGATCACCGACCCGTCGGCGCGGCGGATGTCCTTGGCGGTGCGCACCACCACGGCCTTCATCACGTCGCCCTTCTTGACGCGACCGCGCGGGATCGCCTCCTTGATCGAGACGACGATGATGTCGCCGATCGAAGCGTAGCGACGCTTCGATCCGCCCAAAACCTTGATGCACATCACGCGCCGCGCGCCGGAATTGTCGGCGACGTCGAGATTGGTTTGCATCTGTATCATGGCCTAGCCGCCTTTTTAAATTACGCCTTGGGCGCCGTCTCGCCGACGACGATCCAGCGCTTGAGCTTCGAGATCGGACGCGTCTCCTCGATCGAGACGGTGTCGCCGACCTTCTGGGTCTTGTTTTCGACGTGCGCGTGGTAATTCTTTGACTTGCGCACGGTCTTTTTCAGAAGTGGGTGCGTGAAACGGCGCTCGACCTTTATGACCAGCGTCTTTTCCTGCTTGTCGCTGACGACAACGCCCTGCAAAATTCTCTTCGGCATGAGTCTTAGTCCTTGGCCTTCGCCGCGGCGCGCTTCTGCGCGGCGACGGTCATAACGCGGGCGATATCACGGCGCACGACGCGCACCCGCGCAGTGTCCTGCAATTGCCCGCTCGCCTTCTGAAAGCGCAGGTTGAACTGCTCCTTCTTGAGCTTGAGCGCCTCGTCGTTGAGCTGATCCTCAGTCATGACGCGAATGTCGGAAAGACGGCCGGCGTTTTTCATGGCTCTAGCGCCTCCTATTCCGCGATGCGCTGAATGAAGCGCGTCTTGATCGGCAGCTTCGCCGCCGCAAGCGCGAACGCTTCGCGCGCGATCAGCTCCGGCACGCCATCGACCTCGAACATGATGCGGCCAGGCGCAACGCGGGCCACCCAGAACTCCGGCGCGCCCTTGCCCTTGCCCATGCGCACTTCGATCGGCTTCTTCGAAACGGGCACGTCCGGGAACACACGGATCCAAACCCGGCCCGCGCGCTTCATGTGCCGGGTCAGCGCACGGCGCGCGGCCTCGATCTGGCGCGCGGTGACGCGCTCCGGCTCCATCGCCTTGAGCCCGAACTCACCGAAATTGAGCGCGAACCCGCCCTTCGCATTGCCGTGAATGCGGCCCTTGAAGGCTTTGCGGAACTTGGTTTTCTTAGGCTGCATCATGATGGCATACTCTCGGCTCGCGCGCCCGTCAGACGGCTTCGCGCTCGCGCTCGCGTGGTTCGCGGCGCGGACGATGGGTGGAGGAATGATCGGCCTCGGCCAGGCGCTTGTCCTGAGCCATGGGGTCGTGCTCGAGGATCTCGCCCTTGAAGATCCAAACCTTGATGCCGCAAGTGCCATAGGCGGTGTGCGCGGTGGCGACGCCATAATCGACGTCGGCGCGGAAGGTGTGCAGCGGCACGCGACCCTCGCGATACCATTCGAGACGCGCGATTTCCGCGCCGCCCAGCCGGCCCGAGCAATTGATGCGGATGCCCTCGGCGCCGAGGCGCATCGCCGACTGCACCGCGCGCTTCATCGCGCGCCGGAACGCCACCCGGCGCTCGAGCTGCTGAGCGATGGATTCGGCGACCAGTGTCGCGTCGACTTCCGGCTTGCGGACTTCGACGATGTTGATCGCCACTTCCGAGCTGGTCAGCTTTGCGACCTGCTTGCGCAGCTTTTCGATGTCGGCGCCCTTCTTGCCGATGACCACGCCGGGCCGGGCGGAGTGAATGTTGATGCGCGCCTTCTTGTGCGGACGCTCGATGACGATCTTCGATATCGCCGCCTGCTTGAGGCTCTTGGTCAGCGACTCGCGGATCTTCATGTCCTCGTGCAACAGCTTGCCGTATTCGCCTTTGCTGGAGAACCAGCGCGAATCCCAGGTGCGATTGATGCCGAGGCGCAGCCCGATCGGATTGATTTTCTGTCCCATCTCGACTCTCTCTAAGCGGCTTTAGCGTCGGCGGCGGCGACTTCGCGCACGATGATCGTGATGTTGGCGAACGGCTTTTCGATCCGCCCAGCCCGGCCGCGCGCGCGCGGACTGAAGCGCTTCAACACGAGGTCCTTGCCGACCCAGGCCTGAACGACGACCAGATCGTCGACGTCGAGATCATGATTGTTCTCGGCGTTGGCGATCGCGGATTCGAGCGTCTTCTTGACCTCGACCGAAATCCTCTTGTTGGAGAATTCGAGATCGGCGAGCGCGGTCGCGACCTTCTTGCCCCGGATGAGTTGGGCGACAAGGTTGAGCTTCTGCGGGCTGACGCGCAGCATGCGCGTTGTCGCCTTGGCTTCGTTCTCCGCCTGACGGCGCGGGTTGGATGGTTTGGACATCGGTGATTAGGCCCTCTTGGCCTTCTTGTCGGCGGAATGGCCGTGAAAAGTGCGGGTCGGCGCGAATTCGCCGAACTTGTGGCCGATCATCTCTTCCGACACGAGCACCGGAATGTGCTTGTGGCCGTTGTAGACGCCGAACGTAAGACCCACGAACTGCGGCAGAATCGTCGAGCGGCGGCTCCAGATCTTGATGATGTCGGAGCGGCCCGACCTGCGCGCGACATCCGCCTTCTTGAGCAGATAACCGTCGACGAACGGACCCTTCCAGATCGATCGCGTCATGGCTCAGCCTCTCTTCTTGCGCACATGGCGCGATGCGACGATGAACTTATCCGTCGCCTTGTTCGAACGGGTCTTCTTGCCCTTGGTCGGCTTGCCCCACGGGCTCACCGGATGCCGGCCGCCCGAAGATTTGCCTTCGCCGCCGCCGTGCGGATGGTCGACCGGGTTCATGACGACGCCGCGATTGTGTGGACGACGTCCAAGCCAGCGACTGCGCCCGGCCTTGGCGATCGAGGTGTTCATGTGGTCGGGGTTCGACACCGCGCCGACCGAGGCGAAGCACTGGCCATGAATGAGCCGCTGCTCGCCGGAGCTGAGGCGCAACGACACGTAGCCCTGATCCCGGCTCACGATCTGCGCGTACGAACCCGCGGAGCGGGCAATCGCGCCACCCTTGCCGATCTTCATCTCGACATTATGGACGATCGTGCCCACGGGAATGCTGGCGAGCGGCATCGCGTTGCCGGGCTTAACGTCGACCTGAAGGCCGGCGATCACCTCGTCTCCAGAAGACAGACGTTGCGGGGCGATGATGTAGGCTTGCTCACCATCCGCATATTTAATCGAGCGCAATGAAGCTGGTGCGGTTGGGATCGTATTCCAGCCGCTCGACCTTGGCCACGACATCGAGCTTACGCCGCTTGAAATCGACGATGCGATAGGTCTGCTTGTGACCGCCGCCACGGAAGCGCACCGTGGTGCGGCCGCTGTTGTTGCGTCCACCCTTCTCGGACTTGCCCACGGTCAGCTTCTTCACCGGCTTGCCCTTGTAGAGCTCGCTGCGGTCGACGATGACGAGCTGTCGAAGGCTCGGCGTGGTCGGCTTAAATGTCTTGAGCGCCATGACTAATCGCTCCTCACAGGCCCGTGGTCATGTCGATGCGATGGCCGTCGGCAAGCGTGACGATCGCTTTCTTCATGTCCTGCTGGCGTCCGCGAACGCCTCGAAACGCCTTATTCTTGCCTTTGCGCAGCAGCGTATTGACCGCCGTCACCTTGACGTCGAACAATTTCTCGATCGCCGCCTTGATCTGAGGCTTGGTCGCGGTGCGCGCGACCTTGAACACGAACTGGTTGTTCTCGGAGGCGATCGTCGCCTTCTCCGTAATCACCGGAGCGACGATCGCGTCGTAGTGGCGCACGTCCTTGATCATTTGAACCGCGCCTCCAGCGCCTCAACCGCGGCCCTGGTCAGGACCAGCTTCTCGCGCCGCATGATGTCATAAACATTGACGCCTTGAACCGGCAGCACGTCGATCTCCGGCAGGTTGCGCGCGGCGTGGGCGAACTTCGCCTCCGGCGCCGCGCCATCGATGATGAGCGCATTCTTCAGCGCCGCCTTCTCGAAGGACGCGCGAAGCATCTTCGTCTTGCCCTCGTCCAGGTGCGCGCTTTCCCACAGCACGAGACCGCCGGCGCGAACCTTGGCCGAAAGCGCGTGCTTGAGCGCCAGCGCCCGCACCTTCTTCGGCAAGTCATGCGCGTGGCTGCGCACCACCGGACCCATCGCGCGTCCGCCGCCTCGGAACTGCGGCACGCGCGCCGAGCCATGACGGGCGCCGCCTGTGCCCTTCTGCTTGTACATCTTCTTACCGGTGCGATGAATATCCGCGCGCCCCAGCGTCTTGTGCGTCCCGGCCTGGCGCTTGGCGAGTTGCCAGCGCACCATGCGCGCGATCAGATCCGCGCGCGGCTCAAGCCCGAATATGGCGTCGCTGAGCTCCAGGGAGCCGGAGGCCGAGCCGTCGATCGACGTCATGTCGAATTTCATGGCGTCACTCTCCCTTTGCCGCTTCGGCCGATGGGGCGCCGGCGCCCGCTTCGGCGTGGACGCGGAACTTACCGGGCAACGGCGCATCCTTCGGCAACGGCTTCTTCATCGCATCGCGCACCGCGATCCAACCTCCGGCGTGCCCCGGCACCGCCCCTTCGACCAGAATGAGGCCGCGGTCCGGGTCCGTGCGGACGACGCGAAGGTTCTGGGTCGTCACGCTGATCAGTTCCCATATGGCCGGCCATTTTCTTGTTCTTCCAGGTCTTGCCTGGATCCTGACGGCCGCCGGTCGACCCATGCGAACGATGCGAGACCGAAACGCCGTGCGTGGCGCGCAGGCCGCGAAAGTTCCAGCGCTTCATCGGCCCGGCGAAACCCTTGCCGATCGTCACACCCGTGACATCGACATATTGTCCAACGGTAAAGTGGTCGGCGGTGATCTCAGCCCCGACCGGGATCATCTTGTCCTCTTCGACGCGGAACTCGGCGAGCCGCATCTTCGGCTCGACATGGGCGATCGCGAAACGGCCGCGCTCCGCCTTCGACACGTTTTTCACCTTGGCCTTGCCGACGCCGAGTTGAAGCGCGGTATAGCCATTCTTTTCCTGGGTCCGATGGGCGACGACCTGGCAGCTCTCGACCTGGAGAACGGTGACCGGCACGTGGTCCCCGGCGTCTGTGAAGACGCGGGACATGCCCAGCTTCTTTGCGATAATGCCTGAACGCATTGGCGTTTGTCCTTCGTGAGCGTCTTTGAAGAGGTTCAAAGACGCTCGCCAAATACCCTTACAGCTTGATTTCGACGTCGACGCCGGCGGCCAGATCAAGCTTCATCAGCGCATCGACCGTCTGCGGGGTCGGGTCGACGATATCGAGCACCCGCTTGTGCGTGCGAATTTCGAACTGCTCGCGCGACTTCTTGTCGACGTGCGGCGATCGGTTGACAGTGAACTTCTCGATCCGGGTCGGCAGGGGAATCGGCCCGCGAACCCGGGCGCCGGTGCGCTTGGCCGTGGACACGATCTCCTTCGTCGAAGCATCGAGCACGCGGTGATCGAACGCCTTCAGACGGATGCGGATGTTTTGCGTGTTCATGTGTCAAATCCCTGTCGGCCGGGCGGCGGAGCGTAAACCCCGCCTGACCCTTGGCCGCAACGCCTCACTCGGTGATCGAAACGACGACGCCCGAGCCGACCGTGCGGCCGCCCTCACGGATGGCGAAGCGAAGCTTCTCCTCCATCGCAATCGGAACGATAAGCGAGACGTCGATCGTCACATTGTCGCCCGGCATCACCATTTCGGTGCCCTGCGGCAACTCCACAATGCCGGTCACGTCGGTCGTGCGGAAATAGAACTGCGGCCGGTAGTTGGTGAAGAACGGCGTGTGCCGCCCGCCCTCTTCCTTGGTGAGGATGTAGGCCTCAGCCTTGAATTTGGTGTGCGGCTTGACCGTGCCGGGCTTGCACAAAACTTGACCGCGTTCGACTTCTTCGCGCTTCGTGCCACGCAGGAGGCAGCCAACGTTGTCGCCCGCTTCGCCCTGATCGAGCAGCTTGCGGAACATCTCGACGCCGGTGACGGTCGTCTTGAGGGTGGGCTTGAGGCCGACGATTTCGACTTCCTCGCCGACCTTGATGATGCCGCGCTCGATGCGGCCGGTGACGACGGTGCCGCGACCCGAGATCGAGAACACGTCTTCGACCGGCATCAGGAACGGCTGGTCCTTCGGGCGCTCCGGCTGCGGGATGTAGGCGTCGACAGCATCCATCAACTTGAGGATGGAATCATGCCCCTGCTCAGGCGACTTGTTCTCAAGCGCCATCAGGGCCGAACCCTTGATGATTGGAATGTCGTCGCCGGGGAACTCGTAACGCGACAGGAGCTCGCGGACCTCGAGTTCGACGAGTTCGAGCAGCTCCGGGTCGTCGACCATATCGACTTTGTTGAGATAGACGACGAGCGCCGGCACGCCAACCTGGCGAGCAAGCAGGATGTGCTCGCGAGTCTGCGGCATCGGGCCGTCGGCCGCCGAGACGACGAGGATAGCGCCGTCCATCTGGGCAGCGCCGGTGATCATGTTCTTCACATAGTCGGCGTGGCCAGGGCAGTCGACATGCGCGTAGTGGCGCTTCTTGGTCTCGTACTCGACGTGCGCCGTCGAGATCGTGATGCCACGAGCCTTCTCTTCCGGCGCCTTGTCGATCTGGTCGTAGGCGGTAAAGGTCGCGCCGCCCGTCTCCGCGAGAACCTTGGTGATCGCAGCCGTTAGCGACGTCTTGCCATGGTCGACGTGGCCGATCGTCCCAATGTTGCAATGGGGCTTGTTACGCGCAAACTTTTCCTTGGCCATAGCCGGACTCCTTATCGTGGCCTTATATTCTCAGGAAGCGGAACGCCGCCTCATTTGAACTTCTCGATGATTTCGGACGCGATGCTTGTAGGCACCTGCTCGTAATGGTCGAACTGCATGGTGAAGTTGGCTCTGCCCTGCGTGCCGGAGCGCAACTGGTTGACGTAGCCGAACATGTTGGAGAGCGGCACCATCGCATTGATCACGACCGCGTTCGCCCGCATGTCCTGGCCCTGCACCTGACCGCGACGGGAGAGAAGATCACCCATGACGAAGCCGGTGTGCTCCTCGGGGGTGACGACCTCGACCTTCATGATCGGCTCGAGCAGAACGGAACCGCCCTTCTGCAGGCCCTCGCGGAACGCTGCGCGGGAAGCGATTTCGAAGGCGAGCGCCGACGAGTCGACGTCGTGATAGGCGCCGTCGATCAGCGTCGCCTTGACATCGACAACGGGAAAGCCGGCGAGCACGCCCGACCCCATGACGCTGTTGATACCTTTTTCGACGCCGGGAATGTATTCCTTCGGCACCGCGCCGCCGATGATCTTGGATTCGAACGACGATCCTGCGCCTGACTCCGCCGGCTCGAACACCAGCACGACCTTGGCGAACTGACCCGTGCCGCCCGTCTGCTTCTTGTGCGTGTAGTTGATCTCGGTCTTCTTCGTCAGCCTCTCGCGATAGGCGACCTGCGGCGCGCCGATGCTCGCATCGACCTTGTAGGTACGCTTGAGGATGTCGACTTTGATGTCGAGGTGAAGCTCGCCCATTCCTTTCAGAATGGTCTGCCCGGATTCCTGATCGGTGGATACGCGGAAGGACGGGTCCTCGGCGGCAAGCTTCGCCAGCGCCACGCCGAGCTTCTCCTGGTCGGCCTTCGACTTTGGCTCGATCGCGATCTCGATGACCGGCTCTGGAAATTCCATTTTCTCGAGGATGACCGGCTTCTGCATGTCGCAAAGCGTGTCGCCTGTACGGGTGTCCTTGAGCCCAGCGAGCGCGACGATGTCGCCAGCGAAAGCTTCCTTGATGTCCTCGCGGTTGTTGGCGTGCATGAGCAACATGCGGCCGACACGCTCGCGCTTGTCCTTGGTCGAATTGAGAACCGTCGTGCCCGACTCGATCTTGCCGGAATAGACGCGGCAGAAGGTGATGGTGCCGACGAAGGGATCGTCCATGATCTTGAAGCCGAGCATCGAGAAGGGCTCGTTGTCGTTCGGCATGCGGAGGATTTCCGTGCCCTTATCGACGTCAATGCCCTTGATGCCGCCGCGATCGACCGGCGAAGGCAGATAGTCGACGACGGCGTCGAGCAGCGGCTGTACGCCCTTGTTCTTGAAGGCCGAACCGCAGAGGACCGGCACAAACGAAATTTGCTTGACCGCCTTGCGAATGCAGCGTTTCAGCGCGTCAATGCTGGGCTCCTGCCCGTCGAGATAGGCGCTCATGACATCGTCATCCATCTCGACTGCAGCTTCGATCATGATGTGACGATACTCGTCGGCTTTTGCCTTGAGGTCGGCCGGAATCTCTTCGTCGTGATATTTGGCGCCGAGACCTTCGTCCTCCCAGACGACCGCCTTCATGCGCAGAAGGTCGATGACGCCCTTGAAGTTCGAACTCGGAGCCGATCGGCAGCTGGATACAGATCGGACGGCCGCCGACCTTGGTGTTGATCTCTTCGACGCAACGGGAAAAGTCGGCGCCGATCTTGTCCATCTTGTTGACGAACACGATGCGCGGCACGTTGTATTTGTCGGCCTGACGCCAGACGGTTTCCGTCTGCGGCTCAACGCCCTGATTGCCGTCGAGCACGCACACCGCGCCGTCGAGCACGCGCAAGCTACGCTCGACCTCGATGGTGAAGTCGACGTGGCCGGGCGTGTCGATGATATTGAGGCGCTTGTCCTGCCAGATGGTGGTCGTCGCGGCCGACGTGATGGTGATGCCGCGCTCCTGCTCCTGCTCCATCCAGTCCATGGTCGCAGCGCCATCGTGCACTTCGCCGATCTTATGCGACTTGCCGGAATAATAGAGGATGCGCTCAGTGGTCGTCGTCTTCCCGGCATCAATGTGAGCCATGATGCCGAAATTACGATAGTCCTCGATTGCGTGGCTGCGCGCCATGATCCTGATCCCGATTCCTTGACCGACCGCCGCTTACCAGCGGTAGTGGGCGAAGGCGCGGTTGGCTTCCGCCATCCGGTGGGTGTCCTCGCGCTTTTTGACTGCGGCGCCGCGATTGTTTGAGGCGTCGAGCAGTTCTGCCGACAAACGATCGACCATGGTCTTGTCGTTGCGATCGCGCGCGGCCGTGATGATCCAGCGAATCGCCAGCGCCTGCCGGCGATCGGTGCGCACCTCGACCGGGACCTGATAAGTCGCGCCGCCGACGCGGCGCGAGCGAACTTCAACCGAAGGGGCGACGTTCTCCAGCGCCTGCTTGAAGACGGCGAGCGGGTCAGTCTTCGCCTTGGCCTCGACGCCATCCAGCGCGCCGTAGACGATCGCCTCGGCGACCGACTTCTTGCCCTCGTACATGATCGTATTCATGAACTTCGCGACTACCATGTCGCCGTATTTGGCGTCCGGTATGATCTCGCGTTTCTCAGCGCTGTGTCGGCGTGACATCGCCTAACTCTCTCTTCGTCTTGGCCGATGGACTCGGCCGTGAAATTCTTCCGTCCCGGTATCGTTCGTCGACCGAGGCTACGTTGCGCTTCGCGTCACTTCGGACGCTTGGCGCCGTATTTCGAGCGGCGCTGCTTGCGGTCCTTGACGCCCTGGGTGTCCAGCACGCCGCGCAGAATGTGGTAGCGGACGCCGGGCAGATCCTTGACGCGGCCGCCGCGGATCATGACCACCGAATGCTCCTGAAGGTTATGGCCTTCGCCGGGGATATAGCCGATGACCTCGAAGCCGTTGGTCAGCCGCACCTTGGCGACCTTGCGGAGCGCCGAATTCGGCTTCTTCGGCGTCGTCGTGTAGACGCGCGTGCACACGCCGCGCTTCTGCGGGCTCGCCTGGAGATGGCGGGCCTTCTCGCGGTAGGTCTTCGGTTGCCGCGGCTTGCGGATCAATTGACTAATCGTCGGCATGTCGGCCCTAAGTTCACGTTCCCAAGACGTCCGGCGTCAGACCGAACAGAAAATCCAAGTTCCAACCGCTCGACTTTCGCGCGAAGCCGGCAAGGCAACGCGCGAAACCAACAGCGCCCTTAAAACCCGCATGGGGCTTTGGGCGCCGCCGAAAGCAGAGGATCACGGCAGCAAGGACCGCGATCGTGCGAAACAGAACCGGCCCCTCAGGGCAGGCATGGCTCGTCTTCGGTAGGATCGTCAGCGTTTAGAGCCGTTGGGTGTTCAACGTGTCGTCGAACACAGGCGAAGCTCTACGGCCTGTCGAAAGTGCGCAGAACATATTCAAGCGGTTCCTGGGCGTCAACCCCTTTTCAACGTCATAATGGCAGCGACCCAGAAAATTTGTCGCTATTCGCCCTCGCGGGCGGCCCGCATTCGTGCCGAGCAGCGCCGCCAAAACGCCCCAGACAACCATAGATGAGCCGGGATTGGACGCTAGCGAGCCGCAAGAGCCATCGATCCGCCAGCCGGAGCTTATGAAAGACATATGAATGCGACACGCAGGGAATTCCTGGCTCTTGCGCGATCGGGGCGCTCGGCGCGCGGCCAGCGAGCGCTCAAGCCCCAAGCCAACCCGACGAAACGTCAGCCGGGTCGAATCAAGCGGCCTTCGACCAGGTCTGGGAGCTGGTGCGCGACCGCTTCTACGATCCCCGCCTCAATGGCCTCGACTGGCAGGAGCAGCGCGTCCGCTTCCGCCCTGATGCCGCAGCCGCGCGCTCCCGGGAAGACGCGGCAGTGGTCATCAACGCGATGCTGGCGAAGCTCGGCGCCTCCCACACCCATTATCTACACGACAGAGGACCCAGCCTATTACCAGCTCGCGGATATTTTCGTGTTCGCGCTCGAGCATCGCGGCCTTGAACGAGTCTTCCCCAAGGGAGAGGTCTCCTATCCCGGGATTGGCGTGTTCACCGAGGCCGACAATCAGGGCCGCACCTTCGTAACCGGGGTCATCGAGGGCGCGCCGGCGCATGCGGCCGGCGTTCTCTTCGGCGACGAAATCGTCTCGGCGGACGCTCGTCCGTTTCCGCCCGGTCGGCTCCTTCCGCGGCAAAGTTGGATCGCCCGTCTCGCTCGAGATCCGTCGCGCCTCGGGCGCCGCGCCGATCGCGATCAGCGTATCGCCGGCCGATCTTCACCCGAACGAGATGTTCCTGCGCGGCCTTAAAGGAGAGCGCGCGGATCATCGTCACGGACAAGGCCAAGATCGGATACGTGCATGTCTGGTCCTATGCGAGCCGCAGGATGCAGTCCGCGCTCGAGGACCTGATGTCCGACGGCCCGCTCAAGGACGCCGACGCCCTGGTCTGGGACCTGCGCGGGGGATGGGGCGGCGCGCAGCCGCAATATCTCGACCTCTTCAATCCGCGCGCGCCCACGATGAAGATCACCGGCCGCAACGGCGAGACCGGCTTCGTCGACGTCAAATGGCGGAAGCCCGTGGCCGCCCTGATCAACGAAGGCACCCGCAGCGGCAAGGAGGTGCTCGCCTATGGGTTCAAGGAATATCGGCTCGGCGAGCTCGTCGGCCATCGCACCGAAGGCGCGGTGCTGGCGGCGACGGCGTTCCTGATCGGCGACGACGGCCTGCTCCTGCTTGCGGTCGAGGACGTGCTGGTCGACGGCCAGCGCCTCGAAGGGGTCGGCGTCACGCCGACGATCGAAGTCCCGTTCGACTCGCGCTACGCGGCGGGCGGCGACCCGCAGCTCGACCGCGCCGTCCAGGTGCTCGCGCGCGCTTGAGACAAGCGCTCCGTCGTGGCGCAGCGCGAGGCGCCGGTAGCGCTCGCTGGCCAAGCGCCCGAAAAATCAGATAGGGCAGCGGCGGGGAATTGGATCGCCGCGGAGGAAGCATGACGGGGACTAGCGAGCATCATGAGCCTCGCCTGGCGTCCGACGATCTGATCCTGGGAGTCGTCGCAGCCTACGCCGCCGCCTTTGTCGTTTTCGGCTTCCTCGTTCAGCCCCCGGCCGACGTTCTGCGGGGCTTAAGCGCGATCCTGACCACCCGCGACGCGCTGCTCACCGACTATTTCGGCGTCGGCGGAATCGGCGGGGGTTGCGTGAGCGCAGGCCTGCTGACGCTTGCCGGGGCCTTCGTCTACTGGCGCGCGGGCGCGAAGATGACGGGCGCGTCCGTCGCGGCTCTCTTTCTCGTGCTCGGCTTCGGCCTGTTCGGCAAGAACCTTCTCAATGTCTGGCCGATCGTCGCGGGCGTTGCGCTCTACGCGCGGTTCCGCGGCGAGCCCTTTCGTGCGCATCTCAATACGGCGTTCTTCGGCGGCGCGCTCGCGCCGATTTTTTCCGAGATCCTGTTCTCCACCGACCTCACGCCGATGGTCAGCGTCCCGCTCGCGCTCGTGACGGGGCTTGCGGTCGGCTTCATTCTTCCGCCCGCGGCCGCGCACCTCTTCCGGGCGCATATGGGCTTCAGCCTCTACAATATGGGGTTCACGGCGGGCATCGTCGGCACGATCGTCGTCGCGATGTACAAGGCGTTCGGCTACGTGCCCGACCCCGTCTTCATCTGGACAAACGGGGCGAACAGACTTCTCGCCATATTTCTCGGCCTCGTCTTCGCCTCGATGGTCGTCGCCGGCTGGGCCTTCGACCGGAGCGCGCTCGAACGTCTGCCGATCATTCTGAAGACGTCGGGCCGGTCTCCGACAGATTTTATTGCGCTTGCCGGCTTCGGCGCGACGCTCGCCAACATGGGGCTCGCAGGGGCGATCGGCGTCGCCTACGTGCTGGCGACGGGCGGCGATCTCAATGGCCCGTCGATTGGCGCGATCCTGACGATTGTCGGCTTCGCCGCGTTCGGGAAGCATCCGCGCAACATCGCGCCCATCATGATCGGGGTTTTCATAGGGGCTTTGGCGCGCTCAGCCAGCCCTGCTGATCCGTCGCTGACGCTTGCGGCGCTGTTCGGAACGACGCTTGCGCCGATCGCCGGCCGCTTCGGCTTCGGATGGGGAATTGTCGCCGGCTTCATCCACTCGGCCGCGGCGCTGACGGTCGGGCCGCTGCACGCCGGCCTCAATCTCTATAACAACGGCTTCGCCGCCGGCATCGTCGCCTCTCTTCTCGTGCCTGTGATCGTGGCGCTGAGGGCCGGCTTCGGCTACCGCGACGATCTCGACGCCGAAGCCGCCCAGAAGGCATGACGACGGCCTCAGTCCGGCTTTGAACTCGTCCGTCGGCTCGCTCGCCGGGCAGCAAGAACATCCATGAGACAAGAACGAACGGCGCTGTCAGCGCCGGCAGCGCAAAGGGACGCAGAGCGACGTTGAGCGCCGCCTGCGCGACGACCGTGAAGATGACGCCAAGCGCGGCATATAAGGTCGTCTTGAGGCTCGGTCGGCGGAACGTCACGCCAAGCGCAATCGCCGTCAGCACCGGGCTGAAGCCGAGCAGGCCCTGGGTCACGAGATCGCTTTCCGCGCCGAAGGCGTGCGCCACGGCGACCGCGAGCATTGCGCCGCCGAGCGCGAACAGCGCGGCAGGGACCGAGCTCACGGCGAGACCCGCAAGAAAGAGAAGCGCGGAGACGACGCTCGCTTTGAGAAACACCTGCGAGATCGAAAGGAGCGTCCCCGCGAGATAGGCTCCGAGCCCAACCGAGACGGGCGCCGCCGGCTCGAAGGGCGCGACGACCCCGGCGGCCGGCAGCGCGGCGCCCGAGAGGCCGGCGAAGCCGTAAGTCGCGAGCAGCATGATCCAGGTGACCGCAACAAACGGGGCGGTGAGCGCAGGCGCCCCGAACGGCTTGAGCGCGCTCGCCGTCCCGAGCGTCGCCACGGTCGAGACCGCCGCGCCGAGCGCGACATAGATCCAGAGCGCGGCGCCTTGCGCGAGGAAGGTCGCGAGCGCGAGCCCGACAAGCACGCCGTTGTAGCCGTAAAGTCCGGCCATCAGCGCCGTTTTGTCAGCCTTGAGCCAGACCGCGGTCAGCGTCGAAGCGACGACGCCAAGAACGCCGGCGAGCAGCACATGCGGAACGCCTGCCACGACCGAGCCCCACGCGATCGCCGCCAGAAAGAGGACTCCGGTCAGGGGATTGTCCTGAAACATGACCTGCCCGAAACCGCGCAGGCCGATGTCGACGAATCGCAGCGCCGAGGAAATGCGAGCAGCGCGCTTCCCATTCTCTGAGCAGCGATTGCACGCTGCTCTCCTCCCTGAGCGACGGCGCTCTCTCTCGCCGCTGCTCTGCATCCCGAAGCATAGGGCGCAGTCCGATCCTTCGACAAGGCCGCAGCGGCGCATAGCGCCTGTCCGGCAAAAAAAGAGCGGCCCGCAGGCCGCTCCAATTTTGTCAGAAGCGGCGTTCGCCTCACTCGGCCGGGGCGCGCGCCTTGCTGCGCGGCGCCGGAGCCGGCGGCTCCGGCGTCGGAGCAGCCAGCGGCAGAGCCGGAGCCGCGGCAGCCGCCTCGGCCTTCTGCGCCAGGATCAGCGTGTCGCGCATCGCTGCGATCGAGCGCAGCTTCGCCACCGCCGCGCCCGTCCCGGCCGGAATCAACCGGCCGACGATGACGTTCTCCTTGAGGCCTTCGAGCGTATCGACCTTGCCGTTGACCGCGGCCTCGGTCAAAACGCGCGTCGTCTCCTGGAACGACGCCGCCGAGATGAACGAGCGGGTCTGCAGGCTCGCCTTGGTGATGCCGAGCAGCACCGGCGTTCCGACCGCGGGCTTCTTGCCCTCGGCGGTCACCGCTTCGTTCGCCGCTTCGAGATCGGACGCGTCGACCTGCTCGCCGATCAGGAAGTCGGTTTCGCCCGCATCGACGATGTCGACCTTCTGCAGCATCTGGCGCACGATCACCTCGATGTGCTTGTCGTTGATGAGCACGCCCTGCAGCCGGTAGACCTCCTGAATCTCGTTGACGAGATAGGCGGCCAGCTCCTCGACGCCCTTGATGGCGAGAATGTCGTGCGGGGCGGGATTGCCGTCGACGATATACTCGCCCTTCTCGATCACGTCGCCGTCCTGAAGGTGAATGTGCTTCGACTTCGGGATCAGGTACTCGACCGCCTCGACGCCCTCCTCGCTCGGCTCGATGGTCAGGCGCTGCTTGTTCTTGAAGTCCTTCCCGAACCGTATCGTGCCGGAGATTTCGGCGATGATCGCGTGATCCTTTGGCCGACGCGCCTCGAACAATTCCGCCACGCGCGGCAGACCGCCCGTGATGTCGCGGGTTTTCGCGCTGTTGATCGAGATACGCGCAATCACGTCGCCCGCGCGCACTGTCGCGCCCGGCTCGAACGAGAGGATCGATTCGGGCGACAGCGCGTAGCGCGCATCGCCGCCGCGCGGCAGCTTGGCGATCTTGCCGTCCTTGCCCTTGATCACCATCGCGGGCTTCAGGCCCGCGGTGCGGGGCGTCGAGCGCCAATCGGTGACGATGCGCTTGGCGATGCCGGTCGCCTCGTCGACCTGCTCCGACATCGACACGCCCTCGACCAGGTCCTCGAACCCGATCTCGCCGTCGATTTCGGTCAGGATCGGCCGGGTGAACGGATCCCACTCGGCGATCCTTTGGCCGCGCTTGATCTTGTCGCCCTCGTCGACCTTGAGCCGCGCGCCATATTGGACGCGGTGCACCGCGCGCTCGGCCCCGCTGCGATCGGTGATGACAACCGCGACGTTACGCGCCATCGCCATCAAGATCGCCGTTTGCGTTGCGCGCGAGGTTACGGTTGCGGATCTTCACCTCGCCGTCGAAGTTCGACTCGATGAACGACTGATCCGCGAGCTGAGCCGCGCCGCCGATGTGGAAGGTGCGCATCGTCAGCTGAGTGCCCGGCTCGCCGATCGACTGGGCGGCGATGACGCCGACCGCCTCTCCCATGTTGACCGGGGTGCCGCGCGCGAGATCGCGGCCGTAACATGCGCCGCAGACGCCGTTCTTCGCCTCGCAGGTCAAGACCGAGCGGATCTTCACCTCCTGGATTCCGGCCGCATTGATCGCCGGCCATGTCCTCTTCGACAAACATGGCGCCGGCTTCGATGATCACCTTGCCGTCGGCGTCACGCAGCGTGTCCGCCGAGGTGCGGCCGAGAATGCGCGAGCCGAGCGACGCCACGATTGTGCCGGCGTCGACGATCGCACGCATGCTGATGCCGTTCGTCGAACCGCAATCGGGTATGGTGATGATCGAATCCTGCGCGACGTCGACCAGACGACGGGTGAGATAGCCGGAGTTCGCGGTCTTCAAGGCGGTGTCCGCCAGGCCCTTGCGGGCGCCGTGGGTCGAGTTGAAGTACTCGAGAACCGACAGGCCCTCCTTGAAGTTGGAGATGATCGGGCTCTCGATGATCTCGCCCGAGGGCTTGGCCATCAGACCGCGCATGGCGGCGAGCTGGCGCATCTGCGTCGGCGAACCGCGCGCGCCGGAATGCGACATCATGTAGATCGAGTTGATCGGCCTGTCGCGACCGTGCTCGTCCTTGCGCACGGCCGAGATGCCGGCCATCATTTCCTCGGCCAGACGGTCCGAGCATTTCGCCCAGGCGTCGACGACCTTGTTGTACTTCTCGCCCTGCGTGATGAGACCGTCGTTGTATTGCTGCTCGTACTCTTTCGCCAAGGCCGACGTTTCCGAGATGAACCGCGGCTTCGAGTCCGGCACCACCATGTCGTCCTTGCCGAACGAGATGCCCGCCTTGAACGCTTCGCGGAAGCCGAGCGTCATGATCCGGTCGCAGAAAATGACCGTCTCCTTCTGACCGCAGTTGCGGTAGACGACGTCGATCATGTTGGAGATTTCCTTCTTCGTCATCAGCTTGTTGACGACGTCGAAGGGAATCTTGACGTTCTCGGGCAGGAGCTGGCCGAGGAACAGGCGACCGGGCGTCGTGTCGAAGATCTTCGACACCCGCTCGCCTTTTTCGTTGTAGGTCCAGGCGCGGCCCTTGACCTTCGTGTGCAGCGTCACCGTCCCGGCGGCGAGCGCGTGCTCGATCTCGCCGATGTCGCTATAGACGCCGCGGATCGGACGCTTGGTCTTCGGATCCTCCTCGTACTGGCCGATGTCTCCGTCGCGCATCAGCGAGACGTAGTAGAGACCGAGCACGATGTCCTGGCTCGGCACGATGATCGGCTGGCCGTTGGCGGGATGCAGGATGTTGTTGGTCGACATCATCAGCACCCGCGCCTCGAGCTGCGCTTCGAGCGACAGCGGCACGTGCACGGCCATCTGATCGCCGTCGAAGTCGGCGTTGAACGCCGAGCAGACGAGCGGATGCAGCTGGATCGCCTTGCCTTCGATCAACACCGGCTCGAAGGCCTGAATGCCCAGCCGGTGCAGGGTCGGCGCGCGATTGAGCATGACCGGATGTTCGCGGATCACCTCATCGAGGATGTCCCAAACTTCCGGCTTCTCCTTTTCGACCAGCTTCTTGGCCTGCTTGACCGTGGCGGACAGGCCCTTGGCGTCGAGGCGCGAATAGATGAACGGCTTGAACAGTTCGAGCGCCATCTTCTTCGGCAGGCCGCATTGATGCAGCTTGAGCTCGGGGCCGACCACGATCACCGAGCGGCCGGAATAATCGACGCGCTTGCCGAGCAGGTTCTGGCGGAACCGGCCCTGCTTGCCCTTGAGCATGTCGGCGAGCGACTTCAGCGGCCGCTTGTTGGCGCCGGTGATGACGCGCCCGCGCCGGCCGTTGTCGAACAGCGCGTCGACCGACTCCTGCAACATGCGCTTTTCGTTGCGGATGATGATGTCGGGCGCGCGCAATTCCATCAGCCGCTTCAAGCGATTGTTGCGGTTGATGACGCGACGGTAGAGGTCGTTGAGATCGGAAGTCGCGAAGCGTCCGCCGTCGAGCGGCACCAGCGGCCGCAAGTCCGGCGGAATGACCGGCACTTCGGTCAGGATCATCCACTCCGGCTTGTTGCCCGAGTGCATGAAGGCCTCGATGATCTTCAGCCGCTTGGCGAGGCGCTTGGGCTTGAGCTCGCTCTTCGATTGCGCGATCTCGACCTTGAGGTCCTCGGCGATCTTCTGCAGGTTCATGCCCTTCAGAATCTCGCGGATCGCCTCGGCGCCGATCATGGCGGTGAAGCTGTCCTGGCCGTATTCGTCGACCGCGCGCAGAAAATCGTCCTCGTTCAGAAGCTGACGATCCTTGAGCGGCGTCAAGCCGGGATCGAGCACGATGTAGGATTCGAAATAGAGGATGCGCTCGAGGTCCTTCAGCGTCATGTCGAGCAGAAGCCCGATGCGCGAGGGCAACGACTTCAAGAACCAGATGTGCGCGACGGGCGCCGCGAGCGAGATGTGGCCCATGCGCTCGCGGCGCACGCGCGACAGCGTCACCTCGACGCCGCACTTCTCGCAGATGACGCCCTTGTACTTCATCCGCTTATATTTGCCGCACAGGCACTCGTAATCCTTGATCGGCCCGAAGATGCGGGCGCAGAACAAGCCGTCACGCTCGGGCTTGAACGTGCGGTAGTTGATCGTCTCTGGCTTCTTGATCTCGCCGAACGACCACGACAGAATCTTTTCCGGGCTCGCGATCGCGATCTGGATCTGATCGAACGCCTGCGGAGCGGCGACGGGGGCGAAGGGATTCGTGATTTCCTGGTTCATTCTGGTCTCCCGCGAGGTTCGACGCTTAGAAACGTCGGAACCCGCATTCATGGAAACAAAGGCGTGACGCCGCCCGCGAACGCGAATCGCTCGAGGGCGGCTAAGGCCAAGCGCGTTACTCGGCGGCCTCCGCGGGCGGCAGCGGCAGTTCTTCGGGCGCGCGCTTGATCGACGCGAGCTCGACGTTCAGTCCGAGCGACCGCATTTCCTTCACAAGCACGTTGAAGCTCTCCGGAATGCCCGATTCGAACGTGTCGTCGCCGCGCACGATCGCCTCGTACACCTTGGTGCGGCCGGCGACGTCGTCCGACTTGACGGTCAGCATCTCCTGCAGCGTGTAGGCGGCGCCGTAAGCTTCCAGCGCCCAGACCTCCATTTCGCCGAAGCGCTGGCCGCCGAACTGCGCCTTGCCGCCCAGCGGCTGCTGGGTGACGAGGCTGTAGGGACCGATCGAGCGCGCATGGATCTTGTCGTCGACAAGATGGTGGAGCTTCAGCATGTAGATGTAGCCCACCGTCACCTTGCGGTCGAAGGCGTCGCCCGTCCGCCCGTCGAACAGCGTCACCTGTCCGGATGAATCGAGGCCTGCCTTGTCGAGCATCTCGACGATATCCTTCTCGCGGGCGCCGTCGAACACCGGCGTCGCGATCGGCACGCCGCGACGGAGATTCTCGCCCAGTTCCGCGAGGCCCTTGTCGTCGAGCGCCTTGATCGTCTCGTTCTCGCCGTAGATATCGTTCAGCTTGCCGCGCAGCGGCTTCACGTCGTTCGAGCGCAGATAGGCGTCGACCGCCTCGCCCACTTGCCGGCCGAGACCGGCGCAGGCCCAGCCGAGATGGGTCTCGAGGATCTGCCCGACATTCATCCGGCTCGGCACGCCGAGCGGATTGAGCACGATGTCGACCGGCGTGCCGTCGGCGAGGAACGGCATGTCCTCCTGCGGCACGATGCGCGACACGACGCCCTTGTTGCCATGACGTCCCGCCATCTTGTCGCCGGGCTGGATCTTGCGCTTCACCGCGATGAAGACCTTGGCCATTTTCATCACGCCCGGCGGCAGTTCGTCGCCGCGCTGCAGCTTCTCGACCTTGTCGAGGAAGCGGCTTTCCAGCGACTTCTTCGACTCGTCGTATTGCTTGCGCATCGCCTCGATCTCCGACATCGTCTGGTCGGACTCGAGCGCGAAGCTCCACCATTGCGATCGCGGCTGCTCCTCGAGCAGCGTCTTCGTCAGCACCTGATCCTTCTTGAAGCCCTTGGGCCCGGACAGAGCCCGCTTGCCCTCGAGCGTCTCGGCCAGACGCGCATAGACGTTGCGATCCAGGATCGCCTGCTCGTCATCGCGGTCCTTGGCGAGGCGTTCGATTTCCTCGCGCTCGATCGCCTGCGCGCGTTCGTCCTTGTCGACGCCGTGGCGGTTGAAGACCCGCACCTCGACGATCGTGCCCTGCACGCCCGGGGGAACGCGCAACGACGTGTCGCGCACGTCGGAGGCCTTCTCGCCGAAGATGGCGCGCAGAAGCTTCTCTTCCGGCGTCATCGGGCTTTCGCCCTTGGGCGTGATCTTGCCGACGAGAATGTCGCCGGCCACGACCTCGGCGCCAATGTAGACGATGCCCGCTTCGTCGAGATTCTTCAGCGCCTCTTCCGAAACGTTCGGAATGTCGCGCGTGATCTCCTCCGGCCCGAGCTTGGTGTCGCGGGCCATCGCCTCGAATTCCTCGATGTGGATCGAGGTGAAGACGTCGTCCTTGACGATGCGCTCGGAGAGCAGGATCGAATCCTCGAAGTTGTAGCCGTTCCACGGCATGAAGGCGACGAGGACGTTGCGGCCGAGCGCCAGATCGCCGAGATCCGTGGACGGACCGTCGGCGATGATGTCGCCCTTCTCGACCCGGTCTCCCACCCTGACCAGCGGCTTCTGGTTGATGCAGGTCGACTGGTTCGAGCGCTGGAACTTCATCAGCCGATAGATGTCGACGCCAGGCTTGGCGGCGTCGGCCTCATCGGTCGCGCGCACGACGATACGGGTGGCGTCGATCTGGTCGATGATTCCGGCGCGGCGCGCCGCGATCGCCGCGCCCGAATCGCGCGCCACGATCGCCTCCATGCCGGTGCCGACCAGGGGCGCGTCCGAGCGCACCAGCGGCACCGCCTGACGCTGCATGTTCGAGCCCATGAGCGCGCGGTTGGCGTCGTCGTTCTCGAGGAACGGAATCAGCGCCGCGGCCACCGAGACCAGCTGCTTGGGCGACACGTCCATGTAGTCGACGCGGTCGCCGGGCAGGAACACGACGTCGCCGGCGTGACGGCAGACGATGAGATCGCCCACCAGCATGGCCGTTCGCGTCGATCGGCGTATCGGCCTGGGCGACCGAGTACTTCTGCTCCTCCATCGCCGACAGATAGGCGACGTCCTCAGTCACCTTGCCTTCGCGGACCCTGCGGTAGGGCGACTCGATGAAGCCGTATTTGTTGACGCGCGCGAAGGTCGCGAGCGAGTTGATGAGCCCGATGTTCGGGCCTTCCGGCGTCTCGATCGGGCAGATGCGGCCATAGTGCGTCGGATGCACGTCGCGCACCTCGAAGCCAGCCCGCTCGCGGGTCAGACCGCCCGGCCCAAGCGCCGAGAGCCGGCGCTTGTGGGTGATCTCCGAGAGCGGATTGGTCTGATCCATGAACTGCGACAATTGCGACGAGCCGAAGAACTCGCGCACCGCGGCCGCCGCGGGCTTCGCGTTGATGAGGTCCTGCGGCATGATCGTGTCGATCTCGACCGACGACATGCGCTCCTTGATCGCCCGCTCCATGCGCAGGAGGCCAATGCGATATTGGTTCTCCATCAGTTCGCCGACCGAGCGCACGCGGCGGTTGCCGAGATGGTCGATGTCGTCGATCTCGCCGCGGCCGTCGCGCAGGTTCACCAGCGCCTTGACCACC
Source organism: uncultured Alphaproteobacteria bacterium (assembly GCA_963833955.1). GTDB lineage: Bacteria > Pseudomonadota > Alphaproteobacteria > Rhizobiales > Beijerinckiaceae > Roseiarcus. Next base: position 9,427 of record CAWHZY010000010.1, on the reverse strand, counting down.
GCCAGGATGTCGTCCTTGCGCAGGGTGCGCTGGGTGTCGGGCGCGTCGAGGTCGAGGCGCATGTTCATCTTCACCCGGCCGACCGCCGAGAGGTCGTAGCGCTCGGAGTCGAAGAACAGCGACTGGAACATCGCCTCCGCGCTGTCGATCGTCGGCGGCTCGCCCGGGCGCATGACGCGATAGATGTCGAACAGGGCGTCCTCGCGCGAGGAATTCTTGTCGACCTTGAGCGTGTTGCGGATATAGGCGCCAATATTGATGTGGTCGATGTCGAGCACCGGCAGCTCGCTGAAGCCGGTCTCCAGCAGCAGCGCCAGCGACTTCTCGGTGATCTCCTCGCCGGCCTCGGCGTAGATCTCGCCGGTCGTCGGGTTGTAGAGGTCCTCGGCGATATACTGGCCATAGAGATCGGCGTCGCTTGCACGCAGCGCCTTGAGGCCCTTCTCGGCCAATTGCCGCGCGGCGCGCACAGTCAATTTCCGGCCGAACTCGATGGCGACCTCGCCGGTATCGGCGTCCACCAGGTCGACGGAGGCCTTGACGCCCCTCATGCGCTCGGCGTCGAAAGGCACGCGCCAGCCGCCGTCCTTGAGATGGGTGTACACGATCTTCTTATAGAAGGTCGACAGGATCTCCTCGCCGTCGAGGCCGAGCGCGTAAAGCAGCGAGGTCACGGGAATCTTGCGGCGCCGGTCGATGCGCGCATAGACGATGTCCTTGGCGTCGAACTCGATGTCGAGCCACGAGCCGCGATAGGGGATGATGCGGGCGGCGAACAGAAGCTTGCCCGAGGAATGGCTCTTGCCCTTGTCGTGATCGAAGAACACGCCCGGGCTGCGATGCATCTGCGAGACGATGACGCGTTCGGTGCCGTTGACGATGAAGGTGCCGTTTATGGTCATGAGCGGCATGTCGCCCATGTACACGTCCTGCTCCTTGATGTCCTTGACCGACTTGGCCTGGGTCTCGGGATCGACGTCGAACACGATGAGGCGCAGCGTCACCTTGAGCGGCGCGGAAAAGGTCATGCCGCGCTGGCGGCACTCGTCGACATCGTATTTCGGCGCTTCATACTCGTACTTGACGAATTCGAGATGAGCGGTGTCGGCGAAGTCCTTGATCGGGAACACCGACTTGAACACCGCCTGCAGACCCTCGTTTGGACGGCCGCCCTTCGGCGGGTCCATCAGCAGGAACTGATCATACGAGGCCTTCTGGACTTCGATCAGGTTCGGCATCTCGCCGACTTCCTTGACGTGCCCGAACACCTTGCGAACGCGCTTGCGGCCCGTGAATGTCTGCGCCATGTCGCTCCTCTAAAGCTCGCTTGCCGCCGTTATCGGTCGTCGCACGCCCATGCGCGCGCCGGATCTCCGGCTGGTCTTCTCAAGGCGCGTCGCCGACGCCCCCTTCTCATCAAACCTTCCCCGGCGGCGGCCCCAAAATCTCGTTGGCCGCCACGATGACGTTCGCTCCCCAAACGTTTTGAAAACGCCGGAACGGCCCCTGGCCGATGGCCGGGACCGTCCCCACGCTGATCAACCGAGCCCCGCGACAGCGGGGCGCGCTCATTACTTGAGCTCGACTTTGGCTCCGACCTTTTCCAGAGCGGCCTTGATCTTCTCGGCCTCTTCCTTGCTCACGCCTTCCTTGACCGGCTTCGGCGCGGCTTCGACCAGGTCCTTGGCTTCCTTCAGGCCGAGCGCGGTGATGGCGCGCACTTCCTTGATGACTTCGATCTTCTTGTCGCCGATCGACGAGAGGACCACGGTGAACTCGGTCTGCTCCTCGACCGGAGCCGCAGCAGCGCCAGCGGCCGGAGCGGCGGCGACCGCCACAGCTGCGGCGGCCGAAACGCCCCACTTGCCTTCAAGCAGTTTGGCGAGCTCGGCGGCCTCCAGGACCGTGAGGCTCGAGAGTTCGTCGACGATTTTTTCGAGATTGGCCATTGATGGACTTCCTTTATGTAGTTCGAACCGAGTGTTTGTGAAGAGCCTGCCTCAGGCTGCGTCTTTCGCGGCATAGGCGCCGACCACACGCGCGAGCTTGGCGGCTGGCGCGGTCGCGAGCTGGGCGAGCTTGGTCGCGGGGGCGACCAGAAGCCCCAGCAGTTTCGCCCGCAGCTCGTCGAGGGACGGCAAGGTCGCGAGCGCCTTGACTCCGTCGACGTCGAGAGCCGTCTTGCCCATGGCGCCGCCCAGGAGCACGAATTTCTCGTGATCCTTGGCGAAAGCCACGGCCGCCTTGGCCGCCGCCACCGGATCGGTCGAATGAGCGATCAGGGTCGGGCCCTTGAGCAGGGGACCGATCGAGGCGACGTCCGTGCCCTCGAGGGCAATCTGAGCGAGGCTGTTCTTGGCGACCTGAACTTTGGCGCCCGCCTGCCGCATCTGCTTGCGCAGCCGCTGCATCTGGGCGACGGTCAGGCCGGAATAATGCGCTACGACCACGACCGACGTTTTTGAAAAAACGTCGTGAAGAGCCGCGACGGCTTCCTTCTTTTCCGTTCTATCCACGGTGCTCATCTCCGGTCGGCGGGGCTTGATCGCTCAAAACCCGCCTGTTGCACACGCCGCGCCGTTCGATTCGGTCGCCCAATTCCAACGCCGCAGCCACTTGCGCCTGTCCCCGGAGGCGGGCTTGCGCCCGGCGCCGGACAGATGGTTCGAACCGCCTTCACCGTCCGGCAAGCGCCGGGACGGATATAGAAACTCGGTCTTCCCCGTCTATGCTGGCTCCCTGCCCTCGCGGGGCCTCAGGAATTAAGCGTGCGCCCCAAAGGGTTTACGCGCCGGCAGTCTCGGACAGGACAAAGCCGGAATGGACGCAAAGGTTCACCCTCTCCGTCCTCCGGCCGTTCCGCCGCTCCCGCTCCGATCAGCCGTCACCGGTTTCATCTTTGCAGGGCGGTAGCCCATGTTTGATTCGAGGCCGTCGCGCTGTCGGCCCCAAACGAGCCCCATAGCGCTTTCGCGTGGGCTTGCCAAGGGGGTGACGAAAAGTTTTTGCCCGCGCGACCGTGCGGATCAACAGCTTTTGGTTATAAATGCCGGCGCGAAGACAATCATTGTGCTCTCGCGCCGGTGTTTCTTACTCGTTGCCTAGCCGGCGATCGCGGGCGCGCCCTGCTTTCGACCCCGGCGCGCGGCGGCGAAGCCGAGGCCGCCGAAGCCAATCAGCATCATCGCCCAGGTCGAAGGCTCGGGAACCGTCCCGGCGGCGGTGGAGAACGAACCGTCCGTGTGGGTGTCGTAGAACTGGGTCTTCAAGATCCCCCCAGAGCTATCGACGATGCGGTCGTCGAACAGGAGATCGAAGCTGTAGCTTTGTCCGGCGGACAAGGTTCCACCCCCTATCGTCACGCTCGTGGCGTCGGTCGACAGGGTGTCGCTAAACACCGTAGCGCCGGACGCGTTGGCGATCGAAAAAAAGATGGCGTTCGCGCCCGGCGTCGCATTCGGACTGACGTCCATAGGGTTGAAGTCCAAAGTAATCGGGGCGGCCGCATTCAGGCCGTGGAGAGCGCTGAATGAAGCGGCCGCGAGCTGCGGCGTGTTGGAATAAGCGTCGCCGTCGAAGTTAAGCGAGACGCTGGCCGGCCCCATTGTGCCGCCGGCCAGGTTGAACGCGTAGCCGCCGTTCGGGAAGGCTGTTTGCAGGTCCGAAAAGGAAGCGTCCCCGACGCTATATTCCCACGCGACGTCGGCCGGAACGTAAGAAAGGGTTTGGGGCGATCCCGAACCCCCGTAAGTCAAAGTTCCTCCGGAGAAGTCGCTTGCACTGGCGACGAACGCCCGGCCGGAAAAGAAGCCGCCCGTCGTCGTCACCGTCGTCGGACCGGTCTGCTCGAAAGTTGGATTGACGCCGACGTCGGCTTCCGTGACCTGCGCGCGGGCAAGCCCAATGGTTGCGATGAGCCCGGCCGCGGCCAAGCCGATGGCATGTACAAATTGCTTTCCTTGCATGATTTCCGTCCCCCTAATGCGAGCCAACCCGTCACAGCCCTACGGGGCCCACAATTCCGTAACGGCGCCGCAGCGTATTATCCTCTTATGTTTGGACAATTAAGTCAATCGTGCCCCAAGCCCTAACGGAAAAGTGATCGCGATTGAGATCGCCTGGATGTAAAAAGAGGGCGCCGGGATCAACCAGCCTGGAGTCGATCAAGGGAGGGACCGTCGATGGAGTTGATCGATCGCCGCGGCTTCGCGCGCGGGTTCCTGTTCGGGACCGCCGTCGCCGCGCTGACCGTGAGCTCCGAAAAGGTACAGGCGATGCCGTTCGACGACCGCGCTCCGGGCGCCCTCGACGACTGGATCATCAAGGCTCAGGCAGTGGTCGTCCGGCCGGTCCCGCGTCGCCGCCCTCGCCGCCGGGTCTGGCGTTGCTGGTGGAATCGAGGCCGCCGCGTCTGCGGTTGGCGTTGGGTGTGATTTAACCAATATTGTTGTGATGATTTTGCCTGTCGGCGTGCCTCGCCGATCTCGAGCCGCGAACCCATTCGTCGCCACCTCAATCGCCCGTTGAAACTTGCCGGCCTCCTAGCGCTGATATCAGCGGCGGCTTCGGACAACCTGCGGCGGCTTCGGACGGCCTGCGGCGGCTTCAGACGGCCTGCGGCGGCTTCAGACGGCCTGCGGCGGCTTCAGACGGCCTGCGGCGGCTTCAGACGGCCTGCGGCGGCTTGGGACAACCTGCGGCGCGCCCCCACATTTTTGCGAGGCTTTCGTTCTGAACCGCGCTTTGACAGCCGCATGTCGAGGGTGTTATTCGCATGGGGGATTGAAGTGCCAATCGGGCTCGCCGACTTCAGGCTCTCCCAAAGTCTAGCTGGCGCAATCCCAAACAATCGCCAACTTCAACCGGTTCAACCTTAATGGGTTAGATTGGAGGAACTCGCTGAGGGAATGGTCTGTTTCTGGTCTAGTCTCCCGACCGTGAAGAGGTTAGATTAAGGCATGAGCAGTAAAGTCATCGTTCATATCAGTGCTGACTTTCCAGACTCGATGGCGGCGACAAAGACCAATTCCGTTGCCAATCTCGTCAAGGCAACCGACGGGTATCGTCATGTCGTGTATTCGCTCAATCGCGTCAGTCTCGTCTCGGGCATAGTCGCCGTCGATTTCGGCCCCGACCGTACGGCGGTCGCCTACGGCGCGCCGCCCAAAGGAATTTTCCACGCCACTTACCTCGAGCGTGTATCGGACTGGATCCTCAAGGATATTCAGACCCGCGGCATTCCGGTCGACGCGCTGCATCTACACAAGTTCTCTGCGGAAGGCGTGATCGGCCAGAAGATCGCCCGAAGCCTCAAACGTCCCTTTATCGTCAACATCTGGGGCGATACGGACCTGAGGGTCATAAAGTATCGTCCCGACCTGAAGACCCTCTGGAAATCGATCCTTGACCAGGCGGCTCTCGTCATCCCCCACACGCCCTGGGTCGAAGACCGTTTCGATGAGTTGTTTGGACTCGATCGCTCAAAATTGATGATCCTGCCGGCAATCACCCAGCACGATCAGTTCACGCCGTCTCCGATCATAGCTGAACCTCGGTTTGTGACCCTTTTCAATCTCGACGTGCATCGGCGAAAGAACCTCGCCGCGCTTGTCGCTGTGATCGATCGCATGTCGCAGCGAATTCCAAACATCTCGCTCGACGTTTATGGCAAGGGTTCGCCCAAGACGATGTTCGAGGTTTCTCACATTGTCGAGCAATCGAAAGCGAAGAACGTCAGGCTGAAGGGACCGCTGCCGGGCGATGGATTTACGACGATCCTCGGCGATTACGTCGGATTCCTGATGCCGACCCGCCGGGAGACTTTCGGCATGGTCTTTATCGAGGCGCTGTTCTCCGGCTTGCCGCTGCTGCACACCAGGAGATGGGGCATCGACGGATTTTTCGCCGATGACGAAGTCGGCTACGCGTGCGATCCGACGAGCCTCGACGACATAGAGGCCGGTATCGACCGGCTGTTGCGCGAACAGGAGCGGTTCAAGCGGTCCATCGCCTCTCTTCATGAGCGCGGGGGGCTGGACCGGTTCAAGCGAAAGACGATCGCCGAGACTTATAGCGCCGGTCTGGAGCGCGTGTTGGGCCGGAGCGAGCAGCCCGCACGGGTTTTGTCCGAGACCGCTGCTGTTTCTTGACTGCAAACGGGATCTCAACGGTTTTCGTTGAGAAACGCGTCTCAAGTCATCGTCAGAACAACGGGAACATCGTACCGATATCTCAAGACGCCGCTTTTGCGAGGGGGCTTATCCTGGCTTTTTTTCCGGATCGACTTTACGAGGACATGGGCGGCTATCTCGACGCCTATTTCGACCTTTTTCGTGTCGCCGCGGCGGCGGTCGCGCGCGAGCGGATGCAGGCCGCGGCGGACGCGATCCTCGAGGTCGTCGCCCGCGATGGCGCCATCTTCTCCTGCGGCAATGGCGGCTCCGCGGCCATCGCCAATCACCTGGCCTGCGACTGTCTCAAGGGCGTCAGAACGGACACGACCATCAAGCCGAGAGTCTCGAGCCTGTCCGCGACCGTCGAATTGATCACCGCGATCGCCAACGACATCGGCTATGACGACATTTTCAGCTACCAGCTCTCCTCCCTCGCCAGACCGGGCGACGTGCTGATCACGATCAGCTCGTCCGGGGAATCGCGGAACATCGTCAACGCGATCGCCTGGGCCAAGGCCAACGGATTGCGGACAATCGCCATGACAGGGTTCAAGGGCGGCGCTTCGGCGCAGGCCGCGGACATCAATCTTCATGTCGACGCGCACAATTACGGAATTGTCGAAGACATCCATCAGTCGATGATGCATGTGCTCGCCCAGTACGTTCGACACAAGCGCCTTGCCGACCCCAAATTGCTGGGCCAGAAGAAGTTTTGACATCCGGCCGATAAACCCGTCGGCTCGAGGCGGCGCGTTGGTTTTGGTTGCGCCACGTTCAGTGGGCGGATTGTGCGGCGATGACGATTTTGGTGACCGGCGGGGCGGGCTTTGTCGCCAACACGCTGGTGGATTCCATCCTTTCGCGCGGCGATTCCGTCGTCTGTCTCGACAACCTCCGCCGCGGGACAAGCGCCAACGTCGCGCGCTTCGCCGAGAACAACAGCTTCCGGTTTTCGGTCGTCGATCTCGCCGATCTCGCCGCTTTCCGGTCCTGCCTCGACTCTCACGGGGACCTCGGCCCGATTTCGGAAGTCTGGCATCTCGCCGCCAATTCCGACATTCCGGCGGGGATCGCGGACCCGGGCGTCGATCTGCGCGATACGTTCATGACGACGTTCAACGTCCTCAGGATCATGGAGGAGCGCAAGATTGGTGAATTGCTTTTCGCCTCGAGCTCGGCGATCTACGGCGATCTCGGCGACCAGGAATTGACCGAGAGCACCGGTCCGCTGTTTCCGATTTCGAACTATGGCGCCATGAAGCTTGCGTCGGAAGCGATGATAACGGCCGCGGCGGAGAAGTTCCTTGGCCGAGCTTTGCTGTTTCGCTTTCCGAACGTTGTCGGATTGCCCGCGACGCACGGCGTGATCCTCGACTTCATCCGCCGCCTGCGTTCTAACCCCGAGCATCTCGACGTGCTCGGCGACGGCTCGCAGCGCAAGGCCTATCTGCACGTGAGTGAACTCGTCGAGGCTATGCTCTTCATCCAGGCTCGCGCCGCCAAGAAGGTCGACGCGTTCAACATCGGCCCGACCGACGTGGGCATCTTCGTGCGCGACATCGCCCGCGAAACCGTCGCGGCGGTGGCGCCGGGCGCGCAGCTCAAGTTCGGCACGGACAGCAAGGGCTGGGTCGGCGACGTGCCCCGCTTCGCTTATTCGACAGCGAAGCTCTCCGCGCTCGGCTGGACGCCGAAGCTCAGTTCGCTCGAGGCCGTTCGACGCGCGATCGGCGAAATCAACCGTCAGGAAAACCCGCCATGAAGCAGGCGGTCATTCTCGCCGGAGGAAAGGGAACGCGGCTCGCCTCCGTGCTCAACGGCCTGCCCAAGCCGCTCGTGGACGTGCGCGGCAAGCCGCTCCTTTTGCATCAGCTCCAACTTCTGTGCGCGCATGGGTTCACCGACGCAATCGTGATGGTCAACCACAGGGCCGATGCGATTCGCGAATGGCTGGTCGGCGTCGACCTGCCGATTTCCGTCCGCTTGATCGACGACGGCGAGCCGCGAGGAACGGCGGGCGCCGTCCTGGCCGCGCTCGGGGAGCTCGAGCCCGAATTTCTGGTCATGTACGGCGACACGATGCTTGCCGTCGATCTTACGCGGTTTTGGGCCTGGCATCGCGCAGTTCCCGGCGCTGACGTTTCGCTCTTTCTTCACCCGAACGACCATCCGCATGATTCGGACCTCGTCGAAATCGACGAATCCGGCCGCATTCTTGCTTTCCACGCCTACCCCCATCCGGCGGACGCATGGCTGCCCAACCTCGTGAACGCCGCGCTCTATGTCGTGCGCCGCGAGAGCCTGCGCGCGTGGGCCGACGTCGCCGGCCCGCTCGATTTCGCCAAGGATCTTTTTCCGCGCATGCTGGCGGCCGGCGCGACATTGCGCGGCTATGCCTCGCCCGAATACATCAAGGACGCGGGCACGCCCGAACGGCTGCAAAAGGTTCGCAACGCGCTGACTTCAGGCGCCATCCGCCGCGCATCGCTCAATGAGCCGCAGCGAGCCGTTTTCCTCGATCGCGACGGCACCCTCAATGTCGAACACGAACTCATTCGCCGGGCCGAAGACCTTGAGCTGTTTCCCTTTGCCGGGTCCGCCATTCGACGGCTGAACGAGGCCGAATGGCGAACGATCCTCGTCAGCAATCAGCCTATTATCGCGCGCGGCGAGGTCACTGAGGCGCAATTGCGCCGGATCCATGCTCGGCTGGAAACGGAAATCGGCCGCGATCACGCCTATCTCGACCGGATCTATGTTTGCCCGCATCACCCCGATCGCGGATTTCCGGGCGAACGCATCGAGCTCAAGATCCGATGCGATTGCCGCAAGCCGGAACCCGGGCTGATCCTTCAGGCTCAAAGCGATCTCAATATCGATCTCGCCCGCTCTTGGTACATCGGCGACTTGACGGCGGATCTGGGGGCGGCCGAAAAAGCGGGAGTGTCCTCCATTCTGGTGGAGACCGGGCACGGCGGCCTCGACCGCCGCTATCCTTACGAAGCCCGATTCACCGTCGCGAACATTTCGGAAGCGGCAGCCTTCATCCTTGACGTCTATCCGAAGATCGCGGAGCTGCCTCGCGCCTCAAATCGCCGCAATGGCGTCAGGCGACGACTGGTTCATTGGCGGGGCGCCGAGCGCCGGCAAATCGACGGTCGCGGCGACGCTTGAGCGCGAATTGCGGTTGCAGGGACGGCGGGCGCGGATCATTCACACGGATCGCTGGATAGAGGACGACGCCGATCGGCATG
>CAWHZY010000009.1:0-338544 GCA_963833955.1 uncultured Alphaproteobacteria bacterium | reverse complement strand
GAGGAGGGAAGCCTGACGGGCGAACCACTTTACGCGTGCAGACCCCTGCAAACACGCTCAGACAGCCCAAGGTTCGCGCTTGATGGGTGAGCACAGATCAGGCTGTCGCGATTCCCTCGTTGAGCCCTGGCTATTCTGCATGAAACCGAATCAGGCACACCGTTGAAAGTAAATGGATTCATTCAGGAGGGAGATTGAAGGGGGGAGGTTATGCTGGCGGTGATGAAATATGAGGAAGAGTTGAGAGAAGGCTGTCGAAGGTTGGGGGTGGCGCGTCAAACGCGAGAGAGACGCGCTCAGCTAGCCGAGACGCGTCCGTGGAAAACTTGAGAACGAAAGACAGACACTTGCCCGGTGCAATTGGCCCAGCAGAACGTGGTGATACCCGTGCTTTGGTAGTAATAGCGGATTTTGGTGGCGGCGTTTGCGCGAATCGGATTCTGCTTGCGGATGAGCAAGACCTTCCGCCCCTGGACGATCGATGAGCCGCTGCTGTTGCCGCGAGCGTTCAGGACTTTGTCGGCGAGGACCATCTGGCTCGCTTTATTTTGGCGCTTGTGCTCGAGCATCTCGACCTTCGGGAGATCGAGGGCGCCTACGGGAGCGAGCGCGGGCAGCCGCCGTTTGATCCGGCGATGATGACGGCGCTGTTGCTTTACGGCTATTGCAACGGCGTCTACTCGTCGCGCCGGATCGCCAAGGCGGCGCGCGAACGGGTCGACTTCATGAGCGTTGTCGGCCTCGACCCGCCGGATTTTCGCACCGTCTCCGACTTCCGCAAGCGTCATCTGAAGGCGCTTTCGGCCTGTTCACGCAGGTTCTGAAGCTGTGCGAACAGGCGGGGCTGGTGAAGCTCGGCCATGTCGCGCTCGACGGGACGAAGATCAAGGCGAACGCCTCCAAGCACAAGGCGATGAGCTATGAGCGCATGGCCAAGCGTGCGGCGGAGCTCGAGGCCGAGGTCGCGCGGTGGATGAGCGCAGCCGAAGCTGCGGACGGGCGAGAAGACGAGGCCTTCGGCCGCGACAAGAGCGGCGACGAGCTGCCGGATTGGGTCGCCGACAAGAAGAAGCGCGCCGAGAAGATCCGGGCGGCGAAGGCCGAATTGGAGGCCGAGGCGAAAGCGGCCGCCGCGGCCGAGCGAAAGCGCGGGCCGAGGCCGAGGAGAAACGAAAAGCCGAAGGCCGCAAGAAACCCGGAAGGCCCGCCGCCCCGCCATCCGAAGACCCTGACCCCAAAGCGCAGAAGAACTTCACCGATCCCGAAAGCCGCATCATGAAGACCAAGGACGGCTTCATCCAGGGCTACAACGCGCAGGCGGCGGTCGACGCGACGGCGCAGGTGATCGTCGCCCATGGCCTCGACGCTCGACAGAGCGACCAGCATCAACTGACGCCGATGGCCGACGCAATCGAAGCCAATATGGGCCGCAAGCCCGACGCAGCTCTCGGCCGACGCCGGCTATTGCTCCGACGCCAACCTTGCGGCGATGGAGGGACGCGAGATCGACGCCTACATCGCGCCCGGGCGGGCCAAGCATGCGGGCGCGGGAGAAGGCGGCGGCGCCCGCGTCGCCGCCATGCGCGAGAAGATCAAGGCCGGCGGCCACGCCAGCCCCTATCGCCTGCGCAAGCAACTGCCCGAGCCGGTGTTCGGACAGATCAAGCAGGCGCGCGGCTTCCGCCAGTTCCTCTTGCGCGGGGTCGAGAAGGTCGCCCCCGAATGGGGCCTCGTCTGCCTCGCCCACAATATTTTGAAGCTCGCCCACGGGCGGACCCCGTTTATCGCAGACGCCGCAGCCCCATAGCCTCGCGAACTTGCCAAGGACGCGCCCCGCCTCAGTCCCGTGCTTCAAATCCCCATCGCCAAGGGATAAAGCAGACAGGCTCCTAGCTGAAGCCACTTCCTCGACACGACGCTTTCTGGCGTCCATGCGGGGGCGCGATTCACTGACCCCGCGGCGCGCTGGCAATCGCTCAGAGGATGGTTTGCCTCGCCGAACAGCGTAGCCAGCCGAATAGGAGCAGTCGTGGACCAACGCCGCCCCCTCATCTCAGGCTCCCGATTATAACATCTCGTATCTTGTTGACTGTTGAGGTGTTAGTTCGAACGGTAACCGGAATCTGCGGGAGCCAAGTGGTGCTCCCTCGCCGCCAGTTCACGGGGAACCAGACGCGCTGGTCGGTAAGGCTGAGTTTTTTGCCATCCTTAAAGCGATCGGCGATGACAAATTCGGCGGTTCCCTTCGGCTCAATGGGCCAATACGTGATATTAGAAAGTTGGTCCTCAATTATCGACTGGATGTCCTTGTCGCGACTCAAATACACGTCCGGAATCGCTTTTGCCGACAGGATGAATATCGAGTAGTCACCGGGATTGCTTATACGCAGCAGGACGTCGTCAGGTCCAAAGGCGACACAGGCGATCGGGCGACCCCTCGCGTAACGATCCCAAAGCGTGAAGATACCCGTCAGAAGCCCGACGAAGGCGCCAAAGACCGTAAAGGCTGTCAGCAAATTACCGCCATTAATCACCGCGCTGTTGGACCCTGCCCGCCAGCTCACGTTGAGATCCGGCGGCTTGACGCCGGCGCGATGCGTGAGCCTGAGAAAAACCTAGGTCCCATACAGGGACGGAGGTCTCGCACGTGCTGCCGCAGCAGCCGACGCCGATCTTACGCCTAAGCAAGCCCAAGACGGCGACTGAAGTAGCGCGAGTGGAGAAAAAAGTTTGCTGACAAGATGATCGAGGCCTAAGCACCCGCTTGACGTTATAGGGCCCGCACCGTCCGCAGGGCGCGCGCGATCATGAGCGTCGGCTCGCGGACGCCGGCCCCGTTTTCATTCAGGAAAGGACCAACTGCGCAAAGGGGTGCACAGGGAGAGGTTACCGCCGCCTTCGGCGTGCGACAGCCCGGCATGGTTTAGAAGCTCGCGCCGCAGGGCGGCTTGGCACGCGGCCCTGGTTGGAAATTCAGGGACCAGACCGGCTTGCGCGATCTTGGCGCCCTCGCCGTTCGCCCAATACAGTTCGAGCATCACCCAATCATTTTGCGAGTTGATCGCTTGCGCGGAGCCGGCGAGCGTTACCGCCGCCACGGCGGCGAGAATCAGCGGTTTCATTGAAAATGTTCTCCCCCTTTCACTTTTACTGCGTCGTCGCCTGAAAGACCTGATCGAACAACCTCATGGCCGCTCCGCTTTTTCTGGCTTCGGCCGTTGCTGTCCGGAGACGTTTCGCCACTTCCTCGCGCGCCTCGCGAAGCTTTGTCGGCGATGCCGTCGCTTCCGACGTGGCCATCAACACCACCCTGTTCTGGATAAGGTCGAACACGCATTCGCCTGATTGAATTGCAGCAAGGCGCTTCCCGTCCGTGCCAACGGCCTCACCCATGGAAGCCTTCAGGATCGCCTCCCACACCGCCATCGCGATCCTATCCCGGTATTCCTTATCCATCGTCGTCATCATCGGCGGCCTCATCTATGCGCCAGCCATATTGATCGCGCAGCATCTCGACTTCGGCTGGGCTGAGCCGGACGCCGTGCATGGCGCAAGCGATGAAGAAGGCGGTGGCGAAGTCGGCGAGGTCCCACCCTTTCTCTCCAATATGGCCGATCCAAGTGTATGGGACGGGGGCTCCGTCAGCCGCCACGGCGCCGCCGTCATGCTCCTCGCATAAACGGCTCGCCTCGATCGGGTACCCTCCGTCGCGGCGCTCGATCCCATAGGCGGTGACCGCCCATTCGCGCCCCTGCCAGAAAATCGGGTGGAGCGCCTCGCCCCCCGGTGCGACACGGTTACCGGCATAGATCACCGGCTCGGCTTGGCCGCGCCCGCTCCAGCTCTTCTTGGCCAAGATGGCCTCTCGCCGTTCGTGCTTCGTCATGTCGTGGTCATCTTCCTGTCCGGGCCGGGCGTTCGCAAAAGCTGAACCAAAGCCTCGCCGAGCATCGCAAAAAGAGCGGGAACCGATTCCGGGACTCTCTGCGCCAATTTGGCGTTTTTCGTCCCGGAATCCAGGACTTTGGCCCTTTTTCGTTCTCTCTCAAGGCCGTCGGCGCGGGGCCAGAAACATGTTATTCGTCAATTAGCTAGAATGGTCGGAGTGGCGGGATTCGAACCCACGACCCCTAGTCCCCCAGACTAGTGCGCTAACCGGGCTGCGCTACACTCCGACGGCGCTCCTTATAGGGGCGGTCGCCGCGCCGCGCAACGTGGCGAATCAGCGCAGTGCTTCAAGTCGCCAGCGCGCTCGCTTGCGCAAGGATTCGTTGCGCCTCCACAATTTCGGCCAGCGCTTCGCGCAGCGCCGCGCGCTCGTCCTCCGCGATCCCGGGATAGGTTTCGCGCATCCCGGGATCTTCCTGGGCCCCCGCGTGAGGCTCGACGCCGCTCGCTGCTTCGGCGGAAGATGCAACGGGCGACAGGGCGACGGCCGACAACGCCTGAACGCCCTGCTCCTTGAACAACTTCTGGACCCCCTTGATCGTGTAGCCTTCGTCATACAGCAGACGCTTGATGACTCTGAGCCGCTCGATGTCGTCAGGCCGATAATAGCGTCGCCCCCCGGCTCGCTTGAGCGGCCGGATCTGGGGGAATCGCGTCTCCCAGAAGCGCAGCACATGCTGTGGCAGATCCAGCGAGTTCGGCGACTTCGCGGATCGTTCGATAGGCGTCCGGGCTCTTCTCCATTGGCGTACCCGCTGGCGCCCGGCGCGAGAATCAGGGCGCTCCGTTTAACGATGTCGGACTATTGGCCGATCGGGGCCGAAACGCCAGGGTCCCCCCTCGTTGAGGAAGCGCCCTACCCTTTTTCTGCTTCGTCGCGCCCGTTAATCTTGGCCTTCAGCACGTTTGACGGCTTGAACACCATCACCCTGCGCGGAAGGATGGGCACCTCGACCCCGGTCTTAGGATTACGCCCCACGCGCTCGCCCTTGGAGCGGACGACAAACGAGCCAAAGCCGGACAGCTTGACCGTTTCGCCCCGGGCGGCCGCATCGCAAATCTCGTCCAGAACCGATTGGACGAGTTCCGCCAACTCTGTCCGCGACAATCCGATCTTCTGATAAACGATTTCCGACAAATCGGCGCGAGTCACGGTTTTTCCAGATTCGCCGCCAACCCTAGCGTTCGCCATATCGAGCCCCACTCAATTTCCCCCTACCGCGCAATGTCAGCCCTCGACCGCGCAGGTCCCCAAAACGCACGCCAGCGAATATGTCCGAGCCGTATCGGATGCCACTTTTTCAGCCCCGGCGATCCCCGAGGGATCGAGCCTATAATCTGCGGAATAGATAATCCACGTTTGTCGCGGCCGCCGCAACAGGTGCTGGCGCCGCCCGGCCCCCCGTCGTCTTGCGTCCTCCCGCAACCATGCCCCATAGGCAAGCCTAGCAAATGATGCAAGGAGTGTCGATTGAGCCCCTCGAAGCACGACGGACCGCCCCGGATTGCACTGGTGACCGGGGCCTCCCGGGGCATTGGCCGCGCGGCGGCTCTGGCCTTGGCCAAGTCGGGCGCGCATGTGGTGGCGCTGGCGCGCACCCAGGGCGGCCTCGAGGAGCTCGACGACGAAATTCGCGCGCTCCGGCCCGAAGAGCCGGAGGCGACGACACTGGTTCCGATGGATTTGCGCGACTTCGCCGCTATCGATCGGCTGGGCGAGGCTCTTCATCGCCGCTGGGGCCGGCTCGACGCTTTCGTCGGCAATGCCGGCGTTCTGGGCCTGTTGACCCCCTTGCATCAACTTGATCCGAAAACATGGGACGAGGTCATAGCGGTCAACGTGACCGCCAACTGGCGCCTCATCCGGTCGCTCGACCCGCTGCTGCGCCTTTCCGACGCGGGCCGCGTCGCCTTCATCACCTCCGGCGCGGCGAGCCGAGCGGATCTGCGCGCCTATTGGGGCCCCTACGCCGTCTCGAAGGCCGCGCTCGACGCCCTTGCCCGAACCTATGCCGCCGAGACCCTCAACACCTCGACCGTCCGCGTCATGCTGGTCAATCCGGGGCCGCTGCGCACGCGCATGCGCGCAACCGCAATGCCTGGCGAAGATCCGCTTACGTTGCGCGCGCCTGAAGATCTCGCGCCGAAGATTGTCGAGATCTGTTCGCCGGAATGGGCCGAAACGGGGAAGCTTTACGATTTCCCCTCGGACCGCGTCCGGAGCTTCAAGGCTCCGGACTGAGGGGAGGCGATGCCAGCTGATTGCCGGGCGCCAAGCCGACGCGCCTTGTCGGGCGTTCCTAGTCGCGCGCTTCAACTAAGTTGCAACCTTTTATTGATTCACTCGCGCTGGTCACCTTTATGGATGGAGGCGAGGATGGGGTCGCGAGAGGTTGCAGTAAAGCGATACGTGGTTCGTCTGAGCGCTGAGGAGCGCGAGCGCCTTGAGGGCCTGAGAAGGAAAGGCGAGATCCCGGCGACGCGGCTGACGAAGGTCCAGATCTTGCTGAAGGCGGACATTTCGGAAGCGGGGGAAGGTTGGAGCGACAGCGAGATCGTCAAGGCGTTGGATACGACCGCCTCGATGGTTTACCGGACTCGCGGGCAATTGGTCGAGGAAGGTCTGGACGCGGTGCTAAGCCGCAAGGCGCGAGAGACGCCGCCTGTGCCGCGGATCTTCGACGGGGAGAAGGAGGCGAAGCTGATCGCCTTGGCGTGCTCCGATCCTCCCGAGGGTTTCGCGCGCTGGAGCCTGCGGTTGTTGGAGGAGAAGGTCGTGGAGCTGCAGATCGTCGATCGCGCCAGCGACAGCACGATTGGCCGTGTTTTAAAAAAACATCCTCAAGCCCCATACGAGCATCCTCAAGCCCCATACGAGGAAGTGTTGGGTGATTCCGCCGCAGGCCAACGCCGCCTTCGTCGCGGGAATGGAGGAGGTGCTGGAGGCCTACCGGCGGCCGCACGATCCCAAGCGCCCGCTGGTCTGTCTCGACGAGACGTCGAAGCAGCTGATTTCCGAGACGCGCGCCCCGATCCCCATGAAGCCGGGGAGCCCCGCCCGTTGTGACTACGAGTATGAACGCAACGGCGTCGCCAACCTCTTCATGATGTTCGCCCCTCTTGAAGGATGGCGACACGTCAAGGTGACGGACCGGCACACGGCCATCGATTACGCCCAGGTTTTAAAAGAGATCTCGGACAGTCGCTTCGCCGACGCCGAGCCGATCACGCTCGTGCAGGACAATTTGAACATCCACGACAAGTCCTCGCTCTACAAGGCCTTCCCAGCGCCAGAGGCTCGACGCCTCGTCCAGCGATTTGAGTGGGTGTACACTCCCAAGCATGGGTCGTGGCTAGACCTGGCGGAGTCGGAACTCGCGGTCCTCTCCACTCAATGTCTGGATCGTCGCATCCCCGACAAAGCCGCCCTCGAACGCGAAGTCGCCGCCTGGGCCAATCACCGCAACCAGCATCACGCCAAGGCTGACTGGCGCTTCACAACCGAGACCGCTCGGATCAAGCTCAAGAGCTTAGATCCTGTCCTTTGAGATAAATCGGCCGACCAGTCCTCTTTGCGGCGATCGCCGACGCGTCATTTCCCCGATGATGTGCAAGTCATCCGCGCCGTGACCGCCGTGAATTGTGTACGCCGTTCGTTTGGAACCCTGCGCGTGGGAGGGAGTTTGTTTAGTGAGCGACCACAAATCGCGGCAGCGCTGAACCGCGGCTGCGGGCAGAGAGCGGCTGGTCGAGTTCGCAAGCCATTCGGAAGGCTCGCGCGCCCGCGGGTTCTCTCGCATCGGTGGTCGGCAAGCGAAAGCTTGGCCGTTTCCTTAGGCAGCCAAGGAAAATGATCCATGACCCGAGAATCCGGCGGACCTTCGGCCGCGAACATTACACATCATCTGCAGGGGGCTCATTTTCCCGCGTCCAAGCGCGACCTCATCCTGCGAGCTCGAGATAAAGGGGCGGGCCAGGACGCGCTCGAGCTCTTGGAGTCTTTCCCTGACGACGCGGAATTCGAATCCCTGGCCGATGTGACGAGGGCCTGTGGGGGATCTGATCAGGCTCCTCAGAGCGGGATCCTTGACGTGAAGCCATAAAGCCCGAACTCAGGAGATCAGAGCCGCGCTCGGATTTGTCCTTGCCGCGAGCCTGAAGTCTCTGTATGAGGGCCGCTTCGTTACGTCCCGCCGGGGGCTGAACGGAGGGTCGCGCGCGAAGCTTGAAGCGAGCGTGCGGCAGGGCCTCGAGTGTCCGTCCTCCCGTGTTCCCGCCTTCGAACGATCCGGTTCGAGCCTTTCCCGGGCTCGAAGGGCTCCGCGTGGGACGCGTTGAATTGGAAAGGCCCAACATGGCTCTCTATGAGCATATTTTCCTGGTGCGCCAGGACGTCACGCAGCAGCAAGTCGAGGCGCTGACGGAGCAGATCAAGACCCAAATCGCCGCCCTCGGCGGCGCCGTCACCAAGGTCGAGCCTTGGGGTTTGAAGTCGCTCGCCTTTCGCATTAAGAAGAACCGCAAGGCGCATTTCACGCTCCTGAACATCGCCGCCCCTTCCGAGGCGGTGGTGGAGGTCGAGCGCCTGCTCAGCCTCAATGAAGACGTCATCCGCTACCTCACCATTCGCGTCGACGAGCATGAGGCCGGACCGTCGGCTATGCTGCGCAAGCGCGAGGACAGCGATCGCGACGATCGCGGACCGCGCGGACCCCGCGGGGATCGGCCGGATCGTGGCGACCGGGGAGATCGCGGAGATCGCCCGCCGCGGCGCCCGCGTGAAGACGCAGCCGTAGGAGGAGCAATCTGATGGCCAGCTCGCCCCGCCGCCCCTTTTTCCGTCGCCGCAAGTCGTGCCCGTTTTCGGGCGCCAACGCGCCGAAGATCGACTACAAGGACATGCGCCTGTTGTCGCGCTACATCTCCGAGCGCGGCAAGATCGTGCCCTCGCGGATCACCGCGGTCAGCGCCGGCAAACAGCGCGAACTCGCCCAGGCGATCAAGCGCTCGCGATTTCTGGGCCTCCTGCCCTACGTGATCCGCTAACCACCGTCGGGCGTCGCCGCGCCTGAATTTCGAACCCGCCGCGTTTCGACGCGGCGGCAGTTGGAGGCGGGCCGCCGACCCTCCTTCTAACCGCACGTTAACGCGGGACAGCGCTCGCCATGTTGCATCGCTTTATCGTCGCCATTGGGGCTGGATGCGCCGCCGCGCTGCTGTTCGCCGTGAGCGCGCAGTCCAGCCTTCTGGCGATGACGCTGGCGTATCTCGCGCCTTTGCCGATCATGATCGCGACGCTCGGCTGGGGACTCGACGGCGGGGCGATCGCCGCGGCGATCGCAATTGCGGTGCTCGCCGTGGTCGCCGAGCCGTTGTCCGCAGTGGTGTTCGCCGGCTCGGTCGCGGTTCCCGCGTGGGTCTTGGCCGCCTTTTCGGTCAGTCCGCTTGCGCGATATCTCAAGCGCCTCAAACCTGACGCGCCGGTCCACGCGCCGCTCGGCGCCATCGTTTCGCTCGCGGCGCTATTGGGAATGCTCGGCAGCCTCGCCGTGCTGACGACGGTCATCGCGATCTACGGCAGCTACCACGAGGCCGCACGCCACGTCGCGGACACGATCACCACCCTCGCCGGCGACACGTTTGAGAGCGCGCCGGGCAATCTGACCGCCCGCGAATTCGCCGACGCGCTCGTGCGCTACGGCCCACCCGCGATCGCCGCCTCGACGCTGATGATGCTGTGCGTCAACCTCTACGCCGCGGCCCGTTCCACCCAATTGTCGCGCAATCTTCCGCGGCCATGGCCTGACATTCCGTCCTCGCTCGCGCTTCCCTGGCCGGTCGGCGTCGCCTTCCTCGCCTGTGTCGCAGGCGCTTACGCCCTGCCCGCTCCGACCGCGCAATATTTCTCGATCGGCGCCGGAGGGCTCGGCGCGGCGCTGGCGCTGCAGGGCCTCGCGGTCGCACACGCGCTGTCGCGCGGCCTCAAGATGCGGCCCCTGATGCTGATTGCCCTCTACGCCTGCTGCGTTCTGCGGGCCAAATATACCCTTCCCGCTCTTGCGGGCCTCGGAATCATCGATGGATTCCTCAAGCTGCGCTCGCGCGCGGCCCTCATTGCTTCCCCATCCCCGACTGGACAAACTAGGAGATAGATCATGGACGTCATTTTGATGGAGCGTGTCGGCAAGCTCGGCCACATCGGCGAGACCGTGCGCGTGAAGGACGGATACGCGCGCAATTTCCTTCTGCCGCGCGGGAAGGCGTTGCGCGCGACAGAGACCAACAAGAAGAAATTCGAGGTCCGGCGCGCCGATCTCGAGGCGCGCAACGCGGAGCTCAAGCGCAGCGCTGGCGAGGTGTCGGCCAAGCTCGACGGCGTCAAGGTGGTCATCATCCGCCAGGCCGGCGAGACCGGGCAGCTCTACGGCTCGGTGTCGGCGCGCGACATCGCCGAAGCGCTGACCGCCGCCGGGCACAAGGTCGAGCGCGGCCATGTCGCGATCCAGCAGCCGATCAAGACGCTCGGCCTGCACCCCGTTCCGATTCACCTGCATCCCGAGGTCGAGTCGAAGGTCACCGTCAATGTCGCGCGCTCGCCCGAGCAGGCCGAACGACAGGCGAAGGGCGAAGACCTCTCGGTGCGCGAGCAGACCTCGATGGACGACCTCGGGCTCGAAGTCGGCAGGGCGCTGGCCGAGGCCGGACCCAACGCCAGCTTCGACCAGTCGTAAAATCGCGCGAATGCGGGCCACGCACAAGTTTGCGCGCGCTAACGAGTTCAGGTGAAGACGCGATGAGCGGTTCCGATCATCGCGTCTTGGTATCAGGCGCGGCGCGCAGTCGAACGGGCGCAGTCTCGGCGGGACTGACGAAGGCGAAGGTCAGCGCGGCGGCCACCGCCGCCACCGCGCCTGCGACCAGCAGGACGAGCGAGAAGCCCGTCGCGAAACTCGAGCGAGACAGTTCGGCGATCGCCGCTCGAAACGGCTCCGGCGTTTGCGCAACGACGCCTGGAATATCGCCGGCGACGATCCTCGCCACGGTCTGATGCGGCGCATCGCCTGATGCATTCGACAGGGGAAGGACCGACGCCGAATGACGGAACCGCTGCTCGGTCTCGGAAGCCAGCACGGCGCCGAGCCCAGTGATCCCGATCACCAGGCCGACAAAGCGCAGCGTCCCGCTGATGCCTGACGCCATGCCGCCGCGCTCCGGCGGAATGACGCTCATCGAGACTTTCGCCGTCTCGCCATTGAGCAATCCGGCGCCGCAGCCAGTCGCCAGCATTCCCAAAGCGACGAATCCATAAGGCAGATGCGAGCCCACCATAAGGGCCGTCGCCACGTTGCCGGCGGCGACAATCGCAAGGCCGAAGGTCAGCAGATCGCGGCCCGATATGCGGGCCGAAAGAGACGCGGCGATCCGGGGGCAGACAAACAGCGGCAGCGCGAAGGGCAGCATGCCAAGCCCTGCCGCGGCAGGGCTCAGGCCGAACACGTTCTGCAGATAAAGCGGCAGATAGGTCATCATGACCTGAGCGGCGGAGGCGAAGCCGAGCATGGCGAAGCTCGCGCCGAGGAACGTGCGCTTGCGAAACAGCGCGAAGTCGACCATCGGCCGCTTCTGGATCAGCTCGGCCACGACAAACAGCGCAAGCAAGATCACGGACGCCAAAAGCTTCGCGCGCGTCATTTCCGCTGACCAGCCGATGCGATTGGCGCCGATCAGCGCCCAGATGAGACAGAAGAGGCCGCCGCCGAACAAGAGCATGCCCGCAATGTCCAGTCTCTGAGCGTCCGGATCTCTAGACTCCTCGACGGCGTCAATCGCGAGCCAGATGAGCGCCGCGCCGACGGGAATATTCACCAGGAAAGCCCAGCGCCAGCCAAACCCGGAAGTGATGAGCCCCCCGACCAGCGGACCCACGGCGACGGCGACGCCGACGACCGTCCCCCAGAATCCAAACGCCTTGGCGCGCTCCGCGCCGCGAAACTCATGCCCCAGCACCGCGAGCGCAGCGCTAAGCTCAATCGCCGCGCCCATTCCTTGCAGCGCTCGCGCCGCGTTGAGGACCAGCGCGGATGGCGCGAGGCCGCACAGAGCGACGCCACAGTGAAGATCGCGAGGCCAACGGTCAGCATGCGCCGGCGCCCGAACCGATCCGCAAGCGCGCCGGAGGGCATCAGAAGCGCGGCGAAGGTGAGCACATAGGCGCTCACCACCCATTCGATGTCGGCAAAGGTCGCATTGAGATCGCGGGCGATGGAGGGAAGCGAGACCGCGACGATGTTCGAATTGAGCATGATCATGAACGACACGCCCGAGGCGCAAAGCAGGACGCGCGCGCGCCGTCCGCTGACCCACCGCACCGGGCGCTGGCGCGCCACAGGCGCGGATGCAAGAGCCTCATGCTTCATGGTGTGAAGTCCTGCCGGTTCGGCCGAGCCGTGCGTCATAGGCGACGTCGAGGAGCGCTGTGCGGAGGCTTTCGCTTCGCTCCCGGCCATGGACTTCGAGAAACTCGTTCTGGGCCGCCTGCCAAAGCGCCAGAGCCTCGCGATGTTTCGATTGACCCTGCGGGGTCAGGACGATCCGCCGTTCGCGTCGATCGTTCGGGCCCGGCTCAAGCACGATATAGCCATCGCGCGTCAGCGGCCTGAGATTGTGGCCCACTGCCGAGCGGTCGGAAACGAGCGCGCTCGCCAATTCGGCGAGGGTCGGCGCGCTCGCGAAACGGGTGAGCTCCGAAAGAATTGAATATTGCGTCGATCTGAGACCGCACGGCGCGAGCGCGTCATCATAGAACTGAGTGAGCCGGCGCGATGCCTTGCGCGCCGCGCCGACGAAGCATTCGCCCGGGCGATAGCCGGTCTCCGGCGCTTGCGACATGGCGCGCTCCTTCATTTCGTCACGCCCGCTGCGGCTCCTGAGCCGCGACCGGTTGGCCGCGGCCTACACTGCATGGGCGGGAAAGCCTCGGGCCGGGAATAATGGGCATATGCCCATATTGGAAGGGATCTGTCAAAACGGATGGACCTCAGGCGTCACGGCTGGGCCGCGCTCGGGCGTCCACGTGCTCGGCGCGTCGCTGATCTCCGAATCGGTGCGCAGCCGCGAAGCACCGACTTCCGTTCAGGCTGATCCGTCATCGCGATGGAGCGGAGCGCGACTCGTCGGCTGATCCGTATGGAGACGGCGGGATGCGCTCAGATTCGTGGGCGCTCTACGTTCCCCTGGATTGCTTCGTCGTTTCACTCCTCGCAATGACCACTTGTAGCTTGAAGTCCAGATGGTTATAGGTGTATTTTTACATGCGACGTTACGCTACTCGCAATTACCTACTAGTCGCTTGAAGTCCAGATGGTTATAGGTGGATTTTTACATGCAACCTTAAGATCGCCGCGCGTTCGCGTCAGCTCGGAGGTTTTCCTTCGAACACTCTGTTATGCAAAGCGGAATTCGCTCGTGTGCAGGTACTCGTCGTCCGGCCAGAGCACGCAATCGGTGAAGTGGCGCCGGTTGGGCGAATCCGGGAAGGCCTGCGGCTCGAGCGCCAGGCCGGCATGCGCCCCGTAATGCTGGCCGTCCAGTCCGGGCGCGGGGCAGTTGAGGGGCGCCGCGGAATAGAACTGGACGCCGGGTTCGGTCGAGAACAGGCTCATCGTCAGCCCGTTCTTCGGCGAACGCACCGCCGCGATTTGCGCCAGACCTTCCTCGTCGGGCTCGAGCGCGGCGACAAAATTCGTGTCGTAGGGCGTCAAGCTCGGATTGCGGATCGTGCGGGGGGTGCGAAAGTCGTAGGGCGTGCCGGCGACGGCGCGGATTTCGCCGGTTGGAATGAGCTCCTCGTCGGTAGGCGTGTAGAAGTCGGCGAACAGCGTCAGTTCGTGATCGAGAATGTCGGGCGAGCCGTCGAGGTTGAAATAGCTGTGCTGGGTGAGATTGACGACGGTCGGGCGGTCCGAAACCGCCGTGAGCTCGACCCGAAGCGTCGCGGGCTCCAGCAAACGGTAGACGCAAGTCGCGGTGAGAGCGCCCGGAAAGCCCGCATCGCCGTCCGGCGATTCGAGGATCAGCTCGACCGATGAGGAATCATACGCGCCGAGCTTCCAGATCCGATGGCCAAATCCATGCGGGCCGCCGTGCAGCGTATGCTTCTGACCAGGCTTGCGCTCGAGCTCATAGGCGACGCCGTCGAGGACAAATCGGCCATTCGCGATCCGGTTGGCGAACCGCCCCGGCACCGCGCCGAAAGACGGCGAGTAGTTGAGATAGTCGTCCAGCGTGTTGAGGCCGAGCACGACCCGCTGCAATCCGTTGGAGGCGGGAACGACGAGGTCGCGCACCACCGCGCCCCAGGTCAAAATCTTGGCGCTCGCCCCTGCCTGAGAAGCGATCGTGACTTCGAACACGGGCGTTCCATCGATCCCGCCAAAACTTCGCGCGCTCATTTCGTCCCCCCAAATCGCTGTGGCCCGCGGGCCACCCTTCAACTTTCACCCCACGACCGGCGCCTGCACATCCGTGCGGTCGAGTTCGGCGCGGACCGAGGCGAAGACGTGGGCAAACATCGCCTCGGTCAGCACGCCGGTATTGGTGTTGTAGCGCGAGCAATGATAGCTGTCGAAGAGGCTGACGCCGGTCGTCACCGGATGCCGCGCGCCATGCGCGAAGGGAAATTTCGCCAAGCTCAGTTTGAGCGCGCGCAGCGTGCTTTCGTGCGCGATCCGGCCGAGCGCGATCAGGATCTTAAGCCGCGGCAGGCCTGCGATCGCCGGCGTCAGATAGCGGCGGCAGGTGGCGATTTCCTGCGGGCTGGGCTTGTTCTGCGGCGGAACGCAGCGCACCGCATTGATGATCGCGCAGTCGACGAGGGTCAGGCCGTCATCCGGTCGGCGATCGTAGACGCCGGAGGCGAAGCCGAACTCGATCAGCGTCGAATAAAGCAGGTCGCCCGCGTAGTCCCCCGTGAACGGACGTCCCGTCCGGTTGGCCCCGCGCAATCCTGGCGCGAGGCCGACGATCGCGACGCGTGCGTCCGCTTCGCCGAAGGTCGGAACCGGCGCGTTCCACCAGTCCGGGAACGCGGCCCGGTTGGCGGCCCGGAAGGCCGCGAGACGCGGACAATCCGGGCAGTCGTGCGGCGGGCTGACGTCGAACGCCACGCGGCGGTCGAGGCCTTATTCGCGCACTTCCTCGACCGGCTGCTGGACCGGGGCGAAGGACTGGGTCCGGCGATGGTCCATCGGACGCGCCGGCCGGTCGCCGGGATCGCGTCCGATCCTGGGGATCAGGTGAGCGAGATCGATGAATTCATCGGCCTGACGGCGCAATTCATCCGCGACCATTGGCGGCTGGGTCGAAATCGTCGAGACGACCGCCACCCGAACGCCTTTGCGCTGGACCGACTCGACCAGCGATCGGAAGTCGCCGTCGCCGGAGAACAGGACCATCAGGTCGAGATGCGGCGCCATGTCCATGGCGTTGACCGCGAGCTCGATATCCATGTTGCCCTTGACTTTGCGGCGCCCGGTCGAGTTCGACGAATTCCTTCGTCGGTTTGGTCACAACCGAATAGCCGTTGTAGTCGAGCCAGTCGACCAAGGGACGAACGGAGGAATATTCCTGATCGTCGACCAAAGCCGTGTAGTAGAGCGCTCGAATCAGGCGTCCCTTGGACTGAAACTCCTTTAAGAGACGCTTGTAGTCGATGTCGAAGCCGAGGGCTTTTGCGCTGGCGTAGAGGTTTGCCCCATCAATAAACAGGGCGATCCGTTCCAATGATGACATATTGAGGTTCTTTTCGCGTTTCGGTGTTTAACATGGGATTGGCTGTTTATCGTGTCTGTCCGGCAGCCCTGGCACATGACATTTTCATGAAACCACGATCAAGTCTGAAATGAGACCGCGCTCGGGTCTGTCTCTAATATTTTTCTTTCTCTCCCGTGGGTCCGATCGTTTCGCTCTCGCCGACAGGATCGCGAATCTCGAAGAAGCGACAAGCCAAAACAATCAGCAGATATAGGGTTTGTCCAGCCTGAAATCCAAGGGACTATCCGCGATTTTCCGCCGCCCGGCTCGGGCGCCATCCGCGCCAATCTGGAACAGGGTCAAGCATCAAGGATTGACGAGGCCGCGCCGCCAGCGTTTGGTACGATCGCATTGGCCGCTGAGCAGCCGGGCGCGATCGCCAATCCTGGCTACGGGGGGCTTCAACGGAGGGCTTATGAAACTCGCACGATATGGCAGGGCAGGTAAGGAAAAGCCGGCGCTGGTCGACGGAAATGGAAAATTGCGGGACCTGAGCGAAGTGGTGACGGACATCGACGCCGATGTGCTCGCGCCCCGCTCTCTGGCCCGCCTGGCGAAGCTCAAGCCCGAGTCCCTGCCCGCGGTGCGCGGCACGCCCAGGATCGGCCCCTGCATCGCGCATGTCGGCAATTTCGTTGCCGTCGGGCTCAATTACGCCGATCACGCAGCCGAGTCCGGCATGCCCGTCCCCAAGGAGCCGGTGCTGTTCAACAAGGCCCCTTCCTGCATTGTGGGGCCGAACGACGACGTCATGATCCCCAAGGGCTCGACCAAGACCGACTGGGAAGTGGAGCTCGCGATCGTCATCGGCACGCGCGCGAACTACGTCAGCGAAAGCCAGGCGCTCTCCCATGTCGCGGGCTTCTGCGTTTGCAATGACGTGTCGGAGCGCGAATACCAGCTCGAGCGGTCCGGTCAGTGGATGAAGGGCAAGGGCTCGCCGACTTTCGGTCCGCTGGGTCCCTGGCTGGTGACGCCGGACGAGATCAAGGACGTGCAGGGCCTCGGCATGTGGCTCGACGTCAACGGCCAACGGATGCAGACGGGATCGACGAAGACGATGGTGTTCGGCGTCAAGACGCTCATCTCCTACATTTCGCAGTTCATGATCCTCGAGCCTGGCGACGTCATCACCACCGGGACCCCGCCGGGCGTTGGCTCCGGCATGAAGCCGCAGCGGTTCCTCAAAGCCGGCGACACCATGTCGCTGGGCATCGACGGGCTCGGGCAGCAAGCCCAAACCGTCATCGCGTGGAAGGCAGGTTGAGCCCTTCTGAATGAAGCGCCTCAAGTCGTGGACGGGGGCGGTCTTCGCCGCCGTTCACGGACTGGCGTTCGTCGCGCTCTATGTCGACTATGTGAGGCGTTCGGACGCCTGGTTCGCCGACCTTCCACTGTCGCTCGCCGCCCTGCCCTTCACGCTCGTCATGCGGAGGCTGAACGGCGGCTCGTTCGACTTCGGCGGCTCGATGACCGGGCGCGTGATCGCCGCGGGCCTGTTCGGCTCCACGCTCGCCTATGTCGCCGGCCTGATCGTCGAGACCATCGTTCGCTTTGTCGTGCGGCTGGTGTTGGACTCCCGCCCGCCGCATCGTCCTCCCGGGGCGGTCGAGTAGGACGTAAACCAAGACTCGATGATCGGAACCGATCATCGCCTTATGGCCGAAGCGCGAATGCGCGCCCGCGCCGTTGCGCGGGTTTGAGCGCGATGAGTTCGCGCTCAAATAGAATGGGTATAAGTGTCCTCTTGGCGCGACTGCTTGAGATGATATCTTTCCTGGACCGGTACTTCGGCTGCCGCCCTTGTAAGGTTGCAGGCAGTAAGCAAAGCTTGCTATCGGTGACGAGTTGCGAGAGTTCTAGGACTGGATGAAATTCTCGAGACGCTATTCCACAGTTTGTGCATACATTGTGGGACAGTTTTATGGCAAGAATCGTTCAGATAATCAAAAATTCAAGTTTTGATGAATTAATGAGACGCGTGGCCGGATATTTGTACCGGAGAACTATTCGGAGATTACTGCCGACTATTGCCGAAGTCCGGTACGCTGGCATTCCAATTTCGAGAGAAAGAAAATTCGGCGACGCCGCACTTCCGGACTTCTTACTCCCTCATCTTCTTGAGGACCTCGCAGACTATGAGCAAACTCTCATTGACGTCCTGCGGTCTCAAGTTCGTATCGGCGATAAGGTGATAATCGTGGGAGGCGGTGAGGGCGTCACCGCCGTCGTCGCCGCAAAAGCCGTCGGCGAGACCGGTTCCGTTGTTTGCTTCGAGGGAAACAGTTCGAATGTCCGCAACGTCAAGGCCACCGCGGCTCGAAACAAAATGTCGAACCGTCTGACAGTCGAGCACGCTGTCGTGGGCAAGGCGATCGCCGTTTATGGCGCGCCGGAGCAGCATTCCACGCTCGTCGTTTCCCCGGCGGAATTGCCCGAATGCGATATCCTGGAACTGGATTGCGAGGGCGCGGAACTCCTGATCTTGCGCGATATGGCGATCCGGCCCCGGGTGATCGCCGTCGAGACCCATGGCGTCCATGGCGCTCCGACTCCGGTCGTGAAGGAGCTTTTGGAAAAACTGGATTATACAGTTGAAGAACGTGGCCTAGCGGAGCCTTGGCTGCGGGAGCAATGCGAATCCGGCGACATTCGAGTCCTGGTTGGCAAGCGCAATCAGCCCGAGCTTGTCAACTAGCGCGCCCGTGCGTCAGCGCCCAGCATCAGCATAAGGTTCTGCACCGCAGCGCCCGAGGCGCCCTTGCCGAGATTGTCGAATTTGGCGACCAGCAGCGCCTGCCGGCGCGTCTCGTTAGCGAACACGTGGATCTCGATGTCGTTGGCGCCGTTCAGCGATTCCGGCTCGATCCGCGTCGCATCCTCGCTCTCCATCGACGTGGAAATGCTTCTGGCCCCGGTAATGCTTCTTGAAGACGGCGCTGAGGTCCGCGGCTTTAGGCTTGCCCGGCAACGTGTCGAGATGCAGCGGCACGCTGACCAGCATGCCTTGCCGGAAATTGCCGACCGAGGGCGTGAAGATCGGCCGCGCAATCAGGCCGGAATAAAGCTGGATCTCCGGCATGTGCTTGTGCTCGAGCTTAAGCCCATAGAGCTCGAATGGCGGGCGCTTTGCCTGTCTCGTAGTCCTCGATCATCGACTTGCCGCCGCCCGAATAGCCGCTGACCGAGGCGATTGAGACGGGCGCGTCCTTGGCGATCACGCCGGCCTCGGTGAGCGGGCGCAGGAGTGCGATGGCGCCGGTCGCGTGACAGCCGGGGTTCGTGACTTTGTTGGCTTTGGCGATCGCCTCGCCCTGCCCTGCGATGAGTTCCGGAAAGCCATAGGTCCACCCGGGCGCGACCCGATGGGCGGATGACGCGTCGATGACGCGCGGTGCGTCGGCGCCCATCGCATCGATGAGATGCGCCGCCTCTTTCGCCGCCTCATCCGGCAGGCAAAGGATCACGACATCGACTTCGCCGTAGAGCTTCTGCTTGGCGGCTGCGTCCTTGCGCGCTTCGGGCGGCAGACTGGCGAGCTTCAAGCCGGAGACGCCCGCGAGCTTTTCCCTGATTTGCAGGCCGGTGGTGCCCGCTTCGCCGTCGATGAAGATTGTCGCTGACATGGATAGCCTCGCCAAATCCTGAAGCTGAAAGATGAAGACGCGCTTGCGCGCGAACTCGCGCTCTCAGCGTCGTCGGAGTCGGATGGGCGAGCGGGCGATCATGAGCGCTCTTTCGTACAAAAGGCCGTCATGGTCAAGACGAGACGGCCGCGCGCGCCGAGCGGACGCGCTAAGGGACGATCGTCGCGGTGAACTTCACCAACGGCTCGCTCGTCTTGCGGTTCTTTGGATCGGAAAAAAAAGCGTAGACGCCCGGCGGGACGAAACGGTCGCCGTAGAAGGGGTTGGCGTAGGTCCCGTCCGCGAGCGCGTAGCCGAAGCCATGCAACGAAAGCTGCGGCGCCTCGGCTTTGACGAGATCGTCGACCGGATAGCCATCGTTGCCGGGGATTGACGTCCCGGCCGGCTGCAAGCCGGTGATGGCGACGCCATTCATCTCGCCCTTGATCCCGATGATCTCGTAGAAGCCGTCGGCGTTGGGCGCGTCTTTCGTGGTGAACGCGCCTGACGCCGCGACCCCCTCGCCCTGGTAGCTCCAGCGCCATTCCAGCGCCTCGGCGGGAAGCGCGACCAGCGCGGCGAGGCTTACGAGCAAAAATGCGAGTTTCAAGCGAATCCCCCGCCGGTCGTTATGCGAGGACATCTAATCGCGCGCCCGATCGGTGCGCAAACAATTCCAAGAAGACGCCGCCGCGCCTCTCAAAGCGTTCTAGACATACAGCCATCCCATCGATATGGACTTCCATATGAAGACGACGCTCAATATCGACGATACGGTCATGGCTCAGCTCAAGCGTGAGGCCCTGCGCCAGAAGCGGACGATGTCCGACCTGGTCGAGACCGCCCTGCGCAATCTGCTCCGTCGGCAGGAGGCGCAGAGCGAGGTCCCTCCTCTTCCGACCTTCATGAGTGGCGGCTCGTTCGTCGACGTCGGCGACCGGGACGCTCTCTATCAGGCTATGGAAGGGCGATGACCGCATGGTCGTTGTCGACACGAACATCCTTGTCTACGCCGCGGACGCGGATTCTCAATGGCACGTGAAGTCGCGTGACTGGATCGAAGAGCGGCGGAGGAGACCGGACGCCTGGTATGTGACGTGGCCGATCCTTTACGAATTCATGCGCGTGACCACCCATCCCCGCGTCATGCGCAGGCCATGGAGTTTGGCCGGCGCTTCGGCTTTCGTCTCAGCCCTGCTCGCTTCGCCAGGGCTCGGACTTCTCGTCTCGACCGAACGCCATGCGGCGGTCGCCGCGCAAGTCTTCGCCGAGTTTCCCTCACTCGCGGGCAATCTCCTTCACGACACGCATACGGCGGTGCTGATGCGCGAGCACGGCGTGGCCAGGGTTTGCACGCGCGACGCGGACTTCCGGCGTTTTACCTTTCTCGAGGTTGTCGAGCCCCTTTGAAAGCCTGTCCGCCCCGTCCCCGCCCAACAAAAAGGGCGGCTCGCGCCGCCCTTGCCTTCTCCCCGTGGGAGAAGGTGGCCCGAAGGGCCGGATGAGACAAGCGCCTCAGCGCTTGGAGAACTGGAAGCTCGCGCGCGCCTTGCGGTGACCGTACTTCTTGCGCTCGACCACACGCGAATCGCGGGTGAGGAAGCCTTCCTTCTTGAGCGCGGGGCGGAGCTCCGGCTCGAAATAGGTCAGCGCCTTGGCGAGACCGTGGCGCACGGCGCCGGCCTGGCCGGAGAGGCCGCCCCCGCTCACCGTCACCGTGAGGTCGTATTGAGTGATGCGGTTCACCACCACGAGCGGCTGGCTCAGCACCATGCGCAGGACGGGCCGTGCGAAATACTGGTCGAGCGGCTTCCCGTTGACGGTCGCGAGACCCCTGCCCGGCTTGATCCACACGCGCGCCACCGCGTTCTTGCGCTTTCCGGTCGCGTAGGCGCGTCCGTACTTGTCGAGCTTCTGCACATGGACCGGCGCTTCTTGAGCATTTGGCGCAGCCGCCGTGCCTGCAAGGTCGGCGAGAGAGGAAAGGGTCTCAGCCATTGTTGTCAGCGCTCCGGCTGTTCTTGGGATTGAGTTTGGCGACGTCGAGCACGGTCGGCGACTGCGCGGCGTGCGGATGGTCGGGACCCTTGTAGACGCGAAGGTTGCCGAGCTGCTTCTTGCCGAGCGGTCCGCGCGGAAGCATGCGCTCGACCGCCTTCTCGACGATGCGCTCGGGAAACTTGCCCTCGAGGATCGACTTGGCCGAGCGTTCCTTGATGCCGCCGATATAGCCCGTGTAGTGGTAATAAACCTTCTGGTCGCGCTTCCGGCCGGTGAGCACGATTTTTTCCGCGTTGACCACGATGACGTGGTCGCCGTCATCCATGTGTGGGGTGAAGCTGGGTTTGTGCTTGCCGCGCAGCCGCATGGCGACGATCGAAGCGAGCCGTCCGACCACCAGGTCCTTGGCGTCGATGACCAGCCACTTCTTCTCGACCTCGGCCGTCTTGGTCGAATGGGTTTTGCCGAACATGGATACGTCCGTTCGATTTCAGGAGGCGCGCTTCTAGCCGCGAGAGTGATGAAATGTCAACCGCCGAGCGCCGGAATCACCAAGAAAACTGTATCCTCCATCTATGAGGTATCATAATACCGCAGACTTGAGGCGACCGCGATCGGCGTTTTTTTCATCGCTCTTGGGTCCAGGCGTCTGAAGGTTTAGTCTTCGGGCGGTTCGGAAGAGTTGTGGTTCATCCGCCTGATGACAGGACTCCGTTATGAACGAGCAGAGCAGCGCGACAGATCTGGCTTCATCTCGCAACGCCGATCCGCCCCCGCAGAACCCTTCCGGCGCGGGAGCGGTCTCGTCAGAGAAGCCGAAGGCCAACCCGCGGCGAAAGATGTTGCTGGGCGCGCTGGGCCTTCTCATCCTGGCCGGCGCGCTTTGGTTCGGCGTTCCCTGGGTTGAGACAACGCTCAACACGGTTTCGACCGACGATGCATACGTTAACGGTCACGTGACGTTCGTCGCCGCGCGCGTCAAGGGCCAGGTTTCGCGGGTTCTGGTCGACGACAACTACCGGGTGCGCAAAGGCGACCTTCTGGTCCAACTGGACAAGGAGCCCTTTCAAATCGCGGTCGCGATCAAAAAGGCGGCGGTCGATACGGCGACGGCAGACCTGCAGGTGGCCAGGTCCAAAGTGCGCGGCATCGAAGCGGAGGCTATGAGCCGGCGCCGGGCGCTGGAGCACGCCATAGAGGACGTCGATGACCAGGTCGCCCTGCTGCGCGCCAAGGTTGCCGGTGTCGACAAGAGTAAAGCCGAGCTCGCGTTGGCTCAGGTCGACTTCGACCGGGCCGCGAAGTTGGTGGTGACGAACGATACCCCAAGGTCGGAGTACGACCGGCGGCAGGCGATCTTGTTGTCGGCCCGCGCGGACGTTGTCGCGTCGCTGGCCGATGTCCGTCAAATCCGTGCGTCTTTGGGATTGCCGCCGGAAACCGACGAGCAGGACCTCGGCCAGGTTCCGCCCGATCTCGATCAAACCTTTTCCTCTGTGCTGCAGGCGCAGGCGGCGATGATTCAGAGTGCGGCTCAACTCGGCGTCATCCATTCGTTCGACGAGGGGCCCCGTCACATGGTCGAGGCGTTCGAGAAGGAAGGCGACGTCAACACCACCTTCGCCCGGCTGGCGGCGGACGCGCCGGACATCAAGCAGGCCGAGGCCAAGCTCGAGGTCGCCAAGCGCGATCTCGACCAGGCGGAGCTCGATCTGCGCTACTGCGACGTCATCGCCGAGATCGATGGCGTCATCACGCGCCGAAACGTCAATCCGGGCGACAACATCCAGGTTGGCCAGGCTCTGATGGCGATCCGCTCGCTCGATGAAATCTGGGTTGACGCCAATTTCAAGGAGACGCAGCTCGGCGACCTGCGCATCGGCCAGCCGGTCGATCTCTATGTCGACATGTATGGCGACCGCCGCGTGTTCAAGGGGCGCATTTCCGGCTTCACCGAGGGGACCGGATCGACATTGGCGCTGCTGCCGGCGCAGAACGCCACCGGCAACTTCATCAAGGTGGTGCAGCGACTGCCGGTTCGGATCGACCTTACAGACTACGACCCGGACAAGAGCCCGCTGTTTATCGGGACGTCGGTTACTCCCTACGTCTACTTCAACAAGCCGCCCACCGGACCCGACGCCGGCAAATTTTTGCAGACATCCGCGCCTGAACCGGCAACGGGTGGTTCGACCGCAGAACCCGCCGGGCGCGAAGAAGTGACAGCCGCGGCGCTTTCGCCCGCGAGACCTCGGGTCGCGCGGAGCCCGTGGCTGGTCGCCATGATCGTCGTGGTGCCGGCGTTCATGGAGGTGCTCGACACCACCATCGTGCTGGTGGCGCTGCGCTACATCGCGGGGGGCCTGTCGGCTGCCGCCGATGACGCCGAGTGGGTCATCACCAGCTACCTTGCCGCCAACGCCTTCATCCTGCCGATCACCGGCTGGTTGAGCGCGCATCTGGGTCGCCGCAACTACTTCCTGGCGTCGATCGCGATCTTCACGCTCAGTTCCTTGCTGTGCGGACTGGCTGGCAGTCTGGCTCAGCTGATCCTGTTCCGCGTCATCCAGGGTCTCGCGGGCGGCGGTCTGCAACCCGGCAGTCAGGGGATCTTGCTGGACGCCTTCCCGCGGGAAAAGCAGGGCACAGCCATGACGCTGTTCGGCTTTGCCGTGCTGATCGCGCCCATCGTCGGTCCGACCTTGGGCGGTTGGCTGACGGACACCTACAATTGGCGCTGGTGCTTTCTGATCAACGTGCCCGTCGGTATCCTGGCGTTGATCGGTTGTTATTTCCTGCTTGACGATCCGGACTATCTGGTCGCCCAGCGTGACGGAGTTGAGGAAAGAGCCGTTCCATTTTGACGCGATCGGCTTGTCGCTGCTGGCCATCGTCATAATCTCGTGGGAAGTGATGCTCAGCAAGGGCCAGGAATGGGACTGGCTGGGCGATCCATTCTGGCGCGTCCAGACGCTCGTCATTTCATTGGTGGTGGGTCTGGTTGCGTTGATCGTCTGGGAGTTGCGCCAGCGCAACCCCGTGGTGAATTTCCGCGTGTTGGGCGAACGCAACTTCGCGGCCTGCTGCATCATCATATTCTGCGCTTACCTGGCGCTCTTCATGGGCACCAAGTCGTTGCTTGGTCTCTTACAAACCCTGTTTGGTTATGATGCGCTGAAGACCGGGCTGGTGATGTCGCCTTCCGGAATATTTGCCGTCCTCGCAATGCCGATCGTCGGGCGCCTGATTGGCCTCAAGGTGGATGCGAGATGGCTGATCGCCACGGGCCTTCTGCTCATGACCGCTGGAAACTATTGGATGTCGCAACTCAACCTCGACATCAGCCCAAGCCAAGTTGTTTGGCCTCGGGTGCTTCTGGTCCTGGGGCTCTCGGTCTGTTTTGCTCCCGCGAACGTGGCCGCGTACCTCTACACCCCGCTCGCGTTGCGCGGGGCCGCCATCGGCTTACTGAGTCTCTTGCGCAACGAGGGGGGCAGCGTCGGGGTGTCGTTGTCCCAGACCGTCGAAGAGCGGCGTGATCAGTTTCACACCTTGAGGCTTGGGGAGTATCTTGATCCCCTCAACGCGGCCGCCAGCAGCTTTCTCGCGCGGGCTCAGGCGTTCTTCCTTCAACAGAACGGCGATCCGGCCGCCTCCCAACAACTGGCTGTGCAGCAACTCGATAACCTGCGTCAGCAGCAGGCGTCTTCGCTGGCCTATTTCGACACCTTTTGGATGGCCGCCGCGTTGACGTTTGTGGTGACGTTCGCGGTCTTGTTTATGAAACGTTCGGTGGCTGAGAAAGGCGCTCGCGCGGGGCCGGAATGATTGATTGCCCGCCTACTTAATATGCCGGATATCGTGACAGCCGGGTCATGGCGGAATGCCTTCGCCCCGCGCGGGGATCGAATAGGTCCCGGTCGCATGGGCGACCATCTCGCTCTCTCCGTCGGAATAGATGGCGACTTCGCCGACCGCGAGCCTTTTGCCGAGCTTGATCAGCCTCGCCTTGCCGATGAGATCGACGGGCGCGGGCTTGCGGAGGAAATTGATCGAGGCGCTGGTGGTGACCGCATGCGCGACGGGGCCGATCTCGTTCAAGATCGCCACATAGAGCGCGGCGTCGCAAACGCCGAACATCGTCGGGCCGGAGATCGTGCCGCCTGGCCGCAGGTGCCTGGGATGATAAGCGAGGCGGAGCGTCGCGCTCATCGGCGCGGTCTCTTCGAGGCGAAGATCGCCGCTCCCCCAGAACTCCGGGAAGACCTCGACGAGATAGGCGCGCAATTCGTCGATCGTGAACGGACGCGCTTTGACTGTATCGTTCATTCAGCGATCCTGAAACGCTTCACCTTGATTCCGCCGGTTGGCGCTTTGTCGATGCCCCGCTCGCACCCGCGGCCTTCACCCGCCTCTCGGCGCGCCGCGATGGGCGGCGTCAAAACGCCTGCAGTTCTTTTCGGCACGCCTCGCTGAAATCCCGCAGCGGATCGATGTGTTTGTCGATCCAATTCTCCCGCATCTCATGCAAGGTGATGTTCGGCGCGAGATAGGTGTCGACGATGATGCGAACCACGGTGTCGGCGGCCTCCACGACTTCCGGCGTCGAGAGAAGGCGTATCCGATTGGTCAGCGCGTAAATTCCAATGAGCCCGGAGACGTCGTCCCGGTTGGTTTGCAGAGCGTCGGAATACAATTTCGCCGCCTCATCGAGAAACCTGCCAAACATGGCGGCTCGAGTGTCTCTCTCGGCGGCGCGCCGCTGGGCGCGGGTTTGCGCCTGTTGCGTCACCCATGAGGTTGCGAACGACGCAAGGCCGCCGATGGCCGTCCCGGCCAGCGCGGCGAAGGCGGAAATGTAGGCCGTATCCATCGCTCGACCGATGTTGAGCCGTCAGGTGGGCGGCGTTGTCGCGCGCGGCGCGAGCGCCACCGCGGATTCGGAGGTGAGCATGAGGAACGTCAGCGTCTCCTGAAGGTAGAGCCGCACCGTGCTTTCGGTGTGGCCCAGATAGCCGATCGACACATCCTGCCCGATGTGCAGGTCGAAATCGCCGCCGCGGGTGGTGAGCACGAAGGCGCCATCGATGGCGGGCGCCCAGATGATCTCGTCCTTGACGAGCTTCTTGACGTGCTCGAGCACCGGGTAGCCGTTGTCGACGGTCTCCGAAAGCGCCGTGTAGGCGTCCGCGCCGAGCACGACGGAATAAGGCCCGTTGACGCCGACGAGGCGAAGCTGGCTCAAAGCCTGGGCGATCGCATCCGGATATTGCCGTACGTCGGCCGGGAGCGTCATGATCGGATTGCTGGTCCCCTGCCGGATGCCTTCGATCCGAGCCGCCGCGTAGCCCTCGAAGATGGCGCGATCCTCGGCGTAGGCGATCTTTTGCGCAGCGTCCTTCGCCGGCTGCCAGTCGGAATCGTTCGAGCCGCGCTCGACGTCGTCGATCTGCTCGCGGTCGAGCTCGAACGGGACCCTGAGTTCAACCAGAGGCTTGACCTCGCGCTGTCGCGCAAGCACGCCTTCGCCCGGCGCGGCGATCGGCTTCAGGTGGCCGGTCCCTATTGCGGAAAGACCGGCGCCGCCCGGCGCCTTGACGTCGACGACTCGCCGCCCCGCGAGAATGCGCTTGAGGGTGCGCTTCGTTTCCTCTTCGATTTGCGCCCACGCGGCGTCGGAGATCGGAGCAAGCTCGCGGTGAAGATTGTTCATGGGCCCTTTTCTCCTTTGAGCGAGCCGATTCCAAGCGAACCGTCCGATCCCGCGCCTGTTGACGGCGACGGCTCAGGCGTTGAGTTCGGCGCAGGCGCCGGGCCATCTTGCCCAAGCGCGTCCAGGAACGTTGCTGACGGCACGAAAAACAGGGTTCCGGTCACCGCGCGGCTGAAGTCGAGCAGCCGATCGTAGTTGCCGGGCGGCTTGCCCAGAAACATGTTCTCGATCATCTGTTCGGTCACCCGCGGGGTGCGGCAATAGCCGATGAAATAGGTGCCGTATTCGCCGTCTCCGACCTTGCCGAAGGGCATATTGTCGCGGACGATCTGAAATTCCTGCCCATTCTCCTCGATCGTGGTCAGCGCGTTATGGGCAAATGTCGGCTTGACCGAGTTCGTCGAGTTCGATGTCTGAGAGCTTCATGCGGCCGATGATGCGCTCCTGCGTTTCCGTGGGCAGCGCGTTCCAGCCGGCAAGGTCATGCAGATATTTCTGCGTGATCACATAGCTGCCGCCGGCGAATGCGGCATCCTCCGCGCCGATCAGCGCCGCATCGATCACCGCTTGCCCGCGCGGATTTTCCGTGCCGTCGACGAAGCCCAGAAGGTCACGATCGTCGAAGTAGCGAAAGCCATGCACCTCGTCGACCGCCGTGACGGCGTCGCCGAGCCGGCCCATGATCTGCGCCGCGATCTCGAAGCACAGATCCATCCGCCTGGCGCGGATATGAAACAGGAGGTCGCCCGGCGTTGCGATCGCGTGACGCGATCCGGCCCGGAACTCCCGGAACGGATGAAGTTCGGCCGGGCGCGGATCGCTGAACAGGCGGTCCCAGGCGTCAGATCCGATCCCCATCACGCAGGAGAGGCCGGCCTCGAGATCGCGAAATTCGACCGCGCGCACCAGGCCCGCAAAGTCCGCGCAGAACGACCGCACGGCGCCGGCATCGTCCTCGTCCTTGTTGATCGTCACGACCAGGAAGATCGCCGCGCGCGTCAGCGGCGCCGATACCGGCTGGGCGACGACAGCGTCGGGTTGTGGAATCGTACCGGCCATGAAATCTCTCGCCCGTGTTTTCATGTCTGGACGGCGGCGGCGGATCAAGGGCTATCTTTTGGTCGAGCCATCGTGGGTTTGGTCAGCTCGGCCCAACGCTGAAGATGAGCCCGTTGCCGGACACAAGTTGCTCGCGTGGGCTTTCATTGCTACAGCATTGTCTGAAAATTGAGTTGGCCGGGCGAAGGGCGGCGAACGCTGAGGGAGGAAAAAATGCGGTTCGGCTTCTTGATCGCCGCAGCGGCGGCACTGTTCGCGAGCGCTCCGGCGCAGGCCGGGCTGGTGAATCCGACCAGCACCGTCGATCCCTTTTTCGACTATGTAATGGGCGGGCCACAAGTGGGCGCGAGCACAGGATTTAAGACCGGGACGCCCGGCCCGTTTTCCCTGGCGGGTCCGATAACTCCCCCGATGTACACGACCGAGCCATTCAATATTTCCGCAGACGCAGGGTTCTTTTTTACCAACACAAAGGTGACGATTTATAACAACGCCGATTCCCTGAACGGCCCCGGCACGCCCAACCCGGACACGCCGCCCGTGGCCGGGGATCCCGGTATTCCATTCTGTTTCAGCAGCTCGAACACGGGATCAAGCTGTGCAGATCCCTACAATACGTTTGATTTCGTATTCACCAATGAGGACATCACAAAGGTCGCGGTTGACCCAAGCTCGTCGCCCGATTTCCTTCCCGCCACATTCGGTTCGCATATGGGATTGACCCTTCTCGGCCCGAACGAATTCACGGTCGACGTCACCGGAGATAATCCGGCGTACCTCGATACCTTGGTCATCGACGTCACGACCGGCGGCGTGGCGCCGGTCCCCGAGCCTTCCACCTGGGCGCTGATGTTGCTGGGGTTCGCGGGGCTTGGGTTCGCGGGATGGCGGCGGATGTCGGCGCAAGCGACATAAGCTCGCGCGCCTTTCGGGAGAGCTCAGGTCGGGCGCTCGTGAGCGCGCGGTTTCGCAGCGACGCCAAATCGCGTAGGCATGCAGTCAGATGCTTTCCCCCGACCTCATCGCTCGCGCCGCCGACCTCATCGCCCGCTACCGCGAGGCGAGCCTCATGGCGGCGACGGCGGAATCATGCACTGGCGGCCTCATCGCCGGGCTTTTGACGGAGATTCCGGGCTCCTCGGACATGCTCGAGCGTGGCTTTGTCGTCTATTCCAACGCGGCCAAGCAGGAGGTGCTCGGCGTCCCGGCTGAGACGCTTGTGAACCACGGCGCGGTGAGCGAACAGACGGCGGTCGCAATGGCGGAGGGCGCGCTTCGCGCTTCGCGGGCGGAGGTTGCGGTCAGCGTCACCGGAATCGCCGGGCCGGGCGGGGGAAGCGCGGAAAAGCCGGTGGGCCTTGTCCATTTCGCCTGCGCCCGGCGTGGAAAGGCCACTGTCGTGCGCGGGGAGCGGTTCGGCGACGTGGGTCGCGGGGAAGTGCGGCTCGCTTCGGTCAGGGTCGCTCTCGATCTTCTCGAAGCGGCGCTCAGCCGCTAGCCCCTCTCGACCTATGCGCCGGGCGCCCG
The DNA here is from genome assembly GCA_963833955.1 of uncultured Alphaproteobacteria bacterium. Lineage (GTDB taxonomy): Bacteria > Pseudomonadota > Alphaproteobacteria > Rhizobiales > Beijerinckiaceae > Roseiarcus. Next base: position 308,859 of record CAWHZY010000009.1, on the reverse strand, counting down.
AGTTCATTTAATTCCGCCAAGAAATCAGCTGCCCTGACGTTTCGCCGCCGACATGGCGGATCTCTTACGGGGACCCTTGGCCTACCAAAAGTTCATTTTTTCGCAATGCAACGCGGGTTCTCACCCAAGGTTGTTCCAACGTGGGAGGCAGAGCTTGAAAGGATGAAACCCGATGACAAACCTCAGCAAAACACTATGCGCGGTTCTCTTGAGCTGCGGCTTCGCCGGCTCGGCCGTTGCGGCGACGGACACGGCTCCGACTGGATCAGCCAACAGCCAAAACGCCACGCCCCGCATGCAAGCGCCAGCTCATGTGAGTCAGAAGCTGCGTGACGATCTTACCAAGGCTGGATTCACGAACATCACAATCATGCCTTCGTCTTTCCTGGTCCGGGCCAAAGATTCGCAGGGCAATCCGATGATGATGGTCATCAATCCCGATTCTGTGACCGAAGTGACGGCACAATCAGCGCCAGCTGTTTCGGGCGCGATGAAGGGCGCAGCGAACAGCTCCGCTGCCTCGACAAACACCCAATCGAACAGTTCGACCGCCTCGCCGAAACCGGCAACGAAATAGTCAAGCCCGCGTCGCGCCGGGGCACGCGCCCGGCGCGACCGAAGGATCGGCTTCCCCGGCTCCCTCGCCAGAGTTGTAAACCAAGCTCATCTCGTCGAATGGAACGAGCACGCCTCTCGCGTCGTTCACTAAGCGCTGGACGAAACGAACTCGGAGGCGAAACCGATGAATGCTACCGCCAGAACCTTCTTTGTTCTGCTCTTGGGGACAGGATTCGCCGGCTCGGCGCTCGCTGCGATGGACTCGGCTCAAACAGCCGCGGACACGCAAGCGCCAGCGCATCTGAGCCAGAAATTGCACGATGACCTGACCAAGGCCGGGTTCACGGATATTGACATCATGCCCGCATCCTTGCTGGTCCGGGCCAAGGATTCGCAGGGCAATTCCGTGATGATGCTGATCAATGCGGATTCCGTCAGCGAAGTGACGCAGAAGTCCGAGTCAAGCGGGGGAACGCGGCCCAAGGACGCGCCTCTCGCGGGCGCCATCAAGGGCGAACCCAACAGCCCGATCCCGGCGCCCGTTCCAAAACAATAAGGGCAGCGGGGATTATAGCCGCGATCGCCGATCGCCGCTGCCGCGGTCAACATTGAGCCTGAGCGTTGCGCCTGCGGCGGATTGCAATTTCATGAGCGCCCGTAGACCGCGTCAGCGCGCTCCTCGAAGGCTCTAGCGAATTTGCGGAAGGCGGCGTCGAACATCGAGCCCATCAGCATGCCGAGGGCGCGGCTCTTGAACTCGTAGTCGATGAAGAAGCAAACCCGGGAGTTGTCGCCTTCGGCCTCGTCCTTGAAGGTCCAAATGTTCTCGAGCCGGCTGAACGGCCCGTCGATATATTCCACCCGCAGTTTGAGGTTGGGCTTGTCGAGCGCGACCCGGCTCGTAAAAGTCTCGCGAATGAGCTTGTAGCCGACCGTCATGTCGGCGACGAGCGTCTCGCGCCCGTCCATCTCCGGCCTTCGGCTGCGGACCCTGAGCGCCTTGCATAGCGGAACGAATTCCGGGTAGCGCTCGATGTCGGCGACGAGATCGAACATCTGAACGGCGTTGTGGCGAACGCGGCGCTCGTCGCGGAACACAGGCAAGGTTTGCGGACCTCCCGCGCTCCGCTGTGGATCGGTTCTTACGGCTTCGGAGCCGGCGCTGGCGCGGAAGGGGCGGCGGGAGCCGTCGCGGGCGCTTGAAGGCGCGCTGGACCCACCTCCCAGCTGCTTGAGCTGATCGAGAATATTGCCGGGCGAAATCGGCGTGGGAGCGGTCTGGCCCGCCGGGGCGGCGCCTCTTTCGAGGATCGAATGGGGCGCGCGGCTCCAACTTGAGATGATCGACATCAAGAGCGCGGTCGCGAAGAACAAGGCGCCGAGGACGGCGGTCGCCCGGGACAGCGCATTCGCCTGGCCGCGCCCGGTCATGAAGCTGCTGGTCCCCCCGCCTGCTCCGAGCGCGCCGCCCTCGGAGCGCTGCAAGAGGACAACCACGATCAGCGAGACGACGATCAGGATATGGACGACGATCAGAACGGATTGCATGCAGGTCTCAAAGCGTCGGAGCGCCCGGCCGCGGGGCCAGCGTCTTCGAAAGATGGCGCGCTCCTAACATGGCGCAAGGGGGCCGTCCACCGGAACGGAGGGGGCCCGCCGTCAGCGATAAGCGGCGGCGATGGCCAGAAATTCCGTCGCTTTCAGGCTCGCGCCGCCGACCAGCGCCCCGTCGACATTGTGGAGGGTCAAAAGCTCGCTGCAATTGCTCGGCTTGACCGATCCGCCGTAGAGAAGGCGCATCCGCAGGCCGTGCGCGCCATACATTTCGCCGAGCAGCGTCCGGATCACCTGGTGGATTTCGGTGACGTCCGCAGGCGTCGGGGTAAGCCCGGTTCCAATCGCCCAGATCGGCTCGTAGGCAAGGACCAAAGCTTCCGGCGCGCCGCCCGGCGGCAGCGAGCCCAGAAGTTGCCGGGCGACGACCCCCATCGCATCGCCCGACTCGCGTTCCGTCTTCGTCTCGCCGACGCAGACAATGGGGATCAGTCCTGCCCGGAGGGCCGCTTCGACCTTGATGCGCACGAGGGCGTCGGACTCGTGATGCAGGGTGCGCCGCTCCGAATGGCCGACGATGACGTAGGTCGCGCCCGCGTCCTTGAGCATCGGGGCAGAAATGTCGCCGGTGAAGGCCCCGCTCGCCAGCGGGTGGCAATCCTGCCCTCCGAGGCTGAGATCGGAGCTCCCAATCCTGAAGGCGGCTTGCGCGATCAGCGTCGCCGGCGGACAGACGAGCAGTTCGGCACGGCCGGATTCCCCCGCGTCCGCCGCCTGCCGTATGGCGTCGATCTCCGCCAGCGATCCGGAGAGGCCGTTCATCTTCCAATTTCCGGCGACCAACGGCCGTACCCCAGGGGTCATTCAGGCCTCTCCGCGACTTTGACCGGCGGTTGTTATCATCGCCCCCCGCCCCTGCAAAGCCACCGTTTCGCCTATGCAAAGCACTCAAGCGCCGCTAGAGAGGGCGCGCTTGGCGGCCCGAAAAGGAAAGACGGATAGGGCGAAATGCTTGAATCGATACGCAATGCCTCCCAGGGTGTCGTCGGCAAGGCGCTCATGACCATAATCATGGGGCTCATCATCGTCAGCTTCGTCATCTGGGGCGTGGGCGACATGCTGCGCGGTTTCAGCCCGTCCACGGTCGCGTCGGTCGGCGGGGCGAAGATCTCGGCCCAGGACTATCGCGTCGCCTACGATCGGGCGATCCAGCAATATCAGCGCCGGCTCAGGCGTCCGTTCACCAACGAAGAAGCCCGCCAGGTCGGCCTCGACCGCAGCGTCCTCCAGCAATTGCTGAGCGAAGCGGCGGTCGATGACGAGGCGGGCAAGCTGGGCCTCGGCATATCCGACGAAGCTTTGCGCGAGGTCATCACCTCCAATCCGAGCTTCCAAGACAAGTCCGGCGCATTCGATCCGACCCGCCTCGAAGCCGCTCTGCGCGATATGGACATGAACGAGCGCGGCTTCGTCTCGGAACTGCGAAAGCAGACGCTGCGGCAGTTCATCGTCTCCGCGCTTTCGACCGGGATCGCCGCGCCCAAGGCGGAGGTCATTGCGGAAGCCGATTATCAGGGCCAGACCCGGTCGGCGGACACGTTCCTCCTGCCGGCTTCGGCGGCGGGCGAGATTGCTGCGCCGTCGGAAGATGCGCTCAAAGCCTTCTACAACGATCGCAAGTCGAGCTATCGCGCGCCCGAATACCGGGAAATGACCATTCTGGCGCTCGAGCCGGACACGATCGCCAATGCCGCCGAGGTGACCGACGCCGACGCCGAGGCCGCCTATCAGAAGCTCGCGGGAAAAGATCCCCAGTTCGGCGCGCCCGAGAAGCGCGACCTGCAGCAGATCCTGTTTCCGAACGAGGCCGACGCCGACGCGGCCGAGGCCAAGCTCAAAGCCGGGACGAGTTTCGACGCCCTCGTCAAGGACCGCGGCCTGAAGCCTGAGGACACCGACCTCGGCGAGACGACCAAGGACGCGATGCTCGACAAGGACGAGGCCAACGCCGTCTTCGCCTTAGCCCAAGGGGGGGTCAGCGGGGTCCTCAAGAGCCAGTTCGGTCCGGTTATCGTTCGCGTCAAGGGCATCACTCCGTCGACGGTCAAGCCCTATTCCGAGGTCGCGGACGCGGTGAAGAAACAGGTCTCCGCTTCCCGCGCCGGCGACAAGATCCAGGCTTTGCACGACAAGATCGAGGACCTCAGGGTGTCGGGCAAAACCATCCTCGAAGCCGCGAAGGCCGTGGGCTTGACCGGGCAAACGATCGCCGCGGTCGATGCTGCGGGTCGTGACCCCAAAGGCGCGCCGGTCACCCTGCCGGACGGGCCCGAACTGTTGCGCGCCGCCTTCGCTTCCGACGTCGGGCTGGACGAGGCCGCGTTGAACACCAAGGACGGCGGATACGTCTGGTTCGAGATCTCGAAGATCGATCCCGCGCACGACCTCACATTCGAGGAAGCAAAGCCAGAAGTCGAGAAGCAATGGCGCGCCGAGGAGGTCGACAAGGCGCTGGCGGGCAAGGCGGACGATCTCGTCAAGCAGATCAGCGCCGGGGGAAGCATCGCCGACGCGGCGAAGAGCGCGGGCGCCGAGGTGAAAACGGCGACCGATATCCATCGCGCCGAGCAGGGGACCCTGCCCGAATCGGTGGTGGCCGCGATCTTCCGGCAAGCCCCCGACGGCGCGGGCTCCGCGGCCACGCCCGACGGACGGGTGGTGTTCAAGATCACCGCCGACCGGACGCCGCCGGTCGATTTCGCCGACGCGCGCGTCAAGACAATGGCGTCGGAGCTCGACACCGCGACCCGCGAAAGCCTGCTCGATCAATATGTCGTGGCGCTACGCAAGGCGCTTGGCGTCTCTGTCCACCCGGACGTCCTGCAATCCGCCGAGGGCAGCTAGGCGCCGATGAGCACCCTGCCCGATTACGAAGCTTTCGCGCGCGCCTATATCGCCGGCGACGCCGAGGTCGCGGTCACGACGCTGGTCGCCGATCTCGAGACGCCCGTTTCGGCCTATCTCAAGCTCGCGCGCGGCCGGGCAGCCAACATGTTCCTGCTCGAATCGGTCGAGGGCGGGGCGCAGCGCGGCCGCTATTCGATGATCGGCCTCGATCCCGACCTCATCTTCCGCTCGAGCGGCGATCACGCCGAGATCAACCGCCGGGCGCTCGTCGATCCGGATGCGTTCGTCCCCTGCCCCGGCGACCCGCTCGACGCGTTGCGAGCGCTGCTCGCCGAATCGCGCATCGCGATGCCGCCGGGCCTGCCGCCGATGTCGGCGGGCATATTCGGCTATCTCGGCTACGACATGGTGCGGCGGATGGAGCGCCTCGCGCCGGCCAAGCCCGATCCGATCGGCGTGCCGGAAGCGCTTCTGATCCGTCCGACCGTGATGGTGGTGTTCGACGGCGCGCGCGACGAGATGTCGATCGTGACGCCGGTCCGCCCGGCGGCCGGAGTCTCGGCCCGCGCCGCTTACGAGAGCGCCATGTCGCGGCTCGACGCCGTGGTCGACGCGCTCGAATCGCCGCTCGATCACACGACGACCGTGGCTGTCGATCCGCTCGTCCAGGCGGGCGAGGCGCGGTCGAACACGACCGAGGCCGAATATCTTGCGATGGTCGCGCGGGCGAAGGACTATATCGCCGCCGGCGACGCCTTCCAGATCGTGCTGTCGCAAAGGTTCACGAGCCGCTTCGACCTGCCGGCGTTCGCCCTCTACCGGGCGCTGCGGCGGGTCAATCCGTCCCCCTATCTCTGCTTCCTCGACTTCGGCGCCTTCCAGATCGTCTGCTCCAGTCCCGAAATCCTGGTGCGCGTGCGCGACGGCAAGGTGGTGATCCGCCCGATCGCCGGCACCCGCCCGCGCGGCAAAAGCCCGACCGAGGACGAAGCGCTCGCGGCCGAGCTCATGGCCGATCCGAAGGAGCGCGCCGAACATCTGATGCTGCTCGATCTCGGCCGCAACGACGTCGGCCGCGTCGCCAGGATCGGCACAGTCAAGGTGACCGACAGCTTCTTCATCGAGCGCTATAGCCACGTGATGCACATCGTCTCCAACGTCGAGGGCGAACTTACGCGACGGCGTCGATGCGGTCGCCGCGCTTGCCGCCGGCTTCCCCGCCGGCACGGTGTCCGGCGCGCCGAAAGTGCGGGCGATGCAGATCATCGACGAACTGGAGAAAGACAAGCGCGGCATCTACGCCGGCTGCATCGGCTATTTCGGCGCCGGCGGCGAAATGGACACCTGCATCGTGCTGCGCGCCTCGGTGGTGAAGGACGGGCTCATGCATGTCCAGGCGGGCGCCGGCATCGTCTACGATTCCTCCCCCGCCGCCGAGCAGAACGAATGCGTGGCCAAGGCGCAGCGCGTTGTTCCGCGCCGCGGAAGAAGCCGTCCGGTTCGCGGTCCGCGGCAAGCGCGGGCAGTAGGCGGACCCGGGCCGTCCTTGCGAGCCGCGGGCCGTCTCATTTCGATGACGACCCCTCGAGCGGATCCGACCTTAGAGAACCGGCCAACCTCCCGTGATCAGCAGTGTGATTTCAATCACAGACGACGTCGGCGAAAGCCACTATCCCTCGTCGCTGTCAACCGGGTGTCCTACCCGATTTGTATCGGGCTTTCCCATTCGGTTGGCTCGAATTCGCTCCAACCAACGAGGACCTCCATGTCTATTGAGAGAAGCGCACGCGCCTCCTCCTTCGCCGGAGCACTTGTGCTCGCCCTGTGGGCGTCCGCAGCTTCAAGCCAGCCCCCAGAATCGCCCATGGAGGAAATCACCTATCGGCCGATTGACAGCATCCAGCATGATTTCGGCTCGAAATCCACCAGCGGCTACTTCGTCCAACAGGCTGCGCACTGCGTCGTCAACCTGATGGTCTATGAAAAGCCTGACTTGGATGCGCCATCCTCGCGCACGGCGGCCCGCCTTCGCCTCGTTCTCAATCCGGGAGAAACTGCGGGCCTCGACAGCGAGGAAGGCCGTTCGCTCAACTTCACCTGCGGGGATGGGGCGACGGCCCTCGTGGTTGACGCCGGCGAGAGGGTGAAGCTTGTCGAGCTTCAAAGACTGAGCCTGCAAAAGACCGCGAGCGAATAGCCCCGGGGAATTGACGCCCCAAGCCTGACTCCGTACGACTTCGCCAAAGCCGCGGGCTTGAGCGGCGAGGCGAACGCGGAATCAGGAGAGGGCGCCCATGTGCCAGATTTGTGAGGTCGCCGCGTCGCAGGTCGGGTCGAACGCGCCGCGCCTCTCCGGACATCCGCAGTCCGAACCGGGCTTGCGGCGGGCGGCCCCCACCAATCTCGAAGCCCTGCAAGGCGCTGCGGCCTCCGTCATGCCCGAGGGCGTCGGCGTTCAAGGTCGCCGCACGCTGATCAGGGGCGGAACGGTTCTCTCGATGGACGAGCGCGTCGGCAATCACGCGGTCGGCGACGTGCTCATCGAAGGATCGAAAGTCGCCGAGGTCGCCGCCCGGATCGACGCGCCTGACGCCGTGGTCATCGATGCGGCCGGGCATATCGTCATGCCGGGCTTCATCGACGCGCACAGCCATCAGTTCGAGACGGCGCTGCGCAGCTTTCTCGCCGACGGCATTCTCATCAACGACGGGCGGCCGGAAAGCGCGCACAATTATTATGAGTTGATCCTGCAGAAGCTGTCGATGGGTTATCGCCCGCGGGACGTCTACATCAACGAGCTGTTCGCCGGCATTGCGCAGATCGACGCCGGCGTGACCGCGGTCATGGACATCAGCCAGATCCACCACTCGCCCGAACATTCCGACGCCGCGATCGAGGGGCTCCGCGCGGCGGGCCGGCGCGCGGTGTTCGGCTATTTCGAGGGCTGGGGCGAGAAGGCGAAATATCCCGGCGACGCCGCGCGCATTCGCGCGCAGCACTTTGCTTCGTCAGATCAGTTGCTCAGCATGGTCATGGGCGGCGAGATCTACCTTCCGGGCTATGAGGAGGCGTGGAAAGTCGGCCGCGAGCTGAGCCTGCCGATCGCGCTTCATGTCGTTGGCACCTTCGGCATGCAGCCGACCTTCGATGAACTGGCGAAAGCGGGCAAATTCGGCCCGGACTGCTTTTTCATCCACATGACCGGCATGAGCGATATGGCCTGGAAGGCGGCGGCCGACGCGGGCGCGCATGTCACGCTCGCCGTGCCGATCGAAATGCAGATGCGGCATGGGACGCCGCCGATTCAGAAGGCGCTCGACCTTAAGATGAGCCTGTCGCTGTCGACCGACGTCGAGTGCACGATGACCGCTGACATGTTCACCCAGATGCGCGGCGTGATGACTCTGCAGCGCATGTTCGCCAACGAGCTTGCGTTGCAGGGCAAGGAATTCCCGAAGCTCATGTCGGTTTGGGACGCGCTGAGCCTCGCAACGATGGGGGGAGCCAGAGGCCTCAAGATCGAGAGCAAGGCCGGATCGCTGACCCCGGGCAAGGACGCCGATATGATCCTCCTCGACGCAACAGCGCTCAATGTCACGCCGCTCAACCACGCGCCGGGCGCGGTCGTCACGCTGATGGAGCGCTCGAACGTGTCGACGGTGCTGTGCGCCGGCCAAATCAAGAAATGGCGCGGCGCGATCATCGGCTACGACATCCCGAAGCTCAGGGCCGAATTGGAGGCGAGCCGCGACTATGTCTTCGCCGCGGCGGGGATCGAGCGCGATCTGTTTCGGGCGTGAAGGAAGGCGCGGCCGCCGCCCTCCCCTTGTCTATGAGAGTGGGACCCTCACGCGGCATCGCGACCTCTCGACCATGACGTTCCCTCGCTTGCGGGAGCCGTTCCGGCACATTCTCTGGGCGACCGCGCTCGCGGCGGCCTTGGGCGCCGCCTATGCGGAGAGGCGCGTCTGGCAGGGCAGGCGGGCCGCCGCTTGGCGTCTATAGCCTGGCGCGCGGCGCGCTGACCGGCGCGATGATCGCAGCGATTCTGACCTCGTTCGACGCGTTTGTGATGAACGGGCCAATCGGCGCGCCGCTGCGCCGGGCGCCCTTTGCCGCGCAATGTCGCCATCAAGACCGTCATCTACCTCGGCGTCATCCTGTTCGGCCTCAAGTTTGGCAGCGCTCTCTTTCCAACGCCCGGCGAAGGCGGCATTGAGAGCGGCGACGTTCTGTTCTCGCTCGCGGCCGCGTTCGTGTTCGTCTTCATCCTCGACGTGAACAGTCTGCTTGGCCAGAACGTGCTGCTGAACTTCATCACGGGCCGCTATTATGCGCCGCGCCTGGAATCGCGCGTGTTCCTGCTCATCGACATGGAAGGTTCGACGGGATTGGCCGAGCGGCTCGGTCCGCTCGCCTTCCACCGCCTGGTCAAGCGCTTCATTGATGACCTCACGCAGCCGATCGTCGCGGCGCGGGGCGAAATCCATCGCTATATCGGCGATGAACTGATCGCGACCTGGAAGCTCGACGCGGGCCTGCTTGACGGGCGCTGCGTTGCCGCCTGCTTCGCCGCCATCGACCAACTGGCGAGACGCGCGCCCGATTACCGGCGAGAGTTCGGCGCAGCCGTCACAGTACGAGCCGGGCTCCACTGCGGCCCGGTGGTGACGGGCGAGATGGGCTCGGTGAAGAGGGAGATCGTCTTTCTCGGCGACACGGTCAACACCGCGGCGCGCATCCAGGAGCTTTGCCGTGAGACCGGCGATCGCGTGCTCGCTTCCGCCGATCTGATCGATCGCCTCGAATTGCCGCGCGGAATTGCCAAACGCTCGCTTGGCGATCTGAGGCTCCGCGGCAAGGGCGCCGACCTTGCGCTCTACGCGCTGACGAAGGCGCCATTGCGCACGGGCCGCTCCGGGGCGCAAGACGGCGAGATGGCGGCGGCGGAGACCCCGGCGGCGCTGTCGTGACGGGCGCCGAACCAATTCAGTGAGGACGCTTGTTCAGTGAGGAGGCTTGGCGTCAAAGATTTGTCGCAATTGATCGCCCAGCGCTATATGTTGAGTGCGAGAGTGAGTAAGCATGGCGTCGCGCAATACGCTGATTGGGATCGGAGCAGCCGCTTTGGCGGTCGTGGCCGCCGGCGCGGGCGCGGTGGTGTGGACCCATCCGGATTTTCTCGAGCGCAATCCCGCCGATCTTCTGGTTGGGACGACGGCTCCCGAGTCGAAGCCTGCTCCGATTGTCCCTCCGGCCGCCGTCCCCGCCGCGCCGCCCGCAACCGCTCCAGCGGCTGCTGACAAGACCCCGACCCAAACCGCCGCCCCAGAGCCCGCCTTCGACGTTGTGAACGTCGATCCTTCGGGCGAGGCGGTTGTCGCCGGCCGCGCGGCGCCGAACGAGAAAGTCGAGCTGCGCGACGCAGGCAAGACCGTGGCCGAGGCGACCGCCGACGCATCGGGCCAGTTCGTCATCATCCCGCCGGCGCTCGCGCCGGGCGATCATGAGCTGTCCCTGGCCGCGAACGGCGACAAGGGCCAGCCGGCAATATCGAGTCCGGTTGCGGTCTCGGTTCCTGCGCAACAAGCCAAGACCGCCGTCGCGGCGGGCCCGCCCGAGGCGAAGCCCAGCGTCGTGGCCGCCGTCCCAGCGAACCCGAATGCCGAACCGTCCGCGTTGGGGATTCGGACCCTGGCGACGCCAGCGCCGGTCAGCGGCGCCCGGGTCGCGATCCAGTCGGTTGAGGCTGACGCTCCCGGCGGCCTTGTGGCCAGAGGGTCGGCTCAGCCGAACACCACCCTCCGCCTCTATCTCAACCAGGCGGACGTCGCCGAGGCCAGGACGCAGTCCGACGGCCGATGGTCTTTGACGATCAAAAGCGGGATCAGCCCGGGCAATTATCTCATCCAGGCCGACGAAATCAATCCGAGCCGCGCGACGGTCGTCGCGAGCGCGACCACCCCGTTCGATTACCCGGATATGCCGACTGCCCCGGCTTTGCAGGCCGCCGCGCCCGCGAGCGCCGAGCCGTCGCCCTCGCCTGCCGATCCGGTGGTCCAGTCGGTTCAAACGAAGCGCGTCGCCACTGGCCATACGCTGTGGGCGCTGAGCAAGAGCTACTACGGCGACCCGACGCGCTACCCGGCGATCGTCGAGGCGAACCGAGCGCAAATCCACAATCCCAACCTCATCTATCCCGGCGAGGTGTTCGTCGTTCCGAAGTCGGACGCGAAACCATAGTCGGCGCGATGCCTCGAGACGGTCGCGACGAGACGCTCCCCGAACTGCGCCACCGGACCTTCGACGACGCGCTCGGCCGACGCATCGTCGATACCCACATCTGGGCGGTGCGCGAAGGATTGCGCGGCGCCGACGCCTATCATCTGTTCGACGGCTATTGCCAGCGCCTGGTGATCGATGGAATCCCGCTATGGCGGGCGCATGCCGCGATGGACACGCTGCATCCGCAATGGAACGGCTATGGCTACATCTGGCGGCGCGACCTCAACGCCATCGAACCCGAGCAATACGGGCGCGAAAGCAGCGAGCGCGAGGCCTGGTTGCAGAGCCCGTTCGAACATCTCATCCGCCGGGCGCTCGGCGGAGAAGACAACCCCTCGATCCGCTGCCGCCTGGAGATCGGACCCGAGCAGCGCGGCTTCCCCGTGCTCGAGGAATTTTTCGCGCTCGGCGCAACGGATTATGTCGCTTATCTCTTCCCCTTCGGAGAGAACGGCGACCGCTCCCAGGGATCGGGAATCGTTTATTCGTTCACTTCGGACCGCAAGGGCGGCTTCAGCGACGACGATACGACGCTCGTGCAAGCGACCCTGCCCGCTTTGTCGCTCGCGATGAAGGCCCATGCCGGCCATGTCATCGCCGCGGGCCTCTTGGGAACCTATCTCGGAGAGGACGCCGGACGGCGCGTCCACACCGGCTCGATCATACGCGGTTCTGTCGACAATCTGCGCGCGGTGATCTGGTACGCGGACATTCGCGGCTTCACGCCGCTCAGCGACACGGCCCCCGGCCCGATCGTCGTCGAACTGCTCAACGACGTGTTCGAGATCCTGACCGCGTCGCTTCGCGAGCGCGGCGGCCAGGTGCTCAAGTTCATCGGCGACGCCATGCTCGCCATCTTCCCGTTCGAAGACGCGAATGGGGCGGAGACTTGTCGCCGCGCACTCGATTCCGCGACCGAGGCGATGCGCAATATCGAGGCGCTCTGCGCGGCGCGCACGGCTGCAGGCGGCCTGGCCGCCCCGGTCGATCTCGCGCTCCACCTTGGAGACGCGCTCTATGGCAATGTCGGCGCGATCGACCGGCTCGATTTCACGGTCGTTGGTCCGGCGATCAACGAGGCGGCGCGGATCGAGGCCCTGTGCGAGCCGCTTGGCCGCGCGGTGCTGGTTTCCGCCGAGTTCGTGGAGGGAATGAAGGGCGCCGATCGTCGGCTCAAGTCGCTTGGCCGGCACGCCTTGCGCGGCGTCAAGGAGCGGAAGGAGATTTTCGCGCTGGATTTGGGCGCCGAAGGGTCCTTGCCATAACTACGCCACAGACGTAGTTCATCTGATTGTGAAATGCACGTTCGATCCCGTCAAAAACGCACTTAATCAAGAGAAGCACCGTGTTTCGCTTGCGTTGGCTGAGGCCCTGTTCAGTGGGCCGCATACGTCGGTCGCAGATAATCGCTTTGATTATGGAGAAGCGAGACAGATCGCATTCGGGTTCATTAACAAGCGGCTCTTCGTTTGCGTTTACGCGGATCGCGGCGGCGATCGGCGCATCATCTCCTTACGAAAAGCCAATACGCGAGAGGTAAGGCGATATGGCGAAAAAATTGAGCAAGGCGGCCCGTGAGGCTCTGAGGAAGACGGACTGGCGGCGCGTGGACGCGATGACGGACGCCGATATAGCGCGCCAGATCGCTGCGCATGCCGATGCAGCGCCAGACATGGCGCCGGAGATCGACGTGCGCGCCATTCGTGAAGCCATCGGCATGACGCAGGTCGAGTTCGCCGCCGTGTATGAGTTCAGCGTGCGGACGGTGCAGGAGTGGGAGCGTGGCGCCAAGCGGCCGAGCGGCCCAGCGCGAACGCTTCTGCGCGCGATCAAGGGCGATCCCGAAGGATTACGGAAAGCGCTTGCCGCTGCTTAGCCACCTTGCAGACTACCTTATCGGCGGGGCGTATTGCAGGCCGCCCTTGTTCCACAGCGCGTTCAAGCCGCGCGCGATCTTGATCGGCGAGCCCATGCCCACGTTGCGCTCGAAAATCTCCCCGTAATTGCCGACGGCCTTGATGATCCGATATGCCCAATCCTTGGTGAGGCCGAGGCCCTCGCCATAACTGCCCTCGACGCCGAGCAGGCGGCGGATCGCCGGATTGTCGGATTTGAGCTTCTCGTCGACGTTGGCCTGGGTGACGCCCAGCTCCTCGGCGGTGATGAGCGCATAGTGGGTCCATTGCACGATCTGGAACCACTGGACGTCGTCCTTGCGCACCGAGGGGCCGAGCGGCTCCTTGGAGATGATTTCCGGCAGCACGATATGGTCGTCCGGATTGGACATCTTGAGACGCTCGGAATAGAGGCCCGAGGCGTCGGTGGTGTAGGCGTCGCAGCGGCCGCTGTCATAGGCCTTGGTCGCCTCGTCGTCGGTCGCGAAATCAACCGCCTCGAGCTTCATGTGGTTGGCGCGGAAATAGTCGGCGAGATTGAGCTCGGTCGTCGTTCCCTGCTGCACGCATACCGACGCGCCGTCGAGCTTCAGCGCCGAGTTGATGTCGAGCTTCTTGCGCACCATGAACCCTTGGCCGTCGTAAAAATTGACGCCCGTGAAGAACATGCCGCCGGTCTGGCGCGACAGCGTCCAGGTGGTGTTGCGGATCAGGACGTCGATCTCGCCCGAAGCCAGGATCGTCGGACGATCCTTGGCGTTGATCGGCAGATATTTGACCTTGTTCGGATCGTTGAAGATCGCGGCCGCGATCGCCTTGCATTCGTCGACGTCGAGGCCCTTGTACACGCCCTGATCGTCGGGCAGGCCGAAGCCGGCAAGGCCGGGGTTGGCGCCGCAGACCAATTGCCCGCGCGCCTTGACCTGGTCGAGGGTCGCCGCATCGGCGGACAGCGCGCCCGCGACGGCCAACGCCGCGCCGGCAGCCCAGGCAAAGTGCGATCGCATGACAACCTCCTCGATGACGCGAACACTGTGGGCTCTCGCCCAAGATGATGGCGCCATAGTCGGGATAGTCGGACGTGGAAGTCAATCGGCTGCCAACGCGCGCGAAGCGTGCTAGGCAACGGCCCGAACCGACGTCCGGAGCCGGCACGACCTCAATGGCCAAACTGACCGATGAAACGCGCGCGTCCTTGCGGCGCCGCTCGCGCCTCGTCAACCTCGGGCGCGACGCCGAGTTCTCGCAAGGGTTCATCAACGTGCCGCCGTTTCGCGGCTCGACGGTGCTCTATCCTGATGTCGCGACCCTCAAGAGCAGGTCGCAGCGCTTCACCTACGGCACCCGCGGCACGCCCACGACCGAGGCCCTATGCTCCGCCTGGACCGACCTTTCGGGCGCGGCGGGAACGGTGCTCGTGCCCTCGGGGCTGGCGGCGATCGTCGTCGCGCTGATGACGGCGCTGAGCGCCGGCGATCACATGCTGATGACCGACTCCGTCTACCGGCCCGCGCGTGCGTTCGCCGACATGACGCTGAAGCGGATGGGGATCGAAACGACCTACTACGATCCCGCAATCGGCGAAGGCGTCGCCGCGCTGATGCGGCCCAACACCAAGGTCGTGTTCACCGAATCGCCGGGCTCGGAGACGCTCGAGGTGCAGGACATTCCCGCGATCGCCGCAGCGGCGCATGCGCGGGGCGCCTGCGTCGTCATGGACAACACCTGGGCGACGCCGCTCTTCTTCTCAGCCCACGCGCACGGCGTCGACATGGCGGTCGAAGCGGGCACCAAATATCTCTCCGGCCATGCCGACCTGCTGCTCGGCCTCGTCTCGGCCAATGCGGCATGGTTCGAGCGCCTTCATCAATGCCTCCATCTGATGGCCATTCCTCCCAGCCCCGAGGATGTCTTCCTTGCGCTGCGCGGCCTGCGCACCATGGAGCTCCGGCTGCGCGAGGCGGAGCGTCAGGGGCTGGCGCTGGCGCAATGGCTGAGCGGCCGTCCAGAAGTCTTGCGCGTCATCCACCCCGCTTTGCCCGACCATCCGGGCCACGCGCTCTGGAAGCGCGACTATTCCGGCTCGTCGGGCCTGTTCTCGATCGTGCTGAAGCCGGCGCCGGAGGCCGCGGTGGCCGCGTTGCTCGATGGCCTCGAGCTGTTCGGCCTCGGCTATTCCTGGGGCGGCTACGAAAGCCTCGCCCTTCCCTTCGACTGCACGCCTGCCCGCACCGCGACGCGCTTTGCGCCCGGCGGCCCGACCGTGCGCTTCAGCGTCGGCCTCGAGGACATCGAGGACCTCAAGGCCGACCTCGACCGAGGCTTCGCGCGGCTGACGGCGGCGGCCTAGCCACAATGAACCAAGATTGCGCCTGCCCTTGCGACGCTTCGCGCTTTACCATCGCCGGGGCTCCGATCGGTCGCTTTTTCTGCCATTGCACGATCTGCCAGAGGGCGTACGGCAAGCCTTTCGCCGACGTCACGTATTTCTCGGCGCGATCCGTCACACTGCCGGCAAATCAACCTGTCGAATTTCGCCGTCATCGTGCACCGCCTGCGTTGAGGCGAGGGAAATGCATGAAATGCGGCAGTCCCGTCGTCAGTTTCCTGGGCCGTGCCCCCGTGGCGCTTGCTTTCGTCCCTTCGCAGAATTTTCCGCGCCCCGCCGAATTGCCGGCGCCGGACAGCCACATCTTCTATGATCGGCGCGTCGCCGACATCGCGGACTCAATTCCGAAGGTCAGCGGCTATTGGGCGAGCGAAGCCCGCGTGACGTGGCCCATTCTCGCCGCCCTGGTTGGGCGAACGCGCGTCGCCTGACGGACGCGGAAAACTTGGGAGCCATGCGCAACTTCCTCATCGACACCGACACCGCCTCCGACGACGCCGTCGCGATCATCATGGCGCTGGCCGATCCGAAGGTCAGGGTGCTCGGCCTGACGACTGTGGCCGGCAATGTCGGCCTCGAACAGGCGACCCGGAACGCTCTCTTGACCGCCGAGGTTTGTCATTCCGACGTTCCGGTGTTCGCCGGCGCCGACAAGCCGCTCACCCGCGCGCACGATCACGCGCACTGGTTCCACGGCAAGGACGGCCTGGGCGATCGCGGCTTTCCCAAGCCGACCCGCAGGCCCGAGCGCGAAGCACGCCGTGGACGCGATCCTGCGCCTCGCGCAGGAAGAGCCCGGCCTCACTCTGGTGACGCTCGGCCCGCTCACCAACGTTGCGCTTGCGCTCAAGCGCGATCCGAAACTCGCGGAGCGGATCGGCCGCTGCGTCGTGATGGGCGGCGCGCCCTGCTGCGAGGGCAATGTGACGCCGGCGGCGGAATACAACATCTGGGTCGATCCGGAAGCCGCGCGCGCCGTCTTCCGCTCGAAGCTCAATATCGAAATGGTCGGCTGGCACGTCTCGCGCGGCGCGTCCGTGTTGAACGACGACGAGATCGCGGCGATCGAGGCGCTCGGCACGGCCAAGGCGAAATTCGCCATTGAATCGAACATGACCGCCCGTGAGGCCTATCGTGTGCAGACCGGCGAAATCGGCCTCTCGCTCGCCGATCCGACCGCGATGGCGGTCGCGCTCGACCGCTCGATCGGCCTTTCGTGGTCGCGCCATCGCGTCGCGATCGAGACCGGGAGCCGGCTCACCCGCGGCATGACGGTGGTGGACCGCCTCAACGTGCACCACGACGAGAACAACGCCAATGTCTGGCGCGAGGCGACGGCCGAGCACGAGGGCGCCGATGTGCTCTGGACCCTCGACTCGCGCCGGTTCAAGGCTATGCTGAAGGCCGCGCTGGCGGCTTGAAGGCTCGGGCGAAGGATCGCAAATGGAATCCGGCCGCAATCTCCTGGGCCAGGAGACCTCACCCTACCTTTTGCAGCACGCCGGCAACCCGGTGCATTGGCGCCCCTGGAGCGCGGACGCGCTGGCGGAGGCCAAGCGGCGCGACTGCCCGATCCTGCTCTCCATCGGCTACGCCGCCTGCCACTGGTGCCACGTGATGGCGCACGAGTCGTTCGAGAACAGCGAAACCGCTCGTCTCATGAACGAATTGTTCGTCAACATCAAAGTCGACCGCGAGGAGCGGCCGGACATCGACCACATCTACATGACCGCGCTCCATGCGCTCGGCCAGCAGGGCGGCTGGCCGCTCACCATGTTTCTGACCCCCGACGGCAAGCCGATGATCGGCGGGACCTATTGGCCGCCCGAGCCGCGCTACGGCCGGCCGTCGTTCCGGCAGGTTCTCCAGTCGGTCGATTCCGCGTGGCGCACCCAGCGCGATCAGATGGAGAGCCGGGGCCTGACCCTTGCCGACCATCTGGCGAAACTTTCCGAATTGAACGCGGGTCCGGGCGTCTCGCCCGCCGACCTCACCCGCGTCGGCGATGCGCTGAGGAGCGCCGTCGATCCGGTCCATGGCGGCTTGAGCGGCGCGCCCAAATTCCCCAATGCGCCGATCTTCCGCTTCTTCTGGAACGAGATGTTCCGGCGGGGCGACCCGTCCTTCGGCGAAGCGTTGCGCGCGATGCTCGAGGCGATGAATGCGGGGGGCATCTACGATCATCTCGGCGGCGGCTACGCGCGCTATTCGACCGACGCCGAATGGCTCGTGCCGCATTTCGAGAAGATGCTGTACGACAACGCGCAGATCCTGGAGCTGCTCGCGCTCGTGCAGTCCTTGTGGCCCGACCCGACCTTCGCCGAGCGGGCGCGCGAGACGGTCGGATGGCTGATGCGCGAGATGCGGGTCGGCGACGCCTTTGCCGCCTCCCTCGACGCCGATCAGGACGGCGAGGAAGGCCTGTTCTACGTCTGGAGCGAAGAGGAGGTCGATTCCGCGCTCGGCGAGGCAGCGAGGCGCTTCAAGGCGGCTTATGATGTGACGCGCGGCGGCAACTGGGAAGACCGCAATGTATTGCGCCGCATCACGCCGCGCGGCGCGCCGGAAGAGGAAGCCGGCCTCGCCGCCTCGCGGGCGAAACTGTTCGCTTTGCGCGAGTCGCGTCCGAAGCCGGGCCGCGACGACAAGGTGCTGGCGGACTGGAACGGCCTGACGATCGCCGCTCTCGCCCGCGCCAGCGCAATATTCGACGAGCCGGCGTGGCTTCGAACCGCGCGCGCCGCGTTCGATTTCATCATGACGAAGCTGCGCGGCCCCGACGGCCGGCTCCTGCATGCCTGGCGCGAGGGACATCCCGGCGCCCGCGCTTTGCTCGACGACTATGCGTCAATGGCCCGCGCCGCGCTTGGCTTATTCGAAGCGAGCGGCGAGCCAGGCGACCTCGAAGCCGCGCGCCGGCTGGCGGGCGAGGCCATCGATCTCTTCGGCGACGGCGCGGGCGGGTTCTTCCTCACCGCGCGCGACGCCGCTGACGTGCCCGGCGCGCGCCCGCGGCAAGCCCATGACGGCGCGACCCCGTCCGGAATCGGGCTTCTCGCTGAAGTCTTCGTGCGCCTCTGGCATCTGACCGACGAGGCGCGCTGGGGCGAGGCGGCCGAAGGCCTCATCCGCTCGGTCTCCGGGCTTCCCGAGGGGCTCGGCGCCAGCCCGCTCACCCTCATGAGCGCCGACATGCTGGCGCGCGGCGGCTCCGTCGTCATCGACGGCCCGCTCGACGATCCTGCCGCCCAAGCGCTCGCCGCGGCAGCGTTGCGCTCGCCCGATCCCTCGCTGACCGTGCTGCGCCTCGACCGAAGACTATGGCCGAACGGATCGCCGCGCGACGATCTGCCGCGCGCGGACGCGCCAATCGCGATGCTGTGTCAGGGCCAGACCTGCTCTCTCCCGGTCACGACGCGGGAGGAGCTACAGGCGCTCATGACCACAAGCCGCTCTGGATCGCCAGGCTAACCGGTCGGCGCTTCCTAAAGTTCAACGCTGCTCGCGCGCCCACGACAGGGTCCCGATCGCCAGGGCGCCGCCGAGGAATTCAAGCGGAACCGGATCGCTGACGATGTCGAGTTTGTTGTCTTGCACTTTGATGTTGCGGCCCTGCTTGGTTCCGACCCAAGTCGGCAGCCAGGCGATATCGACGTCGGTCACGAAACGCTCGCCGTTCTCGATCCGATAGCGGCCGGAATAAGCCATGACTTGTCGCGGCGCCGGGCCGCCGGCTTTTTCATCCGACGCGGCGATGATCGCCGCCATCCGACCGCCCCCGTCGAGGATGAGCACCCCGCGGGGCTTCTCGCCGTATGTGAGGATCTTCTCGCCGGTGTCGACGCGCTCATGATAGACCGAGCGCAAGACCCAAACCCCGGTCAAGTCTTTGTGTTCATCACCCATTGCGCGACCTCCCGTGCGCCCCGCGCGCGTCCCCATTGTCGTCGGCGGCGCCGGATGCGCAAGAGCGTTTAGCGGCGCCCGCGCCAAGACATTCCGGGCGGAGTTGACTTCAACCGTTCGAGCGATGATGCAGGCGCCGCGCGATCCCGTCGCCCGCATCCCACACTCAAGCTTGCAAGGTCGCTCGTGTCGCCTGAAGACTTCCGCCGCCATGGCCATGCGCTCATCGATTGGCTGGCCGACTATCACGAAGGCCTGCCCGAACGGCCGGTGATGGCGAAGACGAGGCCGGGCGAAATCCGTGACGCCCTGCCCTCCGCGCCGCCGGACGAGCCGGAGGATTTCGGCGCGGCGATTGCGGACCTCGATCGCATCGTCGTGCCGGGCTTGTCGCTCTGGCAGCATCCGCGTTTCTGCGGCTATTTCCCCGCCAACGCTCTGCCTGCGGGAATTCTGGCGGACATCGTCTCGACCGGGCTCGGCGTGATCGGGCTCTCGTGGCAATCGAGTCCGGCGGTGACGGAGATCGAGGAGGTCGTCACCGATTGGCTGCGCCAGATGGTGGGACTCTCTCCCGCCTGGAGCGGCGTGATCCAGGACACCGCCTCGACCAGCACGCTGGTCGCCCTCATTTGCGCGCGCGAGCGGGCGACGGATTATGCGCTCGCGGGCCGCGGCCTGCAGGGCGAAGGACGAATCCCTCGCGTGTATGTGTCGGCGCACGCGCATAGTTCGGTCGACAAGGGCGCGCTGCTCGCGGGCTTCGGACGCGACAATCTGCGCCTCGTGCCGTTCGACAGCCAATACGCCATGCGCGCCGACGCGCTCGCGGACATGATCGAAGCCGATCTTGCCCACGGCGACCTCCCTTCAGCGATCGTCGCCACCGTCGGCACGACCGCGACCACGGCGATCGATCCCATTGCACCGATTGCCGAGATCGCGCGGCGCCGCGGAATCTGGCTGCACGTCGACGCCGCGATGGCGGGCAGCGCGATGATCCTGCCCGAATGCCGCTCAATGTGGGAGGGCGTCGAAGGCGCGGATTCGCTCGTGATCAATGCGCATAAGTGGCTCGGGGCGCCGTTCGACTGCTCGGTCTATTACGTGCGCGACCCCGAACATCTGATGCGCGTGATGTCGACCAACCCGAGCTTCCTGCAATCGTCCGTCGACGGTGAGGTCAAGAACCTGCGCGACTGGGGCATCCCGCTTGGCCGCCGCTTCCGGGCGCTGAAGCTCTGGTTCATCATCCGCGAACAGGGAGTCAGCGGATTGCAGAAGCGCCTTCGCCGCGACCTAGCCAACGCGCGCTGGCTCGCGGACAAGGTCGCGGCGACGCCGGGCTGGCGGGTGGTCGCGCCCGTTCCCTTGCAAACCGTTTGCGTGCGCCACGAACCGGAGGGGCTCGAAGGCGAGGCGCTCGACGCCCACACGACGGCCTGGGTCGATGCGCTCAATCGCTCCGGCGCGGCCTATCTCACGCCGGCGGTTCTCGACGGGCGCTGGATGGCGCGCGTCTCGATTGGGGCGCTCACGACAGAGGAAGCGGACGTCGCCGCGGTCTGGTCGGCGATGCGCGAGGCGGCGGAAGGGGGATTCACAAACCCAGAGCGTCAGGCGATGCTTCGCGGCGCCTGAGGCGCCGAACGTATCGGTAGCTTGTCGCCACCTTCCAGTGTCCGTAGAATCGCGCCTCGGCCGATGAGGAGACGCTGTTGGAACCGCTAGATCGCATTACCCAACGCCCTGAGGTGATGGGCGGAAAGCCGTGTATCCGCGGGATGAGGGTCACTGTTGGCGCGATCGTCGGACAAATCGGGGCAGGCCGCGGTATCGACGATGTGCTGACCGATTTTCCGTACCTCGAACGCGAGGACGTCTTGCAGGCGTTGCGATACGCGGCCTGGAGAGCTGAAGAACGCGAAGTGGTGCTGGCCAGCGGATGAAACGGCTCGTTGACATGAATCTGTCGCCGCGTTGGGTGAAGACGCTTACCGACGCCGGGATTGAGGCCTCGCATTGGTCAAGCCTCGGCCCTGCAAATGCTCCCGACGCTGAGATCATGGCGTTTGCCCGGGCGAATGGATACGTTGTCCTCACTCACGATTTGGATTTCAGTGCGATCCTCGCCGCGACGCAAGACGCAAAACCAAGCGTGGTTCAGGTCCGAGCGGAGGACGTCAGACCTGAAACGGTCGGCCCGACGCTGATCGAGGCCCTGCGACAAATGGCTGCACAGCTCGAGGAAGGGGCGTTGCTGACCGTCGATCCGGCTCGAGCGAGATTGCGTGTGCTGCCGCTGGGTTCAAAATACTAAACGACGGCGTTTGCTGTCGCTCCCGCAGAGGAAACGTCATGGCGCCGAGACTCAAATTCTACGGCTGGGGGCATGAGGGCGAGGGCCTCAGCGAAGAGGAGCGCGCGCGGGTCCTCCGCTTCGCTGCCGAGAAGCTCGGCGCCGAGCCTAAGCCCGCCGCGCCGCCGCAAGCCTCCGAGATCGCGCTCAAGCGCCCGCGCATCCCAGCGCCCGCCGCGCTCGCGGGCGTGCTGACGCAAGATCCTTACGAGCGGCTCCTTCATACCTACGGCAAATCTTATCCCGAGACGGTGCGCGCGTTCGCGCGCGATTTCGCAAACGCGCCCGATTTCGTCGCCCTGCCCGAGAGCGAAGCCGACATCGCGGCCGTGCTCGACTGGGCGGCGGCCGCGAAAGTCGCCGTCATCCCGTTCGGCGCCGGCTCATCGGTGGTGGGCGGCGTCGAGCCCGTGGTCGGCGATGGCTTCAAGGGCGCCGTCAGCCTCGACATGCGGCGCTTCAATCGCGTGCTCGAAGTGGACCCGACAAGCCGCGCCGCGCGCATCCAGGCCGGCATTCTTGGCCCCGCGATCGAGGCGGCGCTTAAAGTCCATGGCTTCGCTCTGCGCCACTATCCCCAGAGCTTCGAATTCTCGACGCTTGGCGGCTGGATCGCCACCCGTTCGGGCGGCCACTTCGCCACGCTCTACACGCATATCGACGATCTGGTCGAAAGCCTGCGCACGGTGACGCCCGCGGGAATCATGGAATCGCGCCGCCTGCCAGGCTCGGGCGCTGGCCCCAGCCCCGACCGCATGGTGATCGGCTCGGAGGGCGCGCTCGGAATCATCACGGAAGCGTGGATGCGGCTGCAGGGGCGGCCGCGCTTCCGCGCCGACGCGGTGTTCGGCTTCCCCGATTTCTTCGCCGCCGCTCGCGCCGTGCGCGCCGTTTCGCAGGCCGGGCTCTACCCGTCGAACCTGCGCGTCATCGACAACCACGAAGCGGGAACCTACGGCGTCAATTCCTATGAGGAGAGCCTGCTCGTGCTCGCCTTCGAATCCGCCGACCATGCCGTGGACGCGTGGATCAAGCGCGCGACCGAACTCATGGCCGACCATGGCGGGCGCCGCCATGGCGACGAGGCGGCGGGTTCACGCTGGCGCACCGCCTTCATCCGCATGCCCTATGCGCGCGAACTCACCGCGCCGATGGGAATCATCAACGACACGTTCGAGACCGCCATCACCTGGGAGCGCTTCGAACCGTTCCACGAGGCCGTGCGCAAGGCGACGGAAGGCGCGCTGGTCGAGGCGACGGGGCGCAAGGGAACCGTCTCGACCCGCTTCACCCATGTCTATCCGGACGGCCCCGCCGTGTATTACACGTTCAACGTTCGCGGCGATCCCGGCCGCCTTATCGAGCAATGGCGGCATATCAAGACCCGCGCTTCCGACGCGTTGATCGCCGCGGGCGGAACGATCACGCATCATCACGCCGTCGGGCGCGACCACATGCCCTGGTACCGCGCGCAGCGGCCCGACCTGTTCGGCAAAGCGTTCGCCGCGGCGAAGAGCGCGCTGGACCCCGCTGGGATCATGAACCCGGGCGTACTGGTCCCGTGACCTGACGCTAGCGCACGTCGCATTCAGGCGGAATCGTCATCGCGAGGAGCCGTAGGGCGTCGAAAGACGCCCGTCTTTCGACGGGCTATGGCGACGTGGCGATCCAGGAGTCGCAGGGGCGTCCGACGTTCCCCTGGATCGCGTCGCTTCGCTCGCGATGACGGTGCTTTGCCGTCTAAACGCGCCATGCTCTAACACTTCGGAGGAGGAGGAAGCGGCGTCCTCGGTCCGCTACGGCTTGACGCCGTAGTGGGCGACCTTTCCAGAGGGAGAGGCAATCGCGTGCAGCATGTCGCCATCCCCTTATTTCGCCGGCGCCGTCTCCGGCAAGGTCGCCAGGATCGGAAGCGCCAGGAGAGCCACGACGGCGATCATGGCGCCGGGGACCGCGATCCAGCCGGTTCGCTCCGTCAGGACCTGGGCGACATAGGGCGTGAGGCCGCCGAAGATGGCGGTGGCCGTGGTCGCCCCCAAGGCTAGGCCGCTGATGCGCCCTTCGCCGGGGAATTGTTCGGCGGTCGCTATGGCGCCGACCGCGCTGAGCGCGCCCGCGACGCAAGCGAGGATCACAGCGGCGGCGAGCGCGTAGGACGGCGAGCCGCCGGCCATCAGAGAAAAGAGCGTGATCGGCAGGATCGCGCTCAACAGGCTGAGAACGATCAGGACGGGCTTCCGGCCGATCCGGTCGGACAACATGCCCGCCAAGGGCGTGACGAGGATAACGGCGAGCGCCGCCGCCGTGGAGAGCCAAAGCGAGCGGCTCTCGCTGAGCTTCCCGGCGGACGTCAGGAAGGTCGGAACATAGGTGATCCCGACATAATAGGTGATCGAGCCCAAGGCGGAGATCGTGAACGCGCGCAGGACGCCAGCGCCATGGTTGGCGAGCACGTAAAGCAGCGGGTTTGCGGGAACCGTCCCGCTTGTCTTCTGCCGTTCGAATTCCGGCGATTCTTCCATCGTCGTGCGGGCTACGCCCACGCTTCCCGCCAGAACCGCGCCGACGAGAAAAGGAATGCGCCATCCCCACGAGTCCAAACTCGCCGGGCTCATCGAATTGACGGTCAAGAGGGAGACGCCGACCGCAAGCAGCCCTCCGATCTCGCTCGAGGCGGAGGCCAGCGAGGTGATCAGGCCGCGCCTGTTGGGGGCTGAGCCCTCCAGCAGATAGGCGACGACCGCGATATATTCGCCGCCGACCGAAAACCCCATGACGCAGCGAAGCAGAAAAAGAAGCCAGCCGGCCGTCGCCCCCACCTGGGCGTGTGTGGGTAGAAGCGCCGTGCCGAGCATCGTCACCGTCATCAGCGCCACGGACAAGAGCATCGTTCGCCGCCGCCCGAAGCGATCCCCGATATGGCCGAAGACGAAGCCGCCGAGCGGGCGCAAGAGATAGGCGATGGCGAATGTCGCCAGAGTTACGCTCAGCGCGGCTTCGCCGCTGCCGAAAAACACCCGCGAAAGCACGGTGGCGAAGTAAAGGTAGAGGGTGAAGTCGTACCATTCCACCACTGTCGAGAAGGCCGCGACGGCGATCGAGGCGCGAGACACGGTCTTCTGCGGGGCCTGAGAGTTGGTCATTCGTGGTCGCAGCTCTCAACGTGTCTCGCGCGCTCCCCGGCAGAAGGCGCCGGGCGGGGTCGCATCCATTCGGACGGAAGCAAGGTCGCATCAAATGGCCGCCGCCGGCGCCCCATCATCACGCGGTCGGGTGCGCCCGGATGCTGTGGCGCCGTTCTCCGACCCTGTTCGCCACGGCCTTCGTTGCGGCCAATAGCGCGCTCGACCCGACGCCAACTCCGGCTTGCGGGCCGATAGCCTTTGAGGCGGTCTTCTGCGGGGGCTGAGAGTAGGTCATTGGTGGTCGCAGCTCTCGGTAAATCTCGCGCTCTCCGCCCAGCGGAGGCGTCGGCTCCATTCGGAAGGAAGGCAGGTCGCATCAAACGGCTCGACGATTGTCCGCGCGACTGACCGGCGGCGCAGAAGCCCGCCCCGCGCCGGCTGCTTTTACGTCGAGACCCGTCGTCGGCCTAGCGCTAACCATCGGTCATCCGCCGACGTCCGGGTTCTTCCCTTCCCGTTTTTGACAGACGATCCCGCGACGAAGCGCGAACTGTTCTTTCGCTCCTCGCGCCGATGGGGAAAATTTTTTTGGAAAGGCAATTTTACAGCCTTTCCAAATTGTAAAACTGTGCTAGCAATCAACTGTTAACTTGAGGGCATAGGTGGGGAGCGGCCCCACTTTAGCTCCTCCGAAGCAATTTCTTTGGGAGGCGTTCTCATGACCACATTTTCCACTTGGAATAACAGCACTGGCGGGCTGTTCAGCACCGCGCATGATTGGTCGCCGATCGGCGTTCCGAACTCGGGAAGTTCCGACGCGGGCCTTCCCACGCTATCCCTACCCTACACAGTAACAAGCGACCTGAACGAAACCCTCGACTTTCTTGACGTGAACCCTGACGCCACGCTGGCGATTACCGGCGGCACGTTCTCGGTTGTTTCCACAGCCAATACATTTTCCAACCTGTATAATTTGGGGACAATTACTGTCGGAGCGGCCTCGACCCTACGGCTGGGCGCGAGCGTGTCCGGCGACAGCACGGAGATCAACGGTCCGGGAACCGTCATCGTGGCTGGCACGGGAACCACGCCCGGCACGATAGCCACCATCCAGATCAATGCACCCTTCATCGGCCTCTATGGCGGCGCGCAAGTCGGGTTCTCCGTCAACGGACAGATGCTCGGCTCGACTACGGGCCTTACCAACTTGCAGGTCCACGACGCCACCATCTTTGGCGGCGGCTCTATCGGCAACGGTGGCAACGCGCCTGCCGGCGACGGCCTGTCACTCACTGTCACCGCGCTAGGCACGATCAATGCGAGCGGCGGCCGCGCCATGGTGCTGGAGACCGGCGCCAACGCCATCACCAACGGCGGCTTGATCGAGACAACGAACGTTGGCGGCCTGACGATCGATAGCCAAATGTTTCAGAACGGCAAACTGGTCGCTGCTGGAACAGGCGCGCTGACGATCAACGGCGTCGAGGTTGGGGGAATCGGAAACGTCACGACGAGCAACGTCGGGACGATCGTGCTTCACAAGGGCCAGCTGTCCACCGGCGGCCAGGTCAACATCGGTTCGGCGGCGGCGCCGGGCGGTACCGTAACCACGACCTCGGGAGACACGCTGGGCCTCCTTGCGAGCTCCAATGACAGCTACGCCGGGGCGGACGTGCTGGAAGCGGATCTCAACAATTATGGCACGATCTCTGTCGCCAACAATTCAACACTGAATTTCAACGCGACCGTAACGAACGGGAGCACGGGAACCTTGGCGCTCAACGGTTCGACCGGGCCGACAAAACTGGAAATCTTCGGCAGCGGCGTAGCCTACGATGGCGGCTACATTCTTCTTTCCAACAGCGCGGAGAATTCGATCGTCAGCGACGGAGCCGGAACACAGCTCAGCAATAACAGCATCATTCGCGGCTCGGGCGCCATCGGCGACGGATGGCTGCGCCTCTACAATTCGCCTGTTGGCAGGATTAACGCGAACCTGGCCGTTGGCCTGACAATCGTCGCCGACGCGGACGCTGTCGCCGCCGGCGCCGAAAACACGAATTACAACGCCGGGACTGTCTTGACGAGTGGTTCGGGCGGACTGACGATCGACGGCGCGTTCAACAACGCGGGTATTCTGGAGGCGCTTGGACCCGGCGCTCTCACCATCAATGGCGAGAATCTTACGACCGACCCCGGCGTGTATAGCGGCGGCGAACTCGTCGAGGCTTTTGCAGGCGGTTCAATCGTTCTCGAGAACAACGCCGAGGTGATCCAACAGGGTTTTGTCCTGATTGCCGCTGGTGGGACGATGCGGACCACAAGCGGCGACACGGCCGACACGGTGTTGGAGAATCTCACAAGCAGCGGGACATTCAACGTCGCAGCCCATTCGACTGCGATCGTGGATGACAATTGGCAGAATTCCGGCGCGGTGAATCTCAATGGCTCCGCGTCCGGCGCCGCCCAGATAGAAATCGAAGCAGGCAAGAGTTGGACATTGTTGGACGGCGGCGCCATCACGCTGAACGGTTTCAACGACGCAATCGTCAGCCAGGGAGCGGGCGCCGAACTGAGGAACCGCGGCAATACGATCCAAGGCGCAGGCGCCATCGGCGACGCGAATATGTCGATCGAAAACGATCTCGGCTCGACCATCGACGCGACGGTCGAGGGTTCCTCGAATACGCTCACCCTCGACGCCACCGCTTACAATCCGACTACATTTTCGACCTACATCAACAATGCAGGGTTTGTCGAAGCGAGCACCGGCGCGACGCTGGATATCGACAGCGCAATGAATAACTCCCAGTACATTATCGCCAACACCGGTAGTACGATCGATGCGAAGGACGCCGTCTACGGACCGGGCCTCTCGATTATCAGAGGCAACGGGTCGCTCGAGTTCGGCGCGGAGGCCGACAACGACGTACGTTACGCCCAAGGTTCCGGCGGACAGCTCATCCTTGACAATTCCGCACAGTTCTTCGGCAACATCTACCAGATGACGGTTGGCGACTCAGTCGATCTGAGGGGCTTCGCGTTCAACAGCGCCAACCCGTCGGCCATGAAGGTGGGCGGTGATTCCGGCTTCGGGACCCTCGACGCCGACCTGCAGATCTCGAACGGGACGTCATTAAGCTCGAACCTGTATCTGGAGGGCAATTACACCTCAGCCGCATTCACGTTCAAGTCGGACACCCATGGCGGCACTGTCATCACGCTGGCGTCAAATCCGTAACTGAGCGAAACGCGTGCAAGGTGATCCTGCGACCCTGACGAACGGCTACGACCCAAATCTTCCTTGCCGAGTTAACGCCGAAAACGGTCATAGCCCGTCGACGGAAAAACGGTCACAACCCGTCGACGGAATATGCGAGCAGGACGTTGCCGGGGGCGGTTCCGACGAACCCTGACCCCGACCCGACATAGACCATGCCGTCAACGACGACGGCTCCCCCGCCGTCAATCGAGCCCCCTTTGGCCGCGACCCCATTGACCCCCTGATAGTCGCCCTTCGTGTCCATGTCCCAGGCGATCTTGCCGCCTTCGGCGAAATAGGCGCGCAAATGTCCGTCGAGTCCGCCCGAGAACACAAGCCCGGGGATCGCGGTCACCGCGGCCGATTGCGCGGGACTGCATCCCGGCGCGTCGCCGCAACCGGGATGCGGGGTCCGCCAGACCTCTTCCCCGGTTTCGAGTTTAAGGGCCCAAAGTCCTCCCCCCGCTTTGCTGTCGATGAGCAAACTGACGCTTTGATTGGGGCCAAGACTTTGCGCGCCGGGAGCTGCTGGCGTCGCGGGGCGGAATTTGGGGTCTGACACCGCGACATAGAGGTTGTTTTCATCGGCTGCGACGCCCCATTGCACGCCGCCCAGCGTGCTGCCGTTGCCGACCCTCTTCCGCCAGACGATCTCGCCGCCGTGGTCGGGATCGAGGGCGGTCACCACGCCCGATTTTTGCCCGGCGACCAGAATGCGCCTGCCATTGGAGAGACTGGCGAGAACGGCGGACGATCCGAAATCGAAGTCCGGTCCGTTGGATTGGGGGCAGTTGATCCCCTTCGGGCAGGCTAGAGTGAACGCGTCTCCCGGGGTGATCTGCCGCGTCCACGCCAACTCGCCGGAGCCGACGCCAAGGGCGAGGAAAGCGTCCGACGTCTCCGTCGTCGGGTCCGAGTAATTGTCGCCGGTCGTCACATAGAGTCTTTGGCGCGCGGAATCATAGGTCGGCGCGGACCAGATCGGGGCCCCCGAAGGTCCCATCAGCTGAACACCGCCCGCATTGACCGGGCCTCGCTTGGCTTCCTGCGCGATCGTGTATGTCTTCCACGAGATCTTTCCCGATGCGGCGTCCAAGGCGACCACGCTGCCCCGGAACGTGCAGCAGCCGTAAGACGCGTCCTTGGCTTTCGCCTCCTCATAGGACGAGACCGGCACGAACAGGGTCGTCCCGACCAGCGTCGGCGCGCCGGTGATGATCGCCGCCGGATGTTGATCGACTTTGGTGGTCCACAGCGCCTTGCCGCTCAGCGCGTCGACCGCGTAGACATTGGCCCCCGCATCGCCGAAATACGCCGCCCAACCGTCGCCGCGCGGGCCGATGACGACGGCCGATCGAACGGGCTTGCCGGCCTCGAACCGCCAATACGTGCACCCGCTTTTGGCGTCGAGCGAGTAGACTTTTCCATTCTGGCTCCCGACAAACACGCGCCCGCCGAAAACCGTCGGCTGCGCGACCGACCGGGCGGCGCCCGGGAAGCCGAAGGCCCATTTCAGTTTCAGGCGGCCGACGGCGGAGGGTGCGAGCCGCGCCATCTCAGCGGATTGGAAACGGTGTTGCGAGGGATCGACCCCCCACCCGTTCCAATGCGGCTTGTTCAGCGGATCAGCGAAGGCGGCGGCGCCATCGTTCGGACACGCGCCGGCGGTCTCCTGCGCTCTCGCTTCGATCGAGCCGCATAAGAAAACGATCAGCAAAAATCCAAAAATCGCGCGAGCCGGCAGGCTGCGGAAGGTCATAGCGGGCGGTCCCGGAGGGCGGGGTTCCTGGCCTCGTCATTCCCATCATGAGCCGTCATCGGAAGATGCGAACGGTCCTTCTTGTCGTCGCGGCTCATGCCTTGGCCCTGTCAGACCGGGTGCCCTCGAGCCCCTTTCGAAGGTCGCTTGTTCCGCGGCGGGTCAGGATGACGGCGCATCGGCCTGGATTGCAGGCGGCGCTAGTCGGGAGCTGCTCTCGAGCTCAGCGCGCGCGGCCGCGGTGCAGATACCGGCCTCATGCCGTCTTTCGCCTTCGCGGGGAGGCTCGTGAGCTTGGTTTCTCGGGCCTGCGCCTGCTGCCAGGCCGCGCTCTGCTGCGCGTCGGTCATCCCGATCTGGGCAAGATCCTTCTGGTAGGTGGCGCGGATCCTGTGTTCGGTTCCACCCGCAGAGTTCGCTCTGGGCCTGCAGATAGCCGATGGACGGCCCGAGCAGCGAGGCGATCGGATTGGGAACCGCAGCTCCGGCCGCAGATACCGCCAGTCCGGCCAGAAGACAGCCGATGGCGGGGGTCATGGAACTCGCATGATGTCTCCTGGTATGGCCGGACGAGGCACCTGTGGAAGACTCCGGTCCTGACAATCCGTGCCGCCCTCTTCAACTCGCAACGGCTCTACCCTTTCGGGAAGTCGAGCCCCATCGCCCGGTAGCGCTCGGGGTCGTCGAGCCACTTCTCGCGCACTTTCACATGCAGGAAGAGATGCACGGGCGCGCCATGGGCTTCGGAAATGTCCTTGCGCGCGGCCGTGCCGATCGCCTTGATCGTGCGTCCGCCCTCGCCGAGCACGATCTTGCGGTGGCTCTCGCGGGTGACGAAGATCGTCTGCTCGACGCGGGCCGAGCCGTTGGGCTGGTCCTTCCACTCCTCGGTCTCGACCGTCGCCTGATAGGGCAGTTCGTCGTGCAGCCGCTCGATCAGCTTCTCGCGGGTGATCTCGGCGGCGAGCGAACGGATCGGCGCTTCCGCGATCTGATCCTCCGGATAGAGCCAGGGACCGACGGGGATCATCGCGGCGAGGCGATCGAGGAGTTGTGTCAGGCCGTCGCCGGTCGTGGCGCTGACCATGAAGGTCTCCTCGAAGGCGAGCGCCGCGTTGAGTCGGGCCGTAAGCTCGAGCAGCTTCGGCCGTTCGACGAGATCGATCTTGTTGAGGACGGCGAGCCGTGGCTTGCCGGTCTCGCCAACCGCGCTCAGGATCGATTGCG
The DNA here is from genome assembly GCA_963833955.1 of uncultured Alphaproteobacteria bacterium. Lineage (GTDB taxonomy): Bacteria > Pseudomonadota > Alphaproteobacteria > Rhizobiales > Beijerinckiaceae > Roseiarcus. The sequence goes on along the minus strand of CAWHZY010000009.1, from coordinate 277,633 downwards.
TATCCGTGGTCAGGCTCGCCTCATCGACCTCCTTGCGGGCGTCGATCAGGAGCATGAGAAGGTCGGCGTCGGCCGCGGCGCCCCAGGCGGAAGCGACCATCGCCCGGTCGAGGCGGCGCCTGGGGGCGAAGAGCCCGGGCGTGTCGACGAACACGATCTGCGCTTCGCCCCGGGTCAGGACTCCGCGCACGGTCGAGCGGGTGGTCTGCGCCTTGCGGGTGACGATCGAGACCTTCTCGCCGACCAGCGCGTTGATGAGGGTCGACTTGCCGGCGTTCGGCGCGCCGATGATGGCGACGAACCCGCATCGGGTCTCGCTCATGTCGCGCCCCAGCGGTCGAGAAAGGCCTGCGCCGCCGCCTGTTCCGCGGCGCGCTTGGAGCTCGCGGCGCCGACCTCCGGCTCGAAGCCGTCGAGCGCGACCCGCATGATGAAATGGGGCGCATGCGCCGGACCGCTGCGCTCGACCTCCTCATAACGGGGAGGGGCGAGCGCGCGCGACTGGGCCCATTCCTGCACCGCGGTCTTGGCGTCGCGGGCGGGCTCTTCGTCGGCGGTGATGCGTTCGCCCCAGCCGCCGAGGATGAGCGCCTCCGCGGCCTCGAAGCCGCCATCGACGAACACCGCCCCGATCAGCGATTCGCACACATCCGCCAGGATCGCCTGCTTCTTGCGGCCGCCCCCGCGCGCTTCGCCCAGGCCCAGCGCGACATGCGGGCCGACGTCCCAAAGGGCTGCGATCTCGGCGCAGGTTTCGCGCCGCACGAGCTTGGCGAACCGCATCGACAGTTCGCCCTCGCTCGCCTTCGGGAAGGCCTGATAGAGGCGGCTCGCAATCACCACGCCCAGCACCCGGTCGCCTAGGAATTCGAGCCGCTGATAGGATTGCGCCCTGCCCTGCCCGCCCGAACTTTGCGCCGAAAGGTGCGTGAGCGCGAGCACCGCGAGCGCAGTATCGCGGAAGCGATAACCGAGGCGGGACTCGAGCGCGGACAATTCGGCGCGCGGCTGTTTATTCATGGTCCAATCGATCGAGGAGGAGCCACGCCCGTGGCGCCGCTGATGGCAGGCAGCCAAAGGGGAGACCGCCCGCGCGACCCTATCGCTTTCCGGCCGCTCCCGGCTCTGCGCTTCTTTGCTTTAGCGCGCTTTTTCGCGAAAAATCCGGTTCCCACTTTATCGCAGCGCGCTCAGCCGTCTAACGCACGCGCTGGAAGATGCGATCCCAGCGCACGGTCCATGGCCAGCGCCAGAATTCCCAGGCCGGCGTCCCCTCTTCGATCGAAAAGAAGATGATCTCGGCCCTGCCGATCAGGTTCTCGAACGGCACATAGCCGACCCCGCCCTGATCCCCGGAAAGCCTCGAATTCGCTCGAATTGTCCCGATTGTCGCCCATCATGAAATAATGGCCCGGGGGCACTTCATAGACCTTCGTGTTGTCGAAGGCGCCGTCGTCGCCGTCGATCTGGATGATCTTGTGCTGAACGCCGTTCGGAAGCGTCTCCAGATATTGCGGCGCTTCTTCCGGCTTGTTGAAATGGTTCACGGTCTGGAATGGCGCAATCGGCTCGCGCGGAACCATCGTCGCCGTTGATGATGAGGCGGCCGTGGGTGACCTGGATCTTGTCGCCGGGCAGGCCGATCAGCCGCTTGATGTAGTCGGTCTGGCCATCGCTCGGCAGCTTGAACACGATGATGTCGCCGCGCTTGGGTTCGGAGGCGAAGAGGCGCCCGGGCATCGCCTGAGGGTCAAGGTCGAGGAAGCTCGGCAGCGAGAAATGCGAATAGCCGTAGGCGTATTTGGAGACGAACAGGTAGTCGCCCACCAGCAGCGTCGGCACCAGCGACCCCGAGGGAATATTGAACGGCTGGAACAGGACCGTGCGCACCACGAGCGCGATCAGGAGCGCTTCGATGATGACCTTGACGGTTTCCCACCAGCCCTCCTCCTTCTTGACGGAGGGGACGGCGGCGTCGGCGGATTTCACGGTCGGTTCGATCATTCGAACTCAATACGCCCTTGACTGTTTCACTCGAAGATGCGCCGGCCTCGGTCGGCCGCGCATCCTATACAAGGGCGGTCGGCCTGCGCCAAGCAATCGGCTGGTGACCCGGAAACTTGGCGCAAGCAAGGCGGCGGTCCGCTCAGGGCACGAGAAGCAGGGAGCCGGTCGTCTCGCGCTTCTCGAGCGCGATATGGGCCTGCGCAGCTTCCGCCAGCGGCCAGCGCCGGCCGATCCGGATCTTGACGTCGCCGCTCGCCACCACGCGGAAAAGATCGCGCGCCATTTTCTCCGCGAGCTTGCGATCCGCCATGAACGTGGTCAGGGTCGGCCGGGTGGCGAACAGCGAGCCTTTCTGCGCCAAAAGGCTGATGTTGAACGCGTCGACAGCCCCGGAAGCGGAGCCGAAGCTCGCGAACACGCCAAACGGCCTCAAACAATCGAGCGACGCCGGGAACGTCGCCTTGCCGACTCCGTCATAGACCACGTGGCATTTCGCGCCCTTGGTGATCTCAGCCACACGCTTGGCGAAATCCTCGTCGCGATAGAGGATCGTGTGCTTGGCGCCGGACTTTTTGGCGAGCGCCGCCTTTTCCGCCGTGCCGACGCAGCCGATCACCGTCGCGCCGAGCGCCTTTCCCCATTGGCATAGAATCAAGCCCACGCCGCCGGCGGCGGCATGGACCAGGATCGTGTCGCCCTCTTTGACGCGGTAGGTCTGGCGCACCAGATATTGCGCGGTGAGGCCCTTGAGCATCATGGCCGCGGCGGTGTCGTAGGAAATCGCTTTGGGCAGCTTGAACAGGAACCGCGCTTCTATGTTGCGCTCCTGCGCGTAGGCGCCGGGCGAGCCGGCGTAGGCGACCCGGTCGCCTGGCTTCAGTCCCACCACCGACGGACCGACTTCGACCACTTCGCCCGCGCCCTCGGAACCGGGCGTGAACGGCGTATGGGCGGGGGGATAGAAGCCGCTGCGATGATAGATGTCGATGAAGTTGATCCCGATCGCATGCTGGCGAAGTCTGACCTCGCCCTTGGCCAGCGGCGGCGCCTCGACCTCCTCAATGCGCATGACTTCCGGACCGCCGGGCTGATCTATGCGGATGGCGCGCATCGTTTCCTCTCGGTTGCTTGCTGTCGTCTTACGCGCCGGCCGTCAGGCTTGCCAGCGCGAACAGCCGACCTTATAGCATCGCGCCGATCCGGCAGAACCGGATTTCTCTCAAGAGCCCGCGCCCATCGTCTAGCGGTCCAGGACGTCGCCCTTTCACGGCGAAAACACGGGTTCGATTCCCGTTGGGCGCGCCAATGAAATAGGCGCGGAATTCCCGGTCGCTAGGACCGGAGGCGGACCTGTTCGGTTTTTCGAGCCGGCCGGTAGCCCGCAAAGCCGAGGCCCGCGAAGCCCAGGAGCATCATCGCCCAAGTCGACGCCTCCGGTACGGCAATGGCCGTCACGGTCAGGCCGGCGCCCGTATCGCCCGCCTCCGTGAAGAGATCCGACACATCGCTGCCTGTATCGCCCGCGTCCGTCAGGACATCCGTCGCGGCGCTGCCCGCATAGCCCGGGTCCGAAGCGTCCGAAGCGCCAGACGGAGGCGGAGGCGGGCTTATGCCATAGGCTATGTGGTAGTACATTTGGCCAAGCGCGAAGTTCCCGCCAAATTCCGACAGGAAACCCAGCTGACGCAACTGGTCCTCCTGATTGGAATAGGCTTGCTGAGCAGCGGTCATCGGCTGACCGCCAAGCATATCCTGGTAATAGGCCTCACTCGTGTAACCCCCTGACGGCCCCAGGGCGTTGCTGGTGTCGATCACGGCGGCGCAAGTCGTCGAGGCGGTGAGGGTCAGGGCGGCAAGCGCCGCCGAAAGCCTTAAGGTTTTCACGAAGTCTCGATCTTCTGGTGCGGGCGCTTTGGCCGGCTCCCATATATCGCTTCAGTAGCGTAAAAACGAGGGGACTGCAAATCGCGGCCGCGCGAACGTCGGGGCCTTGTTGCACCGTCAGGCCATGGCGGCGAGGCCTGCTCGATGGCGTCATCCGACGTCTGGCGCTTCCTTGAGAGGCGCCCTAAGCCCGCTTCGCTTTCTGTCGGGCGAACACTTCGTGGCCTTCGCGATCGAGGATCCGCACGCCGATCGTCTGAGGCGGCCACTTTATGGTTGCGGCGGCGATAATGGCGGCCGGCGCGTCGGCCACTTCGATCTGCTTTTCCGTCAGATTGGTCGGGCCCTGGTCGGCCGTCCCGCAGACAAACTGGATCCGGAATGTTCGCGACGGTTCCGAAACGATCTCGGCCGGCGGATGAGGCTCGGGAACTGTCGGAGGCGCGGTTTCAGGCGCGACGCGCCTGGGCGTCCAGCGGGCGACGACCAGGGCCACCCGTCTCCAGGCGCCCGCCGTCTCATCGCGACTGGCCTCACCTTCCCGGCGCCTCGCCTCGGCATAGGCTTGATCGCCAAATTCATCCATGAGCGCGCAAGCGGCGGCGCGTATGCGCTCGGTTCTTTCCAGTTGCCAAAGCAACCACGCAAGCATGTCCGCCCCCTGGTCTCGACGGCTCGAGCGCGGCTCGGGTGTCCTAGCGGCGGCGCGTCGATGACCCAACGGTTTGCGCAACATTCGACCAATTGCATTGAGATAAAATTAACGGCGGCCGTAACGAGACCGTGCCGACACGCGATGTCGCCCGCTCTATTCGCGCGGTGAACTTCGCGCCTGAAACTCGCGATACGCGCCCGACCAAAGCAATTGGCGCGGCCAGGAAGCTCCGATAGTCTGCACCCGGTGAGCGGGGGCGCCTGGATGATCGCGACGATAGCCAACCTATTCAACGACAAGCAGGACGCTATTCGGGGCAAAGTCGTCGCGGTCTACCTGCTCCTCATCGTCTCCAACGCCGCCGCATGGCTGTGGGCGCTCGCCGCCTTCCACGACTATCCGGTGCTCCTCGGCACGGCGGCGCTGGCCTACAGTTTTGGCCTGCGGCACGCCTTCGACGCCGATCATATCGCGGCGATCGACAATGTGACCCGCAAACTGATGCAGGAAGGCCGCCGGCCGGTCGGGGTCGGATTGTTCTTCTCGCTCGGCCACTCGACCATCGTCGTCGCGCTGACGATCGCCATCGCCGGCGCGACGAGCGCGCTGCAAGGCCGCTTCGACGCCTTCAAGAGCCTCGGCGCCATCGTCGGAATCCTGGTGTCGGCCTTGTTCCTGTTCGCCATCGCGATCGCCAACATCATCGTCCTCGCCTCGGTGTGGCGGGCGTTTCAGACCGTCAAGAGCGGCGGCCGGTTCGTCGAGGAAGACCTCGACCTCATGCTGGCCAATCGCGGCCTGCTCGGACGCCTGTTCCGCCGCTTTTTCCGGCTGATCGAGCGCAGCTGGCAGATGTATCCGCTCGGAATCCTGTTCGGCCTCGGCTTCGACACCGCGACCGAGGTCGGCCTGCTCGGCATCTCGGCGACCCAGGCCTCGCAGGGCCTCTCGATCTGGTCGATCCTGGTCTTTCCGGCTCTGTTCACGGCCGGCATGACCTTGATCGACACGACCGACAGCATTCTCATGCTCGGCGCCTATGGCTGGGCCTTCATCAAGCCGATCCGCAAGCTCTATTACAATCTCACCATCACCGCCGTGTCGGTCGTCGTCGCGGTCATCGTCGGCGGCCTCGAGGTGCTCAATCTGATCGGAGATCAACTGGGCCTGACCGACGGCGGCGGGTTCTGGGGCGCGGTCGGCTCGCTCAACGACAATTTCGGCATCCTCGGCTATCTGATCGTCGGCGTCTTCGTCGCCGCCTGGGCGGTCTCCTATCTCGTCTACCGCGTTAACCGCTACGATGAGATCGAGGTCTCGGCGGGCTGAAAGCCGGGTGGCGAAATTGCGGCGAAGGCCGAAACCCGCATCCAATCGGCGAATAATTCAGCTGAATTGCCGGTAATTCCTGCGCAAGCGGGCGCATTCAGGCGCGCGCAGGCGCGAGATTACCTTTGGCGGGAGCCGCTTGGCGCTCGCGCCGCATGAAGCGGTGCGCATCACCATCGCCGGCGAATTCCTGGGATCAGTTCGCAGGCAGCACCATTCGCTCATGTGGCAGCCCGCTGTCGTCGATATCGAAATCCGGGTCGATGACGGTCTTGCCTTGGTCGCCAACGAAGGCGGGCTGCGCCTTGATCCAGAGGGAGGGCTTCTGCTCCTTGGCATAGGCCAGAAGCCGGGCTTCAAGATCTTTGACGATCTCGGGGTTTTCGGCGGCGACGTCGGTCGTCTCGCTTGGATCCTTTGCAAGGTTGAAAAGCTGGGTCTTGCCCGGCAATAGCGCGATCTTGATCAGTTTCCAGTCGCCCTTGCGAACTGCGCCGCGAAAAGCTTCGACATTGATGAGAATGTCGTCATGAGGCGAGTTCGCGCCCTCGGCGATCGTCGCCCACATGTCCTTGCCGTCGAAGGGGTGATCAGGGCTTCCCTTGGCCCCGGCCAGCGCCAGCAGGGTCGGCATGACATCCACCATATCGAGCGGCTCGGTGACGACGGCGGGTTTGAGCTTGCCCGGCCAATTAACGAAGGCCGCCACGCGCACGCCGCCCTCGCGCAGGCTCCCCTTGCCGCCGCTAAACGGCGCATTGGACGCAGGCGGTTTCTGGTCCGGGAGAATGCCGCCCTCTTCGGAGCCTTTCTCCGCGCTGCTCTTCGCCCCTTGGGCGAACAGAGCATTGGTCGCGCCGCCATTATCGCTGGCGAACAGGATGATGGTGTTGTCGCGCAACCCCTTCTTGTCCAGTTCGCCAACGATGCGGCCGATTTGAACGTCCAGGTCGGAGATCATCGCCGAATAGGTTCGCCGGAACAGATCGGGGACGGACTTGTACTGGTCGATCGCGGCTTTTGGGCGCCTGATAGGGCGCGTGGGGGGCGAGCGAAGCGAAATAGAGAAAGAACGGATGCTTGCTGTCCTGCTGGTCGATCAGCTTTACCGCGTCGTCGCCGATCAACTCGGTGTAATAGCCTGTCTTCCTTGAGGAAAGTTCCGTTTCTCTGCCAATCGATCAGGCCGCCCCGCTCGCGGGTGTCATAGTCCACCTCGCCAACGACATTGCCGTAGAAATAGTCGAAACCGCGATTCTGCGGCCAGTATTTCCGGTCGGCGTGACCGAGGTGCCACTTGCCGACCATCAGCGTCTTGTAGCCCGCTTCTTTGAGGGCCTGCGGAAGGGTCCGTTCATCCGTCGCGAGGCCATAGGTGTGGCTGGGAAAGATGACCAGCGTCTGCAGCCCATAGCGCATCGCGTAGCGGCCGGTCATCAGTTCTGCGCGTGAGGGCGTGCAGACCGGCATGCCGTAGAAATCTTCGAGCCGGACGCCCTCGGTAGCAAGCTTGTCGATATTCGGCGTGTTGATCTGTCCGCCCCGATAGCCAAGGTCGGCATTTCCGAGGTCGTCCGCCATGATGAAGACGATGTTTGGTTTGGGTGGGTCCGCCCGCGCCTGAACCGTGATGGAAAGCGTCGCGAGAAGCGATGCACTCAGGATCGAGGCCGTCCGAAGCATCGCGTAGCCCTCCCAGATCAATATCAGGACTATATATCTCACCCGATTATCGGCGTCGAATGAACCAGTCACATGCGGCTTCTTGCTGCGTCTCGAGGACGGCCTTCTGCTGACGCACTCCTTGGCACTGGGAGCGACGCGGAGTGCTCGCGCGCTTCCAAGTTGGGCTAGGAGGGACTTCAAGCGCGAACTCACACAGTGCAGAAATTTTGGTGCTGGGATCGAGGGAGTCAGGCAGAAGCCTCATGTCGGAAAAACAAATAGCATAAGAAAGATCTTGCAAAAATAAGAAATTCGAGCTACGCTTGGCGATGGTCGAACTCGGAGCGCAAGCCATGTTGATCACGAGGATGGAAGGAGGACAGCTCTAGGTTGTGCACACGCTCGCGATCGAGGAAAAATTTTACTCCAAACGCCCGCAACCCATTGAAAAGGCCCAATTCCAAAAAATAAACGCTAGTAAACGTCAGCATTTTTACTAACGTTTATGCGCGTTTATTGACGTTTATTGGCGTTTACTGGCTCTTATCCGCGCCCCTCGGGCAGCCGGCGCCGAGGCTTGGCCTCGCCCCATCGGCCGGTCACTTGCCTTTGGCCGGCCCTTCGCCCTCCTTCTCAACCCACATGATGCGCGCGCCCATCTCGACCTGGTCGCCCACATTGGCGTCGAGGTCACGCACGGTTCCCGCGAAGGGGGCGATGAGCGCGTGCTCCATCTTCATCGCCTCGACCACGGCCAGGCGCTGGCCCGCTTCGACCGCATCGCCTTCCGCGACCGCGATCGCGACAAGCCGCCCGTTCATCGGCGCGCGGATGGCGGCATCGCCCTCCCCCGCGCCGGCGTCGGCCTTCGCGAACGGATCGACCAGCTCGACGAACGCCTGCCGCCCGCCGGCGAACGCGTATACGCCGCCATTGGCCGCATGGAGCGTGATCGCGTCGGCGCCCTCCCCTTCGGTGACGGGGTCCGCGTTGGTCCCCTCGACGAGATGCACCCGCACGGGCACGCCATCGACGGTGACGTCGAGGCCGAGGCGCCGCGAACCGATCAGCTCGAAGGAATCGGCGACCCGCCACGGGTCGGAGGGGTCGAGCCGCGACGGTCGGCCTTCGTCGCGCCGCTCGATGAGAAACCGGGCGGCGGCATGGACGGCGCTTTTGTCCGGCGGATGGGGCTGCGCGCCGAGGCGCCCGAGATTGGCGTCGATGAAGCCGGTGTCGACCGTTCCCGCCTGGAATTCCGGGCTCCGCAGCAGATTGCCCAGGAAGGCGAGATTGGTCTTCGGCCCGATGATCACGGCGTCGTCGAGCGCCCGCACGAGCGCGGCCAGCGCCCCGGCGCGCGTGGCGCCGTGGACGATCACCTTGGCGATCATCGGATCGTAGTAGGGGGTAACGCCGTCGCCGGCTTCGAAGCCGGTGTCGATCCGGACGCCCGCCCCGCCGGTGAAGGTCATGGCGTGGATCGTCCCGGCCGAAGGCAGAAAGTTGTGCTCCGGATCCTCGGCATAGACCCGCGCCTCGATCGCCGCGCCGGCGCAGGCGATCTCGCTTTGCTCGAGCGGCAGAGGCTCCCCGGCCGCGACCCGGAACTGCCATTCGACCAGGTCGAGGCCGGTCACGGCTTCGGTCACCGGATGCTCGACCTGGAGCCTCGTGTTCATCTCGAGAAAGTAGAAGTCGCCGGGCCTCATCCCGCGCGACGGATCGGCGATGAATTCGACCGTGCCCGCCCCGACATAACCCGCGGCGAGCGCCGCTTCGGTCGCGGCTTTCGCCATCGCGGCGCGCGTCTCCTCGGACAGCCCCGGCGCCGGGCATTCCTCGACCACCTTCTGATGCCGGCGCTGGGCCGAGCAGTCGCGCTCGTAGAGGTGGACGCAAGCTCCCATGCGTGTCGGCGAACACCTGCAATTCGATGTGGCGGGGCGAGGCGATGTACTTTTCGATCAGCACCCGTCCGTCGCCGAATGCGGCCTGAGCCTCGCGGCTTGCGCTCTCGAGGCGCATGTCGAATTCGACATGGGCGTCGACCCGGCGCATTCCGCGCCCGCCCCCGCCCGCGATCGCCTTGATCAGCACCGGATAGCCGATCTCGTAGGCCTTCTCGCGCAGGAATTTCGGGTTCTGGTTGTCGCCATGATAGCCGGGCACGACCGGCACGCCGGCCCGCTGCATCAGCGCCTTGGCCGAGCTTTTCAGGCCCATCGTCCGCATCGCCTCGGGGGGCGGACCAATGAAGACGGCGCCCGCCTTCGCGCAGGCTTCCGCGAAATCGGCGTTTTCGGACAGGAACCCGTAGCCTGGATGCAAACATTGGGCGCCGATTGTCTTCGCCAGCGCGATGATCGCGGCCTGATCGAGATAGCCGCTCGCGCCATCGCCGATCTCGTGCGCTTCGTCCGCAAGGCGGGTGAAAAGCGCCCCGCGGTCAGCCGGAGTGTGGAGGGCGATCGACTTCATTCCCATCCGCCGCGCGGTGCGAATGATGCGGCAGGCGATCTCGCCGCGGTTGGCGATGAGGACGTTGGCGAACATGTCAGGCTCCGACCGCTCTTTCTGTATCGAACGCGCATTGGGATGGCGAGCGGCTCGACGGAGCCCAAGTCCAATGGCTGTTGGGTGCAGCGCGCAGCGCGTCGCGAACGGACTCAGCCAGGGTTTCGGGTCTTGGAGCCATCGCCCAGGCGGCGTGTTGTCCACGTGATAGCCAATCTCGGATCGCTCTCGTCGTGGACGGAGCCAACTTTGGCTGCTACATTCGGAACCGGCTTGTGCTTCGTCGAAAAGGCGCTTTTAGCGCGCCCTCAGGAGGGGTTTCCAAATGACCAATCGTTGTCTGCCGGCTTTGGGCGCGGCGGCCGCCTTGACTGCGCTCGCCGCTTTCCCAGCGCTCGCTCAATCGTCGGTGAAGGTCGGCACACTCACGTGCGACGTCTCAGCCGGCATCGGCATGCTGATCTCGCAGCAACAGACGATGACCTGCAGCTTCGATCCCGCGAGCGGAGGTCCTCCCGACAATTACACCGGCCGCATCGACAAATTCGGCCTTACGCTAGGCGCGGTACAGCAAGGAACCATGGTTTGGGGCGTTCTCGCTCCCTCCACCGGATTCCCGCACGGGGCGTTGGCGGGAACCTACGGAGGCGTCGGCGCCGAGGCGACTGCGGGCGCGGGTGTCGGCGCCAATTTGCTCGTCGGCGGAACCGGCCGCTCATTTTCTCTGCAACCCCTTTCCATTCAAGGTCAGACCGGGCTCAATTTCGCCGCCGGAGTCACGACCCTCACGCTCACCTCGGTGCACTGACCCTGCAAGAACCGCGTCGCACACGGGCCGTGGGCCCACGCCGGAACGGGAGGGCGCGCAGCGCGTTAATGACGATCACGGCCGACAGGGAGGCGAGCCCATGACCAAGGATTCGGAAAGCTTCGACGAACTCAGCGCCGCCGCGCAAGGTAAGGCCGCGGATCAGGCCTCCTCGGCGGTGTCAGCCGTGGCGAAACATGCTCAGCGGGCGATGGACAGCGCCAAGGGACTGGTTGCAGAAGCCAACCTCGATGAAATAGGCGATCGAGCCGCTGAAACGGCCTCGAATTTGTATCGCGGCGGCCGTGAACTTCTCGCTGGCAACGAGGACCTGTCGAAGGCGGCGGATAATTTGAGCGCCGCCGTCCGGAAGAACCCTCTCGCCGCTGTCGGTATCGCGTTTTCGGCTGGGCTCCTCCTCGCGCTTCTCACTCGCGGTTAGCCGGAATGCGAAACGACATCGTCGGTCTGGCGCAGCAATATGCGCAAAAGAAGGCGCAGGCTGCGGCGAAACGCATTGCTATCCCAGCGGCGTTCGGACTCGTCGCTGGGATGTTCTTTCTAGTCGTGGTGATTGCGCTTTTCGCCGCTCTGTTCTACTGGCTCGCATCGCTGTATGGACCAATAACCGCGGCGCTGCTCGTGGCGGCGGTCGCCTTGGTCCTCGGGCTCATCGCCCTGTTGCCGGTGGTCGTGAGCCGGCGGCCAGCGCCACCCCCACCCGCGCCCAATCCGCCCCAGTTCGCATCGCTGTTGGCGCAGACTGCGCCGGCGCTCGCGCTGAAGCGGCCTCTGTTGTCCGCGTTCCTGTTGGCGGTCGCGCTCGGGATGATGGCGCGCGGTTCCCCCGCCGGTAAGAAATAACTCACCCGCCAAACCCGAGGTCCAGCGGCGGATGAAACGACGAGGACGGTTGATCCTCGGTGCTCGGTGCGACGAGATCAGTTTTTTATTACCCACTTTCTGAATGAAGCCCGTGAATTCATACTGTCATAGAATTGCCAAAGGATAGGCGTAGCCGGAGTGAGTTGTGACTGGGTCGACGGTTTCGGCCGACAAAATAATCTAGCTTATTCGCAAAAATTGTACGTAAATGTCGGAGCTGCCGTCGTGAGTGAGCCGAACCACGGAGGGCGAAAGCTTTCGTTCTCTGAGCATTCCTCAACCAATTCAACTGACGACCCTAAGCTACTCTGGTCGCAGAGGAGCTTACCGTTGGAAAGGAAGCTGTTGTAGCAGGTCGTGTGCGCGTGAGCAGCAAACGCCACGCGAGAGGTAGCCGTTGATGAATCCCTCCTTAGAGAGAGCGCAGAAATTGAGACAGTTCCAATTGGTCGACGGATTTTCGAGATGCCAACTGTCCGTCACGACGGCGAAACTATTGTCGTGCCTATTGTAGAATAAATACTTCATACTGAACGTCGCTTGATCTTAAAAGAAGAAATTAGAATAACCCGACGAAAAACTACGGAACAATTTCATGATCTTGTCACGCTTCGCTATCAAGAAGCAGTCGTTACGCGCGTGCAGAGTGCAAGTGAGGCGGTCGACAACGCGTCGATCAAGGAGAGCAAATAGTCTGACTTTAGGGAGTAGCAATGGCTTACGAAACTCTAGGAGCTGTATACGACACTGCACCCCATGCTGAGGCCGCGATAAAGGCGCTCAACGCCGCTGGGTTCGATGAATCCGACATCAGCGTGTTTGACTCGGCGCGCCTCAAGGCCGGCCGAACCAGCTTGTCACCCGGCGTAAGGGAAGCTGGCTTGCGGCATCGCCTATTCGGCACCGATGTGCATGAGCACGAGGCGAACATCTACGGCCAAACCGTGGAAGACGGTGGCGTGGTTATCTCGGTTCGCGTCCCCGAGAGCGAAGTCGCGCACGCGTCGGCGGTTCTCAACATCCATCGTCCGGTCGACGTGCATGACCGCGCGGTGACTTCAGGCATTGCTCCGGCTGCGCATGTCGAAGCGGTCGAGAGGAAACTTGCCGCCCTCCCGCTTGCGACCGAGCAGCAGGTTGCCGTCTCTCCCAGGCTCGCGGCTGCGCAACCCGATGTCCTGCGCCTCGCGGAGGAGCATTTGGAAGTCGGCAAAGAGATGGCCGAAACGGGCCGGACCCGCGTTCGTCGGTTCGTGACAGAGCGCGAGGTTGCGCAGGATGTAACCCTCCACGAGGAGCATGCGGAGGTGCTGCGCAAGGCGGTTTCCGACCCGACTTTCGTGGGCGAAATCGATTGGGCGGACGGCGCGGATCAGAGATCATCGAGACTGCCGAGCACGCGCTGGTCAACAAGACCGCGAGAGTCGTCGAGGAAGTCGGGCTCAAGAAGATTGGCTCCGACCACGTCGAGACGATTCGGTACAAACTCCGCCGCCAGCAGGTCGAAATCGAGCGGCTTGACGCCGACGGCAAGGTCATTCGAGCCCCTCAGACGGCCTGATCGTTCGCCGCGCACGCAACCGGCGCGCCGAGAAGCATCGGTGACCCAGAGGAGGCCCGGCTTGGGGCCCCTACGTCTGACGTTAATAGTGGGCCGCGGCGGGCCCGCCTGCGTCCGGTCTTTGCGAAGGCGTTCGCCAATCGCCGAGGCCGCGCTATGTTCGAACCTGGGGGCGCGCTCGCTGATCATCGAGCCTGCGCGCTATTCGGCGAAATAGCTATCGTCGATCTTTCGCACCTCGTAGACGTCCTTAACCCGAACGCCCACGCGATGCCGGATCATCAGATTGGCGAGCGCCTGCCCGTCAATCAGCACGACGCGCTTCGAGACCCGCGTGATAAAGTCATAAGCGCTGCTGGGGAAGTACGACGTCGTGACCAGGACCCCCTTGCTCGCCCGATGGCCTTCGAGGCCACCCACGAAATCGCGCACTTCGGATAGGGGGACGGCCTTGTTAGGATCCAGACGCTTGGCCTGTACGTAAACGACGTCGAGCCCGAGCTCGTCCTCCTTGATGACGCCGTCCACGCCCCCGTCGCCAACCCGGCCAAGCGCCTTGCCCATCTCGACTCGTCCACCGCCGTAGCCCATCCGGACCAAGAGGTCGATAATCAGGCGCTCGAAGAAGGCCGGACTGAACGAATGCACTCGCCCGACAATGTCGCGCGCTAGTTCGGCGTTGATGAGCTCGAAACTCGATGCGATCGATTCCTCCGCGTCGTCTCGCGACTCGGTTTCCTCCGCCGCCTCACCCCCCTTGCTTTGGGATCGCCAAGCGACGAATTCGGGATAGCGTTCAAGGAGTCCGAGATCGATTTCGCTCACTCCCTCGGCAAGTAGCTCGCGGCCCCTATCAGTGGCGCGACAGTAGCCGCGTCGAGGCAGTTCAATCAGCCGGGCCTTTGACAGGTAGGACCTGGCCCAGTTGAGCCGGTTGGCGAACAGCGTCTGATTGCCGCTGGGGAGCCTGAGCTGGCGTTCCTCAGGAGACATCTTGAGCGCCTTACTGACTGCGTCCTCCAACCCCGAAATGCTGATCTCGTCATAACGCCGCCCAATCGTTTGCAGCGCCGGCAACATGAGTTGCTGAAAACTGGGCACGCCCATTTTTTCTTACGCTCCCCCTACACACCCAAGACTACATGCGAAAGACGCCGAATCGGGTCGGTTCGACCCCGGCGTTAAGCGTGGCCGAAAACGCCAGCGACAGAACCCGCCGCGTTTCCCGAGGCGCTATAATGCCGTCGTCCCAGAGACGAGCCGTCGCATGGTAGGGCGATCCCTCGGCGTCATATTTGGCCCGAATCGGGGCCTTGAACGCTTCCTCATCCGCCTTTGGCCAATCGCGTCTATCCGCTTCGAAAGCATCGCGCCGGATTGTCGCGAGCACGCTCGCCGCCTGTTCGCCCCCCATCACGCTGATGCGGGCATTCGGCCACATGAAGAGAAAGCGCGGAGAATAGGCGCGGCCACACATTCCATAATTGCCGGCGCCGAAGGAGCCGCCAACGATCAACGTAATCTTCGGCACATTGGCGCAGGCCACGGCGGTGACGAGCTTTGCGCCGTCCTTGGCGATGCCTCCCGCCTCGTAGCGCTGTCCAACCATGAAGCCAGAGATATTCTGCAGGAACAGCATCGGCACGCCACGTTGGACGCAGAGTTCGACAAAATGCGTTCCCTTCAGCGCGCTGTCGGAAAACAGGACGCCATTGCTGGCGATGATTCCGATGAGCATGCCTGAAAGGCGCGCGAACCCGGTGACCAATGTGACGCCGTAGCGAGGCTTGAAGGCGTCAAACTCCGAACCGTCGACGAGGCGGGCGATGATCTCGTGCGCGTCGACCTGCTGACGAAGGTCGACCGGCGCCACGTGTTCAAGCTCCTCGGCCGGATAAAAGGGTTCGACCGGCTTCGCCCAATCGATCGAGCGCTTTGGCGCCCGATTGAGGTTGGCGACCGCGCGCCGAGCGAGCACGAGCGCATGGGCATCGTCACGCGCGAGCGTGTCCGCGACTCCGGAGACGCGCGTGTGGAGATCCCCGCCGCCCAGGTCTTCCGCACTCACAGTCTCGCCGGTCGCCGCCTTGACCAGCGGCGGGCCAGCGAGAAAGATCGTGCCTTGCTTGTCGACGATGATCGTCTCGTCCGACATCGCCGGCACATAGGCGCCACCCGCGGTGCAGGATCCCATCACCACCGCGATTTGAGAGACGCCGGCTGACGACATGCGCGCCTGATTGAAGAAGATCCGCCCGAAATGGTCGCGGTCGGGGAAGACCTCTGCCTGGTAGGGCAAATTGGCCCCGCCGGAGTCGACAAGATAAACGCACGGGAGGCGGTTCTCCGCCGCAATCTCCTGCGCGCGCAAATGCTTTTTCACCGTCATCGGATAATAGGCGCCGCCCTTGATGGTCGGATCGTTTGCGATGATCATGACCTCACGGCCCTCGACCAGGCCGATGCCCGCCACCAGCCCGGCGCCGTGGACGTCGCCCTCATACATATCGAAGGCGGCGAGTGCGCCAATTTCCAGAAACGGCGAACCGGGATCGATGAGGCCGGCGACCCGCTCACGCGCCAGAAGCTTGCCACGGCCGACATGACGTTCGCGAGCCTTGGCTGAACCGCCTTCTGCCGCGGCGCGACGGCGCAGGTTGAGCTCGCCAATAAGCCGGCCCCATTCCGCAGCGTTGGCTTCTCCCTCACCGCTGTTCGTTGCCAATGCGCTCTTTAGTCGCGCCATTGCGTGTTAGTTCCTTAATCCCAGCCGCAGACTTTGGAGAAGTCTCAACATTGTTGCCTTGTTCACCCGCGACACTGGGTTAAATCCATTGCCAATTCTATAATTTGATCTAGCGAATGCTTGGCTTCCGCAGGAGCACGCAAGATGTTGTTTATTTGCAACATATTTGCTCTAGTCGGGCCTCCGCCCGACTTTACGGAAGGACCTCGCCGGAGCTGTCAACGGATTTGCCCACTCAAATGGCGTCATAGCGTCCGATCCGCCAGGGTTCGGCGTGCGCGTCAGCGATCCAAGCCTTCCATGCCGGGAGAGCCATAATCGCCTCCATATAAGCGCGCGTCTGCGTCGACACCGAGACGTCGTACACATGGAAGCGGTTGATGACGGGTGCGAACATGGCGTCGGCGGCGGAGAAGCGCCCGAATAGGAAGGGTCCGCCCCTGCCGAAGGTCGCGCGCGCATGCGACCAGGCGGCTTCGATGCGCGCGACGTCCGCCTTTACCTCGTCGCTCAGCGGGACCGCCTTGACGGGCCGGCGGAAATTCGTTGGGCACGCTTGCCGCAGGGCGACGAAGCCAGCATGCATTTCGCTGGCGAGCGAACGGGCATGAGCGCGAGCGGCTTTCCCTTTCGGCCACACTGTCTTTGCGGGATAGGCCTCGGCAATATACTCAATGATCGCGAGCGACTCCCAAATCGCGATCTTGCCGTCTTGTAGTGACGGACACTTTCCAGTCGGCGCGTATTTAAGCATGCTCGCGCGCGTTTCCGGCTGATCCATCGGGATAATCACTTCCTCGAACGGGATCTTCAGCTGCGCGAGCAAGATCCAGGGCCTCAGCGACCACGACGAATAGGCTTTGTTGGCGAGGATCAGTTTGAGCGGCACGGCTGAATTTCCGGAAGGGTTTTGAAGCAATTGATCGGCGCGCGCCAAAGCCAAGTCAAGACGCCGCCCGCGCCGGCCCGCATTGACGCGGCCGCTTCCGCGCAGGAAAAGGCAGCTTGAGCGATCGTCGGAGCCCTCAATTGTCGTCGAATAAGGTCGGGCTTCTGATCGTCGCCGGCGGCCGAGGCGTGAGGCTCGGCGCCGATCGGCCGAAGCAATATCTCAGTTGCGCCGGCCGTCCGCTCATCGTGCACACGCTCGAAGCGCTGATCGCGAGCTTCCCGTTCTCGGCCGTAACGGTGGTCATCCGGCCCGACGACCAAGTGCTTTATGGCCAAGCCGTCGCGCATCTGGCGCCGGGCGCCTCGGCGGCGCTCGGGCCGCCGGCGATTGGGGGCGCGACCCGTCAGCAAAGCGTCCTGTCCGGGCTCGCGGCCCTCGCCGCAGCGGACCTGGATATCGTGCTCATCCACGATGCGGTGCGGCCCTTTCCCTCCCCTGCCCTCATCGCGCGGGCGATCGAAGCCGCCGAGCGTCACGGGGCGGCGGCGCCCGGAACGGCCATGAACGACACTGTCAAGCAGGTCGACGACGACGGGCGGGTCCTCGCAACCCCGCCGCGCTCCGGCTTAAGAGCCGTGCAAACGCCGCAGGCCTTTCGTTTCCCTCTCATTCTTGCCGCCCATCGACGCGCCGCCGCCGCTGGCGTCGATGATCTCACTGACGATGTGGCGGTCGCCGAATGGGCGGGCGCGCCAGCCTATGTGTTCGAAGGCGATCCCGCCAACGTCAAGGTGACCACCATGCAGGATCTCGAAGCGGCGGAGGCGCGGCTCACCCCGAGCCTTGGCGAAACGCGGGTCGGCCAGGGCTTCGATGTTCACGCCTTCGCGCCCGGCGATCATGTGTGGCTGTGCGGCCTTCGCATCGCCCATTCCGCGGCGCTCAGCGGCCATTCCGACGCTGACGTCGCCTTGCACGCGCTCGCCGACGCGCTCTACGGCGCGCTTGCCGAGGGCGACATCGGCCAGCATTTCCCGCCCTCCGATCCGCAGTGGAAAGGGACGGCGTCGAAGGTTTTCCTCGCTCATGCGGCCGAACGCGTGCGTGCGCGCGGCGGCGCGATCGTGAACCTCGACGCGACGCTCATTTGCGAAGCCCCGAAGATCGGCCCGCACCGCGAGGCGATGCGCGCCCGCGTCGCGGAGATCGCGGGTCTCGATATCGGCCGCGTCGCCGTCAAGGCGACGACGAGCGAGAAGCTTGGCTTTACCGGCCGCGGCGAAGGCATCGCCTGCATGGCGACGGCGACCGTGCGGCTCCCCCCGACCTGAGCCAAGACCGCCGAGGGTCTCCAGGCCCACGACGACAACCAGAGGGTGAGTTGAGCCGAGGCGCGGGGCGAATAAACGCCAATAAACGCTCGCAAATGTTAGTAAACGCTAGTAAAATCGCTGACGTTTACTAGCGTTTATTTTTCGGAATCGAGCCTTTTCAATGGGTTACAGAGCGTAAGCACTAGAAAAATCCGGCCCGCCATCTCAGGTTGTAGGCAAGACCTCCATCATGGCTTTCCCCATCTCAGAGCTTTCCTCATCTCGGACTCGGCGCCCGGCCGCCTCGGCGGACAGCGCTATCCGGCAATTGGGAATGATATCCCTGATTTTGTGTTTTTGCAAATAATTGTCGCGGCTCCTGTGGCGGGGCTGTGGAGTATCGGTGAAGCCGTCCTGGAGCATGGCGCTTCAGGCGGAATCGTCCTTGCGAGGAGCGGAGCGACGAAGCAATCCAGGGAACGAAGGGCGTCCTGCGTTCCCCTGGATCGCGTCGCTTCGCTCGCGATGACGGCGACGTCTAAACGCGCCATGCTTTAGAGCGTGCTGCGTTCGGATGAATTCGTCATTACGAGGACCGCAGCGACGAAGCAATCCAGAGAACGGGCGTCCCTACGTTCCCCTGGATTGCTTCGCTTCGCTCGCAATGACGATTCCGGTTCGACCCAAATGCAACTTGCTCTAGCCGGCCTTGTGCTGGTCAAGCCCGGCCATGACGGAAAACCTACCCCGCTAACCCGATGATACCAAGACTGGATGATCGGAACCGATCATCGCCTTATGGCCGAAGCGCGAATGCGCGCCCGCGCCGTTGCGCGGGTTCGAGCGCGATGAGTCGCGCTCAAATAGAATGGGTATAAGCGCGGTCATTGGCGCGCCGAATGCGCCAATACGAGTGAATTTCTCGCGGAAATGCGACGCCTTTCACGCACCGATCGCCAATCCGAGGCCTTTCTCCGCAAGCCAATTCGAGGACGACCCCCGGATCGCGCTTGCCTTCAACGCGCGCCCGGCACGGCTGCGCACAAGCGCAATTTCCGCATTCGCTTCCCGCGTCTGGCGCTGGAGGCGATGGGCTTGCCCGTAGGCCCCGACACCCGAGGCCTCGCAGCCATGCGCTGGACGACCTCACCCATCGAAGCCCGATCTGACCCCGAGGTCTGACCCCAAGGTCTGACCCCAAGGTCTGACCGCTGGGCGCGACGAGGCCGAAGCGCGCCCGGTCCTTCCGGCGGCGCAAAAGCGCGATCCGTCGCCCGCCCCGCTCCGCGTTCAGGCCTTGTGATGGACCTTCTGAAGTCCGTAGACCGGGGTCGGAATGCCCTCCAGGCGCGCTTTCAACTGCAGCGCCAGGAACTGCGAATAATGCCTGGACTGGTGCAGGTTGCCGCCGTGGAACCATAAGGCCTCCTGCTGGGTCGGCTTCCACATGTTGCGCAGTTCGCCCTCCCAGGGTCCCGGATCCTTCTTGGTGTTTGAGCCGAGGCCCCAGACCTTCCCGACCTTGTCAGCGATCTCCTGCCCGCAAATGTCGGTAACCCAGCCATTCATGGAGTTGTAGCCCGTCGCGTAGACGATCACGTCGGCCGGCACTTCCTTTCCGTCAGTCAGCTTGACGCCCTTTGGCGTGATCTCCTCGACCTGACCGGACACGAGCTTGATCTTGCCGTCGATGATGAGCTGTGACGCGCCGACGTCGATATAATAGCCCGATCCCCGGCGCAGATATTTCAGGAAGAGGCCGGAGTCGTCCTCGCCGAAGTCGACCTTGAAATCCCGCCTTTTCGAGAGCGGCGTAGAACTTCGCATCGACCTCGCGGATCTTGTCGTAGACCGGCTTCTGCAGCGAACCGAGGAGACCATAGGGCAATGAGGCGAAGACCAGGTCAGCCTTCGTCGTCGTCATGCCGCCGCTGACGGCCCGCTCGGAGTAAAGATCGCCAAGCGTGATCTCCATCAGCGTGTTCGATCGTGAGATATGGGTGCTCGACCGCTGGATCATGGTCACGTCGACGCCCGCTTCGTAGAGCGCCGCGCAGATGTCGTGCGCCGAATTGTTGGAGCCGATGACGACGACCTTCTTGCCCTTGTAAGCATCGGGCCCGGGATGGGCTGACGAATGATGCTGCTCGCCCTTGAAGGTCTCCATCCCCTTGAATTTCGGCAAATTCGCCTTCGAGGACATGCCGGTCGCAAACACCAGTTGCTTGGGGTGCAAGGTGACTGTCTTGCCGTCGCGATCGACGACGACCGTCCATTCCTTCTTCTTTGAATCGAAGGTTGCGCTCTTGACGGTCGTCCTGGTCCAGTAGTTCAGCTCCATCACCTTGGCGTACATTTCCAGCCAGTCGCCGATCTTGTCCTTCGGCGAGAACACCGGCCAGTTTTTCGGAAAGTCGATATAGGGCAGATGGTCGTACCAGACCGGGTCGTGCAGACAGAGCGACTTGTAGCGCTTGCGCCACGAATCGCCGGGGCGCTCGTTCTTTTCGGCGATGATCGTCGGCACGCCGAGCTGCCTGAGGCGCGCGCCAAGCCCGATGGCGCCCTGACCGCCGCCGACGATCAGCACGTAGGGCTGGGTCTCGTAGCCAAGCTTCTCGGCCTCCTCGTCGCGCAATTCCTTCCAGGTCTTGGCGCCGGGGTTGACGCCGTGCTTCGCGCCGAGCGGCCGGGTGAAGCCCGCTTTCTCCTCATGGCCCTTGAGCTCGACCATGGTGGTCAGCAAAGTCCAAATGAGGCCGTCCTTGACGCGGATGAGGCCGTAGCCCCGCGCGATCCCGGTCTCGAACGAAATCCAGGATTCAAGGACGCCATCGGCCTCGGTCGCGACCTCGCCGTCAGCGATGCGCCAATCGCGCGGCTTCGTCTGCTTGAGGCAATGGGTCAGCATGTCGCGGACCTGGTCGCGCCCTTCCATCGTCTTAATGTTCCACGTGAAGGCGACGAGATCGCGCCAGTAGCTCTCGGCGCCGAACATGGCGACCGCGGCGTCGATATCGCCTGCGGCCAACGCGGCGTCGAACTTGCCGAGGAAGGCTGTCATGCGAGCATTGGGCGCTTTGTCGAGCATTGGGTCCTCCCGATTGATTTCGCTGGCGCTGCCGGAGCGTTCCGCTGAGAGGAAAATTGCGCGCGTTTTGCAGAGTCTGGCAAGCCGCAACGCCGCATCGTCCGCGGCGGGGTCCAAGGGCGCTGAGCCATCGCCGTTCGCCCCTGCCCTACCGGAGCTCGACGCCCCTGGGCTTGATAATGCTACCTGCGCGCGAGTTGGTCACAAATCATCCAATGAACCAATACTTGAACTCACCAGGTCGAACCCCGGTTGTTTCAATAGGTTAAAGCAGAGACATAAGGGAGCGCGCGCAAGCTGGACTCGCGCCACAGGTTGCGCGAAGGTCCGAGAACTATACTTTCTTAATACTACTAAATACTAAACGATTTGATCTGCAATTTGTTTGTCCAGAAGAGGGGAGAGCCAAAAAGATCCTGAATTTTCGATTAACAGGCTGCGGCGCGACCAATCCTGTTCAGTCGACGAGCGCATCCGCCAGCACGCGGACCGAATGCACGGCGACGCGCCCCGAGAGCTCGACGATCTGATGCCGACACGAAAACCCGTCGGCGACGATCGGCTCCTCGGGCCTGGCTTTGCGCACGGCGGGCATGAGATCGGCCTCCGCCATGGCGCGCGAGACGTCCTGCGTCTCGGACTGATAGCCGAAGGCGCCGGCCATCCCGCAACATGACGACCCAATCGGCGCAACGGTCAGATCCGGCGTCTGCCGCAAAGCCGCGAGAGTCGCATCGAACGCGCCGAAACTCTTCTGATGGCAATGGCCGTGAACATGCGCCTTGGTCGGTACGGATCGAAGCCTGAGCGCAATCTTCTCGCGCGCCATCCACTCCCCAAAGGTGACGGCGCGGCTCGCGAGCGCTTTGGCTTCGCTTCCCGGCAGCAGGGACACGAACTCGTCGCGCAAGGTCATGAGGCAGGAGGGCTCGAGCCCGACGACGAGCGTATCGCCGGCGAGTGCGACCAACGTCCGCCGGGCCTCCGCGCGCGCCTTGTCGATCAGGCCGGCGGCAAGATAGGTCCGGCCGCAACAGAGCGGACGGCCGTCGTGGCGGGGCGACAACGGCCTCCATCCAGCCGCCGCGATGACGCGGAGCGCGGCGCGCAGATTGTCGGGCTCGAAGTAACGGTTGAACGTATCGGCGAACAGCACAACGTTCCGCATCGCGCTCCCCAGCTTGGCGTAAGACGAGGCCTCTTCGTCGCGGAAAGTGTCCGTTCGCCAGGCCGGCAGGTCGCGCTCTTCGGCAAATCCCAGTTTTTGATCGAGCAGGCGGCGCAGCCAGGGGACCTTGTTACGAAGATTGGCCGCGCCGGCGAAGGTCGCGGCGAGCGGCGCGTAGCGCGGCAGTTCGGCGACGATCCGTTCGCGTAAAGCGATCCCGTGCTGAGCGGCGCGCGCCGCCGTGGCCTCGATCTTCATTTTCGCCATGTCGACGCCGGTCGGACATTCGCGCCGGCAGGCCTTGCAGGAGACACAGAGTTTTAGCGCTTCCGCAACGTCGTCCGAGGCCAGCCCCTCCTGGCCGAGCTGGCCGGTGAGAGCGAGCCGGAGCGTATTGGCCCGGCCCCTCACGAGATGCTGCTCGTCGCGCGTCGCCCGATAGCTCGGACACATCGCGCCGGCGTCGAACTTGCGGCACTGGCCGTTGTTGTTGCACATTTCGACCGCGCCCAGGAGGCCGCCGAGCGGCCCCGGAAAGTCCGACCAGTCGAGCCGAGGCGCGAAACCCTCGATTGCGCGATAGTCGGGTCCGTAGCGGAACAGCGACCGGTCGTCGAAGCGCGGCGCGCGCACGATCCGGCCGGGATTGAGCAGGCTTTTCGGATCGAACGCGTCCTTGACCGCCTCGAAGGCGCGGGCGATCGGCGCGCCGAACATCGGCTCGTTGAATTCGCTGCGCGCGAGCCCGTCGCCGTGCTCGCCGCTGTGCGAGCCCTTGTACTGGCGGACGAGATCGAAACATTCCTCGGCGATGGAGCGCATCCGCCTGACATCCGCCCCATCCTTCATGTTGAGGACCGGGCGCACGTGCAGGCAGCCGACGGAGGCGTGGGCGTACCAGGTGCCGCGCGCGCCGTGGCGCTCGAAGACGGCGTTGAGACGCTCGGTATAGTCCGCCAGATCCTCCAGGGGCACGGCGGCGTCCTCGATGAAGGAGATCGGTTTGCCGTCGCCCTTCATCGACATCATGATGTTGAGGCCGGCCTCCCGCACTTCGGCGATCTGCGCCTGGAAGGCCGGCTCGATGGCGCTAACCACGCTGTGCGGAAAGCCCAGATCGCCCATCAGGCGCTCGAGCCGCGCGAGCTGAGTGAGCAGCGGCTGATCCTCGAGCCCATGAAATTCGACGATCAAGAGGCTCTCGGGCTCGCCGATCACCATGCGGTCAATCGTGGCGCGGAAGATCGGGATGCCGCGGCCGAGATCGATCATCGTGCGATCGACGAGCTCCACCGCCTCGGGATCGAGCGCGACAATATGACGCGTCGCCTCCATCGCCGCCCGAAACGAAGGAAACTGACAGACGCCCACCACTTTCCGGGGCTTGATAGGATGAAGGATCAGCTCGATCGCCGCCGAAAAGGCGAGCGTTCCTTCCGAACCGACCAGGAGCCTCGCCGGATTGTCACGGCCCTCGGCGGCCGCCGCGGGCGTCAGCGCGTCGATGTTGTAGCCGCCGACCCGGCGCAGCACTTTCGGAAAACGGGCGGCGATCTCCGGCGCCAAGTCTTGGCCCAAGGTCTGCAGCCGCGCCACCAGCTCGCCGATGACCTGCGGCGTCGTTGCGCCTTGTCCGGGCCAATCGGGGCCGAAGCGGAAACGCGCGCCGTCGGCCAGAATTGCGTCGATGGCCGCGACATTGTCCGCCATCAGGCCGTAACGGATCGACTTGCCGCCGCAGGAATTGTTGGCCGCCATGCCGCCGATGGTGCAGCGCGCGTGCGTGGAGGGATCGACTGGAAAGAACAGGCCGTGCGGTTTGAGCGCTGCGTTGAGATGACTGAGCACGATGCCCGGCTCGACCAATGCGCGGCGCCGTTCGGGGTCGATCTCGAGCACGTTGCGAAGATATTTCGAGCAGTCGACGACCAGGGCCCGGTTGACCGTCTGGCCGCATTGGCTGGTGCCGCCGCCGCGCGCCAGGACGGGGACGCCGCTCTCGCGCGCGATCGCCATCGCTGTCGTGACATCCTCGATCGTGCGCGGCACGAGAACGCCGACCGGCTCGATCTGGTAAATGGACGCGTCGGTCGCATAGCGGCCGCGGTCGGCGCGCGAGAACATGACCTCGCCCGTCGTCTCCCGCCTTAGTCTCGCGGCGAGCTGCTCTCGCAGGGCCGGCTCAGTGTCGCGCATGCAATCGTCCGCTTCTACGCAGCAAGAAAGCCCCCTACCCTGCCACAGCCTGGCGCAGGATGCGCCTGACGGACGCCGGCTCTTCGAAACGCAACGTGACCGGCAGAGCCACGACGGAACGGGCCTGGCGGGCGCTAAGCCGCATGAGGTCTTTTTCGGTCGTCGCCAGGAGCGCGCCTCGCCCACGCGCTTCCTCGATCAGCGCCTCGACCTCGCGCTGCGTATAGGGATGATGGTCGGCGAAATCGCGCGTGGCGACGATCTGCGCCCCCACCCGGCGCAGGGTGGCGTAGAATTTCTCCGGTCGCGCAATGCCGGCGAAGGCGACGACTTCGCGTCCGATCAGGGGCGTGGCGGCAAGCGCGTCGGGCTCGAGGCTCGCGCGCATGACCGGCTTGCCGGGCGCCAAAGCAGCGATCCGCGACGCCGTGGCGTCGTCGCCGCCCAGCACGATCAGCGCCTGCACGAACGGCAGCTGCGCCGAAAGTGGGGCGCGCAGCGGACCCGCTGGAACGCACAGGCCGTTGCCGAAGCCGCTTTCGCCATCGACGACAGCGAAGGACAGGTCTTTGATGAGCCCCGGATTCTGCAGGCCGTCATCCAGAATGAGCGTATCCGCGCCGGCTTCGACCGCGCTTCTCGCGCTTCTGACCCGATCGGTCCCAACCCAGCACTGCGCCAATTTGGCGAGCAGCAGGGGCTCGTCGCCGACCATCGTTGCGGTATGGCTGTCCGCATCGACGAGCAACGGCTCGGCGCGCTCCGGCGCCGCCGTAGCCTCGCGACAGAAAAGGCCACGCGTCGGCCGTCTCGCGATCAGCATCCGCGCCAGCGCCAGCGCGGTTGGCGTCTTGCCTGCCCCGCCGGCGGTGAAATTGCCGACGCAAATCGTCGGCGCGCCGGCGCGCTCGCCCTGTCCGCGCATGCGCCGCGCGGTCGCCCGTCCGTACGCCCAGCCGGTCGGCTGGAGCAGGCGGGCGAGCAAGGTTGGTCTCGGTCTGCTCCAGAAACGCGGGGCCTTCACCGAACCGCCCCGGCGGACGGCAACAGGCCTCGAAGCGCGCCCATCGAGCGGTCGACCGCCCCCGCGCGGCGCTCGACCGTATCGCCCGCCGCCCGCGCCATGGCGCGCAGCCGCGCCGCATTGGCGAAGAGCGCGATCAGCGTTTCCCCCAAATCCTCCGGGCGCGCGACGGTCAGCGCGCCGCCGGCCTCGTCGAGCGCCGCGTAAGCGTCGGCGAAATTTCCGACCATCGGTCCGTGCAGGACGGCCGAGGCGAGCCGCGCGGGCTCGATCGGATTTTGCCCGCCGCCGGCGACGAACGACTTGCCGACGAACACCACCCCGGCCAGGCGATAGAACAGCCCGAGTTCGCCGATCGTGTCACAAATATAGACCGCAGTCCCCGGACCGATTGCATCGCCGCGCGAGCGCAGCGCGCAGCTGAGGCCCTCCTCCTCCAATTGCCTTAAGATCCACTCGCCCCGTTCGGGATGACGCGGCGCAATCAAGGTCAGCGCGTCGGGAAACACCTGGGCGAGGCGCTTGTGCGCGGCCGCCGCGATCTTCTCCTCGCCCTCGTGGGTCGAGGCGGCGATCCACATCTGGCGCCCAGACGTGAGGCCCGCGAGTTCGGCGAGTTCGCGCCTGTCCGCCGGCAGCGTCGGCGCGTCGAACTTGATGTCGCCGGCGACCAGGACGTTCGGCGCCCCGAGGGTTGACAGCCGCTCGCCGTCCGCTTCGCTCCGCGCGAGGCAGACGTCGAACTCCGTGAGCAGCGCGGCGATGAAGCGCGGCGCCCGCCCCCATCGGTGGAACGACCGCTCGCTCATCCGCCCGTTGATCATCGCGAGCCGCGATTTCGAACGCTTCAGTTCGACGATCATGTTGGGCCAGATCTCGCTCTCCGCCACCAGCGCCGCGTCCGGGCGCCAGCGCTTGATGAACCGCCGCACGAACACCGGGCTGTCGAGCGGGGCGTACTGATGCAGGGCGCCCGCCGGCAGGCGTTGCGCGAGCATGGCGGCCGAGGTCACCGTCGTCGTGGTCACGAGCGCGGTCGCGCCCATGCGCGTGATGCGCTCGACGAACGGCAGCAGAACGCCGGCCTCGCCGACGCTCGCGCCATGCAGCCAGACGAGCGGACCCGGCGGACGGACGAGGCCGGTCAGGCCGCGCCGCTCGCCCACCCGTCGCGAATCCTCCTTGCCGCGCCTGAGCCGCATCGTCAGGATCGGGCCGGCCAGCGGCGTCGCCAGGAACGAGGCCCATCGATAGCCAATGAGCGAGAGCGGAGCGGTCATCGCGATCTGAGATCGGCGCCCGGGTCGCTTGCGCCGACCATGGCGTAGCCTTGCCGGTGCGCTTCGTCGAGCCCGCGTTCCACCGCAAGCCGCACAGTCTCCATCTCCTCTTCATCCGCGTTCCGCGAAACGGGGATGATGTCTCCGACGACGATGATTGCGCGCCCGAACGGCAGTCCGAGCGAGGCGCGATCCCAGGACTTGAACTGAACGCGCCGGCTCATGACCGCGGCCGTCGGAACGATCGGTCGCCCGGAGAGCTTGGCGAGCGTCACGATCCCCATTCCCGCAACGCGGGCGCGCTTGGGCACATCGGCGGTCATCGCAACCGACGAGCCCGACTCGAGCTGGCGCAGGAGCTCGCGCATGGCCGGCGCGCCGCCCTTGTAATAGTTGCGATCCGCCGGCCCTCCCGAGCCGCGCACCGGCGTGATCCCAAGACGTTGGGCGGCGAGAGCCTGGGCGCCGGCGTCTTCATGGCGGGAGATGAGCACCGCGAGCCGATCCATGGTCACGGGTCGGGCGAAAGGCATCATCAGATGCTGGCCGTGCCACATCGCCGAGATGAGCGGCAGGTCGTCCTTTATATAGGCGTCCACGTCCTCGGGGACCGTGGTGAAACGGCTCGTCGTGCGAACGAACGACAAATAGGTCGCAAGCCCGAAGCCGATCGCCTCCTGCGCCCATTGCGATCTGCCTATGCGCCTCGCCATGCGGCGGCGCTCAGGCGGTCCGGGTCGGAGGCGCGAGGTCGGGCTCGAGGAGGCGATGCAGATGGACGACGTAGTAGCGGGTTTGCGCGCTGTCGACCGTCTGTTGGGCTTTGGCGCGCCAGGCGCGCTCGGCGCTGGCGAAGTCGGGAAAGATGCCGACAATATCGAGCTTGGCGGGATCACGAAATTCGTGGCTTTCGAGCGATTTCAATTCGCCGCCGAACACCAGGTGCAGGCGCTGCGGCTTTGCCTCGTCTTCGGCCTTCGAATCAGGAGGGGTCATGGATCACATTTCCTTGAAGACGCGCGGAGCGGCGCGGCCAGGGGAGCTGGCCCTTTGCCCTCGTGGCGGCGAAAACGCAAGCGTCCGAAAACCGCCGCCGTTCAGTTTGGCGGGGAGCCGGTGGCGGCGCGAAAGCCCTTGATGAGCCGGGGCGCGCCTACGTCCGACGCAGCAAGGAGCGCGCCACGGCGGACTTGCCGGGAATTGTACCGGAGCCGCTCGCCCGAGGCGTCGGTGAGGCGCGCGCCCAATTCCTCGAGCAGGATATCGGCGCCGGCGATATCCCAGTCATGCGAGTTCCCGGCCGCGACCGCAAAATCGATCAATCCGCGCGCCGCCAGGCACATCCGGTAGGCGAGCGCCGGCACACGCGGAACGATCTCGATCGCGGCGCCGAGTTCCGCCGCCATCGCCTCGATCATGAGCTTCGGGCCGGCGGCGGCACGGGGCGGCCAGCCGGCGGCGGGTCTGAGAGTCGCGCCATTGAACGTTGCGCCGTGGCCACGCGCGGCCGCATAGATCTCGTCAAGCGCCGGCGCGTAGACGACGCCCGCGACCGGCCGCTCGTCGACGACGAACGCCACCGATACGACCCAGCGCGGATCGCCGGTCACGAACGCACGCGTGCCGTCGATCGGATCAACGATGATGAGGCTGCGGCGTGAAAGGCGCTCGAAATCGTCGACCGTCTCCTCGGAGAGCCAGCCCGCATCGGGCAACGCCTCCTGCAAGCGGCGCTTCAGGAGCGAATCCGCGGCGAGATCGGCGTCCGTCACCGGCGATCCGCCGGCTTTCGTCACGACATGGGCGGAGGTCCGGGCGCCGGGATTGAAATATTCGAGCGCCACCGCTCCGGCCTCGCGCGCGGCGGAGACCAGAAGATCGCGCGCGGCAAGCGCGTCAGTGTCCGCGTCGACGGTCAAAGGGGGAATGTCCGATCAAGGTTTGCGGCTTGCATTAGCTGCACGCGCTTGATGGCGCAACGGTGTTCAGAGAGAGCGCTGCCCGCATCCGCTCGTCAGTGGCGGCAGCTCGGCGATCATCGACCCGGCCTATTCTATGGAAACCACGACGATGACAGGCATAGGCTCTCCCAGTGCGGTGCTGGAAAGGCGCGCGTCTAGCCTTGAGCCTTGAGCAGCGCATCAGCGATCGCCGCCCATTCTTCGTCGAGTGAAGCTTTGCAAACCGGCTTCTGCGCTCGGCGATACCAATAGGCGGCGTTGCCGGAATCGCCCTCCTTGCGATGCAGATAGGCGTGCACCCAGTCCCCCGCCCCGCCCTCGTCGGCCTGCGCCGAATCATGCGCACCGTCCCAATTGCCGCGCGCATCGAGCCAAAGCGCGCGCAGGGCGTCGCTCAAGCCGGGCGGCGGCTCAGCGGCCGAAAGCGAGGCGCGGAACGCTCCGATGTCCACGTTCGGCCCTCCTATCTCGTCTCGCTCCAGAGAAGGCGCCCCGCGAAGGCGCTCATGAGCACCGCGAAGCCATAGTCGAAGATCCTGAGCGCGCGCGGGTTGCGCTTCGCCGCCGCGACAAAGTGGCCGGCCACCAGCACGACGATTGCGTTCACACCTGTCGTAATCGCGATGAAGCCGAAGCCCAACGCGAACAGTTTTGCGCTCGCATGGGGATCGCTCGCGCTGATGAACTGCGGCAGGAAGGTCACGAAGAACAACACGATCTTCGGATTGGCGAGGTTGATGATGAGCCCGTTCGCGAACGCGCCGCGCAAGCCTCCTCGCGCCGAAGCGTCGGCGTTCAGCTTGAGCACGGAGCCGTGGCGGATCGCCCGCCAGGCAAGCCACAGCAGATAGAGCGCGCCGCCGATCTTCACCGCCTCGTAGGCCTCGGCCGAGGCCGCGAGCAGCGCCGACAAGCCCAGCGCAGCGGCGAAGGTGTGGAAGACGAGCCCGACATTGGCGCCCGCTTGCGCCGCGAAACCTTGGCGCCGGCCGCCGGCGAGCGTGCGCGACAGAAAGAGCGCCATGTCCGCGCCGGGCGTCGCGGCGAGCAGGAAGCAGGCGACGATATAGGCGGCCGCCAATGAGGGACTGGGAAAGAATGGCGTCATGTGACGGTCGAGGTTGGCGCCGAACCAGCGCGACGTCAAAGCGCCCGGATCGGCAAGGGGCGACACACGCGCTCCGCTGGTTTGCGTCGCAATTTGGCCAAAATTCTCACGCCCCATCCGCAGGGCGTTCAGGGACCTTGCATATGCTTTGTGCTGTCACGCGCGCGGCCATTTGGCTCGCGGTCGGCATGTCGGCGACGCTGGCGGCGACGGCGGCCCGCGCAGCGTTTCCCGGCGCGCTCTACGAGACCTTTGGCGATGGCGGCGTGACGGCTCTCGATCTCGCTGATCCGACGGTCGGCCTGGGCAACCTGGAAGGCAACGCCACCAACATCGTCGCTGGGGACGGCCGCGTCTATTTTCAGGATGGGAGCGCGATCTACGCGTCCAGCCCAACCCTGGTCGGGCGGACGCTCGTCCATGACAACGGCGCGGCGCCGATTGGTCTCGCGCTCGACGCCGCGGACGGCATTCTCTACGAGAGCGGTGGCGCAGACGGCGTTAGTGCGCTGAGCGTCAAGACCGGGGCGGGCATCGGCAATCTCGGGATCGCCGCGACCAACATCGTGTTCGGAGACGGGACACTCTACATCCAAGATGGGACCGCAATTTATGCGAGCAGCGCCGACCTCGTCGGGCTGAGGCTCATCCATGACAACGGCGCGGCGCCGACCGGTCTCGCGCTCGACGCCGCGGACGGCATTCTCTACGAGAGCGGTGGAGCAGACGGCGTTAGTGCGCTGAGCGTCAAGACCGGGGCGGGCATCGGCAATCTCGGGATCGCCGCGACCAACATGGTGTTCGGAGACGGGACACTCTACATCCAGGACGGGACGACAATCTATACAAGCAGCGCGCACCTCGTCGGGCTCAACACCTTTTCGAACAACGCGGTTGCGCCGGCCGGTCTTGCCTACCTGCCCGCCGCCGTCCCAGAGCCCCCGACCCTCGCCCTAATTCTAATGGGCTTCTTGGGCATCATCCTCTTCTCTTCACGTCAGGCGGCGGTGCGGGCGTAACGGAACGCTACTGGCCGGCGCGCGCCGCCATCACCGCTTCGACGTCCGCGCGTCTCGGCAAGGGCGCGACCGCGCCATAGCCCAGGGTCGAAAGCGCCGCCGCCACATTGGCGAAGCGCGCCGCGGCGAACGGGTCGCCGTGCCGCACATATTCGGCGAGAAAAGCGCCGTCGAAGCAGTCGCCAGCGCCTGTTGCGTCGACGGCCTTGACGCCATGCGCATAGAGGCGCTCGCGCGCCTTGGGCGTCGCCGCCAGCGCCCCGCCCCGGCCCATTTTCACCACCACCACGCGCGCGCCGAGGTCGAGGTAGAAACTGGCGATGGCGTCGGGATCTCGAAGGCCCGTCAGATGCTCTGCGTCGTCGAGACCGGGCAGCGCAATGTCGCAAGCCCGCATCGCCTCGTGAATGATCGCCCGCGCGCGGCGCAAAGGCCACAGCTTCAGCCTCAGGTTCGGGTCGTAGGAGACGAGCCGCCTGGCCTCGCGGGCGATGTCGATCGCTGCGAATGCGGCGTCAGTGGCGGATGAAGAGATCGCTTGGCTGATCCCGGAAATGTGCAGGATCCTGGTCTCGCGGATGCGGTCGACCGGCAGATCGGTCTCGCTGATGCGGCTCGCGGCCGAGCCCGCGCGCAGGTAGGAGAATTCATGGCCCTGCGCGCCATGGGTGACGAAATAGAGCCCGGTATGAGCGCCGCCGTTGACCACGATCCGGCTCGCGTCGACGCCCTCCTTAAGCCAAAGCTCGGTCAGCGCCTGGCCGAAACGGTCGGCGCCGACGCCAGTGAAATAGGCGGCGTCGGCGCCAAGCCGCGCCGCCGCGATCATGGCGTTCGAGGTGTCGCCGCCGAACCCCTGCACGAACGGCGCGCCGTCGTTCGGCTGATTGAGTTCGACCAGCGCTTCGCCAATAGCGAGGAGATCCGACAAGGTCTTAGCTCGCGGCGACGGCGGCGGCGGCGAAGAGGAGAAGAGAGTCGAGGGTCATGTCCGTCGCCTGGGCTTGCGTCTGGCCAAGACGTTGAACGTCTCGACCACGGAGGAAAAAAACATCGCGGCGTAAATATAGCCTCTTTCGATATGAAAGCCGAAACCGTCGGCGATCAGCGTCATGCCGATCATCAGGAGGAAGCTCAGCGCCAGCATCAACACCGTCGGATTGCGGTGGATGAACGCCGCCAGCGGCCCCACGGCGACCATCATCACCCCGACCGCCACGACGACGGCCACGACCATGATCGGGAAATACTCCGTCATGCCGACGGCCGTGATGATGCTGTCGACCGAGAAGACAATGTCGATCATGATGATCTGGATGAGGCCGGAGATGAGGCCGAGCCGCGAAGGCGGCTTTTCGTCCTCGGCCGCGCCATCCGGATCGACGCGGTGGTGGATTTCGGCCGTCGCCTTCCAGACCAGGAACAGGCCGCCCGCCAGCAACAGCAGATCGCGCACGGAAAAGGCGTGTCCGAGCACCGTGCCCAGCGGCTCCGTAAAACGCACCACCCACGACGCCGAAGCGAGCAGCGCCAGGCGGAACAGGAGCGCCAGCGACAGGCCGAGTTTGCGCGCCAGGCCCCGCCGGCGTTCGTCGATGCGGTTCGTGAGCAGCGCGATGAACACGAGATTGTCGAGGCCTAGGACGACCTCCATCGCGATCAGGGTCGCGAGCGCCGCCCACGCGTCGGGATCTTCCGCGAGGCGGAGAAGTTCGTCCATGCGCCGGTGAGCCCTCGGTCCTCAAGCTTCGGCCCCGCGCCGTCGGGGGCGCCCCAATCTTAAGGCGCCGCGGCGTGTTTCCAAGCTTGGGCCTGAGATCGCCGGCTCAGTACTCATACCTAGGCGGAGTCCCACCGCGCCGTCTCAGCCCTTCGACCGAGCGCGGTGATGTCCAGGCTCATCCGGGCGCGGGCGGCTTGGAGCGGGTTCAAACACGCGAATAAACGCAAATAAACGAGCGTAAACGCAAATAAACGTTAGTAAATTTGCTTTATTTTACTAACGTCTATTTTTTCGAATCTTGACTTTTCAATGGGTTACAGGCGATTTAAGTAAGAAATTCTTCCGGTTCCGCTTTTTCATCTCACATGTCCTCAGCGGCAATCGGTCTTGCGCCAGCGGATTGAACCTATCCAGCGGCGACAGCAAGTTTATAGCACTGATTTCTGCTTTTGCCAATACTGGCGACTTATTTTTGATTTGTCGACATAGTCCACTCGTCTGGAATGACGGCGGCAAAGAGCGTTCGCATACGCATGGAAGGGGGAAGCGAACGAACATGCGAAGGTGGAGGGAAGTGACACCATCAAGCTGGACAGCGCGCCGAGCCGGATCATGGCAAGGGATTTAAGGCTAGGCGCCTTGCCACTGCCCGTGCGCGCCCGCGCTTTGTAAACCGCGGGTCCGGATCGGTCGCGCGCCAGCCCGAAAGCCTGTGGCCGGCGCGCCCGTCCTTACTTCAGCGTGGTGCCGATCTCGTTGAACACGGTGCTGACTTGGGTCCCGACCAACGTGACGGCGGTAATGATGAACACCGCAATCAGGCTCGCGATCAGCGCATACTCGATCGCCGTCACACCAGATTCATCGCTAACAAAGTTACGAACTCGAAGCATGGGATTCTCCTGACGCGTTATGGCGCTCAGGCGAGCGCGCGCATTTGCCGGTTTACTTCAGCGTGGTGCCGATCTCGTTGAACACGGTGCTGACCTTCGTGCCGACCAAGGTGACGGCGGTGATGATGAACACCGCAATCAGGCTCGCGATCAGCGCATATTCGATTGCCGTCACACCAGATTCATCGCTAACAAAGTTACGAACTCGAAGCATGGGATTCTCCTGACGCTCTATGGGCCCCTGCGTTCGCAAGCTGCGGCCGTTTTGAAGCCGAGGGCCTTCGAAATGGCCGCAGGATCCCGACCACGACGCAAAATCCCACTTGGCCGTTGCCAACCGCTCGATTGGACGCCTAAAATTTTATCGACCTCCGATTGCGGGCCGCGATTAGTTGCTGAGCGTTAATTAAGTCGCGCTCCGCAGACAGAAATCCCGCGCCAATATCGACCGGCGCCCGGGCGCCCTCGCCGGATCGGTCCCGCCCCCCGTGCTCAGGGTTAGGACGCTCGCGCAGGGAAGGCTTGGACCGCCTCTTCGACCTGCGCCAGCCGATCCTTGCCGAAGAACATGTCATCGCCGACGAAGAAGGTCGGAACCCCGAACACGCCGCGCGCCACTGCGGCGGCGGTGTTGTCGGCAAGCTTCAGCTTGACGCGATCCGTCTGAGCCGCCGCGAGCAGGCTCGCGGAATTAAGGCCGGCGGAATTGACGCGCCGCGCCAGGACTTCCGGATCGTCGAGCTTGAGGCCCTCTTCCCACAGGCCCTCAAGCCCCATCTCGAGATAGGCGGCCTCGACGCCGGCCTCGCGGGCGGCGACAAACCCGCGCATCAGCATCAGCGTGTTGACGGGAAAATTCGGGTTGAGCCGGAACTTGTCGATTCCGTGCCTGGCGATGAAGCGGCGGATCTCGAGCGTCTCGTAATCGAGCTTGCCCTTGACGCCTGCGTAGGCGACGCCTGGGGCGACGTTGCCCGTCGCTTTGAAGATGCCGCCGAGCAGGCAGGGATTGATGAGAAGTCGGGCGCCGGTGCGTTCGAGAATCGGCGGCAGCGCGCGATGAGCGAGATAGGCGTTGGGGCTGGCAAAGTCGAAAATGAATTCGATGGTCGCGCTCATCACCAATTCTCCGACCACGGTCGCAAGTCCATCTCGAATGTCCAGGCGCTGCGTTTCTGGCGATGGAGCCAAACATAGTTTTTGGCGATCTCGTCGGGAACGAGAATCTGCTCCCGCGCCAGTTTGTCGGCGGCGTCCGGCATAAGCCCGCGGATGAAGGCGCCGTCGATCGCGCCGTCGATCACGACGTGAGCAACGTGGATTCCCTTCGGTCCCAGTTCGCGGGCGAGACTTTGCGCCAGCGCCCGGAGCGCATGCTTCGCTCCGGCGAAGGCGGAGAAGCCCGCGCCCCCGCGTACGCTGGCGGTTGCGCCCGTGAACAGCATCGTGCCGCGGCCGCGTTCGATCATTCCCCGCGCCGCCTCGCGGCTGGCGAGGAACCCGGCGAGCGCCGCCATCTCCCAAACCTTGGAATAGACCCGCGCGGTCGTCTCGACGATCGGGAAACGCACATTGGCGCCGATATTGAAGACCAGCACCTCGATCGGGCCGATCCCGCGCTCGATCCGTTCGATCAGGGCCGCGACATCGTCTTCGACGCGCGCGTCGAGCCCGAACGCGTGAGCCTCGCCGCCCTCGGCGCGGATCGCTTCCGCCAGCTTGTCGACCGCCTCGGTATTTCGGGGCCGCCGGGTGACGCAGACGCGGAGGCCCTCGCGCGCAAAGGCGCGCGCGATCGAGGCGCCGAGCCCATCGCCCGCCCCGACGACAAGGCAGACCCCGCGTTCGCCGTCAGCCTCGCTCATGACGGCGACACTACGGCGGGAGCGAGTGAAGTCAACGGAAACTCACTGCCGAGACCTGGGTCAGTTTGAGGTCTGGCGACCATTCTAATGCCAGGACTCGATGATCGGAACCGATCATCGCCTTATGGCCGAAGCGCGAATGCGCGCCCCAAGCCGTTCCGCGGGTTTGAGCGCGATTGAGTTGCGCGAAATCCTGCGGCGGCGTTGTCACAGCGAGATATACGAATGCCTGCTTTTTGTTGGTGACGCCGTGGATCGCGCCGCCCTCTGATGGCGTTCCTTGCTTCATTACCGGTGACACTGAGCGCGCGAGGTTCGCGGCGTCGCCCGAATTGCTGCGGAGACGATCGGGCAAACGACGACGATCGCCGCGAGATAAAGCTTCCCGCAGCCGATAGGGCTCCGGGCTCGGCCGCCTTCAACGGAAATCCGGGCGATAGACGCCAAGGGCCGCAAGCATTTGAGGGCGAGGAAAGTCAGTGGACGCGAACCGCGGCCACGCGCCGCTTCGCTGTGATCACGCGCGGAAGGGCATCCGGTCTAGAAGCCCCACTTCAGTCCACCGGTGGTATGGCCGCCCTGATCCTGACCCATGGAAATCGACAGGCCACCCTGCGGCTCTGTCGGAATCCGATATGAATAGCCAGGAAGGCCGCTGCTTTTTCTTACAACGGTCGTGCCCTCCGGCGGCGCGTAGGGGTCCGAGAAGCGAACGGAATTGTCGAGGCTCGCCGACTTCTGGGCGGTCGGGCGCTTCGCCTTCGCCGCGTGCTGCCGTGGGGTCTTCGGCGTATCAGGGGACAGACTTTCGGCCGACGCCTGCGTCCAGGCGACGGCGCTGAGACACGCGACCATCAGACAAAGGCGAATTATCGCAGCGCCCTCTAAATTCGCGCCCGTCGCAAGCCCTTTTTACGAATTGTTAATCAAACGTGAACGCCCACGCAACCCCCATTCGTTCCCGTTCGATCACATTTTTCGCGGACGCCCGCGGCGCAGATCCTGAATTGCCCCGCCAGCTTGCGGCAAACTCTGGCGCTCGGCGGAAAACACCCCACATGATTAGCGAGACGCGGCCAAGGCGCGCGCGACCACGCCGGGCGCCGCGATCGAGGTCTTTACCATGCGAAACACCAGTCCGTTGCCGGGGCTGATCTTCATTATCCTATTCGTCGCTGGCCTGGGGCTTGCGTATGCAATCATGAGCCCCGAGAGCTACGCACCGAGCGTCTCGATCGCGGTCCTGAGCTTCATCGTCGCCTCGATCGTCGCCAACGCCATCAAAGTCGCCGACCAGTGGGAGCGCGTGGTGGTGCTGAGGCTCGGCAAGTTCCGCAGCCTCGAAGGCCCAGGCTTGTTCTTGATCGTGCCGATCATCGAGACGGTTCCCTACCGGATCGACACCCGCGTTATCACCAGCACCTTCAGGGCGGAACAGACGATGACGCGCGACACGGTGCCGGTCGACGTCGATGCGGTCTTGTTCTGGAAGGTGGTCGATCCGAAAACAGCGGCGCTCGACGTCGTGGACTACGCGTCCGCGATCAACTGGGCGGCGCAGACGGCTTTGCGTGACGTGATCGGCAAGACCCCGCTGGCGGACATGCTGGAAGGGCGCGACAAGCTCAGCCTCGAATTGCAGCGCATTATCGACGCGCGCGCGAAACCGTGGGGGATCGACGTCATTTCGGTTGAGCTCAAGGACGTGCGGATCCCGGCCGCCTTGCAGGACGCGATGTCGATGCAGGCACAGGCCGAGCGCGAGCGGCAGGCCCGCGTGATATTGGGCGATTCCGAGCGGCAGGTGGCCGACTCGTTCAACGCCGCCGCCAAGATGTACGCCGGCAACCCGACCGCCTTTCACCTGCGCGCGATGAATATGCTTTATGAGGGCCTGAAGCGCAGCAATGCGACCATCGTTATCGTGCCCTCGACCGCGGTTGAATCGATGCAACTCGGCGGCATGCCGACGATGGCGACCGTCGCCAGCGCCATCGCCCATGCGCAGTCTGCGGGGGCGGCTGGAGTCTCGCCGGCGACGTCAAGCGAGTGACCCCCTCACCCGGCTCAGCGGCGCATTAGGAGAAGCGGGAACCTCATAGGGAAAGCGGAAGTCGCCATGGCCGCCGGTTTGCGAGATCATCGCGCTGGACGGCCAGATACGAGGGCCGGGCGCGAGGCCATTGTCAATTGCACGTTTCAAGCTGAACGCCGGGCCAGCCATGTCGCGGACGCTGGCGAAAGCGCAGCAGGGTCCGCTCACGCCGGCGTGGGCGCGTCGGCGCGAATGAGCTTCTCGTGTTTCAGTTCGGCCCAGAGATCGGCGGGAATGGAATGGCGGAAGGCGGCGACATTCTTCTCCACCTGGACGCGCGCGATCGCGCCGGGGATGATCGAAGCGACGATCGGGTGGCCGAGCGGAAACTGCAGCGCGGCGGCGGGAAGCGGAACCTTGTGGCGCGCACAAACCGCCTCGATTTTTTTCACCCGCTCCAGGATCTCGGGGCCAGCCGGCGCGTAATTGTACATTGCCCCTGGAACGGCGCCGGTCGCGAGAATCCCCGAATTGTAGCCGCCGCCGACGATGATCCCGACGCCCCGCTCCTCACAGCGCGGGAACTCGCCCTCGAGCACCTCCTGCTCGAGCAGGGTGTAGCGCATCGCCAGGAGGAAGAAATCCATGTCGAACAGATCGAGAAAGCGCGGAATGCTGCCCATCGAGTTGAAGCCGGCGCCGATACCCCCGATGACGCCCGCCTCGCGCAATTCGGCAAGCGCCTTCCATCCGCTTGTCTTGAGCTGCGTGAAATAGGCGTTGAGGGTCGCTTGATTGTGGTCCCAGGGGTCGAGGTCGTGAATCAGCAGGAGGTCGACCCGATTGATGCCGAGCCGCTGCAGGCTGTCTTCAAAGGTTCGCATCACCCCGTCGTAGCCATAGTCGAAGACCGTCTGAAACTCGAGGCCGCCGAGCCACTGATCCTTGATGGCGTTGGGGCCGAGCGGGCGCCGGAGCACGCGGCCGATTTTGGTCGAGATGAAATATTGGTCACGCGGCCTGCGGTAGAGCGCGCGGCCGAGGGAATGCTCGGCCAAGCCCCGTCCATACCAGGGCGACGTATCGAAGTAGCGCACGCCGCCGTCCCAGGCGGCGCCGATGATCGCCGCCGCCTCGTCATCCTCGACCTTGTCGAAGAGCTCGCCCAGCGGCGCGGTGCCGAGGCCGAGCTCGGTCACGCGGACGTTCGTCCGGCCAAGCTTGCGCGTCTTCAACGGCGGGAGCGTTGCGCCTGTCATGTCCGAATGATCCCTGAGGGCCAAACCGCGAGCGCGCTATTCCTCGGGCTCGGTGCTGAAACGCAGCGGATAGCCTTTCGCCGCCCCCGCTTCGGTGGCGCGCGCGGCCTTGGTCTCGGCGATGTCCTGCGCGAACACGGCGACCACACAGACGCCTTTGCGATGCGCGGTCATCATCACCGCGAGCGCCTGGGTTTCATTGAGACGAAACACCGCCTTGAGGACTCCGACCACGAAGTCGCGCGGCGTATAGTCGTCGTTGAATAGAATAACCTTGTGCAGGCGCGGACGCTGAACGCGCGTCTCGGTCTTCGTCGCAATCTTGGTGGCGGCCTTGCTCATCGTGCTCTCTTGCCCTCGCGGGTCGCGCAAGTAGCGATATTTTGCACCCTGGCGCCGCCGGTTTCAAGCCAGTTCGCGGGCGAACGATGACCAGGCGCGATTTCGAACTCGACAGAAAAGCGCGGGTTCCGCGGCGCCGGCGATATTCTCCAAGGTTTGTCGTCATGGTAGAAAAGAACGCCTTTCGGCACGGGCGTCCGCGGACAACGAGCGTCACGAACATTTGTGGTCATATTGGGTCGCCTGATTGAACCGCGGCGGCGTTGACGGCGTTGGAAAAGCGACGGCGACCGCTTCGGGCCTGCGCGCCGCCCGATCCAAAGGAGGAAGGAAATGATCGTTCGACAGGCGGCCGCAGTCGCAGGGACGGCGGTCATCCTCGGCGCCGCGCCAGCTCATGCGGGACCATGCACGCAGCGGATCTATCAGACCGACCTCGACGTCGCCAAGCTCCTCAATTCCGCCGCCGCGCAGGGGCGCCCAGCGGCCGAATCGGTCTTCGCCACCATGCATCGCCAGCCGACTCCGGGGTCGATCGCAACCGCCGAACAACAAGCAGGCAATCTCACCAGCGAGGAGGCGGAGGCGATCACCGAGGCCATGGATGAGGCGCGCCACGCCGATGACGAGGGCGATCAGGCCGGCTGCGAGAAAGCGCTGAGCGACGTCGACCGCATGCTCGAGCATTAGGCCAGGCGCGGCGTGACGCTCGCCCCGCTGCTCGAGGCCACGCCGATCATCCGGTTCCACGCCGCTGTCGTCTTCGCGGGGATCGGTCTCGGCGCCGTGCAACTTCTGGCCCCCAAGGGAACGCTTCCGCATCGATCGGTCGGTTGGGCTTGGGCCATCCTCATGATTTTGGTCGCGGGGAGCTCGCTCTTCATCCATACCATCCGAACCTGGGGACCCTGGAGCCCCATCCACCTTCTCTCGTTGTTCACGCTCGGAGTAGTTCCGCTCGCCGTCCTGCAGGCGCGCCGGCACAATGTCGCGGCTCATCGTTCGGCGATGATCTGGATCTTCACCCTGGCGCTGGTCGTCACGGGTCTGTTCACCCTCGCGCCCGGGCGGATCATGAACAAGGTGATGTTCGGCGGCTGAGGCGGCCAGCTTGCGGCTAGAATCGTCGCGGGCGGTCGGATCCGCGCATCCCGGGCCCGCGTTCAACCCATTGTGACCGCAGCCTCTCGCCTTCGCCTTGCCGCAGGGTCCTCACGGCGCCACAAAGCCGCAGTCTGAAAGCCGCCCATGCGCTCCGCCGTTCTCACTGCCCTCATCATCGCGACCGCCCTGTTCATGGAGAACATGGACGGGACCGTCATTTCGACCTCGCTGCCGGCGATCGCGCTCGACCTGCATCAGGATCCGATCGTCCTCAAGC
Source organism: uncultured Alphaproteobacteria bacterium (assembly GCA_963833955.1). Classification (GTDB taxonomy): domain Bacteria; phylum Pseudomonadota; class Alphaproteobacteria; order Rhizobiales; family Beijerinckiaceae; genus Roseiarcus. Next base: position 237,026 of record CAWHZY010000009.1, on the reverse strand, counting down.
TGGCGCTCACCTCCTACATGTTGACGCTCGCGGTGTTCATTCCCGCTTCCGGCTGGGTCGCCGACCGCTTCGGCGCGCGCACGGTCTTCTGCACCGCAATCGTCGTCTTCACCCTCGGCTCGATCCTGTGCGGCGCCTCGTCGTCGCTTTCGACCCTCATCGCCGCGCGCGTGTTTCAGGGGCTGGGCGGAGCGATGATGGTGCCGGTCGGGCGCCTCGTGCTGTTGCGTTCCGTGGCGAAGAGCGATCTCGTCAATGCGATGGCCTATCTCACCGTGCCGGCGCTCATCGGTCCGGTCGCAGGTCCGCCGCTCGGCGGCTTCATCACCACCTATTTTCACTGGCGCTGGATCTTCTGGATCAACGTGCCGATCGGTATTCTCGGGGTGCTGCTCTCGCTCAGATTCATCCAGAATTTGCGCGAGGAGGCCGTGCCCCGCTTCGATTTCAGGGGATTCGTCTTGTCGGGCGTCGGCCTCTTGAGCCTCATATCGGGCTTGAGCATGATCGGCCGGGGCATTGCGCCTTATTGGCTGGTCGCGGCGATGATCGCGACCGGCGGGCTCTCATTGGCCGCCTATGTCCGGCACGCGAAAAATAAGCCGGACGCGATCCTCGATCTCAAGCTGCTCACAATTCCGACGTTTTTCGCCGGCGTCGGCGGCGGATTCATCTTTCGGATCGGCATTGGCGCCATGCCTTTCCTGCTGCCGCTTTTGCTGCAGGTCGGATTTGGCCTCACCCCGTTCGCCTCCGGCTCGCTCACCTTCGCCACCGCGGCCGGCGCGCTTCTGATGAAATTCACCGCCTCGACAGCTCTGCGCTGGTTTGGCTTCCGCCAGACGCTGGTGTTCAACTGCCTGATTTCGGGGGCGTTCCTCGCCGCCTGCGCGCTGTTCACGCCCTCGACGCCGCATTGGCTGCTGCTGCTCACGCTGCTTACCGGCGGATTCTTCCGCTCGCTTCAGTTCACCGCGTTGAACGCGATCAGCTATGCGGATATCGACCCGCCGCGAATGAGCCGCGCCACCAGCTTCGCCAGCGTCTCACAGCAAATGTCAGGAGCGGTCGGCGTCGCGGTCGCCGCGATCTGCGTGGAGGCGATCCAGTTCGGCTTCGGCGATACCGAACTTATGGCGCGCGATCTCTCGCTCGCCTTCGTGCTGGTCGCGATCGTCTCGAGCCTCTCCGTATTCATCTTCGCCCAGCTGAAGCCCGACGCGGGCTCCGCGGTCTCCGGTCGGATGATTGCGACCAGCGAGAAGCAAGCGACCGCGGCGGCGGAATGAGCAAGACGGCGCCTGTCGGCGCCTATCAGGTTTGCTGAACCGTCGCGTCACGGTAAGTTACCGCTGGGCATCGATGATCGCCGGGTGGGGGATGGATCGGGTTCAGCCGCGCGGCCGAATTATCCGCTTGCTGGCGCTTGGCGCAGTGCTGATTGCTCTGACGGCCGGCTATGTCGTGATGGTGCGTCAGTTCGACGTCACGGAGCTGCCGGTGGAGCGGCATTTTGGAGCCACTGACAAAGTCGTTCCCGCGGCAGAGGTTTATATCGAGCCGCTCAGCATCGACGCCCTCAACGACGCCATGCAGGTTCGCGCCTATGTCTCGCCAGGCATATCGGAAGGCAAAAGCAATAAAGCCGCCTCCGACCACGATTTGACCCTGCTGGTCAGCCACGACAGCACGGTGGAGGAAATCAAGCTGGCGGCGGGCGACCATATCGCCAGCTCGAGCTTCGAGGTCGACTTGAACGAGGGCAGCGTCACTCGTTTCCCGTTCGACTCCTATGTTGCCCGGCTTGGCGTTAAGCTCCTGGACAGCAAGTCTTCACTCAGGCTGCCGGCCAGGGTCACGACGTGGGAGGGGGCGCTTGGGTACAATCTGCATACGACAAGCCGGCCCGGACCCGAGCCGGATGACATTCAGCTGACAACGACGATTACGCGAAACGGCGCCTTTGCGCTGTTCGCGCTATGCGCCTACGGCGCCATGGCCGTGCTCGGCGGTTGCGCCGTCGTGGTCGGCGTCCTGACGTTCATTGACGTGCGCCCGCCTGAGACGTCGTTAATCGGCTCTCTCGCCGCGATCGCATTTGCGCTGCCCGTGTTGCGCAGCGCGCTGCCGGGCTCGCCGCCGCTTGGCGTCGCGGCGGACATGTGGGTGTTTTTGTGGACGGAACTCGCGACCGTGCTGGCGCTTGCGCTGGTGGTCTTCAAATGGGCAAGAGCCGGTCCGCGCCCTTGAGGAGAGCGGACACCGGCGCCCGCCGTCACCCCGTCGGCTTGAGGTTGGCGGTGGCCGCCGTCACCACGTCGGCTTGGGGTAGGCGGGCGGGTAGGCTAGAGGGTTGGCGAAGCACTTCCTCACTTCCTGCTCAAGGCCCGCGCCTCACTGCAAAAGGTCGGGCTGCTCCTTGACGATGCGCGCGTAGAGCGGCTGGAACTGGAACCAGCCCGAGAACGGGCTACCCACGATTTTGTAAGACTGCGCGGCGGCTTCAGGCGAAATGAGCTTCAAGGTCTCGCCGCCTTTAAGCGCAGCCTCGGCCAGGAGCTGCACCTGGCACGACCGCTCCATCGTGATGAACCACCACACCGCCTCGTCGACCGTGCCTCCGACCGTGATCAGGCCGTGGCTCTGCAGGATCGCCGCCTTGCGCTTGCCGATCGCGTCGGCGATCCGCTGGCCTTCGTCGAGCTCGACCGCCACGCCGCCGAAATCGTCGTAGACCGCGTGGTCCTCATAGAACGCGCAAACGTCCTGGGTGATCGGCGCGAGGGGGCGTCCGAGCGTCGAAAAGGCCCGCCCGTAGGTCGAATGGGAATGCGCGGCGGCGTTCGCGTCGGGCCGCGCGGAATGGACGCGCGAATGGATGACGAAGGCCGCTGTGTTAACCGGATAGTCGCCCTCGACGACATTGCCCTTGTGATCGCAGCGGATCAGGTTCGAGACCTTGATCTGGCTGAAATGGACGCCGAACGGATTGACCCAGAAGGTGTCCGTAAACTCCGGGTCGCGCGCTGTGATGTGGCCCGCGACCCCCTCGTCGAAGCCGAACTTGGAGAAGAGACGAAAGCCTGCGGCGAGCCGCTGCTTCCGATGCAGCCGCTCGTCGGCCGGATTGTCGAATTTCGGCGGCGTCGGCAATTTTCCCATCAGCGCCGTCGGATCGACAGGGGCCTTGGTCTGGACATTCATGTTTGCTCCTCCCGGATCTGTCTTCTTGCGCTGTCAATCATAAAGCCGATCGACGCGCGCGTCAGCACGCACACGGATCCTTGTTGAGCGAACCGGCGCCGAGCCCGCATTGGATCATGGTCGCTGCTTTTTCGCTAAACTCTAATTCACCCGTTGACGCCCGATAAAACCTTCTCTATCCAACCGCACATTGTCACTTTCTTCCACTGTGGGTTCCCAAATAATGAGCTTGCCTGTCTCCATGTCCCGCTTGCTGCGCGGAGTCGCTGCGGTTGCCCTTGTCGCCCCAGTGCTCGTCGCGACCCTCCCGGCTCACGCAGCCGTGCTCACGGCGGAGGATATCCTCAAGCAATTCAACGCCGTGGTCACTGACAATTTCTCCACCAATTCGGATGTCGAAGGCCGCCTGGTCGCGGGCAATATCAACAACAGCGGGAGTTCGACCTTCTACGAGAAGCCGAATCCCTTGAGTTCTCCCTCGTCGTTTCAGGGTGTGAACGCCTTGACCATCCAGAACTGCCCGGGCTGCAACGTCAACAATGGCGGCGGCGTGAACTTCGTCACCAGCAATTCCGGCACGTTCAATCTCAATGGCGGCGGGTCGATCGCGCAAAACAATCCGTCCTTCGCGATGAGCAATTTCACGACGCCGCTCAACGCTCTTCAGGCGAAGCTCGCCGCAATGATCGCCAACAGCAACTTCACGAGCCCCAATAACAACAGCCTCGTCTTTGACGTGACTCCAGACGCGAGCGGGACCGCAATATTCGATATGACCTCATCGCAGCTCGCGGGGGGACCAGGGGACAATTACAACATCACGTTCGCCAACGAGACCTCGGCGTCCACGATCGTCATCAACGTCACCGGAAACTTCACCGAGGGCGGCGGCGAAAACTTCAACGGCGATGCGTATCTCAACAGCCATGTGATCTGGAATTTCGAGGACGCGACCGGCGTCAGCGTCAAGTTCTGGCACGGCGCCGTCCTCGCGGGTGACGCGTCGGTGACGAACAGCTCGCCGATCGAAGGCTTCCTCTACGCCAAGAACTTCACCGGCGGCGGCGAACTGCACGACTTCCCGTTCGACGGGAATGTGTCGGGAGCGGCTCCCGAGCCCTCGACCTGGGCGATGATGGCGCTCGGCTTCGCCGGTCTCGGCTTCCTGGGCTTCCGGCGCCGCAAGGCGGTGATGGCGTAAGCCTCGCAACTCCGGCCGCGCTCGGCTTCAAGGCGGGCGCGGCTTTCGACAAATCTCAGTTGGGAACCGGCTCCGGCCGTGCGCCCCTGAACCCCGTGGCCAGCAGATAAAGCTCGGCGCTGTCGGCGCGGCTGGCCTTCGGCTTCACGTGGCGCACGGTTCCGAACTCGCGCTTGAGGCGGGCGAGCAGTGCGCCCTCGGCGCCGCCCTGCAGCACTTTGGCCAGGAAGAATCCGCCCGGGCCTAAGACTTCGCAGGCGAAATCGGCGGCGAGCTCGACGAGGCCGATGATGCGCAACTGGTCGGTCTTGCGGTGGCCGGTGGCGTTGGCCGCCATGTCGGACAGCACGCCGTCCGCGAGGCCGCCCAGCCACTCACGAAGCTCATGCGGCGCCTTGGGATCGTGGAAGTCCATCTGCCGGAACTCGACCCCCTCGATCGGGTCCAGCTCCAGTAGATCGATGGCGAGGACCCGTCCCCTGCCCTCGTGCGCGCCGACGCGCGCCGCAGCAACCTGGCTCCAGCCGCCGGGCGCGGCGCCAAGATCGATAATGCGCTCGCCCGGCTTCAAGATCTTGTACTTGTCGTCGATCTCGATGAGCTTGTAAGCCGCGCGCGACCGGTAGCCTTCGCGGCGCGACTGGGCGACGTAGGGGTCGTTGAGCTGGCGCTCGAGCCAGCGGGCCGATGCGACCGTGCGCTTGCGGGTCATCTTGACCCGGACTTTAAGCGCCCGGCCGCCCTCGCGGCCCGAGCCGCCCGTCGTCACCAGCGCTCGCGCGGTCGGCGGTGGGGACCGACCCCGTCGGCGCGCATCATATGACTGAGGATTCCCTCGCGTAAGCCCCGGTCGGCGATACGCAGCCGCTCGGCGGGGAAATGGAAGCGGATCGCCTCCAGGATCGCGCAGCCAGCGAGCACGAGATCGGCGCGTTCGTGGCCGATGCAGGCGTTGGCGGCGCGCTCGGCATAGCTCATGGCGCGCAGTCGCGCGATCGCCTCGTCGACCTCCGCCTTGCCCAACCACAGCCCATCGACCGCGCGCCGGTCATAACGCGGCAGGTTGAGATGCACGCCGGCAATGGTGGTGACCGTGCCGGAGGTGCCAAGCAGATGGAAGCGGTCGCAACGCGTCTCGTCCGCCACCCGGGCGACAAAAGGCGCAAGCGCGTCCGAGACATGGTCAGTCATGGCGACGAAAGCTTCCTCGCTCACGTCCACGCCGCCGAATGTCTCGGCCAGCGAGACCACGCCGAGCCTCAACGACTCCCAGGCCTTCACCCGGTTCGTCGCCTGCGGCGCGCGAGGATCGAAGCCGAGCCATATGATTTCTGAGGATCCGCCCCCGATGTCGAACATCACGGTTGATTGGGCGTCCTTATCGGCGAGATCGCCGACCCCCGCGGCGGCGAGATGCGCCTCGGTCTCGCGGTCGACAATTTCGAGCTCTATGCCGAGCCGTTCGCGAACCACGGCGACGAAGTCGGACCCGTTGGCGGCCGAGCGGCAGGCTTCGGTGGCGATCGTGCGGGCGCGCGTGACCCCACGGGCGACCATCTTATCGCGGCATACCTTCAAGGCCTCGAGCGTGCGTGCAATCGCCGCCTCGCTCAGGCGTCCGGTCAGCGACAGCCCCTCGCCCAGGCGAACGATGCGCGAAAACGCGTCGATGACGCGGAATCCCTGGGCGGTCGGCCGCGCGACGAGCAGCCGACAATTGTTGGTTCCGAGATCCAGCGCCGCATAAGTCCCGCCCCAGCCATTGCGCGCGCCGGCGGGGCTTTCAGTTGAAAACGGCGCGCGAAACCCAGAATCTGGACTCCACGTCGAAACTTGACCCAAACCTACCCCACCCCGCGTCAGGCGCGATTGCGCCGGGCGCCCCGTCGTCACCTCAGTGTAGCAATGTTGACAGCGGATGCAACGCGCTTGGGTGTATGTCAGGATTTGAAGAACGGATGACGAACCTTGTCGCCCACCTTGAGCCCGATCGAAGCCGCCATCCCGCCGTTCAATTCGAGCACCGCGATGCACGGGCCGCCGGAAGGAATGACGCGCTCGGACAACGGCTCGGCGTTGGCGGCGATATGCGTCACGACCCCTGAGGGCGCAATGAAAATCATATCGAGCGGGATGTAGGTGTTCTTCATCCAGAACGCTACCGGCGCCTCGCGGTCGAACTCAAACAGCATGCCATGGTCTGCCGCCATGAAGCGCCGGTCCATGAGACCGCGTTCGCGGGTTGCGTCGTTGTCGGCGATCTCGACCTGGAACGCGTGCCGTCCGGTGGAAGTGACGATTTCGAGCGAATCGCGTTCGCCGGCCTGCGCCGGGACGCCAGCGGAAGCGGCAAGGAAGACGACGAAAGCCAACGCCGCCCATAGCCGAACTCCGATCGCCCTCATCGCCGCTCCTCAATCCGCCCGCTCATCGAGCAAGGGCTGAAAGCCGGGTTCAAGAGCAAGCGGAAGAGCGCGTCAAGCGCCTAGAGCCCGCTGCAGTTGGATAGAATCGATGGCGTTAGCGCACCCGCCCCCTCTTGTGGGGGCGGGCGGGGGTGGGGGTCGCGCGGACCGAGGAGATTATCGAATGCGCCATCGCTCGCTTATGGTGTAGGGCGGCGCGACCCCCCTCCTCTGTCCTCCCCCACAAGGGGGGAGGAAGTGCGGTGGCGCGATCTGCGCGTAAACTCAAGAGCAGAAGGCGCTAAGCGGCGGGATGCGTCTTTCAAATCGTCGCGGCGGAGCGGCATTCAGTGCGGCGCGAACTTCGAACCGTCGAGCGGCCTCACCTCGGCGGCCATCAATCCCTTAGGCCCTGGACCGAACCGCGCCAGCATGCTGTCGCCAGGCTTCGGGTCGACGAAGCCATAACGGCGCAAAGTCTCCATATGGACGAAAATGTCTTCGGTGCCCTCGCCGCGGGTGAGGAAACCGAAGCCCCGGGACCGATTGAACCACTTGACGATGACGATCTCGAATGCGCCGACCGAGCTCGCCTGCGCGCGCGTGCGCGGCGGCGGCAGATCCGGAGCCGCGGCCGGGTCGGGCTCGGTGATCGCGAGCACCCTGAACACCTGCAAGCCGCGTTCGCGCCGCTGAGCCTCGGCGACGACGCGCGCGCCTTCCCGAAGGGTGGTGAAGCCGTCGCGTCTGAGAACGGTCACGTGGATGAGGACGTCAGCCTCGCCGTCGTCCGGCAGGATGAAGCCATAGCCCTTGGCGGCGTCGAACCATTTGAACTCGTCCGGCGATTTCGACCAGCCCGACCGGGCGCTCGCTGCTGTCCTCAATACGCGCCGTCGCTTCCAACGGCCTTACGAATTCATCGCTCAATTCGGCCCCCACTCTACGCGTCGGCTGCACATCCTCGCCGCCAGTGAACCCCTTGCGCGTCGCGATTGGGACCATCCGCTCGGCCCCCGCCAGACGGCGGAGATCCGCAACGCAAGTGATTCGGTCCCCAAGATAGCAAATCGCTCGGCGCTGAATATAGGAAACACGCGAAACTTGAGCGTGGCTGTGGATATGGAGAAAAAAAATCCCGCGGGCCGCGATGGCCGACGGGATCATACAAGTGCACGCAGCGGCGCCGCTGCGCAATGGCGACTGTCTGAGTGCGCTATTCGCCGTCATCCTCCGGCTCCGGCGGCGGCGTCAGGCCCTCGAGCCCGCGCAGCAAATCCTCTTCGGTCATGCGATCGAACTGAACGTCAGCGCCGGCTTCGATCTGAGTCTGCACATCGGGATTGACCATCGGCGGAGCCGCTTCCGCTTCCGGTTCGTCGATCTCGACGTGCTTCTGAAGCGCATGGATGACATCCTCGCGCAAATCGCCGGGCGTGAGCTTGCCGTCGCCGATCTCGCGTAGCGCGACGACCGGATTCTTGTCATTGTCGCGCTGGACCGAAATCGGCGAGCCCGACGAAATCGCCCGCGCGCGGTGGCTGGCCATCAGGATCAAATCAAATCGGTTGTCGACCTTGTCGATGCAATCCTCGACGGTGACACGAGCCATGGAGACTCCTCGGCGGTTGAAACAAGCGGCAAAATGGAAGCGCGCCTCCTACACCGCGCGCGCGAAGGATGCAAGTTATTGCCAACTCTAGGCGACGAGCTTCTTGCGGAGCAGGTCATTCACATAGGCGCTGACATTTGGAATGGCCTTCAGGCGATCAGCGACATCGGGATCGAGCATAATGTTGATGCGCCGCTTCTTTGCTTCCGCGGGCATGGACGGACGCCCACGCTTGGCGGTTGCGAAGAACTCCTGATCGAGCTCCCGGACCTCGCCGTCACGTTTGATGTATGGCCTTTTCATATTTGATTCTTTCTCTCTCGTTCGCTTTGCGAAGGCTGATCACGCGGAGAGCCTCGCCGCGCTGACACCAAGCGAAAACGCACAGGCGATTGTTGATCGGGGCCATTGTGACAAACCGGGCCTCCGCGTAGTCCACGCGAGTGTCTTCAACGGTGAAGGCAGTATCCCAATCGACCCGGGCGACATCCGCGAAATCAAGGCGGCGTTCGGCGAGAGCCTTGTTTCGCTTCTTGTCATCCCATTCAAGCTTCACGGGGATTTATATACACACTTAAATTGGCGCCGTCAATAAATGTGTGGAGGAAAATGCGACAGGCTCGCGCGGCGGACGGATGGAAGTCATTCCCGCGCGCGGTTGGTGGGCCAGTTGGAATAAAGCACGCTAGGGCAGCGGCCGGTCGCCTATGACGAGGCGGACGAAGATCTCTTCCGCCGTTATTTCAAGGCAACGCTCCAGTTGCTCCGGTGTGAGAGCCTTCGCATGAACGCATGCATCAAGGGCGATCGATGCGACGTGCTCACTCCACGCGTTATCGGCGATAGCGCGATCTTCCTGTTTGCTCGGATCGTCTCGCATCGAGAGACTTCTCTTTCTACACTCGCCCGCTACCCGCGGGCGCCGCTTCGGCATTTCGCGCCGGGGCGCCTCGGCGCGCCGCACGCATCCGCGCCATGACGCTCGCGAACGCCAAAGCGAAGCGCTCGACGTCCGTTTCCGCCGACGCCCAGCCGAGGCTCAAACGGATGGCGCCGCGCGCCAGCTCGGGACGAACGCCCATCGCCGCCAGCACATGCGACGGCGCGACCTTGCCCGACGAGCAGGCCGAGCCCGAACTGACCGCGATGCCGGCGAGATCGAGCGAGATCATCAGCGTCGCGGCCTCGACGCCGGGAACGGCGAAGCAGAGGGTGTTGGGGAGCCGCGGCGCGGTCTCGGCAAAGACCACGGCATCGGCTGCGACCGAACGGACGGCGGTCGTGAGGCGATCGCGCAGCCCAATCAGCCGCGCCGGCTCCGCGACCAACTCGGCAAGGCACGCGCGCGCCGCGGCGCCGAAAGCGGCGATCGTCGCGACGGATTCGGTGCCCGCGCGGCCGCCGCGCTCCTGGCCGCCGCCCCGCATGAGCGGCGCGCCCAGACTGACCCCGGCGCGCGCCGCGACAAGCGCGCCTGCGCCTTTGAGACCGCCCATCTTGTGGGCTGACAGCATGAGCGCGTCGGCGCCGAGCGACGCAATGTCGCAAGGAATCCGCCCGGCCATCTGCACCGCGTCGCAGAACAGGATGCCGTCAGCGGCATGGACCAGCGCCGCCGCTTCCGCGACCGGCTGGATCACGCCTGTCTCGTTGTTTGCGCCCTGAAGCGCGACAAGCGCGCGTCCGGGCCGTCGGCAGGCGGCCTCGAGCCAGTCGAGATCGATGCGTCCATCGGACAGCAAGGGCGCGACCTCGGCCGTCGGAAACCGATGCCCCGACAAGACACAAGGGTGCTCGCCGGCGGAGACGATCAGCCGCTCGAGCGGCGGCGCGTTCGGGCCGCCGCCGAACCCGGGATTGAGCGCGGCGTTCGCCGCCTCGGTGCCGCCGGAGACGAACGTGACGCAACGGGCGCTCACGCCCGCCAGCCGCGCGACCTCGTTCCTTGCGTCTTCGACGATACGGCGCGCGGCCCGGCCCTCGGCGTGGACCGAGGAGGGATTGCCAGTCGTCCCCATCGCCGCAAGCGCCGCCTCGCGCGCGTCAGCGCGCAACGGCGCGGTCGCATTATAGTCGAGATAGGCTCGGTTCAAGGGGCTCGTGGCGGCGGCGATCACGGATCCGATTCTCGCGTTTCCAGCGCAAACCGCGGCGGACTTCGCGGTTTTTCCTTGCAATTGCCGGCAGCTAGCGTGCTATGAGGCGGCCTCCGAGGCGACCCCCCGTCGACTGACCGAGACAGATTCGCGCTCAATTTCGCGCCGCAGGGCTTGAAGGAGCGCAGTCGACGCCCGACCGGGAACGCTTCAAGGCATTGTGGAGAGTTCATGCCCGAGGTTTTCTTTACCGGCCCAGCCGGTAGGCTGGAGGGTCGCTTTCATCCGGCCAAGCAGCGCGGGGCGCCGATTGCGGTGGTGCTTCATTCGCATCCGCAATTTGGCGGGACGATGAACAACCAGATTGTCTATAACACTTATTATAGTTTTGCCGAACGCGGGTTTTCCGTGCTGCGCTTCAACTTCCGCGGCGTCGGACGGTCGCAGGGCGCCTTCGACCACGGGCAGGGCGAATTGTCGGACGCCGCTTCCGCCCTCGACTGGGCCCAATCGATCAGCCCGGAGGCGCGCGCCTGCTGGATCGCCGGCGTCTCGTTCGGCTCCTGGATCGGCATGCAGCTCCTGATGCGCAGGCCCGAGATTGAGGGCTTCATCTCGATCGCTCCCCCCGCCAATCGCTTCGATTACAGCTTTCTTGCGCCCTGCCCCTCGTCGGGCCTGTTCGTCCATGGCGACAAAGATCGCGTCGCGCCGCTGAAAGAGGTTATGGGGCTGATCGAGAAACTGAAGACCCAGAAGGGGATCGCCATCGAGCACGCGGTCATCCCGGAGGCGAACCACTTCTTCGAGGATTGCATGGACGAGCTGCAGACCGTCGTGGGCGCCTATCTCGACAAGCGTCTCGGCATGCCGCGTCATGCGCCGCCGCCCGTCCGCAAGGACCGGGCAAAGCCAGTCGCGCCGCCCCGCGACAGTGAATAGAGACGCGAATCCGGTGTCCCTGATCACAGCGACGGACGAGCTCGCTCAGGCCTGTCAGCGCCTGGCGCGCTCGCCTTTCGTGACCGTCGACACCGAATTCCTGCGCGAGACGACGTTCTGGCCAATTCTGTGCGTCGTCCAGGTCGCCTCCGACGACGAGGCGCTCGCGATCGACGCGCTGGCCCCGGGGCTGGACCTCGAGCCGCTCTTGCAGCTGATGGCCGACGAGGACGTGGTCAAGGTGTTCCACGCCGCGAGGCAGGATCTCGAGATCTTCTGGAAGCTCTCCGGGCTCGTGCCAACGCCTCTGTTCGACACCCAGGTCGCGGCGATGGTGTGCGGCTATGGCGAACAAGTGTCCTACAGCGAGCTCGTGCAATCGATCTGCCATGTCGCAATCGACAAGTCGTCGCGGTTCACCGATTGGGCGCGCCGCCCGCTGGCGGAAGCACAGATTGCCTACGCGATTGGCGATGTGACCCACCTGCGCGACATTTATAAAGCGTTGTCGAAGCGGGTCGCGGCGGCGGGGCGTCAATCCTGGCTCGACGACGAGATGAAGACGCTGATCTCGCCTTCGACCTACGAGCAGCATCCCGAGCGCGCCTGGGAGCGCTACAAGAACAAGGCGCGCAAGCCGCGCGATCTCGCCATGCTGATGGAGCTCGCCGCCTGGCGCGAGAGCGAGGCGCAGGCGCGCGACGTGCCCCGCGCGCGCGTGCTCAAGGACGAAGTGCTGATCGAGCTTGCGCTCGCCGCCCCGCGCACCGCCGAAGCGCTCGCCAATCTGCGCGCCTTCCCGCGGGGCATGGAACGCTCGCGTGCGGGCGCAGAGATTCTGACGGCGGTCGAGCGCGGGTTCGAGCGCGACCCCAAGACATTGCCGAAGATCGAGCGCGAGCGACGCAACGGCGTCAATGTCGGCGCGACGGTCGAATTGCTCAAAGTGCTGCTGAGGCAAGTGAGCGAGGACAGCGGCGTGGCCGGCAAGCTGATCGCCACGGTCGACGATCTCGAGGCGATCGCCCAAAGCGACAAGGCGGATGTGCCCGCGCTCGACGGCTGGAGGAGGAAATTGTTCGGCGACAGGGCGATCGAGCTCAAGCACGGGCGCCTGGCGCTGACCGTCGAGAACGGCAAGGTCGTCACCCTCGAATGGAAAGACGCGGAAGCCCCACCCACCGCGTATTAAGCAAGAGCTTGTGCAACGCCGGGGATGGCTTCGTTGAGCGAAAGCGTCGACATCGTCTGGCTGCGCGACGATTTCCGCCTCGATGACCAGCCGTCCATTCACGCCGCCGTAAATCGTCCGGCGCTCTTCGCTTATATCCACGATGAATCCGGCGGCGGCGCCCGACCGCTGGGCGGGGCGGCGAAATGGCGCCTGGCCCAGTCGCTGACCGCGCTGGAGGGCGAGCTGTCCGCTCGCGGCGGACGGCTCGCCATCATCAAGGGCGAGGCCGAAGCGACGATCCTCGCGCTTGCCGCCGCGGCAAACGCCGGCCGCGTCCACTGGGGCCGTCGTTACGAAGGCGGCGCCAAAGCGCTCGACGCGCGCGTCGAGACAGCGCTCAAGGCGCGCGGCGTCGAGGCGCTGACTTTCAACGGCGCCCTGATGCGCGAGCGGGCCGAGTTGGCCAAGCCCGATGGGGCGCCGGTCGGCATCTTCAAGGCGTTCCTGCGCCGCCATCGCGCGCTCGGCCCCCTGCCCGCTCCGGCCCCGACGCCGAAACGCTTGACGGCGCCGCCCTGGCCTCACGACGCCCCGAAGCGCACGCCGATCGACGCCCTGAAGCTTAAGCCCGCAAAGCCAGACTGGTCCGGCGAACTGAGCCTGGGCGAGTCGCCGGGCGAAAAAGGCGCGCTCGCCTCGCTCAGGACCTTCGTCGTGGAGGGGCTGGAGTTCTACGCGGACGAGCGGGACATCCTTGCGGATGGCGCCGCGTCGCGCCTGTCGGCGAACCTGCGCTTCGGCGAGATCTCGCCGCGCCGCATCGCGCATACGATCGAAACCGCGGCGGCGGAAAAGCATGGGCTGACCGGCGCGGCGGAGAAATATTTGGCCGAGCTCACCTGGCGCGACTTTGCGACAGCCCTTCTCGACGCCCATCCCGATCTGGCGACCCGTGCCTTACGCCCGGAGTTCGAGGGCTTTCCCTGGCGGCACGACGAGGACGGATTTGACGCCTGGGCGCATGGGCACACCGGCTATCCGATCGTCGACGCGGGCATGCGCCAATTGTGGCGAACGGGATATCTGCCCAACCGCGCGCGCCTGATCGTCGCTTCGTTCCTGGTCAAGCACCTGCTGATCGACTGGCGGCATGGCGAGGCCTGGTTCTGGGACACGCTCATCGACGCCGATCCGGCGAACAATCCGCTCAACTGGCAATGGGTCGCAGGGTCCGGCGTCGATTCCGCGCCCTATTTCCGGATCTTCAATCCGGTGCTGCAGGCGGAAAAGTTCGATCCCGACGGCGCCTATGTGCGCCAATGGGTCCCGGAGCTGGCGCGCCTCGAGGCGCCCGCTATTCATAGCCCGTGGACGGCTTCCGCCGACGCGCTGGCGAGCGCGGGCCTCGTGCTGGGCAAAACCTATCCGAAGCCGATCGTCGACCATGGCCAAGCCCGCGCCCGGGCGCTCGACGCTTTCGCCAGGATGCGGGGCCGGTGAGCCGCCGCGACTCAGGCCATCTCGCTCACTTGCCCGTCCCGGATCGTGACGCGGCGGTCCATGCGGGCGGCGAGGTCCATGTTGTGAGTGGCGACGAGGGCCGCGAGGCCGCTTGCCCTGACCAGCGCTGCGAGCGTGCCGAACACGTGATCGGCGGTCTTCGGATCGAGATTGCCGGTCGGCTCGTCAGCCAGCAGCACCCGCGGCCCGTTGGCGACCGCACGCGCAATCGCGACCCGCTGCTGCTCGCCGCCCGACAATTCCGCCGGGCGATGGCTCTCGCGCTGAGCGAGTCCGAGATAGCCGAGAAGCTCACGCGCGCGGGCGGCGGCCTGGGCGCGCGGGAGGCCTGCGATCATCTGCGGCAGGACGAGGTTCTCGAGCGCGGAAAACTCGGGGAGCAAGTGATGGAACTGATAGACGAAGCCGATTTCCGTGCGCCTCAGCGCCGTCCGCTTGTCGTCGCTCATGGTCGAGGTCGCGGCGCCCCCGATTCGCACTTCGCCTGCGTCGGGCCGCTCGAGGAGGCCCGCCAAATGAAGAAGCGTCGACTTGCCGGCGCCGGACGGCGCGATCAGCGCGACCGACTGGCCGGGCAGGAGTTCAAGCGAGGCCCCGTTCAGGACCTCGACCGTCGTGTCGGCGCGCCCGTAGCGACGCTCGACCGCGTCCAGGCTCAGCGCCGCGACCCGCGGCTGATCATTCATAGCGCAGCGCCTCGACCGGATCGAGCTTGGCCGCGCGCCAGGAGGGGTAAATCGTCGCCGCGAGCGACAGGATCAGCGCAATCGCGACGACCGAGAGAACATCCGTCATTTCGACGCGCGAGGGCAATTGCGACAGGAAGTAGAACTCCGACGGAAAGAGATTGGCGCCGGTGATCCAGCTCAGACCCTTGCGGATCGGCTCGACATTGTAGGCGACAAGGAGCCCAAGCACGAGGCCAACGACAGTGCCGACAATTCCGATGGTCGCGCCGGTGATGAGAAAGATGCGCATGATCGCGCCGCGCGTGGCGCCCATCGTACGCAGGACGGCGATTGCGCGCGCCTTGTCCTGCACGAGCATGATGAGGCCGGAGATGATGTTGAGCGCGGCCACCAGCATGATCAATGTCAGAATGGCGAACATCACGTTGCTCTCGACCGCGAGCACGTCGAAGAAGCTGCGGTTGAGCTGGCGCCAGTCGGTGTCGATCATCGGCCGCCCCTGCGCCGGCTCGATTTTGGCCCGCATCGCATCCATATTGTCGGGATCGGCGACATAAACTTCGATCACATTCGCCTGGCCGTCCTGATTGAAGAACGTCTGGGCCTCGCCGAGCGGCATGAAGATGAAGGTGTTGTCGAAGGTCGTCATGCCGATCTGGAAGATGGCCGCGACGGTGTAGCTCTTCATGCGCGGCGTGACGCCGAACGGCGTCTCCGCGCCATGGGGCGCGATGATGGTGATCTTGTCGCCGGTCCTGAGGCTCAAATGTTCAGCAAGCTTGGAGCCGACCGCCACGCCCTGGCCGGAATCAAAGCCGTCGAGCGAGCCCTGAGTGATGTGTCCAGCGACTCCTGGCAGCCGCGCCAGATCGCTGCCGCGAATGCCGCGCACCAGCGCGCCGGACGAACCATAGGGGGAGCTCGCGAACGCCTGGCCCTCGACCAGCGGCAGCGCCAAAGTGACGCCGGGAACCTTGCTGACGCGCTGCGTCACGGCATCGTAATCGGTGAGCGGCGTCTCGACCCCTTGCAGGAACATGTGGCCGTTAAGGCCGATCATCTTGTCCATGAGGTCGTGACGAAAGCCGTTCATCACCGACATGACGACAATCAGCGCCGCGACGCCAAGCACAATGCCAAGGAACGAAAAGCCGGCGATGACCGAGATCGAGCGCTGGGCGTTGCGCGCGCGAAGATAGCGAAACGCGACCATCCATTCGAAAGCGGAAAACGCCTTGGCAGCCGGGGCCGCGTGGGTCGCGCGCGCCTCCATCGCGACGGCCGTCAAAGCGCGCCTCGCGGCTGTGCCCCTACCCTTCTCCCTCGGGGAGAAGGCAGCCGACGAAGTCGGCCGGATGAGGGTTTCGGCCAAACGAGGAAGCGCGGCGAACCCTCACCCCCGACCCCTCTCCCGTAGGAGAGGGGCGATGCCGCCCATCGCCTTCTCCCTCCGGGAGAAGGCAGCCGACAAAGTCGGCCGGATGAGGGAACGGGCCGAACGTGGCGGCGCGCCGAACCCTCACCCCCAACCCCTCTCCCGTAGGAGCGGGGAGTCCTGCTCCTGCCGCCGGGAGACCGGAGCCGGAGCGCCCCTTCCCTTCTCCCTCGGGGAGAAGGTGGCGTCCATAGGGCGTTCGGAAGAACGCCCGTTCTTCCGAACGCCCTATGGCGCCGGATGAGGGCCTCGCCCCTCGTCACGCCTGCCCGCCGAGCCGGGCGATCGCCGCATCGACGCCGATCAGCTCGCGCTCGCCGCCGCGGCGGGTCTTGAGCTCGACCTTGCCCTCGGCGACGCTCTTGGGACCGACGATCGCCTGATGCGGCGCGCCGACCAGATCCATGGTCGCGAACTTCGCGCCCGGCCGATCGTCGCGGTCATCGTAGAGGACGTCCACGCCGGCCTTGCCGAGAGAATCGTAGATACGCGCGCACGCCCCGTCGCAGGCCGCGTCGCCAACTTTCAGATTGATGAGCCCAACCCGAAACGGCGCCACCGCCTCCGGCCAGATCGGGCCGTTGTCGTCGTGGTTGGCCTCGATCAGCGCTGCGGCGAGCCTAGTCGGCCCGATGCCGTATGAGCCCATATGCACGGCGTGCTCCTTGCCGTCCGGTCCGTTGACGACCGCCTTCATGGGAGCCGAGTACTTGGTTCCGAAGTAGAAAATATGGCCGACCTCGATTCCGCGCGCGGAAATCTGGTCCTTCGGATCGATCCGCTCGAATGCAGCCGCATCGTGTTTGTCTGACGTGGCGGCATAGAGCGAGGTCCACTGGTCGACCACCCCCTGCATCGTCTCGGCGCTGCCGAAGTCGACGTCCTCAGGCGGCGTCTTGAACGCAAGATAGTCGCGGTGGCAGAACACCTCGCTCTCGCCGGTCGAGGCCAGAATGACGAACTCGTGGCTGAGATCGCCGCCGATCGGGCCGGACTCCGCCCGCATCGGGATCGCGGTCAAGCCGAGCCGCGCGAACGTGCGCAAATAGGCGGTGAACATCTTGTTGTAGGAATGACGCGCGCCCGCCTGATCGAGGTCGAATGAATAGGCGTCCTTCATCAGGAACTCGCGCGAGCGCATCACGCCGAAGCGGGGCCTCACCTCGTCGCGAAACTTCCACTGGATGTGATAGAGATTGAGCGGCAGATCCTTGTAGGAGCGCACCGAAGCGCGGAAGATCTCGGTGATCATCTCCTCGTTGGTCGGCCCGTACAGCATGTCGCGGTCGTGCCGGTCGCGGACGCGCAGCATCTCCTTGCCGTAATCGTCGTAGCGTCCGGATTCGCGCCACAGGTCGGCCGACTGGATGGTCGGCATCAGGACCTCGATCGCGCCGGCGCGGTTCTGCTCCTCGCGGACGATGGCGCAGATCTTGTGCAGCACGCGGACGCCGAGCGGCAGCCAGGCGTAAGAGCCCGCCGCCTCCTGCCGGATCATGCCGGCGCGCAGCATCAGCCGATGCGAGACGATTTCCGCCTCTTTCGGCGTCTCCTTCAGAATGGGCAGGAAATAACGGGAAAGACGCATGGAAGCGGGCTCAACGGACGCGAATCGGCCGGGAGCGTTATGCTTCCCGACGGAGCGGCCTTATGGCTGCAAAGATCGGGCGGAGCAAGCCACGCAACGCGTTAGAGCCTGCTGCATCTTGATAGAATCGATGCCAGTAGCGCACCCGCCCCCTCTTGTGGGGGCGGGAAGGGGTGGGGGGTCGCGCGAACCGACGAGATTGTCGAATGCGCCACCGCCCGCTCGTCGCGTAGGATGGCGCGACCCCCCTCCTCTGTCCTCCCCCACAAGGGGGGAGGAGGTGCGACGGGCTCTGCGCGCGGTCCCACGTCTCCCCGGGCGGCTCCCTTTCCCCTCGAGGGAGAGGGAGCGCCTGAGCCTCAGAGCTGCACGAACCCGATTTTCCCGTCAGCGCCTTTCTTCCAGACATACCAGACATAGTCGACGGTCGTGCGGTCGCCCTTCTTGTCATAGGAGATGTCGCCGATGACGGTGTGGAAGGGCATGCCGGAATGCATCACTTCGGCGACCTTCTTCGGATCGAGCGAATTCGCCTTCTCAGCCGCCTGCTTGATGATCTGCACGGCGGCGTAAGAGTAGAGGGTGTAACCCTGTGGATCGAACCCCTTCGCCCGGAACGAATCGACCGCCGCCTTCGCGTTCGGATTGTTGCGCGGCTCGGGGCCGAAGGTCATGAGCGTGCCTTCAACGCCGGGCCCGCCGATCGACGCAAACTCGCTGTCGGTGATGCCGTCGCCGGAGATCATGATCGTATTCATGCCCTGGTCGCGCATCTGACGGAGGATAAGGCCGCCTTCGGTGTGCAGGCCGCCCCACATCAGATAGTCGGCGCCCGATTCCTTGACCTTGGAGACGATGGCCGAATAGTCCTTTTCTCCGGTGTTGACGCCTTCATAGAGGACCTCTTTCACGCCGAATTTATGCATGTTGTCGAGCGCGGCGTCGGCGAGACCTTTGCCATAAGTTGTCTTGTCGTGGATGACCGCGATTTTCTTGCCCTTGAGCTTGTCGCGGGCGAGTTCGGCCCAGACCATGCCCTGCTGGTCATCGCGTCCGCAGGTGCGGAACGCGTCCCACAGCTTGCGGTCCGTGATCTTCGGGTTGGTCGCCGACGGGGTGATGAACAGAACGCCATTTTCCGCGTAGACGTCGGAAGCAGGCATCGTCACGCCCGAGTTGAAGTGGCCGACCACGAACTTGACGCCATCGCCGACGAATTTGTTCGCCACCGACACGCCCTGCTTGGGGTCGGAGACGTCGTCGCCTATTTCGACTTCGATCTTCTGCCCTAAGATTCCGCCGGCCTTGTTGATGTCTTCGACGGCCTGCTGGACGCCCTGGGTCAGTTGAGCGCCGAATGCTGCATTGGCCCCCGTGACCGGTCCGGCGACGGCGAGTTTGACCTGCGCGTGGGCGCTGCCGGCGAGCAGCAACGACAGGGCGAGGGACATCGACTTCAGAAGGGCTGTTCGCATATTAACCTCTTATGCGAGTTTGACAGGTTAGCTTGCGGACACTAGCCAGCGTGCCTTAACTTGTAAAGACGCAAATGACGGTTACATCGCCCGACCTTCCCTCTCGCGCTGGCTCGCTGGACTTGATCGCGGACGATCTCGCGCTCGACTTCGCCAACACCGAATCCGGCCGCGGCTTTCCCTCGCATCAGAACCACTTCCGCGAGGCCGCGAACGTCGTCGAGTGGCTGCGGCACGCGAAAGCATTGCCCGTCGAAGAGGCCGACTGGCTGCGGGCGCGTGTGGGCGAGCGCGCGGATCTTGCCGCCGATCTCCTGGGCCAGGCGGTCGCGCTTCGCGAGGCGGTGCGCGATATCGGCGTGGCGCTCGGCCATCGCGCCACGCCGCCCGAAGCAGCGCTCGCCAGCCTCTCCGCGCTTCATGCGCGATGTGTCGCCAAGGCAGAGCTCACGCCCGGAATTGCGTCGTGTCGCTGGCAGTGGAGCGTGCGCGTTTCGCCGGTTGAGGCGGCGCTGGGTCCGATCGCTCTCGCCGCGGTCCGCCTGTTCACGGAAGGCGATTTTCACCGCATCAGGGAATGCGGCGGCCACGCCTGCGGCTGGTTGTTCTATGATCGCAGCAAGAACAACCGCCGGCGGTGGTGCGAAATGGAGGTCTGTGGCAATCGGGCCAAGCAACGGCGCCTTGCGGCGCGGAGGCGTGAGGCTTGAGGCGCCGCCTGGCCTTTCTCCTGATTGTTCTGATGGCCGCTGCAACGCTCGCCGGCTGCTCGCCGGTCCTGGAGACGGACCAGGCGCGGCTATGCCGGATGGCCTTGCCGGCGCTCATGCCGCAAGGGGCGCGGATCGTCATTCTGGCGCAAGCGCCTGATGCGGATGGGCGCGGTCTGAACGTCGTCTTCACCACTGAGACGCGGGGCGAAGAGCCTCAAAGTCATCTCGCCGCCTGCCGCTTTCGCGTGGCCGGACGCCCCCGTGAATCCCGCGATCTGACGTCGCTGACCCTCGACGGCCAGTCCTTATCGGAAACGCAGCTCTTTTTTCTCGTTCGCTACTGGCTGGCGACGCCGGAGGGTCGAGCCGCCGATCCCGCACCCCTCGGCGACTTGAGCGCCCTGCCCGTCGTGCCGCACGCGGTCGCTTATGGTTTGCAAATGGCGCTGGGCGGGCTGCCGCTGGCCTCGATCTATGCGCTCCTGGCCGCGGCCTATTCGCTGGTCTACGCGCTCATCGGACGCATCAATTTCGCCTTCGGCGAAATCGCCGCCGCGGGCGGCTACGCGGCGGCGATCGCAGCGCTCGCCATGCTCGGCTGGCCGCCCGCCCCCCTGCTGATCGCAGCGTTCCTGCTCGCAGCCGCGGTCGCTTCCGCCTGGGGGTTCGCCTCGGCGCGGGTGGTGTTCATTCCGCTGCGTCGGGCTCGGGGTCAGCAGGTGCTGGTGGCGACCGTGGGCCTGGCTATTTTCCTGCGCGAGCTCCTGCGTCTCACCCAAGGCGATCGGTCGAGCTGGATGAGCCCGCAGCTCAACCAGCCGTTCGCGCTTGCGCGCGCGGGCGACTTTGTGGCCGTCGCCACGCCAATGGCCTTTGTCGTCAGCGCCCTCACGCTCGCCGCCGGTCTCGCCCTCATCGTCATCTTCCGCTTCAGCCGCCTCGGGCGCGAATTGCGCGCCTATGCCGACGACCCCCTCGCCGCCGAGCTGATGGGGATCAGTCCGGCCGCGGTCACCGCGCGCGCGTTCGCGCTATCGGGAGCCTTGGCCGGCTTGGCCGGCGCGACCATGACGGCGGCCTTCGGCGCGGTCGGCTACAGCCTCTCGGCGACCCTCACCTTGAAGGCGCTGACCGCAGCGATCATCGGCGGCATCGGGTCCTTGCCCGGCGCTTTCCTTGGCGGGCTCATCGTCGGCGCTATCGAGACCGGCTGGTCGGCCTTGTTCCCGATCGATTATCGCGACATCGCGGTTTATGCGCTGTTGACCATCTTCATCGCGCTGCGCCCCTCGGGCCTGCTTGGCCAGCGCGAGGCGGTCACGCACAACCTATTCCCACGTCGGTCTTGACTTGACGCCAGCGTCTCCCACATCCTGACCGCGCTGGTTGAGCCCGCGCGAGGAGGCTCCAATGTCCAATGCTTACGCCGCAACGCCGCCGAATGCGATGCGCTCCGACGCGCTCGCGGGCGTTCGCACGCGGCGCATCCTGGCTGTCTGCATCGACCTCGTTCTGGTGAGCCTGCTGGTGGCGGTCCTCTGGATCATCTCCATCGTGCTGACCTTCGGGCTCGCGCTGTTCTTCCTGCCGCCGCTCTATCCGTTCGTCGCCTTTTTCTACAATGGGCTTACCGTCTCGGGTCCCAGAATGGCGACGCCCGGCATGCGGGCGATGGATCTCGAAATGCGCATGCAGGACACCGGCGCGCGGGTCCCGTTCATCAATGCGGCCGTCCAGGCGGTGCTGTTTTACGTGAGCTGGTTCTTCCCGCCGATCCTGCTCGTGTCGCTGGTCGATGGGGAAAAGCGATGCCTGCATGATATCATCGCCGGCGTCGTGATCGTGCGGAGGCTCTGATTCGTCAGCGGGTCGCAATGCGTGAGGACTGCTTAACACCGGCGACGGATTCCGGCGGAGAATTGGAGCCGGTGTGAGCAGGGAAGCGCGCGACGCCCCGCAGTTTTATCTGACAGCTCCGTCGGCGTGCCCCTACCTGCCCGGCCAGCAAGAGCGGAAGATTTTCACCCATCTGGTCGGCAAACGGGCCGCCCCCTTGAACGACCTCTTGACCCAGACCGGATTCCGCCGCTCGCAGACAATCGCCTACCGGCCCGCGTGTGAGAGCTGCCGGGCCTGCGTATCGGTGCGCGTGCTGGTGGACCATTTCCGTCCTTCCGAGAGCCAGCGCCGGGCGATGCGGGCGAACGCCGACGTTGCCGGCGCCTTTGTCGCGCCGAAGCCAACCAACGAGCACTACGTCCTCTTCCGCTCCTATCTCGACGCCCGGCATCCCGAGGGCGGCATGGCCGACATGTCGTCGCTCGATTTCGCCATGATGGTCGAGGACACCCATATCGACACCGTGCTGACCGAATATCGCGCGCGGAGCGGAACGGGCGACCAGCGGGGTACGGGTCCTCTGCTCGCGGTGTGCCTCACCGACCGCCTCGCCGACGGCCTGTCGCTGGTCTATTCCTTCTACGATCCCGACGTCGCGCGCCGGTCGCTCGGCAGCTACGTCATTCTCGATCATATCGAGAAAGCGCGCCGCCTCGGCCTGCCCCACGTCTATCTCGGCTATTGGGTCGAGGGGTCGAAGAAGATGGGCTACAAGGCGAGCTACCTGCCGCAGGAGCGCCTCGGCCTGCACGGCTGGGCGCGGGTGGAGCGGTAGGGGCGCTGCGCCGGCGGATGTTGGCCGTCATTGGGAGAAGCGAAGCGACGAAGCAATCCATTCTCGCCGATGGACCGGCTTCGCTGCGACCGCAACGACCTCCTCCGAGAAGGAGCCTTGGCGCGCGAGCCGTGCGTGTGCATCCTCGGCAACCGCCGACAAGGGACGCTGCACACTGGCGTCGCTTCAAGTTTAGGAGAGCGAGTTTTCCGCCACCCTCGCAATGATGATTCCGCCTGAATGCGCCGACGAAATTAACCGCGAGGCTTCCGAGCGATGTCTCCTTGTATTTGGGCGGATTCGCTGCGCTCCATGAAATGGCTTATGCGGCGACCGCGGCGCTCTTGCGCGAGGCGCGATAGCCGGCGAGGCCAAGTCCAGTGAAACCGATCAGCATCATGACCCACATTGACGGCTCGGGAACCCCCGCGGCGGTGACGGTGAGCGTGCCCGTGATCGAGGTCCCCTCCACATACAAATTAACAATCGGAGAGTCGGTCAGGAGAGCCGAAAAATCCGGCGCGGCTGTAGTTCCGGTAAAGAGTTGATAGCCGGTCGGTTGTCGAGTGTTCAGAACGGTCAGTGCAAAGCCACCATCGCTAGATGCAGCGTAGAACCCGACGGAGGTGAAGGAATCGCCTCCTCCAGCGGAGAAAAACTCGACGCCATCGGTTACGGGAACGATAGACCCGCTTATGGGACCGGGGACGAAACTGCATCCGCCCGGACCCGGACATACCGGGTTGCTTTGCTGAACCCACGACGCCTTATCGCCGTCGCTGTCCACATAAGAAAAGTCCAGCGTTTCCGCCCTGGAAACACCAACGCCGCTGACGATCAGAGCTGACGCCAGGAGCGCCGCGCGGAAATCAATTTTCTGCACGAGCTTATGCCTTCGGTCTGTATCCAGCGGCCGTCCGCGCGCCCGCTTCGAATTTTTATCCGAGCGCCGCCGCCCCGGCAAGAGCGTGTCGGTTCAGCTGACTTGAGGACATATGAACCGCCGACATGCGAATCGGGCCATTGTTGAGGGCGGTCTTGGCCGCGATCTTCTCGCAAGCCGTTTCCGGCAGTCCGACCGGCTTTTTGTCCTCAGCACTCCACGAAATTCACCGCCAATCCCCCCAAGCTCGTCTCCTTGTATTTCGACTGCATGTCGGCGCCGGTCTGGCGCATGGTGGCGACGACGCTGTCCAAAGACACCCGGTGGCGCCCGTCGCCATGCAGCGCCAGCGACGCCGCGGCGATCGCTTTGACGGCGCCGAAGGCGTTGCGCTCGATGCACGGGATCTGCACGAGGCCGCCGATCGGATCGCAGGTCATGCCGAGGTGATGCTCCATCGCGATTTCGGCGGCGTTCTCGATCTGCTCATTCGTGCCCCCGAGCGCCGCGCACAGGCCCGCCGCGGCCATGGACGACGCGACCCCGACCTCGCCCTGGCAGCCAACCTCTGCGCCCGAAATCGAGGCATTAAGCTTGAACAGGGCGCCGATCGCGGTCGCGGTCATGAGGAAGTCCGAGAGGCCCGCCCGGTTCGCGCCTTCGCAATGGTCGCGGTAATAGCGCAGCACCGCCGGAATGACTCCCGCCGCGCCGTTGGTCGGCGCGGTGACGACCCGCCCGCCGGCCGCGTTCTCCTCGTTGACCGCCATGGCGTAGACGCTGACGAAATCCATGATCTCGTGCGCCGGGTGAAAGTTGCGTTTCGACGCCTCGGTCAGACGATCGTGGATCGCCTTGGCGCGGCGCATGACCTTGAGGCCGCCCGGCAGCGGGCCGGATTGCGCAAGCCCGCGATCGAGGCTTGCGAACATCACGTCGAGGACCCGCTCGGCATGCGCATCCGCCTCGCCTTCGGACCGCAGCGCGGCCTCGTTGGCCCGCATCAGCCCGGCGATTGAAAGCCCACTCGCCCGCCCGCGTGCCAGAAGCTCGGCCCCCGAGCGAAACGGATACGGAAGCTGCGGTTCGGGCGTGGACCGGTCTTGGTCGCCACCGTCCCGGATAATGAAACCTCCGCCGACCGAGAGCCAGGTTTCGTCCGCGAGCGCCCTGCCCTCTGCGTCGCGCGCGACGAGCCGCATCGTGTTGGGGTGGCGCGGCGCCGGCGTCACCGTGTCGAAGCGAATTGCGCGCTCGGCGTCGAAGATGATCGCGCGCCGTCCGGCGAGGTTGAGTGTTTTCGTATCGCGCACCCGCGCGACGAGCGCCTCGGCGGCGTCGAGGTCGACGGTCTCCGGCGTCTCGCCGCTGAGGCCCAGGATCACCGCCTTGTCGGTGGCGTGGCCGCGCCCGGTGAAGGCGAGCGAGCCTAACAGCGCAACGTCGACAGTCTCGACCCAGTCGATCGCGCCCGTCTCGACCAGCCCGCCCACGAAGGCAGCGGCAGCCTTCATCGGCCCGACCGTATGCGACGAGGACGGACCGACGCCGATCTTGAACAGTTCGAAAACACTGATCATCGCTCAAGCCTCGGGCGTTCACCGGGTTCGGGTGGCCGCGTGAGGGATACTAACTCAATTTGACCGAAGTGAAGTCAAAGCGCCCCGCCAGAGGCCCGGACCGTTGATCACGCCTTCGCCCCGCTCTGAGACTGTGGTGCGTTCGGTTACGATCAGGCCCGCCGTGGCCCGCTGGCCATTGGGTTCGCCCATCAACAGCGTTGGAATGTCATCCGCGCATTCCGGGCTTGGCGTCACTCACCATTTGGCGCTCCAGCGTCAAATTGGCGGTACCAATACGCTATCCAAACGGATAGCCTCTCGGACAAACCCAGAACGAGCGAATATGGGAGGAGTGTCGATGACGGCGTATTTGTCTCGAAACGCCCAGATTTGGGACGGCGAGGCTAACGAGCGCTAGGCGGCGGGATAGCGTCGCGACGGAATGGGCGAACGGGGCTTGGCGACTCCGGCAGGGCTCGAACCTGCGACCTGCCGCTTAGAAGGCGGCTGCTCTATCCAGCTGAGCTACGGAGCCGAACCCATGAGCCGACCGGCTCCACGTAACGCTTCAGTGCGACCAGGGGACGACACGGTTCGGCGCGAAATTGTCGGAATAAGATAGGATCTTGGTCTCGACCGGCTTCGGCTCCTCGACGCGGTAGGCAATGCCGCTGCGCTCGGCATAGGCGATCGCCTCTTCCTTGCTGTCGAACTTGAGCTTCACCTGCGAGCGCATGTCAGATGAGCTTGTCCAGCCCATCAACGGCTCGATCTCGCGCGGCTTCTCGGGCTCGTATTCGAGCAGCCAACTGTCCTTCGCCTCGCCCGACTGCATGGCGCTGCGGGCAGGCTGGTAGATGCGCGCGGTCATGTTGGCCCCAAGTCTTTCGCCAATCGTGCTGGTCGGGGCAGCAGGATTCGAACCTGCGACCTGAAGTACCCAAAACTTCCGCGCTACCAGGCTGCGCTATACCCCGATTTTCGTCCGCGTGGCTATCACGCGAAGCCATTGCGGACAAGCTGTAGCCGCGCTCGCGCTGGCTGCGCTTGAGGCCCTCACTTCTCGGGCGTGACGACGCGGATATGGAGCTCGCGCAATTGCTTCGGCGTCGGCGGCGACGGCGCCCCCATGAGCAGGTCCTCGGCGCGCTGGTTCATCGGAAAAAGCGCGACCTCCCGCAGGTTCTGCTCGCCCGCGAGCAGCATCACGATGCGGTCCACGCCCGCCGCCATCCCCCCGTGCGGCGGGGCGCCAAACTGGAACGCCCGGTACATGCCGCCGAATCGCTCGACCACCGTCGCTTCGCCGTAGCCCGCGATCTCGAAGGCTTTCAGCATGGCCTCGGGTCGATGATTGCGGATGCCGCCCGAGGCAAGTTCGTAGCCATTGCAGGCGACGTCGTACTGGAAGGCTTTGATCGCGAGCGGATCCTGGCTCACAAGGGCTTCAAGTCCGCCTTGAGGCATCGAGAACGGGTTGTGCGAGAACTCGACCTTTTTCTCCTCTTCGTCCCATTCATACATGGGGAAGTCGACGACCCAGGCGAATTCGAACCGATCCTCGTCGACAAGCTTGAGCTCCTGGGCGACTTTCGTGCGCGCGAGGCCGGCGAATTTGGCGAACTTGCCCGGGTCTCCAGCGACGAAGAATGCGGCGTCGCCCGCCTTGAGGCCGAGCGCGAGGCGCACCGCCTCGACGCGCTCGGGGCCGATGTTGTTGGCGAGCGGCCCGCGCCCGCCCACTCCGGTCGCCTTCGGGTCGGCGGCAAGCGAAGTCTCGTCCTGAGATCGGTCGAAAAACAGAATGTATCCGAGCCCAGGCTGGCCCTCGCCCTGCGCCCAGGCGTTCATCCGATCGGCGAACGTCCGCTGGCCGCCGCCGGGACGCGGGAATGGCCCACACTTCGTTTTTCTCGACCTCGAGCAACCTGGCGAAGATCTTGAAGCCCGAGCCGCGAAAGTGCTCCGACACGTTCTGCATGACGAGCGGATTGCGCAGGTCGGGCTTGTCGGACCCGTATTTGCGCATGGCTTCCGAATAGGGAATGCGCGGCCACGGCGAGGGCGTGACCGGCTTGCCGCGAGCGAACTCCTCGAACGCGCCGCGTATCACCGGCTCCATCGCGTCGAAGACGTCCTCCTGCTCGACGAAGCTCATTTCGATGTCGAGCTGGTAGAATTCGCCGGGCAGGCGGTCGGCGCGCGGGTCCTCATCGCGAAAACAGGGCGCGATCTGGAAATAGCGGTCGAAGCCCGCCATCATCAGGAGCTGCTTGTACTGCTGGGGCGCCTGCGGCAGCGCGTAGAACTTGCCCGGATGGATGCGCGACGGCACAAGGAAGTCGCGCGCCCCTTCGGGGCTCGACGCGGTGAGGATCGGGGTCTGGAACTCGAAGAACCCCTGCCCTTTCATCCGCCTGCGAAGCGAGTCAATGACTTGACCGCGCAGCATGATGTTCTGGTGAAGTTTCTCGCGCCTGAGATCGAGGAACCGGTACCTGAGCCGCGTGTCCTCCGGATAGGGCTGATCGCCGAACACCGGCAGCGGCAGATCGCCGGCAGGCCCCAGGACTTCGATCTCGCGGAGGTAAACCTCGACGAGGCCGGTGGGCATTTCGGGGTTTTCGGTGCCGGGCGGACGCTTGCGCACCTTGCCGTCGACGCGGATCACGAATTCCGAACGCAGTTTCTCCGCTTCGCTAAAGGCTGGCGAATCCGGATCGACCACGCATTGGGTGATCCCATAATGGTCGCGCAGATCGATGAACAACAAGCCGCCGTGATCGCGGATGCGGTGGCACCAGCCGGAAAGCCGAACGTCGGCGCCATCCTCGGCGAGGGTCAGGGCGCCGCAGGTATGGGTGCGGTAGCGGTGCATGGTTGTCGGGTCTTTTTTCGCGTCGGGCGGCGTTGCGCCGCTGCCTAACCGAAAACGGACAAAGGGGAAAGCGCGAAGTCGGTCGCGACCGGGGCGCCGCCGGATCGCCCGACCAGCGTTCGTCCCATTTACTGGCGGGGTCCTGGCAAGTAAACTCAAGGCAGCATTCCATCCAGCCTCCGTCGAGCCGAGACCCGCTCATGACTGCATCGTCCTCCGTCACCCCTGCCGACCTCTTCACACGCGAGGACGTGAACGGCGTTGTCACCCTGACCTTGAACACGCCTCGCAGCCTCAATGCGCTGAGCCTCGCCATGCTCGAGGCGCTGATCGCCGAGTTCGAGGCGATCGCCACCGACGATCGGGCGCGGGTCATCGTGCTCGCGGGCGTGGGACCGGCGCTCAGCGCCGGCCATGATCTGAAGGAAATGCAGGCGCACCGGAACGATTGCGACCGGGGCCGCGGGTATTACGTGGAATTGTTCGCGCGCTGCTCGACCCTCATGCAGGCCATCGTCGCGTTGCCGAAGCCAGTGATCGCGGCGATCGAGGGCGTCGCCACCGCGGCCGGCTGCCAGCTCGTCGCCGCCTGCGATCTCGCGGTCGCCGGAGAGAAAGCCCGCTTCGGCCTGTCGGGCGTGAATTTCGGCCTCTTCTGCTCGACCCCGCTGGTGGCGGTCGGCCGCGCCATCCCGCGCAAGCGGGCGATGGAGATGGCGATGACCGGCCAGCTCTACAGCGCCGCGGAGGCCGAGCATTTCGGTCTCGTCAACCGCGTGGTTCCGGAGGGCCACGCCGTCGAACAGGCGCAGGCGCTGGCCACGACCATCGCGCGGCAATCGGGACCGACGCTCGCGATCGGCAAGCGCGCCTTCTACGCCCAGATCGAGCAGCCGCTCGACCAGGCCTATTCCGTCGCGTCGCTGGCGATGATCGACAACCTTGCCGAACCCGATTGCCTCGAGGGCATGAGCGCGTTCCTCGAAAAGCGCCGGCCGACGTGGGGAATAGACACCGGCGAGTGACGGCGCAACCCAGAGGCGAATTGCGAGATCCAAATAAACGACAATAAACGCCAATAAACGCGCTTAAACGTTAGTAAAAGTGCTAGCGTTTACTAGCGTTTATTTTTTCGAATCGAGACTTTTCAAAGGGTTACAACCGATTTAAATAACGAATTCCTGACTCCCGCCTCGAAGCCGCACGGCTCGCGCGTCAGGTTGCATAAATCCGCTCTGCGCCGCCCCTTTTCTTCTGTCGCCCGAAAGCGTGGATTGTGATCCGACCATTCCGAATGAATACCACAAATTTCGGCTTATGGCAAGATTCTGCGTCGGGCGATTCCGCCACTCGCGCTCCCCGAGAGGGTCGCCGCCTAGCGCAGATTGCACTTGGGCCGCGTGCCCTTGCAGCCGCGCCAGATAGCCCGTCACCGACGGGCTATGGACTGCGCCTACAGCGCCCGTCAGCCGATAAAAAGCCCCGCGCTGGGTGAACCGGCGCGGGGCAGCAGCGCGCTTGGGCTGGGGGGCAAAAAAAGCGCGGTAGACACTTGAAACGCGACCGGCGCCAGATTGTTCCCGCTCCGCCGGAGTATTTTTCAATTCCATGGAGAGAGCGACGCCGAGGCCGTTGACCTGCCGAGATGCTTCACCGGCTTCCCCGGCTCTGGCTTATGCGGGCGACCGAAACCGAAGGCGCCGTGCGCTGTGCAAATCCCACGGCGAAAAAGGCCCCGATCCGAGCGACGCCGACGGGAGGTCCGGCCTGAACTCGCGCAGCGGCCACGCCGTGAACAAATCGCGAACTTCTAGGCGCAAAAAAAGCCCCGCGCAGGGAGGGCCAACGCGGGGCAGAGCAGCGCGCTTGGGCTGGGGGGCAAATAAGCGCGCCGAGCAGTCGAAACGCGCTTGGTGCGGCGTTGTTCCGCTCGAACCTCCTTTTTAATTTTAAAAATTATTCCTCGCGAACCGGCGATGAGGCCTGCATCCAATTGTCGTTTCCGAAATGGAGAACCACGCGGCGACCGGGGAGCGAAGACGCCTTGCATCGGGTCGACCACCACGATCGAGGCAGCGGTTTGCGCCCGCCGCGGTGGGCGAACAGCGATCCAAGGCCCGCGTCCACTCCCCGAAACGGCCAAATTCCCCCGTTAGCGCCCAACTCTAAACAGCTTCGGGCTGGCTCCCGCACGGTATCACGATGACAATGAAATCGTCCCTCCCGACCCCTGCCCTCCCTCTGCTCCTGGCCCTGTTCGGCGCGCCGGTCGGCGCCCAGGCGGCGTCAGACGACCGCCCGATCCCCGTCACGCCCGACAATTTCGTCCGCGCCGAGTTGGATCTCTATTTCAGCGGCGTGGTCAAGGACGGCGGCCTCGGCAAGTTCCTGCATCGGCGCGAACCGACGCCGATCGCCGCGCAGACCGTCATCCGGATGAACCGCGACACGCTCTATTCGGCGGCTTTGTTCGATCTCGATGCGGGTCCGGTGACCATCACCCTGCCCGACCCGGGCAAGCGCTTCCAGTCGATGCAGGTGATCGATGAGGACGAGTACAGCCCCGAAGTCCATTATGGCGCGGCCGTCCGTACGCTGACCAGGGAGCAGATCGGCACGCGCTACGTCATTGTCGCCATCCGCATCCTGGTCGATCCGGACGATCCCAAGGACGTCGAGACCGTTCATGCGCTGCAGGATGCGATCATGGTCAGCCAGCCCGGCGGGCCCGGGACCTTCACGATCCCCAATTGGGACGCATCGGGCCAGGTCAAAGTGCGGGAGGCCCTGCTCGCCCTCGGCTCGACCGTCCCTGACACCAAAGGCATGTTCGGTCCGAAAGGAAACGTCGACCCGGTGCGCCATCTGATCGGATCGGCGGTCGCGTGGGGCGGCAATCCCGAACAGGACGCCCTTTATCTCAACGTCACGCCAGCCCATAACGACGGCAAGACGATCTACAAGCTCAGGGTCAAGGACGTGCCGGTCGACGGCTTCTGGTCGATCAGCGTCTACGACGACAGGGGCCATTTCGTCGCCAATCCGCAGAACGCCTATTCGCTCAACAACCTGATTGCGAAGCCGGCCGACGACGGATCGTTCCCCATTCAGTTCGGCGGCTGCGACGGCGCGACCGTCAATTGTCTCCCCGTCCCCGCGGGCTGGACCTATCTCGTGCGGCTCTACCGCCCGAAGCCCGAGATCCTGAACGGCGCATGGAGCTTTCCCGAGCCGCAAGCGGAGCATTAGAGCGCACTGCGTTTAGGCCCGCTCACCCGTTCATGTCTCAAAGCGCGCGGGGGCGACACGCGAAGCGCGGCCTCGAGGAAGGCTCCAGTGAGCGCCGCCGCTTCGAGACGCCGCGCCTCGCGCGGCCCTCGGGATGAGGCGGAGGGCGGCAAAGCACGATATCCCGCCGCGCAGCGACGCCCGCCAAGCCCGGGCCGATTTGACTTTTCGGCGATTTGATCTATGCCGAGAGCGGCCGAGAGAGAAGGAATGCTCCGGCGCGGCGCGAGGATTGCGCGCTGGGACCCGCGAACGCATTGACGCGGTCCACCGAGGCCCCCATATCACGAACCAGCGAGTGCGACGCATTCGCGCCAGCGAGAACAGATGAAATTTAACGAACTCGGCCTGAGCGAGAAAGTGCTCAAAGCCGTCGAAGCGTCGGGCTACGACACGCCGACGCCGATTCAAGAACAAGCCATTCCCCACGCCCTGCAAGGCCGCGACGTCTTGGGCATCGCCCAGACCGGCACCGGCAAGACAGCCGCCTTCACCTTGCCGATGCTGTCGATGCTGGAGCGCGGCCGCGCTCGCGCCCGCATGCCGCGCACGCTCATTCTCGAGCCGACGCGCGAACTCGCCGCGCAGGTCGAAGAGGCGTTCGGCAAATATGGAGTGAACCACAAGCTGAACCTCGCGCTTCTGATTGGCGGCGTCTCGTTCGGCGATCAGGAAACCAAGATCGCGCGCGGCGCCGACGTGGTCATCGCGACCCCCGGCCGCCTGCTCGATTTCACCGGACGCGGCGGCCTGCTCCTGAACGCGATCGAGATCCTGGTCATCGACGAAGCCGACCGGATGCTCGACATGGGCTTCATTCCCGACATCGAGCGCATCTGCAAGCTGGTGCCGTTCACGCGCCAGACGTTGTTCTTCTCGGCGACCATGCCCCCCGAGATCACCCGCCTCGCCGACGCGTTCCTGCACAATCCGGTGCGCGTCGAAGTCTCCCGCGCCGCCACCACCGCCGAGAACATCACCCAGACGCTCGTGCCGTCGGGCGGGTCGCCGGAAGAGAAGCGCTCGACCTTGCGCCGCATCATCCACGACGCCAAGAATTTCAAGAACGCGCTCATCTTCTGCAATCGCAAACGCGACGTGCAGGTGGTCTACCGTTCGCTGCAGAAGCACGGCTTCTCGGTGCTGGCGCTGCACGGCGACCTCGACCAGCGCATGCGCATGGCGGCGCTCGACGCGTTCCGCAACGGCGAGGTCCAGCTGCTCGTGTGCTCGGACGTGGCGGCAAGAGGCCTCGACATCCCCGATGTCAGTCACGTGATCAACTATGACCCGCCCCATCATTCGGAGGATTACGTCCATCGCATCGGGCGCACCGGCCGCGCCGGCAAGTCGGGCGAAGCTCTGACCATCGTCTCGCGCACCGACCAGAAGACGGTGGCCGAGATCGAGAAGCTCATCGCTCGCAAGATCGACTGGCAGGAGGGCGCTGAATTGCCTCCCGACGAGGACGCCGACGCGCCCAGTCGCGAGCGGAGCCGCGGCCGTGGCGGCGCCCGCAGGGGTTCTGAGCGCGCAGCGCCGGTCGAAGCCGGCGAACGCCCCGACCGGCACGCCGAGCACCGGGCGGATTCGCGCCACCACCACGCCGCGCGCGCCGCGCGAGAACGGGTCGACGCCGATCAGGAACACGCTTCAAGCCCCGCGCCGGCAAGATCCGCCGACCGCGCTCCGCGCCCCGACCGCCCGCGGCGCGAGCGCAGCGCAGCCGGTCCGGCCTATGGCGAGGCGCCTCGCGCCTCGGGTTCCCTCGACCGGGCGCCGCGAGGGGACCGCCCGCGCCGCGACGCGGCGCAGCCGCGCCGGGACGACGACGCGCCGGTGATCGGGCTCGGCGATCATGTGCCCGATTTCCTCCTGCGCCCGGTGAAGGCGCGGCCCCGGCCGGCGCCCGAGCCCGTCGAAGCCCCGGCGCCCGAGCCGGTCGACGCGAAAGAGTAACGGACCTCGCCTTCGCCTTGAAGGGCGATCGACACGGGGGGAATCCCGATGGCCAGGATCGGTCTCTATCCGGCTCTGATCATCGTGGGCTTTGGGATTGTCGCCCCTTTTTTCATTTTCAGGTTTGGCCGCTTGGTCGGCTTCGCGCCTCTCCTCGTCCTGGCCTTCGTCCTTGGTCTTGGCTACGGGGCGGTGAAGGCGGAATATCCTTGGGTTGCGAACGGACTCATCGGGAATATCGCCTTCATGGCGGCAAGCGCCTTCATCCTCGCTGTCTATGCTGCTGTCAGCTTCAGCGTGGGCGCCCTCATCGACAAAACGATCTCGTCTCTCCGTCGGGAGTGAGCCACGTGCTTCCGGACGGCGCCGAACTTGGCCTTGTCATTCCCGCGCAGCAAGCGGGAATCTGGCGGATCGTGCCCGCGTTCACGAGCATGACAGCAGACGGTGTTGTTTCTTTGGTTCTGCTGGAGCGCACGGCGTGCGGCCGGAACCGTCATCGCGAGGAGGCCGAAAGGCCGACGTGGCGGTCCAGGAGCCGCAGGGCGCCCTACGTTCTCCTGGATCGCCACGCCATCGCGGGCTCGCGATGACGATCGAGGCTCGACGAAATGCTGACCGCGCGAACTTGACCGTTTGACTGTTATTCGGCCTCCGCTGGGCGCTTACGCTTCGGCTTCGCCCGGGCCGCGGCCGCGCGCCGCGCCGCGTCCAGTGCCATCCCGGCCCAGCGGCGCAGCTCGTCGGCCTCGTCGTGAGCGATCGCCGGCAGGCTCCAGTAGGACGTGGGCCTCGCCTTGCCCTTCGCCACATAGATGAATGGCGCGGAATCAGCCGCTGAAAAGTCGGCTCGCGAAAGAGCATCCGTTTTGAGGAACACTTCGCCGTCGGCTTCGATGGCGAAGCAAAGCCCTTCGGCATAGACGCCAGCGCCGCCGAACATCCGTTTGACGGTGACGGACCCGAAGGGCTCGAAGAGCGCCTTCAGGGCCTCGGCGTCCACGCGCGTCGAGGCAAATCAGGCCGGCGCGTGAAGCGCGTCGGGGCTTGCCGGGGTGATCGCGACGCTCTCGCCGCAGCCGCAGGCCGAGGTTTCGTTGGGATTGGAGAAGGCGAAGGTCGCGGACAGGCGGTCGACCTTGAAATCCATCTGCGAGCCGAGCAGGAACAGCACCGCCTTGGGGTCGATCAGCAGGCGCACGCCCTTGTCCTCGACGACCTCGTCGGTCGGATTTGTCGCTTCGGCAAGCTCCATCGTATAGGACATGCCGGCGCAGCCGCCGTTCTTCACGCCCACGCGCAAGCCCGCAACCGGTTTGCCCGCCGCTTCGGTCAGCTCGCGCACGCGCGCCGCCGCTGCGTCGGTTAGGGTCATAACCTGTCGCCGTAACAGTCTAGACGCCATCGTCGCGAATCTCCGTCGGCCGAGCGCCACTCGTCCGGTTGCCAATATATAGCATCGGGTCGGGCGGTTTGACAGGGCGCCTTGGGTTCACGCCATTTGGCGCACGAGCGGCTCACCCAAGGCGAGCCCTATCTGGGAACCGCCCCATGAATCCAGAAGACGAGCAAAGCGACCACGCCGGCAAGAATGAGAACCGAGCGAGGTCCGACCACGAAATAGAGGTAACCGCTACGGTTGGCGGCCATCACGAGCCCGAGCGCCATCAAGACGCAGCCGAGAGCGATTAAGACGACGTTCATGGGATTCGTCCTGCAAGCGGGGCAAGCAGAGCGCCGCCGCGCGCAAAATGCAAGCCTCAATATGTAAAATTATCTCTCCGCTCCGCGGACCAGGCATCGCCGCATTTGCCGCGGGCGGCATTCGTGTTAGCGGGAGGTCATGTCCGCCGAGCGCCCTCCGAAGAAACGCCTCCCTGCCCTCACCATGCATGAATGGGAGGCGAAGCATTACGTCGTGGCGGCCGTGATCATCCTCGTCGTCATGGGGCTGTTCGCCTACAGCTGGTCGTGAGCACCGAGCCCGACCTCGGAATAAAGCACACGCCGAAAAGGCCGCCCAAGAACGGCCTTTCTCCGCCCTCCGCGGTGAAGTTCAGGCGGCCGCGAATCTCGCCTGCTTGCGCCAGGCAAGAAACCCAATGCCCGCGAAACCGAGGGCCATCATCGCCCACGTCGACGGCTCGGGAACAGACGGCGTAACGGGAGAGCTGGACACCGTGAACGTCACGCCTTCGGCGGGCAAATTCTGGCCGTTAAGCGGCGTGAAGAAATAGTTCGAATCCGAAGTGGTCTCGGCCGGGCGGTAACCCAATTGCTGGAAAGTCGGACTCGACGTGAAGGTCATGAGATGGAGATAGAAGTCGGCGCCCGTCGGGCCGAGGGTGATAGCGGCGGCGCCGGTTTCGAGCCCGCCCACCACCAGTTCGTCCGCGGAGCCATTTCCGTTTCCGATTGGGCTGTAATCGAACGACAACGCCGAATCGAGCCCGATATTGAGGGAGTTCAATTTAATCCCGACTGTTTCGTCCGTGTAGGTCTGCGTCGGATCAAAGGAGATGGTGAACGATCCGGTGACCGGGTCGGTTGGCACAGGCTCGCCGAACGCCGAGGTAAAGCCCCCTGCGGTGAAGTTGACAAGTTCATCGACGGTGGTCGCGTTGGCGGCCGTGGCGCCGAGCGCGAGCGCCGCCCCGAGGCAACAGGCTGAAATTCGACCCATGATGTATCCCCCTTATGCTGGGATCGAGGAGCAATAGAACGATTCGTCAACTCGCTGCGATCCACGAAACCGTTACGCGCTACCCCCCCACCCCAGCAAGAGTTAGGGGGCCCCGAACCCATGTTAAACGCCGCAATCAAATGTTATTACTCAGAGTCAGCCCGTGTCAACTATAAACCACGTGGAAGTCGTAGGACTGAAGTCGTAGGACCAAGGTCACGCGCGCGCGGCAAAACTAACCGCGCCTGGCGCGGAGCTTCGCCCTCACCCGTGGTGATGGCGCCTGCGGCAGGGTGCGGAGATTCCCCAAGTTTAGGACAGCTGCCCCGGCCTCGCCGTTAGCGCATTCTCGCCGATTTCCGTCTAGCGAGCCTCAGCTCTGGAGCTTGGCCCGTGCTTGTGGCAAAGCCTCGGCCCTCAATTTGAACTGGATTTTCCCTTGCCGCCGCTCGAAAGCCAAGCCGACCTCCTCCGCCGCATCGCCGAGGCGCTTGAGCGCCACGCGCCCCCTGCCCCGCCGAAGCCCGATTTCGACACGGCCGAGGCCTTCATCTGGCGCGCCGACAGCGGCGCCTTGGCGCCCGTCGCGCGCGTCAACCGCGTCGACATTTCGATCCTGCGCGGGATCGACCGGGTGCGCGATCTTCTGGTCGAGAACACCCAGCGCTTCGCCCGCGGCCTGCCGGCCAACAATGCGCTTCTGTGGGGCGCGCGCGGCATGGGCAAGTCGTCGCTGGTCAAGGCGGCGCATGCGGCGATCAATCGCGAGACGGACGTCGCCGGGCGCCTCAAGCTCATTGAAATCCATCGCGAGGACATTGACGGCTTGCCCACGCTCATGGGGCTTATGCGCGACGCGCCCTATCGCTTCATCGTCTTCTGCGACGACCTGTCGTTCGACGCCGGCGACACGTCCTACAAGTCGCTGAAGGCCGCGCTCGAAGGCGGGATCGAAGGCCGTCCGGCGAACGTCCTCTTCTATGCGACCTCGAACCGCCGTCACCTCATGCCGCGCGAGATGATGGACAACGAGCGCTCGACCGCCATCAATCCGGGCGAAGCGGTCGAGGAAAAAGTGTCGCTGTCCGACCGGTTCGGCCTCTGGCTCGGCTTCCATCATTGCAGCCAGGACGATTACCTCGCCATGGTCCATGGCTACGCCAAGCACTTCCGCCTCGAGGAGCCGCCCGCCCAGCTCGAAGCCGAGGCGCTCGAATGGGCGACGACGCGGGGCTCCCGCTCCGGGCGGACGGCCTGGCAATTCATCCAGGATCTGGCCGGCCGGCTCGGCAAGCCGCTTGAGGCTTCATGAAGCGAGCGCCCTGTGTGATCGCCATCACAGCCCGGTCAGCCGTTTACCATTAATTAACGATAAAGAGATGGAGGCGTCACTCAGCGGAGGCGGCGATGGAAGAGTCCACGCGAAACATCATCGTGACAGTGGTCTGCGCTTTGGTCGTTGTTTTGTATGCGGCGCATCGTTACGACACGCCGGAGACGAACCGTCTCTCAACCACGCGAACGCTCTTCCACATGACGCGCGCCGGCTATGTCGCCTCGTCGGTCGCGATCTTTTTCTTGTTGTCTGAAGTCATCCTGATGCCGGGCGTGTTCACGGCGCTGGGGCTCGATGACGTCAAAACCGCGATCGCGCATTACTCCGCCCCGCCGGTGCTCGCGGCCGTCCTCCTGACGGCGTTTCTTCCCAACACCGCGATCGTCAACGCGGGCGATACGTGGCTGCTCAAATATTTCCAGTCCCTGGGGCGCATTCCGCAGGGCGTTCGAAACCTTGCCGACACCCTGACCCCGTCGGCGCTGCAGTTGGGCGAGGCGGATCTCGAGGAATTGCGGAGCTGGATCATTAGCGATGGCGAAGTTCCAAAGGAACTCGCCAACCATCTCAGCACCGAACGATCCGAAACGTCACGCGGCGGTTTCTCGCGCGCGCTCAAGCTTTATCTCGAGCTGCAAAAGCTCGAAGCCTCGCCCGCCTACCTGAGCTCATTCCGCTCGCGACAGGAGGGCTGGCAGGCGATGCAGGCGGACTTCCGCGTCTTCATCGCGCAGTCGCAGGCATTTTTTGTCTTCTTCGACCAGCTGAACCGTGTCGAGGGCGCCGTGGGGGAGGATGCGCTCAACAAGGCCAAGAAATCCTATCGCGAAATCTGTCTCGGCATGCATCGCCATACCGTTGAACTTCTCGCGCAATTGCTGGTGATCGCCGAAGGGTCTGACCTGCGGATCAGCCACCGGCTGCGCTCCATGGGTTTCAGCGCGACGGAGCCTTACCCGCCGATGCAGGTCGGACCGTTCCTGTTCCTGGGCGCGATGATGCTTTTCGCCATCCTGGGCCTGGTTTCAGTGATGCCGACGCGGACAGGCCCGTTGCCGCTGCCGGTCACCGCGATCCTGATTGGAACGACGCGGACCGTCGCGATTCTCGCCGCGGTCCTGCCCAAAATGCGCTGGAGCGCATATCGGCCGGATAGCCGCGGCAATCTTCCTTACCTCGCCTGGCTCGAATGGGCGGCTGTCGCCGCGATCGTGTCGCTCCTGATCGAGCGAACCGTGCTCGCGATCACGCACCAATCCTTGGGGGCCGAGATCGATTTCGACAATTATCCCCTCTCGCCGATGGCGCCGATGGCCTTCGCAAGCTGCCTGTCAATTTCGATTCTCTGCGACGTCGATCTCGGCCTCGGACGCGGTTGGGCTCGTCGCGTCACCGAGGGTCTTCTCTCCGGCGTCGCCATGGCCTTTGCGATTTTCGTCTGCACGCACTTGCTCGCCATCCCCTCGGCGATGAAGGGGCAAACGCCGCCCTGGTTCCCGCCGGTCTTCGCGTTTTCGCTCGGATTCGCGAGCGCGTTCTTTGCCCCCTATCTCTATCGGCGCGCCCGCGACGAGGAGCCGATGGGCTCGATTGCCGCCGCGCACGCTTAATACCAAGACTTGATGATCGGAACCGATCATCGCCTTATGGCCGAAGCGCGAATGCGCGCCCGCTGCGCGGGTTTGAGCGCGATGAGTCGTGCTCAAATAGAATGGGTATAAGGCGCGCCGTCACCGGTCCGCCGGGTCCGACGGGTGGGCGACGGCGCCGAAGGCGCGCGATCTCGACCATGGCTCGAGGTTTCCGCGTTTCGCCGAAGCGCCTCCA
This sequence comes from uncultured Alphaproteobacteria bacterium, assembly GCA_963833955.1. Classification (GTDB taxonomy): domain Bacteria; phylum Pseudomonadota; class Alphaproteobacteria; order Rhizobiales; family Beijerinckiaceae; genus Roseiarcus. The sequence goes on along the minus strand of CAWHZY010000009.1, from coordinate 197,881 downwards.
GCATGAGGGTGGTGACAATGCGCGTAAGCCTCACCGCAGCGATTCTTGCAATGCTGTCGATCGCGCTCGCGGCTGGGACCGCCGCAGCCGCGACGGTCGGCGAGCGCCACCTCGTCGCTCATGAAGCATCGGCCGCGCTGCGCAACGCCTCGCACGACGATAAACTCCGGATCACGGTCTGGTATCCGGCCGCGCCCGGCGCGGTCGAGGCGCCCCTCGACATCGGCCCCCCCGGGAAACCCCTTTTCACGCCCGGCTCAGCCGCGCCTGACGCCGCCTTCGAGGACGCCCGCCCGCGCCCCGTAATCCTGTTTTCCCACGGCTTCGGCGGCACCGCGCGGCTGATGGCCTGGTTCGGGACAGCCTTGGCGCGGCATGGGCTCATCGTGATCGCCGTCGATCATCCGGGCAACAACGGTCGCGACCCGATGACCATCGCCGGCGCGGTCCTCTCCTGGGAGAGGCCAGGCGATCTGGCGACCGCGCTCGACACGGCGAAGAGCGATCCGACGATCGGCCCCCATCTCGATCTCAATCGCCTCGGCGCCGCGGGCTTTTCGGCTGGTGGGTTTACATCCCTCGTCGAGGCTGGCGCGCGGGTGGATTTCGACCGCTTTCTGCGGTTCTGCGATGCGCATCCGGACGACGGCGTCTGCGCGCCGCAGAAAGAATTTCAGTTCTCGCGCGCGGACGCGGAAGCGTTCTTCGCACAGCCCGCCGCCAAGTCAGCGCTGGCTCACGCCAAGGACGATCTCGGCATCGCGAGCGTCAAATCAGCGTTCGTGATGGCCCCGGCCATCGTCCAAAGCCTCGATCCCGAGAGCCTGAAGAGCTTGCGGCTTCCGGTGCGCATTCTGCTTGGCGACGCCGACAAGGTCGCCCCGCCCGGAACAAACGGCGAAGTCGCCGCGGCGCTCATTCCCGGCGCCAAGCTGACCGCGCTGCCGCGCGTCGGCCATTACGACTTCCTCGCCGAATGCACGCCCGCGGGAGACGCCGCCGTTCCGGTCTGTCCCACCGACGTTCCACGCGCCGCGACACACAAGACGGCGATCGACGAGGCGCTGGCGTTCTTCGATGCGACGCTCGGCGCGCAGTAGCCCTTAGACTTGCGCGATCCGCGCGCGGCGCGGCCAGTTGACGAGCGCGAGACCGGCGAGGACCAAGACGATCGCCAGCGCAAACCCCCAGCTCAAAGTCTCGCCGAACACCAGCCAGCCGGCGAGCACGCCGATGAGCGGGGTGATGAAGGTGAAGGCCGAGAGCTCGGCCACGGCGTAGCGGGTGAGCGTCCAGAACCAGAGCGCGTAGCTGATTCCAGCCACAACGACGCCTTGCCATAGGAGGGCGGCGACCGACGTCGTCGTCAGATGGGTCGGCCACGCTTCGCCGAAAGCGTAGGCCACAAGCGGCGCGAATAGCGCAGCGAATCCGATCTGATAGAGCAGCACCTTGATCGGATCGATGCGCCTCAGCGGCGTCGCCTTGATGACGATGGTCGTCGCCGCCCAGAGGACCGCGGCGAGAAGCGCGAGCGCGTCGCCCGCGAGGCTCCCGCCTTTCGTGCGCCCCAGGAAGCCGCAGGCGACGCCGACAAAGGCGAAAGCCAGCCCCGCCCACTGGATAGGCCTCAGCCGCTCATCCCGAAGCAGGAACGCCGCGCCGACCGCGACAAAGAAAGGCGCCGCGTAGATAAAGACGGTCGCGCGCGCGGCGGTGGTGAAGCGGAGCGATTCGTAAAGCGCGATGAACTCAGCAGTAAACAACGCGCCGGCCAGCGCCCCCGCGGCCTCCGTGCCGTCGATCTCGAACACGCGGCGCTTGGCGGCGAGTGCGTAGGCGATGACGCACAAAGCTCCGATACCCGAGCGGATGCCGGTCTGCGCGATCGGCCCCACATCCGGCAGCGCAAGTTTGACGACGACCTGATTGAAGCCCCAGATCACACAAAGCGCGAAGACGAGCGTCGCGGCGAACGCATCGAGGGGACGGGCGTGCATCGCTCTCCCTCTCCGCTTGGACGTGCAAAATCAAGAGCGGCGGGCCTTTCTTTGGACCCGCCGCCGACGGTGGCGCTCGCGCAGCCGGCTGGCGCGGCTTGTTTCCGCGTGAGATATTCGCTTAAGGAAAGGTCATGCGAGACGCGTTGTTCCCTGACCCCGAGGTCCTGGCCTCGATCTGCCGGAAGCACCGTATCCGGCTTTTGTCCGTATTCGGCTCGACGCTGAAGGGCACAGCGAAGCCCGACAGCGATCTCGACCTGCTCGTTGAATTCGAGCCCCACGCCAAGCCCGGCCTGATCGGCATGGCGGGGATTGAAATCGAGCTGTCATCCCTCCTAGACGGGCGGAAGGTCGACTTGCGGACAGCGCAGGATCTCAGCCGCCACTTCCGCGATGAGGTGCTGCAGACCGCCGCGATCCAATATGCGGCGTGACGACGCAATTCGTATTCGACATATGATCGAAGCCGCCGAAGCGTGCGAGTGCTTCGTATCCGGACGCAGTCGAGCCGAGCTTGAAATCAATCTGATGCTCCGCTTCGCCCTCGTTCGGGCCGCTGAAATCTTCGGCGAAGCAGCCTCAAAGGTAAGTCTCGAGACGCGAGCGTCGGCGCCCTCGATTCCCTGGCGGGAGATCGTCTCGATGCGGAACAGGCTGATCCATGCCTATTTCGACATTGATCACGACGTCTTGTGGAAGGCGGCCACCGAAGAGATTCCGACGTTGTCGGCGGCCTTACGCGCAATTTTGCCGGGCGACTAACGGAATGATCGCGATGGGCAATCAAAAAATCAAGGGCGGCGGGCCTTTCTTTGGACCCGCCGCCCTCATTGGCCGCTCAAAGGATTAAATGTGTGTCGGAGGTTCCTCGGAGGCCGGCCGATGGAGGTCCGGTGGAGGGCCGGACCTCGCCACTTTTGGCGCGAGCCTCAGAGCCCGGCGAGATAGCTCGTCGGGTCGACCGGCGTCGATCCCTTGCGCAACTCGAAGTGAAGCTGCGGCGAATTGACGTTGCCGGTATCGCCAGACTTGGCGATCACCTGCCCGCGCTTGACCTGCTCGCCCCGCTTCACGTCGAGTTCGCCATTGTTGCCGTAAGCCGAGACGAAGCCGTTCGGATGCTTGATGAGGACCAGGTTGCCGTATCCTTTGAGTCCGTCGCCCGAGTAGACGACGGTGCCGCTCTCGGCCGCCCGAACCGACGTGCCCGCGGGAACCGAGATGTTGATGCCGTCGTTGCCGCCCGATTTGAACCCCTGAATGATGCGGCCGCGCGCCGGCCAGCGGAATTCAGGCTCCGTGCCGGCGGCGTCAGCCTGCGCGCCGGTGAGCGCGGTCTTCGATTGCGCCGCGCCCGATTCGAGGTTGCCCGTCGGCATCTTGTCGATCGCCTGCTTTTTGACTTCGGACGACTTGGACGGCTCGGCCTCGGCGACCGCCGCGCCCTTGGACTCCTTCAGGTCCTTCGACGCAGACTTTTCCATCTTCTTGTCGGCCTTCTCCGCCTTGGCGGTCTTCTCTTTCTCCTTGTCTTTCGCCTTCCGGGCGGACTTGGAGAGGTCAGCGTCGGCGAGGTCCGTGTCGTGTTTCCTTGCGGTCTTTTCCTTCTCGGTGCTGGCGACCGCGCGGCCATCGGCGTGATAGACGGGAACCACAAGGCGCGTTCCGCTCTTCACCTCAGAGGCGCTTGAAAGGCCGTTGGCGGCGAGAAGCGCCGAAGCCGGCACGCCGTAGCGGCCCGAAACCGTGTCCAGCGTCTCGCCCTCGCCGACGACGATCGGCGAACCGCCGGCGGCGGTCCAACCCGCGGCCGATCCACCCACCGCCTGGGGCCTCGAGAGCGAAGCGGTGCGGGTCCCCGAGGGGGCGGGCGAGGCTTGCGCGAGCGGCGACGAGGTCACGCCGGACGCCGGCGCGGCGTGAGTCGTATTGCTCGCGAAAGGATTGCTGAACGGACTGTCGCTTTGGGAGAAGCGGGTGACGTCGGACGAACATCCCGACAGGAAAATGAGGCCGAGCCCGGCCATGGCGAGACGCGGAAACGCGCGTCCCTTAACCCCCGCAACGCAATCACTCATCGGCTTCCACCCACGCCCACGCGACACGATACAAATGCAGTTTGCGCCGATCGAGTTAAGGGAAGGTTTAAGATGAATCGCCGGTTGACGATTATGTCGAAATTAGTGCGCCCGATGTGCGCATTGCGGCTAGAGCGCCCGCGCCAGCCCGTGCTCGAGCGGCCGCATCCCGCGCGCCGGACCGAGGTCATGAGCCCCACCCGCCACGTTCGTCGTGTCGGTCAATCTGACAATGTGCTGCTCGGCGCGCTCAGGGCCCTCGACAACCGCGACCAGGACGCCCCCTGGACGGACCAGCCGGCGAAACGCCTCGGCTGGCGGCTCGATGAGGCCGTGGACCACGACCCGATCGAAGCGCTCGCCCGAAATGTGATGCTCGAAGCCGTCCGCCCAGACCACCGTCACATTGGCGAGCCCGAAGGCCTTGATCCTCGCCGCCGCCTCCAAAGCCAGCGTCTGGAATCGTTCGAGCGACACGACCGCGTTCGCGAGCTGGGCCAACAACGCGGCGCAATAGCCTGTTCCGGTTCCGATTTCGCAGACACGATGCTCGGGCTTGAGTTCGAGTGCGGCGACCATTGCGGCGACGATGGAAGGGGGCGGCGACGTCTGTCCGCAGCCGATCGGCAGCGCGATGTCGCGGCCCGCAATGTCGGCGAACCGTGGCGGCATGAAGAGGGCGCGGGGCGCGCGCTCGAGCGCCCGCAACAGGCTGAGGTCATTGATGCCCCGCGCCCGCATGGCGAGCGTGAACTGGGCGCGTTCTTCTGATTCGGCCACGGTCATGACGGTCTTTATCCCGCCGATGTCGTTTCCATTGCGTCAACGCTTGGCAAAAGCCTCCTCAAGTCGCAGACGCGAATCATGATCGGTGAGATCGAGCCTGAGCGGGGTGATCGAAACCTTCTTGGCCGCGAGCGCGGCAAGGTCGGTTCCCTCCGCCTGCTCGTAAGCGCCGCGCTGGAACATGAGCCAGAAGTAAGGAAAGCCGCGGCCGTCGCGCCGCTCCTCGACCCGCATCAGTTCGGTGTTGCGCCGGCCCTGGCGGGTGAGCTCGATGCCTTCCACCTCGGACGCGGGGCAAGCGGGAAAGTTGACGTTGACGAGGCCGCCCGGGGCGATGCCCGCGGCCAGAATCGTCCGAATGACCGGCGCGGCATGGGTTTCCGTCGCCTCCCATTCGATTTTTGGCCGCCCGACCGGGCCGCCATAGGCCTGCGACAGGGCGATCGAGGGAATCCCTAACAGCGCCCCTTCCATCGCGCCGGCGATAGTGCCCGAGTAGGTGACGTCCTCGGCGACGTTCTGGCCGCGGTTGACGCCTGAAAGGACGAGATCGGGCGGGTTGTCCGCCATGATTTTCCTGACCCCCATGATGACGCAGTCGGTCGGCGTGCCTTTCAAGGCGAAATGGCGAGGGCCGATTTCGCGCAAGCGCAGTGGGTCGCTGAGGGAGAGCGAATGGGCGACGCCCGACTGGTCGTTCTCGGGCGCGACCACGGTCACGTCGTCCGACAATTCGCTTGCGATCAATTCGAGGAGCTTGAGCCCAGCCGCGTGGATGCCGTCGTCATTGGTGAGAAGGATTCGCATGGGGCCACGTTTTCGCACGAGGCGTGCGCCGAGGCGAGGGCGTTCTGCGGAAAAGGGGATTCGAGCCGCGTTCAGGCGCCGTTCGGCGCCTCCCTGGCTATTGCTTGACCATCACCTCGGCGCTGCCGACCCGACGCAGGACGTTGACGGACACATCGGAAGCGTGGCGCTGCAGGAGGATATCGACACGGGCTTCGCCAATGCTGAGCGAGCGGATGGTGACCCGATCCACAAAGTCCGGCAATGTCGGGCGAGAGAAGCAGATCTGCTCCGCCTGGAAATCGAACTCGAGGCCCAGGCACGCCTGCAACAGCGCCAGCGGCGCTGCGCTCGCCCAGGCCTGCGGAGAGCAGGCGACCGGATAGAGCGTCGGCCCCTTGCCCTGCGTGCGCCTGAAGCCGCAGAACAATTCCGGGGGCCGGCGCAGGTCCATATAGCGGGAAGTATTGTAGAGACCCGCCAGGAGCCGCTGAGTTTCGTGTCGCAATCCATAGCGAGCAAAGCCGAGGCCGATCAGCGCGTTGTCGTGCGGCCAGACCGAGCCGTTGTGGTAGGACATCGGGTTGTAGCGCGCTTCCGACGAGGCGATCGTCCTGATCCCCCAGCCGGTGAAGAAGTTCGGGCCCAACAGTTGCTCGGCGACCGCCGCCGCTCTCTCCTTGGACACGATGCCGGTGAACAACAGCTGACCGGCATTGGACGAGCGCACCCTGCAAGGACGCTTCCGGCCGTCGAGCGCGAGCGCGTAGGTCCCGATGTCGTCGCACCAGAACGCCTCTTCGAAGCGACCCCTGAGGGTCTCGGCCGCCCGCTCCAGCTGCTCGGCGCGTTTGGCGAGGCCGTTGGCGGCCGCGATCTTCGCTCCCAGGCGCTTCGCGGCGTAGACATAACCCTGCACTTCACAAAGCGCGATTGGGCCCACCGGGTCGCTGCCGTCGGCGTGGAAGATCGAATCGGCGGAATCCTTCCACCCCTGATTGGTGAGCCCGGTTTCCCCGCCCTGATATTCGACGAACCCGTCCCCGTCCCTGTCGCCGTAAGTGTCGATCCAATTGAGCGCGGCCTCGATGTTCGGCCACAATTCCGAAACCAGGGCCAGATCATGCGTGCGCTCGAAGTAGAGGCCCGCGAGAATGACGAATAACGGCGTGCTGTCCACCGAGCCGTAGTAAAAGGCGAACGGAACCTCGCCGAGGCGCGCCATCTCGCCCGAGCGCATTTCGTGCACGATTTTTCCGGGCTCGGCTTCCGCGTCCTTTTTTATCTCTTTGGCCTGGGTCGCAGCGAGGAACCGCAGCACGCCGGTCGCGACCGAGGGATCCATCCACAGCATCTCGATCGCGGTGATGATCGCGTCGCGGCCGAACGGCGTCGAGTACCAGGGAATGCCGGCGTAGGGAATGGCGCCTTGCGGCTTGTCGGTCATCAACATGTAGAGGTCGGCGACCGACCTGCACAGCACTTCGTTGAAAATGTCGTTGGACGTCTCGATCGCAGCGGCGCGAACCGACAGCGCACGCAGGGCGCGACCGGAGTCGCGCAAACCGGTGAAGAATTGCCGGACCGGCCTCTGCTTCACCGTGTTCTCTTCGCACTCGACCGTCATGAAGATCGAGCTGTGCTCGCGGGGGCCCAGCTCAACGAGGAAGCGAGCGCTGCCTTCGTCGATCGTCGCCGGCGCCGGATCGAACCGGACGGTCGAGCGGCGGATGACGCCGTCGAGACCGTGGTACGAGAAGATGACGCCGCTCTCGTCGACTTTGGCTTCGATCTTGCCTCGACGTTTTCGACTATGGCCGCGAAGCTCGAAAATATCGGCGAAGTCCGCCGCGAAGTGGAACATGAACTCGAAGACCTGCGCCCCGGCGCCAAAGCTGCGAACGCCCAGCCGCTCATAGCTCGCGCCGGCCCAGAGGAACTTCGAGCGGACAATCTGGATCGTGTCTCGTGGAAGCTTGAGTTCGGCGCCCGCGAAGAGGTCCGGGTTGGTCAGACCCGCTGTCAGCAGAACATTATTGTCCTCGACATTGGAGCTGAGCAGGAGCGGCCTCTGTCCGTCGACCAGGACGCGCAGATCCGAGAGGAAGCGCGTGTCCTTGTGAAAGAGGCCTTGGGCATTGCTACCTCGGGAGGAGACGTCGCCGTAATGGTCGAACACGGCGAATGTGTCGTTGTGCTTGAGCGTTCGCGGTCGGCTCTCCAGTATGGAAGTCGTTGTCGAGATGTAGAAAGGATTGGGGACTGCTTCGGTGTTCGAGGACTCCAAGGCCGCGTGGCTGCCCAGGTTCGTTGCTGTCAAACCATCATCCCCTGTTTCTTCTGCTCGACCGCCCGCAAAGGCGGCCGCTGCATTGTGATCCCGCGCCCGCCGCCGGTGGCGCGCAGGGTGGGCTCGGCCGCGAGCGAACTGTAAACGCGCACATAGTCATGGGCTACGCGCTCAATCGTGAACCTCTGCTCGAAGCGCTCGCGCACGGCCCAACGGCTGAGAGAACCGACTTTATGGACCGCGGCGACCGCTTCGCCGATGTCCTCGACCATGAAGCCGGTGACGCCCTCGTCGATCACTTCCGGGACGGAGCCACGACGCCAGGCGACGACGGGAGTTCCACAGGCCATGGCCTCGATCTGGACGAGGCCGAAGGGCTCGGGCCAATCGATCGGAAACAGCAGCGCCGAGGCGCCGCCGAGAAAAGCCTGCTTCTCGCTGTCGTTGACTTCGCCGACAAATTCGACGCCGGGACCTTGGATGAGCGGGCGGATCGTCTCGTCAAAATAGGTCTGGTCGACCTTGTCGACCTTGGCGGCGATCTTGAGCGGAACGCCAGCGCGCCTCGCGATCTCGATCGCCCGGTCTGGGCGCTTTTCCGGACTGATCCGGCCGAGGAACGCCAGATATCCGCCCTCGCCCGCGGCCGAAAACGAATAGAGATCTTTGGGAAGCCCGTGCAGCACAGTCGCGATCCATTGCGCCGAGAGAAGTCTCCTCTGATCGTCAGAGATGGACACGAGCGGCATCTTAGGGAATTCGTCGAGCAGCATGCGGTAGAAGGGAAGGTCGAGACGGCCATGCAGGGTAGTCACCGATGGCGTTCCCAGAGTGCGAGCGAGCGGGAAGTGAAAAAAATCGGAGTGAAAATGCGCGATGTCGAAGTCGCCGGCGCGCCGGCGGATCTTCTCGAGTTGCATCACAGTGTAGGGCTGCGCGTCGGTCACTCCCGCGAGGCGGAGCGCCGTCGGAGCGCAGGGTATGAGCTCGGCCGCCGTCTCGGAGTCGCCGCTCGCGAAGAGCGTCACCTCATGTCCCTGCCGCACGAGCTCCTCGGTCAAGTAGGAAACAATCCTTTCGGTGCCGCCATAGAGCTTCGGCGGAACGCTCTCGATCAGTGGTGAAATCTGCGCAATTCTCATTCCCGGAACTCCGTCTCGACAGGCTGCCGAGAGGGAACGACCGGGAGGCCTCTGAAGTTCCTTCGCCGCCAAGACCGGCTGCGCCAAGGCTCAACCGGGTTGTTGGCGAACGTATGGCGGACGGACCTCGTTGTCCCAATCGTGATAAGCCCGAGCCCGCGCGCTAAGCTATCGTCACCAGGACAATGGAGGACGCCGCGACAGATGAACCTACATGACATCGCCAAGGAAGTGCTCGAGGTTCTCGGGACCGGCCGGCAACTCGACCCCTTCTCCAAAGTCTATCCCGACTTCGGATTGAAGGATGCCTACAACGTCACGGCAGCCGTCCGCGCCGAGAGAGAAGCGCGCGGAGAGCGTCCCATCGGCCGCAAGATCGGTTTCACCAACCGGACCATCTGGGCGGAATACGGCGTCTATGCGCCGATCTGGGGCTATGTGTACGACGGCACGGTCCGCGACCTCGCCAGCGATCCCATCGAGGTGTCGTTGAAGGGCCTCGCCGAACCCCGTATCGAGCCGGAGATCATGTTCGGCCTTGCGGCCCCTCCCGAGCCCGGCATGGATGAGCAGGCGCTCATCGGCTGCATCGAGTGGATCGCCCACGGTTTTGAGATCGTGCAGTCGATCTTCCCGAACTGGTCGTTCCAGGCGCCAGACACGGTCGCCGCCTACGGCCTGCATGGGCGGCTCTTTGTCGGACCGCATCATCCGGCGGCGTCACGGCGGGAGGCTTGGACGCGCGAGCTTTCCCGCTTCGAGATCGATCTGTTCCGCAACGGAACTCATGTCGATCGGGGGACGGCCGCCAATGTCCTCGACGGGCCGCTCTTCGCCCTGCGCCATCTGGCCGAGACGCTGGCGCAGGATCCCGAGAGCCCGCCGCTCGCCGCGGGCGAGATTGTCACCACCGGAACGCTCACCCGCGCCTTTCCCGTCGCGGCTGGCGAGGAATGGAGCACCAAGCTCTCAGGCATTCCGCTTGAGGACGCCCGGATCCGCTTCATCTGATCGGGCCGCTTCGAGGCTCATTTGGATCACATGCAATTCAATATGAATTCAATGTGATTCCGGTCCCATAAGGAGGTCTTGACCAGCCCACAGCGAAAATCCGGGTCTACAAAAATGGACCTTGACTTGCATCTGACCCTCGCCGCAATCTCAGGTTGTAGAGTGATTCTGTCGTCAGGATTGACGGCCGATCGTTGCGAAGTGCGGAGGCTAAGACCTTGGATTTTCTCGCTCTTTACGGCGCCTGCAGCGCCCTTACGACGATCGCATTCCTCGTCTTCTGCTTCCGCGCGGCGGAGGCCCCTTACAATGATTGAGGTTCCCTCCGAATTCCTCAACGCCCTGTTCATGCTGCTCATCGTGTTCGCGAGCCTCAACCGGTCAAAGCAGCAGTCTGCCGGCGGAAACGGGTTCGGACCTTAATTCACAAATCCCCATCCCGCGGGGGCCTTGACTGTCCCACGGGAGGCCTTGGCTCCTGACGCCGGCGACACTACCGCGAACGGGAACTCTTTCGTTTTGACGGGCGTTGATCGGTGAGCATCATCTTTGATGGAGTTCACCGATGCGAAACACCATTTCCAGGGCGGCGATCGCGGGCCTGGCCGCCTTGTCCCTGATGGGATCCCTGATCGCCACGAGTGAACCGGCGGCCGCCCAGTTTCATGGTGGCGGACGCGGCGGCTTCCATGGCGGCGGTTGGCATGGGGGCGGCTTCCACGGCGGCGGTTTCCACGGCGGCGGCTGGCACGGCGGCGGCTGGCATGGCGGCGGCTGGCGCGGGAACGGCTGGGGCGGCGGCGGTTGGGCAGGTCCGGCTGTCGTCGGCGGCTTGGCGGCCGGCGCCTTGCTGGCGGCGCCCTATGCTTACGGCGGTTATGGATATCGCTACGGCGGATGCACGTCCTACGCGCCCATTTATGACGCCTACGGCAATTACCTCGGCCAACAGCCCGTGTATGGCTGCTAGCGAGCCGCCTCGATCCGCGTGAGGCCGCCCATATAGGGGCGCAAAACGTCCGGGACGGCGACTGAGCCGTCCGGCTGCTGGTAGGTTTCGAGAACCGCGATCAGCGCTCGGCCGACCGCAACGCCTGAACCATTGAGCGTATGCACGAAGCGCGTCGACTTGGCGTCCGCGCCTTTGGTGCGGGCGTTCATGCGGCGAGCCTGGAAATCGCCGCATATCGAGCAGGACGAGATCTCGCGAAATCGCCCCTGCCCCGGCAGCCAGACTTCGATGTCATAGGTCTTCTGGGCCGCGAAGCCCATGTCGCCGGCGCACAGCGCCATGGTGCGGAAATGCAGGCCGAGGCGCTTGAGGACTTCCTCGGCGCAAGCGGTCATGCGCTCGTGCTCGTCACGCGACTGTTCGGGCGTCGTGATCGAAACCAGCTCGACCTTCTTGAACTGATGCTGGCGGATCATGCCGCGCGTATCGCGCCCCGCGGCGCCGGCTTCAGCGCGGAAGGACAACGTTCCGGCGGTGAAGCGCAGCGGCAGGGTTTTCTCGTCGACGATGCTTTCGCGCACGAGATTGGTCAGCGGAACCTCGGCGGTGGGGATCAAGCCAAACCGGCCGCCTTTGATGGCGTTCAGCTGCGTGACAAGCGTGGCTTGAGCGTCGAGCGGATCGAGACGCGCGATCTCGTCGTCTGACGGCGGTCGCAGCAGCTCCCCGCTCACGGCCCAGAACTGATCGACCTCGAATTTCGGCAATTGCGCCGTGCCGAACATGGCCGCGTCGCGCACCAAAACCGGCGGTGAGACCTCGACATAGCCATGTTCGCTCGTGTGCAGGTCGAGCATGAATTGCTCGAGCGCGCGCTCGAGCCGGGCCAGCGCCCCCTTCAGCACTACGAAGCGCGCGCCAGACATTTTCGCTGCCGCGTCGAAATCCATGAGGCCCAGCCTCTCCCCGATCTGGAAATGCTCTTCGGGCTCAAACCCTTCCGGAAAGGACGGCCGGGTTCCATGTTGGCGGACCTCGACATTGTCGTTCTCGTCCTTACCGTCCGGCGTATCGGCGAGCGGCAGGTTGGGGATCGCCGCGAGTTCCACATCGAGCGCCGCTCCGGCCTCCCGCTCGGCCGCCTCCAGTTCCGGCATGGTCGCCTTCAAGCCGGCGACCTCGGCGCGAAAGTCATCGGCCGCGACGCTGTCTTTGCGCGCCATTGCGACGCCAATCTGCTTTGAGACGGCGTTGCGCCGCTCCTGCGCGCTCTGGAGCGCCAGGATCGCGGCACGGCGCTTTTCATCGAGCGCAACCAGCAATTCCGCGCGCGGGCCAAGCCCACGGCGCTCCAGGCCCTTGTCAAAAGCTTCAGGATTCTCGCGGATCGCTCGGATATCGTGCATGATCTGACCTTGAGCCGTAGCGCGCGGCGCCGGCTGGAGCTTAAGCTTGAGCCCGCCTGTAGCAGAAGCGTATCGAACGGCTCAACCGCGCCGCTGCCCGTTCGGCATCGAAATCGGCGCGAGACAATTGATTCCGTCAATCTGTCGTTAGCCTCGGGCGCTTAAGGCTGATGCAAGTCTTAAGCGCGATTCGTTCGTCCGACGCCACGCGAGCGGCGCGAGCGTGTTGCGTTCGGATGGAATCGTCATTGCGAGTTGGCACCGGCCTTCGGCCGCGCAGCGACGAAGCAATCCAGAGAACGTGGGCGCCCTTCGTTCTCTGGATTGCTTCGCCATAGCCCGTCCGGAAGGACGGGCGTCTTTCGACGCCCTATGGCTCGCAATGGCGATCGCGGTTCGACCCAAATGCAACTTCTCTAGCCCACGTTCCGGAGCCAGCGTCATGATTGTCGCTCGATATGCCCAAAAGCTTGCCGCAATCCTCTCCGCCGGCGCGCTCTTTTTCGCCAGTGCGGCCGACGCCTGCACCGGCATTCGCCTGACCGCCGCGGACGGGACGGTCGTTCACGCGCGCACGCTCGAATTCGCCATCGACCTTCACTCCGATGTGCTGGTTTCGCCGCGCGGCTTCGAGCGGACCGGCATAACCCCGGACGGCCAGGATGGCCTCAAGTGGAAAGCAAAATACGCGAGCGTCGGGGCGAATGGCGTCGGCCTGCCGATCCTCATCGACGGCGTCAACGAGGCCGGGCTCGCGGCGGGACTGTTCTATTTCCCGAACACGGCCGGCTATCCGGCTTACGCCCCGGCGGACGCCGCCAAAACCATCGCGCCCTGGCAATTGGGGTCATGGCTCCTCGACAATTTCGCCAGCGTCGACGAGGTCAAGGCCAATATCGGCTCAGTCCTCGTCGCGGAGACGGTGCTCAAGCAATGGGGCTTCTCGCCCCCCGTCCATGCCGTTGTCCGCGACGCCACGGGCAAGAGCCTCGTGATCGAATATGTCGGGGGCAAGCTCAACCTCTACGACGATGCGCTTGGCGTCATCACCAATTCGCCCGGCTTCGACTGGCACATGACCAACCTGCGCAATTACGTGAACTTCTCGCTCGACAACCACCCGCCGATTGAGCTCGGGTCGGTCAAGCTCGAGCCGTTCGGCCAGGGCTCGGGCATGCTGGGCATGCCGGGCGACTTCACGCCGCCCTCCCGCTTCGTCCGCGCCGTGGCGTTCAGCCAATCCGTGTTGCAGCCGAAAACCGGGGACGAAGCGGTGCTCAGCGCCTTTCATATCCTCAACAACTTCGACATACCCAGAGGCTCGGCGCGCGAGGCGAAGAAGGACGAGCATGGCAACATCCTCGCCGACTACACGCTCTGGACGGCCGCGAGCGATCTCAAGGCGAAGCGCTTCTACTTCCGCACTTATGACGACAGCCGCATCCGCATGGTCGATCTCATGGCCATGAATCTCGACGCCAAGGATATCGTCACTTTTTCGATGCATGGCGAGGAGACGTTTCAGCGCTTGAACCCATGAGGCGGGAACGCATGGCGCCCTTCGTTCCCTGGATCGCCAGGTCGCCGTGAGGGCGTCCGGAATGACGGGCGTCTGTCGACGCCCTCGTGGCTCCTGGCGATGACGCTTCCATTCAACCCGGCAGGCTTCAGGCCGTTTCCCGCACAAACCGCAGGCCTTTGAGCGAAGCCAAATCGTCGTAAGCGCCCTTGGTCGAGCGCTTGGGCAGCTTGATCTTGGTCCGTGGCGCGTCCTCGTGCGGGATGACTTTGAGCAGGTGGCGGATGCAGTTGAGCCGCGCCCGCTTCTTGTCGTCCGAGGGGACGATGATCCAGGGCGCGAAATCGGTGTCGGTCGCCCTGAGCATTGTGTCGCGCGCTCGCGAGTACTCGTACCACTTGCTGCGTGACGCGAGGTCCATCGGGCTCAGCTTCCACTGGCGCAGCGGATCCTTGATGCGCGCCTTGAAGCGGCGCTCCTGCTCCTCGTCGCTGACCTCGAGCCAAAACTTCACGAGGATGATGCCGTCATCGACGATGGCATGCTCGAACAGGGGGCAGAGCATGAGGAAGCGGGTGTGCTGCGCCTTGGTGCAGAACCCCATCACAACTTCGACCCCGGCTCGGTTGTACCAGCTGCGGTCGAAGATCACGACTTCGCCCGCGGCCGGAAGATGAGGCACGTAGCGCTGCAGATAAAGCTGCGACTTTTCACGGTCGGACGGCGCGGGCAGCGCCACCACCCGGAAGACGCGCGGGCTCACCCGCTCGGAGATCGCCTTGATCACGCCACCCTTGCCGGCGGCGTCGCGTCCTTCGAACACGACGACTACGCGCAAGCCCTTGTGCTTGACCCATTCCTGCAACGCGCAGAGATCGACCTGCAGCTCGCGGATCGCCTTCTCGTAGTCCTTGCCATTCATGGGCTCTTTGATGGTTCTCATGGCTTGACCCTCGACTGGGCGAGAACCGCGGCCGCTTGCAGGCTTCTCCCAGCAACGTTGTTTGTTGACACCCGTATAGGCGAGTTCTGGTTCCAAGTCCAACAGGCTGAGCCTCGCTGATCCGTTCCATCGCCGCTGCGCCGCCGAACTGTCCGCGCCGTGCGCGCACCCGTTCACGAATTCGCGCGCGATCGTTTACGCCGGGAACGGAAATCGCGCGGCCGCGTTTTCACCGGCAGATGCAACAAGCGACTGGGCTTGTCGCTCAAGGGCCTCACGAGAATGTCTCCGATCCTGCCGATATCGTTTCTGGTCACGCTGCTTTGTGCTTTCGGGGCGATCGAGGGGGCGCTGTTTCAGCAGCTCATGTTCGTCGGGGCGGCGCTCTCGGCGACGATACTCGTGTGCTCGCTTGAGGCGTGGAGCGCGCGCGAGATTCCGGTGCGCAGCGATGACGAGACCCCGCTTCGTCGTCACTCGGACCACTAGTCCAAAATCGCGCGGCCCGCTCACTCCGCGATGCGCAGGAGCTGCTTGCCGTCGTTGCGGCCTTCGAACAGCCGGCGCAGCGTCGCCGGCGCGTTCTCGAGGCCGTTCTGCACGTCGACCTTGGTCTTGAGCTTTCCCGACTGCACCCAGCCGGCGAGCGTGCCGATCGCCTCCGACGCGCTGGCCATGTAATCGAGCACGATGAAGCCCTCCATCCGTCCGCGCTGGACAACCAGGTTGAGGTAGTTCTTCGGTCCCGGCGGCGGCTCCGTCGCGTTGTAATTCGCAATCCCGCCGCAAAGCACGACGCGTCCTCGCATCGCGAGCCGCGCCAGCGCCGCGTCGAGGATGTCGCCGCCGACATTGTCGAAGAAAATGTCGATGCCCTTGGGACAGAGTTCCTTCAGCCGCGCCGGAACGTTCTCCGACTTGTAGTCGATCGCCGCATCGAAGCCGGCCTCGTCCGTCAGCCAGCGGCATTTCTCCGCTCCGCCCGCGATGCCGATCGCGCGGCAGCCTTTGATCCTGGCGATCTGGCCGACGACCGACCCCGTCGCGCCGGCGGCGCCCGAGACGACGACGGTCTCGCCCGCGACCGGCCGGCCCACGTCGATGAGGCCGAAATAGGCGGTGATTCCGGTCGCGCCGAACACGCTCATCGCCAGTTCCAGCGGCGTCCCCGGGGGCAGCTTGTTGAGCTGGCCTTTGGGGTTCATGACAACGTAGTCCTGCCAGCCGACCAGGCCGGACACGATGTCGCCGACCGCGAAATCGGGATGGTTCGACGCCTCGATGCGGCCTGCGCCGAGCGAGCGGACGACCTCGCCGATCTTCACCGCCGGCAGATAGGTGTCGAAGGCGATCCAGCCCCGCTGCGTCGGGTCGCACGACAGCATGGTGTTGCGCACGAGCACCTCGCCTTCGCCCGGAATCGGCGCCTCGGTCTCGACCAGATTGAAGTCGCTGTCCTTGATCGCTCCCTCCGGACGGCGCGCGAGCAGCCACTGGCGGTTCTTCATGGCTTATCCTTTGATGGCGAACGGAGCGATGTTCATAGCACGGGATAGTGCGGGACGGCGCGATCCCGCCCCTGCTGGGCCGCAAACCCGAGGCCAGACAGGATTTCGGGAGCCCAAGCTCACGCTTAGCTGGAAGAGTGGAAAGAGCAATCGAGGCATAAAAAAGGGTCGCTCCTTCGCGACCCTCAGTAACTGCCAGCGTCTCGAGCTAGAAATCAGGTCGCGAGCGTCCCCCTGCACGCCTTGCGATAGCCGAGGAAACCAAGCCCCACGAAGCCGGCAAGCATCATCGCCCAGGTCGAAGGCTCCGGTACGGGAGTACCGACAAAGCCAACGACGGTGTCTGTCACGGGGTTGGTATAGAAGCCGACAATGTCGCCCTTGTCGTTGAGACCGTTGATCGTAGTCGAGGCCGAGCCCGGCGGGTCGAAACTGGTGAAGACGCCGTTGTTGTCAATGTAACCATGCTGATTGCCGTCGGCGCCGACGTAGAAGCCGACGATCTCACCCAGGTCATTGACGCCCAGAGCCTGCGTGAATGTCGAGCCGAACGGGTCGATGGTGGTGATCGTGCCGCCCTTGTCGAGGTAGCCGAACGAAGTGGTGAGACCCGCGTCCGGCTGGTAGAATCCAACAATCTCGGGGGCCGCCAGGCTGTTGATGCCGACCGCCTGGTTGTTGAAGTTGCTCGGCAGCCCCGCGATGGTCGAGAACACCCCGCCTTTTTGCGAATACGAGACGTCGCCCGGAGATCCGGTTTGGGTCGGGGCGTAATAGCCGACGGTCTCGTCGGAATTGTTGATGCCGAGCGCCTGGTTGAACACCGCGCTCGCGGGATTGTCGACGGTCGCGAAACTGCCGCCGATGCGGGTGAAGCCGTGGTTGTTGCCCGCCGCGTCCACGTAAATGCCCGACACATCGCCGACGGAATTGATGCCAGTCACTTGGGTCGAGGCCGCGCCCGGATAATTCACGACTGTGAAATTGGCCGGCAGCGTAAGGGTAAAGCCCGCGTTGGTGACGCCGTTGTCGAAGCCGGCGATTGTGCCGGAATTGTTGATGCCGAGCAGGTTGATGACGCCGGTGCCGGTCGGATCGGTTACAAACGTGAGATTGTACGCCGCATGCGCCGCTGGCGCGATCCCCAGCGGAATGGCGGCCAGCAGGCAGCGCGCGGCAATGCCGCGCAACGGCCGGAAGATGGAATTTTTCGAGCAGCAAGTCGGAATCATGGTTGACCTCCTATCCCCAGGTGGAGCGGCCGCCTCTCGGCGCACCATTTAACTTTTTGGTTATGATCAAAATATCGGGGCTTAATCCCCCCGGTCCGCCGGCCAGGAACATTTTCCGCAAATTGAAGAACATGTTCCCCGCCAGGACCGAAATGGACCTTTTTTGCGACCTTCTTGCGACGGCAAAGGTAAATAATTTTTTAGAAAAGCCTTGGGCGCGGCTCCCGCGGATGCGGCAACACCATGTTCAGTCGCCGGAACGTCCGGGTACCGTCGGAGCCGGACTGTCGGCGGTTTCGTGCCTTGTCCACTTTCCGTCCAAAATGATAGCCGCCATAACGGCGATCCGGGATGAAGGGGGTGAGCGCTGGCGCTGGCGCCGCCGCCGGATCGGCCCGGCCGGGAGAGGCCGCCCGGGCCCGCTATACCCACTTCCGGTGGGTCCACATCCATTGTTCCGGCGCCTGCCGGATGAAGGCTTCGAATTGCGCATGGAGCGCCGCCGTCGCCGCGACCGCATCGGCGGCGGGGTCGTCGGTGTGCGGCGCCTCCACCCGCGCGCCGCGGATCACGAAGCGCACTTTCGGCTCGCGGAAGGCGGCGCCGGCATAAAGCGGAAGCCCGGTCTTGCGGGCGAGGAGAGCGGGAAAGACGGTCGCGAGCGCGGGCGCCCCGAAGAACGGAACCGCCGCGCCGTTGTCGTCGCGGAGGTCGGCGAGGAATGCGGGATAGCCCCCGCTTTTCGCCGCCTTCATGAGCGAGCGCGCGGTCACCGGGGTCTTCGGCAGAAGACCGCCATCATAGAGGAAGGCTCGCAGTTTGCGGCTTTCCTCGTCCACGAACGGATTGCTAAGGCGTTGATAGACGCCGCTGAACGGGACGCCCATGAGCTTGCTCGCGTAAGCGACGAGCTCCCAGTTGCCGAGATGCATGCCGCAGACGACGCACGGGCCGCCGCGGATGATCTCCTCGAGCTGCTCCATGGGCTCGAAGCGGACGCGCTTCTGGGCGACGATCTGCTTGAGGTGAAACGATTCGCCGAACGTGCGGCCGAGGTTCTCCCACATGGCCCGCGGCGATCCGCTTGCGCTCGGCCTGCGAAAGCTCGGGGAAGGCCATGCGCGAGATTGCGGAGCGCGCGTTCCTGCCGGTGGAGACGGGGGGCGATCAGCCGCCAGGCGAGGCCCGAAGTCGACGATACGACCTCGAGCGGCAAGGCTGTCGCGGCGGCCCGAGCGGCCCGAAATGCGAGAAATTCCAGCCGGTGACGCAGAGAGTTGGGGGCGTTGACCGCCGGGCGAGACATCGGCGTCCCGCCCGCCGCGTGGCGTTGCGATGAGGCCAGAGTCTCTGTCACGCCGACTTTCGGGCGCGGGCCGATTTGAGTTCGCGGAAACTTGGGGATAGTCGGTCATCCGGTTTATAAGCGGTTGGTCGATCGAAATCGGTATCGAGGTAAGATATGATGGATGTGGCCGAGGCCGGCGAGAAAACTGGTGCATCCCAAACGCCTAGGCAAGAGGGTGAGTTCCGGCAGGCTCTCGAATCCGCCACCAACTCGATCCTCAATGCCGAGGCGTTTCGCAAGCCCTATCCGCTGATTCGGTTTCGCGACTTCTTCCCGAGCGACTTTTACGCCCGCCTGTTGCAGCGCTTCCCCGACGTCGACCGCTTTGCCGGACTGAACGGCGACGGAACGCGGCGGGAATACGCCCTCTACGACGAGCACAGCGATCCAGGGTCGGAGGAGAGCCGCGAGCTATGGAGCATCGTCCGGCGGGTGCTGGCGTCGACCGAAGTCGCGTCCGCCTTGAGGGAAAAGCTCGACGAGGGGTTCCGCATTCGCGCCAGGAGAAGCGGCGAGAGTTGGCCGGTTCCCATGCATCCGCGGCCAGTCCTCTACACCGACCTCAACGGCTATGCGATCAAGCCTCATCCCGACACCCGCAGGAAGGTCTTGACCATGCAGATCTACCTGCCCTCGGACGACTCTCAGCGCGAACTCGGCACGGCGATCTATAAGGTTTCCCCGATGGGCGTTTTCGCCTGGAAATCCTATGGGCTCGTGAAGGACAAGACCGTGCCGTTCCTGCCGAACTCAGGCTACGCGTTCGTCGTCATCCATCCGGCCTTTTCGCTTCTGAGGTCGAGCTGGCATGGGCGAGAGGCGATTTCGGTCCCCGTCGAGAAGCCGCGCCTGTCGATCCTCAACACCTACTACCGGGACCCGGCGCCGCAGCCGAACGGGGGCATGTGAGGGAATGGCTGGCCGCGTCGGGCGGCCTCTTCAGCCCATCGCGAAGTCCCAAAGCGAGCGCCAGACGCACCGCTTCGCGGGATCCTTGAACGCGGCGGCGTCAAAATGGGCCAGATGGCCGGTCGTGCCGTCGTCAGGCCAGCGGAAACCAACCTCCACCTGGCCCGCCCGCTCGATGACGAATTGCTGCACCGGTCCTGGATCGTCAGCCGCGGCGATCGCGGGGCCGAGGCGGCCGATCGCCCCATTCTGGTAGAGCCAGAGCCGGCCGTCGGCCGAAGTCACCCGAACCAGGTGGGCGGATGCGTCATAGGCGACGACGAGGGGCCCGAGCCTGCCCTCCCCCCGATAATCGCATTGACGCGTCACCGGCCCGGCCGCCAAACCCGGCGCTGCGGAGGCGATCAGCGCGGCAATGCGACCAGGGCGAGACAGATGCGGGACATAGCGCTTGAAGTTCCGAGGCGTCGAAGGCGAAACGATGTATACTATCAGGCCGGCGCGCTGCGAAAGCGCGAAATTTCCGCAGCCTGCCTTCTGTCCAGGCGGTCGAAGGCGGCGCGGGTTGCAATGCCTTTTTAACCTGCTATCAAGCCGCCCGCCGCAACCCGGCAGCCGCTCTTCAAAAGGTCCGTTCATGTTCGCTGTCAGCCGACGCGCCGCGCTCTGGCTCCCTCTTCTGGCCGCTTCCGCCGCCTGGGCGGCCGAAGATTCCGACAACACCGTCATCCTCACGACGAAGCACGGCAAGGTCACGATCAAGCTTCGCCCGGACTGGGCGCCCAAGCACGTCGCGCAGATCAAGACGCTGGTGAAGCAGAAGTTCTACGACGGCCTGACCTTCCATCGCGTCATTCCAGGGTTCATGGCGCAGACGGGCGATCCGACTGGAACTGGCTCCGGCGGCTCCAGCCTTCCCGACGTGCCAGCCGAGTTCAACCAGACCCATTTCACCCGAGGCGTTCTCGGCATGGCGCGCGCTGAGGATCCGAATTCGGCCAATTCGCAGTTTTTCATAACGACCGCCGACGCGGGATTCCTCGACGGCAAATATACGGCGTTCGGCGAGGTCACCTCGGGCATGGACGTCGTCGACAAGATCAAGGCCGGAACCCAGGACAACAACGGCGCGGTCACGAATCCCGACAAGATCGTAACCATGCGCATGGCGTCTGGCGCGAAATAAGCAGGAGCAACGACATGAGCAGCGCAGGCGATACGCTAACGCTTGAGACGAGCAAGGGCCCGGTGGTGATCGAAATGAATCCGGCGCTTGCGCCGGGCCATGTCGCGCATATCAAGCGCCTCGTCTCGGAAGGATTCTACGACGGCATCGTCTTCCACCGCGTGATCGACGGATTCATGGCCCAGACCGGGTGTCCCAAGGGAACCGGGACGGGCGGATCGAAATATCCCGACCTCAAGGCCGAGTTCAACGCCGAGCCGCATGTGCGCGGCACCGTTTCGATGGCCCGCTCCTCTAGCCCGGATTCGGCCAATTCGCAGTTCTTCATCTGCTTCGGCGACGCGGCCTTTCTCAACCGCCAATATACCGTCTGGGGCAAGGTGGTCTCGGGCATGGAGAACGTCGACAAGATCAAGCGCGGCGAGCCCGTCCGCGATCCCGACAAGATCATCAAGGCGAGCTTAAGCTGAGATCATAGCGACGCTTGCGGCTCATGAGGAGCGGGACAACAAGGGCGCCGGCTAGGGCGCGCAACCCCCGCGCGCCCTATTGACCGTCACGACAGGATGGCGATGACCGCAATGCGCGTCGACGCCTTCGATTTTGTTCTCGCCCCTGAAAGCATCGCGCTCGCTCCCGTGAATCCGCGGGACAGCGCGCGGATGCTGGTTGTCGGGCCCGACGGCGATCTGACGGACGCGCACGTGCGCGATCTGCCGGACTTTCTCACATCCCGCGACGCGCTCGTCGTCAACGACACCCGTGTGATTCCAGCGCGGCTCGAGGGCGTCCGGGTCAGGGACGAGACGACCGCCTCGATCGAGGCGACCCTGATCGAGCGCGTCGATGATTGCCGCTGGCGGGCGCTCGCGCGGCCCGCCAAGCGGCTCAAAGTCGGCGAGCGCATCCGTTTCGGCGAGGCGCGCGAAAGCATGGCCTGCCTTCTCGCGGCGCTCGACGCGGAAGTGGAGGAGAAAGGCGAAGCGGGCGAGGTTCTGCTGCGCTTTGAGTTCACCGGCGCGGCGCTGGACGAGGCGATTGAACGCCTCGGCGCGCCCCCCCTGCCCCCGTACATCGCCTCGCGGCGCGCCTTGTCGCCGAGCGACCAGGCGGACTACCAGACGATGTTCGCCGCCAACCCTGGCGCGGTCGCGGCGCCGACGGCCGGGCTCCATTTTACTCCGGCGCTGGTTGCTCGCCTCGCGACGCGAGGCGTCGCGCTGCACAAAGTTACTTTGCATGTCGGCGCCGGAACTTTCGCGCCGGTCAGGGTCGAGGATACGCGCGACCACAAGATGCATTCCGAATGGGGCTCGATCAGCGCAGCCACGGCCGACGCCCTGAACGCCGTGCGGGAAGCCGGAGGCCGGATCGTCTGTGTCGGCACGACGTCCGCGCGGGTCCTCGAGAGCGCTGCCGACGAACATGGGCGGCTTCGGCCGTTTTCAGGCCGGACGGATATTTTCATCACGCCGGGTTATGAGTTTCGCTGCGTCGACGCGCTCATGACCAACTTTCATTTGCCGCGATCGACTTTGTTCATGCTCGTCGCGGCCTTCAGCGGACTTGAGACGATGCAGGCGGCTTACGCGCATGCCGCTCAAGCCGGATATCGGTTTTATTCGTACGGCGACGCCTGCCTCCTGGCGCGCGCGGGCCACGAACGCCCGTGAGCGACGAGTTTTCCTTCGCCGTCCACGCCACGGACGGCCGCGCGCGAACCGGCGCAATCTCGACCCCGCGCGGAACGATCCGCACGCCCGCTTTCATGCCGGTCGGCACTGCGGCGACCGTCAAGGCCATGCACCCGGATGCGGTGAGAGCGCTCGGCTACGACATCGTGCTCTCCAACACCTATCATTTGATGCTGGCGCCGGGGGCCGAGCGGATCGCGGCGCTCGGGGGCCTGCACAAATTCATGAACTGGCCGCACCCGATCCTCACCGATTCCGGCGGCTTTCAGGTGATGAGCCTCGCAAAACTGCGCAAGCTCACCGAGCACGGCGTGACCTTCCAGTCGCATATCGATGGATCGCGCCATGAACTCACGCCCGAGCGTTCGATGGAGGTGCAGCGCCTTCTCGGTTCGGACATCCAGATGCAGCTCGACGAGTGCGTGAGGCTGCCGTGCTCCCATGAGGAAGCCGAGCGCGCGATGCGCCTGTCGCTTCGATGGGCCGAGCGTTCGAAGAGCGCCTTCGGCGAACAGCCGGGCCGGGCGATCTTCGGCATCGTCCAGGGCGGCACGGAAAAGGACCTTCGCCTGTTCAGCGCTGAGGCGCTCGTCGAGATGGACTTTCACGGCTATTCAATCGGCGGACTGGCGGTCGGCGAGCCGCAGGCGGCGATGCTCGACACGCTCGATGTCGTGGTCCCGCATCTCCCCCTCGACAAGCCGCGCTATCTCATGGGCGTGGGAACGCCCGACGATCTGCTTCAGGCGATGAGGCGCGGCGTCGACATGTTCGATTGCGTGATGCCGACCCGTGCTGGAAGGCACGGGATGGTGTTCACCCGCCGGGGCCGCCTCAACCTGCGCAATGCCCGCTTCGCCGATGATGCGCGGCCGGTCGATCCGCTCTCGTCGTCGCCGATGGCGCGCGACTATTCCCGCGCTTATTGGCGCCATCTGGTCAAGTCAGGCGAGATCCTCGCGATGATGGGCCTCACCGAAGTCAACCTCGCCTATTATCAGGATCTGATGTCCGGCGCCCGGCTTGCGATCAGCGAGGGGCGGCTGGAAGCCTATATCGCGGAGACGCAACGAAATTGGGCGGAGGGCGAGGCAGAAGGGCAATGAGGCCGCCGCCATCGTCGCCAGGGCTCGGTATGGGCGGTTGGCTCGACAGCGCTTTGCTCGGCGCGCTCCAGGGACCGCAGTCCAGAGCAAGTAGAAGCGTGACTGCCAAAATACTAAGGGGCGGACCGCTCTTCCGGCGGGCCGCCCCTTTTTCATTCACGTAGTGCGTTTTACAATCCTGGATATTGTTTACTATCCCTTCCGCTACGGTAGCGGCAATTAAGACTGTCGAACGCTTTTGTCCTCCCACAGACCCTACGGCGTCCGGCGCCAAACCTTTTGGCAGCGGCCTCCTTTTAGCGCATCATTGCTAGTCCAATTTTTTGGCTATGTCACGTGGCTAAGCGCTGCTGCCATGCATATTTTTTCTAGCTTGGCTCATTTTGGTCAAATGTGCAGTGACGAATGCAAAAGTGCTACGCATTCGACCATCTTACCGGCTGCGGTCCGTCTTTCATCGGTTACGTGGATGCCTTAAGACGCCAGACCAATGCCTGCAGCGCTGGAGTCAAAATGACTGCGATCGTGAACGTCGTCGGCCGCGAAATCCTCGATAGCCGCGGCAATCCTACGGTCGAAGTGGATGTCGTGCTCGAAGACGGCTCGATGGGGCGAGCCGCGGTTCCATCAGGCGCTTCGACCGGCACCCGCGAAGCGGTCGAGCTGCGCGATGGGGACAAGCGGCGTTTCGGCGGCAAGGGCGTGCTGAAAGCGGTCGAGGCGGTCAATCGCGACATTTTCGACGCCGTCTCCGGGCTCGAGGCTGAAGACCAGCTGAAGATCGACGAGACGTTGATCGCGCTCGACGGCACGAACAACAAGTCGCGGCTCGGCGCGAACGCCGTTCTCGGCGTCTCGCTTGCCGTCGCCAAGGCCGCGGCGGAGGCTTCGGGCCTGACGCTTTACCGTTACGTCGGCGGCGCCATGGCCAGAGTTCTTGCCGACGCCCATGATGAATATCGTCAACGGCGGCGCGCATGCCGACAATCCGATCGACTTCCAGGAATTCATGATCCTGCCCGTCGGCGCGCCGTCCTTTGCCGAGGCGGTGCGGTGGGGCGCGGAGACTTTTCACGCGCTAAAGGCGGCGCTGAAGAAGGCCGGACACAACACCAACGTCGGCGACGAAGGCGGCTTTGCGCCAAACCTGCCGTCAGCGGAGGCGGCGCTGGATTTCTGCCTCAAGGCGGTCGAGGCGGCGGGATTCAAACCTGGCGACGACATGGTGCTCGGGCTCGATTGCGCGGCGTCCGAGTTCTTCAAGGACGGGAAATATGTCTACGAGGGCGAAGGCAAGACGCGCTCGGTCGAAGAACAGGTCGAGTATCTCGCAAAGCTTCAGGGCGCGTATCCGATCCTGTCGATTGAGGACGGCATGGCAGAGCAAGACTGGATCGGCTGGAAGCTGCTCACCGACAAGATCGGCGGGAAGTGCCAGCTCGTCGGCGACGATATCTTTGTCACCAACGTCGAGATCCTCGAGCGCGGGATCAAAGAGGGGGTCGGGAATTCGATCCTCATCAAGGTCAACCAGATCGGCTCACTCAGCGAGACGCTGGCCGCCGTCGATATGGCGCAGCGAGCCGGTTACACCGCCGTGATGTCGCATCGGTCGGGCGAGACCGAGGATTCGACCATCGCCGATCTCGCGGTCGCCACCAATTGCGGACAGATCAAGACGGGCTCGCTCTCCCGCTCGGATCGTTTGGCGAAATACAACCAGCTGATCCGGATCGAGGAGGAGCTCGGCGATCAGGCCCGCTATGCCGGCCGCGAGGCAATCAAGGCGGTTTAGAGGTTCAAGGCTCCTTGCAAATTGGCGGCGCCGCGGCGGCGGATGATCTTTCTCGTATCGAGCAAGGATCGGCTCGAGGGTTTCCTTGGGCCAAAACTTTGGAGAGCCGATCTCCTTCAAGCAGGAGGCGTTCCAATATGATCCTCCGCGGCCGGCTCGCGCGACGGCGTCGATGTCGCGCGATTCAGGATAAATATAAACTGTCGTCGGATTGTCCTTCACCATCGGCATGATTTGCCGGGCGTCGGATGGCGACCAGCTGGTGCAGCCGTCGCTGCGGCCGCCGGCGTAATCCACCAGCTTTCCAACCGGAACGTAACCGTCATGGTTCGCGTACGGGCTGTCCGGACTTTTTCGCAGACATATTCCCGCCAACACCTCGGCGGGATGCCCGCCGATGGCACGCTGCCTGGCGTTTGCGGCCTCGCCTTCGCCGTCAAACTGCACGAACGGGCGGAGGAAAACCGCGTCTTCTCTCGCGGAGACGCGATAATAGCCCTTGAAAGAGGTTTTCGTTTCGCTCGTCACATAGGCGCCGCCGGCCGTCAGTTCAAAGTCCATCGCATTGCCGAAGTTCTTCGCGCACCGTCTTCCGTTGGCGAAATCAGCGACGCCGTTCAAATCGCGACCGCCGCCGTGACCCGCGGAAATCGCGCGAAACGACCGGTCGGCTTCGCAGATGATGTAAAACCGGCGCCCCGCCGCGCCGCCATTCGGGCGTGTAGCGTCCATGGCGAAGTAACAGGGATTTCTAACCCCCTTCTGCAGGTAAAGCGCGCGAGCCCTCTCTAAGACCACTCGCGCGATCTGACCTTCGCCTTCGCCCACATGGGCCTGCAGCCAAGCCGGAACGTCCGACGGCTGCCCTGCCGCACAAGAAAGGCCCGAACCCGAAAAGGCGATCGCGACGCTGAGGCCGATGATGTTTGGAAAGCGCAATCCCAACCGCAACGGATCATCTCTCCTATCGAAGCGTCGGAACCATGACCATCGCCGCGACATCCAAGATAGGCAAGTCGCGCGACCGTCTTGGTCGTCTGCTCGGACCGCTGAAGCACTTGTGAGCAGCCGTGAAAAGCGCCTTCTATTAACTTCGCGCTAACGCTGTCCCCTCAGGATCGGCGGATGGTGGTCAGGACTCGCCTGCGCTCGATCGTACTGCCGATCGTTCTCTACCTCGTGCTCGGGGTCGCGAGCGGCTATCTGGTCTGGGGCGCGTCGAACGGCGAGCACGGGCTCAAGGCCGCGGCGAAATTCGACGCCGAGGCGATCGAGTTGAAAGCCCAACTGGCCGGGCTGAAAACCGAACGCGCGCGCTGGGAGCTGCGCGTCGCGAGCCTCCGGCCGGAAAGCATCGACAGGGACCTCCTGGACGAGGAGGCGCACGCGCTGCTCGATCGTGTGGGCAAGGACGAGGTGGTTATTTTCACCGGCGCCGCCAAAGGCCGCTGACGGCCAGCGCCGACGCCCCGATAACGACCCCGGCTTTTGATTGCATAGGCCAGTTTCGCCAAGGTCCTAAGACCCCTGGTCTATTGACATCGGCGCCTCTTGCAAATCATACATGGCAAGGGCGCGGATACCTGTTCAGGCCGCCGGAAACAGGGGGGTTCGTTGAGAATTGTGATGTCGGGCGCTGTTGCGCTGATTTCTGTCTGCGGGATTGGCGGGGGCGGCGCATGCCGCTCAGTCCGAGATCGACCTTTCGTCCCTCACGAACGCCAATCTTCAGACCTATACCGACGGAACCGCCTACCCGACCGCGGGGTCGACCGTCACCATTGGAGCGGCGTCATTTTTGGTGTCGTCGGACGCGGGCGCCGCAGGCACGACGGGAGCGATCCAGGTCTCGTCGCCAAGCGACAGCTTCGTGATTCCGGTCAACCAAGCGGGCTACTCGACCGTTTATGTACTGGTGAATTCGGCGTTCGGAGTTTTGGGCGAAACTGTCGGCTCACTGGTCTTCCAGGATTCGGCTGGCGATACGGATACGATCCTCTTTGGATGAAGGGTCAACATCCGTGACCACTGGACAGCTTACAACGACTGTCGCGACCGACATTTACGGCACGGCGACTTATGGCGCCGGCGTTCGTTTCGACGCCTATGAATACATCCTCCCCGCTTCGTTCGATGGCAACACGCTGACTTCGATCACGTTGAGCGGCGCGCCGGACACGAATAACCCGAACGGCGAGCCCTTCCTCGCCGCCGTCGACGCTCGCGACGGGGGCCTCGCCGGTTCCCCGTAGCCATCGACCTGGGCCATGATGATCGCCGGCTTCGCGGGGCTCGGTTGGCTCGGGTTTTCGCGCCGTCGTGCGATCAGGTCCGCGGCCGCCTGATCGACGTTATAGGAATACTGCCCAAGGGCCGCCTTCGGGCGGCCTTTTTCATTTGCGCCGCAATCCCGCCTTTGCCCGCCTCGCATTCACCGTGTTAAAGCCGCCTTGAGATTATGGAAGGTCCGCCGCCATGAACGTCACCGCTCCAAACCGCGTCGCCGCAGCATCGATCCGTTCGAACTCCTTCTTTTCCGCAAGCCTGGCCGACGCCGATCCGGAAATCGCGCGCGCGATCGAACTCGAACTGGGTCGTCAGCGCGATGGAATCGAACTCATCGCGTCGGAAAACATCGTGTCGCGCGCCGTGCTCGAGGCGCAGGGCTCGGTGATGACCAACAAATACGCCGAAGGCTATCCAGCCAAGCGCTATTACGGCGGCTGCCAGTTCGTCGACATCGCCGAAAGCCTCGCGATCGACCGCGCGCGCCAATTGTTCGGCTGTGCTTATGCCAACGTCCAGCCCAATTCCGGCAGCCAGGCCAATCAGGGCGTGTTTCTCGCGCTGATGCAGCCCGGCGACATTTTCATGGGCCTCGATCTCGCGGCGGGAGGGCACCTCACCCACGGTTCGCCGGTCAACATGTCCGGGCCGCTGGTTCAAGCCGGTCCCCTATGGGGTCGATCGGACGACGCATCGGATCGACATGGATCAGGTCGAGGCGCTGGCGCGCGAGCACAAGCCGAAGATGATCATCGCCGGCGGATCGGCCTATGCGCGCTTTTGGGACTTCGAGCGTTTCCGCGCCATTTGCGACGCAGTCGGCGCTTATTTCGTCGTCGACATCGCCCATTTCGCCGGGCTGGTCGCGGGCGGCGCCCATCCCTCCCCGTTCCCGCACGCCCATGTCGTCACCACGACGACGCACAAGACCTTGCGCGGGCCGCGCGGCGGCATGATCCTCACCAATGACGCGGACCTCGCCAAGAAGATCAATTCGGCGATCTTCCCGGGCCTGCAAGGCGGACCGCTGATGCATGTCATCGCCGCCAAGGCGGTCTCCTTCCACGAGGCGCTCACGCCTGAATTCAAAGCTTACGCGCACGCCGTGGTCGACAACGCCAAGGCGCTTGCCGAACCGATCCTCGCCGGAGGCTACAAGCTTGTGACCGGGGGCACCGACAACCACCTGATGCTGGTCGATCTGACGCCCAAGGGCCTGACCGGCAAGGCGGCGGAAGCGGCCCTCGACCGCGCCAACATCACCTGCAACAAGAACGGCATTCCCTTCGACCCGCAAAAGCCCATGGTGACCTCGGGCATCCGCCTCGGTTCGCCCGCCGCCACGTCGCGCGGCTTCGGCGCGGAAGAGTTCGCCGATGTCGGCCGGATGGTGGTCGAGGTCCTGGATGGCTTGGCGGCGAAGGGCGAATTGGGGAATGTGGCGGTCGAGGCGAAAGTGCGCGCCGACGTCGCCGAACTCACCCGGCGGTTCCCCATCTATTGAGGGCGCCGGACTACTTTTGAAGGGCGGGCTCTCCGATGCGGTGCCCCTATTGCGGCGGCCTCGACACGCAAGTGAAAGAACTCGCGGCCGACCGATGATTCCGCCTCGATCCGCCGGCGGCGCATCTGTCCCGATTGCGGGGGCCGTTTCACGACCTTCGAGCGCGTGCAGCTGCGCGAATTGCAGGTGGTCAAGAAGAACGGCCGCCGCGCGCCGTTCGACCGTGACAAGCTCATGCGCTCGGTCCAGGTCGCGCTGCGCAAGCGGTCGGTCGAGCCCGAGCGGGTCGAACGCATGATCAACGGCATCGTGCGCCAGCTCGAGAGCCAGAGCGACGGCGACATCCCAACCGACCGGATCGGCGAACTGGTGATGGAGGGCTTAAAGGCGCTCGACGACGTCGCCTATGTGCGTTTCGCCTCGGTCTACCGCAATTTCCGCGAGGCGCGGGACTTCAACGCCATCGTCGGCGAACTCGAGGCGGAACCCGAGCCAGCGCCGGCCAAGGAAGCTCCGCGCCAACGCCGGAACGCGCCGGCGACATGAGCGAAAGCTCGGCCGCAGACCCCGACGAGGATCTGCGCTGGATGGAGGCGGCGCTCAATCTGGGATCGCGATCGCTTGGCCTCGCGGCCCCTAACCCCGCCGTCGGCGCGATCCTGGTGAAGGACGCGGCGGTCGTCGGACGCGGGGCGACAGCGCCAGGCGGCAGGCCGCATGCCGAGCGGATCGCGATCGGTGAAGCTGGCGAGGCCGCGCGCGGCGCAACGCTCTATGTGACGCTAGAGCCCTGCTCGCATTTCGGCGCCTCGCCGCCTTGCGTCGACGCCATCATCGCCGCCGGCGTGGCCCGCGTCGTCTCGGCGATGGAGGATCCCAACCCGCTGGTGGGCGGACAGGGGCACGCGCGCCTGAGGGCGGCGGGGATCGCCGTCTCGGTCGGCGCTGGCGCGGCTCAGGCGCGACGCGACCATCTGGGCCACATCTTGCGCGTGACGGCGGGGCGGCCGTGCGTGACGCTCAAGCTTGCGGAGACCGCGGACGGGTTCGCCTCCGCCGGCGCCAACGATGCGCGCCTGCGCATCACCGGACCGATCGCCGACCTTCGTGTGCAAATCATGCGCTCGACCCATGAGGCGATCATGGTCGGGGTCGGCACGGCCTTGGGCGACGATCCGGCCCTGACCGTGCGGCTCGCCGGCCTCGATCGCAGGCCGCTGCGGGTGGTGCTCGACAGCCATCTGCGCCTGCCCGAAGGCTCGCGCGTCGCGTCAACCGCGGGGGAGATCCCGACCCTCGTCATCACGGGAGCCGGAGCGCCGGACGAAGCGGCCCGGCGGCTTGAAGAACTTGGCGTGATGATCGAGCGCGTTCCCCTCGACGCGGACGGCCATGTCGATCTCCATCAGGCCCTGCGGGCGCTCGCGGGGCGCGGGATTACCCGCGTGTTCAGCGAAGGGGGGCCAAGGGTCGCGGCCCGGCTCATCGCGTTCGGCCTTGCCGACGAAGTCGCGCTGATTACGGCCGACAAGCCGCTCGGCCGGCCGGGAGTTGTCGCGCTCGACGCGCAAGCCCGCTCGACGCTGCTGGACGGATCGCGATATTCCGCCCTTGAGACGCTGGACTACGGGCCGGACACGTTGCGCCTGTGGAAGCGGGTGGACGGATTAGGCCGAGCTTAACCGCGAGCGCGCGGCGCCAAGCTCCGCTGATCCGCACTCACCAGCGCCACCGCGGCTGAGTCGCCTCTATTTTTTAACAAAGCTCACCTAGAGATGCATCCCGCCGACCCGGCCACCGGCCACGCGACAGCAGCGATTTGCGCGTCGAGTCGAAGGCGGCGCGCGATCTTCAGGAACAATGATTGTGGAAGGTGAAGGGCAATGAACAAGAGGCTGATCGCGCTGACATTTGCCGGCGCGCTTGCCGGGCTTGGCGCGGGAAGCGCCGACGCCTGCACCTCGATGATCTTCAAGGCCGAGGACGGGACGCGCATCTATGCCCGCACGATGGAATGGGGCGCCTCCGATCTCAAATCCGAGATGATGCTCGTGCCGCGAGCGATGGCGTTCTCGTCTGCTCTGGGTGATGGCAAGACTGGCGCGGCGTGGAAGAACCCCTATGGCTTCGTCGGCGTGAACGCCGCCGGGCTCGCCTATGCGACGGACGGCATGAACGAAGCCGGACTGACCGTCGGCGCGCTCTTCTTTCCGGGCTTCGCCAAATACCAGGAGGTGAAAGCCGACGAACTGGCGACCACCGTCAGCAACGTCGATCTCGTCAACTACATCCTGAGCAACTTTAAGACCGTGGATGAAGTGCGCGAGGCGATGCCGAAGATCCGGGTGGTGCGCAACGCCGAGATCGAAAAGGAGTTCGGCACCCCCCTGCCCCTGCATCACATCGTGAGCGACGCGACCGGCGCTTCGATCGTGATCGAATACGTGGACGGCAAGTTAGCCATGACCGACAACAAGGTCGGAGCGATGACCAACTCGCCCAATTATGACTGGCATCTCCTGAACTTGCGGAACTATGCGAACCTGACGCCTCAGGCCGCGCGACCGCATGAGATCGACGGCGTTTCGCTCGCGCCCTTTGGAGCGGGAAGCGGGATGCTTGGGCTGCCGGGCGATTTCACGCCGCCTTCGCGGTTCGTGAGAGCGGTCGCCTTCGTCAACACCATGATCCCGGCCAAGGACGCGGCCGACGCCGTCAACGCCGCGTCGGTAATGCTCAATAACTTCGACATTCCGAAGGGACTGGTGCGCGAAGGGACGCCTGAGGACTTCCATCTCGGCTACACGCAATGGTCGGTCATCGCCGACATGAGCCATAAGGTCTATTATTATTGGACGATGTACGACCGCAGGATGCGTTCGGTCGATCTTTCCAAGCTCGACTTCGCGGGCAAGGCCATTTCCTCCTTCCCCCTCGATAAAGTCCGCACCGAAGACATTCTGGACCGCTCGGCCGACTTCCCGCACTGAACACGCGAGAGGGATCGACCGGCGCGGTCGGATGTCGTGCCCGCGAAAGCCGGCATCCAGACTTTCGCCGACATCTCTGGATTCCCGTTTGCGCGGGAATGATAAGACGGCCTTTATCTTTTCGCCGCCGCGAGGATCGGCCCTGCTCCGTTCGCCTGCACGAGCGCCGCCTCGCCGAGCCCGGGATCGCTCCCACCGGTCACCGGAAAGGTTTCCGCCTGGCCGCGCCATTTACCCAAAAGGACCATCTCGCGCACCACGTCTTTGTAGGGCAGAGTGCGGCCGCCGTTCTCGCCGCGCGGGATCGCGACCTCGACCGTGTGAGGAATATATCGCGCGAGCCATACGTCCGCCCCGCCGGCTGGCGCGGCCCCCGCCCCCACCGTCACAGCCCCGCCCGAGAAGCCGATGCTCGGGCCGCCCGCGCCGCGATCGCCCCGGCCCATCAGGCCGGCTAGACTGCCCGGCTCCAAAGCGTCGCCCGCGACCCGGCCGTTGACGACCACCTGGGGCGTGTAGACGCCGTCCTGACCCATCGCCCGAGCGTAGGCGTATTGGCGCGCCGTCCAGGCGGCCTTGGAGAACGTGTCTTTCCAGCCGAGCCGGTCCCAGTAGTCGACCTCAAACGAGAGGGCCAGCACGTCCGCGCGGTCGCTGACCGCGCCGACACTGGCCTCCGCCGGCGGGCATGACGAGCAGCCCTGGCTCTGGAACAGTTCGATCACGGTCGGGTGCGCCGCATCGCCCGCGAGGGCAAAACGCGACGGACAGGCGATGAGCCCCAAGGCCGCGACCGAAACGCCGATTTTTGCAAAGGCCCTCATGGCTAACCCTTCCTGCTAAGCGGGCGCGCAAGCGCTCACCAACATTCGCGGACGAACCGGATTTGTTACGGCGGAGCGTGATGGCAAATGCAGGACGTGGCCATCGTGCGCTTGGGCGTTCTGCGCATTGCGCATTGCGTTGTGGTGTGGTGACGTTATAAGAATAATGCGCTTTGCAATCTGCTCCGCACTGTGGGGAATGCGATGCAACGTCTGGCTTTGGCCTCAGCGTCGATCATATGCTTGATGAGCGAAGCCGTGGCGGGGCCTCTGGACTCGCAGCAAGGCATAGCGACGGATCTGTCTTTCATCGAGAACTCAGGTGTCGAAGACTTCTGTCTTCGCTGGGCTCCTCTCCGGCGCCCGTAAATCCCCTATATCCGGTCTCGGGAGGCGACAGCGGAACGTGGACGACGACAAGTCCTTTGGACGGAGCCCAAGGATGGACAAGCGGGTTTTTCCCGGGCCAGCTTTGGCTTCTCTATCAGGCGACGGGGTCTCAGCAATGGCGCGCCGCGGCGCAGGCTTGGACCGCTCCGCTGGCCTCGCAGGCGAATGGCCGCCCGATCGACCCTTCCGACATCGGCTTCATCATCGGCACGAGTTTCGGCAACGGATACCGGCTGACGGGAGACCCGAGCTACAAGAGCGTGCTTCTCACCACAGGCAACTCGCTCGCGTCGCTCTACAATCCAAACGTCGGGGCGGTTCGCTCCTGGACGTTCCCTCCATACCAACCTCCATCCCACTTTGCCGTGACCATCGATAGCATGATGCAGCTCGGGCCATTGCAGTGGGGCGCCGGCAATGGCGGCAGTTCCACCTGGTCGGGGATAGCGGCGAGTCATGCCAATACAGTGACGACAAACCTCGTGCGCTTGGATGGCAGCACGTTTCAGGTGGCGGATTTCAACCCGACCACCGGGGCGCTCATGAGCCGGGGGACATTCGCCGGCTATTCCGATAGCTCGACCTGGGCGCGCGGGCAGGCCTGGGGCCTGTATGGCTTCGTGCAGGCCTATCAGACGTCGGATAACCCGGCATTCCTGAAGACGGCGGAAGACCTCGCGAACTATTTCGTCGGCCAGTTGCTCGCCGACGGCGCCTGGATCCCTCCCTGGGATTTTAACGCGCCGGGATCGCAGCCTGTGGACACTTCGGCGGCGGCGATCGCGGCGGACGGGCTCGTCATGCTGAGCACCGTTGCTGGAACGAGCGCACTTAGGGCGTCGTATCTGCTGGATGCCGAGAACATACTGGGGTCCCTCAGCAGCAACTACCTCGACCTTGGCGCGCCGGGCGAGTCCGTGCTGATCGACGGCTTCCCGGGCGCCGGTGGGACGAACACCGCGCTGATCTACGGCGACTACTATTTCACCGAGGCGCTGCTGCGATTGCAAAACGTGCTCGACGGGAAGCCTGGCTGGGTGCTGTATAGCCCGGTCCCCGAGCCATCGACCTGGGCAATGATGCTCCTCGGCTTCGCCGGAATGGGCTTCGTCGGCTATCGCGCATCCCGCAAGATGCGGCGCGGCCAGTAGGCCCGATACCGAGCCAGCCACTGCCCGGTCCGAACGAGCCCCACCGGGTCCACTTCATCGTTGACGAAACGGCCGTCTGGACACTCGCGAACGAGACCGGCGGAGCGCAGGACGGCGAGATGCTGCGACATGACCAGCTGGCTGATCGCCATCCCGCGCCGCAGATCGCTCGCGTTCACGCCGCCAACCGCAAGCTTCTCGAACACGCTGCGACGCGTGGCCGCCTGGCGGTTTCATGCGCCGCGGAAAGGCGTCGGCGATGGCCGCCGGTCTTGGCCCGGGCTATGGAAGCGCATGGCTCGAACCGACTTCCGAACCCCACGTCTTTACGTTTCCCAGGACTTGGCCACGGGCGCCGAGGTCAAGCTCGATCCCCAGCAGACGAACTATCTCGTCAATGTGCTGCGTCTCGCCGCCGGCGCGCCCGTCCTTCTGTTCAATGGCCGGGATGGCGAGTTTTCCGCCAGCCTCGCCGCGAGCTCGCGCAAGGCCGCTTCGCTCATCGTCGGCGCGCGGACCCGGGCCGCAGGAGGCGCCGCCGGATGTCGACTACCTGTTCGCGCCGCTCAAGCATGCTCGGCTCGACTATATGGCGCAGAAGGCGATCGAGATGGGCGCGCGCCGGTTGCGGCCGGTCATCACCCGCCACACCCAGGTCTCCCGGGTCAACCTTGAGCGTCTCGAGGCCAACGCGATCGAGGCTTGCGAACAATGCGGCGTGATCTGGATTCCGGAGATTGCGCCCGTCGAGGCGCTCGGTGAGGCGCTCGAGCGCTGGCCGCCGGAGCGGCTGCTCGTCTTCTGCGACGAGGAGGCGGACCAGGCGAGCCCGCTCGACGCGCTCGCCAACGCGCCCAAGGAAGGCGGCGTCGGCCTCCTGATCGGGCCGGAAGGCGGCTTCGACGACAATGAGCGCGCCGCGATCCTGTCGAGGCCGCGCGTGCTGCGCCTGAGCCTCGGGCCGCGGATTCTACGCGCAGACACGGCTGCAGTCGCGGCGCTGGCGCTCATCCAGGCGACGCTCGGCGATTGGCCAAAAAGTCACAACGGGCATTAGTCTTGATTACGAGACCCCTTTGCCATTTTGCCGCCACGTTGTGGCTTCATCCCGGTTGCAATGATTCACCATTCCATCGGCGCGTCGCGCGGGGTCGCGCGAGTGATTGGGGCGCTCAGCGCGCCTTTATTGGCGGTCATCGGGGCAAGTCTGCCGAATGCGGCCAGCGCCGGCGGCGCCATTGCGCTGGACTCTCAGCCGCCGCTGCGCGGGTCCTATTGCGGCGGATCAAGTGAGGATGCAGCAGCGCCTGTCCGAGCCGGATGCGCGCGGATCAGCGGCTATATCACTGCTGGCGCGCGTTTCGGGTCCGACGAGCGGATCGGCGGCAGGCACGACCCGTTCGCGCCGATCGGCAACCAGGCTTCCGGCCTCACGATTATCGGCGCGCCCTTAAGCGGCGACCGCTTTTTGGCGCCTACGGGCGCCGGCGACATCGCGCGCTGAAGTGAAGCATCGGCGCGCTGAAGCGACGCATCGGCGCGCAGAGCAGGACTAGAACGCCGCCTCGTCAAACGCCGGCTCGACCGAGCGGCCCCAGGGCCCCTCGTAGCGCTCAATCCAATGCCGGGCCGGCTCGCGGCCGCTCGCGGCGATCGCCTCGAGGGGACGAAGGTGGATGGTCTCGTCCTCGCCCTTCGCGTTAAGCCGCGCGCGCCGCTTGAGGCCGCCGTGGGCGATCGCCAGCATGTCCATCACGACCGAACGCAGATCCCGGCCGCGAATCTCGGCGCCAAGCCCAAGCACCGGCGCGTCGTCGCGCAGCTTCTGCCGGTCCTCGGCGGTCCAGCCCTGGATCAGCGCCTCGGCCGCGCGAAGCGCGTCCGGATCGTAGTAGAGACCAGCCATCAGCGCCGCGAGAGCGACAATGCGCTCCGGCGGGCCAACGTCGGCGCCGCGAATTTCGAGAATGCGCTTGAGGCGCACCTCGGGGAAAATCGAGGACAGGTGGTTGGCCCAATCGGCAAGCGTGGCGCGCTCGCCCGGCGCTTCCTCGAGCCGGCCGGCAAGCAGATCGCGAAAGCTTGCTCCCGCCACGTCCTGATAATGGTCGCCGCGCTTCAGGAAATAGAGCGGCACGCCGAGCGCATAGTCGACGTAGCGCTCAAATCCCATGCCGGGCTCGAAGGCGAAGGCCAGCATGCCGGTGCGCGCCGGATCGGTATGGCGCCAGATTTCCGAGCGAGCGGATAAAAGTCCATTGAGCTTGCCGTCGGTGAACGGCGAATTGGCGAACAAGGCGGCGATCGCCGGCTGCAGCGCAAGGCCCACGCGCATCTTCGCGACCATGTCCTGTTCGCTCGCGAAGTCGAGATTGACCTGCACGGTCGCGGTGCGAAACATCATGTCGAGGCCGCGCGTTCCGACCTTCGGCATGTAGCGGGCCATGATCGCGTAACGGCTTTTTGGCATGACCGGCGTCTCCGCCAGCGACCATTTGGGGCTCATGCCGAGCGTGAGAAAGCCAATGCCGAGCGGTTCGGCGACTTTGCTGCAGGCGGCCAGGTGACGATCGAGCTCGTCGGCCGTCGCGTGCGCGTCGTGGAGCGGCGCGCCGGATAGCTCGAATTGTCCTCCCGGCTCGAGCGAGATGGCCCCCTCGCCTTTCGCGTCGTAGAGGCCGATCAGGTTTTCGCCGTCCTCGATGCGCGCCCAGCCAAGATGGGCGCGCATGCCTTCGAGCAGCGCCCCGATTCCCCGCTCGCCGCCATAAGGGACGGGAGAATGATCGGCGCGATAAAATGGGATTTTCTCGTGTTCCGTGCCGACCCTGAACGGGCCCGCCGGCTTGCATCCCTCCTCGAGCCAGGCGACGAGCGCGTCGCGTGATTCAACAACTTCACTATCGACGACGTCGCGAGCCATAAAGGCGCTTACCCCCTCGGCCGGCGAACCGGCGAACCGGCTAGATAGTCGCGCCGCCCCGACAATGCAAAGGGCGTCGGGAAAGATACAGAAACGCGCCCCGCCCTTCGGACCGCCTTAACCGTTGCGGCAGGCGCCTGCCGCAACGCCAAAAGTCTCCTCTCGATCTCATCCAATGTTAGGAAGTTTCAGGCCTGATGCGGGTGAATTTCAAGGACACCCGTCATGACCAAGCTGTTGCATCGGTTCATGCTCTGCCGCCAGGGCGTGACGGCGATCGAGTATGCGCTCATCGCTTCGCTCATCGCGGTGGTGATCGTGACCGCCGTCGGCACGGCCGGAACCCAGCTCAGCTCAAGCTTCACCCGTATCGCGAGCGCCTTTCCGTAACGGCGCCAGCCTTCCTCAGGGCGTTTTCGCCGCCGGCCGCAAGTCGGCGCGAACGCCGCCGTCCATCGCCTTCGCGAGCCGCCACGTCACCGCATAAGCCGTCGCCACAGCGATCAACCCGAAGACAGCGGCGCCAAGCGCGAACCCCAACATGCCGCCCTGCACGCCGCCGTATCGCGCGCCGACCGTGACGAACGGAATCGTGCCCAGCGTCGCGCGCGCCCAGTTGAACGCCATCGACAGCACGGGAAAGCCGAGATTGTTGAACGACACGTTGGCCACGAACAGGCACGCCAGAAAGATCCAGGCCACCACGCCGTATCGACAATAGAAGGCGATATATTGCGCGCTCTCGCCCCTGGCCTCGAATGCGGCGATGAGCGCCGGCTCGGCCAGCGCCAGAACCGCCCAGGCGAAGAGAACGTAGCCGATCGATAGAATGAAGGAATCAGTCAGCGTCCGCTGCACTCTCTCCATCAGTTTCGCGCCATAGTTCTGGCCGATGATCGGCCCGACCGATGCGGTGAGGGCGAAAACAACGCCGAACGCCACCGGCGTCACGCGATCGATAACGGCTGACGCGGCGATCGCCGGCTCGCCGAAATCGGAGAAGATCCTGAGCGTATAGGCCGAACTGACGGGCGCCGCCATATTGGCCATGATCGCTGGAAATCCGATCGCCATGATCGGACCGAAATCGCCGCGCGCCGCGTTCAGTTTCGGCCGCGCGACAAGATCATGCACGCCGACCGCGCCAAGCCAGCCGATCCCGAGCAGGATCAGACGAGAGAGGACGGTCGCCCAGGCGGCGCCATAGACGCCGAGCCCCAGGCCGAAAATGAGCAGCGGATCGAGAAACGCCGTGGCGATCCCGGCCGACAGCGTCACATACATCGCCCGGCGCGCATCGCCGACCGCGCGCAGGATCCCCGAAAACGTCATGCCGACCGCGAGCGGCACATTGGCCGGAATGCTGATGGCGATGAACTTCGAGGCGACCTCGGCCGACTCGCCGTGGGCGTGCAAGACCGTGACGAGGATCCAATCGCGCAACAGGAACATCGCCGCGGCCATGACGGCGGAGAAGACGGCGGTGATGATGAGCGAGGACGCAGCGAGGCGCCGTGCGCGGGGCCGGTCGCCAGCGCCGAGCGCCCGCGACACCGTGGCCGAGGCTGCGATGGTGAGCCCGATGTTGATCGACATGACGAAGAACGTCATCAAGCCCACGTAACCGACAGCCGCCTTGAACGCCTGATCGCCGAGCTTCGACACCCAGAACAGCGACAGAAGATCGACGACGAACACCGCCATCAAGCCGATGGCGCCGGTCGCGGTCATGACCGCGACGTGGCGCATCAACGACCCATGGGTGAACACGGGCCCCTTGTCGTGCGCGGCGTTGGGGGCGTTCAAGGCAGCTTCCTTCTGGCCAGGGCCGCGGTCTTAGAGCCAGGCGAGGGCGGAAGCTAGGGGCGCGCGAGCCGGCGGCGCTGCCGCGAATTGGGCTTTCGCACGGGGTCGGGAAGTTTTTAATTTGACCGCCCGATCGCCCGCGTCCTATCTGACACCGGTCTTTTAGTCCGCCCCCGGGCGGCAAAGGGAGGGGAAACATGCGCATTCATCATTTTGCAATCGCCTCGGCGCTGTCGCTCGCGGCGCTCGTGTCCACGGCGCCGAACGCGCTCGCCCAGCAGGCCGAGGCGATGAGATATTGCAAGGCGGATGTGGCGCGGCTCTGCCCCGGCGTTCAGATGGGCGGCGGCCGCATCATCGCCTGCCTCAAGGCGCACAAGGAAGAAATGAGCATCGGCTGCGGCAAGGCCCTGCAGGCGATGAAGGCGAAGATGGGCCAGTAAGGGCGGCGCTTTCGCGCGGCTACGGCTTTGGCTGAACCGTCATTGCGAGCCATAGGGCGTCGAAAGCGCCCGTCCTTCCGGGCGGGCCATGGCGAAGCAATCCAGGAGTCGTGGGGATGCCCTATGGCCTCTGGATCGCCGCGTCGCCGTAGCCCATCCGTAAGGACGGGCGTCTCCCGACGCCCTGTGCCGCCCAGAACCGCTCGTCCACCATCTCTTCGCTCTTCGCCCATAGCGCCTTCGCCGTCTCGGGGTTGAGCGCGTAAGGCTTGACGCCGGCGCGCTTCGTCGCGTCGGGCTCGATCGCCGCCACGTGGCAATCCTCGCAATAGCGGCCGCCGACTTCATCGGCCGCCGCGACGACGCCCGCCCAGACCGACGTCGCCGCGCCTTGCGGAACCGTCTTGAACTTGAAGTCCGGCTCGCCCGCGGCGCGCGTGGCCGCGTTGATGCGTTCGACGAGCTGGTTGATGCCCTCCTCGCCGATGTGGCGGGAAAGCTCGGTCTGGATGCCGCCGGGATGGACGGCGGTCGCGCGGATTCCGTTCCCCTTGTGGCGGCGATCGAACTCGACGGCGAACAGGATGTTGGCGGTCTTCGACCGGCCGTAAGCCGCCCATGGATCGTAAGGCGTGCGCTCGAAATTCGGATCGTCGAGGTCGACGTCGGAATAGCGATGGCCGGCCGAAGACAGATTGACCAGCCGCGAGCCCGGCTTCATCAGCGAAGCGATCCGGTTGACCAGCACGAAATGGCCGAGATGGTTGGTGCCGAACTGGGTCTCGAACCCGTCCGCGGTCTTGCCAAACGGCGTCGCCATGACGCCGGCGTTGGCGATGACGAGGTCGAACGGCTTGCCGGCGTCGACAAGCGCGTCGGCGCAAGCGCGCACGCTCGCGAGCGAAGCAAGATCGAGCTCGATGAGCTGAAGGCCGCCGCCGTTGGCGGCGTCGGCGCGCACCGGCGCGGTCGCGGCTTTGGCCTTGATCAAATCGCGCGCGGCGCCCACCACCTCAGCGCCATGCGCCGCGAGCGCGCGGGCCGTCTCAACGCCCAGGCCGGCGGACACGCCGGTCACCAGCACGCGCTTCCCGCTCAGATTGACGCCTTCCAGCACCGCGTCGGTCGTCGATTGAGCTCCAAAAGACTTCGACATGATCGATCTCCAGGTTCAATAAGCGAAGGTGCGCCGCTGCGCCGCCGCGGCGGCGGATTGCCAGAGGCGCGAAGCAGCAATAAGCGGAGGATTCCTCCGGTATTAATACGGATGGATCCTCCGTTTAGCAAGAGGACATGCGAAATTTGAGCGCCGACGTCACGAGCTCCCGCCGCGCGGGCGGCGGGAAAGCGTCGGGCGTAGCGCGCAAGCCCCGCGCCGACGCCCAGCGCAACCGCGACGGGCTGCTCGAGGCGGCCAAGGCGGCGTTCGCGGAAGTGGGGCCGGAAGCGAGCCTCGAAGAGATCGCGCGGCGCGCCGGCGTCGGGATCGGCACGCTTTACCGGCACTTCCCCACCCGCGACGCGATCGCGGAGGCGGTCTATCGCCGCGAGGTTCAGCAACTGGCGGATGCCGCGCCGCGCCTCGTCGAGGCCCTGCCCCCGGCTGAGGCGCTGCGCGCCTGGATGGGCGTCTTCATCGACTATATCGCCGCGAAGAAAGTCATCGCGCCGGCTCTGAAATCACTGGTCGGCGGCGGCTCGGCGCTTTATGCGGATTCGGGCGCGCGGATCAACGAGGCGATCCCGCTCCTCGTCGAACGCGCGCGGGCAAGCGGCGGCATCCGTCGCAACGCGGATTCCGCCGATCTCCTGCGCGCGCTGATTGGCTTCGCCTACGTCAACTCGGCGCCGGACTGGGAGGCGAGCGCGCGACGCCTCATTCATCTCCTGGTCGATGGCTTAAAGTCGCAGCGCGGGGAAAGGTAACTCCCGCCGCCGAGCCACGAAGGGCGCGCGACAAAATCGAAACATGGGGCTCGCCGCCACGCGACGACCCCGCCGAAGAAGGAGCGACGCATGGAGATCAAGCGAGCAGGTTCGAGCGCATCGACCAAAGGACTCGCGGAATATTTCACCGGAACGGTCCGCATCGACCCGCTGTTTCCGGTGAATGCTCCCGCGCGGGCGGCCGGCAACGCCGTCACCTTCGAGCCTGGCGCGCGCACCGCCTGGCATACGCACCCGCTCGGCCAGGTCCTCATCGTCACCGCCGGCTGCGGCCGCGCGCGACGCGAGGGCGGTCCGATCGAGGAGATCCGTCCGGGCGACGTCGTGGTGTTCGCGCCGGGTGAGAAACATTGGCATGGGGCAGCCCCCACCACGGCCATGACCCACATCGCCATCCAGGAGGCGCTCGACGGCAAGGCGGTCGACTGGATGGAGAAGGTCAGCGACGCGCAGTACCAAAGCTGAGCTCCGCTTCGGAAGTCGGCGGGCTCCGCTGCCGACCGCCATGGCCCACGCACCTCCGGAATGGGCCTGCGAGAACGCCGACCGACCGTCGACAGTTCGCGGCTCTCGGAGTGTGATCGGCGTCACATCGTGTTGGGGCGATTCGTGGTTTGTTGGGTGCATCAGAAGAACCGCCGCGGGAGCAACAAACGGCGGGTCACATGGAGAGCGACGATGTCGCAACATTTAGCAAGTTCAGGCCTTTACGATCAAGGCGTCATAGACCACCGAAACGCGCGCCCGTTGACGATCGCGTTCACGACGATCGTGACGGTTTGGATGCTGGCGTTCGGGATCGTCTCGGTATCCGCTCAGCGCAATGCGCAGTCCCATCATGTGGCGGCAATCGCGGCGTCGATCGCCAAGTGACAAGCGGCCTGGTCGCGGACTGGACGGACGTCCAGCCCGCGCTGTCGCCGGTGCCTCAGGCGTTAGTTTAAGTAACTAGCGTAATATATTGATATGAAGTAGATTTTACCGTCAGTCTGTCTCCCATGAGCGCCGGCAAGATCTGTTAGAGTTGCAGAAAAATGCGCCTAGGGTCTTGAAATCGCTTCGTCGCGCGCAAAGCGGCACACCGTTCCGCCACGGACAATAAATCTACCCCACGGGCGACGACCCGCCCCTTGCAAGCGCGCCCTCATTCGCGTAATGAGCGGCCATTGAAACCGCCCGGCCGTTAAGGGCTGCCGTGGCGGTTTTTTCGCTCGTTCCGACGCGAACGGGGCTCTGGCCCCGGCCAATTCAAAAAGGCGTCAAGCCTTAAGGAGAGCCAAATGCCCAAGTTGAAGACCAAATCAGGCGCGAAAAAGCGCTTCAAAATCACCGGGACCGGCAAGGTCGTCTACGCCCAAAGCGGCAAGCGCCACGGCATGATCAAGCGCACGCCCAAGCAGATTCGCGATCTGCGCGGCACGTCGGTTCTGTTCAAGACCGACGGCGACAAGGTCAAGAAATTCTTCCTGCCGAACGGCTGAACCTTTTTCCCGGAGATTTGAATCATGGCCCGCGTCAAA
The DNA here is from genome assembly GCA_963833955.1 of uncultured Alphaproteobacteria bacterium. Taxonomy (GTDB): domain Bacteria; phylum Pseudomonadota; class Alphaproteobacteria; order Rhizobiales; family Beijerinckiaceae; genus Roseiarcus. Next base: position 154,403 of record CAWHZY010000009.1, on the reverse strand, counting down.
AGGGGCGTAACCGCCCACGCCAAACACAAGAAAGTTCTCAAGGCCGCCAAGGGCTTCTTTGGCCGGCGCAAGAACACCATCCGCGCCGCCAAGGCCGCGGTCGACAAGTCGATGCAATACGCCTACCGCGACCGCAAGAACCGCAAGCGCGAGTTTCGCGCTTTGTGGATTCAGCGCATCAATGCCGCGGTGCGCGAGCACGGGCTGACCTACAGCCGCTTTATTTCCGGCCTTGCCGCGGCGGGGATCGAAGTCGACCGCAAGGTGCTTTCCGACCTCGCCATTTCGGAGCCGGCGGCCTTCGCCGCGATCGTCGAGCAGGCGAAAGGCTCGCTGGCCAAGGCCGCCTGAGTTCCTCCCCTTCCCTCTTGGGGGAAGGCGGCGCGAAGCGCCGGATGAGGGGTTGGCCCGTCCCTATCGCGTCGGGAGAGCGCAAGCGGCGTCGCCGGGAGTCCCAGTGGAATGTCGGACCTTTCCGCCCTTGAACGGGAGACGCTGGCCGCGATCGAAAGCGCGCCCGACGAAGGCGCCCTCGAGGCGGCGCGCGTCGCCGCTCTCGGCAAGAAGGGATCGATCTCCGCGCTGCTCGCGACGCTCGGCAAGCTCGCGCCGGACGAACGGAAGACGCACGGCGCCGCCATCAATGCGCTGAAGGATCAGGTCACCGAGGCGCTCACGGCGCGGCGCGCGGTGCTGAAGCGCGCGGCTCTCGAGGCGCAACTCAAGCGCGAGGCGCTCGACGTCACCTTGCCGGCGCCCCTGCCCGGCGTCGAAACGGGCCGCATCCATCCGATCAGCCAGGTGATGGACGAGATTGTCGCCATTTTCGCCGAGATGGGCTTTTCCGTCGCCGAAGGGCCGGACATCGAAAGCGACGATTACAATTTCACCAAGCTCAACTTTCCGCCCGGCCATCCGGCGCGCGAGATGCACGACACGTTCTTCCTCGAGCCTGACGAGAAGGGCGAGCGGAAGGTTCTGCGCACGCACACGAGCCCGGTGCAGGTGCGCACGATGCTGAGCCAGAAGCCGCCGATCCGTGTCATTTGCCCCGGACGCACCTACCGGCGCGACGCCGACCAGACGCATACGCCGATGTTTCATCAGATCGAGGGCCTGGTGATCGATGAGAGCGCGACGCTCGCCAATCTGAAATGGGTGCTCGAGGAATTTTGCAAGGCCTTCTTCGAAGTGCCCCATGTCGGCATGCGCTTCCGCCCGAGCTTCTTTCCGTTCACTTCGCCGTCGCTCGAGGTCGACATCCAGTGCCGCCGCTCGGGCGGGGAGATACGTTTCGGCGAGGGCGAGGACTGGCTCGAAATCCTCGGCTGCGGCATGGTCCATCCGAACGTGCTGACGAATTGCGGCCTCGACCCGGAGGTCTATCAGGGCTTCGCCTGGGGCATCGGCCTCGACCGCCTGGCCATGCTGAAATACGGCCTGCCGGACCTGCGGGACTTCTTCGACGCGGACCTGCGCTGGATCAACCACTATGGCTTCAAGCCGCTCGACATGCCGACGCTTGCGGGAGGGTTGAGCGGGTGAAATCTATCAGGACTTTGGCCGATGGCTTGGATTGAACGGTTTGAGAAGCGAGACGGTACAGGAAGGCAGCAGCCATCTCGCGTCATCGGTTTCTTCAAAGTATTCGAGGCAACCGATGGGACCCCGATTGTGCAAATTGATACCAACGGATCAGCGGATCGAGCCAACCCGGGAAAGCAAAGCCAAACCATCCAACTGGGTAGAGAAGCCGCAAGAGAACTATTCGACATTTTGAAGCGAAGGTATGATTTCGAATAAATCGAGGCTCACGGCCAGGCTCGAACAAGCGGCGCCCTAGAGGCTTGGAATGACTACTTTGCAGATCGAGGTTGAAGACGCGCTGCCCGTCGCGGCTGAATGCGACGATTGTCACCTCACCGTGACCCTCGCTGACGGCCGTGTGCTCCAGACTCCCCTCTGGTGGTATCCGCGGCTCTTGGCTGCGACGGCCGAACAGAAGGCGCGAGTTGAACTTTCGCCGCTCGGAATCCATTGGCCGGAAATTGACGAGGACATTAGCGTCGCGAGCATGGCGCGGGGAGCGAAAGCGCCAGGCGCTAAAGAGCCTGTTTCCAAGCCGAGCTGAGCAACTCCCGCCCCGAGCAACCCTAGCACCGCGCAAATCGATCAGCGATGAAATTCACCCTCTCCTGGCTAAAAGACCACCTCGACACCTCCGCCTCACTCAGCGAGATCGTCGACGCGCTGACCCGCGTCGGCCTGGAGGTCGAGTTGGTAGAAGACCCGGCCCGCAAGTACGATGGGTTCGTCGTCGGTTCCGTCATCGAAGCGAAGCAGCACCCCAACGCCGACCGGCTGAAAGTCTGCATCGTCGACGCCGGCGGCGCCCCGGTGCAGGTCGTCTGCGGCGCGCCGAATGCGCGCACCGGCATGAAGAGCGTGTTCTCGCCTGTGGGGACTTATGTTCCCGGCAAGAAGCTGACCCTCGCCAAGGGAATCATCCGCGGCGTCGAATCGAACGGCATGCTCTGTTCGGCCGCCGAGCTCGAGCTGAGCGAAGATCACGACGGCATCATCGAACTGCCCGACGACGCGCCGGTCGGCGTCGCTTACGCGCGCTATGCTGGGCTCGACGATCCCGTCATCGACGTCGCCGTGACGCCCAACCGTCCCGACGCGACCGGCGTCGCCGGCATCGCGCGCGATCTCGCCGCAGCGGGGCTCGGCAGCGTGAAGACGCCCGCGCCGAAGCCTTTTGCCGGCGCATTCGACTGCCCGACCCGGGTGCATCTCGATTTCGCCTCCGCCGACAAGCATCTCTGCCCGGCTTTCGCCTTGCGGCTCGTGCGCGGCGTGACCAACGGCCCCTCGCCCGAATGGATGCAGAAGCGGCTTCGGGCGATTGGCCTCCGGCCGATCAGCGCGCTCGTCGACATCACCAATTACATCACCTTCGACCGCGGGCGCCCGTTGCACGTGTTCGACTTCGCCAAGGTCGCCGGCGATCTCACGGTCCGGCGCGCCCGCGCGAACGAAAGCGTGCTCGCCCTCGACGGCAAGACCTACGCGCTCGACGAGAGCATGGTGGCGATCGCTGATGCGAACGGCGTCGAGTCCATTGCCGGGATCATGGGCGGCGAACATTCCGGCTGCGACGAGACGACGCGCGACGTCCTGATCGAAAGCGCGCTCTGGGATCCGACGAATATCGCCCACACCGGCCGCAAGCTCGGGATCACGACCGATGCGCGCTATCGCTTCGAGCGCGGCGTCGATCCGGCTTTCTGCGTCCCCGGCTGCGATCTCGCGACCGAGTTCGTGCTCGCGACCTGCGGCGGCGAGCCCTCGCGCATGATCGTGGCCGGCGATCCATCGACGCAGCGGCGCTCGGTTCCTTTCCAGTATAGCGAGGTGAAGCGGCTGCTCGGCGTCGATATTCCGCGCGAGGAAGGCGAGGCGATCCTGCGCCGGTTGGGCTTTGGGCTCGAAGACGGGCGCGCGTTCGTTCCCTCCTGGCGCCCCGACATCCAGGTCAAGGCGGATGTCGTCGAGCAGATCCTGCGCATCGCCGGCGTCGACCGCGCCCCGCCCGCTCCCCTGCCTCGGCTTGACGACGGCGTGCCGAGACCCGTGCTGACGCTCATGCAGAAGCGCGCACGCCTCGCCAAGCGCACGCTGGCCGCGCTGTCGCTCCGCGAGGCGGTGACCTGGTCGTTCGTCCCCAAGGCGGCGGCGGAATTGTTCGGCGGCGGCTCGCCGTCGCTCGCGCTCGCCAACCCGATCGCAGCGGACCTCTCCGACATGCGTCCGAGCCTCATTCCGGGCCTGGTCGCTGCGGTCGAGCGCAACGCACGCCGGGGCTTGAGCGACATCGCCTTGTTCGAGGTCGGGCAGGTCTTTCTTGGATCTGGCGAAAACGACCAGCGTATCGCGGCCGCTGCTGTGCGGCGCGGCCGCGCCAAGGCCGGCGAGGAAGGCCGGAATTGGAGCGGCGGCGGGCTCGTCGACCTCTTCGACGCCAAGCGCGATGCGATGGCGCTCCTCTCGGCGCTCGGCGTCAACGCGAACGCGGTCCAGGTCGTCCCCGGCGGCCCGTCGTTCCTGCATCCGGGACGTGCGGCGACCCTCCAGTTCGGGCCAAAGACGATCGTGGGTTGGTTTGGACAATTGCACCCCAGCACATGCGAGGCGCTCGACGCCGAGGGACCGATCGTCGCTTTCGAGATCACGCTCGACGCCATTCCGGCGCCCAAATCGAAGCCAACGAAGACCAGGCCGAAGCTGATCCGTTCGGACTTCATGGCCGTGGAGCGGGACCTTGCGTTCATCGTCGGCGAGCCAGTCAGCGCCGTCGACATCCTCAAGGCGGCGGAGAGCGCCGAACGCGCCCTCGTCGCCAGGGTCGGCGTGTTCGACGTCTATCGCGGCGAGGGCGTGGCCGAGGGCGCCAAGTCGATCGCCATTCACGTCACCCTGCAACCGCGCGAGCGCACGCTGACCGACGCCGAAATCGACGCCGCAATGTCCAGGATCGTGGCCGAGGTGTCGAAAAAGACCGGCGCGACGCTCAGGAGCTGAACTCATGGCCGCCCGCGCCGCGATCGCGCTTTGTCTTGTCGCTCTCGGCTGGGCTGGGGCCGCGCGGGCGCAAGACGACGCCGCATGCGCGCAGTATCATGAGGCCATGGCGTACAATTTGTGTCTTGCTCAGCATGGCCCCAAGGCCAACGGCGTCGGGAAACTTCACGGGGGACCTCAACCCGGCCACGCCGCGCAGGGCCGAGTTTGGTACGGGCATGCGCATGGCGCGCCGACCGCGCGCTTCACCAGCCCGCAGAGCGCGCAGCGCGTCCATGGCCGCGTGCATATGGAGTTTCAAGTCCGCTGAGCGAAGGCTGAGGATAGCGAGCGCGGCGCCCGAGCCCGCGGAAGATAGCGCGGGCGCCGCGCTCTTCCCCCGCGCTGTGGGAGATCAGCGCGAGGGCCGCGCTTCGCACCAGGCCCCAGGGCGCGGAAACGCGGGAAACGTGATCCCAGGCGACGGATCGCTCCTGGCGACCGAACCCCTGTCAAACTGGGAGGCGGGAGCGTAGCCACAACGATCTCCTTTACAAGATTTGGCGGGCTCCGTCTGTGATGGCCGTCACATTCCGATCACTAGAACACTAAAACACTGCAATTTACGGAGAATTGGCGCGTTTGGGCATGGGCGTTCTCCCCATTTATGTCGGGCCAGAGCCGTCGTGACCGCGGCGAAGGCGCTTGACGTAAGGGCCGAGGTCCGCCACCGTCGCCAGGGATCATCGGCGGTGGAAGATGGTCGTAGATTCGCTTTCAGCACATCCATGCTTCAGAACGCTTGATCCGGAAGCCCGTCGGGTTCTCGATCGGCAATGCACCTGGCTCAAGACGCCGGCGGGCGCCTGGGTCGCCGGCCAGGCGGGCAACGACCACGAGGTCTATTTTGTCTTGACCGGCCGCCTGAGGGTGACGCGTCACGGGGCGCGACAGGACCTGGTCACTTCCGACATGGGGGCGGGTTCCTTCTTCGGCGAGTTGAGCGCCCTCGAAGGCGTCCCCAATTCCCTCAGCGCCTTCGCGATCGAGGACTCGACCCTGGCCAAAATGCCGAGCAGCGTCTTCATCGCGACAATGTTCAATCACCGGCCGCTCGGCGAGGCCGTGATTGCGACGCTGGTCGTGCGCAATCGCGCGATGACCCGCAAGGTCGCCGAGGCCGCTCGTGTCCATGGAGGCCTCGCGGCTGAAGGCCCCAGGCCGGGGCGACATGGACAAATCGGCCTTGACATGCGCGCCGGCGTCGGCCCCCTCAGCGCCAATCCTCGACGAGCACGACGATGGTCATAAGCTCGCTTTCGGCGCACCCCTGTTTCAAGACGCTTGATCCCGACTCCGTGTCGGATTCTCGATCGCCATTGCATCTGGCTCAAGACGTCGGCGGGTCAGTGGGTCCTGGGTCAGACGGCCAATGACCGCGACGTCTATTTCGTCATGACCGGACGCCTGAGGGCGGTGTCCCACGGGGTGCGGCAGGACCTCATATTCTCGGACATGGAGGCAGGCTCGTTCTTCGGCGAACTGGCCGCCCTCGACGGCGGCCCCCGCTCGCTCAGCGTCTTCGCGGTCAACGATTCGACGATCGCCAAAATGCCGAGCGCGGTCTTCGTGGAGACGATGTTCACGCATCGCCCGCTCGGCGAAGCGGTGGTGGCGACGCTGGTCGCGCGCAATCGCGCGATGACCCGCCGGGTCGGCGAGCTTGGCGCGCTCGACGTTCGCAGCCGCGTCCACGCCGAGCTCCTGCGCCTCGCCCGTCCCGATCGCGAGGATCCGAAGCGCGCCATCATTCTCGCGCCGCCGAACCAGTCGGAACTCGCCTCGCGCATCAACACAAGGCGCGAAACCGTCTCGCGCGAGATCAACGCCATGGAGCGCGAAGGCCTGATCGAGCGCCGGCGCGGCGCGATCGTCATCAATGACGCGCTGCGGCTTAGCGCCCGGCTCGAGGCGACAGCAATCGGGGCCTAGATGTTTAGTCCCGGCATTTGCTGGAGCGGGTTGAGTTTGAATCGCTGGGGCTGGGAAGTCCATGCTTTGCAGATGAACTCGTAAGGGGTCATGCCTTTGAGGGTCTTGAGCCTTCTGGCGAAGTTGTAGCCGTTGACGAAGTCCCGCAGATGCGTGCGCAGCTGGTCGTGGGATTCGTAGAAGTAGCGTTTGACGGTGGCGTCCTTAATCGTCCGGTTCATTCGCTCGACCTGACCATTCGTCCATGGATGCTTCGGCTTTGTCAGCCTGTGGTCGATATCGTTGAGGGCGCAGGCATATTCGAAGGCATGCGCTCGGAAGGGCTTCTGCTCGGCGATCATCTCCCTGATTTCCACCGGCGACCAGGAGTTGCCAGCGGGATCGGTGAAGTGGGTTCCGTTGTCGGTAAGGACCGTGTGGACCTTGTAAGGGACGGCCTCGATCAGTCGACGCAGGAAGTCTGCGGCGTCGCGCCGCGAGACCGTCTCGCGGAGTTCGACGAAGGCAAACTTCGAGGTCCTGTCGATCGCGACGAGGAGGTAGAGTTTGCCTTCGGCGGTTCGAACCTCGGCAATATCGATATGGAAGTATCCGATCGGATAAGCCTTGAACTTTCGCTTCGGAGAGGCTTCCCCTTCAACCTCGGGCAGCCTCGAGATTCCATGGCGCCGCAGGCAGCGATGCAACAATGACGAGCGGGTCAGATGCGGAATTGTCGGCTGAAGCGCGTAGAGGCAGTCGTCGAGTGGCAAAAGCGTATGCCTGCGGAAGGCAATGATCACCGCCTCTTCCTCGACAGTCAGAACCGTCGATCCGGCGTCCTTGGGGCCGGTCGAAAGATCGGAGACGGACGTCCGCTTCTTCCACTTGGCGACCGTCTTGGGATTGATCCCGTGCCGCTTGGCAAGCGCCCTCAGGCTCTCTTGACTATGTTGTATCGCTCGACGGACTGCCTCTGTCGTCGTGGCGCACCCATGAAGAACCTGGCCCATAACGCATCCTTCGAATCGCTCGACAAGATTGCACCATCAAAGCCCGGGACTAAACACCTAGAGGCGAGGTCGCGGCAGGTTGTCCACCCGGCCTGGACGTGGCCGTTTACCGCTGATCCCGACGAAGTGCGCGCCGAACTCCTGAGCGTGCTCGCTCAGGCCCGCGCGGCGCGGACCTTCCCTTGGGACGCCCGCCGTCCGCCCCGGAGCAGAATCTGAGAGTTCGACATTCTCCGTCGACGTGACATTTCCTTGTGAAAAACTGGACTTCATGCTATATTTTCTGCTCGTCGGATTCCAGGGGCCGGCGAAAGGATCAGAGCGGGCGCGGATGAGAAACGGAATCGGTGTCGGTGATTTGCGGAGGGGGCTGAGAGCGGAGAGTTTTTTTATTTGAATTGGCCGTAACCCATTGAAAAGTCCCGATTCGGAAAAGTAAACGCTAGCTGTTTTACTAGCGTTTATTCGCGTTTATTGACGTTTATTGGCGCTTATTTCGACGGGCTGCGGCCGGAACAGAGACGCGCGCGGGGCTTAACCTGGGGCAACGAGCTCCCTCACCCTTGCCTCGTCCGCCAGCCTTCGCCACCAGTGCGCGTTGCGCTCCCAGTTCCATCCGGCAGTCGGCGATGGCGAAGGCAGGAGCCACAGGCGGGTTCGGCCGATGCGCTCGGCCTGCTCGCCGAAGCCCGCGGCGCGACCGAGGTAGCGCCGACCGGCGTTGAGGCTCGTGAACGCGAGCCACTCCGGCTCGGCGGCCGCAATCTTCGCCGCGAGCACCGCGCACGCGTCGGGCCCAAGCGCGCCGGCCGGGAGCTCGCGATCCATGCCGCTCACGTGCTTGGCGATATCGGTCAGCCCTAACCCCCATCGCGGCAATTCGGGATAGTCGTCCGGCGTGAGCTTCCGCGGCGTCAGGCCGAAGGCGTGCAGCGCCGACCAGAAGCGGTTCTGCGGATGGGCGTAATAGGCCCCGCGCGCGGCCGAGACAGTTCCCGCCGCCGTGCCGCAGAAGACAATCTTGAGGCCGGGCTTGATGAGGTCGGGCAGCACAGGCTCGGCCATGTCCACCGCCTCAGATCGTCTGGTTGTAGGCGCCGACTTCGGGGTTCTCTCGCAAGATCCGGTCGACCGCCTCGAACATCGCGCGCATCCGCGCCTCCGACGCCGGGCTCTCGACCACGACCACGAGCTCCGGCTTGTTGGACGAAGCGCGGACCAGCCCCCACGTGCCGTCCTCGACCGTGACCCTGACGCCGTTGACGGTGACGAGGTCGCGAATGGGCTGCCCGGTGAGCGGCTCGCCCCGCGCCTGCATCGCCTGGAGCCGCGCAACAACCCGGTCGGCGACTTGGTATTTGACCTCGTCGGCGCAATGGGGCGACATCGTTGGCGAGCCCCAGGTTTTGGGCAGCGCGCGATAGAGATCGGCCATGGACTTGTCCGGGATCCGGTCGAGCATGTCGAGGATGGCGATCGCGGTGACGAAGCCGTCGTCATAGCCGCGCCCGACCGGCGCGTTGAAGAAGAAATGCCCCGACTTCTCGAAGCCGGCGAGCGCGTTCAGATCCCTGACCCGCCGCTTGATATGCGAATGGCCGGTCTTCCAGAAATCAACCTTGACGCCGTTGGCGCGAAGAGCGGGATCGGTCGCGAACAGCCCGGTTGACTTCACGTCGACCACGAAGGTTGCGCCCTTGTGGAGCGTCGACAGATCGCGCGCGAGCATGACGCCTATCTTGTCGGCGAAAATCTCCTGGCCCTCGTTGTCCACCACGCCGCAGCGGTCGCCGTCGCCGTCGAAGCCGAGCGCAAGGTCGGCTTGGCTCTCCTTCACCGCGGCGGCCATCGCGTGCAGCATCCGCATATCCTCGGGGTTCGGATTGTAGCGCGGGAAGGTGAAGTCGAGCTCGCAGTCGAGGGGAACGACCTCGACCCCGAGCGCGGTCAGGAGCCTGGGCGCGAAGGCCCCGGCGGTCCCGTTGCCGCAGGCGGCGACGACCTTGAGGCGGCGGCGGAATTGCGGACGGGCCGTCAGATCGGCGATGTAGCGGGCCGGGAAGTCGGGCACGAACTCATAGCCGCCCCCCGCCTCCGGACCGTAATCGCCCGCGAGGACGATGTCGCGCAGCCGCGCCATCTCCTCAGGGCCGAAGGTCACCGGCCGCGCGGCGCCCATCTTGACCCCCGTCCAGCCGTTGTCGTTGTGGGAGGCGGTCACCATCGCGACCGCGGGCGTGTTGAGAGCGAACTGGGCGAAATAGGCCATCGGCGTTAGCGCTAAGCCCGATGTCGCGCACCTGCGCGCCGCCCGCCATCAGCCCAACGGTCAACGCCAGCTTGATCGAAGCCGAATAGGAGCGGAAGTCGTGGCCGACGACGATCTCACGCGGAACGCCAAGCTCCTTCAGGAGGCGCGCGAGGCCGAGCCCGAGCGCTTGCGCGCCCATCAGGTTGATTTCCTTTTCGAACAGCCAGCGCGCATCATATTCGCGAAAGCCGGTTGGTTTCACCATCGGCTGCGATTCAAATGCGTAAGTATTGGGGGAGAGTTTGGGCTCAGGTTTGGGGAACAAGGGGACCTCGGCCATGGGGTCTTGCGGGGCGCGGTGCTCGACGGCAGGCTGGCGCGGGGCTTAGAGGACCCGAACGTCCGGAGCAACCGGCATGCGCACCGGTCATCCGGCGCTTGAACCCGAATGCGCGAACTGTTAGAATTTAGGCTGTAGTCCTGCTAAGGTAAAGCGAGCGGGTTATCGCCGCCCCTTGGGGACATCTCTCAACAATGTCGGGGCGAAACGAACGGGACGGTCGCCGAGCGCCGAGCGAAAGCGCGGGGTTCGGCGCCCTTTTGCTGATGGAGTTCGACCGTGCTTTTATCCGACCTGCGCTCCACCGGCGTCCTCGCGGTCATACGCCGCGAAGTCCGGCCCTTAACCGCGGAATTGCGCCGCCTCTATTTCGTCCATGTCTGGGGAATGGATATTGGCCCCGGGTGCGCGATTTCATATTCCGCTAAATTGGACAAAAGCTACCCGCGTGGCGTCCATATCGGTGAAAGAACGGCGATCAACTTTGGCGCCGTCGTTATGACCCACGACACTCCGCGCGGCGTCCACGCTGACACTTGGATCGGAAAGGAATGTAATATCGGCGCGAACAGCATCATCATGGCCGGGATCCGGATTGGCGACAATTGCGTGGTCGCGGCCGCGAGTGTGGTGATGAAGGACGTTCCGCCGAATTGCCTGGTCGCCGGCAACCCCGCTCGGATCATGGAAAAGGGCATCAAAACCGGCCCCAGGGGCATTATCGATCGCACGGTCCGCCCGGATTTTGGGACGGCATCGTCGACGCCTGACGACAAGGCTCCCGAAAAAGCGGCTTCGTGAAGCTGACCGCCGGTCGAATTGCAGGCGTGAACCCATGACGATCATCGATCTCAGCGGCCGCGTGGCCATCGTGACCGGCGCGTCGCGCGGCATCGGAAGAGCCGCGGCCGAAACTCTCCTCAAGGCGGGGGCGACCGTCGTGCTCAATGCTCGCGCCTCCGACGAAGCATCCGCGGCCTTTGCAGAATTGGAGCAAGCCTTCCCCGATCGCGTGACCGTGGTTTACGGGTCGGTCGCGGACAGCGCCACCGCGACCGCGCTCATCCAGAGCGCGATGAAACACAAGCGGCTCGACATCCTCGTCAACAACGCCGGCATTCTCCGCGATAAGCTCATCGGGATGATTTCGGACGCCGAGATCAACGAGCTGTTCGACGTCAACATCATCGGATTGATCAAAATCACCCAGCTCGCCGCGCGCTTGATGTCCAGACGCAAGAGCGGGTCAATCATCAACATCTCGTCGATCGTCGGGAGACGAGGCAACAGTGGCCAGACCGTCTATTCCGCGACGAAGGCCGCCGTCATAGGCGCGACGTTTTCCGCCGCTAAGGAGCTCGGGCCGATGAACATTCGCGTCAACGCGGTTGCGCCGGGCCTGATCCAAACCTCGATGATCGAAGCCATCCCCGGAAACAAGCGCAAGAACTCTCGAGTCGCAAATCTCGATGGGCCGGGTTGGCGCGGCGCAAGATGTCGCCGACACGATCTTGTTTCTCGCCTCTGACCTCTCATCTTACGTGACTGGGCAGATCATCGGGGTCGATGGCGGCCTCATTGTGTGAGGCTGGTGAAAAGCGCCGATGAATCGATCGCGTCCACGGTTGCAATGAACGATTTAGACCTCTCCTGCGGCGGACTTCTTCCGCTCATCTCGCGCCTCGAGGCGTCGCCGGCGGTCTATGACGACCGCAACAACAGTTGGCTGACGCGAGAACAGCTTCGCACCGCGAGCCTTGATCTCGCCAAGGCCATCGCTTCTGAACAAAAGCGCCTGGTGTTCCTGCTCTGCGGCGTCAATTCCGAAACGATAATCGGTCTTCTTGGGGCGGCTGCGGCAGGCCACGCGACCGCGCTGGTTGATCCGGCGCTCCCTGAACGCCTGATGACAGATCTCATCGAATCTTATCAGCCCGAACTCATTCTGGGCGCGCGCGGCTCAGGCGAGAAACTGCCCGACGTCATTAACGGCAAGGCGCTCGTGAGCTCGGCGCAGTCCCGCGCGGGCGCCGTCGAATGGATCGCAAGCGACAGCGGGACGTCGTTCCCGCCCATCGACCCCGCCTTGCAATTGCTTCTGTCCACGTCAGGAACGACCGGCAGCCAGAAATATGTGCGGCTGTCGCGCGACGCCGTCGTCGCCAACGCGGGTCAGATCGCCGAGGCGCTGACGATCGACGAACGGAGCGTCGGAATCGCCCATTTGCCCCTGCATTATTCCTACGGGCTTTCCGTCGTAACTTCGCATCTGACGTCCGGCGGCCGACTTTGCCTCATCAACGATTCGATCACTTCGCCGAGCTTCTGGTCGAAGATCGAAAACGTCGGCGGCTCGCATTTCCCAGGCGTCCCCTTTCACTATGTTGCGCTCGCCCGACTGGGCGCGGGCCTCGTGCCGAACTCCGTCAAGACGTTTACGCAAGCCGGCGGAGCGCTCGATCTTCGCGTTCAGACCAAGATTCGCGAATGGGCGGCGCAGCGCAGCGGCCAGTTCTTCGTCATGTACGGACAGACCGAGGCCTCGCCGCGTATGGCGACGCTGCAGCACGCGGATCACTCGCGCAAAGCAGGCTCGGTGGGCGTCGCGCTGTCTGGGGGCCGGTTCTCGATCGTTGACGATCATGGCGCGCCGATGCCGGCCGACACCGTCGGGACAGTGATCTATGAAGGCCCGAACGTCATGTCGGGCTACGCCATGTCCAGGGCCGACCTCGGCAAGGGCGACGAGATGAAGGGCCGCCTCGAGACCGGCGACCTTGGAAGGCTCGATGCGGAAGGGTTTCTTTATCTGACAGGCCGCACCAAGCGTTTCGCCAAGATCGCCGGCTATCGCCTCGGGCTGGACGAGATCGAAAAGGAACTGTTCTCGGTCTGCCCGGTCGCCTGTATCGATCTTGGAGAGAAAATCGCCGTCGCGCACGAACAGGAATCCGAGACGGCGCTCAAGGCTCGTGTCCGCGAACTCGCCGACAGTTACAAGGTGCCGTCGTCGAGCTTCGCGTTGCGGAAGATCACGCAAATCCCGCGCGCTTCGAGCGGCAAGATCGATTATGCGCGACTGAAGGATCTCGTGAGTGTTTGAGCGTCTCCTCAAGCAGCCGCCCTATTCGCTGAAGCAAGACGACAAGGAGCCGCTGCTGCTCGAAGGCCTCAACGAGCTGACGCGCTACCATTACGAGAAGAGCCCCGAATATAAGCGGATCATCGATGCGGCCTGGGGCGGCCTTAAATCCTACGGCTCGATTGCCGAGGTTCCCTATCTGCCGGTCAGCCTGTTCAAGGAAATGGAGCTGAAGAGCACCGCGCTTCCAGCGATGGTCATGCGTTCGAGCGGCACCACCGGGCAACGAACGAGCCGCATCGTCATCGACAATGAGACGGCGCGACGTCAGTCGGAAGCGCTGGTCGCGTCATTCCGCCCCATTCTCGGGGGCCGCCGTCTGCCGTTCCTCGCGATCGACACGAAGGACGTGATCAAGCCGACCGACCTCACCGCGCGCGGCGGCGGCGTCTTGGGCATGATGAAGTTCGGCGCCAAGACGGCCTTCGCCCTCGACGGGCAACTGGACATGGACAAGGAACTGGTCGAGACTTTCGTCCGCGCGAACGGCCGCGAGCCGTTTCTCATTTTCGGCTTCACCTTTCTCGTCTGGGACAAGCTTTACCGGGCTTTTGCTGATGGAGAGGTCGATCTTTCGAACGCGATCCTCATTCATTCGGGCGGTTGGAAAAAGCTCGAAGCGCAGAAGGTCTCCAACGCCGAGTTCCGGGCCGCGCTCAAGCGCCGGTTCAATCTGACCAACATTTTCAACTTCTATGGCTTCGTCGAGCAGATCGGGTCTGTTTTCATCGAAGGTCCGGACGGATTGCTCTATCCGCCAAATTTCACCGATATCGTCGTGAGGAGACCGCACAGCTGGGAGCCCGCTGAAGTTGGCGAAGAGGGCGTCATCCAGGTTGTCTCGCTGCTGCCGCGTTCGTATCCCGGCCATAGCGTGCTCACCGAGGACATGGGCGTCGTGGCGACGATTGACGCCGGAGCTGGCGGCCGTTTCGGCAAAGCCATCCGGGTTGTCGGCCGCGCGCCGAAGACGGAACTGAGGGGCTGCAGCGACGTGATCGCCGCGTGAACGGTAAAGCGAGGATGGATCCATGACCGACGTGCTCGCTTACAGCGCCGGCGCGCGCGACGCTGAGGTCCAAGAGCGCGCGCTCCTGGCGAAGCTCGACATCGCCCGCCAACAGCTTGCGGCGCCGTTCGCGCCCGAGCGTGTCGATTTGGTCGCGGGCGTCGCTGAGACTCTTCTTGGGCCCCGACGGTCCACGGCCTCCGGCCCCGCCGCCCATTTCGCCTTCTGGACCCGCCGCGCGGCGCTGGCCAAAATCGCCGAGAACTTCGCGGCGCGCGTGCCGCGGCATGCGCTGGCGCGACCGCGTGGCCTTGTCTTCCATCTGCCGCCGCAGAATGTCGAGACCGTCTTTCTCTACTCTTGGGCGCTGTCCTATCTTGCCGGCAACGCCAATATCGTGCGCTTGCCGCAGGCGATCAGCGCTCGTATGCGCGCCATCGTCGATCTCTTCCTCGAACGGCTGGAGGCTGCGGGCGACGAGTCGCAATTGTTCGTTCACTACCCGTCGCAAGGCGACCTTGGCGCAAAGATCTCCGCCCGGAGCGACGCGCGAGTCGTGTGGGGCGGCGACGCCAAGGTCGCCTTGTTCGCCCCCCTGCCCTTGCGCAACGGCGGAAAGTCGATCTGGTTCGGCGACCGCTTCTCGTTTTCGACGATCAACGGCGCCGCGCTCGACAAGCTGGACGAGCCGGCGCTAAGGGCGCTCGCGAAGAAACTCCATAACGACGTGTTCGTTTTCGATCAGATGGCGTGCTCGTCCCCGCACGCGCTTTATGTTGTCGGCGAAGCCGCGGCGCATTCCGCCGGGGTTCGGCGCCTCCTCGACGCGTCGGCGCTGGAGTGGACGATGGACGATCCCGCGGGTCGGGTCGGGCATGCGATCGGCAAAATGACGGCCGCGTTTTATGCCGCAGGGAGCGGACGCGCCTCTTCGGTCAACTGGCAAAATACGAACCTGACCAGTTTCGTGGCGAGCGCGCCGGAGCGTCAAGATCTGCGAGTGGGCGGAGGATTTCTCGGCGTCGTCTTCGTCCGTTCGCTCGACGAAGTCGCAAGCTTCATCCGGGAGAGCGACCAGACGATCACCTATTTCGGCTGGGAGCGCGGCGAGGTCGAAGCGGTCGCGGCGTCCCGTACGGGCCCAGGCGTGTCGCGCTGGGCTCCGATCGGCACGGCTCTCGACTTTGATTTCATCTGGGACGGTTACGATATCCCGTTCGAGCTGACGCGGCTCATTCGCGTCTCTTGAAGGCCGTCTACTGCCGCAGGACCAGCGCTCCATTGCGTTGCTCGACGCTAACGAGGCGCTTGAGAAAGCTTTCCCCGAGCAGGTTCACTTCCCCCGCCTCGGGCGCAAGAATGAGAGCCTGGACGTCGTTCATATAGAGGCCGTCGAGGCTCACGCTCCTCAATATCGTCGGCGAAGCGGTCGACTGGCCGTTCGCCGTCTGGATCAGGAGCGTGCGCCCTCCCGACGGGCTCAGTCCCAGGCGCCTGGCGGTCGAAGCGGAAACGCAGACCTGAGTTGCGCCCGTGTCGATGAGCATCCGCACGGGACTTCCATTGACCGAGACTTCGGCCGCATATTGACCGCGCTGGTCAGCTTCGAGCAGCGCTTCCCGATAGCCGGACGATTCGCGCTGAGGCGGCTGCGGCGACGGCGCCTCGGCCGCGACCGCACCCGTCGCGCCCGCGGCGGAAACAGGCGCAGGCGCAGGCAGACGGTTCAACAGGAAGGATGAACCCAGCAGCGCCAGCGCCACAACCACTGCGGCCAATATAATCACACGCCCAAACATTGTGACTCCGCCGGCGCCACGTTACGAGCAGGGAGCCAGCATCCCGCCAAGACGCGAAAATCCGGTGAATCGATTCGCGCAGATTGCATTTGGGTCGCCGCGTCATTGTAACCGCGCGCGAAAGGGCGTTCGGAAGAACGCCCGTCTACCGATGGGCCAAGGACCGCGTCATCAGGGCGGCGCAACGATGGTCGCCCGGCTGCGACCGATGAACCGAATGTCCAGGACCTGCCCCGCGATCGCCGAGCCAAGCTGAGCGGAGAAATGCAAAGGCGTGCAGTCGCGTAGCGCGGTCGCCATGGAGTGGGCAAGCGCCGCGTCGTCTGCCCGGCCGCTGCTCGACTGCGCGAACACGATTCGCGGCTCTCCAATGACGGCGCCGTCCCGCGTGAAGCTCATGCGAACGGTGACTTGATCGTTATCGTGCGGCGGCCGCCAGCAGGCCGCGATTCCTGTCGCGATGCCGTGGACGCGGGTGACCAGCGGCGGCCGCGCTTGGACGGCGTGCGCTTGCTCCCCGAGGCCCAGCGCGACAATCGCAATCGCGACGACGCGCGGACCGATCCGACGTTCCCGCATAGCGCGTTCCGCTCACCCCTAAAGGTAACGGTTCAGCAGGTTCTCGTAATATTCCTGCCGCCCCGACTTGGGCTCGGGGTCGATCTTCTCCTTGGCGACCCGCGAGGCGATCGATTCCAGCGTCGCGCCCTTCGCCAGCATCGCCTGCGCCCCCGGCTTCTCCCAGCCGGCGTAACGCTCGGCGCGCAGCGCATCGAACTTGCCGTCCTCGATCATGCGCGCCGCCGCGACCAGCGCCGCGGCGCAGACGTCGATGCCGCCGATATGGCCGAGCAAGAGGTCGGCCGGGTCGATCGACTGCCGGCGCACCTTGGCGTCGAAATTGAAACCGCCCGGCGCCAGGCCGCCCGCCTTCAGGATGAAATAGAGCGCCGGCACAAGCTCGGCCGCGTTGTTGGGGAACTGGTCGGTGTCCCAGCCGGACTGATAGTCGTTGCGGTTGGCGTCGATCGAGCCCAAGCATCCCGAGCGCGGCCGCGAGCGCGATCTCGTGCTCGAACGAATGGTGCGCAAGCACCGCATGGCCGACCTCGATGTTGAGCTTGACCTCCCGCTCGAGGCCGAAGCGCTGCAGGAACCCGAACACGGTCGCGACGTCGAAATCATATTGATGCTTGGTCGGCTCCTGCGGCTTCGGCTCGACCAGGATCACGCCCTTGTAACCGATCTTGTGCTTGTACTCGACGACCAGCGACAGAAAGCGCCCGAGCTGATCCTGCTCGCGACGCAGATCGGTGTTGAGGAGGGTCTCGTAACCCTCGCGGCCGCCCCAGAGCACGTAATTGGCGCCGTCGAGCTTGTGCGTCGCGTCGATGGCGTTCTTCACCTGGGCCGCGGCGTAAGCGAACACATCCGGGTCGGGATTGGTGGCGGCGCCCGCGAGATAGCGCGGGTGGCTGAAGAGATTGGCGGTGCCCCAGAGGAGCTTCGTTCCGGTCTTCTGCATTTTCTTGCCGAAGATCTCGGTCATCTCGGCGAGGTTGCGGCCGAACTCCTTGAGGTTGTCGCCCTCCGGAACGACGTCGCGATCGTGGAAGGTGAAGAACGGAAAGCCGAGGGTCGAGAACATGTCGAACGCGACGTCCGCCTTGGCCCGCGCGCCCTTCATCGTCTCGCCGTCCCATGGGCGCTCGAAGGTCGGAGCGCCGAACATGTCGGTCCCCATCCAGGCGAAGTTGTGCCAGTAGCAGACGGCGGGCCTGAAGATGCTCGGCCATCGTCTTGCCCATCACGACGCGCGAGGGATCGTAGTGGCGGTAGGCGTAAGGGTTGTCGCTCGTTCAGCCCTTCAAAGCGCACGGGGCCGATATCGCCGAAAAAGCGCTTGCTCATGGGTCTGTCTCCTCGAGAGGACAGGTCTTAAGCAGAATTGGCCCGGCCGCTCAACAGGCCTCAACGATCCTCAGGGATTGCTTGCGCGCGGCTGGTTGGAGCCGCGCGAGCAAGGAAGCTCAGCAATTTTCGCTTATCGGAATAAACGTCGAAAACTTTGACTTTTTCCGAATTCTCCTGTAAGATGTGCCGTTGACCTCAGATCGACGATGTTTCGGTTGAGCCCCAAAGCGGCGCGAGCCTGATCGTGGCAGGGAAGCAGGGACGCCGCAGGCGACTCGCTAATCGCGCCGCAACCGATTGAAAAGGCTCAATTCGGACTCGCTAAGCGGGACCTGAGGACCGTCCATCGCGCCCATCTCGCGGCTCGACTCTACTCGGCGCGGAAGTCCCGCACAAACTGGATGAGCGCCTTCAGTCCGATCGCGCAATCCTCGACGGTTATCGATTCCAGCGGATTGTGGCTCACGCCGCCCTTGCACCGGACGAACAGCATGCCGGCCGGACAGAGCTTGCCCATGGCCATGGTGTCGTGACCTGCGCCCGAAGGCAGGAGCCGGGCCGGAACGCCGACGGCTTCGACCGCTGTCTTCAGGCCGGCGATGATTCCTGCGTCGCAAACGAAAGCGTTCGCTTCATGCGTCTTGATGAGGCTCGTGCTGACGCGCCGAGCCGCGGCGATGGCGTTCATCCGGTCCTCGATATCGGCGATCGTCGTCGCTCGGTTCGCGTCCGCCGGGGCTCGTATGTCGATGGAAAACTGCACATGGCCGGGAATGACGTTGGTCGCGCCGGGCCAGGCTTCGAGCCGTCCGACAGTCGCCACGAGATCAGGTTCGCGACGGGCCCGCTCTTCGATCGCGAGCATCATCTCGGCCGCTGCGGCGAGCGCGTCGCGACGCAGGCTCATGGGAGTTGCGCCCGCATGGCCGGCGACGCCGTCCACGCCGACCTCGAACCGCGTCGCGCCGTTGATCGCGGTGACGACGCCGATGCGGCAGCCCCTCCGCCTCGAGCCGCGGACCCTGCTCGATATGCGCCTCGACGAACGCGGCGACGCCCTCGCGCCGAAGAAAAGGCGCTCGTTCGGGATCGCCGCCGAAGGCTCAAGAGCGCGTCGCGCATCAAGACGCCTTGTGCGTCCTTCTGGTCGAGCGCATCCTCCGGATAGTTCCCGGCGAGCGCGAGCGAGCCGGTGAGCGTGGTGCGAAAACGGACGCCCTCCTCGTCGCCGAAAGCCACGATTTCAATCGCGTGATCAAGGCGCTCATCGCGCGCGCTCAGCGTCTCGACAACGGCGAGCGCCGCCAGCGCGCCATAATTTCCGTCGTACTTCCCGGCGTCGCGCACGGTGTCGATGTGCGAGCCGAGCATGAAGAGCCGGCGCGCCTGCCCGTTTGCCCTCATAGCGAGCCACGACATTGCCGGCCGCATCAATCTTCGCTTCGAGGCCCGTCTCTGCGCACCAGCCGATGAAGGCAAGCGCGGCGCGTCGATGCGCTTCGGACAGAAAAAGCCGCGTCAACCGCCGCGGTTCGTCGGTGAAGTCGGCGAACGCCTGGAGCCGGGCCATCAACCGCCGGCCGGCCGCGAGGTCCGCGTCCAGGACGCGAGCGTCCATCAGTTCTGCGCCGTCTCGACCCCAAGCCAGCGTGCGAGGACCTTGCGCTCGTCATCAGTCATCTGGCTGAAATTGTTGGGCGGCATCGCGTGGCTCAAAACCGCCTGCTGACGAATGGCCGGCCCGAACCGGGCGATGTGCTCGGGCGTATCGAGCAGCACCCCCTTCGGCGCCTCCCCGATCTCCTCCATCGGCTCGGCCGCGTGGCACATCATGCAGCGCAGTTGTACGATGTCGACGACTTCCTGCGGCGCTTTCGGCTCATCAAGCCTCGCGGTCTCCGTCGGCAGCGCCGCCATTCCCATGAACGAGCGCATGCCGGGCGAAGCGGTCGCGGCGACCCCAAAGGCGCAAAGAACGGCGACCGCGGCCGCCGCCCACGCCCACCAGGGCGCGCGGTCGTGATCGAGATGCCAGACATTGTAGAAATAACGCACCATCGCGCCGGCGACGATGATGCAGGTCACGATGGCGGGAATCGCGCGCGGATTGGAGAAGGCCGACGGCGTGTGACTCGACAGCATCATGAACACCACCGGCAGGGTGATGTAGTTGTTGTGCGTCGACCGTATCTTCGAACTTTGGCCCCAGGCCGGATCGGGCTTCTGACCGGCTTGCAGCGCGGCGATGCTTTTGCGCTGGTTCGGCATGATGATGAAGAACACATTGGCGGTCATGATGGTCGCCATGAGAGCGCCGGTATGGATCAGCGCGCCGCGGCCGGAGAAGACGAGCGTGAACACCCAGCTCGTCGCCACGACATAGCCGAATCCCACCAGCGCGAGCAGCGGCTCGTTGGCGGCGAGCGGCGAACGGCACAGGAAATCGTAGACGAGCCAGCCGAGCGCCAGCGCCACGATCCCGATCAGCGCCGCCTGCCACGGCTCGAGCGGCATGACCGCAGGATCGATGAGAAAGAGCGACGACTGGCCGTAATAGACCCAGCAGAGCAGCGCAAAGCCGCTCATCCAGGTCCAGTAGGACTGCCATTTGTGCCAGATGAGATGCTCGGGCAGCGCGGCGGGCGCGAGCAGTGTATTTCTTCATTTCATAGAAGCCGCCGCCGTGCACTTGCCAGGAAGCGCCCTTGACCGCCGGATCGTCGCCCGCCTTCTTGCGCAAGGATAGCGTCGAGATGCATGAAGAAGAACGACCCGCCGATCCATGCGATCGCCGCCGTCACATGGAGCCAGCGCAAAAGCGCCGAGCCCCATTCCCAGCCGAAGGTCCAAAGCGCCCCCATCAACCTGCCTCCTCCGGGCGAGACGATCGCGCCGGCCGGATCACGATAAAGGCGGCGGCGCGATTTTGGTAGGGATGCGCGATCGCCATCGCCATTTCGCCTAACGGATCGCAAAAACCGCGCCATCCCGCTGAAAGCGGCACGTCGATAACGCAGCGTTAACACTATCAGAGTCTTAAATCGGAGCGAAAAAGTCAGGATTTTCGCGCGTCTGACAAAAGCCCAAGTTTCGGCCGATTTGCGGCGCAGACCCCGCCCCGTTCCGTTTTGCCGCCATTGGCCGCGCGGTTCCGTCCGCCAACAAAAGGTCGCCTATCCCGATGAACCCTGCCGACGTAGCCGCCGCAGCCGCGACTCCGGAAACCAGCATCCTCGCGATGTTCTGGTCGGCCCATATCGTCGTGAAGGCGGTGATGCTGGGCCTTTTCCTCGCTTCGCTCTGGTGTTGGACGATCATTTTCGACAAGACCCGGCTGTTTCGTAAATTCAAGAGCGAGATGGAAAGTTTCGAGCAGATCTTCTGGTCGGGCCAATCCCTCGAGGAGCTCTACACGTCGCTCTCCAGCCAATCGAACAATTCCGCTGCGGCGGCCCTGTTCGTGGCGGCCATGCGGGAGTGGAAGCGCTCGTTCCAGCAGGCGGCCGGCTCGTTTCGCGGTCTTCATGCGCGCATCGACAAGGTTCTCGACGTCTCGATCGCGCGCGAGGTCGAGCGGCTCGAATCGAACCTCCTCGTTCTCGCGACCATCGCCTCCGCCGGACCGTTCATCGGCCTGTTCGGCACGGTGTTCGGGATCATGAACTCGTTTCAGTCGATCGCGGCTTCGAAGAACACTTCGCTCGCGGTCGTCGCCCCCGGCATTGCGGAAGCCCTACTGGCGACGGCTATCGGCCTCTTCGCCGCCATCCCGGCGCTGATCGCCTACAACAAGCTCCAGGGCGACGTCGCCAAGGCGCAGGCGCGGCTGGAAAGCTTTGCCGACGAATTCTCGTCAATCCTGTCCCGGCAGATCGACCATCATTTGTCGATCGAAAAAGTCTCCTGAGGCGGGCGGAGCAACGCGATGGCCTCCCCTGTCCTTGGTGGTCGCAAGAGCGGTCGAAGGCGGCGCGGCGTTCCGCGCTACGGCGCGATGGCGGACATCAACATGACGCCGTTCATCGACGTCATGCTCGTGCTTCTGATCATCTTCATGGTCGCCGCGCCCCTCCTCACCACGGGCGTCTCGGTCGACCTGCCGCGCGCGAGCGCCACTGCGCTTAACGTCGAGCAGAAGCCGATCGCGGTTTCGCTCAACGAGCAGGGTCAGCTTTACGTGATGGACCAGCCGACCGCTGACACGGATCTGGTCGCGAAGATTCAAGCGGCCGCAGGAAACGACGTCGATCAGCGCATCTATCTTCGCGCCTCGAAGGTGGTGCCTTACGGGCGGGTGGCGGAGATCATGGCGGCGGTCACCTCCGCTGGCTTCAAGAAGGTGGCGCTGGTCACCGAGCCGATCAAACAATAGCCGGGAGCGGCGTTGGAAGAACGGCGGTCATATTCGAATTTTGTGGGCTCCGCAGCGCTGCACGGGGCGTTGCTGGCGCTGCTCCTGCTCGGCTTTGCCTCTGCTCCGCAATTCGCGGACACTCCCGAGGCGATCCCGATTGAAACCGTTTCGCTGAGCGAACTCAATCAGATCGCCAATGGCGAAAAGGACGCCAAACCGGCGCCGCAGTCCACGCCCGCGCCGCCGCCGCCGCCGCAGCCTGCGCCGACCCCGCCGCCGAAACCGGAAGCCGCGCAGCCCCCGCCCATGCCGCCAAAAGCCGAGACCCCGCCGCCGAAACCTCCGCCGCCAAAAGCGGATGCGACCTCCGCCGGACACCGAACCCATGCCGCCTGAAAGGCCCGAGCAGCAACCGCCGCCTCCGCCGAAGCTCGCCATTCAAGAGGCGCCGGTCGAGCCGCCGGTGCGGCCGAAATTCCTCGATCCGCCGACCGAGCGGCCGAAGGAGCCGGCGCCGGAGAAGCCCAAGCCGTCGCGCAATTTCGACCCGAACTCGATCGCCAAGCTGATCGGCCAGGGCAAGACGCCAACCGCCGCCCCGAGCCAGACGGCTGCCGCGACCCCGCAGGGGCTGCCGCACCACGACGCTCCGCATATGTCGATGTCGATGGCTTCGGCGCTCGATGCGTGGCTGACGGAGAGCTACCTCAACTGCTGGACGCCCCCGCCGGGCATGCCTGACGGCGACACCTACGTCGCGCAAATCAAGGTCGTCTTCAATCCAGACGGATCGCTCTCGGGTCGCCCGGTTCTCTTGAACCCGCCAAGCGACCGGGCCTGGCGCGCGCATGCGGAAAGCGCGATGCGCGCGGTCCGCAAGTGCGATCCGCTTAAGGTTCCGGCCGAATACATGCCTTTTTTCGAACAATGGAAGGTCGAAACCATCCATTTCGATCCGCGGGAGACCCAGGGATGACGCCCACGCAACGCGCAGCGCCGGGCTCCTTCGCGCGCGGCCAAAAGCAGAAAAGGAGAGTCAACCGCAATGCGTATTTTACCGAGGCCTATCGGGGCGCTCATCCTCGTCGCGATCGCGGCGGCCGCTTACGGCGGCTACGAGCGCCTGTGGCATCGCCATCCGTCCCGCGTGGCGGAGGCTCCCAAACCGGCCGCACAGCTGCCCATGCCCCCCATTCCGCCGGCTGCCATCGCCGCTCGAGCCGCGCCGGAGGCGCCGCCGGTCGAGGCGCCTACGCGCATGACGTCAGCGCAGCAGGCGAGCTTCGACACCTGGCTGATCAAGACCTATCTCGCGTGCTGGAAGCCGGCGCGACAGCCGGCCGACGCCGATGTCTACGTCGCGCAGATGCGCCTTGCCTATAACCCGGACGGCTCGCTGTCGAAGGCGAAGCTTGTCAATCCGCCCTCAGATCCAGCTCTCAAACCGCAGGCGAATAGCGTCCTTGCCGCGGTGAAGAATTGCAACCCGCTGGCGGTCCCGGCGCAATATCGCCCGTTTTATGAGCAATGGAAGACCAAGACCATCCACTTCGATCCTCAAGTCGCCGCTCGGTGAGCGCGGACGGCGAAGTGTCCTTGTCGTC
This sequence comes from uncultured Alphaproteobacteria bacterium, assembly GCA_963833955.1. GTDB lineage: Bacteria > Pseudomonadota > Alphaproteobacteria > Rhizobiales > Beijerinckiaceae > Roseiarcus. The sequence goes on along the minus strand of CAWHZY010000009.1, from coordinate 130,443 downwards.
TGTGAGATCGTAATGAGCGTCTTTTGTTTTGTCTTTCGTCGCTACGCGCTTTCTGCCTTCGCGTTTGGGGTAGCCTTGATCATCGGCGCGCCCGCAATGGCCGACGGCGACATCTATGTGCATGCGGGTGCCAACTTCAAACCGGTGACCATCGCGGTGACCCCATTCGCGGGCGAACAGGCAGGCGACAAGATCAGCGGCGTCATAGCCTCGGATTTCGCCCGCTCGATCTTCCTTCTGCCGCTCAATTCGGCGAGCTTTCCCGAAACGATCTCCAATCCCGATGCGGCCCCGAACCTCGACGCGTGGAAGACGGCCGCCGCGCAATTCGTGCTGACCGGGCGGGTGCTTCATCAGGACGCGGGACGCGTCACCGCGCAGTTCCGTTTGTGGGACACCGCAACCGGCGAGCAGGTCGCCGGTCAACAATATTCGACCGAAGCGGCGAACGCCCGCCGCGTATCGCACATGATCGCCGACGCGGTGTTCTCCCGCGTGACCGGCGAGAAGGGATTTTTCGATTCGCGGATCGTCTTCGTCGACGAGACGGGTCCGAAGGAGAAGCGACACAAGCGGCTTGCGGTCATGGACATGGACGGCGCCAACGTCAAATATCTCGACGGCGGCAAAGAGCTGGTCGTCACTCCGCGCTTCTCGCCTTCCGCCCCGCAAGTCGCCTATATGTCGTTCGGCGACGGCGACCCAAAGGTCACCCTGCTCAATCTCGACACCGGACAGCGCGAGTCCGTGGGCAATTTTCCCGGCATGACCTTCGCGCCGCGGTTCTCTCCGGACGGTCAACAGATCGCGCTGTCCCTCTCTGACGGGGCGAGCACCAACCTCTACTCGATGGACCTGCGCTCACGCGCCACCACGCGCCTCACAGAAGGTTCGGCGATCGACACCTCGCCAACCTATTCGCCAGACGGTTCGCAGATCGCCTTTGAATCCGACCGCGGCGGCTCACAGCAGATCTATGTGATGAGCGCGGGCGGCGGCGCGGCCAAGCGCATTTCATTTGGCGAAGGCCATTATTCGACGCCGGTCTGGTCGCCGCGCGGCGATCTCATCGCCTTCACCCGCATCAAAGGCGGCTCGTTCGGCATCGGCGTGATGAAGCCGGACGGCTCTGGCGAGCGAATCTTGGTTGAAGGCTTCCATAACGAGGGGCCCACATTTGCGCCCAACGGCCTCTATCTCATGTTCTTCCGCGATTCTGGCGGCTCTGGCGGTCCGAAGCTCTACATGACCGATATTTTCGGCCATGCTGAATTCCTGGTGCCCACTCCCAACTACGGCAGCGACCCCTCCTGGGGTCCGCTGATGCAATGACGCGAGCAGGGCCGGCGGCCTTACGGCGCGTCGCCCCGCGGCATTGTCGCGTCAATTTTTGGCGATCGGCGGCTTTGGCCCTTTTCCTTCTCGAAGGAGATCGACCATGTCCAGGAAAATGCAGACGAACCGCACGACCGGGTTTTTTGTGACGTCGACCGGGTTCAATGGGCCTTCGATCGGAACCTCGAGGGCGGGGTCGCGCTCGACCGCCTTTCGGTAAAGGCGCCATGTCGCGTGACCGAGCACCGGCACGACGACGGCCAAGCCAAAGAACACCGGCAGAGAGCCTAGGACAAGCGCCACTGCGACAATCAGGCCCCAGAACGCGACGGCGAGCGGATTGGCGCGCGTCACGCGCAACGAAGCCTCAAGCGCCGGCACGAGGCCGAGGTCGCGATCAAGCATCAGTGGAAACGAGACGACACTGATCGCAAGCGCCAGCGCGGCGAAGCAGAAACCGACCAGCACGCCTAGGACGATCAACGTCCGCCCACGACCGGTGCTCAGAACGTCCTGAAGGAACGGGATCGCGCCCGCCGGCGGATTGGGCCCGTAGAGCCACACATAGATGAGCTCGGCGGCGAAGATCCAGGCGGCGAAGATCGCAAGCAGGAGCAGGCCGAACGCAAGAATCGAGGGCAGCGCAGGCGAGCGAAGGACCGCGAAGGCGTCCCGTCCTCTCACCACCAGCCCGCGTTCGCGCCGGCGGCTCATCTCGTAGAGGCCGATGGCGACAAACGGTCCAATGAGTGCAAAGCCTGCCGCGAGCGGAAAGGCCAGATGCAGCGCATTGCCGAGTGATGTCATCGCGAATAGCGCGATTCCCGCAACGGCGTAGAACAGGCCGACGAATACCGGATACGTCGGCATCGAGAAGAAATCGTCGAGCCCTTCCTTGAGCGCGGAGAAGCAGTCCTCGGGGCCGATCCGTCGCACTCGCGGCGTCGCAGCGAGACCCTCGGGTCCGAAATAGACGTGGAAAGCGGAAGTCATAGCTGTTCCTCCATGCATCGTCTGCGCCGAGCGAGATTCTGGCGTCAGCCAGGGAGGACCGTACGTCGCGAAATCTCGCGCGAACCGATTGCGTACAATATACGCTCAATCGCGAAATTTGTTACTTGCAATCGGAAAGGGACCGGCAAGCGCGCACCCTCAGCCAGCCGTCGCCTCTCTCGCCTTTGCGGCTGGCGTGCGCCGCGAGCCAAAGGTCTTGGTCAGAACGACGATGACGGCAAGCGTCACGCAGTAAGCGATCACCTGCAACACCGAAGGCTGATCGGAGTAGCCGATCAAGGTGTGCAGCACCCGACCGAAAAGGCTCGTGTCGGAAAGGATCGCAGAGGTGTCCCAAGCCGTCTCGCTCAGCATCGTCAAAACGCCGGCTTGCTGCAGGAAAAGCACCGCCTGCGCCGCGAGCCCCGCGGCGAGCAGGCTGATGAGCCCAGTCGTAACCGCAAACAGGCGCCGCTGGGGTATCGCCGCCAAACCCAGATAGGTCAACGCTGAGACAGCGACGCCCGCCGCAAGCCCGAGAAGCGAACCGATTATGAGCTCAGTCGCCGTCGAGCCTCCGGCCGCGACGAGGCCGTACATGAAGAGCGCGACCTCCGAGCCTTCGCGCATCACCGCGACAGCGCAGACGACCCCAAGCGCGAAGATCGATTGCGCGCCGGTCCGCACGGCCTCGCCGACCCGCTTGACGTCAGCCGCGAGCTCGCGACCATGGCCCGCCATCCAGACGTTGTGCCAGGTCAGCATCACGACGGCGATCAGAAGGATCGTGGCGTTGAAGATCTCCTGGCCGATCCCCGCCAGGGCCTCACCGATCGCGCCCGCAAAGGCTGCGACGAGCGACGCGCCGACAATTCCGACGAGGACACCCGCGGCGATCGCAATCCGGCTGCCGGCGAGGCCCTTCGTCACCGCCAGCACGATGCCGACAATGAGGCCGGCTTCAATGACCTCGCGAAAGACAATAATCAACGCGCCAAGCATCGCCGCTCTCTAACCAAGTCTTGTTGAACCACCGACGCTTATTTGACGACCAGGAAGCCCTCGGTCGTATCCTCATGGTAGTCATCGAAGAAACGATAGCGGCCAGCCGACAGCGGACGAATCCGGATCGAGATCTTCCCGCCCGCGGGGACGACCTTTTCCACACGCAGGGTCTTGCTCTCAAATTCCGAGGGAGTTGGGTCGAGGTTGGACACATCGATGACAATAGGCTTACCCGCTGGCGCGCTCGGCTCGGCTGGCGAAAATTTGTGGTCCTTGAGCGTCACGCTCACTCGTGCGGAATCCTCCGCCATGGCAAGGGGTGCGCCTAGTCCGAAAACAATCATGAGACCGAGGCTCACCTTTGAAACCACGCGCATGTTTTTCACTCCTGATGGTCCGCGTCGCTGCTAGAGGTCAATCTCGAACTTCAGATTGCCCTGCTGCTGCTGGAAGTTCGTAAGATCAAGGCCAAAGTTTTCGCCTGTCGCATGACGGGCGATCTGGATCGACCACGCCGCCGCAAGCATCATGTGGCCGTTGAATTGAATTTGAAGCGTCGGACCGAGATAGAGCGCCTGGCCCCGGAACGCCTGAACGCCCGCCCCGTCGTAGGCGGTGTCATATTCGATTTCGGCGCCCATGGTCAGCTTGGGCGTGAAGCGATAGGCGAGCGCGCCCGAGACTCCATATTCTGCCGACCATCCCCAAACCTCGCCGGGCGAGCGCGAATAGTCAGGGGTGTAAAAGACATTCGTCGCCGCATACAACCGATTTGGAATAAGTTCGGTATCGAGGATCCCTCTGAAGGTTAAATTGAAGTCGGTGATCGGCTGGCCGCCGTCGTCGATGCGGGCCCATTCCGGCTCGGCGACGAGCGTGAATCCGACGGGCGAGCCCGGCCCTCGGCCAATTACTAGATAGCGGAATTCCGCCGACAGGCCACTGAAGTTGGCCCCGTGCGCGTTCGGCATGCCGGGCACGTCATTGACAGAAAAGCCGAGCCCGTGCGCGCTGAGCTCGTAAGCGAAATTCTGCGTCGGCACGCTCTCGAACTCGACCTCCTGCTCGAGGGCTGCATATGTGCCGCCACAAAGGCCCGAAGCGGTCGTCGTTTCAAATTCGATCGACTTCTCGCCCTCGGCGCCAATGTCGGCGCCCTCGGTGAATCCGAAAATGTATTTCGTCTCGAGCTCATGATACAGGTCGGGCGTGTTCACCATGCCCGGACTGGGCAGCGGCGTTTGCGAACTGGCTGGAGCCGCAGTCTGCGCGTTAGCCACTGAAATCCCGCCTCCACACTCCGCCGCTAACAATGAAACCGCCGCGAACACGCGAGCGCCGAAGCGCCTTCTCAACCCGATTGTCATGATGCCCCACAGCCGATTGAATTAGATGACTGCGGTACGCAGTCCGACAGTTAACACTCGGGCCGGCGTCTCCAAAGGCGCGGGAGTGAAAATCGAAATCATTTCAATTTAGAAGCATTTCAATTCTAATTGGCTGGGCGCCGTTACTGGGATTCGAGGCGAGCTTCTTCCCAACGTTGTCGCTTGAAAGCAAACACCCGAGCAGACAAAGGCCGCCGCGGCGGGCGGCTCCTCGTCGCTGGATTGGACCAGACCGGCCTAGAAATAGCGGGTGATGCGGAGGCGTCCCTCGAAGCCGCTGCTGTCCCCCTGCCAAGCGCCCGGAACGAAGACCTGGTTCGGTTCGCCGAGATTGTAGACTGTTCCGAACGCGCCGTTCGGGGTCTCCTGGTTCACGGACTGGTACATCAGTTCGAGATCAAAGTTGAGATTCGTGACTGGGTTCCAGCCAAGATCCGCCCCCGCGACCCAAGTGAATGCGTGCGGCGACAACGGGCCGCCGATCGCGGAAGCAGGGCAGACGCCGGCGAGAACGGCGCCGCCGGCGCATCCGCCCTGGTTGCTCCAGTTGACGCCGCCGATCGAACCTTCAAGGTCGATGTAGAATTGCGACGTAAAGTGATGCTCGACCAGCGCCGAGACCGACCACGCCGTCGGCTTCGCCCATGTGCTGGTGATCGGATTGAAGTAAGCGTCGGCGAGATAGAGCGGCTGGCCGTTGCCGTTGACTTGGCCGTTCTCGCCCCACATGCCATCCGGCAGGCCCGAGTACCAGGTCGCGTTCTGCGTGAACGCCCCGGTGAGAAGCACGTCGTCGCCATCCCCAAACGACGGCAGGTTCACCTTGACGCCGACGTCGAGGCCCCAGCCGACCTTGTTTTCCCGGCCGTTGCAGGCGCTGGCGAAATCCGAGCCGCAGACCGCCGTGTTGTCGAGGCTCGTGTCCGAGACATTGACATTGTGGATGACGCCGGAGATCTGGGCCTCGCCCCATCCCTGCTTCACATGCAGCGAGCCCACGATGTCGGGCCAGCGCTGGCCGCCGAACATAAGATTCCCGGGCTCGAACCCGCCGATCGGCCCCTGGTTCTGTCCGGCCTCCCCCGTCATTTGCGTACGTACCGCCACCGGACGCGCCGACGGAGCCGGGGCTTTCCGCCGACAGCGTGGCGGTGAAGCCGTTGCCGAACGAGGCCGTATAGGCGAGCAGCAGCGGTTCATTGTAGCCCTTGCGGTCGGGCGAGAAGAAGTTCGCGAAATTGTCGCCGCCGGCGGTGAACGTGAAGAACGATTGCGCCATGCCGGCTGTGATCCCAGCCCAGGTGACGTAGCCCGTGTTCAAATAGACGATGTTGTTGATCGGGCTGAACTGGATCGGGTCGAAACCGTTGGAGACGTCCACGTTGACGTCGAAGTGGCCGACCAGCGGCCCGTAGGCGGTGTTCGAGGCCATGTCAAAGCCGGCGTTTATGCGTGTCGACCCGCCGGTCGAGTCGCGATAGAAGGTCGTGTTCTGCTGCGCGTTGCTCGCCGCGACCAGAAGCCTTGGGGTCACCGCGCCGGAAACGGCTGCGGGAAGCGCAACCGCTGGGATCGCGGAATAGACCGGGGCGGCCGCCCAGTTGTACTGGGTGTTGAGATTGCCAGCCGCGAACTGGGCGGTGATGAAACCGCTGAACTTCACGCAGGTGTCGGATCCCGGCAGCGTCCAGCCGGTGACGCCGCCCACGTTGCAAACTCTAACATATTCGACCGGGGCCGCCTTTCGGGTCGGCAGGTCGGCCCCTTCCGCCCCCGTGACGGTGGCGGCACAGGCGACCGAGCCGAGAAGCAGGCTTTTCAGAAGCGTCATTTTCTATGTCCAGCTGAGTGATGTATCGGCAGGTCAAAGTCCTGGCGATGACAGCCAAGAGTCCGGGCGCATAGGCGCGAGAATCCACGCGCTAAAGCGCCTTCTTCAAGAAGTCATTGGTGCGCCCCTCTCGGCGAGCAGATTCGATATCCTCGCCTCTGAAACACTATTTGGAGCCAAGGACGAAAGACAAGGGTAACGACCCGAGATTAGAAACGGCTCAATTTAGAATTATTCAAAACTACTTGCGCGCTCGCCTACTGTTCCGCTGAATGTTGGTGCGAATTTCAACGGCGGTCTGGGGCATGCGCAAAATCGTTAGCCCCGTGCGCAGAAAGCCCTTGCGCCGAGGCGCGATTCGCCCAAATAGTGATCTTGCCCAATACGCACGTGCCTGTGGTCGTGTGTCGGTCGGCGGGGATCTGGACAAGAGGCCAGTTAACCGCCCCTGGAAGACCGGCAGCCGGAGGCGAACCGGCGAACCCCGCCAAACGGGGGACGCGACTTGAAGCAACGACGGACCGGGCTTTTTTGGTCTCTGCTGGCCCTCCAAAGGTCGGCGCCCAAAGAGGCTTGTCTATCTTGCCGGGCGTGCGGACGGGACATTTCCTCGTCCAAACGATGGCTCTGATCGCTGCGGCTTTCCGGCCTGCAGCGCGTCTTGGCCACGGCTCAGCAGCTGACCGCTCGAGCGGTCCGTCGATGGCTTTTCTCAAAGCCGGTCGTCGGATTCGCGCAAGCAGTCGCGTCGGCGGGTCAACGACTGCGCGTCGCGTCTCCAACGCGCGAGCGCGAGGTCGCATCGCCGGCGAATCCTTCATTTACCAGGCGCGGAGCCATCCGCGCTCTTGGGGGATGCCGCTCATGACTGACCGTATCAAGGACTTCCTCGCCCGCAACCGCGAAGATGGTCCCCGCCTCGTCGTCGATCTCGACGTCGTGCGCGAGAATTATCTAGGCTTCGCCTCGGCGCTGCCGGATACGCGCGTATTCTACGCGGTGAAGGCCAATCCAGCTCCCGAGATTCTCGATCTCTTGGCTCGGCTGGGCTCGTGCTTCGACACCGCCTCTGTGGGCGAGATCGAGCAGGCGCTGGCCGCAGGCGCGACGCCCGAGCGCATCAGCTTCGGCAACACGATCAAGAAGGAAAAGGACATCGCGCGCGCCTATGCGCTCGGAATCCGCCTGTTCGCCGTGGATTGCGAGGCCGAGGTGGACAAGATCGCCCGGGCAGCGCCGGGCGCGAAAGTGTTCTGCCGAATCTTGTGCGACGGCGCCGGAGCGGAATGGCCGCTGTCGCGCAAGTTCGGCTGCGCGCCGGAAATGGCGGCCGGCGTGCTCGAGCGCGCACATGCACTCGGACTTATCGCTCACGGCCTCTCGTTCCATGTGGGCTCGCAGCAGCGCAACCCACGCATGTGGGATCGGGCGCTGAAGGTCTCGGCAGCGATCTTCCGCGATCTTGGCGAGCGCGGCGTCCAGCTCTCCATGATCAACCTCGGCGGCGGCTTTCCGACCCGCTATCTGAAGGATGTGCCGGCGATCAGGACCTACGGGCAGACCATCTTCCGCGCTCTGCGTCGGCACTTCGGCAACCAGATTCCGGAGACGATCATCGAGCCCGGCCGCGGCATGGTGGGCAACGCTGGAATCATCGAGGCCGAAGTGGTGCTGATCTCGAAGAAGTCGAACGAGGACAAGCAGCGCTGGGTCTACCTCGACATCGGCAGGTTCAACGGCCTGGCCGAGACCCAGGACGAGATGATCCGCTATCCGATCCGGACGGACTACGACGACGATCCGCTTAGCCCCTGTGTCATCGCGGGTCCAAGCTGCAACTCGGTCGATGTCCTGTATGAGAAGGCGCCATACCTGCTGCCAGTCTCGCTCGAGATCGGAGCCAAGGTCATGATCGAGGGAACCGGCGCCTATACGACGACGTATTCCTCCGTCGGCTTCAACGGCTTCCCGCCGTTGAAGTCCTACGTGATCTAGCGTTGTTGCGAGCCGGCGGATGCGCCGGCTCGCGCGACGGTCATCGACGAGGGGCTCCTGCCAAGCGGCCCAGGCGACGAAGAACTCGTCGCTTGGTGCTAGGTTTCTTCCCCGACATTCCGTTCAATCAAATCCGTTTGAGCTGCGGTTATTTGAGGGACCGACGCCCTTCGGTCGACTATGAATTCCACTCGCCAGCCGCTCGATTCGCTCCCAATTGAGAGGCCTTGAGCGTCGTTCGTCGCGACAACGAGGCTTCTTTGACCACGGACGCTGACCGCTCGTCGTTCTTCATCGCGCTCGTCGTCGTCGACATCTTCGTTGGCCTCGCGGACTCGATCTCCCTCCCCTACATTGTTCTCTTTCTCGTCGATCAGGCGGGCTTCGGCCCTCTTTCGCTGAGCGCGATCCTAACTGCGAGAGCGCTAAGCAGCATTGTGTTCAGCATGGCGTTTGGCGTCTGGGTCGACAGACGAACGAGCCTCGCGCCGCTTCTGCTGGCGCTCGCCGGATCCGCCGTCGGATACGGTCTGCTCGGATTGACGACCGATTTCGTCGCCCTGCTTGTGATCGCCGCGCTCCCGATCGCAGTTGGCGCGGCCGCCTTCTCCCAATCGATCGCTCTCGCCAAGCGAAACTTCAATCAGGCCAACCCTCACACAGTCAATCGCGCCATCGGGGTCCTGCGCGCGAGCTGGTCGCTGGCCTGGGCGATCGGGCCCGCCATTGGCGCCGTACTAATCAGCGCGGCGGGCTTTCGCGGCGCCTTCTTCGCTAGCGCCGCCTCGGGCGCAGCCGCACTCGCCACGCTCGCGTTGGTCCGCTCAAGGGTGGTTCTCGCCGAGATAGGCCACGCCCATCCGCCGAAACCCGTGAATGGGGGTCCAGCGATCGCGCTCGCTTTCGCGGCGCTCGCCTTGTTTCACACCGCCATGTTCTTAGGGTCGATCCCACTTCCCATCGTGCTTACGACGTCACTGGGCGGCGTGGAAAGCGACGTCGGAATCACGATGAGCCTGTGCGCCGCTTTGGAAATCGTCGTCATGGGAGCGCTGATCTGGAGGCCGCTCCAGCGCGGAGAGCGCGTTGCGATTGTCGCTGGTTTTGCCGCTTTCATTCTATATTTTGTCATGTTGACCTTCGTGCGTTCGGTGGGCGGGGTCTTCTGGGCGCAGATTCCGCGCGCGATCGGCATCGCCCTCGTCACCTATCTCGGGATCAGTTTCCTCCACTCGCTGATGCCGCACCGCGCCGGCGCCGCCGCGGCGCTATTTTCGAACGCCGGTCAACTCGGTTCGGTCCTCGCCGCTCTCAGTGTCGGCGGTTTGGCGAAGGCGTTCGGCTACGCGTCTATCTTTGCCGTCTGCGCTTTTCTCAGCGCCGCCGGTCTCGCTCTCGTTTGCTTGACGGGGGCCGAACCTGATTAGGTTTACCGCCTTGGGGACGCGGACCAATCCAGCGGGACGGCGGTGTAACGTACGGCGCGTCGTCATCCAACTGTCATCGCGCCATCCGAATCCTCTCGGCCTGCCTTCTTGCGGCAAATGAGCTCTTTGGGAAGACGACGCACATGAAACGCATGTTTAGCGGCGCGACCGCATTGACCATCGTCGCAGTCCTCACTCAACCCGCTCTCGCCACATCGCTTCCTTTGGTCACGACCCAGCCCGATCCGCAGGCCGATGTCGCGCCCTATTTCGTCAGCGATTCGGACCCTCGTTGGACGGGTCCCGAATGGTCCGCCGATGACATCGCGGCGCTCAGACAGAAGATCAAATACGTCTTCGTCATCTTCAACGAGAATCGCTCGTTCGACCACGAATACGGCACGCTTCCGGGTGTCAACGGCCTCTATTCCGACGGGAAGAATCCGCGCTCGCCCGCCGACACGCCAGGATTTACGGAAAGCTACCTCGATACGAACACCGGCGAGACGGTAACCGTCCAGCCGTTCCGCGTCGGTCCCGAGCAGAACTCGACCATCAAGGACTCGACCGACCATTCCCATCCTGGCCTCGCCGCCAAGATGGACGTGCAGAACGGCGTCCCCAAGATGGACAAGTTCGCCGAAGTCGAGTGGCGTCGCTACGCCCGCTCGGGCGGCGGCGCGCGCGAAGCGATGGGCAAGCAGTTCGCGCGGCTCGTCATGGCCCATATCGATTGCGACACGATCCCATTCTTCTGGCGCTATGCGAGCCGCTTCGCCATCTTCGACAATATTTTCTCGACCGAAGATACGCCCTCGACGCCAAACGCGGTCGCGATGATCGCCGGCCAATCGGGCGAGACCCAGTGGGTGAAGCACCCGAGCGAAACGCAAGACGCGACCCAGGATGGCTCCACTGGGCCGATCAGCGGCACGATCAACGGCGAAAGCTATTCCGGAATGGCGACCACGCTCGGTCCGCCGTTGGTCGAGGATCCACAGCCATGGTGGGGCTCCGAGTTCGACAACACGATCGCTGGTCGCGAACCGGCCGGGGCTCCGCGTAAGGAATGGTATAAGTCCAACAAAATCGCCTCGAACCTCACTTTCGCGACGCTGCCGCTCACCTTCATGGGCGGGTGGATCAACTGGTTCACCAACCAGGATCGCGCTCCGGCCTTCGACCTCCCCGACGTGACCAAGGACATTCCTTACATTAGCGCGCTTGGCGGCGCGCCGGTGCAATGGCGCTGGTATCAGAACGGCTACGACCACGAGCCAACCGACCCCGGAAGCGAAGCCTCCCATCAGAGTTACGTCAGCCACCATAACGGGGCGCAATATTTCGGCTATATCGCCAACAATCCGGCCGAGCAGACCAATCTCCGCGGCGAAGGCGACTTCTTCTCCGACATGGCGAAGAACTTCCTGCCCAGCACCGGCGGTGTCTTCTATATCCGGGGCGGCTACTACAACCTCAAATATCCCAAGGAAACCGCCGTCATCCAGAATCCGAACTACCCCAATAAAAACGGCCTTAACCCCACCGAGCTCGCCGCGATCAGGACGGCCAAGTCCGGCGACGACGATCATCCGAGCTATTCGGACAGCCAGCTCACGGAGGCCGTGGCTGCACGAGTCATCAACGCGATCGCCAGCAACCAGGACATCTGGGGGCAGAGCGCGATCGTCATCACCTATGATGAATCCGACGGCCTCTATGATCATGTCCCGCCGCGAATCCTGAGCTACGGTCCCGACGGGCTCCCGATTGCACGCGGCATCAGGATTCCGCTCCTGCTCATCTCGCCTTACGCACGCGTCCACGCCGTTTCCCACGCCGAGGGCGACCACAACGCGGTGATCGAGACGATCAACGCGCTTTTCGGTCTGCCGGCTTTGTCCAGTCTTCCGGACGAAAAAGAGGCGCTTGCGGCGGGGGACTCGCCCAAGTTCAACGCTTTCGCGCCGCCCGGCTTTGGGCAGAAGTATCTGGGGCCGCGCGACGCGGAGTCGTCCACGACCGCGAGCCTCTTGTCCGGCTTCGACAAGGGACGGATCGCCGGCGCGCTGCCGCCGCTGCCGGGCTCCTATGCGACGATCCCCGACGGAGACATCGACTCCTTTCCCCACTACGGCGGAAAGGGGTGCGCGGCGATCGGCGTCAAGCCGGAGGACGTCCGCCAGAATATTCAAAACGTGATTCCGAATGGTTTCAATTCCCTGCCCGCGACACTGCCGGCGTACAATTGAGCGCCAGAGCCGTTGCTGACTGCACGCACTGATGCATCCTCGAGACGCGGTGCTTCGCATCGCTCCTTGGGGCATGAGGTTTGGGATGAACGGCCGCGGACAAAGTCGTCGTCTTGATGCGCCTGCGACGCGGGCGTCTCGAAGGACGGCTCCAGCGTGGAGCCTCAGCATCGCCTTTGCGCTCGCCTTAAGCTCGCTCGCCCACGCGGGCCCAATCGTCGATCGCGTCAAGTCCTCAGGCGTCATTCGCTGCGGCGGCGTCCCGCGTCCGGGCCTGGTCGGCCGGTCGCCTGACGGGGCTCCCTCTGGCCTCTATCTCGATCTTTGCCGCGCGATCGGCGCGGCGCTCCTCGGGCCCGAAAGCAGGATCGAGTTCCACCCTTATGATTCCGACAACGCCTTTACGCACGTCACTGACGGCGCCGACGATCTGTTCTTCCTCGATGGATCGGACATCGCCGACCATCGCCTCGCCGGGGCGGTGACGCTGGGCCCAGCGGTCTATTTCGTTTCCACTGCCGCGATGGTCCGTGGGGCCGCCGAGTTGATCCAGCGATTAGGCGATCTCGCGGGCAAGTCCGTCTGCTTCTACCAGGGCGACAACGCGCACCTGAATCTTGAGGCGGCAATGGCGGCGCGGCGCCTCGATTTTGTCCGCATGGCCTATATGGAATACGGCGAGTTGCATGACGCCTACAATTCCGGAATCTGCGATGCCCAGGTCGGCGAGAGCGGGGATCTGGCGGCCGCCAGGCTCGAGGGCCATTCGGCGCCCGCGAGCCGCATCCTGACCGAGCCGCTGGCGACGTTCCCGGTGTTCGCCGCGACTCCGGCAAGCGACCCGCAATGGTCGGCCATCGTCGCCTGGTCGACCTATGCGCTGCAACGCGCCGAGCTTCCGGCGACGCTTTGGACAGCGGCGGGCCTCAAGTCCTTGGCCGTCGAGGGTCGCGACCTCGGCCTTGCCGAGGATTGGGGGAAGCGCGTGGTCGGCGTCGCCGGCTCCTATGCCGACATCTATGCGCGCAATCTCGGCGACGGGTCGCCTCTCAAGCTTCCGCGCGGGCCAAACGCGCCGGCCGAAACCGGCGGCCTGTTCGTCACGCCTTTTCGCGAATAGCGGGAGACTTAGCGAGTCCGTTTTGAGTGTTTCCAACGGGTTGCGACGCCATTAGCGAGTCAAAAATTCTGTTTCCCTCTCAAGGCCCGCGGAGAAAACGGCTCGATCCCCTTGTTCACCTCAAGTCTTCTCCTCTCAGGACGACCGAACAAGCGCGAGTCCGATCCGGCGGCTGGAACAATGCATAGCACACATTTCTGTTTTTGGAAAGGCGCCCCAGTGCTTTTTCCGCTTTGCGCCCCCAGGGGCCCGTGGCTCGGTCGACATGGTCCTATGCTGGCGCGGGCCAGAGCCGGGACTTAAGATCAAAAGGTCAGGACAATCTTCGCGCGCAGACGGAGCCTAAGCGAGCGATAACCAAACGATCAGGAGAAAGGACCCATGCCGCTCGTTCGCATCGATCTGCGCAAAGGCAAGCCGGATGCTTATCGCGCGGCCGTCAGCCGCATCGTGCATGAAGCGCTGGTCAGCGTCGGCGTGCCGAAAGACGACCACTTTCAGGTGATCAATGAGCACGATTCCCAGAATTTCGTCTTCGATCTCAACTATCTCGACATTCGCCGCACCGAGGACCTGGTGATTATCCAGATCACCTGGAATGAGGGCCGGACGGTCGAGCAGAAGAAGGCGCTCTACAAAGCAATCGCCGACAGGCTCGCGGAAAGCCTCAGCCTGCGCCGAGAGGACGTCTTCATCAGCCTCATCGAGGTCAAGCGCGAAAACTGGTCATTTGGCGCCGGAATGGCGCAATACGCGTGAATTATTGGCAAATTCGATAGCTCCCGCTCGATCCGTGCTGCTCGATGTCGAGGTGCATGTTGTTGGCGTGGAACGAGTCCGAGCCGGGACCGAGGACGGTGGTGAACCAGCCGCAAGCCGCCGTCCGCACAGCGCGAAAGTAGGACGCTTCGTCCGCGCCGGCCTGCCGCTCGACCAGGACCCGACGCTTGTCCGCGAACGCGATCGCGACGAAATCGACCGCCAGCCCGTGGCCATGGGCGCTGATCCTGGCCCCGGCGACGCGGTCCTGCGTCCGGCAATCATAGCCGGGGCCGGTTTCGATCGCCGCGACCTTGGCGTGCAGCGTCGCCTGGCCAAGCGGCGCGACGATGAGGCGGACATAGTCGGCAAGCGCGAGCGCGAATTCGCAGGCGACAAGCGGGCGGTCGGGAAGGCTCACGGCGTCGCCGCCCGCCAGCGTGATCGATGACAGCCGGACCGGCGCGTCGATGCCGCACCCCTCAGCCGACGCGGGCGGCGCCGCTGTCTCTGCGCTCGCGCCGTCCGCAACGAGCTTCGCGAGGCAGGTCGAAGCCGCCTCGCCCTTCGGCGCCGGAGGGGGCGGCTCCGCCGGCGCCTTTTCAGGCGCGGCGAGTTCCGGCGGACGAGGCGGCGGCAACGGCGGCTCGTCCGCAACGGCTCTCACTGGCGCGCACGAGACGCCGAGTGCGAACGCCGCCAGCGCCAGCCGCCAGCCAACCAGGGTCGAATGCCCCATGCCGCTCTTCCCCAGCCGCCAGACGACGTTTCAGGACATATTTCCCGCCGTCGCCGCCATTCCACCATCCGCCGATGGCTTTCGGCGCGACGCATTGCGCATGCGCCTCAATGGCCAGCGTCAGTGCGCCCGCGCTTGACCAGAAGCGCGATTCTGGAAAGCAAGGCCTTCAATATCGCGGCCAGGCGGCCTGAAAACAGCTTCTTCGGTTGTCCGCACCACAAGCACGTTACGCTCGCGACACTTTGCGGCTTGCCGCATGCCGAACAGACATTCACGTGTCGCATGGAAGGGGTTCTTTCCTGGAGGCTCGGAGGTGAACGCGCCATCCGCCTAAATGTTGCCGTAAAAACTGGCGGACTGCATGCGTCGGAGCCGGTGGGCGCACTCGCAGGAGCCGACGCGACGGGTTCGGTGCGAGCGCGCGGCTTCCTTCAGCGCTTGCCGGTCGCCGAAACTGGCGATTTGACGCATGGCCAGGTCGCGGGAAAACCGACAATATGGTGCGCCGGCCTCGTCTCCATTGAACTGGAGAATGCGGGGGCGAGGCGGCGGAATAAACGTCAATAAACGCCAGTAAGCGCTAATAAACGCTAGTAAAAATGCTGGCGTTTACTAGCGTTTATTTTTTCGAATCGGGACTTATCAATGGGTTGCGGCCGTTTGGAGTAAAAATTTCCCTGCCCTCAGATCCGACACCCACATCACCAGAGAGAACTATCCTTCCTTGCTCTCGCAGCATCCGCACGCGATCCATTTCTGGTTTGGCGACAGGAAGCAGTATAGGGCCGATTTCTGTTTGATGGAAGAAATTGTTTGCATTTTCGGATTCTCGCCGCGATTCAGGCGAATTCGACGAATTGGACGCTTAAGGCCGCATGGAAATTGTCTTTGAAGTGTTCTCGTCTCGACAGCATGGTGAACGCGATGGGGAAAACGTGACCGAGGCTCAGTTTGCCGTGGCGACGCTCGGGCCCTTGCGGGCCGCCAAAGCCGCCAGTGGCGACGGCGCCAGCAGGGATTGCCGATCGGCTGGCCAATCGCCTGCGCAGCCCGAGGGAGCCTGCTGGCCGAGCTCTCCTGCGCGTTGACTACGCGCTCATCCGGCCGCCGGTCTCCCCACCTTTGGAAAGCAGCCATGCGGTTCCCCGTCATTCTCGCGGTCGCGGCGTTCGCGCTCGCCGGCTGCAACGCCAATCAGGCGATCAATCCCTCCGGACAGGCGAACCGCTGCGCGAACGATCCCAGCTGCAATCCTTACAATCCCTCCAGCTACGCGCAGAACAACGTCGGCATCGGCCGCTAAGAGCAAACTGTATTTGGCTCGAACCGCGATCGTCATTGCGAGCGAAGCGAAGCAATCCAGGGGAACATAGCGCGCCCTGCGGCTCCTGGATCGCCGCGCCGCTTCGCTCCTCGCGATGACGGTTCCAACAATGCGCAGCCTGCTCTAAGAGCCGGGAGTGCGACTGCCGGACGGGGCGGAGAAGCCTTTGTCGGAAGGCATCGATCCGTTTCGGTTTTCTTGGCGTCTCCCCATTTCGGCGCGGAAACCGCTGTTTATGAGGGTTGGATTTCCTTGGATTTCCTTGGATTCTCTCGTCCGAATCAAGACTTATCAATGGGTTGCGCGGGATTTTCCGCGGAACGTTTTTCTTGAGCCCTGTCTTGGCGTGAGAAGCTGGAACGGGCGCTTAAGGTCGAGGCCATTCGGAAGGACAGGATTGCTCATGGGGGCAAGTTTAGTTCAATTTCTGCTTCTCAGCAATCAATTGTCGTCCGAGCCCGCGCACGCCGACGCGCGCGGTCAGCATCGTCATCTTCACCAACTAGGCTGCAGGTGTCGCCCACCTCATGCTCTTCTCGGCCCCTGTCCTGGCGGGCGGGGTGACGGTCCACGAGCGCCGCCTAATCCAAGACCGAGTTGTGATTTATAAGGCACTCACCTCCAGCCAAAGAGGGTCGTCGCTAGTATTTAACCTGTCCAACAACAATTGCATTTTGTGTGCATGTGCTCTGTTAGGCGAATACACTGGCCCTTCATCGCCCTTAAATGGTCGCAATAAATCTTTCCTAATCATTATGTTGATTATCTTGTTCGCCATTGCTCTTGTTGACACGGCTCCGAGCCCTCTTAATAAGGCCTCTTCTTTTCGCCCGGCACCTTTCTGAAAAAATGTGGCTCTTATAGCGTTATCTGTTGATTTGCTTCAGACTGGACGGATTGAGGAGCGATTCGATGAAGTCTGAGGATTTTTCGGCTTGGCTGGCGGCGATTTCGGGGATGAGCGCGGCGCAACGGACCGGGGCGTTGGCGGCGCTGGAGAAGGCCGCCGCCGATGCTGGCGTCCGGACGAAAACGACAGGCAAGCGGCGCGAGGATGCGCTTGGAACGACCAGCGTCGAGCGGGTGGAGCGCCAGGGCTGTCCCCATTGCGCGGGCCGCGAGATCGTTGGCTGGGGCCGCTCGGACGGGCTTTTGCGGTTCCGCTGCAAGAGTTGCCGGACGCACGTTCAATGGGCTGACCAAAACGCCGATGGCGCATCTGCGCAAGAAGGAGAAGTGGCTCGCTCACGCCCAGGCGATGATCGAGGGCAAGAGCCTGGCGAAGACCGCGAAACTGTGCGGCGTCCATCCGACGACCGCGTTCCGCTGGCGGCATCGGTTTCTGCGCGCGCCTGCCGACGACAAGCCTCGCAATTTAAGCGGGATCGTCGAGGCGGATGAGACCTTCATCCTCGAATCCTTCAAGGGCCGCTGGTCCGACCTGCCGCGCAAGGCGCGCAAGCGGGGCGGAACGGCCCGCCATCCGGGTTCCTATCAGGACAACATTCCCGTCCTCGTCGCCCGCGACCGGAAGGGCGCGACTTTCGACGCCGTTCTGCCGCAGGACGACAACGCCTCGATCGCCGCGGCGTTGGCTGGCGTCGTTACGCCCGCAAATCATCTCGTCGGCGATGGCGGCAAGCCGTTGGCCGCCTTCGCCCGCCGCGCCGGCATTCCCTTCCACGCCGTGCCCTCGCCGGGAAAGCCGACCCCCGAAGCGCCGCACCTGCACATCAACAACGTCAACGCCTATCACAGCCGCCTCAAGCAATGGCTCAATCGCTTCAACGGCGTCGCCACCAAAAACCTGCCAAGCTACCTCGGCTGGCGCAGCGCCCTCGAAGCCTGGGGCCAACAAGTCGATCCGCCAAAATGGATCCTCGGCGCAATCGGAAACGGACCATATCAACAGGTAACGCTATAAGCGCCAAAAATGTCTTTCTGATAATTGTAATCAAGATCTCCTGTGACGGTTTTAACCCGATCCGTCGAATTCTGGACACACTCGCCACGGAGTCGAACTTTCCAACCTCAAGCCTTCTAATCCACGTCGGCAATGCGGATGCTGACGAAACTCCACGAACCGTGGGCGTTATACAGTCCTCAATGCTCACATTGACGCAACCCTTGACGGGCAATTCCAGTTCTCCGATGTAACACTCCGACAGGGAAACATTGCTCAAAGCTCTTTCAGCAAGGGTTAGAAGTAAAAATTCGCCTTGAGAAACCTTCATATTCCTGAAATCAATGCCCGATGTACCCCCTCTCGCTAAAGAAGAAAATAAATCACACCCGAATATAATATTCCCAGCTGAGATTGCTCTCGTGCAAAACTCTACCTTCGCGCTCTCACTAATTGCGTTGTCGGCTGCCAACACTCGCTGACCCAAATCATCCAAGGGGTTTACCCACGTCATTGACGCTATGAAAGTAAACTCCGAATCGGTCGAACGGCATACATTCACAATATCTTTGGCCCGCAAGCCATCCAAGATATATATGTCGACAAACTGCCGGTCGTTCGACTCAGCGCTAACTCGACCCAAACTGGGCAAGCGTTGCAACATTATGGCCGCTTCTTCGATCGGTGCGGCTCCGGTCACCGCCTCAAATGCGGACTGCAACTCAGCCAGTGAGATTGGTCCAACGTTTGCGCTTTTCGAGCGGGTAAGGCGCGACAAATGAACAAATATTCTGAATATCGTATCCGGATCAAAGGAAGAATGAATTCTTGCGTCTCTTTCACAAAGGACTTTTATGAAGTGATTCCAAAATTCGACCTCGTTACCCTCGTCGCCAAACATTTGGGTAAGCTGGTTAGAGGCAAGGTCGCTAATTGTTTGACAGATAAGAGGACGTCGGGGAAGCCACGCTGGAATGTCTACGTCTAGGTCCCTAGCACGAAAATACTCAAGCAACTCTGTATCGCTAAATTCATTCTTCGATCTCACAACTATAGCACTTGCCGGATCGACGCCCAAGGCAGAAAACATTTCTTCACTGCTCGAGAAATAGTGCTCCCGGCCTGCGATGAGGCTACCAGCATGGTTCTCGATCACAGCCTCCTTTACTCCTTCCAATGATTTCGCTCGGATTGCCTTCAGCCGTGCCCCGTCATTACTCCACGCCTGTGAACCAATCTCGTCGAAACCGTCAAGCAACAGGGCCAACGACCCGACACGAAAGGCCCTGATTGCGTTTAAGGAAATACTATCAAGTCCGAGGTCGGCGAAGTGCCGACGGATTAGTTCTCCACTTTGCCTCAATCCCCAAGATTTCCGTAGATCAATAGCAATCGGATAGCAAAAGTCGTCTCCAGCCGTCTCACTGAGCTTTCTAAATACTTCGCGGATGCATCTACTCTTGCCACTGCCGTATTCTCCGAGCAATACTACATTTTTACCCTCACGAAGATAGTTCGCAATATCGCCGCTTGTAATTTCTCCTTTTCTCCCATCAACAAGATAACGAACTTGCACATATTCGGTGTTGTCAGAAGCACCTGTAAGCGGATTCACCGAACTTCCAAAGGGCGACATCACTCTCGCCGAGTGATATGGACTGAAATCGAAAAATATCTTAGTAAAGTCGTCAATAGAGAGCACCCTTATATGACTTGGCTCGCCCGCCTCCTTCATCGCGTTAGTCACCGCACCGTTAATTACGCAAAAACATCTCGCTAACACTCCGGCCGAAAAAGCCGCTGACTTAGCAATCTGTAGCTTTGCTATGTCTTCTCTAACTTTATGGAGCGTCCTTTCCTCAGTCATCTCGACAAAGATGCTTATTTCAGGGTCGAGGGTGATTACCCCATCGACCTGGACCCCGCCTATCTTGCGGGTCGTGCAGTGTCTGCCCCAGATGTATTCCGCTACTTGCCGGACATGAGACTCAAAATCCGCCCACTTTTGCGCCATCTGAGCGGCCCTATCCTTAAACAAAGCCCGTCAATTGCGACCCCCGGTCGCGTGTGGCTTCACTTCGCGATATCCAACAAGCGCCGACTTGAACCGAACACCGCGAAAACGATCCTTTCCGCTTCGCGAACGTTGTTCAAGTTCTCATCACGGAGAACTTACTTCAAAAATGCGGGATGCCTCAACTGCACCCCGTGGTCCCGCCGCAGGTGTCGCACTTCAGGCAGGCGCCGTTGCGCACCATGGTGAAGTTGCCGCATTCGGGGCAGGATTCGCCGACGTAGCCTTTCATCCGCGCTTCCGCGCGCTTCTCGGCGACACCGACTACGCGGCCTGCTCGCCAACCTCGACATAGTCCGCCTGGCTCGACGGCTTTGGGATTGGCAAACCATCCTCCCGCATCCCTTCGAGATGAAATTCGATCGCCTCGCGGATTTCGGCCTTCACTTCGTCCAACGAATCGCCAACGGACACGCAACACGGCAAATCGGGAACGTAGGCCGAGTAATTCCGCTCGCCTTTCTCGATCACGACTGCGTAACGCGTGGGTTAGTCCTTAGGGCCATTCGGTTCGTCCTGGCCGGGCTTGACCCGGCCATCCACGTGGCTCGCGTCTCCTCCCATTCAATCATTGATTTAACGTCTCATACAAATCCAGCCATCCCGGATTCGCTTCAAGGATCAGTCTCGCCTTCCAGGCGCGAGGCCAATGCTTGATGTTCGACTTGCGTTGAATGGCGTCGGCGATGCGCTCGTGAAACTCCATGTAGACGAGTTGCTTGAGCCCGTACCGCTTGGTGAACCCGCGCACGAGCCCTTCCCGATGTTCATAGGCGCGTCGACCGATGTCGGAGGTGACGCCGGTGTAGAGAACGCCATTGGGGCGGTTGGTCATGATGTAGACCCAGCCGCCGGACATTCGCGCCTCACCGCGTGGGTGGCCGGGTCAAGCCCGGCCATGACGGTTGCGGAGCCCGGACGCCCACGGCCTCCGGCAAAAGCAGCCTCCCCTCAACTGCACCCCGTCGTGGCGCCGCAGGTGTCGCACTTCAGGCAGGCGCCGTTGCGGACCATGGTGAAGTTGCCGCATTCGGGGCAGGATTCGCCGACGTAGCCCTTCATGCGCGCTTTCGACCCTTCATGGGCGCCGCAGGCGGATGTTTCACCGTCTGGTCGCGTCGTCCGGCCAACAATCCCGCGACCGAAATGTCCTCGTCGATATCCTCCCAATGCAAACCGAAGCGGCCGATCTCAACTGCCTCGCGCTGCGCGGGCGTAGCGTTGAGGAGTTGCGGAAACCAGGCGTAGGGAACGCCGAGGGTGCGGCCGTCAGACAAGTCCACCCACATGGAATTGTCGTCGAACCTAACCGCCTTGGCCGAAGTGTCCATTCCAGGCTCTCTCGATCCGCGCTTCCGCGCGCTTCTCGGCGACACCGACTACGCGGCCTGCTCGCCAACCTCGACATAGTCCGCCTGGCTCGACGGCTTAGGAATCGACAAGCCGTCCTCGCGCATACCTTCGAGATGAAATTCGATCGCGTCGCGGATCTCGGCCTGCACCTCTTCCGCCGTGTCGCCGACGGATACGCAGCCGGGCAAATCCGGAACGTAGGCCGAGTAATTCCGCTCGCCTTTCTCGATCACGACGGCGTAACGCATGGGGTTAGTCCTTGTGGCCATTCAGTTCGTCCTGGCCGGGCTTGACCCGGCCATCCACGCGGCTCGCATCTCCCCCCCGTTCAATCATTGATTCAACGTCTCATACAAATCCAGCCATCCCGGATTCGCTTCAAGGATCAGTCTTGCCTTCCAGGCGCGAGGCCAATGCTTGATATTCTTTTCGCGTTGAATGGCGTCGGTGATTCGCTCGTGGAATTCGGTGTAGACGAGGCGCTTCAATCCGTACCGCTTTGTGAAGCCGGGGACGAGGCTTTCGCGGTGTTCGTAGGCGCGGCGTGCGATGTCGGAGGTCACGCCGGTGTAGAGAACGCCGTTGGGGCGGTTGGTCACGATGTAGACCCAGCCGCCGGACATTCGCGCGCCTCACCGCGTGGGTGGCCGGGTCAAGCCCGGCCATGACGACGCCGACCCTTAGCGCCAACGCTTTCAACTGCACCCAGTCGTCCCGCCGCAGGTGTCGCACTTGAGGCAGGTGCCGTTGCGGACCATGGTGAAATTGCCGCATTCGGGGCAGGATTCGCCGACATAGCCTTTCATCCGCGCTTCGGCGCGCTTCTCGGCGACGGTTTCGGCCTGCGGCGCGAGGCTTGAGCCGACGGCGGGGCCCAAGCGCTCGGCCAGCTCGCCCTTGAGCGCGGTCGCCCCCTGCACGAAAGGCCCATGCGCGCCCGAAGCGCTCGGCCTGAACGGCAGGCGAATCCCCTGCCCCGCTTCGCACCAGCATCAGCTTGTCGCCGGGCCGCGAGCGCAGGAGGCCCTTGGAGACGACGGAGGACACGGGCGCGGGCGAGGCGCTGGCCTCGCCGAAGCCCGGCGCCCGATCCTGATCGACGCCGCCGCCGAGCACCGTCGCGCCGATCTCGTCGGGCGCGATATGCGCGAGGTCGTTGCGGCCGAGATAGGAGATGGCGAGCTCGCGGAAAATATAGTCGAGGATCGAGGTCGCGTTCTTGATCGCGTCATTGCCCTGGACGAAGCCCGCCGGCTCGAAGCGGACGAAGGTGAAGGCCTCGACATATTCCTCGAGCGGCACGCCATATTGCAGGCCAAGCGAGATGGCGATGGCGAAATTGTTCATGAGCGAGCGGAAGGCGGCGCCCTCCTTGTGCATGTCGATGAAAATCTCGCCCAGGCGCCCGTCCTGATATTCGCCGGTGCGCAAATAGACCTTGTGCCCGCCGACGACGGCCTTCTGCGTATAGCCCTTGCGGCGGTCGGGCAGCCGCTCGCGCTCGCGGTCACGCTCGACCCGCTCGACTATGCGCTCGACGATTTGCTCGGCGACCGCGGCGGCGCGCTGAGGCGCGTTGAGCTGCAACCAGCGCCTCGACCGCGTCGTCCTCCTCCTCGTCGCTCTCGACCAGTTGCGAGTTGAGGGGCTGCGACAGTTTCGAGCCGTCGCGATAGAGCGCGTTCGCCTTGAGGCCAAGGCGCCAGGAGAGCATGTAGGCGTCCTTGCAATCCTCGACCGTCGAATCATTCGGCATGTTGATGGTCTTCGAGATCGCGCCGGTGATGAACGGCTGCGCCGCCGCCATCATGCGGATGTGGCTCTCGACCGAGAGATAGCGCTTGCCGATGCGCCCGCAGGGGTTGGCGCAGTCGAACACCGAGAGATGCTCCGGCTTGAGATAGGGCGCGCCCTCGAGCGTCATCGCGCCGCAGGCGATAGGCGTTGGCGGCCTCGATCTCGGACCTTCGAGAAGCCGAGCGCGGCCAGAAGATCGAAGCCCGGCGCGTCATAGCGCTCAGGCGTGATCTTGAGCGCATGGGCGAGGGTCTCGATTCCGAGCGTCCATTTGTTGAAGACGAAGCGGATGTCGAAGGCGCCGCCCAGCGCCGCCTCGACCTTGTCGATCGCCGCCTCAGGCAGACCCTTGGCCTTGAGCGCGGCGTGGTTGACGCCCGGCGCATGGGCGAGCGTCGCGCGGCCGACCGCATAGGCGATCATGTCGGCGATCTGCTTTTCGTCGTAGCCAAGCGTGCGCAGCGCCTCGGGCACGGCGCGGTTGATGATCTTGAAATAGCCCCCGCCCGCGAGCTTCTTGAACTTGACCAGCGCGAAGTCGGGCTCGATGCCGGTCGTGTCGCAATCCATGACGAGGCCGATGGTGCCGGTCGGCGCGATCACCGAGACCTGCGCGTTGCGATAGCCGTGGGTTTCGCCGAGCGTCAGCGCGTCGCGCCACGATGCGCGCGCGGCTTGGCTCAAGTCCGCCCATTCCGGGCCGGCATTGGCGAGCTCGTTATGGTCAAGGGGCGTCGGGGCGACCGAAAGCTTTTCGTATCCCGCCGCCTCGCCGTCGGCGGCGCGCTTGTGATTGCGGATCACGCGCAGCATCGCCTGCGCGTTCGCCCTGTGGCCTGGGAAGGCGCCGCTCTTGGCGGCGATCTCCGCCGAGGTCGCATAGGCGCGGCCCGTGAGGATCGAAGAGAGCGCGGCGCAGATCGCCCGGCCGTGGTCGCTGTCATACGGAATGCCGGACGACATGAGCAGGCCGCCGATATTGGCGTAGCCGAGGCCGAGCGTGCGGTAGTCATAAGAAAGGCGCGCGATCTCCTTCGAGGGGAACTGCGCCATCGCGACCGAGATTTCGAGCGTCAGCGTCCACAGGCGAATCGCGTGCTCGTAGCCTTTGACGTCGAACGCCTTGGTCGTCGTGTCGCGGAACTGGAGCAGGTTGAGGGAGGCGAGATTGCAGGCCGTGTCGTCGAGGAACATGTACTCGGAGCAAGGGTTCGACGCGCGGATCGGCCCCAACTCAGGGCACGTGTGCCAGTCGTTGATGGTGGTGTGATATTGCAGGCCCGGATCGGCGGAGGCCCATGCGGCGTAGCCGATCTTCTCCCACAGGTCGCGCGCTTTGAGCGTCTTTGCGACCTTGCCGTCGAGGCGACGGGTGAGGTTCCACTCGCCGTCGGTCTCGACCGCATGAAGGAAGGCGTCGGACAGACGCACCGAATTGTTCGAGTTCTGGCCCGAGACGGTGAGATAGGCCTCCGACTCCCAGTCGGTGTCGTATTCCTCGAAGTCGATCTTCGTATAGCCCTGGCGGGCGTATTGGATGACCTGCTTGATCACGCCGTCCGGCACGTCGTCGCGGCGCGCGGCCTTCACCTCGCGCTTGAGCACCGGGTTCTTCTCGATGGTGAAGCAATCGTCGCCCGAGCCCTCGCAATTGAGGCAGGCCTTCACGATCGCCTTCAGATGGCGCTTGACGACCTTGGAGCCGGCGGCGAGCGCCGCGACCTTGCGTTCTTCCCGCACCTTCCAGTCGATGAAGGATTCGATGTCGGGATGATCGGCGTCGACGACCACCATCTTCGCCGCCCGGCGCGTGGTGCCGCCCGACTTGATCGCGCCCGCCGCGCGGTCGCCGATCTTCAGGAACGACATGAGGCCCGACGAGCGCCCGCCGCCCGAAAGCTTCTCGTTCTCGCCGCGCAGCAAGCGAAAAGTTCGAGCCGGTGCCGGAGCCGTATTTGAACAGGCGCGCCTCGCGCACCCAGAGGTCCATGATCCCGCCCTCGTTGACGAGATCGTCGGCGACCGACTGGATGAAGCAGGCGTGCGGCTGGGGATGCTCGTAAGCCGACTTCGACTTGACGAGCTTGCCCGTCTCGAAGTCGACGTAATAATGGCCCTGGCTCGGCCCGTCGACGCCATAGGCCCAATGAAGCCCGGTGTTGAACCATTGCGGCGAATTGGGCGCGGCCATCTGGCGCGCGAGCATGAAGCGCATCTCGTCGTAATAGGCGCGCGCGTCGTCTTCGCCGTCGAAATAGCCGCACCTCCAGCCCCAATAGGCCCAGGCGCCGGCGAGACGGTCGAACACCTGCTTGGCCGAAATCTCGGAGCCCACGCGCTCTTCCTTCGGCAGCGAGCTCAGCGCGGTCTCGTCGGGGACGGAGCGCCACAGGAACGAGGGAACGGTCTCCTCCTCGACCCGCTTCACCCGCGCGGGGATGCCGGCTTTGCGGAAATATTTCTGCGCCAGCACGTCGGCCGCGACCTGGCTCCAGGCGGCCGGGACTTCGACGCCTTCGAGCGAAAACACGACCGACCCGTCGGGATTGCGGATCTCGCTCTTGGTGGTGGCGAAGGGGATGAGGTCGTAAGGGCTGACGCCCGCTTGCGTGAAGTGCCGTTCGATGCGCATCGCTTATCGACCCCATGTGCTGCGGCCTCGGGCGCTTCTCGCCACCGGCCGCGTTGATCCTCACGCCGAACAGAGGGGCGCCTGACGCCCCAGGCGCGCGAGCCGCCATCGGCTGGCCCGGACGCCCCACCCCTCAACGCGCCTCGAACTTTATAGACCCGTGCGCCTCGTCAGTTCGCGCCCGTTTGCGCGGGCCTGACTGGCTCTAAAACCGCTGTCCCCGACGCTTGATCCCCACGCGATCCCGGAACAAAGGCACATTACAGATCTATGACGACCGCGTCAACAACTTGTATGGCTACCCAGACGCCGACACAACATATTGTGGATAACGTGGATAACAAGGGCTTAACGCCGGCGCGGACGGGCAGCATCCGACGAGTCGGGGCGAGCCCGCAAGCCCGTTTTCGGCCACAATCGGCGAAAAAGTCAGCTTGCCTCGCAAAGCCCTCGTCGCCATAGTCCGGCGCGCGCAAGGCTTGCGCTGATTTCCCGGCGAGAACGAAGCTCCACGGATGCTGGAACAGATCCAACAATTTCTGCTGCACTATTTCACCTGGTGGAACGGCGCGAATTTCAACACGCGCTTCTACACCCGCCGCTTTGGCGTGCTGGTCGGCCATGACGAGTTCGGCAACGCCTATTATCGGCGCCCCGGCATCGATCCGGCGCTCGGCTTCGAGCGGCGTTGGGTGATCTATAATGGCGTCGCGGAAGCCTCGATGACGCCGCCGGGCTGGAACGGCTGGCTCCATCATACCGTCGACGCTGCCGCCGACCGAGGAAGACTACAAGCCCCACCCGTGGCAATTGCCGCATATGGGAAACCCGACCGGCACGCCGGCCGCGATCCGGCCCGACGGCTCGACGCTGAGGGCCGGCCCACGCCAGCCCACCGGGGGCGATTACGAGGCCTGGAATCCCGGCCCCTGAGGCGAGCCGCCTTCATTCCGCCGCCCTTCAGCAGCAAAGCGCCCGCCATGGACCTCTTCCGCTTGGCCGTCGCGATCGGCCGTCGCGCCCGTCCGACGATCATGAGCCCGAGGCTTGCCCTCGCGGCGCTGGCCGCGGTTGCGGCGCTGACCGCCACGCCCCGCGTGGCGCTCGCCGACAAGATCAGCAATCCGATCGCCGTTTTCGACGGCCTCGACAAGATCACCGGCCGCATCATTTCGTTCGAAGTGGCGATCAACGAGACGGTGCAGTTCGGCGCGCTGCAGATCACGCCGCGCGTCTGCTATTCGCGCCCGCCGACCGATGCGCCGCAGACCGACGCTTTCGCCCAGGTCGACGAAATCGACGAACTGAAGCAGATCAAGCGCATCTTCTCAGGTTGGATGTTCGCCGACTCTCCGGGCCTGCACGGCGTCGAGCATCCGATTTTCGATATTTGGCTCACCGCCTGCAAAGGCGGCACGGTGGTGATCCACGATGCGCCGGCGGCGGAGGCCTCGGCGCCGAACCCGGACGAAAGTCCGCCGACCGACCCGGGGGCCGACGCAGCCTCTCCCGAGCAGCCGGCTCCGCCGCCCGTGCAACCGGCGAAAAAGAAGAAGCCGAAGCCACCGACCGTCCTTGCGGCGCCCGATACGCAGCCGACAGCGCCGTTCGAGCCGGCGCCCGACCCGTCATCATCGACTGGCAACGCGCGCGCGCGATGATCTTGGCCAGTCCGCTCATCCTGCGGTAGCATCCGCTAAAGGCCCACGTGCGATCGGCCCTGGCGGCCGCGGCGCGACTGGGAAGAGGAGGATCGCCCATGACCGCCATTCGCAGCGCCATCAAGCCGACCCGGCGTCCCGGCGAGCTCGGTGTCCATTCCGTCGACCGTTTTCATTTCGCTGTTCCCGATCTCGCAACCGCCAAGAATTTTTACGGCGAGTTCGGACTCGAGATCGATGAGAGCGGCGGTCTCCTGGCCATGAAGACGCGCGGCAATCCGCATGTCTGGGTCACGCTCGGCGAGGGCCCGCGCAAAAAGCTCGGCCATATCTCGTTCGGCGCGTTTGACGACGATTTCGAGCGCTTCGCCGAGCGGCTTCAGGCCCTCGGCGTCAAGCGGCTCGATCCGCCGCCCGGCGTCGAAACGAACGGCCTCTGGTTTCACGATCACGACGGCAACCTGGTCGAGATCAAGGTCGCGGCGAAATCTTCGCCCAACGAGAAGTCTGAGTTCGCGGAGCTCCCCAGCGGCCCAGGCGTGCGCGGCGCGCCTTTCCGGCGCGAGGTTGCCCGCGTCACGCCCCGGCGCCTGGCGCATGTCCTCCTGTTCACCCGCGACGTCGAGAAGGCGGTCCAGTTCTATACAAGAACGCTGGGCTTGCGCCTCTCCGACCGGTCCGGCGACGGCATCGCCTTTTTGCACGGCATCCACGGCAGCGATCATCATATGATCGCCTTCGTCACCTCGAGCGCGCCGGGACTGCATCATTTAAGCTGGGACGTAGGCTCGGTCGACGACATCGGCCGCGGCGCCATGCATATGCTGGACAAGGGCTTTGCGAAGGGATGGGGACTCGGACGGCATGTCCTCGGCTCCAATTTCTTCCATTATGTCGGCGACCCGTGGGGCAGTTTCAGCGAATATTCCGCCGGCATCGACTTCGTCCCCGCCGATTGCGACTGGAAGAGCGGCGACCACGCGCCGGAGGATTCGTTCTACGTGTGGGGGCCGAACCCGCCGGACTATTTCACGCACAATGCGGAAGCGTGAGGACTTTCCCCCCGTCCCATAGGCGTTCGGAAGAATGCCCGTCTCTCGATCGGCTATTGGCAGAGGGGTTCGGGGTGATGGCCGGGCATAAGCTTAGCGGATCGAGGGATCGCCGCCGAAGTCGCGCCCGCGGCCGCGTGACATCGGCTTCGAACATCGGCGCGTAAACCCTCATCCGGCGCTTCGCGCCACCTTCTCCCCGGGGGAGAAGGGAGACTGCCGCCACATCGGCCAGGCCGTCCCTGCGGCGAGCCCAAACCCGCCGGACGGCTTCGTGCACAATCACGAAAGTGCAACGCCAGGACGATTCCGGCCGCCCTGGCGCTGCGCCCTTCGAGTTGGGGAAACCGCCACGAGGCGACTCCCCTTTTCTGCTCGCGAGCTTGATCAGCCGACTGAAAGAGCCGACCGCTTTCGATAGCCGACGAAGCCAAGGCCGCCGAAGCCGAGCAGCAGCATCGCCCAGGTCGACGGCTCGGGCGCGGCGGCGAAGGCGACGCCGCCATAACGCAGTCCAGCCACGGGTCCGTCAAATACCGAGAAGTTTTCGCCCGTCGGCAACGACGTGTCGCCGAGCGCGTCGGTGATCTTGACGATCTCATTGGGATCGGCGCCGTTGTCTCCGGAACCGCTGGTGGTCCCGGTCGTGGCCCATAAACTGACCGTCCCGTTTGCATTGACCTCGCCGGTCAGATTGCGCAGGCCGATCGTGGTTTCGCCGAAATCCCAGCCGGGCACACTGTAGGTATCGCCGATGAGACCTGCCTGCAGGGTGTAGTCGAGCGACCACGTTCCGGCCGACAATGTCCATTTTTCGAGGCCGGCGTTCGTGCTGACGTCGGTCGCGTTCCCGGTGCCCTCGTCGGCGACATAGAGCGTCGTCGGGTTGGCGAAGAACAAGCCGAACGGCGTGAAGTTCGCCCCGGTCTGTTTGGCGGAGTCGGTCGGAAAGCCGGGCAGGACAGAGATCGTCGCGTCCGCCGCGGTCGCCGACGTCGGAAGCTTGCCGTTCGGATTGCTGACGGTATAGACGGTGTCGATTCCGTTGCCGCCGCTGCCTTTGGTGAAGTAGAGATTGCCGTTGTAATAGGTCACGCCGCGGTAGTTGTTGGTCTTGCCCGCCTTGTCCTTCGAGTAGGTCTGGTACGTCGGATAGGTGTTGAAGTTAGGATCGATCATCGTCGAATTTGGCGTCGAGCCCGGCGTCACCACCTCGAGGCCGGTGGTCTTCGTCAGCTGCGGCGCCGTGGTCGTGCCGCTGTTGGAGTTGCCGACCGTATAATAGAGGCCGTTCGGCCCGAGCACCGCGGCGCGGCTGTTGTCGCCGCCATAGGCGAGAGTGGGCGTAACCGAGAAGCTGCCGTTCGCGCCGACCGCGACGACCGACCGGTTGAACGCATAATCTTTGGTGGTGGACTTGTAGAATTGCGAGGCGACATTGGTTGTATCCACGTACGCGGTGCTGTCCGCATTCGACACGTCAAGCATGCCGGCGGCGAGGGGCGGATAACCCGCACCGCCTGGCGCATAGCCCATGAAGGTCGCGACCGGACCGCTGGCCGTCCGCGCAATGCTGAGCCCGAGCTCCGACTTCGAGCTGAAGCTGGTGACGATCTGGTTCGTGGGCAGGGTTTCGCTGGCGAGAAGCTTGGCGTTCGTCACGCTGAGGTCCTGAAGCGTGAGCGGCGAGGTGACGCCGAACTGTCCGTCGACATTCGAGTTGTTCCAGACCGTGTTGAGGTCGCCGTTCGAAACCGCCGTGCCGCCAGGGATCGCTGTCGAGCCCGCGACCAGTCCGGCGACCTGGCCAACATCCTCATAGGTGGTCGTCGTTACGAGCAGCGAATTTCCGTTGATCAAGTCGCCGGCCTGCGCCGCGTTCGCCGCGGCGGCAAGAGCAAGCGCGCTGCAGCCTAGACCAAGCGCGGCCCGGTAAAAATTGAAAATGCCCACAGGAATATCCCTCCGAGTTCCAGGATTCTAGACTTGCCGCAGCTAGAGAACGCGGATGACGCTCGCGTGACGGAACAGGGATTGGTCAGCGAGAACGGCGAGCCGGATGCACGATCACGGAAATGTGATCTGCGGCGCGGGGTCATCAGGCGCTGGGCGCCGCGCTGGCTCCGCATGTCTTGCGGAGCCCAGCCCTACCGCCACATCAGCCAGGCCGTCCCCGCCGCGAGCGTGATAATGGTCAGCGGCGCTCCAACCTTGAAATAAGCCCAGAAGCTGATCGGCATGCCTTCCGCGCGGGCGCGCTCGGCGACGATGAGGTTGGCGACCGATCCGAGCAGGGTGAAGTTGCCGGCAAGCGTCGAACTCATCGCGACCACGAGCCAGGCGCGCTGCGGATCGGAGAAAGTCGGAATGAAGGGCCTCAACGCCAGCACAGCCGGCACGTTGCTGACGAGGTTGGAAAGGACGGCGGTGAACAGCGACAGGCGCCAGACCATATCGAGGCCAAGCGTCTTCGCCATCGCGATTCGATCGGGCGTCAGCAACGCCTTTTCCGCGCCCGCGACGACGACGAACATGCCCGCAAACAGGATCAAGAGCGGCCCGTCGAGTTCGCGGTAGATGCGGTTCGGCTTGATCTGGCGCGTGAGCAGCAGGAATGCGCCGGCGATAATGGCCGCCTTCGCGGGGGCGACGCCGGCAAAGAAGGCAATCGCGAGCGCCACGCAGGTGACGCTCGCCTTGAGAACCTGGCCGCCATGCATGTGGCCACGAAAGAGATGCGGCTCGAGTTCGCCCTTGAACGCGAACTCCTGCGCATAGACGAGGCGCACCATGACGACGACAGCGACGAGGCCGAAAGCGGCGACTGGCGCAAGCGCGGCTGCGAAGGCTGGATAGGAAATGTGGGAGAGCGTGCCGATCACCATATTCTGCGGGTTTCCGGTGATCGTCGCCACGCTGCCGCAATTGGAGGCGGTCGCGACCGCGACCAGATAGGGCAGCGGATTGCGCCCGAGCGAACGCACCACCTGCAGCACGATCGGCGTCATGACGAGACAGATCGCGTCATTGACCAGAAAGGCCGACAACACGCCCGCCATCATTGTCACGATGACGAGCAGGACGAACGGCGCATGCGCATATTCGATGGCGAGTGCGCCCAGCGCCCGGAACGCGCCGGACACTTTCAGATGCGCAACCACGATCATCATGCCGAGCAGAAGCGCGATCGTGTCGAAATCGATCGCGCGAAAGGCTTCCTCGAGGCTCAAGGGGCCGACCGCGATCATCGCCGCGCCGCCGAGAAAGGCAATCCCGGCGCGGTCGAGACGCAGGCCGGGAATGCGGCCGATGGCCACGCCAACATAGGTGAGGACGAGGATGATGAGCGCCGCGGCGCTTTCGAGTGTCATTCGCTGGCCGCTCCTTCGATCGCGCGCGGCTCGCCATCGTGGGCGATCGCTTGCTCGTCGCGCGTTTCCGGCATGAAGCCAAAGAAGACGAGAAAGGCGATGGCTGCCGCGACGCCCAAGGCGAGAAACGAGACGGTATAGCCGAAATGATCAACCATCTCCCCGGCGGCCAGTGCGCTGAGCGAGGCGCCGATTCCCATCGTGGTCGCGACCGCCCCTTGCGCCAGATTATACCGGCCGCTGCCGCGCATGATGTCGGCGATGACCAGCGGCGTCAGCGCCCCATAAATGCCCGCTCCCACCCCATCGAGCAGTTGAACCCCGATCAGCCAGAAGGCGTTATCCGACAGAATATAAAGCGCCGCGCGGATCGGCAGCACGGCGAAGGCGATGAGGAAGATCGGCCGTCGTCCCCAGGAATCGGCGTTGCGCCCGACGAGAATCGCGATCGGCAGCATCACGCCCTGGGCGGCGACCATGCAGAACGACATCATCGCGGTCGCCTCTTTCGGGAACTGGAGCGCGAGCTTCTGGCCAACCAGCGGCAGAAGCGGCGCATTGGCGAAGTGGAACAGCATCGCGCAGAGAGCGAAAATCATGAGCGGACGAGTCTCGAACAATATGCGATATCCGGCCGCCGTTCCTTGCGCTTCGCCATTGGAGGAAAGGTCTCTCGCCCGGTCGTGATTGATTGCATTCGCTGGAATGGCCAGCACGGCCGCCGAGGTCAAGGCGGCGAACACCGGAACCATGAGAAAGACGGCGCGCTGCGAGAACGCGTACCCGACCGCTCCAGCGAGGAGCGCGATCGCAATATTGCCGCCGTGGTCGAAAGCCGAGTTCCGGGCGAGCCGCCGCGCCAGCATCTCCCTCGTCACCAGACCGAGGGTAAGCGCGGAGACCGCGGGAGCGAAGGCGTCGCCGGCGACGGCCAGAACGCTCAAGGCGATCGCGATCGGCCAAAAGGTCGGAGCGACGAAAATGATGGCGCCCGCGAGCGCCATCGCCGCCATCGTCAGGATGATGACGCCGCGCTTGGCGCGCAGGACGTCGATCGCCGCGCCTATGGGCGTCTGAAACGCGATGCCCAAAAGGCCGCTCGCAGTCGTCACCAGTCCGACATCGGTCTGGCTCCAATGCCGGCTGGTGACGAGAAACACGTTGACGAACGGCCCGAACAGGTTGCGAACGTCGGAGGCCAGAAAATTGAGCGCGTCGAGCGCATAGGGGATCGGGATCATCGCCACCCGCCGGAGAGCGGCTCGATCTCGAGCCCCGCGACACAACGTCGCCTGTCCGACTTTCGTTCCGGCGAAGCTGACCTGCAACTCCCGGCGCGCCCCGGAACTCGGGATTTCCATTGACAATGCTCGTCGCGCGGCCCGTTAAGAGCCGCATGCGCAAGCGTGCGGATATCGTTCTCGTCGAGCGCGGCTTCTTTGCGAGCCGTGCCCGCGCGCAGGCGGCGATTGCGGCCGGTCTGGTTCGTGTCGACGGGGTCGCGCTGAAGAAGGCCTCGGACGAGGTTGCGGGCGACGCCCCGATCGAAGCCGAGGCTCCGCATCCCTGGGCGTCGCGGGGCGGAGTCAAGCTTGCCGCCGCGCTCGACGCCTTCGCGCTCGATCCTGCCGGCCTCGCCTGCCTCGACATCGGCGCCTCGACCGGAGGCTTCACCGACGTCCTGCTCGCGCATGGCGGGGCGAAGGTGATCGCCGTCGATGTCGGTCACGGACAGCTCGACCCGCGTCTCGCGGCGGACCCGCGCGTCCGCTCGCTCGAAGGTGTCGACGCGCGCGCGCTCACGGCGGTGATGCTTGGCGAAACGCCAGAAGCGATCGTCATCGATGTGAGCTTTATCTCGCAGCGACTGGTGCTTCCGCACGTGCTTGGGCTCGCCGCTGAGCGGGCGTGGCTCGTGAGCCTGATCAAGCCCCAGTTCGAGCTCGACCGCACCGATCTCGTCAAAGGCCGGGTCAAGAACGAGGCGGCGCTCGAGCGCGCATGCGACGGCGTGCGCGCGACGATCGAAACTGAAGGCTGGACGGCGCTCGGTCTCATGCCGTCGCCGATCCTCGGCGGCGCTGGAGCGCGGGAATTCCTCATCGGCGCGCGCAATGGCTGAGCTCATCGAGGAGGTTTCGATCGCCGCGCTCGACGCGCATGGACATGGGCTGACCGCCAATGGCGCGATCGTGCCCGGCGCCCTCCCCGGCGAGCGGTCACGGGTCAAGCTTGAGGGCAAGCGCGCGGAGCTCGTCGAGACGCTGGACCCTTCGCCCGAGCGCGCGGCGCCCATCTGCCGCTGGTTCGGAACCTGCGGCGGCTGCGTCGCCCAGCACATGCCGGCTTCGCTCTATGGCGCATGGAAGCGCGGCCTGGTGATCGAAGCGCTCGAGCGCGAGGGCGTCGCCGCCGAGGTCGGGGACCTGGTTGACGCGCATGGCGCGGGCCGGCGCCGGGCGACCTTTCATGCCCGCTTTCCCCATGGCCAGCCCGACGAGATCGGCTTCATGCGCGCGCGCTCGCACGACATCGTCGCCATCGACGATTGCCCGCTGTTCAGTCCTGGCATGGTCGGCGCCCTTCCGGCTGCGCGCAGGCTGAGCGGCGATCTCCGCGGTTTGATGAAACCCCTCGACATCGGCGTCACCGCGACGCTCGACGGTCTTGACGTCGACCTGCGCGGCTCGGGGCCGCTCGGACGCAAAGAGACGCAGAAGCTCACGCAGACAGCGGATGCGCTCGACCTCGCGCGCGTGTCCAATCACGGCGAGATCGTGATCGAGCGCCGGCCGCCCCGCGTCGCGTTTGGCAAGGCGCTGGCGAGGCTGCCGCCCGGCGGCTTCCTGCAGGCGACCGAGGCGGGGGAAGCGTGGCTCGCGGAGTTTGCTGAGCGCGCGCTCGCGGACACGAAACAAATCGTGGACCTGTTCTGCGGCGCAGGCGCGTTCGCGCTGAGGCTCGCCCGTCGACGCGAGGTCTTCGCCGCCGACGCTGACCCCGCCGCGATTGGCGCGCTCGCCCGCGCCGCGGCGATGGCGCCCGGCCTGCGCACGCTTGAGACAGAAACGCGCGATCTCTTCCGTCGTCCGCTGCGGCCCGACGAACTGACCGCGTTTGACGCCGCGCTGATCGATCCGCCGCGCGCTGGCGCGATCGAGCAAGCGCGCGCGCTTGCCGCCTCTCATCTGCCGCTTGTCGTATCGATCTCCTGCAACGCGGCGACCTTCGCCCGCGACGCGCGCGTTCTGATCGACGGCGGCTTTCACATTGAGGCCGTGACCCCGCTTGACCAGTTTCGCTTTTCTGCCCATGTCGAAATCGCCGCTGTCTTTCGCCGACCGAAGCCGAAAGCGCGCGCGCGGAGGCTCCTCTAGGTGGACGCAACGAAACGAGAAACCCTTGTGGCCGGCCTGCAAAATATTGTGGGCTCACGGCATGTGCTGACGGACCCCACTCTGTTCGCGGGCGCGCTGGTCGAGCCACGGAAGCTCTACAGGGGACAAGCGCTTGCTTTGGTGCGGCCAGGCTCGACCAAGGAAGTCGCGGACGTCGCGGCCTTCTGCAACCAGGCGCGAACGCCCATGGTTCCGCAGGGCGGCAACACCGGCCTTGTCGGCGGGCAGACGCCCGACCTCAGCGGCGAGGAGATCATCGTTTCGACCCAGCGCCTGCGTGCGATCCGCGAGGTCGACGTCGACAGCAACGTGATGATTTGCGAATTGGGCGTCACGCTCGGCGAAGCGCAGGCCGCCGCGCTCGCCGCCGATCGTCTGTTTCCGCTTGTCGCTGGCGTCGGAAGGCACATGCACCGTCGGCGGAAACATCTCGACCAACGCGGGCGGATTGAACGTGATCGCCTATGGCGACACGCGCGATCTCGTGACCGGCGTCGAAGCGGTGCTCGCCGATGGCCGCATCGTCCGCGCTTTAAGCAAGCTGCGCAAGGACAACACCGGCTACGACGTGAAGAGCCTCTTCATCGGCGCCGAAGGAACGCTCGGAATCATCACCGCCGCTTCCCTCCGGCTCTTTCCCAATCCGCGCGCGCAGGCGACGGCCTTCGTCGGTTTGAACAGCCCCGACGATGCGCTGAAGCTCTTGGGAATAGCCCGCGAGCGCCTCGGCGCGGCGATCACCAGTTTCGAGCTCATCAGCCGCAACGCGTACGACATCGGGATTCGACACGGCGGCGCGCGCGCTCCGCTGCAAGGCGCGCACGACTGGTACGTTCTCGTCGAGGCGTCGTCGCAGAGCCCAAGCGGACTCGACGAGGCTTTCGCCGGCGCCCTCGAGGCGGCGCTCGAGCAGGGGGTCATCGAAGACGCTTCGATCGCCGCTTCGCTCGAGCAGCGCGCGGATTTCTGGCAATTGCGCGAGTGCCTCTCCGACGCGCAGAGCAAAGAGGGCGGCTCGATCAAGCACGACGTGTCCGTCGCGGTTGGCCTCGTGCCGACGTTGATCAGGGAGGCGACGCCTGCGGTCGAGGCCTTCGAGCCAGGAGCCCGCGTGGTCGCCTTCGGCCATCTCGGCGACGGCAACATCCACTTCAACGTGTCGCAGCCGGTCGGCGCCGACCGCCAAGCCTTTCTCGATCGCTGGGACGCGATGAACGAGATCGTGCACGGAATCGTCGCGCGCCTCGGCGGCTCCTATTCCGCCGAACATGGCGTGGGTCAACTCAAGCGCGGGCTCCTCGCTCGGTGGAAGGATCCCGCCTCTCTCTCCGTGATGCGGCAGATCAAAGCGGCGCTTGATCCGAACGGAGTGATGAATCCGGGCAAGGTGCTTTAACGCCGCCGCAACGCGTCACTCCTTGCCCATGACCGCCAGCGCCTGCTCCAACGGGGCGTGCGAAGCGCGAACGATCCCGGAATACGGATCGGAAAGGTCCAGGATCAAGAGAACCGCGCTGGCGATTGCGATGGAGCCAACGGCCAACGCGATCACCGAAGTCACGGTGCCGCGCGCCGTCAGTCCGAACCCGCAGAAGAGACAGGCGACCCATCCGACGACGGTGAGCAACACCGGATAGGCGACGGGTGCGGAGAGCGCGAAGGACATCTGCATTCGCGCCTGACCGATGCCGTCCGACATGGATGTCGCCGCGGCCAACGCCTGCTTCTGGTCGTCGGTCGTGGGATGGAGCTTCGCCAGCAACTTATCCCGCGACCGCATGTTCTCGAGCGCCGAGGCGAAGTTGTTCGCGGCGAAATTGCTGTCGTCCTGGCGCGCATGCCAGATCTGATCGATGGTTTTCCCCAGCGCGTCCCTGATCTGGGCGCGCGCAGGAAGGGCTTCCGGACCATAGTCGGACAGCGCCAGATCGAGCTGCATCACCTTTGACGCCAGCGCCTCGATCTGCGCGTTCTGATTCGAATAAACGCCATACGCCGTCCAGATCAGAAGCCCGGCAACCAGCGCGCACAGAAGCGTGAGAAGACCTGCGATCGCGCCGATCATGTCACGCGAGCCGCCGGTCGTGTGTTGCTCGGGCAATACGCGCTGCAGCAAAAGGCCGAGCAATCCGGCAGCGAACATTGCGACCGCGACGGCAAACGCGAACGTAAAGGAACTCATTCTCACCCCCAGGGCAAGGTTGCGGCAGTTAGCGGCTCCGCGCCGCAAACGCAATCGTGGCGGGCCCGTATTCACAGTGTCGCGCGACGCCGTCGGAATGGCGCGAATCATGCCGAAACGGTAGTATGGCGGGGCATGACCCCCTCAGCCGCAATGAAGAGTTCTGGACAGCGGCGGCGCCGATCGATGCGCCGCCAAGTCGCGGCCTTAGGTGCGTTGTTCGCCCTCGGCGTCGCGACGACACAGGCCTGCGCCGCGTGCGCGCCGAAGGATTTCGACAGCGCCAAATTCACCGTCTGCACCTTCGATCCGCGCCACGACGACATTCGGCTGTTCCTGAGCGGGCCGGACGACAAGCCATACGGATCGCTGGGCGCGCTCGCTTCGACGCTGAAGCAGAAGGGCGAGAAGCTCGCGTTCGCGATGAACGCGGGCATGTTCGGGCAGGATCAGTCGCCGGTCGGCCTTTACGTCGAGGACGCGCGCAAGCTGCACGAGGCCGACACGCGGGGCGGCGCGACCAATTTTCACATGAAGCCGAACGGCGTGTTCTGGATCGGCGATCATGTCGCGGGCGTGACGGAGACCGGCCGCTATCTCGCGAACACGCCGGCCGCGCGCTATGCGACCCAGTCCGGGCCGATGCTGATCATCGACGGCAAGGTGCATCCGAAAATCCGGCCGGATGGCACCTCGCAGAAGATCCGCAACGGCGTCGGCGCCTGCAAAGGAGGCGTGGTCAGCTTCGCCATCGCCGACGACCCCGTGACCTTCGACACGTTCGCGCGGCTGTTTCGCGACGGCCTCGGATGTCAGAACGCACTCTTCCTCGACGGCTCGGTGTCGTCGCTCTATGCGCCGGAACTCAGCCGCGACGACGAGCCGGAGCCGATCGGGCCGATTGTCGGCGTGGTGCAGCCGGCGGCGGCCGACAAACAGTAGCCGCCCCGTCTAAGGCTTCGCGGTTCCGATCGACCGCTGCAGGATCGGCGTATCGACCCAGCGGCCGAACTTGAAGCCCACAGATTGCAATGTACACATAAGCTCGAACCCGAAGCGCCGATGCAGCGCGATCGAACCCGAGTTGGCGCTGTCGCCGACCACCGCGAGAATCTGCCGCCAGGGGCCTCGCTCGCAGCCAGCGATAAGCTCGCCAAGCAGCGCAGAGCCTATGCCGCGTCCGGTCTGGCCGTCCGCAATATACACGCTATCCTCGATGGTGAAGCGATAGGCCGGGCGCGAACGATAGAGGCCTGCATAGGCAAAACCCGCGACCGCGCCCCCCACCTCGGCTACGAGGTACGGCAGCCCAAGATCCACCGAGGCGCGACGCCGCGCCAGCATGTCGTCGAGCGTCGGCGGCGTCTCCTCGAAGGTGGCGAGCGAATGAAGGACGTAGTGGGCGTAGATATCGCGAACCGCCGCCATCTCCGCTTCCAGCGCGTCGCGAACCAGCGTCACGCCACGTGAAGCGCTGCGACGTCGTTCGGAAACGCCGGACTTGCGTCTTTCGGGGCCGGACGGGTTTGATTTGCCGGGAGCAACCATCGCCTACGGAAACAGCCCGCGCATCTGCTTGGTCTTCACCACCCGCTCGACCCCGATCGCCATTGCGGCTGTGCGATTGGAGACCCCGTCGCGCTTGGCGCGGGCGACGACCATCGCCCACGAGCGGTCGAGCGCGCGCTCCAGCCGGTCCATCACCTCCTCGCGCGACCAGAAATATTGCTGCAGATCCTGCACCCACTCGAAATAGCTGACGATCACGCCGCCCGCGTTGCACAGAATGTCGGGGATGACGAAGATTCCGTCGTTGCGCTCGGCGAGCACGCGGTCGGCCTCGGGCGTGGTCGGGCCGTTCGCGCCTTCGGCGATGATGCGGCAGCGCAGGCGACGAGCGAGGTCGGCGTCGATCACCCGCTCGACCGCACAGGGCGCGAGCACGTCGCAGGGCTGCTCGAGCAGCGCGCGCGGCGGGATTGTGGCTTCACTTGAATAGCCAGCCAGCTCGCCGTTTCTCCCGGCGTGAGCGGCAAGCGCTTTCACGTCGAAACCTTTTGGGTCGTAATAGGCGGCCGAGTGATCGCTGACGCCGATCACCTTCACGCCACGCGCCGCGAGGCCGAGCGCGGCATGGGAGCCGACGTTGCCGAAGCCCTGGATGATCGCAGTCGCGTTGGCCGGCGCGATGTCCAAGGCGTCGAGCGCGCGAAAGGCGAGAAACGCGACGCCGTGACCGGTCGCCTCGCGCCGGCCCAGCGTGCCGCCGGAGCCGACAGGCTTGCCGGTGACGATCTCCGGCACCGTCACGCCCTGATACATCGAGTAGGTGTCCATGAACCAGGCCATCACCTGCTCGTTGGTGCCCATGTCCGGCGCCATGACGTCCGTCCGTGGGCCCGACGAAGGGAATCATCTCCTGCATGTAGCGGCGACTGAGGTTCTCGAGCTCCTTCGGCTTGAGCGCGCGCGGGTCGACCGCGACGCCGCCCTTGCCGCCGCCAAAAGGAAGATCGGCGAGCGCGCATTTCCAGCTCATCCAGATGGCGAGCGCGGCGATTTCGCTGATGTCGACATTCGGGGCGAAGCGCGTCCCGCCCTTGGCGGGCCCGAGCGCCAGATGATGCTGCACCCGGTAGCCAACGAAGACCTGCGTCCGATTGTCCTCCATGCGGACTGGACAGGTGACGACGATCGCGCGCTTCGGATAAAGCAGCCAGTCGCGTTCGTCCTCGGCGATGCCGAGATGGTCAGCGATGATTGTGAGCTGATCGCGCGCCATTTCGAACACTGGGCCGGTAAAAAGGCTGCTCACATTCGTTCTCCCGCGTCCCGCAGATAATCTAAACATAAAGCCTGCGGACGCTGGCGAAACTGAAATCTGCCTTAAGGAACGGTTAGACAGCAGGCCTCATGGCCGCCCTCGCCGCAGGGCGGCTTGACTTCGCGGGAGACGTCACTATTTTGCCGGCCAACAATGGCCTTGCGATCCCTCGCGGGGCCTTTTTTGGCGCGTCCCGACGCGCCGCCTCGTGAAGGACGCACCGCCATGGCCAAGGCCGCCTCGCTCAAGATCAAGCTGCTCTCGACCGCCGACACCGGCTATTTCTATGTCACCCAGAAGAACGCCCGCACCAAGACCGAGAAGCTGACGTTCAAGAAATACGATCCCGTCGCGCGCAAGCATGTCGAGTTCAAGGAAACGAAGATCAAGTAAGCAGGCCTTCCGCTTACGAAGTCAAAGGGCGCCTTTGGGCGCCTTTTGTTTTCAGGAGCAGAGTCTGTAAGCTTTCGGCGTCCATGAGGAGGCGAAGCGCCCATGCGACAATTGTTCGCTTCGTCGAAGCTGCTGCTTCTCGACATGGCGTCGACGTTCCTCGTTCTCGCGGTTTTCTCGTTGACCGGAAGCATCGCCTATCGGTCGCGCTTGGCATGGCGCTTGGCGTCGCTCAGGTCGGCTGGGAGTTCGCCAGACGTAAGCCAATCGGCGTCATGCAGTGGATGAGCTCTGTTCATTGTGCTGGCCTCGGGCACGGCGGCCCTGATCACCGCCAATCCGCGCTTCGTCATGCTCAAGCCGACAATCATTTATTGCGTGGTCGGCGTCGTGATGTTGAGGCGCGGGTGGATGAACCGATACCTGCCGCCCGCCGCCGTGGAATGGGTGCCGGATTTCGCCATCATCTTTGGCTACGCGTGGGCCGGGCTCATGTTCCTCTGGCGGCGTTGAACCTCATCGCCGCGATGAGCTTGAGCGTCACGGCCTGGTCGGCGTTCATGCTCGGTCTGGGCTGTCGGCAGCAAGGTCGCCCTGTTCCTGATCTCCTACGCAACCATGCGTTACGTCGGCGCTCGCCGCCGTCGGGCGCAGATGTCGCCAGCCCTTCCCATGACCTCCGGCAGTCGGCCACGCGCCTAGACCCAGCTCACGAACAGCAGGATCACAGCCGCCGCGAGGCAGGCGATCGAGAGAAGGTTGGCTGTCAGCAGCGTGATGTTCTTCCACCAGAGGATGCGCGAGAGACCCTGCGCATAAAGCAGGCAGCCCTTCGAGCTCAGCCTCGATGTCGGCGACGAAGTCAAAATCGCCTCGGATCCGCATTGCGCCAGATAGGAAAGCGCTTCTGCCCGGTGCGGGGAAACCGCGGATAGACCGAAACCAGCAGGTTCAGATAAATGATCAGGAACGGGGTCAAGGATGACCAGCGGGGTCAGATACCAGGGATAGTGCTGCCGGTACTGGAGAACCGTTCCCATCATGATCGCCACGAACAGCACGGCG
Organism: uncultured Alphaproteobacteria bacterium; assembly: GCA_963833955.1. Lineage (GTDB taxonomy): Bacteria > Pseudomonadota > Alphaproteobacteria > Rhizobiales > Beijerinckiaceae > Roseiarcus. Next base: position 88,567 of record CAWHZY010000009.1, on the reverse strand, counting down.
ATCAGCGCCTTGATGTCGCTCAGCATCATCGAGTCGCGGTATCCGGCGATGAAGTTGCGCAACTGGGCGTGCTTGTCCTGGGCCATCAAACGCTCCGAGGCGCCCGATGCGCGCGGCCCGGCATCATGCGAGCGAGACGTAGAGAAGCAGAACCATAGTCAGAACGACGCAAACGATCGCCACCAGAAAGCCGACTCGAATACACTGCGTCTTCCACCAAAGAATGTCGGATAGCACCGCGCAGGTCAGCTTCAACTGTTCGATGTCATCCACAGTCTTGGCGACGTATTCGAAATCCTCAGGCGCGAGATTTCGAGCAACGAGGAAACCCTTGGCGCCGCGCTTGGGATAGCGCGGAATGAGCACCATGAATAAAAAAAAATAGACGACCAGAAAAGGCAGCAGCACGAGCTGGATCGGCAGGTAACTCGGAAAGGACGTGTAATTCCAGAGCACCGAGCCCATCATGAACGCGACGAACAGGAACGCGATGTTCGCCTTGAAATCGCTCGCCCGGATCGCCTCGGTATATCCGGCGATCAGACCGCGATAGGCCTGAACTGGAGTAGGAAGGGGTTTGTCCATTTTGACGCTCGACTGCTCCCCTTCGCCAGAGCGCGAGAGGTCTTTAAAGCCAGCTTTTACCTAGAGCGAAATTCCATCCATTGAAAGCACTTTGCCTCGCCGCCACCGGCTTGCCTGACCCATGGCGTGTGGATCGTGGGCTCGTCAGCCGTAGGGCGCTTCGCGGGATGGGCATAGCCCTCGGTCCGCCTACCGCGCCTCCTCCGGCTCGTTCGCCGAGTCGGCTGGGTCGGCGCCGTGCGAGCCGCCATGGCCAGGGCGAACGATCCGGTCGTCGCGCGGAGCCGCCGGCGCGGGCGACCAGGGCCGGTTCTCGAGCGGGCTGCGGTCGCTCGCCAGCGTGAAGCCCTTGTCGCTCCAGGTCAGGCCGACAGCGCCCAAGCGCGCCAGCGCCTGTTCGTCGAACAAAAACTTCGCCTTGCAGCCGGCGGGCGCGCTGAGCGCGCTCACCACGACTTCGGCCCGCGCGCAGTCTTCGTCGAACGCGAGGCCATCGAGGACGATTGAAAGCGATTCGCCCTCAGGCAAGGCGGCGACGCAGCCGAGGCGGTCGCAGGGCGCGTCGAAGGCGCGCGCCTGGGCGGGATCGCGCCCGTCGCCGTCCGCCGTCAGCCATTGCTCGGCGGCGAAGGCGTTGAAGCGCTTGCCGACCACCTCGAGCGCGCCATCGGCGTCGCGAACCGCCGCCAGATCGCCGGATGGCGCGACGATGACGTCATAGCGCGGCCCTTGCGTCGCGCCGACGATCCCGATGAGCGCGAGCGGAATGGCGCTGAGCCTGAAGGTCCACGTCCGCCAGATGGTCGCGCTCATCACCGCAAGCGCCAGAAACGGCAGCGCGTAGGGCGCGAACGCCCGCAAATGCACGGTCGAAGCGGGGGCCTCAGCGATGAAGCGCGCGACCCACAGGATGAACTTGATGCCCGCCCCGACATAGATCCAGACCGGCCCGTCGAGCCCGAGCGGATAGAGCGCGGCGCCGAGCAGCGCGCCGGGCACGGCGAAGACCTCGATGACGGTCAGCGTCAGCGGATTGCCGATCAGCACATAGGGGCTGAGATCATGGAAGTGATAGGCCATGAACGAGGCGGTAGCCGAGGTCGCGAAGGCGGTGGCGACGAGAAGCGCAAGCGGCTTCTCGATGAAATGGGCGCCGAAGAACGCTGGCTTGGCCGGTCCGCGCCGCGCTTGGGCACGAAGGGGTCGGGATCGACGTCCAGGGCCGCGATCCGCGACTCCATGACCGCAACCAGCGCGGCGACGGCGGCGAACGAGAGCTGGAAGCTGACGCCGAGAAGCGCCTCGGGCTCGATGGCGACGACGGCGAGAACCGCGAAGGCGAGATTGCGCATGGTCAGCGCCCGCCGGTTCATGATCACGGCGCCGAGCACGATCAGGGTCATGATCAGCGCCCGCTCGGTGCCGACCCGCGAGCCGGTCGCAATATCGTAAAAGACCGAGCCCGCCATGGCGACCGCCGCCGCCCACTTCTTGATCGGATATTGAAGCGCGAGCATCGGCGAGAGCGCCAAGAGCCGCCGCGTTACGGCAAAAATGATGCCTGCGACCAGCGTCATCTGCACGCCGGAAATCGTGATGATGTGGAAGATGCCGGCCTCGCGAATGAGGTCTCTCGCGTCATTGGAGAGAAAGTCGCGCTTTCCCGTCACCATGGCGGCCGCGATCGCGCCCTCGTCGCCGCCGATGATCGCGTTGACCCTGAGCGCCAGACGGTTGCGCGCCTGATCGATGCCTGCGTCGAAGCGCTGGCGCCAACTGGCGTCGCCCGGCGCGGGCAAGACGCTGGATCGGCCCGAGCGTCGAGCCGACCGCGCCGACGCCGGCGAAAAACGCATCGCGGGCGAAATCGTATCCGCCCGGCAGCGCCGCGCGCGAGGGCGGCAGCAGGCGCGCCTTGAGCTCGACATAGTCGCCCGCCGCGACGTCGGGCGTGTTGCGGGTCGTGACCCGGACCCGGCGCGGAACCTTCTCTTGCGGCATGCCGTCGGCGCTGACGACGCCGATAACCATGCGCGCGCCGACGGTCCTCAAGTCGACTTCCTCGACAAAGCCTTGCAGGGAGACGATGCGGATGCGGTCGAGCACCGGGGCGGCGACCCTCGCCGTGCGCAGCGACATCGACAGGAACCCCGCGAACAACGCGGCGATGGCGAGCGAGAGGCCGAGCGCAAGAGGACGGGCGCGGCAAAACCATGCGAGCGTCGTGAAGACAGCGATCATCAGCGCCGGCAGCCACAGGACCGGCTCGCGGTCGGCCGACAGGTTGAGCGCGACGCCGCCCATTGCGGCGACCGGAATCCACAGGAAGAACCGCCGCTCCTCGACCTCGCGCGCAAGCGCGCGCGAGAACGCGCCGCGCCAGTCCGGCGCCCACGCGGCGGCGCGGGTCCAGCCGGCCGCCGCGGCGAGAGCGCCAGTGCGTGCAGGTGTGGCCATTCGGGGCCAGACTAACGCCAGCGTGACGCTGGGGAAAGGCCGCCAATTGGTCTAGGCGAGCCTAGGCCACGGTCCCGACCTGTGGAAGGGCAGGATTGTTCATGGGCATCAATTCTTGAAGCATTTTCCGCATTGGGCGAACTTTCGAGAGCCGATTCCAGGAACACGGGATCACCGACCGAGAACGGTCGTGTCGAGCGCTCCAACGCCTGCAAGCGCGCTCAGTGTTCGGTCCCGCGCGTCCATATCTCCCTCGGCGTGGACGGGCTGGATGCAGACTTGATTGGCGCCCGCTTGCAAATGCGCGGTTAGACCACGGGCGATCGTCGCCGCATCGCCCCACAGCACCATCGCATCGATGAACTTATCGGAACCGCCATCGGCCAGATCGACTTCGGTGAAGCCGATGCGCAGCCAATTGTTGCGGTAGTTGGTCATGGCCATATAGCGATGGAGTTCTTGCCTAGCGAGGCGGCGCGCCGTCGCGGCGTCCGTCTCGAGGCAAACCTTCTGTTCGACCACGAGCAGCTTGTCGGGCCCCAGGGCGGCTCTCGCTTCGCGTGTATGTTCGGGCGTCACATTATACGGCAGGGCGCCGGCCGTGCGCTCTGCGGCGAGTTTCAGCATCAACGGCCCGAGCGCGGCGATCATGAGAGGCCAATCGGCCGTGTTCGACGGATTCTCGTAGAGCGCGTCGAGATAGCGGCGCATGGTCGGCACGGGCTTCTCGTAGACGTGACCCCGCAATTTCTCGACCATGGGCGCGTGGCTGACGCCGAGGCCGAGGATGAAGCGATCGTCGTAGAGGCTGGACAACGTGCGCAGGCCCGCGTCTCGCGGTGAAGGGATCGCGAGCGTAGATATTCGCGATGGAGCTGCCGATGATGAGCCGCTCCGCGTTCGCCAGCATGAAGCTCGCGATGGAGAGGGATTCATAGCCAAGCGCTTCCGGGTACCAGAACGTCGAATAGCCGAGGTCTTCAACCGTGCGCAGCAGGCGCCGGATCCCGGCTGCGTCCAAGCGGTCGATCGGATACCAGACGCCCAGCCTTCCCAATTGCCTCATGTCTCGAACTCCCGAATGCGCCACGGCGCCCATGCGGCGTCGATGACGATGGCGATGTGACGACGATCAAATGAGCGTGAAAAGTTCCCACGGAACTGCGCCATTTTTATCGGCGCCGTATCGTCCGCTCGCCGCTCGATTGAATCTGGGTTACAGATACCACATCATTCGTCGTCCGCTGCCAAGCATAGCGCGGACGCGCGCCAAACGGCTTCAAAGGTAGTTGAATGAGCGATTCGAGCGACAAGGCGCTTTCTATTCGGTTGGAACAAGCGCCGCTCGCGGAGTTGATCGACGCGGCGGGGCGTCTGCGCGACGAGGGGCATGGCCGCCATCTTCTCGTACTCGCGCAAGGTGTTCATTCCGCTCACCCATCTCTGCCGGGACGTCTGCCATTACTGCACTTTCGCCGAGCGGCCGCGCACCGGGCGGCTCGCTTATCTTGCTGCGGAGGAAGTCGTTTCGATCGCGCGCGCGGGGGCGGCCGCGGGCTGCACGGAGGCGCTATTCACGCTCGGGGACAAGCCGGAGCTTCGCTACCGCGCGGCGCGGGAGGCGCTCGACGCGCTCGGGCATGAGACCACGATCGACTATCTCCAGGCGATGTGCGCGCTCGTGTTGCGCGAGACCGGGCTCCTGCCGCACGCCAACCCCGGAATCATGAGCCGGTCAGAGATCGCGGGCCTGCGTACGGTCACCGCCAGCCAAGGAATCATGCTGGAGTCGCTCAGCGCACGCCTCTGCGAACCTGGCGGCGTGCACTATGGCTCACCTGACAAGCAGCCCGAGGCGCGTCTTGAGACGCTGCGACTGGCGGGCGAACTGCGCGTTCCGTTCACGACCGGCATTCTGATCGGCATCGGCGAAACGCGCGCCGAGCGCCTTGAAGCGCTCTTCGCCATCCGCGATCTGCACCGGCAGTTCGGGCACATTCAGGAAGTCATCGTCCAGAACTTCCGCGCTAAGCCCGGCACAAAACTCGCCGGGGCCGCGGAGCCCGATCTTGACGATCTGCTTTGGAGCCTCGCCGCCGCGCGCCTCATCCTCGGGCCCATGATGAACATCCAGGCGCCCCCAACCTGTCGCCGGGCGTCTATCCGCGGCTGATTGCGGCGGGCATCAATGATTGGGGCGGGGTCTCTCCGGTCACCCCGGATCACGTCAATCCCGAGGCGCCGTGGCCGGCGATCACCGAGCTTGCCGAGCGCACCGCCGCCGCCGGCAAGCTGCTGGCGCACCGCCTTCCGATCTACCCCTCCTACGCGCGCGATCTTGGCGCCTGGACCGCGCCGGAGATCGCCACGCAGACGCGCCGTCTCAGCGACGCCGAGGGCTTCGCGCGCGACGACAATTGGGCGCCGGGCACAAGGGTCGCTCCACCGACGCCCGCGATCCATGCGCGCTCCGTCGACCCAGCGCTTGAGCGCATCATCGAGCGTGCGCAAGGAGGCGCGCGTCTGGACGCGTCCGAGATCGTGCGGCTGTTCGCGGCGCGCGACGCCGATTATCGGCGTGTGGTCGCCGCAGCCGATGAGCTTCGCCGGGATGTCAGCGGCGACACCATCCGCTACGTCGTCAACCGCAACATCAACTACACCAACATCTGCTCCTACCGCTGCACGTTCTGCGCCTTCTCCAAGGGCAAAAAGCACGAGGCGCTGCGTGGCGCGCCCTATGACCTTGCCCTCGATGAGATCGTGCGCCGCGCGAGCGAGGCGTGGGAGCGAGGCGCGACCGAGGTCTGCCTCCAGGGCGGCATCCATCCGGATTACACTGGCGAAACCTATCTTGGCGTTTGCCGCGCTATCAAAGCCGCGGTTCCGGATATGCACATTCACGCGTTCTCGCCGTTGGAGGTCACGCAAGGCGCGGCGACGCTTGGGCTCCCAATCCGGTCGTTTCTGGCTGAACTCAAGGCCGTGGGCCTCGGCACTCTGCCGGGCACCGCCGCCGAGATCCTGGACGACGAGGTGCGCGCCATCATCTGCGCGGACAAGGTCAACACGGCGCAATGGCTCGATGTCGCGAGGACCGCGCATGGTCCTCGGCCTGCGCACGACGTCGACGATCATGTACGGGCATATCGAGCATCCCTTGTCCTGGGCGCGCCATCTGATGGCCCTGCGGGATTTGCAGACGGAGACGGGCGGCTTCACCGAGTTCGTGCCCTTGCCCTTCGTGCACATGGAAGCGCCGATGTATCTCAAGGGCGTGGCTCGTCGCGGGCCAACCTTCCGGGAAGCGGTCCTGATGCACGCGGTGGCGCGGCTCGCGCTGCATCCCCACATCACCAACATCCAGACCTCCTGGGTCAAGATGGGGCCTGAGGGCGCGGCGGCCTGTCTCAACGCCGGCGCGAACGATCTCGGCGGCACGTTGATGAACGAGAGCATCTCTCGCGCTGCGGGAACCGAGCACGGGCAGGAGTTTCCGCCCGAGGCGATGGAGGCGCTCATCCGCTCGCTGGGGCGGACGCCGGAGCAGCGGACCACGCTCTACGGGCCGGTCTCGGCCGAGCGGCGAGAGGCGTCGCTGAACGCTGCTGATCTGGCTCCCGTGGTCCTGACGCCGCCGCGGAAGCTCGTCGCGGCGGAATAGGCCCGTTAGCGAGTCCGTTTCGGGTCATTTCAATGGGTTGCAGCGTGATTAGCGAGTCGCTCGCCGGCTTGCGCCTGACCTCGAGCCTTACTCACTGTATCATTATGTTATATTGGCTCGGGAGAATCCGCCAGGTCGATGAGAGGACTCTAGCTCATCGCCAGAAGCCGATCGGCGATGCCGGCCTGCTCAAGGAAGTCGAGCGTCAGCGTGCGCACGCGCGGCGACATTTTGAGGAACGTGATGAGATCGACGGGATTGTCGATGTCCATCCCGATCCCCGGTTGGCGGACGACGAGCGGGTCGATCCCGCGGCCTCGCGCCGCGTCGAGATGCGGATAAAAACTGTCTTCGCCGAAGCGCAGCGGAACGGCGTCGGGCGGCGACATGACGATCGTATTCGATCCGAGATCGTCATGCGCTGGCACGATGGTGAACGCAGGCGCGGCCCGGTGCGCCGCGAGCGTCGCTGCGATCTCGGCTGAGCAACAGTCGCGGAATGTCGCCGGGCATTGTCATCATGCCTGCCCTGACCCTCACGGACGAGCAGACGCAGCGGCGGCGGTGACGGCGCCGGTATGGCCTTCGCGCGCGCCTTCCGTGACGATGCGCGCGCCATAACGCGTCGCAAGCGATGTCGCAGCCGGGTCAACCGTGACGACAAGCACGCCGGCAAGTCCCCGGACCGCGCTCAAAGCTTCAAGCACGTCCTCGAGCATGGTCCTTGCGAGCTTACGCCGCTCGTCGGCGCTCAGGCATGACGACAGTCGTTGCTTGGCGCCTTCGAATTCCTTGACGGGCACGACCGCCCAGATCCCAGTCACGCGACGAGGTCTCGCCTGCGCTTCGAAGGGGCAAGCGCGTCCGCCGCCTCGAGGACGACGCGCGCCAGTTGCTCCTTTTCCGCGAGATTGGTCATGAGCGTGGGCGCCAGCGTCACCTTCGGCGTGACCTGCGCCGCCTCCTCCGCGTCGCCGGCATCCATCACATAACCATCGAGCAGATCGCCGTAGCGCTGAGCCACAGCGCGGCGCTCGGAGTCATCCCGAGCTCCGCCATCATTTTGGCGGTCGGACCTTTGACCGCGCGGCCGCCGATGATGGGGGAAACCGCGATGACAGGCGCCGCGCAGGCCAACAGAGCCTCACGCATCCCTGGCACGGCAAGGATCGGCTCGACGCTGATGAAAGGGTTGGACGGGCAGATGATCACCGCGCGCAACCGTTCGTCGCCCAAGGCCGCCAGAAGGTCAGGATGAGGGCGCGCATGGTCCGCGCCGTCGAAGGCAAGCTCGCGCACCACGGGGCGGCACTGAAGGCGCACGAAATAGTCCTGGAAATCGAGCCAGCCCTCATCCGTCCGCAATCGGGTTCGCAACCGATCGTCGGTCGCCGGCAGCACGCGAGGACCGACGCCGAGGCGGCGGCAGAAGTCGGCCGTGACGGCGGAGAGGCCGTCGCCCTGCCCCAGCCTACGGGTGCGCTCGACATGAACCGCAAGATCGCGATCGCCAAGCCGGAACCAGTCCTCGCCGCCGAGCGCGGAGAGCGTTTCCATGAACGCCCACGTTTCGTCCTGCCGGCCCCAACCAAGCTTCGCATTGTCGAGGCCGGCGAGCGTGTACATGAGCGTGTCGGCATCGGGCGAGATATGCAGGCCGAGATGCTCGAAATCATCGCCGACATTGGCGACGACGATGAGATCCTCGAGGCTTGACGATCCGGCTCAAGCCCAGCGCGAGCTTGGCGCCGCCGATGCCGCCCGACAGGGCGACCACAAGATCCCGGTTCATCGAAACAGATCCTCATTTGAGGGACGAATGATGCTGGCCGCCGTCGATTCCGGCGCGGACCAGCGCAAGCCCCGGATGAGGACGACCGGCGCCGCCTCGTCCGCCTGGCCCATCACCAGCGAAGCGGCGGCCGCGACCTCGTCCGCGAAACCAATGACGCTGACCTCAAGCGTTCGGCCAAACAGGTCGGGCCGTCCGCGCAGATCGATCAGCGCGGGGAGGCCGGCGGCGCCGATCGCCACACCGGCTGTTCCCTGACGCCACGCGCGTCCGAAGCTGTCGTTTATCACCACCGCGAGATCGATCCCAGTCGCTGCGGCGAGCCCATTGCGCAGCACCGCCGCGCTGCGGTCCGGATGCTCCGGCAACAGAAGCACGCGCTGCGCGCCGTCCGCCGGTCCCACATTCGATTGGTCCACCCCGGCGTTCGCCATGATGAAGCCAAGCCTGTGCTCGACGATCAGCACATTGCGGCGCGCCCGCACGACGCGAACGGACTCCGACAATATGACCTCGACAAGCCGCGGGTCCTTGTCGACCTCCGCCGCGAGCGTGCGGGCTTTGGCGGAGGGTTCGATGGTCGCAAGGTCGACCATGCGGCCCTCGGCCTTCGAGACGATCTTCTGCGCGACGACAAGAACGTCCTGAGCCCGCGGCTCGACCCCGTTCTGCTTGAGACTTGCGGCGATCATGTCGACCAGGTCGTCGCCAGCCTTGATCAAGGGCAGGCCGTTCAAGCGCAATGACCTCGAGAGAGGTCATGCGCTCTTGGGCGTTTCGTCCGGCGCGCCGACGCGGCGACGCAGGCGCGGCAGAACGTGCTCCGCATAAAGCCGGATGAACCGCTCCTGATCAGGACCCGGCGCGTGAAAGACCAGATGGTCGAAGCCGAGATCGATGTAATAGCCGATCCGCTCGACATGCTCGTCCGGATCGGTCGAGACGATCCAGCGGCTCGCGGCGCGCTCGGCCGACAGCCCGTCGGCGAGGCGCTCCATCTCTTCCGGACTGTGGACGGAGACCTTTTCCTCCGGCGTCAGGGCGAGAACCGCCCAATGGCGTGTGTCCTCCGTCGCGCGTTTCAGGTCTGTGTCGAACGAGACCTTGACCTCGATCATCCTTGCGTAGTCAGGCGCTCGCGAACCGGCCTCGGCGCGCCCTTCCGAAACCTTCGGCAGGATCGTTTCGGTGTAGAGCTCGCGCGCCTTGCCGCTGGTGCAGATCAAGCCGTCGCCCATTCGGCCCGCATATTTCGCGATCAATGCGCCGGCCGCCGCGACATAGATCGGTACGGGAATCGCGGGCCGATCGTAGATGGTCGCGTCCTTGGTGCGATAATATTGGCCTTCGAACGTCACCCGCTCCTCGGTCCAGAGCTGACGAATGAGGGTGATCGCCTCCCGGAAGCGGGCGAACCGCTCCTTGAAATCGGGCCAGGCCATGCCAGTCGAGGGGACGTCGTTCAACGATTCCCCGGTGCCGACGCCGAGGACAATTCGATTGGGAAACATGACCCCGAGCGTGGCGAAGGCTTGCGCGACGACGGCGGGCTGATAGCGAAAGGTGGGCGTCAGCACGCTTGTGCCCATGGTGATGCGCGACGTCACCGCGCCGAGCGCGCCAAGCCATGCGAGGGAAAACGGAGCGTGGCCGCCATGATGTTTCCACGGCTGGAAGTGATCGCTGATGAAGACCGAGTTCGAAACCCACTTCTTCCGCGAGGCGGGAGAACTGGAGCAATTCCGTCGGCCCGAATTGCTCCGCCGACGCCTTGTATCCTAGCTTGAGCATGATCCCGCTCCGACGTCATGAGGCCTCACGGCCCGCGACCGATCCAATAGCGCAGACAGAGAGTTTAGCGCGACAATCCGCCGTCTCTCACGGCCGGGGCGGCGACGATGAATGCCTGTTTGAAACCGCGCGCCGCGAGTCGCGAGGAATTTGAGCTGCCGAGCACCGGGGCGTCGCAACACATCACGAGGCCTTCCTCGCGGTCCACGCAAGCCATCCGGCTTCCGAACGATGCCGCCCGTGCGGTTCGACCGCCCCTCTAGGATAAGACCACGATCAGTCCTGGGCCTGCACCTTGCTGGGCTCGATTTCAAAGATGACCCTGACCTGGTCGGGCGAGGCATAGGGATACTTGTCCTTGCCGAGGTATTTCTTGGCGAGGGAATCGATATGCGCGTCCGCGCCCTCCTCGGTCACATGTCCGACCCGCCCGCGGATCTGGATGTACCGGTAGGCATTGTCGGGGTCGATGATCGAAAGCGCCACAGGCGCGCCTTCCGTCATATTGCGTGTCTTCACTCGGCCTTTCGCGGAATTCACCCGGATCTTTCCGTTCGTGTAGTCGAACCATACCGGGGTCACTTGCGGCGTCCCGTCCGGCATGACTGTCGCAAGGTGAGCGAAGCTCTTCTTGTCCCGCAGCAGATCTAGATACTTCGCTGGAATCTCCACCATGACTGCCCTCATCGCGTTCGCTTGCGTGACGTCCGCGGAGGCGGACATCCGCAGGTGGTCGTCAGGCTAAGTCCGGGAGCCTCACATTGCAACAAGACGGCGGCTTGGGCGTCTCCCCAGCCTGCTTGGCCGATCGGGCGCGCAGCGCTATGGTTCCTCCTTTCCAATCCAAGGAGAAAACGATGCCTGAAGCGAAGCTCGCTCCGAATATGCCGGAATGGATGGTCAAGCACGCGAACCTCTATCTCGCCAGCGGCGGGAAAGAGGGACAGATGTACAAGGTCAACGTGCCCGACCGAGGGGAGATCACGGCGCCCGCGCTCCTGCTCACCACCACCGGCCGCAAGTCCGGCGACAAGTTCATCTTCCCGCTCTTTTATGGGACCGAGGGCGACAGCTACTTCGTTGTCGCCTCAAAGGGCGGCGCGCCCGAACATCCCGGATGGTACCGCAATATTCTCGCCAACCCGGATGTCGAGGTTCAGGTCGGGACCAAGAAGCTGAAGGCGCGAGCGAGGACCGTAGAGGGCGAAGAACGCAGCCGGCTCTGGACGAAGGCGCTCCTGTTCTGGCCGCCTTATGCCGACTATGCGCTCAAGACCGACCGCCAGATCCCCGTGGTCGCGCTGGACCCCGTTCATTAAAATCGAGAGCGCCGGCCGGGACGAGAACGGCGTGCCGTAGGTGACCCCGGCATCCCCAACCGCACCTCGGTGCGCTGCCTCGGCGAGCGCGGCGCGGAATATCTTGTGCCGACCTACGACCGCCCGCGCGACCTGATCAAGATCGTGCCTACGAAGATGATCACCTGGGACAGCGCCCGAGTGGGCGAAGAAATATACAGAGAAATAGCCATCAGCGGCCCGCGTCAGAGCGCGTCCACGCGGTAGACGCGGCGCGCATTGTCATGGAAAAGCGCGGACTGCTCGCCTTCGGAGAAATCATGCACGAGGGCCTTGAAGCCATCGAAGATCGCATCGTAGCTCGTCCATAAGCGACCGACGGGAAAGTCGCTGCCGAACATCGACCGATCGACGCCAAAGCAGTCGATGCAATGCAGCGCGACCTCGCGCAGGCTTTCGGGCGTCGGGCTCGGATCGTAGGCGGTCACGGCGGAAATCTTGATCAGGACGTTGGGCGCCGAGCCGAGCGCCTCGAGGCCCTCCCTCCATCGCGCCATGCCGTCGGGGTCGCGATCGATCGGACTGCCGCAGTGGTTGACGATGACGGTCTGATCGGGGAAATCGCGCGCGAGCCGCGCGACCTCCTCGGCCTGGTAAGGATAGAGCATCAGCTCGAGGAGCTGGTCGTGGCGGGCGAGCCGCGCGACGCCGCGGCGAAAGTTCGCCTCGTTCGCAATGCCAGGCCGTGACGCGAACGATCGAGCCGGCTCGGTCGGATGCCAGCTCAGCATCTGCCGGACGCCGACGCAGCGCCTGACCTCCGAGAGGCGGTCAAGCGCAGCCGCCGCGTCCGGAGTCGTGAGGTCGGCAAAGCCAATATAACGAGCAGCGACGCCTGACGACTTGTCGAGCGTCTCGAGCCACTCGATCTCAGCCAGAGGATCGTCGGCCCGATCCCACGCGGCTTCTATATGCACCGTGGCGACGACATTCTGGTTGGCCGCGTCGCGGCGATAATCATCGACGAGATAATTTCGTCGGATCGGCGCGAGATCCCCAAGCGCCTGAATGGCGGCTCCGGTGGGGCGAAGCCATGGATGCCGGTCCATGGCCAGATCCCACAGATGAATGTGCGCGTCTATGATCGGTCCGCGATACAGTCCGGCCATGCTCGAGGCTCCACGGGTCAAGTATGGTTTTCAGTCTCTCGGTCAGCGCGATCATCACGGCCACCGCCATCATTCCGCCGTTGGTGACCTTCGATATCGACGCCACGGGGGCTGGGAGCAATCGCTCTTGGGCTGCTCGTCGCCGCCGGAATTGCCGGCGGAAGCGCGATCTCGGTCACCAATCCCTCGCTCGATCGGCTGGCCTCGACGCATGTGATGAGGATTTCGGTCAGCATCATCCTTTGAGCTTTTTTGGCCGCGTTTGCCTGTTCTGGCTGCATGGAACGCGGGAGCGGTTCGCTCATCTTCGCCATCGGCGCCAATCCGGTGGTCAGCCGCCTGTCAGGCGTGCCGATTCGCCGACTGACGCTGGCCGTTTACGTCATCTCGGGGTTTTGCTCCGGCCTCGCGGGCCTTCTGCTTCTGTCGATGAATGGACAAGGCCATGGCGGCATCGGCGATCCCTACTTGTCGTCGTCGATCGGGGCGCTGGCGCCTGGCGGCGCCTCTATCCTCGGCGGACAGGGCAGCTATCTTGGCACGATCGCCGGAGCGGCGCTGCTTGTGACCATGACGGCGTTGATCACGGTCGTGAACGCCTCGGAGAGCTGGCGCAGCGTCATTCTCGGCTGCCTGATTCCGGCTATGCTGCCCCCGTCGGGTCGCGACCAGTCACGCTGAGAAAGCCCGCGCGATCGAAGGAGTAACGAAGTTGCTTGTGCAGGACTTGGAGACCCCCGATGTCGCCCGGCTTACAGGCCTTCTCGAGCAGCTCGTCGCGATTGACACGCAGAACCCGCCCGGACGGGAGACGGAGGCGGCCGCCCTGCTTGCGGCCGAGCTCGAAGCCATCGGCTTCGCCACGGAGATTCGTCCGGTCGCGGACGGCCGCGCGAATGTCGTCGGCCGCATCGATAATGGCGCCGGCCCCTGTTTCGCCTTCAACTCGCATATGGACACCGTTCCGGTCGGCGGCGGCTGGACCAGCGATCCATTTCGCCTGACGGAGCGCGACGGCAAGCTGTTCGGCCGAGGCGCTTGCGACGCGAAGGGAGCGATCGTGGCCATGGCCGAGGCCGGCCGTCTCCTCGCGTCGCAGCGGAACTCATGGCGCGGCACGCTGATCATGATGTTCGTCGCCGACGAGGAGACCGACGGCGGCGGCTCGCGCGCTCTCGCCAAGCAACAGCCGAGGCCTGACCTGATCGTTATCGGCGAGCCGACCAACAACGCCGTCTTCGCGGCGCACAAAGGCTGTCTGCGCCCTCTTATCCGCGCCAAAGGCAAAGCCGCGCATTCCGGGCGCCCGGAGCTTGGCGTGAACGCGATCCTCGCCGCGAGCCGGCTGACGTCCCTGTTCGAGGCGCGCGATCGCGAACTGAGGGCCCTCGACCATCCTCTGGTCGGGCACGCCAGCCTGACGGTTACGCGGATCGCGGGAGGCATTGCAGACAATGTCGTGCCGGAGAACTGCGAACTCGTGCTCGACCGGCGGCTCCTGCCAGGCGAGACGCTGGACGACGCGCTGGACGACTTGCACGCTCTGCTCACGCGCGCGAAGCGCGACCACGGCGTGGACGCGGAGATCGCGGCGATCCGCACCAAGGCCGGGTCGACGGAGACTCCAATCGACGATCCGCTGGTGCGCAATGCTGTCGCCATCTCCCGCGCGCACGGCGTGACGTTTCCGCAGCCTGGCGGGCTAACGGGCGGGTGCGATCTCGTTCACTTTCATGACGTCGGCGCCGTGGGCGTCGTGCTTGGCCCTGGCTCGCTCGACGTCGCTCACCAGCCCGACGAATACGTCCCGAAAGACGATCTCGCCCGCGCGGCTCTCATCTATCGCGACGTCGCTGTGGCGATGATGCAGCCCGTGATCGGCCGCCGGCCTCAAGATCGGGTCAGCAAATGACTTCGATCCCGACCATCGTTCACGCGCCCTTGCGTCGGCGCTGGCGGTACTGATCGGCGACCACCGCTGCAACGATGACGCCGCCCTTGATGATCTCCTGATAGTGCGCGTCGACGTTGAGGAACGTGAAGCCTGACGTCAGGATCCCGAGGATGACCGCGCCGATCACGGTGCCGGTCATCCGGCCGACGCCGCCCGAGAGCGAGGTTCCGCCGATAACCGCCGCCGCGATCGCGTCGAGTTCGAAACCGACGCCGACGCCTGCCTGGCCGCTGATGGCGCGCGCCGTATGCACGATGCCGGAGAGACCGGAGAGGAGCCCCGCGATCATATAGACGATGATCACATGGCGCTCGACGTTGATGCCGGAGACGCGCGCCGCGAGCGGATTGGCGCCAATCGCGTATGTGAACTTGCCGTAGCGGGTGTAGCGCAGCGCGATGTGAAAGATGAAGGCGACGCCAAGGAAGATGATGACGGGCCACCAGCCCGCGCCGATGGCCGCGAAACTGTCCGAAAGATTGCCGATCGGCTGGCCGTTCGTGTACCAGTCGGCGACGCCGCGCGCGGACACCATCATGCCGAGTGTCGCGATGAAGGGTGGGATTTTGGTTAGCGCAATCAGCGAGCCGTTGATCAATCCTGCGATCAGTCCGCACACCAGACCCGCGGCGACCGGAAAGATGGGGTTGAGGCCGGTGAGGCTCGGGTAGATCGCGTGCGTGTAGCCAGCGGCCTGCGCAAGGCTCGCTGCGATCATCGCCGTCATGCCGACGACGGATCCCGAAGACAGATCGATGCCGCCCATGATGATGACCTGGGTGACGCCGACCGCAATGATGCCGATCTCCGCCTCCTGCAGGATCATGATCCTGAGCCTGAGCGGATTGGCGATGAAGCTTTGCCCGACGAACATCCAGCCCAGGACTTCGAACAGCAGCATCATGCCGATCATGACCGCGAGGATGCTGAGTTCGGGCGGGAAGCGACGGCGTCCAGCTTTTCTGACTTCGGAGGTTGGAGCGGCTGTCGAAATATCGGTGGCCACGGGGGTTGTCTCCTCGAGCGTCTCTTCTTCGGCGCTACTGCGACGCAAGCTCCATGATCCGGACCTGAGTTGCGTCCTTGCGGTCGACGATGCCGGTCATCCGACCTTCGTGCATCACGAGGATCCGGTCGCTCATCCCCAAGACCTCCGGCAGCTCCGACGAAATCATGAACACCGCCACGCCCTGTACGGCCAGCTCGGTGATAAGCTTGTGGATCTCCGCCTTGGCGCCGACGTCGATGCCGCGCGTCGGCTCGTCGAGGATCAGGATTTTCGGCCGGGTCAGCAACCAGCGCGCGATCAGGACTTTCTGCTGGTTGCCGCCCGAGAGATTGATGATCGGCTCTTCGAGGTCTGGCGTTCGCACGCGCAGGCGATTTTTCTGCTCGCTGGCAGAGCGCGCCGATCTTGCGCTCGTTGACGAACCCCGCCGTCGCATGACCGTGGCGCAAAAGCGCGATCTGCATGTTCGCCATGATGTCGAGGAGCAGGAAACAGCCGCTCGCCTTGCGGTCCTCGGTCAGGAAGGCCATGCCGGCGTCCATGGCGACGCCAGGCTTATTGATCGCGATCTCTTTGCCGTCGATCAGGATCGCGCCGGAGGTTGCTGGCGTCACGCCGAACAGCGTCTCTGCGACGTTGCTGCGCCCCGAACCCACGAGGCCGGCCACTCCGAGAATTTCTCCCTTGCGCAGATCGAACGACACGCCGTGGAACTTGCCTTCGAGGCAGAGGTCTCGCACCGATAAAGCAACGTCGCCGATCGGCGCCGCCTCTTTCGGGAACATCTGAGTGATCTCGCGCCCGACCATGAGCTTGATGATTTCGTCGCGCGTAACATCCGAGGCTTTGTGCTCGCCAACGAATCGCCCGTCGCGGAATACCGACACCTCGTCGGCGATCTCGAACAGTTCGTTCATCTTATGGGTGATGTAGATGATGCCGGTGCCGTGATCCTTGAGCGAACGGATGATCCGGAACAGGTGCTCGACCTCGCGTTCGGTCAGCGTCGAGGTCGGCTCATCCATGATCAGGATGTCGGAATCATACGACACGGCCTTCGCAATCTCGACCATCTGCCGGTTGGCGACCGAGAGGTCACGCACGTCCGTCTCAGGGTGAAGGGGAATGTCGAGGCGTTCGAACAATTCTTTTGTGCGCCGTCGCATTTCCTCATGACGCACGAAGCCGAGCCTGTTCAGAGGCTCGCGGCGAATCCAGATGTTCTCGGCGACCGTCATGTGATCCATCAAGTTGAGCTCCTGATGGATCATGGCGATGCCGTACTGGAGGGCGTCGAGGGGCGACGTCAGCTTGATCTCCTGCCCCTTGAGTTTGAAGGACCCGGAATTGGGCGTGTAGATCCCGGCGATGATCTTCATGAGCGTCGACTTGCCCGCGCCGTTCTCGCCCATGAGCGCATGGACGTGACCGCGCTTCAGCCGGAATGACACGTCGTCGAGCGCGAGTACGCCTGGGAAGGCCTTGCGCACATTCGAAACCTCGAGCAGGTATTCGGCGCCGGGAATGGCGCCGCTCTGCCTGACGATTTCGGCCGTCGAAGGACTAATGGTCGCCATGGGGCTTCGTCCCGTTCTGATTTCGGCGTCGTCCGTTCCTCAGGGCTGCGCCGATCCTGCACGAATTTGACTCGCGACGGCCCGGAGGCGCTGGGAGGTCTGGCGTCTCCGGGCGCCCTCGTCTCGCCGAAAAAAGACCGGCGAGACGAAGAGGCATTAGGGAAACTCAGTTCTTCTTCATGAACTGGTCCATATTGGCCGGCGTCACCAACTGGAAGGGGATGTAGACCTTCTTCTCGACCGGCTTGCCCGCGGCAAGTGCGAGCGCTGCGTCGACCGCGCCTTTGCCCTGACCCGCGGCGTCCTGGAACACGGTGACTTTGAGGTCGCCGGCCTTCATCGAGGCGAGCGCATCCTGCGTCGCGTCGACGCCGCCGACGATCGCCTTCTTGGTGTCCACGCCGGCCGACTTCATCGCCTGGAGAGCGCCGATCGCCATCTCGTCGTTGTTGGAGACGACGGCGTCGAACTTGAGGCCCTTCGACAGCCAGTTGGTCATCAGGTTCTGAGCCTGTGTGCGATCATAGTTCGCAGTCTGTTCGGCGATGACCTTCATGCCGCTGCAGTCCGGGGTCGAGATGACCTCATGGATGTCCTTGGTGCGCTGCACCGCCGACTGGTTCGACAACACGCCCTCCATGACGAGGATGTTGCCTTTGCCGCCGAGAAGCTTGCAGATTTGCTTGGCCTCGAGCGTGCCGGATTCGCTCTCGTTTGAGGCGACGAAGGCGGCTTTGGGCCCGAGCTTATCCACGTCGGCCGGCTCGCGGTTGACGTAGACCAGCGGCACCCCGGCGTCGGCGGCGGCCTTGGTGATGGCGCCTGTGGCCGAGGTGTCGACGGGGTTGACGATGATGGCGTTGACGCCGTTGGCGATGAAGTTCTGGACCTGGCTCAGTTGCTTGGAGACGTCGTCCTTGGCGTCCTCGATCTGAAGCGTGACGCCAGGAACGGTCTTCGCGTAGTCGGCCATGCCGTTGCGCAGAACGGTCAGAAAATTGTCGTCGAATTTGTCCATCGACACGCCAATTTTGGTGGCGGCGGCGAAGGCGGGGCTCGACAGCACGCTGGCCGCGGCAAGCGCAAGAAGTATGCGTTTCATGGTCTAGTTTCCTCCCGTTGGGCGCTCGGCGATGAGCGCTTTGCTCGTTGTCCGCACCAAGAAGAGGGTGCGGCTGCTTCGTTCTAGACTCAAATTGATCGCCGCGCATCCGGCTTGCGGTGGGCGCCCGCAGCGTGACCTGCCCTGCACGCGTCTGAACGCCGAGAAAACCTCCTTTCGCCATGCGAAAGGACAGATTTCACGTTCGGAGCCTTCGGCCTTGAAATGGTTGGAAGGCGCGCGATCAGCCGTCTCGTGGTTCTTTTGTTTTCATGGGCTTAAGGGCCGATTTCGTTTCGCGGTTTCGCAGCGCTCCCGCGAAGCCCGCGAAACCACTTTTCAGGCTCCCCTTTCGGCTAACCTGCAAGGCGCCGCAGTGGATCGCGTGGGCAATACGCGGACCTGCCGACATTATGGATATGCTTATGCCAATTCTATTCGAGCGCGACTCATCGCGCTCGAACCCGCGCAACGGCTTGGGGCGCGCATTCGCGCTTCGGCCATAAGGCGATGATCGGTTCCGATCATCGAGTCCTGGTATCACCCCTTATTCTGAGGGCCCACGAGAAGGAGCTCAGAAGGTCGCCGTGGCCGGGTCGGGCCCGATCCGGCCGCCGGGCGAATCGAGCGCTTCGATGCGCTTCATGTCGTCGCCGTCGAGCTTGAAATCGAGCGCGCCGATGTTCTCCTGCAGCCGCTCGAGCCGAACCGTTTTCGGGATGACGATCAAACCGCTGTCGAGATGCCAGCGGATGACGACCTGCGCCGGCCTCTTTTTGTGTTTGGCGGCGATTTCGACGAGCGCAGCCTCCCTCAGCAAGCCGCCCCGTCCGAGCGGGCTCCAGGATTCCGTTTTGACGCCCTTCTGGTCATGAAATGCGCGGAGCGTCTTCTGCTGAAAACGCGGATGGAGCTCGATCTGGTTCACGGATGGCGTGACCCCCGTTTCGCCGATGATCCGCTCCAGGTGATCGCGATTGAAATTCGACACGCCGATCGAGCGAATCCTCCCGTCCTTCTGCAGACGAACGAGCGCCTTCCAGCTTTCGACATAGCGGTTGACGCGCGGGCGCGGCCAATGGATCAAATACAAGTCGAGCGTATCGCGGCGGAGCTTTTTGATGCTGGCGTCAAATGCGCGCATCGCTTCGTCGAAGCCGTGATCCGGATTGCCGAGTTTCGTCGTCACGAAGACGTCAGTGCGGCCGAGCAGCGCCTCGCCGACGCCCTCCTCGTTTCGATACATCGACGCCGTATCGACCAGGCGATAGCCTTCGTCGACCGCCATCCTGACCACCCGCTCCGTCTCATCGGGCGGCGTCTGAAAGACGCCAAGCCCAAACTGCGGCATGGTTGCGCCGTCATTGAGGGCGACAGTCGGCTGGGTTTTACTGGTCATAGATGACTTTCCCAGTTTGGCGGAGCGAATTGCGGGCGGACGCGGACCGTTTGAACCTCCCGGCGGAACAGGCGGGAGACTTGCGCAAGCCGCCGTATTCCGCAAGCGAGCACTTGTCGGCGCGGTCCATAGCCCGTCGGTGGACGGGCGTCATTGCGAACGCCCCTTGGACCGCGCGAGCCGCGACCGGCGATCGCGGCTTCAGCGCGCGAGGGTGACCAAATGCCGATCCGGCGCCATATATAGGCGGGCGCAATTCCACCCATGTCCGTAAGGGGCCAAGCCGCTTGCACGCCAACTCAGCTTCAACCTTGAAGGCGCGAACCGGCGCGGGCGAAAGCCCGGCTGCGTCTCGAGCGTCGGCCGGCGTCGAAACCCTGTTCCACCCAGCGGTCGCGAACTGGTTCAATGACAGCTTCGCCTCCCCTACCCCCGCGCAAGCCGAAGCGTGGCCGGCGATCAAGGCCGGCCGCCACACCCTCATCGCGGCGCCGACGGGATCGGGCAAGACGCTCGCGGCCTTCATGTCCGCGATCGACGATCTCGTGCGGCAAGGTCTCGAAGGCGAACTCCCGGATGCGACGCAAGTCGTCTACGTGTCGCCGCTCAAGGCGTTGTCGAACGACATCCATCGCAATCTCGAGGCGCCCTTGGCCGGCATTCGAGATGGGCTCCGCCGGAGCGGGCTTGCCGACGTCGATATCCGCACCTGGGTCAGAACGGGAGACACGCCCGTCGCCGAGCGCGAGCGGATGCGCCGCCGCCCGCCGCATATCCTGGTGACGACGCCGGAATCGCTTTACGTGCTGCTCGGCTCGCAGTCCGGGCGCGCGATGCTGGCAAGCGTCCGGTCGGTGATCGTGGACGAAATCCACGCCGTCGCGCCGAACAAGCGCGGCGCCCATCTGGCTTTGTCGCTGGAGAGGCTCGCGGCCTTGTGCGGCGACCGCCTGCAACGCATCGGCCTGTCGGCCACGCAGAATCCGATTCGTTCCGTCGCGCATTTTCTCGCCGGCGCCGCGGCGGACGGCAAGCCGGCCGCGGAGGTTGCGGTCATCGACTCGGGCCATCAGCGTCGGCGCGATCTGAGCCTCGAGGTTACGGCGTCGCCGCTCGAGGCGGTGATGTCGACGGACGTGTGGAGGGAAATCTACGCACGCCTCGTCGAGCTTGTCGCCGAGCACCGCACGACGCTCGTGTTCGTCAACACACGCCGCATGGCCGAGCGCATCGCGCGCGAGCTCAGCGATCGTCTCGGCAAAGACGCCGTCACCGCGCATCACGGCAGCATGGCCAAGGAGCTCAGGCTGTCGGCCGAACAGCGGCTGAAGCGCGGCGAACTGAAAGCCCTGGTGGCGACCGCTTCGCTCGAGCTCGGGATCGATATCGGCGACGTCAATCTCGTTTGTCAGATCGGTTCGCCGCGCTCGATCGCGACCTTCTTGCAGCGCGCCGGCCGTTCCGGCCACGCGATCGGCGGCACGCCAAAGGGACGGCTGTTTCCGCTCTCGCGCGACGATCTGGTCGAGTGCGCAGCCCTTCTCGACAGCGTCCGCCGCGGCGAGCTTGACCGCCTGACGATCCCGGACCGGCCGCTCGACGTGCTCGCGCAGCAGGTTGTCGCGGAAGTCGCCGCGCAGGACTGGCCGGAGACCGAGCTTTACGATCGGCTGCGCCGCGCGTGGCCCTTCCGTTCTTTGGCGCGAGGGGATTTCGATGCGATCGTGCGCATGCTGGGCGAGGGCTTCACCACCCGCCGGGGCCGGCGCGGCGCGCTCATCCATCGCGACGCGGTCAATGGCGTTTTGCGCGGCCGGCGCGGCGCGCGGACGACCGCGCTGACCTCCGGCGGCACGATCCCCGACACCGCCGACTACCAGGTTCTGCTCGAGCCCGAGAACCAGACCATCGGCACGGTGAACGAGGATTTCGCCGTCGAGAGCATGGCCGGCGATATCTTCCAGCTCGGCAACGCGTCCTACCGCATTCAGCGGGTCGAGCGTGGGACGGTCCGCGTCGAGGACGCCAGGGGCCAGCCGCCGAACATTCCCTTCTGGCTCGGCGAGGCGCCGGGCCGAACCGACGCGCTGTCCGCCGCCGTCTCGCGCCTGCGCGCCGAGATCGAGGCCAGACTACGTTCCGACTCGTCCGGCACGAGCGCTCGAAGCTGGCTCATTGAGCAAGTCGGAATCGTCGCGGCGGCGGCCGATCAGCTCGTCGACTACCTAGCCGCGAGCGCCTCCGCCCTTGGCTCAATGCCGACCCAGGATACGATCGTCTTCGAGCGCTTCTTCGACGAGGCGGGCGGCATGCAGTTCGTCATTCATAGCCCCTTCGGCAGCCGCCTCAATCGCGCCTGGGGTCTGGCTTTGCGCAAGCGCTTTTGCCGCACATTCAATTTCGAGCTGCAGGCAGCGGCGACGGAAGACAATATCGTCCTGTCGCTGACCACGGCGCACAGCTTCGAGCTTGGCGACGTGGCGCGTTACCTCCATTCGAACAGCGTGCGCGAAGTGCTCATCCAGGCGATGCTGGACTCGCCGATGTTCACCACGCGCTGGCGCTGGGTCGCCGGCGTGTCGCTCGCCCTGCCCCGCTTTCGCGCCGGCAAGAAGGTTCCGCCGCAGTTCTTGCGCATGCAGGCGGAAGATCTGATCGCGGCGGTCTTCCCCGACCAGATCGCCTGCGCCGAGAATTTGGTCGGCGAGCGCGAGGTGCCCGACCATCCTCTCACCAATCAGGCGATCTTTGACTGCCTGCACGAGGCAATGGATCTGGAGGGACTGCAGCGCCTGCTGCGGCGCCTCGAGGCTGGCGAGATGCGGCTTGTCTGCTGCGATCTGACCGAGCCTTCGCCGCTTGCGCTGGAGGCGCTGTCGGCCAGACCCTACGCCTTCCTCGACGACGCGCCGCTTGAAGAGCGGCGGACGCAGGCGGTAATGGCGCGGCGCTGGCGCGACCCGGCGAACACGTCCGACCTTGGCCAGCTGGATGCGCAAGCGATCGCCAAGGTTCAGTCCGAAGCCTGGCCCGATCCCGTCAATGCCGAGGAGCTTCATGACGCGCTGCTCTGGCTCGGCTGTCTGACCGAAGCAGAGGCCCGTGCAGCGCCGGGTTGGAGCGAATGGCTCAGTGCGCTCGCGCGTGACAAGCGCGTCGCGCTCCTCGAGGCCCCTCACGCGGATTTATGGATTCCAGCCGAGCGGCTTCCTCAATTTCATGGCCTTTGGCCCGAGGCGCGGCTCGAGCCGGAGATCGCAGCGCCCGCCGAACAGGCCGGCGAAACATGGTCGGCGGA
Organism: uncultured Alphaproteobacteria bacterium; assembly: GCA_963833955.1. Taxonomy (GTDB): domain Bacteria; phylum Pseudomonadota; class Alphaproteobacteria; order Rhizobiales; family Beijerinckiaceae; genus Roseiarcus. The sequence continues at coordinate 65,472 of CAWHZY010000009.1, read as the reverse complement.
TCGCGCTCTGGTCGAGATCCTGCGCGGCAGGCTCGAGGGTCTTGGGCCGGTCACGCCAACGGCGCTCGCCGCCCCGCTCGGACTAGAGGCTGGCGCGATCGCGGCGGCTCTCGCCGCTCTCCAAGGCGAAGGCGCGATTCTCAAGGGACGCTTCCTTGCCGGCGTCAACGACGAGCAATGGTGCGACCGGCGCCTGCTGGCGCGCATCCATCATTACACAGTCCGCCGGCTGCGGTCGGAAATCGAGCCGGTGGCCGCGCGCGACTTTCTCCGCTTCCTGTTCGCATGGGCTCATGTTGACGAGGAGACGCGCCTCGAGGGGCCCGACGCGCTGCCGGTGATCCTGAGCGCGCTCGAAGGCTTCGAGGCGCCCGCAAAGGCGTGGGAGACCGAGATCCTGCCGGCGCGACTCAAGGGCTATCAGGCTTCATGGCTCGACGCCCAATGCCTCGCCGGCCGGACGTCCTGGGCCCGTTTGACCCCGCCCGCCGCCGCCAACGGCAATGGGCGGACGCGCCACGCGTCGCCGGTCGGCGCGACCCCGATCGCCCTCATCGAGCGCCGCCGGGCGCCGCTGTGGATGGCCCTCGTGCCGCAGAGCGGCGCGGCTCCGATGAGCGGACGCGCTCAGGCCGTACTCGAAACTTTAAGCGCGCGCGGCGCTTTGTTCTTTGACGAGCTGGCGGAAGCCGCGCGCCTCTTGCGCCATGAGCTGGAGGAAGCGCTCGGCGAACTCGCCGCGCTCGGACTTGCGGCCTCCGACAGCTTCAGCGGCCTGCGCGCTCTGCTCGTGCCCTCGGGACAGCGCAAGCCGCCAGCGGGCATGAAGCGGCGCGGACGCGTGCTTGGCTTCGACATCGAGAGCGGCGGCCGCTGGGCGATGATCAATCGTGCGGCGCCGAGGGACGAGCGGCGACGCGTCGCGCGAAGCCGCGGTCGAATATGCGGCGCGCACGCTGCTCGCCCGTTATGGCGTCGTCTTCTGGCGCCTTCTGACGCAGGAGCCCGGTTGGCTTCCGCCGTGGCGGGATCTCTTGCGCGTGTACCGCCGGCTCGAGGCGCGGGGGGAGATACGCGGCGGCCGATTCGTCGCCGGCTTCTCGGGCGAGCAATTCGCGCTTCCCGACGCGGTCGGACTGCTGCGGGAGATCCGCCGGCGGCCAACGTCGAATCAATGGGTGTCGCTGTCGGGCGCCGATCCGCTCAATCTGATCGGCATCCTGACGCCCGGACAACGGCTTTCGGCGCTCACCGCCAATCGGGTGGTTTACCGGGACGGTCTGCCAGTCGCTGCGCTGACCGGCGGCAAGGTCCAGTTCTTGACCGAGCTTGAAGCCGCTGACCAATGGGAAGCCGAGAAGCGCCTGGTCCGATCGGCGGCCCGCGGGCGGCTTGCCCATCTCGTCTAACAGGCTTCTCTCGGCCATCCACCGCTATCGCCGATGCGGCCCGCGAGCGCGAATTGACCCCGCGCGCCCGGTTTGCTAGCGAGGACTCCGGTAACAAAGCGTCACGGTTCGGCATAAGCCGGCTGGAATGCGCCTGAATGGCGGCAACGATAACCAAGGGGGCTTCCGGTGATGATCACACGTCGCGGTGGAGCGTTGGCGCTGATCGGCCTAGTTTCCGTTTTTGTTGCTGGCTGCGGAGAAAACCCGCCGCCCACGCCTGCGGTCGTCGCCGCGTCCGTCAGCCCGGATCAGTTGGTCGGCAAGTGGGGCTTCGCCGCTTACCATAAGGACGAGGATCGGGCCCGCACCATCAAAGAGGCGAAGGCGCAGTGCAACCGGCCTTACGTCATCGACAAGGGCCCGACCGGCGGCGTGATGATGAACATGGCCGACCAAAAGGAACTGTCGGAACTGGTCCTGAAAGGCGGACCGACCGGCCAGACCTACCTGGGGCCGGCAGGCGCCGCGGGCGGGCCGGACGACCGCATCGTCTCCAATGTCGATGCGAACTCGTTTACCACGGTTTGGGTCGATCCGGACAATGCAAGTCGCTATGGCACGTCGGTTTACGTGCGGTGCGGAAAGCGCTAATAGCGATTCATTCTTGGATTAGACCTTCAAGTAACGGAGCCCACATGACGGTTCGAGTGAGTTTGTTGTTGCGGCTTGCGCTAGGCGCGGCGATCGCGGCTTTCGCGGGCGCGGGCGCGGGAGCGCAGACGCCCGGCCAGGACGAGATGAATGTCGTCGACCAGCCTGGCTATCAGCCGCCGCCGGACGAAGAGCAGCTCTCGGGTGCTTACGAGAAGCAGGAAGTGTTCTTCCGCACCACCGAAGCGCCGGGCACGATCATCATCGACACCAAAGGCCGCTTCCTTTACCTGGTTCAGGGCAACAACCGGGCGCTTCGCTACGGCATCGGCGTCGGCCGCGACGGCTTCACCTGGTCCGGCCTGCAGAAGATTTCACGCAAGCAGGAATGGCCGGATTGGCGCCCGCCGCCGGAAATGATCGAGCGCCAGCCCTATCTGCCGCGGTTCATGGCCGGCGGTCCCGGCAATCCGCTTGGCGCGCGCGCGATGTATCTCGGCGCCACCGTCTATCGCATTCACGGCACCAACCAGCCGCAGACGATCGGACACGCCGTCTCGTCGGGCTGCTTTCGTCTCGTCAATGACGACGTGATCGACCTTTACGACCGCGTGCCGGTCGGCACGAAGGTGATCATCAGGCAGGCGGTCGCTCTTTAGACGCCGCGTCGGCGGCCCACAAAAACGGAAGCGAGACTGGTTCATGCGCAAGATGATCCCGATTGTCCTCGCCCTCGCGGCGACGCAGGCATTCAGCGTCGCCGCCCAATCCCAGACGCTCAAGGCCGTCCAGGATCGAGGCTCCCTCATCTGCGGCGTCAACCCGGGCCTGGAGGGCTTTGCGAGCAAGGACGACCAAGGGAAATGGTCGGGCTTCGACGTCGATTTCTGCCGGGCTGTGGCGGCGGCGATCTTCGACGACCCGTCCAAGGTGCAATACGTCCCGCTGTCGGCTTCGGATCGCTTCGACGCGGTGAAGAACAAGCAGATCGACGTGCTGTCGCGCAATTCGAGCTGGACGATGGGTCGCGAAGGCGACAATGGCGTCGTGTTCACCGGCGTGACCTATTATGACGGGCAGGCGTTTCTTGTCCCCAAAAGCCGCAACTTCCAATCGGCGCTCGAACTCGACGGCAGCAAGGTCTGCGTGCAACCCGGCACGACGACCGAGCTCAATTTCGTCGACTTTTTTGAAACCAACCATATGAAGTACGAGACCGTCCACGAGGCGAGCGCGGACGACATGATCGCCGCCTACGAGGCGGGGAAATGCAACGTTCTGACCACCGACGCGTCAGGGCTGTTCGCCATGCGTCTCAAGCTGGCGAAGCCGGCCGACAACATGATCCTGCCGGACATCATCTCGAAGGAGCCGCTTGGCCCTGCCGTCAGGCAGGACGACATGCAATGGTTCAACATCGTCAAGTGGGTCAACTTCGCGATGATCAATGCCGAGGAGCTTGGCGTCAGCTCGAAGACGATCGATGACGCGCTGAAGTCGCAGAAGCCCTCGGTCAAGCGACTGGTCGGAACGGACGGCGATTTCGGCAAGCCGTTCGGCCTCACCGGCGACTGGGCCGTGCGCATCGTCCGCGGCGTCGGCAATTACGCCGAAGTGTTCGACCGCAACGTCGGCGCGGGTTCAAAGCTCGGAATTCCGCGCGGCTTGAACGAATTGTGGAGCAACGGCGGCATTCAGTACGCTCCGCCGATCCGGTAGCCCGGCTCGGACGCCTCGATAGGCGCGGGCCCCCGCTTACTGCTGGTCCGGGACAAACGTCCGACCCTGAAAATGCCCTTTTGGCCCGTCAGGCGCCGAAGCGTCAGGAGGCTTCGCTTTGTCGGGCTGCGGCTTCGGCGCTGGCCTTGGCGCGGCGTAATTTTGCGCCGGCGGCGGGACGATGATCAGCGCCGGCGGAAAATACTGGGCGGTCGCGGGAGCCGGCGCAGCAAAGCCGACCAGCGCCAGCGCGGCAGCACGTCCAATGGCGTTCGGCTTCATGGGCGCGTTTCTTGTGTGCGATTTGCTCGCGGCGCGGCGCGACCTGCCAGAGCGCCAGCCCGCGGAGAGAATCCCATTTGGAGCGCCCTAGCCAATTCGCCTATTCGCGCCGTCCGTTGCGCATCTGATTGCCGTCTTGCTGACCTTATACCGCGATTGGGCGGGCTAATTCCAGCGCCTCATGTTCCGCGCGGAACGCGCGCGTCACTTCCGGTGGTGGTCAATCCACAGGCATGCGGCAAACGAAGCGACCGACCGCCGCGACAGCTTCCCGACGCATGCGGCGCAGGCAAGAGCGCGCGATCGCGAGCGACGACCGGGCCGGCGTTAAGCGTCGCTGCCTAGCGGCAGACGCGCACGCCGCCGCGCCAATAGCAGTGCGCGCCATAAGCGGGGCGCACCACTGCGGCGCCGTGGTAGCCGTATGGCCGATGCCCAGTCACCACCGCGCCACGGGGTCCGACGCACCCGGCGTGATAGCGACCGGCGGCGCAGGCGGCCGCGTCGGCCTCCGAGATCTGGACGGCGAGCAGGCCGAGGGCCAGCAGGCCAGAAGCAATTGCTTTCATCGATTATCCTCCCAGCGAATGCGTTCGCGCGCTTGGCCTGAGGGCGCCCCGCCCGCTTGTCAAGCGAAGCGAGCGCGCGGGCTCGCCTAAGGGAGCCGCAGGCCCACTACTTTCCGCTTGTTTTGGCCAGCGCCTCTTTGCAGCCGTCGCTGAGATCGGCCGCATGCGACTTCATGCACTGCGCGAGACCCCCCTTGCCGGGCTTGGCGTCGGCGCAGAGCTTTTTGGCGTCGGCCTTGCAGGCCTTGCCGACCGCAGCCGCGCGAATGATCGCCAGCTGACAGTCCTCCGACAGGTCGGAGAAATGGGTTTTCATGCAATCTTTCAGCGCGCTGCCGCCGGACTTCATCTCGTCGCCGCACTGCGCCTTGATGTCCGCCCTGCACGCCTTGGCGGCTGGGGAGGCGGCGAAGGCGGAATGGGTCATAAGCAGAGCCGCGCTGAGCGCAGCGATGCAGGTCAAGGTCCTCATCTCGGATGTCCTCCGGTTGCAATGCGCGTCAGCGCCAAGATCAAAAGCGACGCCCTTCTAGGGGGCGCGCGTTCTTAGACCACGACGCCGACGGCGTGAATGGTCTTCTCGTTCAGGCGGGCGTCGCGATGCAGGATCTTCTCATTGCGCGCGAGGGTCTGTCAGCATGGCGCCGACATATGACAACAGAGCGCCGCCACGCCGGGGGGTTTTGAGGAACCGACTGCCGAAGGGCGGCCCCGGGCGCGCGCCGCCGCGCCGTGCTTTAAGCGGCCTCTGGCCCAGGTTTGGCAGGCGAGCCGACGCTCTCGAGCACCATCAGCGTCGAGGTCCCATGCGCGAGAAGGCGGCCCTTGGCGTCGACGACCCGCGCCTCGCAGGAGATGACCCGCCGCCCACGGCCAATTGCGCGGCCTTCCGCGCGAACGCGGCCCGCGTCCTTCGAAATCGGTCGGGAGAAATTGGCCTTGGTCTCGATTGTCGCATAGCTGGCGCCGGCCGGCAGCAGCGTATGGGCGGCGCAGCCGGCCGCGCTGTCGATGAGGGTCAGCGCCCAGCCGCCGTGCACGATCCCCAACGGGTTCAAAAGATGCGGCCCGGCGTCGCCCTCGAACACGGCGAGGCCGTCGCCGATCTCGGTCAGCCAGAACGACAGCGTTTTGGCGATCGGCGGCGCTGGCAGCTGGCCGTCGAGAATCGCCTGGAGAAACTCTCTCCCGGTCATCAGCCGGGCTTCGGACGGATCGGCGACGCCGTAAGCGCGCGACGCGGTATTCAGCATCGACGTTCTCCTATCCATGTAGATACAAATAATGTATCTACATACATTGATGCCGATACCGAAGCAACCGCTGCACGAGACGCTGGCCGCCGACGCGCGCGCGGCGGTCGAGGCCTGCGCCGGTTGGAACGCGCGGCTCGCGGCGCGCCGCATCACGGGCTTCCTCAACCGGCGCATGCAGGATTCAAGCCTGAGCCTCGTCCAGTTCGGCCTGATGGCTCAGATCGCCTTGGCCCGCGACGACACCTTGACTGAACTCGCGCAGCGCACCGGGCTCGACCAATCGACGCTGTCGCGCAATCTGCAAGTGCTGGAAGCCGCGGGGCTCGTCGAGATGGCGGCCGGCGACCGGGACGCGCGCCGGCGCGCCGTGTGGCTTACGGAAAAGGGGGCGCGGAGCCTCGAGGCGGGGCTCGCCGACTGGAAGCGGGCGCATGGCGAACTCGCCAAGCGCCTCGATCCGGAGATGGCCAGGCGCCTGGCTCTGGCGGCCGAGGCGCTGGAGGAAGGATAGGCGAGCCGCGTCACGCGAAAGCGGCTTCGGCCGCCTTCGTATCCGCTCATGCGCTTGCGGGGCGGACTTTTCTCCCGCGCCACGCGCGGCGATTTGAACTCCTCGGCGCGACACGGGTGTTGTATATTCAGCCGCGCGTTCCTCCCTCCTCCGACCTTCGAGGTGCCTCATGCCGACACCTGTCCGTGTTGTCCTCGTCGGTTGCGGCTGGTTCGCTGGTGTCGCTCACATTCCGGCCCTGAAGCGGTTGGAGGGAGAAGGCCGCATAAAACTTGTTGGGCTGTGCAGTCGATCCGAAGCGTCCACCAAGCGCGCCAGCGGTCTCTATGGGCGCCAGGACCTCAAGCCTTACCTGTCGCTCGAAGAAGTCGCGGAAGACCCCGACGTCGATCTGGTGGACCTGACGCTGCCGATCGAGGTCATGCCGGGCGCGATCAAGCTTTTTCTCTCCGCGGGCAAGCATGTGATCAGCGAAAAGCCGGGCGCGCCGTCAGTAGCGGCCGGCATAGAGCTGATGGAGCATCACGCCCGGCTCGACCGGCCGGTCGTCTGGGCGGTCGCCGAGAATTGGCGCTTCAAGAAGACCACCCGGATGGTCGAGGATATCGTCGCAAGCGGGGCGCTAGGCGAGATCCGTTTCGCTGATTTTACCTATCTCTCGTTCCAAAAGCCGGACAATCTGCGATGGCGGGGAGCCCCCGGATATGCAGGGGGTTACATGCTCGATTCCGGCGTTCATTTCGTCGCCTTGCTGCGCAAGATCGTTGGCGAGATCGAGGAAGTGAGCGCGTCGGTGAGCCAGCGCGTTGCCTATCTGCCTCCTGCGGATAGCGCGACCGCGATCCTGTCCTTCGCCAGCGGCGCCGAAGGGGCCTACCGCCTGACTTTCGCCGCGCCCTACTCGGCGGGAGACCAGGGCCTGAGATTGACGGGCTCGAAGGGGACGTTGCTCGCCGGATTCAATCGCTTCAGCCCGCGCGACTTTCGTCACAACTGGATACGCGTCCGGACCAGCGGCGGAAGGCGTCTCGTTCCGGTCATGGACGATCTCTTCGTGCCGGGCGGCGTTTATGAGACCCTTTCTCACTGCATCGAAGCCATCCAGAACGGCGCGCCGTTGGTAAGTTCTCCGGCGCAGGCCCTTCGGGACGTCGCCGTCGTCGAGGCCATGCTGGAATCGAGCAGGCTCAAGCGGCCGGTGAAGCCCGCTGCGCTTCCTGCATTGGCTCACGCTCCGTTGGTTCAGGGTCGCACGCAGACCCTGAAGGCCTATGGCGACTTCCTATCCTATCGGCCGCGGATGGTCGTCGAGTGCGCCAGCGTCGAGGATGTCAGCAATGCGGTCGTCGCGGCGGCGCGTTCCGGCCAGAAGGTAAGAGCGTTTGGCAACGGATATTCGCAAGGGCCGGAAATCATTGTCGACGATGTCGCCATTCGGCTCAAGGGCCTCAATCGCGTCCGGAAATTCGATCCGGGCACGAACAGAATTATCGTGGAGGGCGGCGTCCGCATCGGCGACCTGACGCGCCTTCTCGCCGGATCCGGTCTTTCGCTACCCTCGTTGCCTTTCCTGACGGAATGTTCGATCGGCGCCGCCGTCGCGACCGCCACCCATGGGACGAGTCCCCGATGGGGTACGGTTTCGGATTTCGTGCGGTCCCTGACGGTGGTTCTTCCGTCCGGCGAAGTGAGGACGATCGATTCAACCAGCGCGCCGGAACAGAGGCGTGCGGCGAATGTGGCGGTCGGGTGGCTTGGGATCATCGTCGAAGTCGAGCTTCAGGCGATGGCGATGCCGTGGGTGCGATTCGAACAGCTCTCGATGACCATCGATGATTTCCTCGCTCGGATGCCCGACATTTCCAAGCGGTATGAGCACATTTGGGGACATTGGAGTCTTGGCGCGGATACCGTTGTCCTCAAGTGCCTCGAGACGAGGGCCGAGCCGCAAAAAGGATTTCGACCCTACGTGGCGGGGAACGGACCGTACTGGGGCGAGCAGAACCTGAAATCGACGAGCGTTCGCCGGGCGAAGGCCGCCTTGCGTCGGATCGCAAACCTCCACCCCGCACTGGAGCGCGCCGCGAAGAGCGTCAAAAGCGAGAGACCGCAAGACGTCGGCGTGACGATGCAATATGCCGTCACTGCGTCGCAAGCGGCGCTCGCGATCGACCGGCTGCGGACGTCAGATTTCGCCAAACTGAACCCGGGGCGGATTGTGGAAATGAAGTTTCTCAAAGCTTCCGAGCAATCCTATCTCGGACCGAACTCCGGCCAGGATGCGGTTCTCTTCAACACCTACTGGTTCGTGGACGAGGCCGTTAAGCTCACGGTCTTCGATCTCTTCGAAGACGTCATGATGGGCCTGGGCGGGCGGCCGCATTGGGGCAAGCTGCACAAGCGCCAGGATATCGAATACCTGCGAAGAATATATCCAGAATGGGACAAGTTTGAAACGGCAAGAGCAGAATTCGACCCGGATCGAATATTTGACCCTCCTAACCGTCAGTCCCACGTCGAAGCGGTTTCGTGATCGGTTGCATTTGTCCTGGCGCTTCGCCACCCTGGCAATGGCCCCGCCATTTCACAGGATGAGTTCGAACCCGCAACGTCCTCATCGATGATCGGGGGCGACAGGCGACTCCCTGCCCATAACCCCGTATAAAAGATCGGCCCCGGCGTCTCGAGCGCCTGCTCGGCCGCCGTTTTTATATCGTCCCCTGCCTATCGCCGATAGCATCGCGGCAACGCGTTGGGCGCGAGTCGGCCGCTCATATGCCGCCAAACGCGCAGACAGGTACCGAACGTAATTCTCATAATATCGCAATTTTGGGAGGAGTTCCTGCGCTCAATTCTCCGGAAGACGGGACATGATTTTCTCAGTCATCGTTTGGCGCGCGGTCCCAGCCACAAACCGCCGCCTCAGCGTCTCCAGGACGATCTTGCGTTTTTTCGCGCCCGCGTCGCGGTCGCGTATGTTCCTGAAACTTCGCAAGAAAGAGCGCGCAATGCCGCCGTGATCAATGACGGGCACAAATCCGACGGTATTGTTTCCATGTTGTCGATAGTATAGAAGAACTTCCTTGATCGTCATGATCTCCCCAAGCAAGGCGGCGAGGAAGGAAGCAAATTCGTCATGCGCCATTCTCTGGTCAGGGTAAAAATGATCCTCAGATAAGTCCCATAAGTCGAAGAATTCGACCAGCGATTTATGAAATACCTGGTTCAGCCCGAAGCTATGCACCCATGGGGCATCCTGTTCCAAGTATTCGTAAGTTATGGGCTCCGAAATAACGTTCCCCGCACTGTCGATCGTACGATATCCGTGCTGGAGAAGCATCGGTCGCTCTTTCTCCAGGTACGATTGAACGGTGGCCAATTTCTCAGGGAGCCAAATATCGTCCTGATCACAATACGCAATGTATTCTGAAACGCAGAGAGAGGCCGCCTTCAAGAAGTTCCTGCGCCACCCAAGCCGCGTTTCGTTCACGATGAGCTTCACAGGAAAAGGCGCCGTCTCCGAAAACCGCCTTATGATATCGACCGTAGCGTCATCGGATGTATCATCGCAAACAACCAGCTCCGCCGGCAAAAGCGTCTGTTTCGACAGGCTCTGTAACTGCTGCTCCAGGAACCTTTCGCCGTTGTATGTCGCCATGGCTATCGATATCACGGCAAAACTCCCGTTCGGCGCTCGCGAGCGAGGCTTGAGGACCGCCGTTCTTCTAGGCGGACGGCGCCGGTCCGGCGCGCCGGATCAACGCTTCCATGAGACCGCGCGCTCGGCGGAGTTGAGATACGGTGAGCCGCCGCCAATCTTCGCAATAAACATACGCCATCCAAGCGGCCACAAGACCCACCAGCGTGGCTACGCCAAGCGCCAGGACGAGGTTCATCCCGACAAACCGCGCGACAGCCTCGCTGGCGAACAGCAGCGCCGCCGGGCGCACAATCGCAGCCATTACAACTCTCCTCGGCATTCCGGATGCCCAGAACATCGCAAATGCGTCGACCGCGGCCCGCAAGCTCCACGCGATCGCGGCGCCGTTAAGACCTAACGTTGAGGTGAGAACCCATAGGATCCCAAGGAACGGCAATATCTCGAGGAAGTGCAATTTTCCCGTCAAATCGGGACGTCCCTGGCCCTGGATGAGGGTGAAGCTCACAAAAGCCAGGCCATTGATCCACGCGCCGATGAAGAGAATTTGCGCAACCGGCGCCGCGACCTGGGCGAAATCGAGTCCGATCCAGTACCGAAAAAAGACCGGCGAAAGGACAATCGCGGGCGCGCAAATGGCCGCGTAACCATACCCGAGCGACTGAAGCGCCCGCGCTCCGAGGTCGAGGGCGCCGTCCCGCGACAAAACCGACATGCGCGGGAAAAAGGTGCGGCCCAACGCGGACGGGATGGTCTGCGTCCGCACGACGAGGTTCATGGGAACCGCGTAGTGGGCGACTCCAGCAACGCCGATCAGAGACCCGATAAGGAATTGATCGGCCGAAATGAGAAGGGGGGAGATCACCGACGAAACCGTGACCCATCCACCATAGCCCAACAACTTCCGAGCCTCGGCCAGGTCGAACGCCTTGAGAGAAATTGGCCCTTCGAGGCGATAAACATAAGCGAGCTGGATCGCAATGCTGAGGGCCTGCGCGATCGCGACGGAGGGAATGACGACCGCTAGCGACGGGCTCACGAACACGGCCATGATCACCGGAGCGACCTGGCTGAGGATCATTCCAAACATCTGAAACAAGTTCGCGAGAAGGAAACGCTCGCGGCTTTCCAGCGCGCCAAGAGAGGCCCCGGACACCAGCGCCATCGGAAAAAGGCAGGCTATCCACGGAAGCGCGCTTTCGACCTCGGGCTTCAGGGCGTCGGGAACAGAGAGCACGTGCCCGAACAAATAGCCGCCAACGAAGTAAAGCAGGGCGGATCCAACAAGGCCGAAGCAAAAATTGAGGGTTATCGTCGTCAGCAGCACGCGCGCGCGGTCTGGCTGGGGAGCGTCCCGCAACTTCGACAGAGCATTGGTCGACGCGCGCGAAAGCCCGAGATCCAGAAAGCCGAAATAGCCAAGAAGAATCCAGACAATCGAAATCACGCCATAGCGGGCGTCGCCGACGTGGTGGACGTAGATGGGAACGGTCACGATGGCGACCGCCAGCCGCATCATGGGATAGATCAGGTTGAAGACGAAGCTTCGCCTGAGAGGGGTCGTCGACATGCCTATCCTTCGACGCGGGGCCAGATCAAACGGGTTTTTCTCATTGGACTTAAGGATGCTCTAGGCCGCCCGGCACGGTAGCCTTGGGTCGCCGTCTTCAAAACGGCTCAGACCGCTGTCCTATCACACTCTCCTAACAGACTTTCGAAACGACGACCTAGCGAAAAATTGTGAAGTGAAATTAAGGTGATTTCTTTCTCATTGTTGACGCGCGTGAACAGACCAAAGACGGGCGTCGCCGGGCTGGTCAGACGGGCTATCCCCTAGCCTTCCAGAAATCCGACTGCAAGAGAGCCGCCTCGTCCTCAAGCAGCGGGCCGACGACTTCGGTCGGCCGCTGTCCGGCGGCGAAGACGATGGCGCAGGGCAAATCGAGGGTCGGATTTTCTTCGTGCGCGCCGGTCTGGGCTTTCAGCGCCATCTCGGTCTGGCCATAGACGACGCGGCCGATTCCCGCCCAGTAGATCGCGCCCGCGCACATCGCGCAGGGTTCGGCGGATGTGTAGAGGGTGCAGCGCGCCAGGAAAGCGAGGTCGTAAGCCCGCGCCGCGCGGGAGGCCAGGAGGCGCTCGGCATGGGCCGTGCGGTCGCCGCCCTCGCTCGTATATCCGTTGCCCTGCTCCATGAGCGCCCTGCCCTCTCCGTCGGCGAGCAATGAGCCGAACGGATGATCGCCGGCCGCGCGCGACCGGCTGGCGACGTCGAAGGCGCGGCGCAGCAGCGCCTCGTCGTAGGGGCGAGGGAATGGGGCAGACATCGGGCTCGGGTCTCGACGTGAGGGATCGCAAGGAGCGGTAGTAACATGGAACTGTCGTCAAGAAGGAGCCGAAGAACTTGCCGGCGGCTTGTTACGCGCTTTCTGTGCTAGTCTCAAAGCCGCAGAGGGGCCGCGCCATAAGCGAGAACCGGAAAATAGCAGCGATTCTGGTCTCGGACGTGGTCGGCTATAGCCGGCTCGCGGGTGCGGACGAAGATCGAACTCTGGCGCGGCTACGCGCGCTGCGCAGCGATCTGATCGATCCCACGATCTCCGTGCATCATGGCCGCATCGTCAAGCGCACCGGCGATGGCAGCGTCATCGAGTTTCGGAGCGTCGTTGACTCCGTGCGCTGCGCACTCGAAGTGCAGCACAGCATGGTCGAGCGCAATGCCGGCGTCTCGCCGGACAAACGCATCGAATTTCGCATCGGCATTCATCTCGGCGACGTCGTCGAAGAAAGCGATGGCGACCTGATGGGCGACGGCGTCAACATCGCCGCGCGATTGGAAGGGATCGCTGCGCCCGGCGCGATCTGTCTTTCCGAGGACGCTTATCGGCAGGTCAAAGGACGGCTCGATCTCGCGGTCGCCGATCTTGGTCCAACCCAACTCAAGAACATCGCCGAGCCGATAAGAGTCTATTCGCTGCGGGTCGGCGTCCCTGCGCAGGCGAAGCCGGCGAAAACGGCGGATCCGGTGACGCCCGCGCCGCCGAAAAAGCGTCTGGCGCTGACGCCGCTTCCTGCAGCGCTCGCCGCATTGCTCGTTCTGATCGGCGGCGGCGCGTGGTGGTTCCTCAACGAGAACCGACCCGCAGCCGTTGCGAAGGCGTCTCCGGAGGCGCCGCGTCTCTCCATCGTCGTGCTGCCTTTCGCCAATCTCTCCGGCGATCCTGCCCAAGACTATTTCGCCGACGGCGTCACCGAGAACCTCACCACGGACCTGTCGCGCCTCCACAACAGCTTCGTCATCGCCCGCAACACCGCCTTCACCTTCAAGGGCAAGAGCCTCGACGCCAGGGTGATCGGCAAGGACCTCGGCGTGCGCTACGTGCTTGAAGGCTCCGTGCAACGGGACGCCAACCGAGTACGCGTCAATGCTCAGCTGATCGACGCGGAAACCGGTGCGCATCTCTGGGCGGATCGTTTCGATGAAGACGTCGTGGACCTGTTCAAGCTCGAGGACGAAGTGGTCGAGCGCCTCGCCCGCGCGCTTCAGGTCGAGCTGGTGAACGCCGAAGCCCAGCGCAGTCTGCACGACCGACCACGAAATCCCGACGCCGTCGATCTGACGATGCGCGGTCTCGCGCTTCTCAACCAATCCTACACGAAAGCCACTCGTTTCGGGGCGAGAGACTTATTCGAGCAAGCGTTGACTCTCGATCCAGCGAATGCCGATGCTCTCGCGGGCGCCGCATACGTCGACTCGGTGGACTATACATTGGGTTGGTCCGACCAGCAGGTGGACCTCTATGCGCGGGGGATGCAGCGGGCTAACAAAGCTCTTCTGCTCGATCCGAACCAAGCCCGGGCGCATTCTGTCAAGGCCTATCTGCTCTTGCTAAAAGCGAAGCCGAACGACGCGTCCGCGAACGAAGTCATTGCGGAGGCCGAGGCATCGCTTCGCGCCGATCCCAGTTCTGCCTCCGCCTACTTTCCGATGGCCGTCGGGGAAGAGCTGCTCGGCCGCTATGAGCAATCGAGGTCGCATCTCGAGCAGGCCATCAAGATCAGTCCCCGCGATTCAAGTCTCGGAGTTTGGCGCATGAATATAGGCAGAGACCTTCTGGCGCTGGGGCAATACGATGCGGCGATCCAGGAAGGCCTCAAAGCGATCAACTCGGGGACTCGAACGATTACGTCCTACACCTGCCTTGCGGCGTTCTACGCGGCCGCGGACAAAATGCCGGAGGCGAAGGCCGCGCTGGCGGAGGCGGTGAAATTGGATCCCAAACTGTCCGTGGCGTGGTTTCACGTGCGCATCCCAAGCTTTATCGACTGGCCGCCGGGTTTCCGTGAAGCCCTGCTCAAGGCCGGGCTGCCGGAGGAGTGAACACGGCCGGAGCGTCCCGCGGACACCGTCGCATCACATCTTCCGTAATCCCGCGCGATAGTGCCGCCCGATGGCCGCCAATTCATTTGACACTTGGGCGGTCCCCGGTAGGCTCGCGCAAAAGCACGGGCGTCCTCGGAACGCGGCACTATTTTTGCGTCGCGACGGGTTCAAGCTCGGGGTGATGGGCCTTGGGAGCGAGGTGAAGTCGAGGTGAATGTCGAAGCTCCCCTGCGCCTGAAGCTCGTCGGCGTCAGCAAGTCCTTTCCGGGCGTCCGCGCGAATGACAACGTCAATCTGAGCGTGAGGCCGGGCGAGATCCACGCTCTCCTCGGCGAGAACGGCGCGGGAAAATCGACCCTGGTCAAGATGATTTATGGCATCCTCGCGCCCGACGAGGGCGAGATCGTCTTCGACGGCTCGCCCGTCCGCATCTCCAATCCACGCGCGGCTCGCCGGCTCGGCATCGGCATGGTGTTCCAGCACTTCTCGCTGTTCGAGGCGATGACGGTGCTCGAAAACATCGCGCTCGGGCTCGACTTCCGTCTCTCGCCGCGCGAGCTTTTGGCTGAGTTCAATCGCGTGCTCGAAGCCTACCAGCTCAAGCTCGATCCTCGCCGCGTCGTCTCGACGCTGAGCGTCGGCGAGCGCCAGCGCATCGAGATCGTGCGTGCGCTGCTGCTTAAACCCCGGCTCTTGATCATGGACGAGCCGACCTCGGTGCTCACGCCGCAGGAGGTCGAGCAATTGTTCGAGACCTTGCGGAAGCTGGCGGAGAGCGGCTGCTCGATCCTCTACATCTCCCACAAGCTGCACGAGATCGTGGCGCTTTGCGACACCGCGACCATCCTGCGCGGCGGCAAGGTGGTCGCGCATTGCGATCCGAAGCGCGAGACCTCGCGCTCGATGGCCGAGATGATGATCGGCGCCAATCTGAAGGAGATCGCCAAGCCGATGAGCCGCGGCTTCGGCCCGCCCAAGCTCTCGGCGCAAGGCCTGAACCTGCCGAAGCCAAGCGAGTTCGGCGTCGCGCTCCAGGACGTCGCGCTCAACGTGAGGGCCGGCGAGATCTTCGGCGTCGCCGGCGTCGCCGGAAACGGGCAGAACGAACTCATGAGCGCGATGAGCGGCGAGACGCCGGCGCCGGCGCCTGGGGCGATCACGCTCGCGGGCCGGCAGGTCGGGCGGCTCGGCGTCACCGAGCGGCGCGCCTTGGGCTTATGCGCGGTTCCCGAAGAGCGCAACGGCCACGCGGCGGTCGGCGAGTTCTCGCTCACCGACAATGGCGCGCTGACCGGGCGCGACCGGATGGCGATGGTGCGCTTCGGCCTCATCGATCCGGGCAAGGCGACCAACTATGCCGCCGGCGTGATCGGCGCCTATTCCGTGAAAGCAACCGGCCCAGGCGCCCTCGCGGGCTCCCTTTCGGGCGGCAATTTGCAGAAGTTCATCATGGGCCGCGAGATCCTGCAGCAGCCGGAGGCGCTCGTCGTGTGCCAGCCGACCTGGGGCGTGGACGCGGGCGCGGCCGCCGCCATCCATCAGGCGATCGTCGATCTCGCGGCGCGCGGCTCGGCGGTCATGGTCATCTCGCAAGACCTCGATGAACTGCTCGCGCTCTGCGACACGATCGCCGTCATCAACCTCGGCCGCCTGTCGGCGCCGATGAAGGTCGGCGAGGTTTCGATCGAAGAGATCGGCCTGCTCATGGGCGGCGTGCACGGCGACCCGGCGGCGACAGTCGAAATGACAGAGGCTCTGCATGCGCATCCGGCTTGAAAAACGACTGACGCCGAGCCGTTTCATGCAGATCGCGACGCCGATCGCCTCGGTGCTTCTGACCATGGCGCTCGGCGCGGTCATCTTTCAGTTGCTCGGCTTCGACGGCCCGCGCGCGATCTACGAGACCTTCATCACGCCCGTCGTCGCCTCGTACAAGTGGCAGGATGTCGCAACGAAGGCCGCGCCGCTCATCATCATCGCGCTCGGCTTGTCGCTCGGGAACCAAGCCAAGATCTGGAACATCGGCGCCGAAGGCCAGTACATCGTCGGCGCGCTCGCCGGCGCGGGCGTGGCCTTCGCCCTCCCCGATGCGCAAGGCTTCTGGGTCATTCCCCTGATGATTCTGGCGGGGATACTGGGCGGCATGGCCTGGGCGGCGATCCCGGCATTCCTGAGGACGCGCTACCGGGTGTCCGAGGTGCTCTCGACCCTGATGCTGGTCTATATCGCGCTGCAGGTGCTCAATTACCTTGTCAGCGGCCCGTGGAAGGACCCGAACGGACACAATTTCCCGCAGACGCCGCCGTTCACCCCGGCGCAACTCCTGCCGCACGCCATTGCGGGAACCGCCATTCCGCCGGGCCTTGTCGTCGGCATTCTGCTGACGCTCGTATTCTGGGTGCTCACGACGCGCTCGGTCTACGGCTTTTCGGTTCGCACCGTCGGCGCCGCGCCCAACGCCGCGCGTTACGGCGGCTTTGACGCCTCGCGCACCGTCTGGTCGACCCTCATGATCAGCGGCGGCATGGCCGGCCTCGCGGGCATTCTCGAGGCCTCGAGCCAACTCGGGCAGATCAATTTGGGCTTTCCCTCCGGTTACGGCTTCACCGCGATCATCGTTTCCTTCCTCGGCCGCCTCCATCCGGTCGGCGTCTTTCTGGCGGCGCTGATCCTCGCCGTCACCTATGTCGGGGGACAGGTGGCGCAGACCGTGGTGCACGTCCCCAATGCGACCGCCGGCATCTTCCAGGCGATGATGCTGTTCTTCATTCTCGCCAGCGACATTCTGGTCCGATACCGCTTGCGGATCCTTCGCGACGCCCCGCGCGCCGCGCCCGCGGAGGCGGTCGCGTGAATATCGGCTTCTTCATCGACGCCCTCATCACCGTGGTCGGCGTGACGACGCCGATCCTGCTCGCCGCAACGGGCGAACTGGTGGTCGAGAAGAGCGGCGTGCTCAATCTTGGGCTCGAGGGCATGATGCTGATCGGGGCGGTCACCGCCTTCGCCGTCACCATGAACACCGGACCCGCTCTCGGCGATCTGGCGCCCTGGTTCGGCGTCATCGCCGCCGCGCTCGCGGGCGCAGCCTCCTCGATGCTGTTCGCGGTCCTGGTGTTGACGCTCGGCTCCAACCAGGTCGCGACGGGCCTCGCGCTCGCGATCTTCGGCATCGGCCTCTCCTCGCTGATCGGCGCGAGCTATGTGGGCATGATCGTGCCCTCGTTCGATTCCGCCTTTCCCGATTCGCTCGCCGGCGATCCGCTCTGGCGGGTCGTGTTCGGCTACAGTCCGCTCGTCTATTTCGCGCTTCTCATGGTTTTCGCCGTCGGCTGGTTCCTGAACCGCACCCGCGCCGGTCTGATCCTGCGCGCGGTCGGCGAGAACGACCTTTCCGCCCATTCGATCGGCTATCCGGTGATCGCGATCCGCTACGCGGCGATCGCTTTCGGCGGCGCGCTGGCGGGAATTGGGGGCGCCTATTTCTCGATGGTGATCACGCCGATGTGGGCCGAGCAGATGACCGCGGGGCGCGGCTGGATCGCGCTGGCGCTCGTGGTGTTCTCCGGCTGGCGGGCCGGGCGGCTGCTGGCGGGGGCTTACTTTTTCGGAATCCTGATGACGCTCGAGCTTTACGCCAAGGCTTCCGGCTTCTCCTTCCTGCCGTCGCAATTCTGGGCCGCGATGCCCTATATCGCGGCCGTCGTCGCGCTCGCTGTCATCTCGGCCCGCGAGGTCGCCGGAAGCGAAGCCCCCGCCTGCCTCGGCCGGCCGTTCCTGCCCAACGCTTGAGCACTGTCAGAATTCACCAGGGAGAAGAAGAGCCATGATTACCCGACGAAATCTCATGAAGACGGCCGCGGCTGGATTGACCCTGCCCGCCTTGACTTCGCGGCGGTTTCGCCGCCGAGCCGCTCAAGGTCGGCTTCGTCTATCTGGGCGCGATCGGCGACTACGGCTGGACGTGGTCGCACGAGCAGGGCCGCAAGGCTCTGGTCGAAGCGCTCAAGGGTCAGGTCGTCGCCGATTACGTGGAGAACGTGAAGGAGGACGCGAGCGCGATCCCGGTGATGAAGGACCTCGCCCAGCAGGGCCACAAGCTCATCTTCACCACCTCATACGGCTACATGGATCAGACGATCGAAGCCGCCAAGCAGTTCCCGGACGTCAAATGGGAGCATTGCACCGGCTACAAGCACGCCGATAACGTCGGCACCTACAACTCGCGCTTCTATCAGGGCCGAGCCGTCACCGGCACGATCGCCGGCATGATGTCGAAGACCGGAACGATCGGATTCCTCGGATCCTTCAAGATCCCCGAGGTGGTGATGGGCGTGAACGCCTTCACGCTCGCGGCTCAGGCGGTCAACCCGAAGATCACCACCAAGCTCGTGATGATCGACACCTGGTTCGATCCCGCCAAGGAGGCCGCCGCGGCGGAGACGCTGGCCAATCTCGGCTGCGACGTCATCGCCCAGCATGTCGATAGCCCGGCGACGTTGCAGGTCTGCGAAAAGCGCAAGATCTATGGGTTTGGTTATGGCGCCGACATGTCACGCTTCGCGCCGCATGCGCACCTGACGGCGAGCCTCGACCTCTGGGGCCCCTATTACATCGACCGCGCCAAGGCGATGCTCGCCGGCTCGTGGAAATCGGACGACATCTGGTGGGGTATGAAGGAAGGCCTCCTGGGCATCGCGCCCTACAATAAGGCCGTGCCGGACAACGTGCGCGCCGCCGCCGACAAGATCATCGCCGACACCAAGGCCGGAACCTACGAGGTCTTCACCGGCCCGATCTCGGATCAGAGCGGCAAGGAACGCATCGCCAAGGGCCAGCGCATGGCGGATAAGGACCTTCTGGTGATGGACTGGTACGTCAAGGGCGTGCAGAGCTGAGCTTTGCAAAAAAGGCGTCCGCGAGAACGCCCTTTTTCTGATGAGGAAACGATCACGCTGGAAAGGGAAGCGCAGCTGCAGCGGCCTTGAACAAATTGCCGTTCGTTCGAACCGCGATCGTCATTGCGACCCCCGGGCTTTGGGACCCGGGGGGAAGCCATCCAGGGGAACGTAGCGCGCCTCGCGACTCCTGGATCGCCGCGTCGCCATAGCCCGTCGAAAGACGGGCGTCTTTCGACGCCCTACGGCGCCTCGCGATGACGATTCCATCCGAACGAAGCGCGCCCTACTCGAACAGCGGCGCCTCGTCGCGTTGCCGTCCGCCGACCGTCGCCATGTAGCTGGCCGAGAAGGCGCCGACCAGGAGCGAGATGAACGCCCAGAGAGCCACGCCCACTCCGGTCTTGCGAGCGGCGTCGGCGGCCGCTTTGGCCTTGTCCGCGGCCTGCTGCTTGGCTTTCTGCGCCTGGTCGAAGACATCGGTGACACGCTTCTCCGCGTCCGGCTGGCTCAACCCGGTCCGCGCCGCGACGAGCTGAGCGAGATAGGTCTTGTCCCCGGCGGGAAGATCGCCGTTGTAAAGCGCACGCGCCAGGATCCGGCCGCCTTCGGCTGTCGCGGCGGCCTGATCGCCCTGCGCGGGCTTGTCGCTGCGCCACAGCATGTCGGAGAAATAGCCGGTCGGATCGCCCATTGCCGAAGCGGCCTGGCCGGCCGCTTGGCCGGTGGCTGAGCCTACGGCTTCGGTCGCCGCGCCCGCGACGTGGGCGGCGCCGCTCACGGCCGAACTTGCGGCCCAAGCCAGAAGCACAGCGGCCATGACCGCCCCAACCGCCCAAACCAGAAGCCCGTGCGCCGTATCGCGAAAGAAGACCTCGTCCGTGTGCACGCGCGCCCAACCGCCCCGCAGTCGCCCCGCGATATAACCCCCGACGCCGGACGCGAAGAGCTGCACCGCGATGAACCACGCCGCTGCCAGCACGGTGAATGTGGTCACCGAAGGGTTGTTGCTCGACCACGGGGAAACCGAGACGAGGCCAATGCCCGCCCCCAGCGCCACCAGCGCCAAGGAAAACGCCGCGGCGACGAATGCGCCCGCAAAAACGGCCGCCCACGATATTCCGGATACCGTGTCGATGGCCGTATCGACAGCCGTCACTGTCGACAAGGGCGCACGGGTCGTGACTGTCGCCTGGGTCATATGTTCAAACCTCGCGCTGACACGGACAATGAACCGAGCTGCGCCCGGTCACGCGCGTGCCAATGGTCGACTTCGTGGAGTGGTCGTGCGGATGAGGGCTTCTTAGTGGTAGAGGAGCGCGATCAGGATGATGATCGGGATCGGAACGCCGAGAAGCCAAAGCAAAATTCCACGGCCCAAATTACCCTCCTCATGCTGCGCTGGCGCGAATAGTGTGCGGGCGATGAACTTTGCGGCGCCTCAATTTGTTCCAGTGGCGCTAAGCTCATTTTGGACATGAGGATCATCAGCTGCACAGCCGAGCGATCGCGGTTGGCGCCGGTTACGTCGCCTCGCGTCATCGGCCCGACGCATGGCGCGCTGTCACATTTGATTTTTCCAAGTGATATTTCTAATTACAAACATATACTTAGAAGATTTTAATAAGATATTAGTTCAGTAAAATTTATCGACCATTGCTTGATTTGAGTTGCAGAAAAATGAGCTTAAGCCATTGAAATCGCTTTATCGCGCGCAGAATCGCACACGCGCTCAAAACTTCGATCCGGAGCAGGCGAAAGGCCAGCCGTCAGACAGGCCGGCTTTGAAGCCGTCGATGCGTCCACCGGCCTCTTGGATTGACAATCACGCGAGTGTGAACGTCGGACGCTAACTCTCTGTCATCGAACGGTTTTGGAAAGATTCCATTCTGCGCCGCGATCATTGACATCGCGACGCCTGCGGGGTCGAAGTCTTTGACGATCGCCGTTCGGCAAGTGGCTTGGAGTCTGGGTTGCGTCCCCTTCATCGTTCAGTCTGCCGCAGCCGCCGCGGCGCACTCAGGGGCGCCTTCGCCCTGGCGACGGCCGGCCTCGCAGGCGCCGCCTTCGCGGACTCGATCCCTCCGGCTCAGTCGACTTCGGCCTCCTCCGGGCCCATCTCTCCGGACCCTGCGAGCTTGCTCAACCCCGCTCCCTTCGCCCTGCCACAGCTCGCCGCGCCGCAGTTCCGCGCGGACGCCTCGGCGCCGGCGAGCGCAGCCAAAACGTCGGGGCCATGGGGGGCGCTCAGCGGCGACTGGCAGAATCAGAACCTGCTTGGCGACATGGGGGGCCTCAGGCCCGCCCTCGACAAGTACGGCGTCCAGCTGACCATACTCGAGAACGTCGAGACGTTCGGCAATCTCTCGGGCGGCGTCAAGCAGGGTTTTGAAACCGACGGCCTCACCACCCTGACGCTGCAAATGGACACCGAAAAGGCGTTCGGTCTCAAGGGCGGCACGCTGAATGTGAGCGGCCTCCAGTATTGGGGTGGAAACCTGACCGCGGACAATCTCCTGGTTCTGCAGACCCTGACCGATATCGAAGCGCCGGTTGGCGTCCGGCTTTGGGAGCTGTGGTATCAGCAGAAATTCAGCGACAAATTCGACATCAAGGTCGGCGAGCAGAGCCTTGATGAGGAATTCACCATTGCCCCAACCGCGAACTCCTTCTTCCTTAGCGCGATGTCCGGCTGGCCGGGGGTTCCAACAATCAATCTGCCCGGCGGCGGTCCCGCCTATCCGCTCGCGGCCCTGGGCGTTCGCGGACGGGCGCAGGTGACCGACAGCGTCACCGTGCTCGCGGGCGTCTTCAACGGTAGCCCGATCCCGCGGAATTCTCCGAACGGGCCGGAAAGCAATCCCAATGGCGTGAGCTTCCCGCTCGACGTTGGGACGCTGGCAATCGCCGAACTGCAGTATGCCTATGGCTCGAGCGCTTCGGGAAAGCCGAACAGCGATGGTCCGCTGCCAGGCGTCTACAAGCTCGGCGCCTGGTACGACAGCTACAAGTTCGACGACCAGCAGTACGGCGCCAACGGCCTGCCTCTCGCCAGTCCCCTGGGCAATGGCGACCCCGCCGAGCATCACGGCGACTTTTCACTTTATGGGGTCATGGACCAGATGATCTGGCGGTCCAAGGACAATGCCAACCGCAGTCTGAACGTTTTCTTCCGTCCGATGTTCACGCCGTACCAGGACCGCAACCTGGTCAGCGCCAGCATCAACGCGGGCTTCGCGTTGAAGGCCCCGTTGCCAACGCGCGACAACGACATCTTCGGCGTTGAAATGGGGACCGTATGGGCGACCAGCGGCGCATCGAACTTCGACCGGCAAATGCAGTTCTTCCAGCCTTCGGTCTATACGCCCATACGCTCGAGCGAGACCTTTATCGAGGCGAGCTATCAGTTTCAGGTCGTGCCTTCCTGGGTGATTCAGCCCGACGTCCAGTATTTCATCAATCCGGGTCTAGGAATCGCCAACCCGGACGAGCCCGCGCAGCGGATCAAGAACGAGTTCGTGGTCGGCCTGCGCACCAACGCGAACTTCTGACGCCGCGTTGAAGGGGCGAGACTGCGGGGCGTCGG
Organism: uncultured Alphaproteobacteria bacterium; assembly: GCA_963833955.1. GTDB lineage: Bacteria > Pseudomonadota > Alphaproteobacteria > Rhizobiales > Beijerinckiaceae > Roseiarcus. The sequence goes on along the minus strand of CAWHZY010000009.1, from coordinate 42,567 downwards.
CTGCGGCTCCGCTCGTTTCCGCGCCGGTTCAGTTCACCCCGAGCTTGCGCTGCAAGCTGGTCGACGACGTCGTGTACTGGAACGTCAGTTTCTTGTCCGGATAGACATAATGATGCGCGCGCTGGGCGGCGAGCGTGGCCTCGTGAAAACCGGACAGGATCAGCTTCAGCTTGCCGGGATAGGTATTGATGTCGCCGATGGCGAAAATGCCCGGAACGCTGGTTTCGAATTTCGCCGTGTCGACGGGGATCAGATTCTCATTGAGATTGATGCCCCATCCGGCGATCGGCCCGAGCTTCATGGTGAGCCCGAAGAACGGCAGCATGTCGTCGCAGGCATGGTCGTAGGTCTCACCGTTCTCGCGACGGATCGTCAGCGCCGAGAGCTGGCCCTTCTCGCCCTTGACGCCGGTCACCTGCCCCAGCACGAATTCCATGTCGCCGGAATTGACGAGCTCCCGCATCGCGTTGACCGAGTGGGGCGCCGCGCGGAAGGCGTCGCGGCGGTGAACCAGGGTGATGCGGTCGGCGACCGGGTGCAGGCTCAGCGCCCAGTCGAGCGCCGAATCGCCCCCTCCGACGATCACCACGCGCCTTCCCTTGAAATGGTCCATTTTGCGCACGGAATAGAAGACGCTCTGGTTTTCGTAGGCGTCGAGCCCCGGGATCGGCGGCCTCTTCGGCTGGAACGATCCCCCGCCCGCCGCGATAAACACGGACTTCGCTTCGATCGCCTTCTCGTTGTCGGTCGCAATGCGAAACAGGGGCCGCTCGGGCGTGCCCAGAACCTCCATTCGCTCGACCATCTCGGCAAGATGAAACTTTGGACCGAAGGGTTGGATCTGCTTCATGAGATTGTCGACGAGCTCTTGTCCGTTGATAACCGGAAAGCCTGGAATGTCGTAGATCGGCTTCTCCGGATAGAGCTCCGCGCATTGGCCGCCCGCCTTCGGCAGGATGTCGATGAGATGCGCCTTGATGTCGAGGAGGCCCAGTTCGAACACCGCAAACAGGCCGATGGGTCCAGCGCCGATGATCGCGACATCGGTGGATAGCACTTCGCTCATTCAGATTCCTTGTTCTTATCCTTGTTTCGGCGGCGTGGTCACGGTGAGGCCGTCCAGCGCCTCGGTGACCTTGATCTGACAGGAAAGCCTCGAGTTGGGGCGCACTTCGAAGGCGAAATCGAGCATATCCTCCTCCATCTGGGAGGCTTTGCCGGTCGCTTCCGTCCATTCCGGGGCGACGTAGACATGGCAAGTCGCGCAAGCGCAAGCGCCCCCGCATTCCGCCTCGATGCCCGGGACGGAGTTCCGCAACGCCGTTTCCATGACCGTCGAGCCGACCTGCGCCTCGACCGAACGCGACTGTCCGGTCGCGTCAATGAAAGTGATCTGCGCCATTGAACAGAGTGATTCCTTGGAATACCGCGTCACGCCCTGAGGGCGCGTGAATTCGCTCGGCGAGCGCCGGCTATATCGAGCGCGCCTACATAGAGCAAGCAGGGCGGCGCCGAAAGGGCATTTGGGAGGCTCGACCGGGGTCGGGGTGATTTGCGGACCAGGGCCGAAAAAGGCGCCGGCGTCGCGGTCGACGGTCTGAGCCGCTAAGTGCGAAGGCGGTCGATTTCCGTGAGGGCCTCGCTCACCGCAGATACGAGCGCGGCGATCGCCTGCGCCTCCGCCGAGCTTTGGTCGCCCCCAGCCGAGGCCAATTCCTCGATGCGCCAAGCCGCGCTGGCGACGCGTCCCGCGCCTACGGCAAGCGCCGAGCCCCGCAACGTGTGAGCGATTTTTGCCTTTGCATCCAAAGATAACGGAGGCGAGCCGGACAGCCGCGCCGTCAACGCCGGGGCTTGCTGCCGGAAGAGTTGAAGCAGCTCCGCCTCGAGATCGTGATCGCCAAGGCACTGGCGGGCCAAATGAACGAGATCAAGGGGTGGGTCGAAGCCGCCGGTCCAACTATCGAGCATACGCGCCAGTCCGTCCACGTGAAGGTCGCGGCCCCGTCAACGCCGCCGTTAATCACTGAACACTATCGAAAAACATGGTAACCGAACCGTTAACGACGTTTGCAAGTTGCGCAGGCGGCGTGGTTTTCATCTATGAGGCTCGGCGGTAGACTGCAACGTGGTTAATTCAGCGTTGGTTCGGCCGCGGCGAGCCCGGGGAAACGCTTGGCGCGGATGTCGGTCATTTCCACGATCGGCGCCGATGGAGTGAGGCGGACGCAATGGTAAAGCAAAATCCGGCGACAGATCCCGTTTCGGCGGCGATGTCGGCGATCGAAAGCGCCCTGAACCTGACGGACGACGACGAGACCGTCCTCCCGGAAGACAATGCCGCTCCGCCCCAGCTCGTTCCGGCGAAGCCGACGGCCGCAACGCCTGTTCTCAAGCCGACCCAACTCGCCGGCAACTCGCAGACGCTCCTCCGCGTGGGCCCCTCTTCGCCGTTCGCGCCGGAAAACGAACCCAAGCCGGCGATTCCCGCAGCGACGCCAGCGAATGACGATCGTGAGAACGTCGGCGCCATTCTGCAGGCAATGAATGCGCGCCCGGCGAGCCGGACCCCGTTCGTACTCGCCTTAGTTGCTTCAATTCTGTGGGCGGCGATCTGCGCGCTCTACGGCTATGTCTCCGTGTGGCCCACAGCGCCAAGGCGGCCCCTCGAGATGTTGCTGCGACCCGAGACTCCGCTATTTTTGTTGGCGGCTCTGGGGCCAATCATCTTCATGTTCGCCTTCGCAGCGCTATCGCGGCGGCTGCGCGAGTTGCGACAATCGGCGCGCGCGATCTCCCAGGTCGCGGTGCGTTTGGCCGAACCCGAGACGATGGCCGGCGATCATGTGACCAACCTGTCCCAGGCCATCCGTCGCGAACTCACCTCGATGGGCGATGGGGTCGAACGCGCGCTGGCGCGCGCCGCGGAGCTCGAGACCCGCGTACGATCCGAGGTTTCGACGCTTGAGCGCTCCTATTCCGATAACGAGCGCAAGATCCGCCTGCTGATCGCAGAAATGGCCGATCAGCGCGAGTTGATCGTGACCAGCGGAACGCGGGTTCGCGACGCCATAGCGACGGCTCACGACAGCGTCGCCCAGGACCTCGTCAGCGCTGGCGGCAATTTGAGCGAGCGACTCACTGAGGCTGGCCAAAAAATAACTGCATCTCTCACTGCGGCGTCCGATGAGATCACCGTCGCGATGGACCGGACAGGCTCCTCGACGGTCGAGCGCATCGTGGCGGAAGGGGCGCGAATGAGCGTCTCGATCGAGGCGGTCGGCGAAAGCCTCGCGGACCGCCTCGCCAACACCAGCCAAAAGGCGGCCGGCGACATCGTGTCGCGAGTGGGAGAGGTCGACAATCGTCTCAAGGCGGTCGGAGACAGTCTGCTTTCTCGCCTGGACGAACGGGGCGACAATCTGATCGAACGAATCCAGACTTCGCAGAATTCCGTGGTCGAGGCGATCGATGCGCATGGCGACCGGGTGGCGACGCGTCTCGCGGACGCAGCCGAATTCGCACGGAGCGCCGTGGGGGCCCACGCCGACGATGTGGTCGGCCGCATCAGCGGCAGCAGCGCGCGGGCTGTCGAAGCGATCAAGGGACACGGCGAGCAGATCGCGGATCAACTTGCTGTCGCGTCGCTGGGGCTGTCGGCCGCCTTTGGCGCCCACAGCGACGACGTCGTTGGCCGTATTCACGCCAGCAGCAGCGAGGTTCTCGACGCCATTCGCTCCCATGGCAACTCGGTCGCTGTTCGCCTCTCCGAGGCCGCCGCTTCAACGAGCGACGCCATCACCGCTCATGCGGACACCGTCGTAAGCCGCGTTTCCGCCAGCAGCGAAGAAGCCGCGCAGACGCTCAGAGTCCATGGCGACACCGTGGCCGCGCGCCTGTCTGAGGCGGCGGAGACCGTCAACGCGCATGGCGTGTCGGTCGCGGCTCAACTTGCTGGCGCGTCGGCGGCGATGAGCGCCGCTGTCGCCGCATACGCGGACGAGGTTGTCGGCCGCGTCAGCGCAAGCGGGGCGCAGACCGTGGACGCGATCCGCGCACAGGGCGATTCGGTCGCCGACCAGCTCACGCACGCTTCCGACGCGACGCGCGGCGCTGTCGCCGAATATACGGACGACGTCGTCGCTCGGGTCAGCGCAAGCGGCGAACAGGCCGCAGCGACAATCCGCTACCATGGCGAATCCATCGCCGATCGACTTTCCCACGCTTCGGGGGCCGCGAGCGCCGCCGTCGGCGAGTATGCGGACGACGTCGTCGCCCGCGTCAGCGCAAGCGGCGAGCAAGCCGTCGCTGCGATTCGCTACCATGGCGACTCGATCGCCGATCGACTTGCCGAGACTTCCGCGGCAGCGCGCAGCGCAGTCGCGGAAGTCTCGGACGAGATCGCCGCTCGCATCAGCGCCAGCGGCGAACAGGCCGCCGAAGCGATCCGCATACATGGCGATTCGGTCGCCGGACGACTTGCCGAGACTTCCGCCGCGGCGCGTAGCGCGGTCGGCGACTACGCCGACGACGTCGTCGCTCGCGTCAGCGCAAGCGGCGAACAGGCCGTCGACGCGATCCGCTTCCATGGCGACTCGATCGTCGATCAACTCGCCGAGACTTCGGCGGCGGCGCGTAGCGCCGTCGGCGAGTACGCCGACGACGTCGTCACCCGCGTCAGCGCAAGCGGCGAACAGGCCGTCGACGCGATCCGCTTCCATGGCGACTCGATCGCCGGTCGACTTGCCGAGACATCGGCCGCAGCGCGCAGCGCGGTCGGAGAATACACGGACGACGTCGTCGCCCGCGTCAGCGCAAGCGGCGAACAGGCCGTCGAAGCGATCCGCTTCCATGGCGACTCGATCGCCGGTCGACTCGCTGAGACATCGGCGGCGGCGCGCAGCGCGGTCGCGGAGATCTCGGACGAGATCGCCGCTCGCATCAGCGCAAGCGGCGAACAGGCGGCCGCGGCGATTCGCTTCCATGGCGACTCGATCGCCGATCGACTCGCCGAGACTTCGGCGGCGACGCGCAGCGCCGCGGCAGAGCACTCCGACGAGGTCGTGGCTCGCATCAGCGCAAGCGGCCAACAGGCGGTCGAGGCGATCCGCTTCCACGGCGACTCGATCGCTGATCGGCTTGCCGACACATCGGCGGCGGCCCGCAGCGCCGTTGATTTGTATTCCGACGAGATCGTGAGCCGGATCGGCTCGAGCAGCGAGCAAGCCGTCGATGCGATCCGCGCCCAAGGCGACTCCGTCGCGGGTCAGCTGAGCCTCGCCAGCGACACGCTCGCCCGCGACTTCAGCGACCGATCGAATTCGCTGATCGAGCGGCTCCAAAGCGGCGGCGAGCGGCTCTCCGAGACCATCGTCGTGCACGGCGACAGTCTGGTCGCACGTCTTGGCGATGCGACGGACCGTCTGCACGACACCGTCGTGGTGCGCGGTCAGGTCCTTGAAGACAGGCTCACCGGGTCGAGCGAACGGCTGAGCGCTGTGATCCGGGATCGCGCGGAAGACGCAGCCGCGATCCTTGACGCCGCAGCCGCGCGATGGGGCGAGCAATTCGACGCCCGCGAGAGCCAATTGCGCGGCGCGGTCCACAACCAGAACGACGCGCTTGAAACCCTGTTCGACGAATCGACTCGCCGCCTTGTCGGCGCGATCTCCTCCGAGGGCGCTCTCGCCCAGGCCCAGATCGAGGCCTCGGCGTCCCGATCCATGGCCACGCTGAGCGCCGAGTCAGCGCAAATCAACGAACGCCTGGCCTCGCTCGCCATCGACGCAGCGGCTGCGGCGGCGAACGGAGCGGGCAACGTGCATGAGGCGCTCAGCGAGCGGATCGCGGCCTTCGACCATATCGTCAACCAGCGCGCGGTCACCCTCGTTGACGCCGTGTCGCAGCAGACGGAGCGGATGCGCCAACATCTCCAGGCGCTGGATGGTCTCGTGGGCGAAAGCGGGCATAGCGTCATCGATCGCCTGGGATCGCACTCCGACGAATTCAACGCGCGCATCTCCGGACATCTCGATGCAATCGACGTGATGATGCAGGCCCGGCGCGAGGAGTTCGACAAGCGCTTCGTCGACCACAGGGAGCAGCTGGACACGAAGTCCGCGGAGCGATTGGAGCAGTTTGAGATCGCCTCCGCCGCGCATCACAATGCAGTCGATCTCGCCTTGGCGTCGCACGCGCGCCGCGTCGACACTTCGCTCGGAGACGGACTCGCGCGGTTCGAAGGCGCGATGGACGGGCGCGGACGCGAAATCGTCGGGCGAATCAGCGATCGATCCGCGGCGCTCGCGGCCGATCTTGGCGCCAAGCTCATCGCCATCGAGGAGACTCTCGTCAACCGGGGCGGCGCGATCGACGAGAAGCTCGGCCAGCGAAACGAGGAGGCGGCGGCGCTGTTCGACCGTCGCCTGCAAGCCGTCGAGGAACGCGCGGGAGCAAAGCTCAACGAAGTGTCGTCGACGCTCGAAGCTCTTCTGGGGCGGATCGAAGACGCGCTTGCGCAGCGCGGCCGGGCGCTGTCCGAGACCCTCGCTCGCACCACGCTCGAAGCCGCCAAGGCGCTGGGAGACGGTGGTCGCGAAATCACGCAAGGCATGAGCGCCAAGTCTGCGGAAATCAGCGACGCGCTGCAACGGCGCGCAGAAGAGCTGACGCAAACGCTGTCGACTGTCGCCCGAGACATCAATGCGACCTTGACCGGCCGCGTCGAGGACGTCTCGCGGTCGCTCGGGGTGAGCGTCGATCAGTTCAAGGAGCACGTCGTCACGCCGATGCAGGACCTGAGCCGGCGCCTCGACTCGAGCCGGGCCGAGCTCGGGGACAAGGTGGGCGAGCACGCTCAGCAAGTCACAGCGATGCTCGACTTGCACAAGGCCTCGATGGGCGCCGCATTCGACTCCCACAAGGTCGTTGTCGCCGACGCTACGCAACAGAGCGTGCAGATCTTTGACGCACGCTTGGCCGCCTTGGCCTCGGCCGCGGACCAAAGCACGCGCATCATTGACGTGCGGCTCGCAGACATGGTGGAGGCGGCGAATCGAAACACCGAGACCATCGATGAACGCCTTGTCGCTCGCATTCAGGCGATGAGCGAAGTTCTGACGAGGGCAGCGTCGGAAGCCGAATCGATCTGGTCGGCGCGCGGCGCCGCCGTCGCCAACGCGATCATGGCAAAGGTCGATGACTTGCGCGAGGTCATCGAAGGCAAGGGCGCCGACCTGGTGACCGCCCTTGGCGAGCGCGGCGACGAGGTGTCAGCGAGGTTCGTCGGGGTCGGTGAGCGCGCGATGCATACGCTCGACCAGCAGATGGCCGGCCTTGCAACGCTTCTGACCCGGCGCACAGACGAACTGATTGCGGCCGTCAACGGCAGCGCGGCGGATCCGGTGCGCGCGTTGAGCGCGCTGACGGGGCAGTTGCGTACCGAAGTCGCCGATTCCAGCGAGGCGCTACGCAACGTCGCCGCCGACGTCACCCACCGGTCGGCCGAGACGATCGAAGCGTTGCTCAAGCGATTGACCGAGCAGGTGGAAGCTTCCAGCGCCTCCCTCAGCGAAACCGTAACCCGCAGCGCCGAGAACTCGGTCGGCTCCCTCTCCGGGACCGGCGACCGGTTGCGCCAAGAATTGACATCGGTGATCGACAACCTCGGTCAAACCAGCGCCGTCATCGATCAGGCGATTGGATCGGCGGGAGATCGGCTCGCGGCCGTTCAAAGCGGGCTCGCGACGCGGGTCGAGGAATTCCAGCATGCGCTCGGCGGCATCTCGTCGCAGGTCGCTGCTCTCGGACGCCTTTCCGCCTCGACCCAGTCCGACGCGAGCACGCTTGCCGGGCAACTCGCCCAGCACGCGGAAGCGCTCGCAATTGTCGGACGCGATCTCGCACAACAGCAGCAGTCGCTCAACTCCGCTCTCGAACGCCGCCGCAGCAGCCTCCAAGCGCTGATCGGCGATATCTCGGGCCGCAGTGAAGCCTTCGAGGCGACGCTCGGACGCTTCGCGGCCAACGTCGAAGACAGTTTCGCCCGGTCGCAAGCGCGCGCCCAGGAGATCAGCGCCGCGCTCGCCGCCGCCACAAGGGGTGCGTCGATTGCCGTCGCAGGCCAGTTTGAAACCATTCGCGACACGGCGGCAAAGGAGCGCGAGCGAACGACGCAATCCCTGCAGTCGACCCTCGAACAGACCAATTCTCAGCTGACCGGCGCGCTTGATCATGCCGCTGACCGGTTCCGTCAGTCGGTCGCCGAAGTGAAGGACATGGCGGGTCAGGTTCAGCGCGAACTCGACCAGACCCGGCAGGAACTCCGTCGCGGGGTGCTTGATCTGCCCCAGGAGACGAGCGAAACCGCAGACGCGATGCGGCGGGTCGTTTCCGATCAGATCCGCGCGCTGAAGGAGCTTGCTGCGCTGGTGTCGGATTCGGGGGCGACTTATGACGTCGCCGAGCCGACCGCGGCGGCGGCAGTCTCCGGCGCGCGTTTTGAGAAGCCTCTGCTGCGCGCCGTCGAGAGGACGCGCGAGCTCGAGGCGCCGTCCCAATCCGAAGTCCTCGCGCCCGCGGGCGAACTTGCCGCAACCGCGACCGAGAGCCAGACGTCGGGGCGGATTGGCGCGTCGGAGCTCATCCCTCCGTTCGCGCGGCCTCAAACGCAGTCATGGCCATCGTCGTCCGCCGCCGCTTCGCGGCCGACTGCCGCGCCGACCACCTCGGCTACCGATCGCGGGCAGCCCGGGTGGCTCTCAAACCTGCTTGCGGCCGCCTCCCGCGACGAGCCGGAGGAGAGCGAATCGAAAGGCGCGGAAACGCTCGAGGCGCTGAGCCGGGAAATCTCCGGCCTGATCGACAATGCCGCTGCGGTGGAAATGTGGGATCGATGGCGCCGCGGCGACACCGGCGCCGTGTCGCGACGTCTTTACACGGAGGCCGGCCAACAGGCGTTCGACGAGCTTCGGCGACGCTTTCGCACCGATCCCCAGTTCCGGGAGACGACAACGCGCTATATGCAGGAGTTCGAGCGCCTCTTGTCGAAGATCGGCCAGAACGACCGCGACGGCGCGCAATGGCGGGCCTATCTGCTGTCCAATACCGGCAAGGTCTACACGATCCTCGCGCACGCCTCGGGGAAGCTGGGCTAGCTGCGATAGATCTCCTTGTAAACTTCCCGCAGCGCCGCCTTCTGCACCTTGCCCATCGCATTGCGCGGCAGAGAATCGACGAGGACGATCTGTTTGGGCGCCTTGAACTTGGCCAGGCGGCGGCCGAGCGCTGCGAGAATCGCCAATTCGCTCAGCGTCGCCCCCGGACGTGCAACTACGGCCGCTGTCACGGCTTCGCCGAAATCCGCGTGCGGGACACCGAACACAGCGCTCTCGAGCACGCCCTCGATCGCGTCGATCTCCGTCTCGACCTCCTTCGGATACACATTGAAGCCGCCGGAAATCACGAGGTCCTTGGCTCGCCCGACGATGTTGATGTAGCCGTCGTCGTCGACACGGGCCAAGTCGCCGGTGATGAAATACCCGTCATCGCGAAACTCCTGCGCGGTCTTCTCGGGCATCCGCCAATAGCCGGCGAAGACGTTAGGCCCCTTGACCTCGATGACGCCGATTTCGCCAGGCTGAACGGGCGCGCCGCTCTCGAGATCGGCAATGCGCACGCTGACCCCTGGAAGCGCAAAACCCACCGCCCCCGGGCGGCGGTCACCGTCGTAAGGGTTCGATGTGATCATGTTGGTTTCGGTCATGCCGTAGCGCTCGAGAATAGCGAAGCCGGTCCGCTCCCGCCAGGCGGCGTGAGTCTCGGCGAGCAGGGGCGCGGAGCCCGAGACGAAGAGTCGCATATTCGCGCATGTGGCGCGGTCGAGACCGGGATCGTCGAGCAGGCGGGTATAGAAAGTCGGCACCCCCATCATCGCTGTCGCTTCCGGCAGCGCCGCGATCACCGCTTGCGGATCGAACCTCTGCATGAAGATCATCGTCGCCCCAGACAAAAGCGCGACGTTGACCGCCACGAATAGCCCGTGCGTATGAAAAACAGGCAGCGCGTGAATGAGTTTGTCGGCCGTGCCAAAGCGCCAACAGTCGATCAGAGTCAGCGCGTTCGACGCCAGATTCTCGTGCGTCAGCATCGCGCCTTTCGAGCGGCCGGTGGTGCCCGAAGTATAGAGGATCGCGGCCAGATCGTCGCTCGCCCGTGGCGTGGTTTCGAACTCGGGCGGCGCGGCGTCGATCGCCTCGGCGAAAGTTCCCTCGCCACTGACGCCGAGACTCTCGACCGAACGCAAGTTGAGCGCCCGCGCGAGCACGCGAATAGCCTCGAGCCGGTCGGGACGGCACAGGGTCAGCGCAGGTTCGGCGTCGCCAAGAAAATATTCGAGCTCGGCAAGCGTATAGGCCGTGTTCAACGGCAGCAGCACCGCGCCCGCCCGAAGGCAAGCGAGGGTAACGACGATCATGTCGGTCGATTTCTCGATCTGCGCCGCAACCCTGTCGCCGGGCTTGACCCCGCGCGCAACCAGCGCATTGGCCGCACGCGCCGAGCGCTTGAATAACTCGCCATAGGTCAGCGCGGTGGCGTCTTTGGTCTCCAGCGCGAGCTTGTCCGGATGGGGCGCGCGCGCCGCGATGAGGTCAAACAGATTTGCGGATGGATGTCGCGACACTTGGTCTCCAGATTGAAGGGCGCGAGCTGGCGCTTCAAGACGGCGACCCATTATAGGCCGGCGAGGCGGGCAAACGCGATAGGATATCAAGGTCGCGCGGCCGGCCCGAGACCGACTTCGTGGCCTCGGCCATCGGTTCGCAACTTGATTTCCTGAGCGATCTTCTCTCAAAAGCGAACCCGAAGCCCGGATTGACGCCGGACGAAAGCGGGAGACATGGCCACGACTGAGAAGGCGGTGCGCGAATTGATCATCGCCCGCGGCGCAACGGTCGTCGCGGCCGGACTTGGCGGCGCCCTTGTGGGTGATATTTCGGCGCGCTTCAAAGATTCGCTGCTCATCACGCCAAGCGGGGCGAACTATGCTGATCTCCGGCCAGCGATGATCGCACGCATGCCCTTAGTCGGCGAATATGGCGCCTGGAAGGGTCCGCGGAAGCCAACAGGCGAATGGCGTATTCATCTCGATATTGTGCGGGCCCGTCCCGATATCGGCGCAATTGTGCGTTTCCAATCGCCTTACGCCACCGCCCTGGCCATGGCGCGCAAACCTATCCCGGCTGCCCATTCGATGATCGCGCTGTTTGGCGCGCCGATTGTCCGGTGCGCCCAATATGCGCCCGCCGGCACCAAGGAACTGGCGGGCCTTACGCTCGAGGCGCTGGACCAAAGCCATGCGGTTCTGCTCAGCAACTATTGCGCATTGACCACCGGCCCAACGCTGGAGGCGGCGCTGGTCCGGGCGCGGGAGCTCGAAACGCTCGCGCGGCTCTACGCAATCGCTCTTTCGCTTGGCCGCCCAGCGATCCTTTCGGATGAGGAAGTCGCGCGCATCGGCGAGCGCTTGAAGTCAAACGGTGGAGATGTTCAAGCGCGCCTTGCGGCGCTTGTTGAAACCAAGTCGAAACCCAAGGCGCCTGCCAAAGCCAAACGCCTCACCCGCAAGCGCCGTTCTTGAGATACGCGCGCGATTACTCAGAGTAATATCAAGACTCGATGATCGGAACCGATCATCGCCTTATGGCGCGAATGCGCGAATGCGCGCCGGCGCCGTTGCGCGGGTTTGAGCGCGATGAGTCGCGCTCAAATAGAATGGGTATGAGCCTCATGTGCTTTCCCAAAGCGCTAAGTTTTCAGCCCATGCCTGAAAGACTGAATCAGCGGAAGGAAATGGCGCCCGGAACGAGCAAGGGGCTTGGCGGGTCCCGCGCCGGGTGGCCCGACGCTCAAAGCGCCGAAGCTGGCGACTCGTTCTGACGTCTTGCGCCCGGCGTCCGACCCTCTTCCGCCGCGAGTCTCTCGCTCACCATCAGGAGCTGCGCGCCGGTCGAGGCGGCGATCACCGCCGGGTCCTTGGATTCGAGGCCAGGAACCCCAATCGGGCAGACGAGCCGAGCGAGATGAACTTCGGTGAGACCCGCCGCACGCATCTGGCTCAAGAACCGCGCCCGTTTCGTCGCCGAGCCGATGAGGCCGACATAGCCGAAGCGCTCGACCCTCAGCGCCTCAGCGACGATTTCGAGATCAAGTGCGTGGGAATGCGTCATCACGACCACGAGCGCGCTGTCGGGCGCGCTGGCGAGTTCAGCCACCGGTTCCGACGCATGAATGAGCGTGACGTTCGCGGGCGTGTGTGTGGGGAACGCGTCGCGCCTGGGATCGATCCAGCGCACTGCGAAAGGCAGCGGCGCGAGCGCGAGCGCCAACGCCCGTCCGACGTGACCGGCGCCAAACAGATAGACCGCGCGCGCCAGCACGCCGAGCGGTTCAGTCCAGCTCGCTTCCGCAAGACGCGCCAATCTACGCTCGCTCGCGCTCGAACCGAGCGTCCGCTGAACGCGCCCATCAGGCCCCAGCCGCGCGCTGAGCGCCGCCAAGGCGCCGCCTTCGGCGATTGCAAATGCAGAAAGATCGTCGAGGTCGCGCTTGTCGAACGTCTCGACTCGCCATTCGACGCGGCCGCCGCAGCATTGCCCAAGTTCAGGCCCAAGCGCGACCGAACGACGCTGCGCGGGCCCGCGGCCTCTTCGAAGAGCTTCGTTTGCCGCTTCAAGCGCCGAAAATTCGAGCGTGCCGCCGCCGATCGTGCCGTGAAAGCCACCCGAGGGCCGCACCACCATTCGCGTCCCCGCTTCACGCGGGCTGGAACCCTCGACTCGCGCAAGCGTCACCAGCGCCGCCGAACCCTCGGCTTCAATCGCTTCGACGAGACGACGGAAAGCTCTCATCGCGGCCTCTCAACCCGCACCCCTCAGCGACGCGATCGCCTTGAGGATCGATTCTGGCGTGCACGGCGCATCGAGCTTCGGCTGCCCTTTCGGATTCGTCGCATGAACCGCATCGAGGATCGCGGAATAGACTGAAATTCCATGCATCAGCGGCGGCTCGCCGACTGCCTTCGAACGGTAGATGCTCGGTGTCGGATTCGGACGCGTGAAAAGCCGCGTGTTGAAAATCGGAGGCGTGTCGGAGGCCACGGGAATTTTGTAGGTCGCGGGCGCATGGGTGAGCAGCCTTCCATCGACGCCGTACACCAGTTCCTCGGTCGTCAGCCAGCCCATGCCCTGGATGAACGCGCCTTCCACCTGCCCCATGTCGATGGCTGGATTGATCGAGGAGCCGACATCGTGCAGCAGGTCGGCGCGCAAAACCTTCATCTCGCCCGTCAGCGTGTCGATCGCGACCTCCGAGCAGGCCGCGCCGTAGGCGAAGTAGAGGAACGGACGTCCCTTCGCCCTGAGACGGTCCCAGTGGATCTCGGGCGTCTTGTAATAGCCGGAATGCGACAGCTGCACGCGCGCGAGCCGGCAGGCTTTGGCGAGTTCGCCAAAGCTCATGGACACGTTGCCGGCGAACACGCGCGCGTCGCGGAACTCGACGGCCTCCGGCGCCACGTTCCATGCCTCGGCGGCAAACGCCGTCATCCTCTCCCGGATCGCGCCAGCGGCGATTTTCGCAGCCATGCCGTTGAGATCGGTCGCCGGAGGAAGCGGCGGTCGGCGAGGCGTTGGGAACCTTGGCGGTGTTGGTTGCGGTTATGCGCACGAAATGCAGCGGCACGCCGAATTCCTCCGCCACGACTTGCGCGACCTTGGTGAACAGCCCCTGCCCCATCTCCGTGCCGCCGTGGTTGAGATGAATCGAGCCGTCGGAATAGACGTGCACCAGGGCGGTTGCCTGATTGAGCGGGATCAGCGTGAAGGAGATCCCAAACATCACCGGCGTCAGCGCGATGCCCCGCTTGATGATCGGACTCTTCGCGTTGAAGGCGGCGATCCGTTCGCGTCGGCTGCGATAGTCGCTGGAGACCTCCAGATCCTCGATGATCTCTCGTTGGGTCCCGTAGTCCTCGACCGTCTGATCGTAAGGCGTGCGATCGAAACCTTGGCGCAGAAGGTTCGCCTTGCGCACGTCGAGGGGATCGAGACCGCGCTCGCGCGCGATGGCGTCCATGACGCGCTCGATGGCGATCATGCCCTGAGGGCCGCCGAAGCCGCGAAAGGCGGTGTTGGAGACGGTGTTGGTCTTCAGGCGGCGCGTAAGGATCGAGACCTCAGGGCAGCCAATAGCCATTGCCGGCGTGAAACATCGCGCGGTCGCAGACGCCGGGCGACAGATCGGCGGAACAGCCGCAGCGCGCGTTGAGCGCAACCTCGTAACCGGCCACGACGCCGTGGTCGTCGTAACCCACCCGCCAATCGGCTCGAAAATCATGGCGCTTGCCGGTCAGGGCGAAATCATCGTCGCGGTCGAGGCGGACTTTGCACGGTCGCCCCGTCACGCGCGCGGCGAGCGCGGCGATCGCCGCCCAGGCGCAGGCCTGGCTCTCCTTGCCGCCGAAGCCGCCGCCCATGCGGCGCGTCTCTACCGTGACGAACGCGTCCGGTATTCCAAGGATGCGGGCGACGATGTGCTGCGTTTCGGTTGGATCCTGCGTCGAGGCATGCACCGTCATCTCGCCCGCTTCGCCCGGAAAGGCGAAGGACGCCTGCCCTTCGAGATAGAAATGCTCCTGCCCGCCAATTGAAAACTGGCCCTCCAGCCGATGTCCGGCCTTGTCGATCGCGGTCGCGGCATCGCCGCGCCCGAACGCATAGTCGTCTTGAACGCGCGCGCCGCCGACAAGCGCCTCCGCGATCGTGACCGCCGGCGCTTCGGCCTCGATGTCGATCTTCGCAAGCCGCGCCGCCCGGCGCGCCTGATCGCGCGTGCGCGCGACGACCGCGAACAAAGCCTGGCCGTGGAACAGAATCTCATCGAAGGCGAACAACGGCTCATCGGCGAACACCGGCGCGACGTCGTTCTTGCCCGGAATGTCCGCCGCGGTCAGAACGGCGACGACGCCAGGGGCGCCGCGGACCGCATCGAGGCCCAGGCTCTTCAATTTACCGGAGGCCCTGTCGGCCATGCCGATCGCGATGTGCAGCGTGCCCGCGGGCTCGCCAATGTCGTCGATGTAAGTCGCCGCGCCCTGGACATGCAGGCGCGCGGAATCATGCGGCAACGGCTTGTGAACCACCGTGGTCGCGGGCGCGTCGAGGACGGCTAAGTCATCATTCGGCGGCATGCAGCATTCCGATCCGCGTTGGCGCGGTCGCGCCGGAGATTTCCACAAGCGCCTTTTCAAGGAGGTTGGCGGCGACCGTCTTCCGGTAGGCGGCGGACGCGCGCATGTCGGTGAGCGGGGTGAAGTCCTCGTCGATCGCCTCACGCGCACGGGCCCACGCCGCGGGCGAGTCGAGGCTTGCGCCTTGAAGCGCGCGCTCAGCTTTCTCGGCGCGCTTCGGCGTCGCCGCCATGCCGCCGCAGGCAATGCGCGCGCTCACAATTTCCCGCCCGTCCAGGTCGAGGCGCACCGCCAGCATGACAGCGGAAATGTCCTCGTCGAAGCGCTTCGACACCTTGAAGGCGCGGTAGCGCTGGTGGACCGCGAGCCGCGGCGCCTCGACCGCCAGGACGAACTCGCCCGGCTCGCGATCCTGCTTGCCATAGGCGATGAAGAAATCTTCGAGCGGCAGGGCGCGCGTCCTGTCTCCCTTGCGCAACACGACCCTGCCCCCAAGCGCGATAAGGGCCGGCGCCAGATCGCCGATCGGCGAACCATTGGCGATGTTTCCTCCGACCGTTCCGCTGACCCGAACTTGCTTTGAACCGAAGCGGCGCATGAGTTCGCTCAAGTCGGGATGGATCTCGCCGAGCAGCGGGGCGGCAGCCTCCAAGTTCAGGGTCGCCCCGAGCGAGAGCGCGCCCTCGGCGCTCTCTCCGATCTTGTCCAGCCCCGCGACCCGGCCCAGCCAGATCACGCGCTTAAGCTCCCGCAATTGCTTTGTGACCCAGAGGCCGACGTCGGTCGCGCCACTGACAAGGGTCGCATCGGGAAAGCGCGCATAGAGCGCAGCCAGCGAATTGAGACTTGCCGGAGCGGCAAAAAAGGCGGCCTCGGCGCCGACGAACACGTCTTTATGATCGGCAAGGGCGGAGAGCGCCGCAGCGCGCTCGCCCGCCGACGCCGCGAATTGGTCGGTCGGCGCGCCGTTGCACGTCTCCAACGCCGCCGCGAGGATCGGACGATAACCGGTGCATCGGCAGAGATTGCCCGCGAGCTGGTCACAGAGCCCCGGATAGGTTTGGGGCGCGCCCGAATGATAGGCGGCGAACAGGCTCATCACGATTCCGGGCGTGCAGAAGCCGCATTGCGAGGCGTGCGTGTCGACCATCGCCTGCTGCAACGGATGCAGCTCGCCGCCCGAGGCGAGATCCTCGATCGTGATCAGCTCCGCGCCGTCGAGTTGGCCCAGGAGCAGAATACAGGCGTTGAACGGCTCATAAGTCAGCCGGCCTCCGCTCAACCGCGCCAGCACCACGGTGCACGCGCCGCAGTCCCCTTCGGCGCAGCCTTCCTTCGTTCCCTTCGCGCCCATCTCCTCCCGCAGCCAGTCGAGCACGGTGGCGCGCGGGGAGAACTGTCGAAGCTCGACATCTCCGCCGCGAAAACGAAAGCGCAGCGCATCTCGCGCGCCGGTTTGTCTGGCCTCAGACGACATTGTCGCTCCTGACCTCTCCACTAAGATGGCGCTTTTGCTGACAAAACGGAAGGAGGCAAAGTCCGTGCCGAAAGACCCCTCAAAGCGTCCAGGCGGGCCCAGGGCCGACGAAAGCCAGGAGGAGACGTGAGCTTTAATCCAATGGATCGCCGCGGCGCCATGGGGTCAGGCCCGCGGGTCCTCGCGATTCTGCCTTTGCGGCTTAAGACCGTCCCGCCTTTCAGGTCGAAACGAGGCGGACGGCCGCGCCGGGTTTGGTCCGGCGCAGCGGCGCACGGGACGGGAGCCTCGATGGCCGGAAGGCCAGTCGCTCTGGAGAGGGTCCGCCCCGCCGGGAGGAGGTTTGTCCGTCGCCGACTTTTCCTTGACAAAATCCGAAATATGCCGCATCATGTTCTGTGTTATGGAATCCGTTCTCGCACTCAGGCTCGGCGGGGCGAAGAGCGGCCGTTGGCTGTTTGACACGCGGGCTCAACCACAACCGGCGCGCGAAAAGGGAAGCCGGGGAGAATCTCCATATTTGAATTGCTCGCAACCCTTTGAAAAGCCCCGATTTGGAAAAATAAACGCTAGTAAACGCCAGGGCTTTTACTAGCGTTTACTGGCGGCTTGCTAGCGTTTACGCGGATTTATTTGCGTTTGCCCCTGTGTTGAACTCGCGCCTTGGTTGTCGAAGCCGGCGATCAGGAGGTCATGCGCGACGCCCGGTGTCGTCGTCACCGAGCGAATCCGGCGCTGAACTTGAGCGCCTCTGGCTCTGCACATCCCCGAGGACATCCGCCGACGCGGCGGCAATCATCCTCGGAGATCGGGAGGCACGGCCTCGCTGGCGAGCGAAGCAAGCGCTTCCTCGGCGCCCATCGCAACTTGCGCATTGGAGCCCAGGCGCCGTACGGACACGGTGTTTTCGCTCGCTTCCTTGCGCCCGAGAGCGATGAGGACAGGCACTTTCGCCAGCGAGTGTTCGCGCACTTTGTAGTTGATCTTCTCGTTTCGTAGGTCGGTCTCGACCCGCAGGCCGCGCTTCTTCGCCGCGGCGGCAAACTTGAGCGCGGCGTCGTCTGCGTCACTGGTGATGGTGCAGATGACGATCTGGACCGGAGCGAGCCACAACGGCAAGTGGCCTGCGTGGTGTTCGAGCAGGATGCCTATGAAGCGCTCCATCGAGCCGCAAATGGCGCGATGGATCATCACCGGCGTCGTTTTTTCGCTGTTGCCCGCAATATAGAACGCGCCGAAGCGATCGGGCAGGTTGAAATCGACCTGCGTGGTCCCGCATTGCCAGTCGCGGCCGATCGCGTCGCGCAGCACATATTCGAACTTCGGCCCGTAGAAGGCGCCCTCGCCAGGGTTGAGCGCGGTGGTGACGATATTGCCGTGGCGCAGCCGGATTTCGTCCAGCACCCGGGTCATCACCGCCTCAGCGTGATCCCACATGGCGTCGGTTCCGACCCGCTTTTCGGGACGGGTGGACAGTTTCACCACGATCTTGTCGAACCCGAAGTGGCCGTAGACCGACAAGATCAATTCATTGATCTTGTGACACTCCTCGGCCATCTGCTCCTCGGTGCAGAAGATATGCGCGTCGTCCTGCGTGAACGATCGCACCCGCATGAGGCCATGCAGCGCTCCCGACGGCTCATAGCGGTTGACCGCGCCGAATTCCGCGAAACGCAGCGGCAGCTCGCGATAGGAGCGCAGCCCGTGCTTGAAGATCTGAACGTGCCCCGGGCAGTTCATGGGTTTGAGCGCATAGACGCGCAGATCCTCGGTCTCGGCTTCATCGCCAGCCGGGCGGCACATGAACATGCTCTCGCGATACCAGCCCCAATGCCCGGATATCTCCCACAGGTGCTTGTCGAGCACCTGAGGCGCGTTGACCTCCTGATAGTCGGCGGCGAGACGCCGGCGCATATAGGCGACCAGCGTCTGGAACAAGGACCAACCCTTCGGATGCCAGAAGATCGACCCCGGCCCCTCTTCTTGGGTGTGGAAGAGATCCATCTCGCGCGCGAGCTTGCGATGATCGCGTTTCTCGGCCTCCTCGAGCTGCTTCAGATAGGCGTCGAGCTCCTCTTTCTTCGCGAACGCGGTCGCGTAGATGCGCGACAACATCGGCTTGTTCGAGTTGCCGCGCCAATAGGCGCCGGCGACCTTCATCAGCTTGAAAGCGTCGCCGACCTTGCCGGTCGAGGTCATGTGAGGGCCGCGGCAAAGGTCAGTCCATTCGCCCTGGCTATAGAGCTTCACCTCCTGATCGGAGGGAATGGCGTCGATCAACTCGATCTTGAACGCTTCGCCCTTCTGTTCGAACAGGCTCTTCGCATCCTCGCGCGACACGGCTCGCTTCGAGAACGGCTTGTCGCGAGCGATGATCTCGCGCATGCGCTTTTCGATCGCCGGAAAATCCTCGGGCGTGAACGGCTGATTGCGGAAGAAATCGTAGTAGAAGCCGCTCTCGATCACCGGGCCAATCGTGACCTGTGTACCTGGCCAGAGCGACTGCACGGCTTCGGCGAGGACGTGCGCTGCATCGTGGCGGATCAGTTCGAGCGCGCGGGGATCGTCGCGCGCTATGAACTCGAGCGTGGCGTCGTGGTCGATCGGATCGGCGAGGTCCGCAAGCTCGCCGTTGCGGACCATCGCCACAGTCCGCTTGGCAAGAGACGGCGAAATGGATTTAGCGATTTCGAGCCCGGAGACGCCAGGCTCATACGCGCGCTCGGCGCCATCGGGAAAAGTGATGTGGATCATCGAGGCTCCTTGAGCTCACTCGCCGATACCAATCGGCGTAAGCGTGGAAGCCTGCGTATAAACGTCGAACCTTGCCGGGGCAACCGGCGAAGAGCCGGGGATTTCCCACTGTTCCGGCGCTTAGAGCGTGAACTCATCAACCACTGGAGCCCCGGAGTAATTGGAATATCGCATCCACTTCGGCTGCACGACAAGGTAAGCGATGTCGGGCCAGTTCTCGCGCGCGCGACCGTCCGGCCATTCTTGGAAATAAGCCGCCTTGGCGCTCGCCAAGTCGTCGCCGACGGGTCGGCGCGCTACGCCCTCGATCTGGATAGAAATGTTATCGTCCCAGCCGATGACCAGAGCGGCAGCCGGATTGCGCGCAAGATTGACCGCCTTGCGACTCGTCGACAGAGTGTCGAACACGACCTCCTTTGCCTGCGTCCACGCGAAGCCCATCAGCGCCGCCTCGGGGGCGCCGGATTCGTTGACGGTAGACACGACGAGATACCGCTTAGTCTTGGCGATGTCGAAAACCTCTTCGAGCGTCATGACCGCCTCCGCATTTCGCGGCCCCGACCACGACGGTCGGGTCCACCGAGATAATAACGCACCATGACCGACACTGGCGCCGTTGTCCGGTGTGTCTTGGTCGACGGCTCGGTCCAGGGCGTCGGCTATCGTGAGTTCACCCGCCGCGCCGCGCTAAACTTGGGCGTCACCGGCTGGGTGCGCAACCGGGCCGACGGTGCGGTCGAGGCGCTGATCCGCGGCCCGCGCGCGGCCGTCGAAGCGCTTGTCGCCGAGATGGGCAAAGGGCCGCGATTCGCAACCGTCAACAGCGTGAGTGTGACCGAGCTCGACGAAACCCCTGGCGACTGCAGCCAGGCATTCATTATCCGGCCAACGGCATAGCGTAAATGCGGCACGAACGCTTTAGCTTCAGCGGCGGCGCGACGGCTTGTCGGACTTGGGATGCTTCGTCTGCGCTCGTTGGGGTCCACCGGCCGCGGTCGGCGTATTGGACGGCGGATCGCTGGCGGGGAAAGATTCTTCCAGCTCCTCGTCGAGCTTCTCTTCAGGCTTTGACTGCGGCTTCCTCGGCGGCGACTTTCGCGGCTCTTTCATCTCGGCGTCTCCGTGGCGCTGCTCCGTGCTGTGGAAGCACCAAAACTATATAGGCCCGGAACACCGCGGGAGCGAGCTCTGCCTCGCAAGCGATCTACCGCCGAGGCGCGTGTTCGATTCTGCGCGCGAGTCAAGCTTTTCAATTGCTTAACCTCATTTTTCTGCAACTTGAAAAGCTGTCGACGCTTCGGCGCCGCTCCCCTCCGGGCTAGCCAGTGGCGCGTATACGGCGAGCTCGCCAAGCCAAGCCTCCGCGCGGCAGAACTTCCGTCCGTAGCCGCCCTAGAACAAACATAGAACAAAACTCCCAGATTGGCAAGCAAATGTTGAAGTCTTTGGGACCCGTTCGGCGGCGTCCCATACGGCTTGGTCGGAACGGGTCGGCGCGGTCGCTGACCGCGCCGGCCGCGCTCCAAAGGGCGTTCGGAAGAACGCCCTTCTCATGACGGGCTATGGAGCGCGGCTACAAGCGCGGGTCGACCCAATTGCAGTCTGCGCTAGCCTCCAGCGCCTACCGACTTGTGTGGATGACGTCGATCGCCGCGTCGGTTGCTGCGCCGAACATAGTTGATCGTCGCCTCCGGTTTCTCATGCTTCACCTTGAGCGCCGCGATCAGCGCGTCCTCCGCCGAAACGGTCACGCTTTGGCGCTCACCCGCGATGTTTATTCCAACCGTGAATTCGAGCGTCATGCTCCGATCTCCTCAGAACGCAGTCTCGACACCATACGGCCGCCTGCGGGAGCCCTCAGCCGGGCCCCCTCACCCAGCGTTTCGCGCCACCCTCTCCCAACGGAGAAGGGAATCCCTACCCTTTCTTCCCCGCGATCTTGGCGATCTCCCGCATGACTTTGAGCGTCCCCGCGAGACGGTCGGCAAGTTTCTCGAAATCGTCCGTGACGACGATGCGCATGTCGGGGCGGACGCGGGCGAGCGGGCTGATCGAAACCCACTTCACCAGGGCCGTGGGGTTGGCGAAGGAGTTCTTACGGAAGGCGAGCGTCAGGCCCCTCGGGCCCGCTTCCAGCTTCTCGACATTGGCCCGCCGGCACAAAGCCTTGATCTGGACCAGGGTCAAGAGCAGGCCGACCTCGGGAGGAGTCGGGCCAAAGCGATCGACGATTTCGGCCCCCATCGCGTCGATCTCGGCCTCGTCCTCGAGCGCCGACAGACGACGGTAGAGCGCGAGCCGGGTCGGCAGGTCGGAGATATAGGATTTGGGGATCGTCACCGGCGCGCCAAGCTGGATAGTTGGCGACCACATGTCCTCGGCCGGGGCGTCCTCGCCAGACTTGATGCGCTCGACCGCCTCGCGCACCATCTGCTGGTAAAGCTCGTAGCCGACCTCCTTGATGTGGCCGGACTGCTCCTCGCCCAGAAGGTTGCCGGCGCCGCGCAGGTCAAGGTCGTGACTCGCAAGCTGAAAGCCGGCGCCTAAGGTATCAAGCGATTGCAGCACCTGGAGGCGCTTCTCCGCCTGCGGTGTGATCCTGGCCTTGGCCGGCGTGGTGAAATAGGCATAGGCGCGAATCTTCGATCTGCCAACGCGGCCGCGCAATTGGTAGAGCTGCGCGAGCCCGAACATGTCGGCGCGATGCACGATCATCGTGTTGGCGCGCGGAATGTCGAGGCCGGATTCGACGATCGCCGTCGACAACAGGATGTCATACTTGCCATCGTAGAAGGCGCCGACCTTATCCTCGAGCTCGCGCGGCGCCATCTGGCCGTGCGCGATGACGAATTTGCACTCGGGCGCGTTCTTGCGCAGGAACGCCGCGGCCCCGTCGAGATCCTCGATGCGCGGGCAGACATAGAAGGATTGTCCGCCGCGGTAGCGTTCCCGCAGCAGCGCCTCGCGAATGATGAGCGCGTCAAACGGCGAGACGAAGGTGCGCACCGCCAGTCGATCGACCGGCGGCGTGGCGATGATCGACATCTCGCGCACGCCGGTCATTGCAAGTTGCAGCGTGCGCGGAATCGGCGTCGCCGACAGCGTCAGCACGTGCACCTCGGAACGCAGCTCCTTGAGCCGCTCCTTGTGCCCGACGCCAAAATGCTGCTCCTCGTCGACGACGACGAGGCCGAGGTCCTTGAAGCTCACGGTCTTGCCCAGGACCGCATGGGTGCCGACGACGATGTCGACGCCGCCCTCTGCGAGGCCCTTCTTGACCTCGCGGCTTTCCGCCGCGCCAACCATCCGCGAGAGTTGGCCAACCTTGACCGGAAGCCCGGCGAAGCGCTGACGAAAGTTCTGGGTATGCTGACGAGCCAGCAGAGTCGTCGGGGCGACGATTGCCGTCTGCTTGCCATTGATCGCAGTGGCAAAGGCGGCCCGCAGCGCGACCTCGGTCTTGCCGAAGCCGACGTCGCCGCAGACCAGCCGGTCCATCGGTCGGCCGGCGGCCAGGTCGTCCAGCGTCGCCTCAATTGCGCCCGCCTGGTCCGGCGTTTCGTCGTAGGGAAAGCGGGCGCAGAATTCGTCGTACAGGCCTTCGGGGGCCGTAAGGCGGGGCGCCGTATGGGTCATGCGCTGCGCCGCGACACGGATGAGCTCGCCCGCCATCTCGCGCACGCGCTTCTTCAAGCGTGCCTTGCGCGACTGCCATCCGGCGCCGCCCAGCTTGTCGAGTTCGCCTGTCTCCGAACCGTAGCGAGACAGAAGTTCGAGATTTTCTACCGGCAGGAACAGCCTATCGCCGCCAGCATAGTGGATCTCGAGACAGTCGTGCGGCGCGCCGGCCGCTTCGATTGTCTTCAATCCCACGAAGCGCCCGACGCCGTGCTCGATATGAACGACGAGATCGCCCGCGGTAAGCGCGCTCGCTTCGGCGAGAACGTCCTGCGCGCGCCGCTTGCGCTTCGACTGCCGCACGAGACGATCGCCGAGAATGTCCTGCTCGCCGAGAATCGCGAAATCCGGCGCTTCGAACCCCTGTTCGAGCGCGATGACGGCGAGCGGCAGCGCGCCGGCATGCGCTGTCGTCGCCTGATGATAGGACGAAACGAATTCGAGCGGTTTGAGCCCATGCTCGGCCAGCACGTGACTCAGCCGCTCGCGCGAACCGTCGCTCCAGCCGGCGACGATCACGTTCAAGCCACGCTCGCGCAGCGCCCGCACATGCGCGACTGCGGCGTCGAACACGTTGGCGCTCTCGTTCTGCCGCTCGGGAGCGAAATTGCGTCCCACCCGACCGCCGCAATCGACGATGTCGCTGGCGCCAGGCTGCGCCTCGAATGGCGTGAGCCGCGCTACCGGCTGGCCGGCCAGCCGGTCCTTCCATTCGCCTTCGCTCAGATAGAGCCGCGTGGGCGGCAGCGGTTTATAGTCCGACTTGCCGGGATCCTCTGCGTAAGCCGCGCGGCGTGCCGCATAATTATCGGTGATGAGCGCAATGCGCTCGTGCGCCGCGTCGTCGGCGCGACCGTCGAGCACGAATGGCGCGTCGCCGAGATAGTCAAAGATCGTGTCGAGCTTGTCGTACAGCAGCGGCAGCCAATGTTCGACGCCGATGGCGCGGCGGCCTTCGCTAACCGCCGCGTAGAGATCGTCGCTAGGGGCCGGCGCGCCGAACTCGGCCGCGTAGCCCTGGCGGAAGCGCTTGATCGAATCGGTTGTCAGACGCGCTTCGCTCATCGGCACGAGATCGAGCGAGCGCAATTGCGTGGTCGAGCGCTGCGTCTCCGGATCGAAGGCTCGGATCGATTCGAGGGTATCGCCAAAGAAATCGAGCCGGATCGGCGCTGCCGCGCCAGGAGGATAGAGGTCGATAATGCCGCCGCGCGAGGCGTAATCGCCGACGTCGCGCACCGTGCTGGCGCGCGAATAGCCGTTCGAACTCGAGCCAGTGCGTGAGGTCTTCCATCCGAACGCTGTTGCCGGGCGCGGCGGAGAATGCAGCGGACTTGAGATAGGCAAGCGGCGGCGCGCGCTGTGTCAGCGCATTGACGGAGGCGACGAGGATCCGTGGCCGCTCCATGGGGCCGCGGCTCTTGGCTAGCCGCGCCAGCACGGTCATCCGATCGGCAGATATTGCGGCGTTGGGCGAGACGCGATCGTACGGCTGGCAATCCCACGACGGAAGATACAGCGCCTCGATCTCTGGCGCGGCGAAGCTCAGGGCGTCGATGAAGGCCTGAGCGCGCAGGCTGTCCCGCGTGACGAAGGCGAGCGTCACGGCGCGCTGCTCACCGTCCTTCGCGAGCGCCCGCGTCAGCTCGGCGACGATGAAGGCGTCGTACCCCTCAGGCGCCCGCGCCAGCGTGACGGCGCTGCCTTGCTCAAGGCGGCGGATGGCGGGAGCCATGAAACTCACGGAGTCCGGTCGGCGTGCGTTGGCGGCTTTCATCGCGACCCGCACAGACGGGCAAAGAGCGGGGTGTCGAATTCCCGCGGCGGATGCTCACCGCCGATTATCCAGGCGAGCGCTTGCGGGTCGGGGACGTCGAGAAGACGCTCGAACTCGGCAAGTTCGTCTTCGTTCATCGTCGGCAAATGCGCATCCGCGAAGCGACCCATAATGAGATCCATCTCGCGCACGCCGCGGCGCCAGGCGCGAAACAGAATCCGCCGCCGGCGCTCATCGAGCGCTGAACTGCTCAAAGTCGAGCCAGACATCAGGGCCTTTCCATGGCGAGGCGCAAGCCGACATGACGGGGCTTGATCCCGTCGTCCATGCGGGCTGCGGCGGCGGGCTTATAGCCCGGAAGGTCGGGCGTGTCAGCGTTGCAGCTATGAAGGAGCACAAGTTTGGGCGACTATGATCACTTTGTTCGTTCTAGGCCTCGACCGGCTAGCGTATTGGACGCCGGATTTCGGGCCGTCGAACAATCCGTAAGCCATAGGCGATGAACATGATTATTCTGATAAACGTCTTTACGGTTGAGCCGGGCAACCAGCAGCGGCTCGTCGATCTCCTCGTTCGTGTGACCGATGAATTTGTCCGTCAGTCGCCTGGTTTTGTCTCGTCGACGCTTCACCGCAGTTTCGATGGCTCGAAAGTGACAATGTACGCGCAGTGGAAAAGCGTGAAGGACTATGAGGCCATGCGTCGGGATCCCCGTCCGCTGCCTTTTATGCAGGAAGCGTTGACGTTCGCGAGGTTTGATCCGGGCATGTACGAGGTCGTCAGGACATTCTCGCCCGTCGGGAATCCATAATATATTAAATGGCTATTCTTGAACGCATGAGCGTCGAATTTGGGGGTCGTCGCAAAACCGATCGAACGCCTTGCGCCCCCACCTTTCCCCGCTCGCGACGTCTCTTTGCGCTTAATACCAAGACTCGAACGCGTCGGGTCGAACTCGAAGCCAAAGGCCGCAGCTATCAAGCGCCCGATCGCTCGAGACGCAAAATGTCCAATATCGCTTGCGCGGTTGAACGATCTGTGGCCAACGCATTGATCATCCCCGAGCGCACCGCGCCGATGATGGCGGCAGCCTTTTCCACTGCGACGGCCAGCCCTATCTTTAGCTTTGTACGACGCAATTGTTTGACGGACGCCGCCAACATTCTTTGTTCACCCTCCCACGGGAGCACCGTGCCATTGAAGTCAAAGTAGTGGCGAATGACGTCTCCCACGGCGCCCTCAATGGCTTGCTCGGGTCTCGTGACGTCTTTTGCATCCGGCGAGAAATGGGGCAGCCCTACGCCTAAGAGGACACAATCGAGCCGCTCCCAAAGCCCTATCGTCTCGCGCATGGAAGGCTCGCTGAGAAATGCTCCTCGTAGCTCCGACGACGACAGGTACGGAGCATGGAGGAAATGAGCCGACCCGCCGAATTGCTCGGCTGCCTGTCGTACAAACTCGTTGATTTGGAAATGTGGGGCGGACTGTGGCATTCCGCCATTGAGAGCGACCGCACGAACTCCTGGCACAGGGGAGAGACCGGCGACCAGCACTTCGCGTACTGCGCGCCCCCAGCCGATACCGATGACTGACCCCGACTGAAAACCCTCGTCCTTTATGAAGGCTTCCACGGGTGCGGCCAAGGCTCCAAGGACCCCGACCGAAGGGGCTTCAATCACCGCGGCGCGTTTCAATCCTAGCGCGTCCATTAATTCAATGGTCGTCTCTTCCAAAGAGACGAGATCCAGGACTTCAATCTTCACAATGCCTATGTCTCGCGCCTTCTGCAGGAGGCGTGAGACCGATGCAGTGGAGACGCCAATTTTCCGCGCGATATCGACCTGCGACAAGCCTGCCTCATAGTGCAACTTGGCGACCATATGAAGGGTCGCGCGGGATGTCGGCGTTTCGCGGGGCGTTCGAAGAGACAGCTTGCAATTCCTTTCTGAAATGTGTTACATCATCTAGCACTAAGCGGAAACTGATTTAGAACTTAGCTGCGTTCCTATCCACCGCCATCCTGGCCGCGGCGAATGCTAATTGCGACCGCATTTCAACTGAGCATCCCCGCCTGTCTCTTGAAACTCGCCGAACGTCGCACGAGGGAAGTACGAATATGACAGCAATGACCACCGCCGAACGTCGCGCATATCATCAGATATGCGACGCAAGTGGTTTCATGATGGTGATTGCCTGCGACCAACGCGGCGGCATGCGAACGCTTCTAGGGGCGACGCCTGAGGAGCAGGCAAACATTGACAACGGGATTTTGGGCAATACGAAGGCGGATATCACTCGTTATCTGGCTTCCGGCGCGGCATGCGTGCTTGTCGATCCGATTTGCGCGGTCCCTGGTCTCGTTAATGACGGCATCCTTCCGCGCGACACTGCGATGCTAATTGGGATTGACGCTTCCGGTTGGGATACATCCCCAGAAGGTTATCGTATCTCGAAAATGGTCGACGGGATTAGCGCGCGTCGGGTCCGCGAGTTGGGCGGGACGGGCGGCAAGATCATGATCTATCTCCGGATGGATTATGAAGCCGCCAATACCAAAAATTTAGCGACGCTGCGGGCTACAGTAGAAGATTTCGCTCGCGAAGATTTACTCCTGGTTGTGGAGTTTCTAACCTATCGACTGGAGGGGGAGTCTCGCGAAGAGTACGAAGCGAAATTTCCGATGCTAATTCAGGAAGGAACTCGTGCCTGTCTTGAGCTTGGCTCCAAAGTTCTCAAGATCCCCTACCCGGGATCAGAGGAGGCTTGTGCGGCGATCACGAAGATTGCAGGACCGGTTCCGTGGGCAGTGCTCTCGGCCGGCGTGGATCACAGCGTGTTTTTGGGACAAGTGGAATCGGCGATCAAGAATGGAGCCTCCGGCGTCATCGCTGGGCGGGCGCTATGGAAGGACTGCATCTCGCTTGATCGCAAGGTGTCAAAGGAGCGGCTCTCCACGATTGGATTATCACGCCTTCGGGAAATCCAAGCAATAGTCAGAAGACATCATCCCGATCAGGCCGTCGTATAACAGTTGGCGACTGCATGTTTTCGCAGCCCTTCGCAATTGGCGTTGACGTTGGCGGGACTCACGTAAGAGCAGCTAGGATTTCTCAATCTGGCGAGATCCTTAGCCGAAGGGTAGTCCCCGGAAGTCGGAATTCTGCAAAAGGGCTTGAACTCATAAAAGATTCGATCCGGGAATTGGATGGTCCCGGTGCTAGGGCGATCGGAATTGGCGTTCCTGGGCGAGTAAATGGTTGGACCGGAGAGGTTTTGTCCGGAGGGTATCTAGATCTGTCGGAACAGGATCTACAGGGTAGCATTGCCACAACGTTTGCCAGGCCCGTGACGGTCCTGAACGACTGCGGCATGGCTCTGGTCGGCGAAGCGCGACTGGGCGCCGGACGCGGCCTTAGCAACATCGTCATGCTGACGATTGGCACTGGGATCGGCGGCGCCGTTATGGAGAGCGGGCGGCTGGTCAATGGCAAACGGTGCGCGGGTCAGCTTGGCCACCTCATCGTCAACATCAATGGTCATCCATGCCGATGCGGCCAGCGTGGTTGCATTGAAACGGAGTCCTCCGGCACCTCGCTTCGACGGCATTTGTCGGAGGCAGGCTATGACCAGAAGACGATGTTCGAAGATATTTTTTCCCTGGCCGCTTCCGGCGATGAAAAGGCGTTAGCCACTATACGCGGATGGGCCGCACCGCTGAGAGCAGCCATCCGCACCCTGTCCGCCGCCTTCGATCCGCAAGTCGTTATATTGGGCGGAGGCATGGGACACGCAGCAGCACGCGCGCAAGAGTTTTTACCACCTGTCCAGAGCTGGTACGACGTCGCGGTCTGTCCCGCCGTTCTTGGCGATGAAGCCGGCGTTATTGGCTCGGGCCTCGTCGCATTTGATCTCATCGACGGGCCACGCTCACGCTCCGTCGCAAAGGGAAAACGCCTGCTGATGGTGAACGGGGTGCCCGCTTCCGGCAAGAGTTCTCTTGCCCACGGGATATCTAAACGAACAGGATGGTCCGTGCTTGGGCTCGACACCGTGAAGACGCCATTTCTGGAACTCGTAGGAGGAGTTGATCGCGCTTTCAACCGTACATTGGGAAGGGCAAGTTACAAGTCGATTTTCTCGATAATCCGGGAAGCGCCCGAAGGAGCAACGTTCATCGTCGACGCATGGTTCGGATTCCAGCCCGTCTCCGTCTTACAAGATCATATCAATATGGCAGGAATAACGAACGTGGCGGAGCTCTGGTGCCATGCGCCCCCTGAGGTCTTAGCACAGCGATATTCCGATAGGGCCGGCCACCGAGTTGCCGGTCATCCGGGCGTTTCTTACGTCCCGGAGCTTATTGCGCTGGCCGAGCGAGCAGAGCCACTGGGGCTCGGCCCGGTTCTGGACATCGACACGACAGCACCCCAGGAAATCGAAGCCATCGCGAACTGGGCAGAGGGCGCTTTGGCGGCCGCCGGCGTCTAGCCGCGGCCGGCTATAGAAGACAAGACCCCAAAAGACACTTCCGACATTGTCCCGCTGATTGCCCAAGATAGCTCTTTGAACATGGCGCCGGTCGGAACTTGAACCGGCGGAGGATTTTTCCACGCTAGGACTTGCAATATCATTCAGAAACATGTTACACATCGCCGGCCTTACGGAGAGGAAGTCGCACGCGACGAAAAGACAGATGATCTAGTAATGTCGAGTTTCTCCTGCTTGATTTAAAGTCGAGAAGCGACATCCGGGATCATAAAACGGGGAATAACGCAATGGACCTCACCCAACGATCAGCCTTTCTCGGGTCGCTGAATGATGACATAAACGTTTCCAAATAAAGGTTCGCCGCTGAACAATCCGCTAGGACCGTTGCCGCGGATCGAATTAGGTCACTCGGCTTTCAACCTCAAGTAACAGCTATCAGCTTTCAATGTCGATAGTGAATCAAACTCACTAAGCTAGGAGGAAACAGTGAATATTGCAACGAAGTGTGGCCTATCTTTTGGAGCGCTTATTCTTGCGTCGCACATGGCGTGCGCAGCGACACTAACGATCGCGACCGTCAACAACGACGATATGATCACTATGCAAAAACTGTCCGGCCAATGGGAGAAAGCCACAGGAAACAAGCTGAACTGGGTCATCCTTGAGGAGAATGTGCTTCGTCAGAAAGTTACAACGGACATTTCTACTAAGAGCGGTCAGTATGACATTGTGACGATTGGCGCGCTCGAAACGCCCATTTGGGGAAAGAATGGCTGGCTTACGCCGCTCGATGATCTCGGCGCCGATTACGACTATGAGGACGTGTTCAAGCCGGTGCGGAACGGCTTATCCTCGGACGGCAAGCTCTATGCAGTCCCTTTCTATGCCGAGAGTTCTTTCACCATGTATCGGACCGACTTGTTCAAGCAGGCGGGCCTCACGATGCCAGAACAGCCTACATGGGACCAAATCCGTGAGTTTGCTGGAAAGCTGACCGACAAGTCAAAAGGCCAATACGGCATCTGCCTCCGCGGCAAGCCGGGATGGGGCGAGAACATGGCCCTCATCACCGACATGGCTAATACCTGGGGGGGCAAATGGTTTGATATGCAGTGGCATCCACAACTGACATCGAAGCCCTGGGAGGACGCAGTCGGCTTCTACGTGGACATAATGACCAAATATGGTCCTCCGGGCGCAACGGCGAACGGCTTCAACGAGAACCAGACGTTGTTTGCTGGAGGTCACTGCGCTATCTGGGTTGACGCGACATCAGCAGCGGGGCGGCTCTACAACAAAGACACATCGAGTGTCACCGACGTGATCGGATACGCTAAGGCGCCCGGGGAAGTGACCAATATTGGCGAAGGCTGGTTCTGGGCTTGGGCGCTGGCGGTCCCTTCAACGACGAAGAACGCAGACGCTGCAAAAGACTTTGTCAAATGGGCCACCTCGAAAGATTATGTCAAACTCGTCGCAAAGACTGGAGGTATTATAACGTCGCCCCCAGGAACGAGGAAGTCGACTTATACCGACGAGTACATGAGGGCTGCGCCTTTCGCCCAGGCGACGCTCAATGCCATACTGACGGCTGACCCGACGAAGCCAACCGCCGATCCGGTTCCCTACACTGGCATCTCTTTCGTGATCATTCCGCCTTACCAGGGAATTGGAACGACCACCGGACAAGAAATCGCAGGCGCGCTGGCCGGACAGAAGACTGTTGCACAGGCGTTGGCGTCCGCTCAGGATCACGCTACTCGAGCTATGACTGAGGCTGGTTATATCAAATAATCAGCTATGGCAGACCTGGCGCGTCTCTCCCCGCGCCAGGTCAAAGCTATCGTGTGAAAATATACAGTAATAGCCTGCCGCTAGTCGCCTGCATCGACGCCGCGAACCCCAGCTTTCGACGCCTTCCTGGTGTGGCAATAGCCCAACGTTCTCACTGGCCTCCATCGCGATTCCGAAGCGGATGGCTCCATGACCGCTTGTGCATAACTAGGAGTTAGCCTCGTGTATCTTGAGAAATACTCATTGAAAGGCCAAACAGCGTTTATCACTGGCGGTGGTCGCGGCATTGGTCTTGCCACGGCGGAGGCACTGCTCGAAGTAAAAGCGAATGTCATCATTGCTGACATTGACGAGGCAGTTCTAGCTTCAGGACACAACTACCTTACGAACAAAGGCTATACAGTAGAGTTTCAAAAACTGGACGTGGCGAATCCGACCGGCGTCGCCTTGGCGGCAAAGTCTGCAAACGAGAGACACGGCTCGGTTGATATTATGGTGGCCAGCGCAGGGATCGCATGGCCGGACACACCGGGGGAGGACATCTCTGACGAGGTCTGGCGCCGCTTAATCGACGTCGATCTGAACGGTGTCTACTGGTGTTGCAGGGAATTTTCCAAGTATATGCTTCAGCGTGGGCGTGGGTCGATAATAACTTTAGGTTCGATATCTGGCGTAATATCAAATAAGCCCCAGAGGCAAGCTCACTATAACACTGCAAAGGCCGGAGTTCATCACCTTACAAAGTCATTGGCCGGAGAATGGGCGGAGCGCGGCGTTCGAGTCAATTGCGTTGCTCCTACCTACGTGGACACTCCTATGTCGAACACGAGTTTTGACGATCCGGAACGTATGCCGATCTGGATGGACTTCACGCCTATGCGCCGCGTGGCGAAACCCGATGAAATTGCCTCTGCAATACTTTTTCTGGCGACCGATGCATCTAGTGCGATGACTGGGGCGACGGTTATTGTAGATTGCGGTTATACAGTGTGGTGAATGACCGCCAGGGGTTGTTAAAGACTGGCACAATGGTTGGTGTAATACCAAGAACTCGATGATCGGAACCGATCATCGCCTTATGGCCGAAGCGCGAATGCGCGCCCCAAGCCATTGCGCGGGTTCGAGCGCGATGAGTTGCGCTCAAATAGAATGGGTATAACGCAGCGATATGACCGAAAAGACTAAGCCGTAGCGGACTATACCGCCAGGAATCCGCGTGGAGTTGGTAGAAAATTCCGCAAGGGTCGAGGCAAACGACTTGTCAACGGCCGTCCTCCCCGAAAGCCGAAGTCGGACATAGGCTCAGGTCCCTAGAGCGAACCTATCGTTGAAGGCATGGTGTCAGGAGCTCCAAATGACTGGCGTTGGCAAGGGTCCGATTCTGGCGACCGGGGCGAGTGGCGGCATCGGCGCCGCCACGGTCCGGCAACTCGTGGCTGCCGGCGCCGAAGTCATTGCATGCGGCCGAAACGTCGAACAGCTGAGAGCCCTCGAAAGTGCGACCGGCTGCCGCACGCTTCAGTTCGATCTCAGCTCGGAAGGAAGCACCCGGGACGCGCTTCATGAGCTCGACGTCTATGGCGTCGTGAACTGCGGTGGTTTTGGCGGTGAGATCGCAACTCCAATGGAGACGGACATTGCTGTCTTTGACAAGGCGATTTCGACCAACGCCCGCGGCGCGCTGCTCGTCACCAAGTATACGTCCGCGTCCATGATCCGGCTTGGCAAGGGCGGCTCGATCGTCAATGTTTCGAGCCAAGCCTCGCTCGTCGCACTGCGTGGCCATATCTCCTACGGGTCCTCCAAGGCCGCCCTCGATAACATAACCCGTGCGTCGGCTCTTGAACTCGGCAAATACGGCATCAGGGTCAACAGCGTGAATCCGACCGTCGTGATGACCGAGATGTCGGCATTCTACTGGGGCCGCCCAGAAATCCGAGATCCCTTCCTCGCTAATATGCCGCTCGGCCGTTGGGCGACTGCGGACGAGATCGCCGCGCCCATCGTCTTCTTGCTTGGCGAGGGCGCCTCGATGATCACGGGAGTTCTCGCTCCCAATCGATGGTGGATTTACCGCCTGCTGACAATAGGCGGCCGCTACCGGAGCGGGCGGGTTTCAGTCAAACTGCGACGCCGCATGTTGGAGAGAGGAACGCTTCGTGGGGAATGGAATACAAGGCAAAATCGCCGCAATCACAGGCGCTGCCTCAGGTATTGGTTTGGCTGCGGCCGAGGCCCTGATGCGGGCCGGCGCGACTGTGGTTATGGTTGACCGCAACGAAGCGGCGCTAAACGAATTTGTCGCCAAATCAGGCGGCAAGGCGATAGCCCAAGTGACCGACCTACTCGATGCTGAGAGCTGCGCAGCACTGATCCCAGAGATCCTCGCTAAAACCGGCCAAATTGACATCCTCTATTGCAACGCTGGCATCTACATCGGGGGTGACTTAATTGACACCAATGCAGCGGCGATCGACCGAATGCTGAATCTGAACGTCAACGTGGTTATCAAGAATGTTCATGCGGTCCTCCCGCATATGATTGAGCGAAAAACTGGCGACATCGTCGTGACAGCCTCGTTAGCGGGACATTCGGCGATCAAGCACGAGCCGGTGTATTCCGCGTCGAAGTGGGCCATTACCTGCTTCACTCAGACCACTCGCCGGCAGGTGAACAAATACGGGATTCGTGTATCCCAGGTCTCTCCAGGGCCAGTGATCTCGGCGCTGCTCGACGACTGGCCGGCCGACCAGCTGCAGGCAGCTAAGGATGCTGGCGCGCTAATGGACGCTTCCGAGGTCGCGGAAGCAGTTGTCTTCATTCTGACCCGCCCCCGCACGGTTACAATTCACGATGTGATCGTCCTGCCGACAAATATTGACGCCTGACGCCAATGCGGCAGGCGCTTCTCGGCGCGGCTACGTGCAAGTAGTCCCTCGCGCTCGGGCAGCATCGAACGCAACAGGAACCGACGATGACCGACCACTTCGATTTCATTGTGATTGGAGGGGGCTCGGGTCGCGGCTACGCGATTGGTCCGCGATGGGCGGGCCCGCGTCCTTTTGCTTGAGCGTGGTGGCGCGCGCCAGCCGCTCTTTATGCAGATGCCGGCGGGATACATGAAATATCTCGCGCGGGAAGACTATCGTAAGCGGTGTTCTCAGGCCGCTTGGCGCTTTTCGCCATTGTTGATGTAGGCCCACGGCAGCGGCTCGTCGATTTTGCTCATGGGATGGCTGTCGATTTCCGCCGAGATTTGACCCGGGATTTCCATTGAGAACTGACCCGGCTTGATGATGGTTTGGGGTCAGGGGTTCGTCAAGTTTTGAGGTTTCTCCTTTGCGGGTTTGGCGGCTTTCGCCGAGCTGTTCTTGAAGCGGAAGCTGTCGTTTCCGGTTTCGAGGATGTGGCAGCGGTGGGTGAGACGGTCGAGCAGCGCGGTCGTGATCTTCGGGTCGCCGAACACGGTTGCCCACTCGCCGAAGCTGAGATTAGTCGTGATGATGACGCTGGCGCGCTCATAGAGCTTGCTCAGCAGATGGAAGAGCAAGGCCCCTCCAGAGGCGCTGAACGGCAGGTAGCCAAGCTCGTCGAGGATGACGAGATCGGAGTGGGTGAGCCGCGCCGCGATCTGGCCGGGTTTGCCCTGAAGCTTCTCTTGTTCGAGAGCATTGACGAGTTCGACGGTGGAGAAGAAGCGGACGCGCTTGCGGTGATGCTCGATAGCCGATGTTCGATGGCCTGGACGCCGATCGCCGTGGTGAGATGCGTCTTGCCTGTGCCGGGGCCGCCGAGCAGGACGACATTGTGGGCGTCCTCCAGGAACTCGCATCGATGGAGTTGACGCGCGAGCGCCTCGTTGACTTCGCTCGCCAAGCGAAGTCGAAGCCGGCAAGGTCGCGATAGTTCGGGAAGCGGGCGGCTTTGAGCTGATAGGCCGTCGATCTCACCTCTCGGTCCGCCGTCTCCGCTTTCAGAAGCTGCGATAGGATCGGCAGCGCGGCCTCGAAGGCCGGGGAACCTTGTTCGGTCAGCTCGCCGACGGCTTGAGCCATGCCGTGCATTTTGAGGCTGCGGAGCATGATGACGACGGCGCCAGCGGCGGGGTTATGACGCATGGCGCGCCTCCCGGGCTTGGCGCAGCGCATCGTAGCGTTCGACGTTGGCTTGCGGCTCGCAGGTGAGCGTCAAAGCATTAAAGACGCGCCGATGCTCGCAGATGACCTGTCCTTCACCGGCGACGACAATCCGCTCGGGATAGACTCGTACGCTGACGGGGCGATTGGCGAAGGACGCCGGCACGCTATAGCGATTGCGCTCCAAATGGATCAGGCACGTCGGCGAGACGTGCTTGGCGTATTCGACGAAGCCGTCGAACGTCCTGGAAAGCGGCATCAGATGTTGGGCTTCTTCCGACCAGGCAGAGATCATGCCAGGATGCGAGCCGTGCGGGGTCTGCGCCCAAAGCTCTCGGCAGCGCGTCTCCAGCCAGTCGTTTAGCGCCGCTAGCGAGGGAAAGGTGGGCGTCGGCTGCCAGAGCCGATGGCGGGCGTGCCTCGAACGTTTTTCTCGATCTGCGCCTTCTCCCAGCCGGAAGCAGGATTGCAGAACTCCGCCTCGAACAGGAAGTGGCTGACCATGGCTGCGAAGCGTGCGTTGACCTGGCGGTTCTTGCCGCGCCCGACTTTGTCGACCGCGGTACGCATGTTGTCATGGATGCCTCGCCAGGGAACGCCGCCCAGCACGCGGAAGGCGTGGTTGTGGGCGTCGAACAGCATCTCGTGGGTCTGGTGAGGATAGGCGCGGAGAACGAAGGCGCGGCTATAGCTGAGTTTGAAGTGGGCGACCTGCAGCTTGGTCCGCTCGCCGGCAATGACCGCCCAATCCTCTGACCAGTCGAACTGGAATGCCTCGCCCGGCAGAAACGCCAGCGGCACGAACACGCCGCGGCTGCACGTCTTCTGTTCCTGTTGCCGAGCGGCCTTCCAGTCGCGAGCGAAGGCCGCCACGCGATTGTAGGAGCCCTCATAGCCCAGGACCGACAGGTCGGTGTGCAGTTGCTTGACGGTCCGCTTCTGCTTGCGTGACTTCCCCGCCTCCTGCCGCAGCATATGCGACAGCTTGTCGGCGTATGGGTCCATTCAACAAGCCCCGCCGCTTGGCGAATCAACTCGGAATCGACGCCGGCGGCGCCTCCCTACCCCGCGCAGTCCCGGCACAGGCCCACAAGCTCGACCATCTGCCGATGCGGAGCGAAGCCGGCGCGCGCGGCTGCTTCCTGCAGCAGACGATCAATTTTGACGTCCTCGATCTCGTCGCTGCGTCCGCATTTTTCGCACAGGAGCAGCGCCCCATGATGGGCGTGGCCAAGATGCTCGCAGGGCGCATAAGCGTTGCGGCTCTCGATCTTGTAGACGAAGCCGTGCTCGAGAAAAAAATCGAGCGTGCGATAGACGGTCGGCGGCGCGACCGGCTTCCCCTCGCGCCTCGAAAGCTGATCGATGATCGCATAGGCGCCGAGAGGCGCTGAGCTTTCAGCCAGGATGGCCAGAACCTGCCGGCGCAGCGGGGTCAGATGCAGACCCTCCCGGTCGCAGGCGCTCTCAACCTTCCTGTGCCAGCCGGCGGCTGTCGGCTCGGGGGCGGGATTTCTCTTTGGCGCTGTCTTTTTCCTCATCACGGCGTCCATCATATCACGGTCGACATTTCGAAATGATATAAGGTTGCACTAAGGGCTTGCCTCCCGATAGGATATAACATAACAGTACGGCTCGCGCTGGTTCTGGCGCTCGCATCCACCGAGGCTGTCTCATGATCAGCAAGCTCCCTTGGCTCGCCGCCATGTTGGTCTGTACGCTCAGCGCGCCCGCTTTCGCCGATCCGGTGAAAGTGGTCGCGGCGGAAAATTTCTATGGCGATCTCGCGAGCCAGATCGGCGGCGCGAATGTCGCGGTGACCAGCATTCTCTCGAATCCCGACGACGATCCGCACCTGTTCGAGGCCAGCCCGTCGACGGCCAAAGCGCTCAGCGACGCCAAAATCGTCATCGCCAACGGCGTCGACTACGATCCGTGGATGGAAAAGCTGCTTGGCGCCAGCAAAGCCCCCGGCCGCAAGGAAATCGTGGTCGGCGCGCTGGTCGGCCGCAAGGCCGGCGACAATCCCCATTTGTGGTACGATCCGACCTATATGAAGGCCGCAGCCAAGGCGCTGGTCGCCGATCTCGCCGCCGTCGACCCCACGCACAAGGCCGACTATGAGCAGGGCGAAGCCAAGTTCCTTGAATCGCTCAAGCCCCTCGACGATAAGC
Organism: uncultured Alphaproteobacteria bacterium; assembly: GCA_963833955.1. Lineage (GTDB taxonomy): Bacteria > Pseudomonadota > Alphaproteobacteria > Rhizobiales > Beijerinckiaceae > Roseiarcus. The sequence goes on along the minus strand of CAWHZY010000009.1, from coordinate 5,042 downwards.
TCGCCACCATGCACAAGTCTTACGCGGGCCAGCCAGTCACCGCTTCGGAGCCGGTGTTCGGCTATCAGGCGAAGCTCATCGGGCTTGACGTCCGCAACGAGAAATACGCGCTCGCGATCATGAACAACGCCGAGCCGACCCCGTCCCAAGTTGCGGCTTTCGAAAATGATCTCAAGGGCAGACATGTGAAGGTGATGCTCTACAACGCGCAAGCGAGCGAGCCCGCGGTAGCCAAGCTCGTGCAGTTGGCCAAGGACAATAACATCCCGGTCGTCGGCGTGTCCGAGACCGAGCCGCCCAACTCGAGCTATCAGGATTGGATGATGGGCCAATTGAACGCGCTCGATAAGGCGCTCTCGGGCGGGGCAAGTTGAGCGCACTCGAATTCGATCATGTGACGATCAGGCTCGGCGGCCGGGACATTCTCTCGGGCGCCAGCTTCGCAATCGAGGAAGGCGAATTCGTCGGCATGCTGGGCGCGAACGGCGCCGGCAAGACGACGCTCCTGCGCGCCGCGCTGGGCCTCGTTCCATTGGCTTCAGGCCGGGTCGCCGTGCTCGGCCGGCCGGCGACGCGCGGCAACGCTCAGATCGGCTACATGCCGCAAAACCGCGGCGCGATTTCAAGCTTAAGGTTCACTTGCTGGGACGTCGTCGCCAGCGCGGCGATCGGCGGCCGTTTCGGCCTGGTCAGACTCGACAAGGCGACGCGGCGAGAGATCGACTGGGCGCTCGACGAAGTCGGCGCGCGCGATTTCGCCCACCGCTCGATCGGCGAATTGTCGGGCGGCGAACGCCAGCGTGTGCTGTTGAGCCAGGCGCTCATCGGCAGGCCGCGCCTGCTGCTGCTCGACGAGCCGCTGATCTCGCTTGATCCGGCGCATCAGAAGAGCGTGGTCGAAACCGCCAGGGGCATATGCGACGATTTGAAGATCGCGATTCTGTTCAGCGCCCACGAGCTCAATCCGCTGGTCAACGCGATTGACCGCGTGCTCTATCTCGGCGGCGGCGAGGCGGTAATCGGGGCGGTCGACGAGGTCGTCGCCGGGCCGGTGCTGTCGCGGCTCTATGGGACGCCGATCGAGGTCGTGCGCGTCAAGAATCGCTTCTACGTCATGGCGGGCGATGTCGACGTCGAGCATGACGCGCATCGCCACGATCATGCGCACGGCGCCCATGCTTGACTATGATTTCATGCGCACCGCTTTCGTCGCCTCGGGGATGGCGGCGGTGCTCGCCGGCATAGTCGGCTTCTTCCTCGTGCTGCGCGGACAGACTTTCGCCGGCCATGCGCTGTCGCATGTCGGCTTCACCGGCGCGACGGGCGCGATCCTGTTCGGCCTCCCGCCGCTCGCCGGCCTGGTCGGCTTCACCTTTGTCGCCGGGATCGGAATGGGGCTGTTCGGCGAGAAGCTCGCAACGCGCGACGTGGCGGTCGGCATGATGCTGTCGCTCGCGCTTGGCTTAGGGCTCTTGTTCCTGCATTTCTACACCGCGGCCGCGACCCAGGCCGCCGCGCTCCTATTTGGAAATGTACTCGGCGTCGACTCGACGGCGCTCCTCACGTTGGCCGTGCTTGCCATGGTGAGCTTGGCCGCGCTCGCGATGATCATTCGGCCGCTCGTCTTCGCCTCGCTCGAAAGCGAGCTTGCGGAAGCGCGCGGCGTGCCGGTCCGCTTCGTCTCGGTGGCGTTTCTGGCCATCGTTGCGGTCGCGGTCGCCGAATGCGCCCAGATCGTCGGCATTCTGCTGGTGTTCACGCTGATGGTCGGGCCCGCAGCGGCCGCGCAGAACTTTTCTCGGCGGCTGATCGGCGGCGTGACGCTGGCGGCGGGCCTCGCTCTTGCGGAGGCGTGGGGCGGATTGACGCTGGCCTATGCCACCGACTGGCCGACTTCGTTCTGGATCACGGCGCTCTCGGGCCTCGTGTATCTCGTGAGCCTCGCCGCCCGATTTCAGGTCCGGTAACAGTTCGCCCCGCGGTCATGACGCAAGCCGGCGGGAAGAGTGGCCTTGAGCCGCCCTTCCCTTGTCCGTCATCGACCTGGCTTCGGGAAATCGAACGGGAAATCCCACCCGAATTCCGCCGGCCAGGGCTTGCGAGACTGCGTCGTCTCCCCGCCGTTCTTGGCGCCATCGTTATGGACCGCTCCACTCGCGGCGGGCCCGTCGATCAAGGTTTCGCTGACGCTGGGATGGACGACGACAACCCTGCGCTTTGGAACATTCGCCATGACATAACTCCCATGTTTGGCCGAATGGCGGATGGATTATCTCCTTCCCAGATTTCGCGCTGTGATCCGGATCACATATCGAGGCTGCAGGTCTTTTGCCGCCTGCGCTTCAGCGGAAGGGACGCCGGCGCGGTTGCCCGAGCCTCGCCTCCAAAGCGGTTATACCACTGCTGCCATTAACGAAAAACATTATGGCCCACCCCGTTTTGTATGTTCAACCGTGATTTTTTCACTTTTATCTTCATTTCCGTTATTGTGGTGAACAGTCGTTTAATGCGAACTCAGTCGTCAGCAAGCACCCGGTTAGAGATGATCGATATTGCCATTTGGGTCATTGTCGTTTTACTCGGCGCGATCGTGTATATCGTCTGGCATGGACTTCAGATCACGCGCGCTCAACACCAGAGCACCATGGCGGGACTGTCGAGTCTCGGCGACACCCATAAATTAGGTTACGAGGCGCTGACTCTCACGATGCAGCGCCTTGAGCAGCGAGTGAGGCAGCTGGAGGAGCGGCGCTGACAGCGATATGAGCGCGAGCGCTCCTTACCCCGGCGGCGGCCGCGGCGTTGAGGGAGCTTCGCGACTTCCGGATCGCCGCGTCCCCTCGGCTCACGCTCGGTCCTGGCGACAATGGCTCCAAGAGACCGCGAGACGGTCTGGGGACGGCTATCGAGCCGTCCGAAGCTCACCCTCCCGGCCCGGCGGGACAAAGATCGACGCTCTCAAGATTGGCGTCCCCCGGGTAGAGCGCCATCAGCTTCAGCATCACGCCATTGGTCCAGCCAAAGCCGTCCTGGGTGGGATATTCTCCTCCCCCGCCCGGTTGATCGGTTGCCATCACGTCGTATTTTTCTACGAGTTTGCCGGTTACTCGATAGACGCGGGACACGTTCACCATCCATCGGCACGCGATTGTTTCGGCGAGCGGATTCAGCCCGTAGCTGGCCAGCCCTTCGACCGCGATCCATTGCAGCGGCGCCCATCCGTTCGGCGCATCCCATTGCTGTCCGGTGTCCAGCGTCGTCGCGACGATCCCGCCGGGCTTCAGCAATTCAGTCTCGACGACTTTCGCCACCGACGCCGCCTGCGCCTCGCTCGCGGCCCCGGTGAACAGCGGATAGAGGGTCGCGGCGGTGACCCGATCGATGCGCTCCCTCAGCGTCCAGCGATAGTCGAGATAGACGCCGCGGGAGGGATCCCAGAGATAGCGATCGATCGCGATCCGCCGCGCGGCGGCGCGCTTGGCGTAATTCTCGGCGCAATCGTGATCGCCGTCTCGTTCGCAACCGGCCTGGATCGCATTCTCCAGCCCTAACATGACAGCGTTGAGGTCGACGGGGATGATTTCGGTCGTGTCGATCGACGCCATTGTTCCCGCATCGGCGAACCATCGCGAGCTGAAATCCCAGCCGCTCTCGGCGCCGGCGCGAATATCGCGATAAATCTCCCCGGGCGGCCGATGGGTCGCGGCGGCCAACTCGACATCCTCGCGATAAGCTTCATCGCGCGGCGCGTCGCTGTCGTCCCAATAGCGGTTGAGGATCGACCCGTCCTCGAGCGCGACCGCGTGGCGGTGGGCGCTGCCTGCCTTCAGCTCGTTCGCGCCCTCCATCCAGTACGCGTATTCCGTCTTGAGTTCCGGCAGATAGCGGGCGAAGGCCGCCGCTGGATCCGAAGGAGACAAGAGCCCGACCATTTCAAAAAAGAACGGCGGCTGCGAGCGGCTGAGGTAGTAGGTGCGCGTTCCGTTCGGCGCATGGCCGTATGTGTCCATGAGATCGGCGAAGTTCGTCACCATGTCCTCGAGGAGATCCCGCCGGCCGCTTTCCGCCAAGCCAAGCATGGTGAAATACGAAGTCCCAGTAATAGAGCTCGCTGAATCGGCCGCCCGGTACGACATATGGCCGCGGCAGCGGCAGCAGCGAAGAATAGGGCGCGACAGTCGGCTCGTCCCGGGTCAACAGCGTCCAGAGCGCGTCGATGTGGCGGCGGATAGGGACTTGTTCGGACACCGCCGCTGGCGTGGCGGCTTGGGCCGGCAACTCGAAATGGGTGACGACGAAGCGCTTCAGCCCCTCGAGCGAATTGGGCTTCCGGGCATGATAGAGCGCCAGTATCTCCGCGGGCGGGGATTTCGCCGTCGCGTCGGCGAAATCCTTGCCGTCGGAAAAGACGCGCTCAAGCTGAACGTCCGCGTAAAGGTCGCCAAACAAAAGTTGCGGCGGAGCCGGCCGCTCGAACGCAAGCGCCGGTTGGACGAGCAAAAGAACCGGCGCGACAAGCGCCATGCCGATGTGTCTCTTCATGCTGCACCTCAAATGCGAGGTTCCGACTGGACGGCGCCGGCCGTTCACGCCGTCGGCGGTTCGGTCGAGCCTGGCCCGAGCGAGCGCTGCATCATGATCGAGTCCGTCCAGCGACCGAATTTATACCCGACCGCCGGCAGGTAGCCGACCTGGCGGAAGCCGAACCTTTCATGCAGCTTGATCGAAGCGACATTGGCGCCGTCGATATAGCCAATCATCTGGCGAAAGCCCGCCGCGGCGCAGGCGTCGATCAGCGCGGTCATGAGCTGTCGCCCGATCCCCACATGCAGCCGGTCGCTGCGCACGTAGATCGAGTGCTTGACCGTGTAGCGATAGGCGGGCCGCTTGCGGAACGGCACCGCATAGGCGTAGCCGAGGACCGTGCCTGCCTCCTCCGCCACCAGATGCGGCATCTTGCGGTTGTTCATCGACCGGCGACGGCGCTTGAGGTCATCGGCGTCCGGGGTTTCGAACTCGCCATCCACGCCTGGATCCACCCC
>CAWHZY010000008.1:0-453821 GCA_963833955.1 uncultured Alphaproteobacteria bacterium | reverse complement strand
CGCTGGTGATGCGCATGAAGCGCGCCTTCTCCTGGAACTCGGGGATGGTCTCCGCCCCGACATAGCCCATGGCGGCGCGCAAGCCCCCGGCCAGCTGGTGCACGATCGCAGCCGTCGGGCCGCGATAGGGCACCTGCCCCTCGACCCCTTCGGGCACGAGCTTCACCTGGTCTTTCACGTCCTGCTGGAAGTAGCGGTCGGCCGACCCTTGCGCCATCGCGCCGAGCGAGCCCATGCCGCGGTAGCTCTTGTAGGAGCGCCCCTGGTAGAGGAACACTTCGCCCGGGCTTTCGTCAGTGCCGGCGAGCAGCGAGCCGATCATCACGCTGTCGGCGCCGCCCGCGATCGCCTTGGCGAGATCGCCGGAATATTTGACGCCGCCGTCGCCGATCACCGGCACGCCGGAGGCGCGCGCGGCCTCCGCGGCTTCCAGGATCGCGGTCAATTGCGGCACGCCGACGCCCGCGACGATGCGGGTGGTGCAGATCGAGCCGGGTCCGATGCCGACCTTGATCGCGTCCGCGCCGGCGTCGATCAGCGCCATCGCGCCCTCGCGCGTCGCCACATTGCCGGCGATCACCGAGACCTTGTTGGTCGCGCGCTGAATGCGCCGGACCTGGGCGAGGACCAGTTCGGAATGGCCGTGCGCGGTGTCGACGACGAGGCAGTCGACGCCGGCCGCCATCAGCATCTCGGCGCGCTCGAAGCCCTTGTCGCCGACGGTCGTGGCGGCGGCGACGCGCAGGCGCCCGTCGACGTCCTTCGCTGCGTTCGGATGCGTCGTCGCCTTCTCGATGTCCTTGACGGTGATGAGGCCGACGCAGCGTTGCGCGTCGTCGACGACAACGAGTTTCTCGATGCGGTGCAGATGCAGGAGCCGGCGGGCCTCCTCGTGGTTCACCCCCTCGCCGACCGTCACCACCTTGCGGGTCATGAGGTCCGTCACCGGCTGGCGCGGATCGTCGGCGAAGCGCACGTCACGATTGGTGAGAATGCCGATGAGCTTCGCCGGCTTGCCATCCGCCCCGCGCTCGACCACCGGGATGCCCGAGATCGAGGCGCAGCGCATCAGGCCGAGCGCGTCGGCGAGCGTGGCGTCCGGAAAGATGGTGATCGGATCGACCACCATCCCGCTCTCGAACCGCTTGACCTTGCGGACCTCTTCCGCCTGATCCGCAGGCGCCAGATTGCGGTGGATGACGCCGAGCCCGCCTGCTTCGGCCATGGCGATTGCGAGCTTCGCCTCGGTGACCGTGTCCATCGCGGCCGAGATGATCGGCAGGTTGAGGCGAATCGCGCGGGTGAGCTGCGTTCCGATATTCGTGGCGCTGGGCATTACGGCGCTCAGGCCCGGACGCAGCAGCACGTCGTCGAACGCAAGGCCTTCGGGAATCAAATTGGGTTCAATAACCGCCATCGCCATGCGCCCTATCCGGATCAAGGCGCGGATTGCGCAAAACTCGCATCCGCCGCATGGCGCGGCTGCCTAACACGGCAGGCGCGAAGTTCCTAGCCGGTTCCCCTTCTCGTCAAAAAGGCGTTCGTCTCGGAATCGAAAGCGCGGCGGAAACGGCCGCCGCGCTCATCTTGGCGGCGCGCAGTGGCGCCGCGGTTCGCCGCTAGTGGGGCAGCTTGTCCGCGAGGACTTCAACGCGCTGCATTTCTGGCGGCTTGGCGAACAGTTCCGGCGCCTTCGACGTGATTTGCTTCGCGAGCTTCCCTTGCAGATGGGCGTCCCGGCCGCGCTCGTTTGCGAAGGCGTCGAATATGCCGAACGTTCTCGGCCCCATTCGGATCGCGAACCAGGCCGTCGTATCCGGCTCGTCGTTCACCATGGTCCTCGCGCTGGACAAGAAGGACGCGACTTCCTGCTCCTTGCCGGGTTTGGCCTCGAGTTGGACGTAAAGCGCATGTTGCGTCATTTTGCTCTCCTCATGGTTCGCCCGCCTGCATGACGATAGAGAGAAAATTTGCCTATACGATGACGCGTGGCCGGATTTCGCTCGATCACCGTAACGGGCGCAGTCAATTCGTACAGCTCGATCGAAAGAAAAACGCGCCACATCGGCGCCATGTCCTAGTCAATACGGTGGCGTTAGCATGACCTCACTCTTCATGCCTCGATGATCTGCGGAAGATTACGAGGCTTTACTTGCGTAACCCTAGGCGCGCGGCGAACGGCGCGTTCTCCCGGCGGACACGGGCATTCCGGCGTCCGATCGCCCTCACCCGACCTTCGAGGAGCGCAGCCCTCTTTGCGGTCAGCCCGGCAGCTTGTCGGCCAGAACGTCGATTTTATGAATTTCCGGCGCCTTGGCGAACAGGTCCGAAGCTTTCGCCATCAATTGCTTGGCGACCTCGCCATTGAGATGGGCGTCGCGGCCGGCTTCGCTCGGAAAGGCGTCGAAGATGCCGAAGACGCTCGGACCCATCCGGAGCGCAAACCACGCCGTGGTCTCCGGCTCCTGGTTGACAAGCGGAAGGGCGCTCACCAGGAAGTCGGCAACCGCCTGTTCCTTGCCTGGCTTGGCTTCGAGCTGGACGTAGAGGGAGTATTTCGTCATCGCGCTGGCGCCTCTTCGACTTGGGGCTGATCGCCCAGGTAAATCTTGACCGGAGACTTGGCGGCGACATGAAACGTCGCCGCGCGTGACGCCAGCAAGCGTGCCGGTTTTCGCTTGAGGCACGGACAATGTTACATTCCCGATGCGAAACGTCGGAGGCCGAATGCGGGCGAACCTGTCCATACCGATATGCGCGATCATTCCGGTCCTCGAATATCCAGACGTTCCAACCGCCATGACATGGCTCGAGGAAGCCTTTGGCTTCGAGATTCGATTGCGCATCGGCGCTCACCGGGCGCAGCTTCAATTCGAGGGCGGCGCGATCGTCGTTACCGAGAGCAATTCACCCGACGCTGCGCCCGGAAGCGGACATTCGGTGATGGTCAGGGTCGAGGCGATCGACGCCCACTTTTTGCGCGCCCGCGAACGCGGCGCTCGGATCATTCGCGATCCGGAAGATTTTCTCTACGGTGAGCGGCAGTACATGTGCGTCGATCCGGCCGGTCATTCCTGGACGTTTTCCGAGACAATCGCCAACGTCGACCCGGCGGACTGGGGCGGCGAATTGGCGTCCAACTCGAAATGACGCCAACAATCTCAGCGCCGGCGCCAGCCGTTCCGTCAGAAAGAGGTTGTCTCCCATAGCGGCCGCGTCGCCGTCGATATCCCCCCGCCGCGCTTTCGGCGATGTCACGCGCTATACAAGTGCAAGGCCCATTCGCGGCGACGGAGATGAAATTGGCGGATAATGCGAAGGACCACGTTGAGGTCACCATCAAGATGCCGGCGCGCCTTCACGAGCACCTCGCGTCCATTTGCTCGCGAAGCGACGTAAAGCTCGACGACATCGTCTGCGAACAGGTCGAGAGATGGCTTCTCCGCCAGATGATCACGCGCCTCGAGGCGCCGGAGGACGATAAGGGTCGTTCGACCGGCGGCGGGGCCAACGACGGTTGACGCTCTGAAGTTCCAGGCTACGCGTCGCCCCTTGCGGCGGAAAGTGTTCCTGGCGGCGGCGCCGATTGCCCCGTCCAGCGATCCGGCCGCCACTCGCGGGTGATGATGTCGGCGACGCGCAAGGCGTGGGCGGCCACCGTCAAGGCCGGGTGGGAGGCCGAAATCGAGGGCATGAAGGACGCATCGGCCACATAGAGATTGCCCATTCCGCGCACCTTGCCGCTCGGGTCGAGAACGCTGCTCAGCGGCGAGTCGCCAAACCGGCAGGTGCCGGCCGGATGCCCGAAATTGAGCTGGACGCGCGAGACGAACATCATCGGGCGCCCGCGCAAATGGACTTTCAACGTCTTGCGCAGCAGCCAAGCCCGCTCCAGCAAATCCTTTGGCGCATCGTAGACGACCGAAAATCCGCTGGGGCTTTGCGGGTCCGGCAAAACCCGATTTCCGCGATAGGCGAAATCTTCGGTTTGCGCGCCGAAGATCGCGCAATTGCGGAACATCGGCGCGGCGACCGTCGCAAGCGCGAGCGCGCCAAGGCGCGCTCCATGGATTCGGAAAGGAACCGTGCTCTCCAAGACGTCGACAATGTAGTTGGCGATCTGCCCCACTTTCACCTGGCCTGTGAAGGATTGCACGCCGCCGAGCCTCTTCCCGTCGACCTTGTTGAAGACGCGGCTGGACATGCTTTTAGCCGGCCCCGCGGCGGAGCTTGCTCGCGGCGTCCGCATCACAAACGCCTGGCCGACGTGGAACATCAAGCCGCGGCCCACGAGGTCGTTGTTGTTGCCGAGTCCTGCCGGCCAATCGGGCGACTTCGAGTTCATGAGGATGAGCGGAGTGGCGAGCGCGCCGGCGGCGAGCACAAACACTTTTCCTCGGATCGTCATTTTACGGCCCTGGCAATGTCCGATCGCCCGTCGAACGGCGTCGCCTTCGGCGTCGAGCCTTTCAACCGCAAAGTCTGTGAGAAGCTTCGCCCCGAATTGCGCCAGCGCCGGCTTCAAACCCCGGCTGGCTCCGTCGGACTTGCAATCCTGTGGACACAGGTCGCCCAGACATTCCGCGCAGCCGGGCGCATAGTCGATGCCGAGATGGACCCGGAATGGGCGCAATCCGGCCTTCTCGAAGTCGCGAAAGATCATTTCATCGCGCTCCGATAGCGGCGGCGGCGTCCTCAGCGCCGAATCGTCATCAGGGTCAGAGGGGTCGCGGGAGCCGCAGACGCGAAGCGTCTCCTCGGCCTTCCGGTAATAGGGCAAGAGCTCGTGGTAGCTGATCGGCCAGCGGTTCGGCATCGGCGGAGGTTCGACCTCCCCCTCCCGGCATCCTTCGAAATCCTCGCGCAAAAATCGCTCGAGCGTCGCGGCATAGATCGCCGAGGAGCCGCCGGGCCCATTGCCGAGCGGGATTTGAACAGGCCTCGATCGGCCTCCCAAGCGGGCCGCGACGAGCTTGGCCCACCGGCCTCGCGAGACCAGCTCCGCTTCGCTGGGGAAACGCCTGGTCCGGATCGATCGCCGGCCCCGAGGAACCGGACTGACCGCCGGGCCTCGCTCCACGAACAGCGTTTTCAGCCCGTTTTGCGCCAGCGCGGAGCCGAGCAAACCGCCGCCCAAACCGGCGCCGATCACCACTATATCCCAAAGCGCGTCCTCTGGATCGTCAGGCCGGTGATCGCCCCAAGAAAAGATCATGGCGCCCCAATTGGGAGTTTGCCCGGTAATGCCAAGTCTAGCCGGGCGCCCCTCCCGCGACCAGACTGGCGGGTCTGCAAATAAATTTCGGTCCGATGCGGGCAATCGCTATCGGCCGCTCTGGACCTCGCAAGCCGCAGTTTCACAGAGTCGTCAATCGAACGGCAAAGTGACTCACGGTTGAGCTCGGCGTCAAGCGAAATGGACGTCGACGCGCTCCTCCTTTTGGGGGAGGATCGAGATGAGCCGCAAGCAATCCCAACGGACAGGGGGAGCTCTGCTCAATCGTCGACAAACCCTGACAGAGGGCGCGCATTGCGTCCGGGCCAATGCGCGGGTTTCGAAAGCTCATGAGATATTCGCACCCTTGCAATCATCGCCAGGTGGAAACACCAAATAAAGCTGATCGCAAAGAGCGTCTAAAGGAAATGGTCGATCCCAACGCGGTCGATGCGATCGAACCCGGAGCGAGATGGGAGGTCTTACGAAGGTCTTAAGACCACACAAGACTTCAGTCCAATTGACGCCGGAATCGGAAAGGCGCCAACCTCCGGGCGGGAATGCATCTTGAGGGGGCTTTCAAATGATCCGACAACTCTCTGCTCAGACGATATCCGCGGGACGCGGGCGGTCGTGGACAATTCGGACGGGAATCGCCGGGCTGGTGGTCCTGTGGGTCCTGGCGGTCAGTCCGATCGTCGCCTCCGCGTCGACTGTTGTTTATGACGTGAATTTGAACTTCGATCCCACGACCCAAGAAGGCGGCCCTGGGGTCGGTACCGTGACCGGCACATTCACGATCGATACCGCCACGGAGGTAATAACGGCGATCGATCTGACCGAGAAGACCAACACAAACGACACGATCGGCAGTTGCTGCGGATTTCCGGCTGTCACGAGCGTGACGTTCAATGTTCAGTCACTGAGCAGCATAGACTTTAGTGTTAAACCGTTGTTCCCCCTGGTCCGAACTCAATCGGATTGCTGCCTCATCGATGGGTTTGAGGGTGGCCCCTCGATTCAGTTTGACTTCCCTTACCCGGGCGGTGGGGATGTGCAGCCTGGAAACTTCGATTCGATTACGTCCGACACTCGCTATCTCTATGGCGAGGTGACGCCTCAGGCGACCGGGGGCGCGCCCGAAGCTTCGACCTGGGCGATGATGCTGATCGGATTCGTAGGCCTAGGCTATGCCGTTCATCGCCGAGCGAGAGAAAGCACGCCGCTTTAGAGCGGGCGATTGAAACACGGCGCTGCCCATAGGGCGCTCCGAGGAATGCCGGGGGGAAACCAGATGCATTTATTGCCCTGGGCCTGCGGAAGCTGTCGAGCACATGCCTCCGCGCTGTATGTTTCGAGCCAAGCATCGGCCGGGGGCAATGGAGTTCGCCGCCTGCACCGCGTGCAACGAAGGAACACGGGGCGCGCCAACTCAATCGTTGCCCACACTCGGCAGGCCCCATCCCCGCAAGGCGAAGGTTCTCACCCGCGGACGCAAGGCGTCCGGGGTCAAATGCACCGCCCCCCGTCGACCTCCAGCACGACCCCGGTCAGGAAGTTCGCGTCGTCGCTTGCAAGATAAAGCGCAGCGAGACCGATATCCTCCGGCTTCGAAAAGCGGCCGAGCGGCACGGTCGCCTTGAATGCGGCGCGCTTCTCCGGCGTGTCCTCGCCCATGAACATGGCGAGCAGCGGCGTCTCGCCGGCGACTGGCGCGAGCGCGCAGACGCGGATCTTGTCCGGCGCCAGCTCGACCGCCATCGATTTCGTCATCACATGCACCGCGCCTTTTGAGGCGTTGTAGACGGTCAGGCCCGGGCGCGGACGCAGAGCCGCGGTCGAGCCGATATTGATGAAGACCCCACCGCCATGCGAGCGCATATGGGGCACGAAAGCCTGCGCGGTCAGCAGGATCGACTTGACGTTGACGGCGAAAATCCGGTCGAACTCCGCCTCCTCAACCTCCATGATCGGCTTGTTGCGATGGGTGGTGCCGGCGTTGTTGACGACGATGTCGACGCGTCCGAGCGCATCGATCGCCGCGTGCGCTGCGCGCTCGACGTCGGCGCGGTTCGAAACGTCCGCCCTGAGCGCGATCGCCGAAGGACCGAGGCGCTTGGCGGCCGCCTCGGCGACTTCACCCTTCACATCCAGGCATGCCACCCGCGCGCCTTCGCGAACGAAGGCCTCGGCGATGCCGTAGCCGAACCCCTGCCCCGCGCCCGTCACTAGCGCGGCCTTGTCCTTCAGTCGCATGATGGCTTTCCCGTTTCTCAAGTCGGCTGGACGGCGAGGCCTCGTCCGCTCATCCGGTCTGTTTCAAGGCTTCCCTCAAGATCGCGTCAGAAACGAGATCCGCTGGCTTCTTATCCCGCTTCAGCCGCTCGACAAATTGGGCGACCAGCGCCGCGTGCTCGGGCGACTCTTGCAAATGCGCCTCAAGCCACGAGCGCTGCTCTGAAGGATTGTTTGCCTGCCACATCGCCAAAAGGGTCAGATCGACGTCTCGCTGCGATATGCGCTCGTAGTTCCGCAGGATCGCGCGAGCGTTCCGCACCGCCATCTCTTTCAACTGTTTCGCCACCGCCTCGCGTATGCGCTCATCCTGATCTTCTTTGAGGATCAGAGACGACTTGACGAACAGCCTGATCCCCCATTGCGGCGGCCGCGCTTGCTCGATGAGCCTCGCATAGACTTCGGTCCGCTCAGACTGATACGCGCTGCCGAGCGAGGCGAAGAGGATTTCGAACAGCTTCTCAACTCGCTTCACGGCGCCGCTCGCCTTGGCGTCGGCAAAGGGTCCGCTGACATTGTCCAAGCTCGGTTCGCCCGGAAGCCACAAATCCGAGCATCCGGCCGCCGCAACGGCAAGCCTGTCGATATGTTCGCGCGAAACCGTGAATCTGCCAACTTCGGTCCCGTCCGCGCTGAGTTCAAAGGGCAGCATGTAGATTGCGTCGATAAGACGCGACGGCCGCGCCTCGTATTTCTCTCGCAAGGCCGCAGCGAGATCGTGGTCGCTCGCCGTCCGTTCCAGAGCGCTCTCGATGTCGTCATCGACGAGCTCGTCTTCGGAGATCGCATACATGAAATATCGATTGAACAGGAACCTGTTGGCGATCGACTTGAAACGCGCCTTGTCGTTGAACAGCGTGAGGATCGCTTCCCTTCCAGCGGCGACGTCGTCCGCGGAACTGCCCACCATCACGCGCCGGCAATACTCCCCGAGCTTCTCCTGATGGATGTTGAGGAGCGCCTGGCTCGCGCTCGGCGTCGAGTACAGGTGGATGTCGTCGCGCAGCATCGCGTAGAGTTCGGGAAATAGGACGCGCAAGCCCTCGACGATCATCTGCTCGAACGGATTGACCATGCCCTTCAGCATCGGCAGCGCGAACTCGAGCGCGTTGACATAACGGATCGCCTGTCTTGGCGTCGTCAGCCTCCGCAGGAGGCAGTCCTCCACGACACGCCGCATCGCCGCCCAGGCCTGCGCATTCAACTCGACCCCTGCGTCGATGCAGGCCCGCTCGGCCTGCGAGACAACGAAGGACGCAAGCCGCTCCCGCCCGACCGCCGGCAAGGTGAACGGATACTGCACGATCTTTTCGAGAAACTGACGGCCGAGCTCGGGCCCCGAGCCGTATTTCGCGCCGATGGCGGCCGCGACCATCGTGTCGTCGAAAGCGAGCACGTAGACGACCCGCGGCACGTTGGCGTTGAGGCGGATAAGCTTCAGCATCACCAGAATCTCTTCGCGGTCCAGACGGTCGAGGTCGTCGATGACGACGACCACCGTTCGACCGGCCGAGCGCATGATGTCGAAAGCGCGCTTGCGTCGGTTGTCCAGGGACTCGTCGGACATTTCCTTGCCGATCTGCTCGGCGAATTTGGACGCTCCCGCGCCGACCAACGGGATCATTCCGAAGATGCCGCTGAACTTGGACAGGAGTTTCCCTGCGTCGGCCGTCGGCTTGTCGAGGGTCTGCTCGAGCCGCGCGGCGAGTTCCGCTCAGAAACGCCGTCAGCAATTCCTCTTGGCCGTTGAAGAACCAGGGGTTGAACTCGAACAGCACAACGTCCTTGGCGTAGGTCTCGGCGAGGGCGTGCTTGAGGTAGTTGAGGACGGTGCTCTTGCCGTAGCCCCACCGCCCGAAAATCCCGAACACCGCCGCGCCGTTCGTCGTGTCGAAGCGAGCAATCGTATCAGCGAGCCGCTTGCTGAACGGCCACCGGTCGAAAATGTCGTCCCTCGGGTCCGACCGTGGGTTGTCGAGGCCATCGTGGATAGGCATGACTTGCTCCGAGGGCTCGGTCAGGGCCGTTCGCGGCCGTGTTCGCCAGGGCCGCCTGGTAAACTTCAGCCCGCTTTCCGCATTTCCGCGACGAGCTTGTCGTCGATCTCGCGCGCTCGTTGAGCGGCCGGACGCGCGCTCGGAAGATTCCAGTAGCGCTCGAACGCGGCCCGCTTGTCGATCGTGCCGAACATCGTGCCCCAGCCGATATGCGAGCCGACATAAACGTCCGCGGCGGTGAAGCCGTCGCCCGCCACGTACTCGGAGCGCTCAAGCTGATCTTCGAGCGCGGCGAGGGTCTGCTCGCGGGCGCCATGGCCGACCATCCTCGCCTGCTCAGGACGAACGGCGGCGCCGAGCGCCCTATCGGTGTTCGCCGCCTCGATCGGCCCCGCGGCGAAGAACATCCAGCGGCAGTAAGGGCCGTGAAGGCGCGAACGAGGCGGCGGCGCGAGGCTGGCCTCCGGAAAGACGTCGGCAAGATAGTCGCAGATCGCCGCGCCTTCCGCGACAATCGTGTCGCCGTGCCGCAGCGCCGGCGCCTTGCCCATCGGGTTGATCGCCAGATATTCGGGCGCCTTCATCGATTGGGCATATTCGAGAATTTCGGCTTGGTAAGGCTGGCCGCCCTCCTCCAGCATCCTGCGCGCGACGCGGCCGCGCGACATCGGGTTGGTGTACAAAACCAATTCGTCCGCCATGGCTCGATCTCCCATCGCGTTCCGCCCAGGAAGCCGGTCGTTGAGGTTTGCGCCTGCGATAACTAGATTACCGAAGCCCGCCCTTTTTGGATATCCGCCGGATCAGTCATGCGCATCGAAACCGACGTCAAGCTCGATTTCAAGGACGTTCTCATCCGCCCCAAACGCTCGACGCTCAACACCCGCAGCGCCGTCGACGTCAACCGGACGTTCCGCTTCCTTCATACCGGGTCGGAATGGCAGGGCTTCCCGCTGATCGCCGCCAACATGGACGTGACCGGGACGATGGCGATGGCGCATGCGCTCGGCCAGCACGGGGCGCTCACCGCCCTGCACAAGCACTACCCGGAGCCGAAGCTCGCGGAGTTTTTTGCCGGATCCGATGGCGCGCACGCCTTCTATTCGCTCGGCACCAATGCGGCCGACGTCAAGAAGCTCGCCGCGGTCGCGAAGGCGGCGCCGATCCGCTTCATCTGCCTCGACGTCGCCAATGGATACGCGGAAAAATTCCTCGAGACGGTGAAGCGCGTGCGCGACGATTACCCGCACGCCGTGGTCATGGCCGGCAATGTCGTCACCGGCGACATGACGGAGGCGCTGATCCTGGCCGGCGCGGACATCGTCAAGATCGGCATCGGCCCCGGCTCGGTCTGCACCACGCGGCGAGTGACCGGCGTCGGCTACCCGCAGCTTTCGGCCATCATCGAATGCGCCGATGCGGCGCATGGGCTCAAAGGCCAGGTCTGCGCCGACGGCGGCTGCACGGTCCCCGGCGACGTCGCCAAGGCCTATGGGGCGGGCGCGGATTTCGTCATGCTGGGCGGCATGCTCGCCGGACACGACGAATGCGACGGCGAAATCCACTACGAGGAGCGCGGCGGCGAAAAGGTCGCCGGTCGGCATGACTTTCTACGGCATGTCGTCGGAGACCGCGATGAAGAAGCATTCAGGCGGGGTAGCGCGCTACCGGGCCGCCGAGGGCAAGTCGGTCGAGACCCCCTATCGTGGCCCGGTCGACGGGACGATGGGCGAGATCATGGGCGGCGTGCGCTCGATGATGACTTATATCGGCGCCGCCCACCTGAAGGAGGTCCCCAAGCGCACGACCTTCGTGCGCGTCAGCGCGCAGACCAACGACGTGTTCGGGGGATGAGACTGGGCTGCTGCTCCCATTGGAAACCCCGCGACACCCGGACGTTGGTCGGCGCCGCCTGCCCATGCTAGAAGCGTGCTCATGACCGCCGCCGCCCTGAAAGCCGAGGAAAGCGCGCCCGTGCGCCTCGCCGGCGCGACGCGCGCCCAGATTCAGCGCGCGCTCACCGAAATCGGCACGCCCGAGCGCGAGCTCAACATGCGCGCCGCGCAGCTATGGCACTGGATCTACCATCGCGGCGCGCGCGAGTTCTCGGCGATGCGCAATATCGCCCGGCCAGTGCTGGAGCGCCTGGCCGAGCATTGCACGCTCGCGCGGCCTGAGATCGTCGCCGAACAGCTTTCCGCTGACGACACCCGCAAGTGGCTCCTGCGCCTGGCCCCGGCCCACCGCTTCGACAAGGGCGCGGAGATCGAATGCGTCTATATCCCGGAATCTGGACCGCGGCACGCTCTGCGTGTCGAGCCAGGTTGGCTGCACCCTCAATTGCTCGTTCTGTCACACGGGCACGATGCCTCTGGTGCGCAATCTGACCGCGGCCGAGATCGTCGGCCAGGTCATGGTGGCGCGCGATCGGCTTGGCGATTTTCCCGGCGGGATGGCTCCGGCCGACGGGCTCACGCCCAAGGGCGAGGGCGTGCGGGCGGTGTCGAACATCGTCTTCATGGGCATGGGCGAGCCGCTCTACAATTTCGAGGCGGTGCGTGACGCGATTGCGGTTTTGACCGACGGCGACGGTCTGTCGCTCTCGAAGCGGCGGATCACCGTCTCGACCTCGGGCGTGGTTCCGGAAATGCCGCGGCTGGGGGCCGAGTGCGGGACCATGCTCGCGATTTCGCTGCATGCGACCAACGATCCGCTGCGCGACACGCTCGTGCCCTTGAACCGTAAATATCCGATTCAAGCGCTCATCAAGGCCTGCCGCGACTATCCCGGCGCCTCGAACGCGCGGCGCATCACTTTCGAATATGTGATGCTGAAGGGCGTCAATGATTCCCCGGCAGAGGCGAAGGCGCTCGTGCGCCTGCTCAAAGGCCTGCCCGCCAAGATCAACCTCATTCCATTCAATCCGTGGCCCGGAAGCACGTTCGAATGCTCCGACTGGGAGACGATCGAGCGCTTTTCGGAGATCGTGTTCAACGCGGGCTACGCGAGCCCGGTGCGCACGCCGCGCGGTCGCGACATTCTCGCCGCCTGCGGCCAGCTCAAGAGCGAGAGCGAAAAACTCCGCGCCCGCACACGGCTGATGCTCGAAGAAAGTTTGGCGGTTGGACAGGACTGATCAGTGACGGCTTGTCGGAGAAGTGAGTTGCGCGGCAATCTTCACGGCGATATCCGACGAGAAATAAAAGTCAGCAGACCAGCCCGAAACCCATGACGGACGACCTTACAAGCCACGAGGTCTTGCGCCCGCCGAAGCGCAGCGAGCGGCTGAGGCAGCGCGCTGCGTGGATGTATTTCGTCGAGGAAATGACCCAGAGCGCCATCGCCGACGCGCTCGGCGTCGGGCGGGTCACCGTGGTCCGAATGCTGGCGGAGGCGAAGGCGCTCGGCGAAGTGCGCATCGCCCTCTCGCGCGGCGACGCGGAGCTCGGCGGTCTCGAAGCGGGTTTGTGCAAACTCTTCGAATTGTCCGAGGCGATCGTCGCGCCGCTGTCCTCCGACTTGGCCGACCCGACGGCGCCGATCGCGGCGGCGCTTGGCGATCACGTTTCGGCGCTGTTGCGCAACGACATGAAGATCGGGCTTGGGTGGGGACGCACGCTGAACTCCTCGCTCGAATATTTGAGCGAGCGCTCGCTCAAAGGCTTGAACGTCGTTTCTCTGGTCGGCGGCGTCACGCATTTCGTGGCCGACAATCCAGCCGAGTTTCCCTCCGGCTTCGCGCGGGCGTTCAACGCGGATTGTTACCTCATTCCTTCTCCTTGCCTCGTCGACAGCCCAGCCACCAAGACGGCCCTGATCGAGCGTTGCGGGCTCAAGTCCGTCTATGATTTCGCGCAAGCGCTCGATGCGGTCGTGGTCAGCGTCGGTTCTCTTGGGCCCGAAGCCTCGATCGCGCGTTACGCGGTCATCGGCGAAGCCGACCGAAAGACGTTGGGCGAATACGGCGCCGTCGGCGAGATGCTCTGCAACGTCTACGACGACCAAGGCCGGGTCGTGGATCATCCTCTCAACCAGTGCGTGATGTCGGTCCCGCTCGAGGCCGTGCGCGCCGCCCCGATCCGCGTGTTGGCCGCAGGGGGCGCGCACAAGGTCGCGGCGATCCAAGGCGCGCTGAAGCTGCTGAGGCCAACCGCTCTGGTGACCGACTCGGTGACGGCGCGCAGGCTGACCAGCGCGTCGAGGTAGGATCGCTGTCGCGACCTCGCGGCGCGCTTGGAGATGGCGCGCGCGGCGCGCTCGTCCGTTGATTGGTGGGAAAAAGCGAACACATTCCCGTCCCGATGGGTGACAATCCCGTCATTTCAAGGCAGTATGCGAGGGCATGGAGGGAACGCCGATGTCCAAAAACATCAATTGCACAATGTTGCTCGGTTCGGTTTGCATCGGGGCAATCGTAGCCGCGGGGGTAGCACAAGCGCAGGAAGTCAAAAACGCACCGGGTGCAATGGCGGCGACTGCCGCGATCACGCCGGTCTCGCAGCAGCAGCTCACTAACGCCCACAAGGACGGGGAAAACTTCCTCCACACCAACGCCAATTACGAGCAGACGCGTTTCTATCCGAACGCGCAGATCAACCGCGGCAACGTGCGGCATCTGCATCCGGCCTGGATCTTCTCCACCGAAGTCAAAGAGTCGCTGGAGACGTCGCCGATCATTGTTAACGGCGTCATGTACGTCACCACCTCCTACAGCCACGTCTATGCGCTCGACGCCAAGACCGGCCAGGAGATCTGGCACTTCAAGCCGAAGCTCGGTCCGGTCACGACCTTCTGCTGCGGGCCGAACAACCGCGGCGTCGCGGTCTATGACGACAAGGTCTATGTCGGCACGCTCGACGCGAAGCTCGTCGCGCTCGACGCCAAGACCGGCTCCGTCGTCTGGGAGGAACAGGTCGGCGATCCCGAGAAGGGCTACAGCGAGACGATGGCGCCAACCGCCGTCGACGGCAAAATCCTGATCGGCACCAACGGCGGCGAGTATGGCATCCGCGGCTTCGTCAAGGCCTATGACGCCAAGGACGGCAAGCTCATCTGGAGCTTCGACACGATCCCCGAGAACTCCGTCGGCGTCTGGGCGACGACGGACGCCACCGGCCGCGACGAGCACCGCGACATCGACGGCCGAGAAAGCCGCGCTGGCGAAGAATGGCGACCCCTACAAGACGCTAGGCGGCGGCGTGTGGCAGAACCCCTCGATCGACCTGGCGACGAAGCGCATCTACTTCGTCGTCGGCAATCCCTCGCCCGACCTCGACGGCGCGGTGCGGCCCGGCGACAACCTCTATACCGACTCGCTCGTCTCGCTCGATCTGGACACCGGCAAGTACGTTTGCCACTTCCAGTACATCCCCCACGACGTCTGGGACCTCGACGCCGTGAGCCCGACCGTTCTGGTCAACGCGGCGGACAAGTCCGGCAAGATGATTCCCGCGGTCCTGCACGCCGGCAAGAGCGGCTACGTCTACGTCCATGACCGCAAGGACTGCAGCCTCATCCGGTACTCCGAACCGATGGTCGATCAGAAGGGCCGTTGGACGCTGCCAACGCCGACCAAACCGCTCGACCCCAACTCCGCCAGGATGTTCCCGGGCGCGAACGGCGGCGTCGAGTGGTCGCCGATCGCGACCGATCCGAACCATGGGCTGGCCTACGCGATCAACCTGCATCAGCCGATGACCTATACGGTCGCCAACGCCCCCTATCCGGACGGCAAGCTCTGGCTTGGCGGCGCCTTCACGATCATCCCGGGCGAGGAGAGCTTCGGCAACGTCACCGCGGTCAATTACAACACTGGCAAGATCGCCTGGCAGGTCAAGACGCCGCAACCGATGATCGGCGGCATTCTCGCAACCGCCGGCGGCCTCGTCTTCACCGGCGAAGCCAACGGCTGGTTCAAGGCCTACGACGACGCGAATGGCAAAGTGCTCTGGCAGTTCCAGACAGGCGCAGGCGTCAATGCGCCCCCGTCTTCGTACATGGTCGATGGCAAGCAATATGTCGTCGTCGGTTCGGGCGGCAACGCCCAGATCGATTCCAAGCGCGGCAACAACATCATCGCCTTCACGGTCGAGTAAGACCGCCGCACCTCGTTGGCCGCTTCCCCGCGCTCCTGGGGGGAGCGGCCTTTCGTTTGACCTTGAAGGACGCCGCGCGCGAATGGGCGCGATGTTGGCGCAGCGAAGGAATCCCTCTCATGTTGCGTAGCGTTGTTGTGGCCGCGCTCCTCGCCGCAGCGACCGCCGCCTGGGCGGATACAATCGAGGACAAGGCGGCGCTCTGCGGCGCATGCCACGGTGAAAAAGGCCTACCGGCGGACCCGAGGACGCCCATCATCTGGGGCCAAAACGCTGGCTATCTCTATCTGCAGTTCCGCGATTTCCAGAAGGGCGCGCGAAAGGACTATCGGATGACGCCGATCGCCCAATGCGTCGTCAAACAGGACGCGCTGGCGCTCGCCGAATATTTCGCCGCCAAACCCTGGCCGAAGACCGGCGCGCCTAGCGCCTCCAAGGCGGACGAGGCGGCCGCGATGACGGCGATCAAGTCGGTCGTCTGCACGAGCTGCCATCTGGAGCAGTTTCAAGGCGATTCGTCCATTCCGCGGCTCGCAGGCCAGCAACGCGATTATCTCGCCAAGACGATGACGGATTTCCGCACTCGCGCCCGCGCCAACAATCCCGGCATGTCCGACCTTATGAACACCGTCACGCCCGATCAGCTTACTGCGATCGCGGCCTATTTGGCTGGGCTTTGAGGCGCGCTTCCCGTGTCCCTCCGGGAGAAGGCGGCGGGCCATGGGCGTCCGGAAGGACGCTCTGATGGCCGCCGGATGAGGGCGCGGCGTCAGCTTCGCGCGAACCCTTACCCCAACCCCTCTCCCGTAGGCGAGGGGAGTTCCCTATCGCTCTAGAAGCTTCGCCGCCCGCTCGTGACCGAGGTCGCGGGCGATGTCGGCGGCGGTCTTGCCGCGGTCGTCCTTGAGGTCGAGCGCGGCGCCGTGCTCGATGAGCGTCCTGATCGTGGCGTCGACGTCGTCAACCCCAGTGGACGCATCATGGCCCGCCGCCCACATCAACGCCGTGAGGCCATGCGCGTAGCGGCGGTTGACATCGACGCCGGCCTGAAGCAAGCGCCGCGACAACCTGGGCGTAGCCGTGGCCAGCGGCGTAAACGATCGCGCCTTGCCCATCGTCGTCGAGCGCATTGGGGTCGGCGCCAAACTTCATGAGCTGCAGCGACGCTTTCGGTCGAACCGTTGAAGGCCGCGGCGGCAAGCGGGCGCACGCCCTTCCGGCCAGGAAGATTGGGATCGGCGCCGCGCTCGAGCAGCAACGCGACGACAGCGCCCCGATCCTGCTCGGCGGCATAGAACAACGGCGTCGAACCGTCGACGGCGCGTGCGTTGACGTTGGCCCCGCGCTCGAGAAGAAGCCGGATCACCGGCAGCTTGTCCGCTTCCGCCGCTTTGGCGAGCGCAGTCTTGCCTTCGCGATCCTTCGCGTCGATCGCCGCGCCCCGATCGAGGAGCGCGCGCGCTTCAGCCTCGCAGCCGAGCCGCGCGGCCGCGAACAACAAGGTCGTCGCCTGATAGTGATCGTCGTCGCGGAGCGCCTGCACGGCCTGTGCGGTGTCGGCGCAGCGGTCCTTGGCGAGCGACAAGCCCGCGGCCGAGATGAAGGCGAGGCCTGCCAGCGCGGTCAGCCGCAGGAGCGTCGCCGCGTCGGCGAACAGCCCCCGCGATGTCGAAGCGACCTGCATGCGTCCTTCTGCCACCGCGGCAGGCCTCACGCCAGCGGGCCCACGGGACGCAAAAGCCCGACTTCCGCGCCGTTCCAGTTCGAGAGGCGCGGCGAGACGAAGCGCATGAGGCGCGCGCTTCGCCCCTCGTCGAAACCGCCGAAGCGCTGGATGAGCGCGGCAATCATCACTTGCGCGGCGCGCCCTGCCCCATCGTCCGCCTTGACGGCAAGGCCAAGCCCGGGCTCAGGCAGTGCAGCGCAGAATACGCCCTCGGCCCCCGACTTGGTGAAGACGCGCGGCCCAAGCAGCCTCATCACCTCCGTGTCGAAGCGGCCTCTTCCGGCCACGGTCAAGGGATGCGCGGCGACTGCGGCGCGAATGCGCGCCGCCGCGTCGCGGCGTTCCCGCGATAGCCCATGCCCAGTCCCGAGGCGCGCGAAGCCTCGCGCGAGCGCGACCAGCGGCACGGCGTAGGTCGGAATGGCGCAACCGTCGACGCCGCGCGTGGCCTCGCTCAAGCCCGCGCCCGTCATCGCCTCGATCGACCCCGCAACCTCGCGCTGCACGCGATGATCCGGCCCGACATAACCTTTCGGATCCACGCCGATGGCGCAGGAAAGACAGACGAAGCCCGCATGCTTGCCCGAGCAATTGTTGTGCAAAGCGGTCGGCCTCTCCCTCAAGCGCGCCAGCGCGCGGGCTTCATCCTCGCCGAGCGGCCAATGCGCGCCGCATTCGAGCGCGCGTTCATCGTATCCAGCTTTCGCGAGCATGCCGCGCGCGGTCGCGACATGGTCCTCGCTTCCCGAGTGAGACGCGCAGGCGAGCGCAATCTCCTTGTCGCTGAGACCCAGGCGGTCCGCGGCGCCGCTTGCGACGAGCGGCAAGGCCTGCAGCGCCTTGACGGCGGAGCGCGGATAAACCGGTCGATCGGCGTCGCCAAAGGCGATCACCACGCGGCCGTCCGCATCGACGACCGCGCCCGCCCCGCGATGGGAGGATTCGACGAGGTCCCCCCGCGTGGCTTCGACGACCACCGGATTCGCCATGAGCTGCTCTCCAGGCTTGAGGAAAAGTCTCCAGGGTCAAACCCGATCAGTTGGACCCGTTTCGACCTTGAACCGTCATTGCAGAGGAGAAAGACTTAGCAATCCGGCGAAGCATCCGCATGGGCTTACAGCGTCGTGCGCGCGGCACGGGCGGCTGCCGAGGTCGCTCGAGTCGCGGTCAGCGTTTTAAGGTCACCCAGGCCATGAATGCGCCGGTCCCGTCCGCCCCGATGGCGATGCGCCCAAATTCGGGCACGTCGAACGGCTGTCGAACGATCCTGCCGCCGTGACTCTGAACCTCTGCAACCAATCGATCGACGTCGTCGACTTCAAGATAGCTTAGCCAGTGCGGCGGATCGGTATCGGGAACGATTCCGCGCATGTCGAGGACGCCGGCGACTGGCTTGTCCCCGGCCTTGGCGACCCAGTAGGTGCGGTTCTGCTCCGGCATCGGCATGCCTTCGAACGTCCAGCCGACGGTCGCAGCGTGGAACGCTTTGGCGGCCTCGACGTCGCGCGTATACAGTTCATGCCAGGCGAAATTTCCGTGTGTCACAGCTTCCTCCTTGTTGCTGCGGTTCACCGGCGTCGCAGGACGAGCGAAACCTCGCGCCAGTCGACCGCCATACTCCTCTTCGCTGGGATGGAAGCGGTCAATCCCCAACCGCGCCTGCGCGCTGCCTTCGGGTTAGGGTCATCGCTCAAGCACGTTACAAAAACTCGATGTCTGCGTGACGAAATCTTGCCGTTCGCCGAGATTTCGCGAGTCTCAAGCGGCGAGCGCCGCCCGTTCCGCGGCCTCCGAAGATTGGCCTATCGTTTGCCGCCTTCCCTGCGCCCCCCACTTCGCTTACGAAGGGATCAACCCCATCCGAGGACAGCAGAAATGAAGGTTCGCGACGTAATGACCTATGGCGTGATCGGCGTGCCCGAAAGCGCGAGCATCGCCGAAGCGATCGAGACGATGTTGCGCTCTCGCGTGAGCGCGCTGGTCGTGTTCGACGCCGACCACGCTCTCAGCGGGATCTTGAGCGAGGGCGACCTTCTTCGTCGCAGCGAGCTCGGAGCCGAGCACAAGCGCCCGCGCTGGCTTGAATTTCTGCTCGGCAGCGGGCGAGGCGCCGAATCTTACGCCCATGAGCACGGCCGCAAGGTCGGCGAAGTCATGACCCGCGACGTCGAGACGATCGGGGAAGACGCCGAGCTCAGCGAGGCGGTGGACCGGATGATCCGCCGCCGCGTCAAGCGCCTGCCGGTGCTGCGCGGCGAAACCCTCGTTGGGGTGATTGCGCGCTCCGACCTGCTCAAGGGATTGCTGGCCGCGACGCCGCGGGCGACCGGCCCGCATTCGGACGCCGAGATCAAGGCCGCCATCCAGGCCGACCTCGACAAACTCGACTGGGCGCCGCGCGCGAGCGTGCGCGTCGAGGTTCAGAACGGAATTGTCACCTTTGACGGCGCGATCACTGACGAACGGCTGCGCGAGGGCCTCAAGGTCATCGCGGAGAACACGCCCGGCTGCGTCTCCGTCCACGACCACATGGCTTGGATCGAACCGAACTCGGGGTTTTTTATGCCATCGCCGGAGGACGAGAAAACCTCCTAACAGGCTTGGCGAGCGCGGGCGTCTTATCCGCCGACGGCGCCGTGGCCACCGGGCAGCTCTGCGTTTGCTGGCCTCGCCAGTCCGAGAGCCGGCGGCCCGCCATGGCCGCACGCGGCGAGGAAGAAAGCGACCGACCGCGCGGCATGCGGCTCGATCTCCGCGCGTAGCGCAGCCAGATCCTCGCCGAACAGCGCCCGCACCAGCATCGGCAACACCACCAGGTCGAGAAACCGGCGCGCCGTCTCCGGGAGCTTTTCCTGCGCGAACGCGGGCGAAGCCCCGATGGCGTCAGACGCCGCCAGTTCGCCAAACAGACGGGCCACGGCCTCGGTCGGGCGTTGGCGACCCATGCAGCTGACGCTGGTCGCGAGGTCCGGAAACCGGCGCGCTTCGGCGACCGCGACCCGGATGAGCCCGATCGTTTCCGGGCTTAGCACCCTCATCAGAAGGACGGCGGCAAGAGCGTCGAGCCGCTGCTCAAGCGAACCGCCGGCGCAGGAGAGGGCGTCGAGACTCGTGTTTCGGCGCACGAGGCGCTCGATCACCGCGGTGAACAACGCCTGCTTGCCCGGAAATCTGGCGTAGATGGTCGGCTTCCCGGCTGAGGCGACCTCGGCGATTTCGTCAACGCTCGCGCCCTGGAAGCCGTGTTCGAGAAAAACGCGACCGGCCGCGTCGAGGATTCTCTCCTCGACCTGGCCGGCATGTTCGCGCGGAGGGCGGCCGTAACGCACAGCGCCCCGGCTAGCCTCGCGTCTTTCCTCGGCGGTGTCCGCTTCCATCGCTCCTTCGCCTTCCGTCGCGATCCCTTCAATAAACCGCGAACTCTGGAATTTGGGCCCTTGATTTAGGGTGCGCCCTCACCAAAGTAAACTGAACGGAACAGTTTCGTTTCGCGGACGTTAAGAGAGCGAGTTTCTCGGGAGTTTCGGCCAATGGCGCGCAGGATTCAGGACGGCGGCCAAAAAATGTACAGGGACGCGCCTGCGTCCGAAGTCGATTGGGACAAGGTCTCGCCGCCGCGCACCGGAGGCGCCGCGAGCCCCAAGCGGGACATTATCTCTTTGCGCGCTCCCCCGGCGGAAGCGCCGGAGGAGGAGTCGCCCGCGGCGGAACGCCCAATCGAAACTCCCGTCCGCCCCGCCGAGCCCGGCGAGAAGACCGAGCGCCCGGCTAAGCCTTTAGAAAAAGAAGGCGAACCCGGCGAGCCGCCGGCTTCGACGGAGACGAAGCCCGACGAAAAGCAAGACAAGCCCGACGACAAGCCGCGCAAGAGCTTCCTCCGCCGGCATCCCCTCATGGCGGGCGGGGGGCTCATCCTCCTCCTCGCCGCCGGGGCGGCGTCTTACGTCTACTGGGACAATGCCTCGCATTTCGAATCGACCGACGACGCGTTCATCGCGGCTCGCCAGTTTGCGCTCGCCCCCAAGGTCGCGGGCTATGTCGTCGCGGTTCCGGTTACCGACAATCAGCACGTCAACACAGGCGACGTGATCGCCCGCATCGACCCGCGCGACTACCTCACCGCGCTCGCGCAGGCGCAGGCTCAGGTCGCGGGGGCGGAAGCCGGCATTCACAATGTCGATGCCCAGATCGCGACCCAGGACGCGCAGATTTCCTCGGCCCAGGCGCAGGTCGCTCAGGCGCAGGCGAATATGGAGCTCGCGCGGGTCACCTGGGGACGCGACCAGCCGCTCGTCAAGCAGGGCTGGGCGACGGCCCAACAGGGCACCACGGACGTCCAGAATCTCAAAGCCCAGCAGGCCACCGTCGACAGCGCGCAAGCCGCGCTCAAAGTGGCGCAGCGGCAGATCGACACGCTGAGGGCGCAGCGCACCTCGCAGGAGGCGACGCTTGCCCAAGCGAAGGCCCAACTCGACCAGGCCAAGCTCAACCTCTCTTACACGACCGTGACCGCCGACCAGCCCGGCCGCGTCGTCAACCTTTCCGGGGCCGTCGGCGAATATGCCCAGGCCGGCACGAACCTTTCGATGTTCGTGCCCGACGACATCTGGGTGGTCGCCAACTATAAGGAGACGCAGCTCGACCGGATGCGGCCGGGCCAGCCGGTCGACCTCGAGATCGACGCCTATCCGGAGCGCCATTTCCATGGCCATCTCGATAGCGTCCAACCCGGCTCCGGCCCGGCCTTCTCGCTGCTGCCGCCCGAAAACGCGACCGGCAATTACGTCAAGATCGTGCAGCGGGTGCCGGTCAAGATCATCCTGGACAATCCGCCGACCGACGTCGCGCTCGGCCCGGGAATGTCGGTCGTGCCGACGGTGCGCGTCGACCCCAAGCCTACGCTCTATGAGCGGCTGAGGGCGGACCTGGATCGGTGGTGGAGGCGGGCGTGAGTGACACGACCGCCCAGGCCGGCGCTCCGGCCGCGAGCAGCGCGGCGCCGACGAACCCGTGGATCATCGCCGTTCTGGTCGCGCTTGCGGCCTTCATGGAGGTGCTCGACACCACGATCGCCAACGTGGTCCTGCCCTATATCGCTGGCGGCATGGGGGTCAGCTCGGACGAAGCGTCCTGGGTGGTGACGAGCTATCTCGTCTCCAACGCCATCAGCCTGACGGCAAGCCCGTTCCTGGCCCGCCTCTTTGGCCGCAAGACCTTCTTTCTGATTTGCCTCGGGCTGTTCAGCGTGAGTTCGATCCTGTGCGCGCAAGCCTGGAATCTCAACTCGTTGCTCTTGTTCCGCGTCCTGCAAGGTCTGGCCGGCGGCGGCATGGTGCCGGTGTCGCAGTCGATTTTGGCCGACGCCTTCCCGCCGCATAAGCGCGGCCAGGCCTTCGCCTTGTTCGGCGTCGCCGTCGTTGTCGCGCCAGTGGTCGGCCCGACGCTCGGCGGCTGGCTCGCCGATACGTACACCTGGCGCTGGTGCTTCTTGATCAATGGCCCGGTCGGCCTCGCCACGATCGCGCTCATCGCCGCCCTTCTCCCCGCGGACAAACCGAATGCGGCCAGGCAAGCCCGGTTCGACGTGATCGGCTTTCTGTTGGTGGCGACGTTCCTCGGCGCGCTCGAGGTCGTGCTCGACCGCGGGCTCGAGGATGACTGGTTCGGATCCAACTTTATCGTCACCTTCACAGTGATTTGCGCGCTTGCGTTCGTGCTCATGATTCCCTGGGAATTGAGCCGCAAGGATCCGATGATCGACATGCGGATGGTCGGGTCGCGTCAGTTCGGCGCCTGCTTCCTGGTGATGGGGGCGACCGGGGCGATCCTCTACGCGACCACGCAATTCCTGCCGCTCATGGTCCAGACCGAGTTCGGCTACACCGCGACCTGGGCTGGTCTGGTGCTGTCGCCAGGCGGCCTCGTGACGATGGCGATGATGTTCATCGTCGGGCAGATTTCCGGCCGGGTCCAGCCGAAATACCTGATCATGACCGGCGCGATCTTCGCCGCGATCTCGATGTATCAGCTCACTAACGTCTACGCCGATCTCGATTTCTGGACGCTCGCCAAAACCCGCATGGCGCTGGGCGTCGGTCTGCCCCTCATCTTTATCCCAATCATCGCCGCCTCTTACGACGGGATTCCGTCAAACAGGGTGGACATGGCCTCGGCCCTGATCAACGCGGCGCGCAATACGGGCGGCTCGATCGGCGTCTCGCTTGCTTCCAACGTGCTCACGCATCGCGAGCAGTTCCATCAGAGCCGGCTCATCGAGCACATCACCCCGTCGAGCCCGCAATATCAGAACACGCTGCAACAGGTGACGCACTATTTCGCCTTGCACGGCTTCTCGCCGGGGGACGCGCAGGCGCGGGCGACCGCCTGGATCGGCCAGCAGGTGCAAAACCAATCCGCGTTTCTATCCTACGTGGACGTGTTCTGGGTGCTGATGCTCCTCTCGCTCGCCGCCGTTCCGCTGGCCATGAGCCTCCGCAAGGTCAAGCTCGGCGGGGGTCCCGCGCCCGCCGCGCACTGAGTTGACGCTGGGTGAATTCCACCAGGCCCTCTCGCCCAGTTCCCGCTCAATTCCCAGGTCATCACCATCGCGGTCCGCGGAAGGCGGCGGACTGCCCCTCGACTTGGGGCGGTCCCCGACGGGGCTGCGACTCCTCGATGCAGTCGCCGCCTCACATCCCTTCCAAGCTCTGACCAAGCTGTCCATCGGCGGAGCGAATGGCGGGCAGCGAAATTTTTTTGACAGTTGCTTGGAAAAAACAGAAATCCGTGTTATACGTTCTCCTTGGCCGGACACAAGAGCCCGTGGAGGGGCGCGCGGCGCGCGACGAGGAGGATGAAAGGGGAGACCGTCGGCGACATTCGCGCCGGGTCTTGAGACGGGAAAGGATTTCTTGACTCCAAACGGCCGTAACCCATTGAAAAGGCTGATTTCAGAAAAATAAACGCTATTAAACGCTAGCATTTTTACTAACGTTTATTAGCGTTTGCTGACGCTTATTGGCGTTTATTTGGCGCTTTCAGCCCTGACCCTCTCCGGCTTCGGCCAGAGCCTTGAGCCCCTCGCGATAGGTCGGATAGGCGGGTGCAAATCCCAGTTCGGCCCTGGCTTTAGCGATCGAAACCCGCTTGTTGTCGGCGTAGAACTCGCGCCCCATCGGCGAGAGCCGCGCCTGGTCGAACAGCTCCTCGGGCGGCGGCTCGAGCCCGAGCAGCGCCGCCGCATAGGCGATCACGTCTTGCGGGGGAGCCGGCTCCTCGTCCGCGACGTTCCAGATCCGGCCCTTAAGGCCGCGCGTGAGGACGAGTCGGGAAATCTCAGCGATGTCATCGACATGCGCACGGTTGAACACCTGCCCAGGCTTGATGATCCGCCGCGCCTCGCCATGGGCCAGATTGATGAGCGCATTGCGGCCGGGCCCATAGATGCCGGCGAGGCGCAGGATGTCGGCTTCCGCTCCCTGCGCCCTTGCCGCCGCCGTCCAGCGGGCCTCGTCCTCCAGGCGGGCTCGTCCGCGCGCCGTGCGCGTCCGCGTCGCACTGGTCTCGTCGACCCACGCGCCGCCGGAATCGCCGTAAACCCCGATGGTCGAATAATAGACGATGCGCTCGAGCGCCGACGCAGCGGCGATCGCGGGCCCGAAGCGATCGAGCGCCGCCCCTGCCCCATCGCGCGGCGGGATCGAGACGACGATCGCCTCGGCCTTTCCGAGCGCCGGCTCTAATCCCGGCTCCGCCTCGACGCCATCGAACCCATAGGCTTCGATCCCCTCGCGACGGAGCGCGGCGACGGTCTCCGCGCTCCGCGCCGTTCCGCTCGCCTCGATCCAGGGCTCGCGCTGAACGAGCCGCCGGGCGCAATAGCCGAGACCGAAGAAGAAGACCCTCAAGCTGTACGCAGCGCCGCTCGCGGCTCGGGTATCGCGCGGCCAACCGACCGTGCTTCTTCGAGCCAGGCAGCGATGGCGTCATCGACGTTGCGCGCGGCCTCCACGCGAGTGTCGCCGTCGATCATGCAACCAGGCAGGTCGGGAACAGTCGCAAGGAATCCGCCGCCATCTTCCTCGGAAAGCGGCTCGATGACTGCATATTCAGGCTTTCGCATTCGAATTCCTTACGGCGTCGATGAACCGCACGAGCTTGCGAACATATACGGGCTTGATGGGGCGGCGAAAAGGCACAGTGAGGGGCTCCCCCTTCCCCCTCCGGGGGAAGGCGACGGATGAGGGCGCGCGGTACCCTCATCCGACCGGCTTCGCCGGCCACCTTCTCCCAGAGGGAGAAGGGGAACCGCTACTTCTTCTTCGGGATATAGAGGTCGGTCAGCGTGCCGGCGAAGGCTTCGGCCGACATGGCGAAGGTCTCCGAGAGGGTCGGGTGCGGATGAATGGTGAGGCCGACGTCCTCGGCTTCGGCCCCCATCTCGATCGCCAGCCCCGCCTCGGCGATGAGGTCGCCCGCGTTCGGGCCCACAATGCCGCAGCCGATCAGACGCTGGGTCGCTTCATCCCACAGGGTCTTGGTCAGGCCCTCGTCGCGGCCGAGCGAGAGCGACCGTCCGCTTGCCGCCCACGGGAAGACGGCCTTGCCGTATTTGATCCCCTTCGCCTTGGCTTCGCTCTCCGTCACGCCGGCCCATGCGACTTCCGGATCGGTGTAAGCAACCGACGGGATCGCCTTGGCGTCAAACGAGGATTTGTGTCCGCTGGCGACCTCCGCGGCGACCTTGGCCTCATGGGTCGCCTTATGCGCCAGCATCGGCTGGCCGACGATGTCGCCGATGGCGAAGATATGCGGCACGTTGGTGCGCATCTGCCGGTCGACGGCGATGTAGCCGCGCTCATCGACGGCGACGCCCGCCGCGGCCGCGCCGATGCGCGCGCCGTTGGGGCGCCGCCCGACGGACACCAGGATCGCGTCGAAAGTCTCGGTCTTCGCGCCGTCGGGACCTTCGTAACTGACCTTGAGCCCGTCCGGCTCCGCCTTGACCGCGGTCACTTTCGTCTTGAGCAGGATCTTCTCGTAGAGCTTGCCAATGCGCTTGGCGAGCGGGGCGACGATGTCGGGATCGGCCCCCGGCATCAACTGGTCCATCATCTCGATCACGGTGATCCCGGCGCCCAGCGCATGATAGACCGTCGCCATTTCGAGACCGATGATGCCGCCGCCGAGCACCAGCATGCGCTTCGGGATGAAGCTGATCGCGAGCGCCGCCGTCGAATCCCAGATGCGCGGGTCGGCGGGAATGAACCCGGGCGCGGCGGGTTCGGAGCCGGCGGCGATGATCGCCTTGTTGAAACGCACGACCCGCGCGCCCTCCGCCGTTTCGACGCGCAGGGTGTTGGGCGAGGTGAACTTGCCCTCACCCATGACCGTCTTCACTTTTCGCTGCCTGGCGAGGCCGACGAGGCCGCCGGTCAGCCGCTTGACCACGCCATCCTTCCAGCCGCGAATGGCGGTAGGGTCAAAGGTTGGCGCGCCGAAGCTCACCCCGTGCGAACCCATGGCCTTGGCGTCATCGACGACCTTGGCGACATGCAAGAGCGCCTTGGAGGGGATGCAGCCGACGTTGAGACAGACCCCGCCAAGCGTGGGTCGCGAGTCGACCAGAACGACGTTCTGCCCCAGGTCGGCGGCGCGGAAGGCGGCGGTGTAGCCGCCCGGCCCGGCCCCCAGAACCAGGATGTCGGCCTCGAAATCAGCCTGCCCGCCCGGATCGGCCGCTGGCTTCGGCGGCGGGCCAGCGGGCCGAGCGGCCTTCGGAGCCGGCTCCTGGATTTCGACGCCGCCGCCCTGAGCATCGCCAGCGGGCCCGGCCGCCTTGGGCGCTGCCGTCTGCTTCGTGTCTTTGCCGCCCGAATAGGTCGCCAGCACGTCGCCCTGGGAGACCTTGTCGCCGACCTTGACGCGGATTTCGCCGATCACGCCATCCTCGGGCGCCGGCACATCCATGCTCGCCTTGTCGCTTTCGAGCGTCAGGAGCGTCTCGTCCTTGCGAACGGCCTGGCCAGGCGCGACGAGGATTTCGATGATCGGCACATCCTTGAAGTCGCCGATGTCGGGAAGCCGGATTTCGTTCGCCATGCCTCATCTTTCTATCGGGCCGCGGTCATAAGATTATGCGCCGCATGTCCTCCAGGAGGCTCGCGAGATGGCGCATGAAGCGCGCGCCCGCGGCGCCGTCGATCACTCTGTGATCGTAAGATAGGCATAAAGGCAGCATGAGACGAGGCTGGAACGCCTTTCCATCCCAGACGGGCGCCATCTTCGAACGCACGACGCCGAGGATCGCAACCTCGGGGGCGTTGACGATGGGCGTGAACGCGGTCCCCCCGATGCCGCCCAGCGAAGAGATGGTGAAGGTCGCCCCCTGCATTTCAGCGGGCGCAAGCTTGCCGGCGCGCGCCTTTTCCGAGAGCGCCCCAAGCTCGCGGGCTATATCGATGACGCCTTTCTGGTCGACATCCTTGACGACCGCGACCACGAGGCCGTCGGGCGTGTCGACCGCGACGCCGATGTGCCAATAGCGGCGCAAAATCAAGGAGTCGCCGCTCGGACTTAGAGCGGCGTTGAAGGTCGGAAAGGCTTTTAGCGCCGCGACCGCCGCCCGCATGAGGAGCGGCAGCAGCGATACCCGGTAAGGCTTTGACTTGTCTTTCTTCGCCTCTTCGTCGAGCGCCTTCCGGAAGGCGTCGAGATCGGTGATGTCCGCTTCATCCGTGTGCGTGACATGCGGAATGTTGACCCATGAGGCGTGCAGCCGCGGGCCGGAAATCTTCTTGATGCGCGAAAGCGGGACCGTCTCGATCGGGCCGAATTTGGCGAAGTCGACCTGCGGAACCGCAGGCAGCGCGCCGCCGCCTCCCGCAGGCGCGGCCGCGCCTCTGGAGAGCGCCGCTTTCACGTCCTCGCGGGTGATGCGGCCCTTTTCGCCCGTGCCCTTTAACTGAGTGAGATCGAGGCCAAGCTCGCGCGCCAGCCGTCGAACCGCGGGGCCAGCGAATACGCCCGAGAAATCGGGAAGGGCGGGGCCTGCTCCCGCTTTCGCCGGCCGGGGCGGCAGATCGCCTGGCGCAACGGGCGAAGTGTCAGGCGCTTCGGCGGCGTCCTCTTCTTCCTTCGCATCCGCCTCG
Organism: uncultured Alphaproteobacteria bacterium; assembly: GCA_963833955.1. Lineage (GTDB taxonomy): Bacteria > Pseudomonadota > Alphaproteobacteria > Rhizobiales > Beijerinckiaceae > Roseiarcus. The sequence continues at coordinate 425,343 of CAWHZY010000008.1, read as the reverse complement.
TCCTCCTGATCGGGCGAGACCGAACCAGCCGATCCTTCCGCCTCGAGCTTCCCGACCACCGAGCCCATCGACACTTTGTCGCCGACCTTGACGACAATCTCGGTGATCTTGCCGGCCGCGGGCGACGGCACGTCCATGCTCGCCTTGTCGGATTCGAGCGTTACGATCGGCTGCTCCGCCTCGACCGTATCGCCGGCCTTCACCAGAATCTCGATGACCGGCACGTCCTTGAAGTCGCCGATGTCGGGGATCGTTATGTCGATTGGCGCAGACTTCGAGGGACCAGGCGAAGCGGCCTTCGGGGCGGACGCGGCGGCTGCCTTGGCGGGGGCGGCGGCGGTCTTCTCCGGGGCGGCGGCTTTTGCGGGCGATGGGGCCGCCTTGGCGGGAGCTGGCGCTGTCTCCCCCGCCGCGGATTCGACACGTGCGACAAGCGTGCCCATCGACACCTTGTCGCCGACCTTAAGGACAATCTCCGCGACCGTACCCGCCACCGGCGAGGGGACGTCCATCGCGGCCTTGTCGGATTCGAGCGTAACCAGCGACTGATCGACCGTGACGACGTCGCCGGGCTTAACCAGCACCTCGATAACCGGCACGTCACTGAAGTCGCCGATGTCGGGAACCTTCACGTCGACCTTCGCCACCGGCGCTCTCTCCTCAGCGAATAGTTGGTTTGGGGATACCGATTTCAGCTTCGGGCCGGATTCGGCCCCTCAGGATCGATGCCATATTTGGCGATCGCCTCGGCCACGCGCCGGTTGGGCAGGAGTTGCTCTTCCGCCAGCGCCTTCAGGCTCGCCACCGCGACGTGATAGCGGTCAACTTCAAAGAACGAGCGCAGGCGACGGCGATAGTCGGAACGCCCAAAGCCGTCCGTCCCCAGCGTCTTGTACCGCGCCGGCACGTACGGGCGAATTCCGTCGGGAAGCGCCTTTATGTAGTCCGTTGAAGCAATGACCGGCCCCTTCCCGCTCGAAAGAACGCTCGTGATGAACGGGACCTGCGGGTCGGCTTCAGGATGCAGCAGATTCCAGCGCTCGACATCAAGGCCCTCGCGGCGCAGCTCGGTGAAGCTGGTGACGCTCCAGATCTCGCTGCTGACGCCGTGCTCGCTGGCGAGCATCTCTGCCGCCGCTTCGACCTCGCGCAGAATCGCGCCCGCGCCGAGGAGTCGGACGTCGAGGCCCGGCTGGTCGGCTTTCACCTCCCGCAGCTTGTAGGCGCCCTTGAGAATGCCCTCCTCCGCCCCTTCCGGCATGGCAGGATGGGGGTAATTCTCGTTCAGGGTGGTGAGATAGTAAAAGACATCGTCCTGGTCGACGAGCATCCGGTTCAGGCCCGCGTGGATGATCACCGCCACCTCGTAGGCGTAAGTGGGATCGTAGGTTACGCAATTCGGGATGGTGGACGCCAGGATATGGCTGTGACCGTCCTCGTGCTGAAGGCCTTCGCCGTTGAGGGTCGTGCGGCCGGAGGTGCCCCCAATGAGAAAGCCGCGGGTCCGCATGTCGCCCGCCGCCCAGGCGAGATCGCCGACGCGCTGGAAGCCGAACATCGAATAGTAGATGTAGAAGGGGATCATCGGCACGTTGGAGGTCGAGTACGATGTGCCCGCGGCGATGAACGAGGCCATCGCGCCCGGCTCGTTGATGCCCTCCTGAAGAATCTGCCCTTTCGGATCCTCGCGGTAATACATGAGCTGATCGGCGTCCTGGGGCCGATAGAGCTGCCCGACCTGGCTGAAAATCCCCACCTGCCGAAACAGGCCCTCCATGCCGAAGGTGCGGCTCTCGTCGGGGACGATCGGAACCACATGCGAACCGAGATTCTTGTCGCGCAGGAGGGTGGTCAGAATCCGGACAAAGGCCATCGTGGTCGAGATTTCGCGGCCTTCGGCAGTCGCTTTCAGGAGCGCATCGAACGCCGAAAGCGGAGGAACGACGAGCGACTCGCTCTTGCGCCGGCGCGCCGGCAGATAGCCGCCGAGCGCTGCACGCCGCTCGCGCAGATAAGTCATTTCCTTGCTGCCCTCGGCGAAGCGCAGGAAGGGAACATTGTCGAGATCAGTGTCTGAAACCGGGATCTGGAACCGGTCGCGGAAGGATTTAAGCGCCTCGTGGCCGAGCTTCTTGGCCTGATGCGCGATCATCTGCCCTTCGCCGGCGGAGCCCATGCCATAGCCTTTGACGGTCTTGGCAAGAATCACGGTCGGCTGGCCCTTGTGCTCGACCGCCGCCTTGTAGGCGGCGTAGACCTTGACGGGATCATGCCCGCCCCGGGTCAGCGCCCAGATTTCGGCGTCGGTCCAGTCCTCGACCATCGCCGCTGTCTCGGGATGGCGGCCGAAGAAATTCTTGCGGATGTAGGCGCCGTCCTTCGACTTGAAGTCCTGGTATTCGCCGTCGACGCACTCGAACATCAGCTGGCGCAGCTTGCCGGCTGTATCCCTGGCGAGCAGGGCGTCCCAGCCCGACCCCCACAGGCACTTGATGACGTTCCAGCCCGCGCCGCGGAAGTCGGCCTCGAGCTCCTGCACGATCTTGCCGTTGCCGCGCACCGGTCCGTCGAGGCGCTGGAGGTTGCAATTGATCACGAAGATGAGGTTGTCGAGCTTCTCGCGTCCGGCAAGGGAGATCGCGCCAAGCGATTCCGGCTCGTCCATCTCGCCGTCGCCGCAGAACGCCCAGACCTTGCGCGGCTCGGTGTCCGCAAGTCCTCGCCCGTGCAGATAGCGAAGAAACCGGGCCTGATAGATCGCCATCAGCGGCCCAAGGCCCATGGAGACGGTCGGGAACTGCCAGAAGTCCGGCATCAGCCAGGGATGGGGATAGGAGGACAGGCCCTTGCGGCCGACCTCCTGGCGGAAGTTCACCAGCTGATCGTCGCTCAGCCTGCCTTCGAGGTAAGCCCGCGCGTAAATGCCGGGCGAGCTATGGCCCTGGAAATAGACGAGGTCGCCGCCATGCGTGTCGTTGCAGGCATGCCAGAAATGCATGAAGCCGGTGTCGTAGAGGGTCGCCGCCGACTGGAAGCTCGCAATATGGCCGCCAAGCTCCGACGATTCCTTGTTCGCCTTGACCACCATCGCCGCGGCGTTCCAGCGGACGTAGCGGCGGATATGCTGCTCGAGGTCGCGGTCGCCCGGATGCGGCGGCTCGGCTTCAGGCGCAATGGTGTTGACGTAGGCGGTGTTGGCGGCGAACGGCAGCTTCGCGCCCTTGCGACGGGCGGAGGTGACAACCGCGTCCAGAATGTCGTCGACCTTGGCGATTCCCTCGAACGCCTCGACGGAATCGAGCGCGTCGAGCCATTCGCCGGTTTCGTCGGATTGGCCTTTGACCCTGTCGTCCATCGGGCCGACCTCCCTGTCACTTATACAAAAGTCGTAAGCGCGCCGCCTTAGTCTTCTCATGCGTCCGTGCAATTGGCAATTGCGACGGATGACGCTGCTGCCATGCCAAACCTGCATGCGGAGAAAGCGCATTGGCCGACCCTCGGCCGTCGCGATAGGATGGCTGATGGCGCGCGCCGCGCGCGGGCGTTTGAAGCGCGGAAGGAGCAGAACTTGGCCGGCGTTACGACCCATGTCCTCGACGTGACCCGCGGCCGGCCGGCGGACGGCGTCCGAGTGGAGCTGTACGAGTTGGCGGGCGGGTCAGACCGCAGGCTCATCGCCGATGTCGTCACCAATTCCGACGGCCGCACTGACAAGCCGCTGATCGGCGCCGGCCAGGCGCGCGCCGGCCAGTTCGAGCTCGTTTTCCATGCCGGGGACTATTTCCACAAGCGGCGCGCGGAACTCGTCGACCCGCCGTTCCTCGACCTGATCCCGATCCGCTTCGGCGTCGCCGATCCCAAGGCGCACTACCACGTGCCGCTGCTCGTCTCGCCCTGGAGTTATTCGACCTATCGTGGAAGCTGAGGGGGCCCCCAGGTCCTTCTCTTGGCGGTATGCCGCGTCCGTGCGTCCAATCAGCCCCGTTTGGTTTTTCTTGGGCTGTCGCGGTTTCGGTTCGAGAACCCCCGCTAAAACGTGTTGGATTTCCTTGGATTCTCTCGTCCGGATCGAGCCTGATCAATGGGTTACGCGGAATAAATCGCGAAAATTTTTCCTCGCCGCTTTTTCCCCTAATCAGAGGCCTTAGGATGAGGACCCTGCTGTTTTAGCGCGCCGAAGCGTTGAATTGCTCATAGCGCAAGCTTAAGCTTATTTCTAATTTTCTGCAATATATTTCGAAGTGATTTAAAAACCGGAGGACAACGCGTCCTGCGTCCATTCACCCTGTTTTGACGTGCTATGGTCGCTATCTCTGCAACGCCGATTCGGAGACCCCGAAGATGGAAAATGGCAATTGCCCAATCTGTAATTCGCCTTCGCAGTCAGACATTCGTAGCGAAATTCCTTCGGTTAAATGCCCGAGATGCGGCGACTACTTAATAAGTGACCATGCCTTAGATTGGATCCAAAAGGCCCTTCAATTGGACAACTTAGGTATACTAACATATCTTCAAATGAAACTCCCAGACAATGCGCCGCCGGACCTGTACATAGAGGTTGCCAAAAAGGCAGCCGACGGAAATGGGCTAGATGTTCCACGCTCCATCATCTGTCATGTCTTGCGTAAACGCCCAGACAAACGCACAAATCTGACAGGGGAGATTTTAGCAAATATCCTGAGAAACAACTATTTGCCAACTCCAGCAGAAATTGCAAATAATTTTGTGTCTTTCCTAGGAAGAACTCTGCCTAGCCCAGGTAGCGCGTTCCAACTTAATCCATCGCAAGAGAATATATATGGTTTACTTGGCCTCAAGACCGGAACAGATGAATTAAGAGATTTCCATTTTATAATAGAGGCTTTGGAAGAGCAAAAAATTGTCAAGGCTTCGCACCAAGTGGGGGCAACTTCCGGCGGTCGTAGGATTCCTCTGAGTGCATCGCTTACGCTAAACGGATGGCAAAAATACGGGGAATTGCAACGCTCAGTGAAGGATAGCCGGAGAGCTTTTGTCGCGATGGAGTTCGCAAAGACAAATTGAAATTACTATTTCCAGAACAAGCTTCTTGACCAGTATCTTGTTCCAGCGGTGAGGCAGACGGCATATGGCCTCGCCAACGCACTGAGAACTGAGCCCATGGCAGGAAATATTCATGCTAGACTGGAGGTTGAAATAAGGAAGGCCCGATTTCTGGTCGCCGAATTATCGCATCACAACAACGGGGCCTATTGGGAAGCCGGTTTTGCCAGAGGTCTCGGTAAGCCTGTTATTTACATGTACAACAAAGAGATTGGCGGGTCAGACAGGCCACCACATTTCGATGTCAGCTCTGATCACTACATTACTTGGGAGCAAGGCAAGCCCCAAAAGGCGGCGGATGACTTGAAGGCGGTCATTCGCGCGACCCTCTTTGGGGAGGCCAAGATGGAGGATTAGTTCTGGGGTGAGCCACGGTGAGCCACGCCTTTCCATTGCTAAAGCAATATGGATAGTGCCTGGCAATTCCTGATGCTTTTGAGGGCGAACTCCACCTTCATTGTCTGTACGATCCAGATTTCCGGCCGTCGCGAGTCAAGATCGAACGGCAGATTGACGCAGGCATCGATTGCTTCATGGCCCGATATGGCGCGCCCGCGGAGCCGTCCGTATAAAATGGAGCCGTCCATATAAAATTAAGATAGAGGGCGCAACCTACGCCCGGCGAGCGCTTTTTCTTGCACCGCACTCTTGAATAAGCCTGCTCACTATATTATAAGCACGCTTATGTTATCTCTTGCTCACAAATGGACCCTATCCCCCGCCCGCGAGCTGGGTTTCGCGCTCCATGACGTTGCTCGCCTGCTCCGGACCTATTCCGACCAGCGCGCCCGCGAACTCGGCACGACCCGCGCGCAATGGGCGGTGCTCTCGCGCCTGCAGCGCTGTGAGGGCGCGAAGCAGAACGAACTGGCCGAGGCGCTCGACCTCGCGCCGATCACGCTTGGGCGGCTGATCGACAAATTGACCGCCGCGGGCCTCGTCGAGCGCCGCGACGACGCGACCGACCGCCGCGCCAACCGCCTCTATCTCACTGAAAAGGCCGCGCCGGCGCTGAGGGACCTTGGGGCGCTCGCCGAGGATCTGATGGGCCGCGCGCTGGCTGGGGTCGACGAACCGACCATCCACGCCATGCACGACGGCCTCATGACCATGAAAGCCAATATCAAGAACGAATTGATTGCTGGAGCCGAAGCAAAGTGACCCAACCCAAGCCATCGTCCGCGCGCGATTCGGCGCAGGAGAGCGATCCGCCCGCCGCGTCCCAACCGGCGCAGCCGCTGCCTTTCACGCCGTCAAAGGGAGCCGTCCCGCAGTCGGCCGCGCGCGAATCCGCAGCCCAAACGTCGGGGCAGCAGCCCTCGCAGCCAATTCAGTTCACGCCGGCACGAACGCCGGCTCCGACGCCGCAAACGCCGCCGGCCGCGCCACCCCCGCCGCCGCCAGCCGCGCAGGCGCCGATCGTCGCCAAGAAGAAGCGCGGGAGCGGGCGTTTCGTGATGCTCGTCGTCATACCCCTCGTCGCTCTTGCGCTCGGTTTCACCTGGTGGCTGAGCAGCGGCCGCTATGTCTCGACCGACAACGCCTATGTCGGCGCGAACAAGTCGCTCATCGCGCCCCAAGTCACCGGCTCGATCGCCGCCGTGCATGTCGTCGAGGGGCAGAAGGTCAAGGTCGGCGATCCGCTGTTCGACATCGATGCCAAGCCCTATGAGATCGCCCTCGCGCTTGCGAGGGGCAAGCTGGAAGCGGCCAAGGTCGAATTCGCCAATCTCGGATCCGCCTATTCCAGCAACGTCGATCAGATCAAGATGGGCGAGGATGCGGTGAAGGTTCGTCAGGCCGACTTCGATCGCAAGAATGAACTCGCCATTTCGCGCTCAGGCACGACCGCCGACCGCGACACGTCGATGGCCAATCTCATTCAGGCCAAGCAGATCCTCGAATTCGTCAAATGGCAGCAGGCGACGGTCAAGGTGAAGCTCGGCGGCGGCCCCGCGACGACCATCGACCAGTTCCCCGATTATATGCAGGCGCGAGCCGCCGTCGACGACGCGGAGCGCAACCTGCGCAACACCAGGGTGCTTGCGCCGATCGACGGCGTCGCGACGCAGGTGCCGGAGATCGAGCTCGGGCGCGTGTCAGCTGCCGGACAGCCGATTTTCGCGATCGTCGCCAACACGGGCCTCTGGGTCGACGCCAATCCGAAGGAATCGGACCTGACTTATGTCCGTGTCGGCCTGCCGGCGAAGGTCAGCGTGGACACGTTCCCGGACAGGGAATGGAAAGGGACGATCTGCTCGATCGCGCCCGGAACCGGCGCTCAATTCGCCATCCTGCCGCCGCAGAACGCGAGCGGCAATTGGGTCAAGGTCGTCCAGCGCGTGCCGCTCCGCTTCTGCTTCGACCCGAACGAGGACACGACGGGCCTGCGGGCCGGGATGAGCACCTATCTGACCATCGACACCGGACGGACACGCACGCTTGCGGGCACGCTGGAAGGGCTCAAGCAATGGGTGGTCGGCTATGTCGACACGCTCATGGGAGCGCGGACAGCCGTCATCCGATGAACGCGCAAGCGCCCGCTCGGCCGATCTACGAGACCATCTCGCCGACGCTCAAGTGGCTGTTGACCGTCTGCATCATGATGGCGACCATCATGCAGGCGCTCGACACGACGATCGCCAATGTCGCCCTGCCCTACATGCAGGGCTCGCTGGCGACGACGCAGGATCAGATCAACTGGGTGTTGACATCCTACATCGTCGCCGCCGCGATCATGACTTCGCCCCTCGGCTGGATGGCGACGCGCTTCGGCCGCAAGAAGCTCTTCATCGTCTGCACGGCCGGGTTCACCATCGCCTCGATGCTCTGCGGCGTCGCGCTCTCGATCGAGCAGATGGTCGCCTACCGGCTTTTGCAGGGCGTGTTCGGCGCGGCGCTCGTGCCGTTGAGCCAGGCGGTGATGCTCGACATCTTCCCGCCCGCCAAACGCGGCTCGGCGATGGCGATCTGGGGCATGGGCGTCATGCTCGGCCCGATCATGGGTCCGACGCTCGGGGGCTGGCTCACCGACTCCTATTCGTGGCGCTGGGTGTTTTTCGTCAATCTGCCCTTCGGCATTCTCACCACCGCTGGCCTTTGGGTCTTCATGAGCGAAACGCCGACGCGGCGCGACGTGCCCTTCTCCTGGTTCGGCTTCCTGAGCCTGTCGCTCGGCATCGGCTCGCTGCAGATGATGCTCGATCGCGGCGAGCAGCTCGGCTGGTTTGAATCGCCTGAAATCTGGATTGAGCTGGTTCTGGCGATTGTCGGCTTCTACTTCTTCCTCGCCGACTGCCTAACGTCGGCGCGGCCCTTCATCAGCGTCCGCATCTTCAAGGACTGGAACTTCTCGATCGCTCTCGTCTTCATGTTCCTGGTTGGCATCATGCTGCTTGCGAGCATGGCGCTGGTGACGCCGTTCATTCAGAACCTGCTCAATTACCCGGTGTTCTCGAGCGGCGTTCTGCTTGGCACGCGCGGCATCGGCACATTCGTGGGGATGTTCGTAGTCGGCAGATTGAGCGGCAGGATCGATAATCGGATCATGATCCTCATCGGCCTCGTGCTCTCTTCTGCGTCGCTCTACCTCATGGTCGGTTGGAACCTCGACGTTTCGGCGAGGACGATCGTGATCAATTCGGTCGCGCAAGGGTTGGGCCTCGGCTTCATCTTCGTGCCGCTCAACACGATCGCCTTCGCGAGCCTGCCGGGTGAATTGCGCACCGAGGGCGCCGCGCTCTGGACGCTGATCCGCAACATCGGCTCCTCGGTCGGCATCTCGGTCGTCATCGCGCGCCTGACCAGCATGACCACCATGTTCCACAGCCAGCTGGTCGAGCATGCGACGCCGTTCAACGATGCGCTTCGAATGCCGAACGCGTCGATGGTCTGGGGACATGGGCTTCCGAGCATGGCGATGCTCGAAGGGATCATTACCCAGCAGGCCGCGATGATGGCCTATTCCAACAGCTTCCTGTTCATGACCTTCGTCGCGCTCTGCGCCTTCCCGCTGCTGGCGCTGATCCGCTCGACAAAGGCTGCGGCGCCGGTTTCGCGCGAAGAGGCTGCGGCGCATGCGGTAATGGACTGACGTTATCCAAGCGGTAATGGACCGACGTTATCCAATAAGAGGCGAACGGCATGGGTTCGCGTCACCAAGGGAGGAGCATGAAATGGCAAGTCTGGTCGTGCTGTATAAGACGCCGAAAGATCCAGCGGCTTTCGACAAGCACTATTCCGAGAAGCATATCGCTCTCGCGAAAAAGATTCCTGGCCTCAGGCGTTATGAGATAAGCCGCAGCCCGGTTGGCGCCCCAGGGGGAGCCTCCGGCGTCCATCTCGTGGCGACGCTGGTGTTCGACAGCATGGCGGCGATCCAGAGCGGGCTCGCCAGTCCGGAAGGGCAAGCCGCGGCGGGCGACGTCCCGAATTTCGCCACCGGCGGCGCTGACATGCTGATGTTCGACAGCAAGGACGCCTGACAGCCTCCGCCTGCGATTGCGGCTTACGCGATCTCAAGCACCAGATCGGCAAGGCGCTCGGCGGCGTCCGGGACGCCGATCGATTTCGCCGCCGCAGCCGCCGCCTCGAGCGTCGCCGGCGCGGCAAGAGCGTCGCGCAGGATTGCGGCCAAATGCTCGGGCGTGAACTCGGTCTGCGGCACGACGGTCGCGCCGCCGGCCTTCGCGAGCGCCGCTGCGTTCGCCGCCTGATCCTGATCGAGCGCATGCGGAAACGGCACGAGGATTGAGGCGCGCCCGATGACCGCGAGCTCCGAGACGGTCGAAGCGCCGGCTCGGCCGATGATGAGATGGGCCGCGGCCATCCGCGCCGGCAAGTCGGCGAAAAACTCCGCGATCTCGACCGGAAAGTTCATTCGCGCGCAAGCCGCCGCCACGCGCGCGCTATCCTCGCCGCGCGCTTGCTGGGTGAGGCGGATCCGTTGCCGCTCGTCCGGGTTCAGGAGAGCGAGCGCCGCAGGCACGACATCGGACATGATGCGGGCCCCTTGCGAGCCGCCGGTCACGAGAAGGTTCAAGCGCTGCCCGCCATGCTCGGGATAGGGAAGCGCGGCGGCGGCGATGACCGACGGTCGAACCGGATTGCCGGTCACGCGCGCCTTGGCCTGATCGACGCCCTTCAAGCCCGGAAAGCCGCAAGCGATCGCATCGACGCGCGGGCTCAAAAAGCGGTTGGCCCGGCCCATGACGGCATTCTGCTCATGCAGGACGGTCGGAATTCTGAGGAGCCAGGCGGCGAGAAGCGGCGGCACGGTCGGATAGCCGCCAAAGCCAACGACGGCGCGCGGCTTGATGCGGCTGAGCTTGACGGCGGCGGCCGCGAGGCCCGCACTGAGCGTGAGCGAAGCGCGCGCCTTGGCGAGCGCGCCGGCTTCCGTGGTTGTCGCTGACGGAAACGCATGAATGGCGCGGGCGGGAAAGTCCCCGCCGAATTTGAGCGCCCGGCTGTCGGTCGCGAGCTCGACTTCCGCGCCCCGCTTGGCAAGCGCATTAGCCAGCGCCGCCGCGGGAAAGAGATGTCCGCCCGTGCCGCCCGCCGCGAGCAGAATCGAGCGCGCCGAACTCATCCCTCCGTCGCCGCGGGATGGTCGAGATCGGCGGCCGGCCGTTTGCGCGTCGTCGCGATGAGGAAGCCCATGCCGAGGCCGAGCGCAAGCAGAGAGGAGCCGCCGTAGGAGATGAACGGCAAGGTCATCCCCTTGGCCGGCATGGCGCGCAAGTTGACGGCCATGTTGATCCAGCTCTGCACGCCGAACATGACTGTTAGTCCAGCGGCGGCGAGCCGGCAGAACGGGTCCGGGTTGCGCGCGGCGAGCGTCAGCGCGCGCAGCACAATGAAGGCGAAGAAGGCGATCAGCGCCATGCAAGCGATCATGCCGAATTCCTCGCCGGTCACGGCGAAAACAAAGTCGGTGTGCGCGTCCGGGAGGATTTGCTTGTAGATCCCCTCTCCCGGCCCGCGCCCCAACCAGCCGCCGGAGAGAATGCTCTGCAGCGCGGTGTCGACCTGAAACGTGTCGACCAGGCCGCCCGTCGAGTTCGGGATCGAGGAAGCGTAGAACGCGCTCGTGCACATGCGGCGACAGTTTGAAGACGGCAAAGCCGCCAGCCATGCCCATGCCCCCGACGGCGACCACCCAGAACCAGTGCAGACCGGCCAGGAAGAAGAGCGCCGTCCACACGACCGCGACCAGCATCGTCTGACCGAAGTCGGGCTCGAGGATGAGCGGCACAATCGCGATCGGCAGAAGCAGGAAGGAGAGGAGTTTCGCCCAAATCGCCGTCGGGCCGGTCCGCCCGCCTTCCGTGAACGCCCAGGCGGCAAGAACGACGAACGCCGGCTTGATGAATTCCGAGGGTTGCAGGCCGAAGATCCAGCGCCGCGCGCCCTTGACTTCCGCGCCGAACATGAGCGCGAGAATGATGAGCGCAAACGACAGGGCGAATGTCAGCAAGGCCGCGCGCCGCACATGCCGCGGCGAGAGAAACGAGGTGGCGATCATCAGCGCCGCCGTCGGTATCAGCATCAGCGCCTGGCGATTGACGAAGTGGAAGGTCGAAAGATTGAGCCGCTCCGCGACCGCAGGACTTGCCGCCAGCGCCATCACCAGGCCGATCACCATCAGCGCTACGAACGACCCGATCAGCCACCGGTCAGCGGTGCGCATCCAGTCCGCGACAGGGCCGCGTTCCACTCTCGAAACCATGCGCTTTATCTCCCCGTTTGCATGCGCGTTGCGCCTGCCGCGCGCTCAGCAAGCCATTTGGCGACGTGCGCCCGAAAGGCGTCGCCGCGCGCTTCGAAATTCGCGAACTGATCGAACGACGCGCAAGCCGGCGAAAGCAGCACCGCGGGCTCGCGCGCGCTCGACTGCACTGCGTCCTCCGCCGCCGCCTCAATGGCCGCGCTTAAAGTCCCGCAGCGTTCAAAGGGGACGGCGCCGTCAAGCGTGCGCGCGAATTCGTCGCTCGCCTCGCCAATCAAGTAAGCCTTCGCGATACGTGGAAAAAGCGGGCGCAGCGGCTCCACGCCCCCCGCTTTCGGCCTGCCGCCCAGAATCCAGTGAATGTCGTGGAACGATAGGAGCGCCTTCTCGGCGGCGTCTGCGTTGGTCGCTTTCGAATCGTTGATGAACAGCACCCGGCCAAATCGGCCGACCTCTTCCATGCGATGAGCAAGGCCGGGAAACGTCTCGAACGCGCGCGCGATGCGATCGCGCTCGACGCCCAGCGCCCGCGCGGCCGCGTAGGCGAACGCTGCGTTCTGTCCGTTATGGGCGCCGCGAAGCGCCCGTGCGCCCGCAAGATCGGCCGCAGGCGCTACTTCTCCCCGCGCCATCACCCGGTGCTCGCTGACCCAAACATCGGCCAGCGGAGATTCCGTTCCCGAGACAGCAAGGACGTGCGGCGCCCCGGCGCGCGCCTTCAACCGCGCGTAGATGGCGCGGCAAGGCTCATCGTCGATGCCGATGAGCGCAACATCCGCTTGCGCGACCAGCCGCTCCTTGATCGCCGCGTAGCGCGCGAGATCGCCATGCCGGTCGAGATGGTCGGGCGTGATGTTGATCAGGAGCCCGACGCTGGGGCTAAGCGAGGGCGCAAGATCGATCTGATAGGACGAGCACTCGACGACATGCGTCAGTCCGGCGGCGGGCGGCGGCAGATCGAGGACCGGCACGCCGATATTGCCGCCCATCGCGACTTCGCGCCCCGCCTCCTTAAGCACATGAGCGATCAGCGCCGTGGTGGTCGATTTGCCATTGGTGCCGGTGATGGCGACAAACGGTGCGCCCGGCGCCCTGACGCCGCGTTCACGGACGAAGAGTTCGACGTCGCCAATGATCGGAACCCCCGCCGCATCCGCGAGGTTCACGGTCCAATGCGGCTTCGGATGGGTCAGCGGGACGCCTGGCGCGAGAACGAACACCCGGAAACCGCGCCAGTCGGCCTGAGCCAGATCGAGCAACTGAACGCCCGCCTCTTCGGCGCGCTCCCGGGCCGCTGGGCTGTCGTCCCACGCGGCCACTTCGGCGCCGCCGGCGACAAGCGCCCGCGCCGTCGACAGCCCGGAGCCGCCGAGGCCGAAGAGCGCGACCCTCTGTCCGCGAAGGGTCTCGACCGGCGTCATCGTCACCTCAGTTTCAGCGAGGCGAGACCGACCATCGCAAGCACGAAGGCGATGATCCAGAAGCGCATCACGATCTGCGGCTCCGACCAGCCGAGCTGCTCGAAATGATGGTGAATGGGCGCCATACGGAACACGCGCCGGCCGGTGAGCTTGAACGACACGACCTGCACGACGACCGACGCCGCCTCCATCACGAACAATCCGCCAATCACGGCCAGCACGATCTCGTGCTTGATCGCGACAGCTGTTGTTCCGAGCAATCCTCCGAGCGCCAGCGACCCCGTGTCGCCCATGAAGATCTGGGCCGGGGGCGCGTTGAACCAGAGGAACCCAACGCCTGCGCCAATCAACGCGCCGCTGACCACCATGAGATCGCCCGCGAACGGCACGTGATTGATCAAAAGATAATGCGAGTAGACATAATTGCCGGCGATATAGGCGATGAGCCCGAGTGTCGCGGCGGCGATCATCACCGGCACGATGGCGAGCCCGTCGAGCCCGTCGGTCAGATTGACCGCATTGCCGAAGGCGACAATCACGAACGGGCCGAACAGCAGGAAACCCCAGCCGAAATCGAACACGAAGCCGCTCACGAACGGCACCGCGAGTCCGGTCGCGCCAACGGCGCCGACCCGCATCAGCGCATAGCAGGCGAGCGCGGCGATGACATATTCGCCGAACAGGCGCGCGCGGCCCGAGAAGCCGCGCTCCGACTGCTTCGTCACTTTCAGATAGTCGTCGTAGAAGCCGATCACGGCGAAGCCCGCGGTGACGAACAGCACGATCCACACGTAGGGGCTTTCGAGATTGGCCCACAGCAAAGCGGAGACGAAGAGTCCAAACAGGATCATGAGCCCGCCCATGGTCGGCGTGCCCTTCTTGGTGAGGAGATGCGAGGCCGGTCCATCGGCGCGGATCGGCTGCCCCTTGCCCTGTTTCAGACGCAACGCGGAGATGATCGTCGGACCGAAGAAGAAGACGAGGAAAAGTCCGGTGGCCGCGGCGCCGAGCGTGCGGAAGGTGAGATATCGGAAGAGGTGGAAAGCGCCAGGAAGTTCGGCGAGCCAGGTCAGCACGTCCTAGCCTCCAGGCGCATGAGCGAAGCGATCACGCAGGGCCGCGACGAGTGGGCCCATCCGGCTGCCGTTGGAGCCCTTGATCATCGCAATGTCGCCGCCACGTAAGGTGCGGGCGACTTCGTCCGTCAACTCGCTTGAGCGCTCAGTCCAAGCAGCGCGCATCGACGCCGGCGCCGCCTCGTAAAGCGCGCGCGTGAGCGGGCCGGCGCCGAACAAGAGATCAACCTTGCTGGCGCTGAGGTCGGCCGCAAGCTCGGCATGCATCGCCGCCGCCTTCGGGCCAAGCTCGAGCATGTCGCCAATGACCGCGATGCGGCGCCCTTTCGGTCCGGGTTTGGCCGCCGCGAGCAGCGCCAACGCCGCCCGCATCGAAGCAGGATTGGCGTTGTAGCTTTCATCGATGATGGTCGCCGGACCATCGGCCATTGGCAGCAGGAAGCGCTCGCCCCTGCCCTTTTGCGGCGAGAAAAACTGAAGCGCCGCAGCGCAGGCTTGCACGTCGGCGCCGAGCGCTTCCGCCGCCAGGAGCGCGCCGAGCGCGTTCTGCGCCATGTGAGCCCCGGGCGCGCCGAGCTCGAATGTGAATTCGCGGCCGAGAACGCGCGCCTTTGCGCGCGAGCCGGCGTCGATCGCCTCGAGCTCGAGCAGGCGCGCGTCGCAATCGGCGCTGTGGCCAAAGCTCAAGACCCTTGCGCCGCGCGACGTCGCCGCTTTCGCCAGTCGTTCGAATTGCGGCGCGTCCCGATTCAAGACGGCGGTTCCGTGACGTTCGAGACCGAGGAAGATCTCGGCCTTCGCGTCGGCGATCGCTTCGATCGAGCCGAGATGCTCGATGTGGACGGGGGCGATCGTCGTCACCAGCGCGACATGCGGCCGCGCCATGTGGGAGAGCGGTGCAATTTCGCCCGCGTGATTCATGCCGATCTCGAACACGCCGAAGCGCGCGTCCGCGGGCATTCGGGCGAGCGTCAGCGGCACGCCCCAGTGATTGTTGTAGGAAGCGGCCGAAGCATGGGTCAGGCCGCAGGCCGACAGCATCGCCCGCAGCATCTCTTTGGCGGTCGTCTTGCCGACCGAACCCGTGACGCCGACGATCTTCGCCCTCGAACGGGCGCGAGCGGCGACGCCCAGCCGGACCATCGCCTTGAGCGTGTCGTCGACTGCAAAGACAGGGCCGAGAACCGCGAGCTCACGGGCGCGCTCGCGCGACACCACGGCCGCAGCGGCGCCGGCTTCAAAGGCGCGCGCGACGTGGTCGTGTCCGTCATGCGCATCGCCCCGGATAGCGAAGAAAAGGTCGCCGGACTCGAGCGTGCGACTGTCGATCGAGACGCCGGCGACGCGGGCGCTGAGCGGCGCGCTGGCCTCGGCGCCTAGCGCTGCGCCGAGTTCCGACTGGGGCCACAGAGCTGTCACGCCGCCTCCTCGAGCGCCGCGCGCGCTTCATCGGCGTCGGAGAACGGCAGCGTCTTGTCGCCAATGATCTGCCCGGTTTCGTGACCCTTGCCAGCGATCAGAAGGGCATCGCCGCCAAGAAGCAACGAGACCCCTGCGCGAATGGCGGCCGCGCGGTCGCCGATCTCGATCGCCAAGGGCGCAGCAGCAAGGATCTGTTTGCGAATGGCTGCGGGATCCTCGGAGCGAGGGTTGTCGTCCGTCACGATCGTCACATCGGCTCGGCGCGCGGCGATCTCGCCCATGATCGGCCGCTTGCCCGGATCGCGGTCGCCCCCGCAACCGAACACGACGACCAGACGCCCACGCACAAACGGCCGCAGCGCCGCGATCGCCTTCTCGAGCGCGTCGGGTTTGTGCGCGTAGTCGACGAAGACGCTCGCGCCCCGGAGGTCGCCGATGCGTTCGAGGCGTCCCGGCGCGCCTTCCAGCGTCTGCAGCGCTTCAAAGACCGCATGCGACTCGCTGCCCGTCGCGATGCAAAGGCCGGCGGCGACCAGCGCGTTCGAGATCTGAAAATCGCCGGCCAAGGGAAAGTCTACGCGAATGCTTCGGCCGCCGAACTGAAGATCGAGCATCGATGACAGTCCGTCGCGCGCAGCGGAGTTCAGGCGAATCGTCTCACCCTTCACGCCGACCGTTACGGCGTTGAGCCCGCGCCCTCGCGCCGCCGCGATGACGCGCGCAGCGATGGCGCTGTCGGCGTCGATGACCGCCGGCGCGCCAACCGGCAAAAGGTTCTGGAACAGCCGAAGCTTGGCCTCGAGATAATCCTCGACCGTCGCATGATAGTCCATGTGGTCGCGCGTCAAATTGGTGAACGCTCCCGCGGCGAGCCGCACGCCGTCAAGCCGCTTCTGGTCGAGACCGTGCGAGGAAGCTTCGATCGCGAGATTCGTGACGCCGTTCGAGGCGAGCCGGTCGAGAAGCTCGTGCAGCGCGATCGGATCCGGCGTCGTCAGCGATCCGTAAACCGTCAGCGGGCGCGACACGACGCCGATCGTCCCGATCGAAGCAGCCTCGCGCCCCAGCCCCTGCCAGATCTGGCGCACGAAGGCGGCGACCGAAGTTTTCCCACTGGTGCCGGTCACGGCGACAATCGTCTCCGGCTGGCGCGGATAGAAGCGCGCGGCGGCGTGAGCGAGCGCGGCGCGAGCGTCGGCGACGCGCACGAAGGCTGCGTTCGGGGTTTCCGCCCAACGCTCGGCGACAATCGCGGCCGCGCCCCTCGCCACCGCTTCGCCCACATGCCTGAGGCCGTCGTCTTTCGCGCCAGCCAGCGCGAAAAAGACATCGCCCGGCGCCGTCTTTCGGCTGTCGAACGCGAGCCCCGCAATCGCGCGCTCGCCAAGCGCGCAATCGGCGTCCTTGAGCTCGAGGATGTCGCCAAGCCGTCTCATCGCCCTCGAGCTCACTCCTTGCCGGTCTTGTCGGCGTCGGCTCCATACCCCAGTCGGGCGATGATGGGGAATGGCTGAGTTGGCGCCTCCTTCATCGGCGGCACGCCCTCGAGCGGTTCGACCCGGCGGATAAGCGCGCCGGCGACGCGTCCGGCGTTATAGGCG
Organism: uncultured Alphaproteobacteria bacterium; assembly: GCA_963833955.1. Lineage (GTDB taxonomy): Bacteria > Pseudomonadota > Alphaproteobacteria > Rhizobiales > Beijerinckiaceae > Roseiarcus. The sequence continues at coordinate 408,011 of CAWHZY010000008.1, read as the reverse complement.
GCGGTATGATATCCATGATCTTCCGGCGTGGCCTGCGGATCGTCGTAAATCGTCAGATAAAGGTACTTCGGCTTGTCGGCCGGCGTGATCGCCATGAAGGTGTTGAAAACCCTGTTCTGCGCATAGTGGCCGTGGATGATCTTGTCGGCGGTTCCCGTCTTGCCGCCGACGTAATAGCCGGGAATGTTGGCGAAACTTGCGGACCCGTGCGTCGCGTTGGAGCGCATGAGATAGCGCATGGATTCGGAGGTCTGCTCGCTGATCACGCGATGGCTGACCTTCGCCGCCTCCTCCTCGGTGCGCGGCAGAAAGGTCGGCGTCATCAACTCGCCGCCGTTGGCCAGCGCGCACACCGCCATCACCGCCTGGATCGGCGCCACATTGAGGCCCTGCCCGAAGGCGATGGTCATGGTATTGAGAAGCGACCAATGCTTGGGCACCAGCGGCTCGGCGCTCTCCGGCAATTCGGTGCGCAACCGATCGAGCTGGCCCATCTTCTTCAAGAAGGCTTTATGGCCCTCGACGCCAACCATCAGCGCGAGCCGCGCGGCGCCGATGTTCGAGGAATGAGTGAACACTTCGGGAACCGTCAGCACGCGATGGGTGGCGTGGAAATCGTGAATCGTGAAGCGCCCGTAGCGCAGGCTGTCGCGGGCATCCACGTGCGAGCCGAGATTGACCTTGCCGGATTCGAGCGCCATCGCGAGCGAAAGCGCCTTGAAAGTCGAACCCATTTCGTAGACGCCGACACTGATGCGGTTGATCTTGCTCGGGTCTTGAGCGCTGGTCGGATCATTGGGGTCGAAGTCGGGCAGCGATTCGAGCGCGATCACTTCGCCGGTGTTGACATCGATGATCATGCCCGCCGCGGCCTTGGCGTGGAAGCGATCCAGTCCGTCGATCAGTTCGTCGCGCAAAGCGTGCGTGGCTTTAAGATCGAGCGACAGGCGGACGGGCTTGAGAAGATCCGGATCGACCGCGAAGCCCGCGATATGCGGGTCGGTCAGGCTCTGCTGGTCGAGATATTTCTCCATGCCCGCAATGCCGACATTGTCCTTGTCGACATAGCCGATCACATAGGCGCCGATCGGCCCGTTCGGGTAGACGCGCTTGTTCTCGGGCAGGAAGCCGACGCCCGGTAGGCCGAGGTGAAAGATCTCGGCCTGCTCCTTGGGCGTGATATGCCGCTTGACCCAGATGAAGCCTTTCTTCGAGGCGAGGCGCTCGCGCAATTCCTTCGCATCGACGTCGGGAAGCACGGCGGTGATCAGTTCGACCGCCTCGTCGATGTCGATGATGCGGTTCGGCTCGGCGAACACCGACATGGTCTTGACATCGGTCGCCAGGATCTCGCCGTTGCGGTCCAGGAGATCGGGCCTCGAGCCGGAGACGGCGCCGTCCGCCGCGGTCTTCAGCGTCTGCGGCGGATCGTGGCTGAGGCCGAGCACGAGAAGCTTCACGCCGAGCCCGGCATAGGCGACGAACAGCCCAAGCGCGATCGTGCGTACGCGCGCGCTCGAGCGATCGAGCCGGGTCGACAGGAGCTGGCGCGCGAAGGCCTTGAGCCTGGCTTTGTTTGCTCCGGCCGGCTGTGGCGGTCGCGAGCCTGGGGGCTCCAGATCGACGCCGAAATTCTTGGGCAAGTGTCGTCTGAGCCACGCGATCGCGGCGTCAGCCAGCACATCCAGGGGATTGAAGCGCACCCGCGCGCGCCTGGCGGGCGCTGCTCGCGTGTCGGTCTGGATCTCAGCCATGGCTCACCTGACCGGGGGCGTCGAGACGGAGGCGGTGACGGCCGGGGTCGAATTGTCGGCGGTGAAACCCAGCGATTCGAGCGTGCGGCCGATCGAGTTGGTCTTGGGCTGGGCGTCAGGCAACTCGTTGACGGTCGCGATCTGGCTCAAGGCAAGGGGCTGCAGGCCGAGCTTCGAATTGGCCAGCGTCTGCACGCGGTCGGGCCGCGCGAGATGCGCATATTCGGCGCGCAGGAGATTGATCGCGTCCTTCTCCCTGTTGATGAGATGGCGCGTCTTCACGAGCTGCTCGGAGGCGTAGATCGTGCGGTACTTGACGCCATAGACGTATGCCGCCGACCCGATCAGCGCGGCAATGGCGAACGCGTGCAGAATACGCCACATCGGTCCTATCTCCCCCTTCGCGCCGGCAGTCGAGCCAGCGCCTCAATGCCCTCGTCCCGTCCCATCGGCGGCGCGCTCAAGCGGATTCCAAACCGCAATTTCGCCGAGCGCGAACGCGGATTCGCGTGCGTCTCCGCATCCCCCGCTTCGATTGGCTGGCCGCGCGGAACCTCGAATGTCGGCTCGGCCTCGAGCGGTTCGCCGGGTAAACGGCGCGAGGCGGCTCGCCCGCGGCCCGAGCGGCTAGCGAAGAACTGCTTGACGATCCGATCCTCGAGCGAGTGGAACGTCACAACCACGAGCCGCCCGCCGGGCTTGAGCAGCCGCTCGGCGGCGAAAAGTCCGCGCGCGAGCTCGCCGAGCTCGTCGTTGACGGCGATGCGCAAGGCCTGGAAGGCGCGGGTCGCGGGATGGGTGAACTCGCCCCGCCGCGCCGGCGCCACCCGCGCGATCATCCCGGCGAGTTCCAGCGTCGAGGTGAAAGGCTTTGTCTCGCGATCGGCGACGATGGCGCGCGCAATTCGGCGCGCCGCGCGCTCCTCGCCGAAATGGAACAGGATGTCGGCGATCGTCGCCTCGTCCTCGTGGCGCAGAATGTCTGCGGCCGAACGGCCGGCTCCCCCCATGCGCATGTCGAGGGGCGCGTCGAAGCGCAGCGAGAAGCCGCGCGCGGCTTCGTCGAGCTGCATCGACGAAACCCCGATGTCGAGCACGACCCCGGCCACGCCGTCTACGCCGAGGCGCTTGGCGACCTCGTCGAGCTCGCCAAAGCGCGCCTCCACGAGCTCCAACCGACCGTCGGACGAAGCTTTCAGAGTTTCGTCGGCGCGAATGGCGGCAGGATCGCGGTCAAGCGCGATCACGCGGGCGCCACGATCGAGAAGCGCGCGCGTATATCCCCCGCCGCCGAACGTGCCATCGAGATAGACGCCATTCGCGCGAGGCTCGAGCGCCTCGATGGCTTCCGCAAGCAGGACAGGAACATGGCCGGGCGCCGCCGACGCAGCGCTCATCCCGGCCCACCGGGCGGCGCAAGCGCGTCGCGCTCCGCCCGCAAGCGCCGGACGCGCTCCCGCGCCTGATCGAGATGGGCCTGGAAGCGCGTCGGCTCCCAGATCTGGAACTTGTGCCCCTGCCCGACGAACACCGCCTCGGCGCCGAGCCCCAGCGCCGTCTTGAGCCGCTCCTCGAAGAACACCCGGCCCTCCGCGTCGAGGCGCAACACCTCGCTCATGCCCAGAAGCGCCGTGGCGAAGGCGTCCCGAGCCTGTGAATAAGGGGGCATCGTCTGGAGCAGCGAATTGATCTCCGCGATCAGCGCATTGCCGCCGCAGTCGAGCGCCGGCGCGTCCAGGGAGGGATAGGCGTAGACGCCGGCGAACCCGTCCTTCGTCAGCACCTGACGGAACGAGGCCGGGATCGAGATCCGCCCCTTGGCGTCGAAGCGGTGGGTGAAGTTCGAAAGAAATCGATCCACCAGACAGCCCTTCGGCACGCAAGCAAGTCCGCCCCAGCCACGCTGCTGCGACGTTAGGCGCCGCCGGGGCGCAGTCGAGTGACGGGACAGCGTGGGATAGCATGGGACCCCATGGGTATCAACGCATTAGGGCCTCAAGGTTAATCTTCCGTTAGGACGGGAGCTTCCTGCGGATTATTTGGCCGCGCGCTCGATGTTGCGCGCGAAGCGCGACCCCTTCCCGAGACGCGCGAACACCCAAGGCTCCTTGGCTTCCCCATGGTTAACGAAGTGTGAGCGGCGTCACGGCGCTCCGCCAGACAGGGGTATACGAACGCCCTCGACAGGAAGAGGACGAGGTTTCACCGCCGATTTGCCTTTAACAATTTGTTACTTGCTTTCGTCCGGTAAAGTCGTAATCTTCCTGTAAAAAGCGAGGGTCAAGGCGATGATCGCGGTCATGGTTCTTTGGGGCTTGAGCTTCGCCGGTTTGGGCTGGCTCGTCTTCAAAATTGCCGAGCGGATGTGACGGAACGGATCCGCCTCCCGACGCCGACCGCGCAACCCAATTCAAGAGGAAACTGACGTGACGATCGTAGTTGCCGGCGCCGCCGGTTGGCTCATTCTCTTGCTCATGTGCGCCTACGCCAAGGCGCGCGACCGACGCTTCTAACCCACCTGTTCGACGGCGAGGCTGCCTGCAGGCAGCGGCTTGAGGACCGCCTTGGCCGAGATCGAGTGATCGAGCCAGGCGGCCCAATCCCCATGATCGAGAATGGCGATCTGCCGGTCGTGGTAAGGCGCGATGTCGGGGCCGGGCGGCATCGTCAACATCGTGAAGGCCTCGCCGACTTGGGCGTCGGCCCGCCAGATTCCGGCGACGCAAAACCACGGCTCGCCGGACTTGGTGAACAGCCACTTGTCCTTCCGCTTCTTCTTTGTGTCCGCCGGATCGGTGAACTCGTAGAAGCCGTCGGCGGGAATGAGGCAGCGGCCTGAGGCGAATTCGCGGCCGTCCGAGCGGAAATTGTAGACGGGCTTGCGGTTCTGCCCCGGCCAGCTCCAGCGTCGCTGGACGAGGTCGCCGCCCTCCGGCTCGCCGTCGACCGCGCGAACGATCGGCGCCGAGTCGGTGATCTTGATGTCCTCGCGCGCCTCGATGTTGGGCGTTCCCTCCGAAAAGCGGATCGTGATTCGGGTCTGGGAGAAGCCTTCAAAGAGCGTGGCGGCGTCCGTCACCAGGCGATAAGCGTTGCACATTGCGGAAGTCTCGTGGGGAGGATTCGCGTTTGGCCTCCCATACACTGGCCGAAGCGTGAGTTGTATTCTACCGTGCTCGGCGCCGGCGCCCCCCGTGCCTGAACATGTCCCGGAGGAAGTATGAGTGAGCTCAGCGACATCATCGAAGCTCTGAAACCCGTCTCGACCGCAACGATCACGACGGTCCTGCTCAAGCATGGATTGCGCCGGGTCTGGATGCGGGGAACGCGGCCGATTCGACCCGGGCAGCCGCGCATTGTCGGGCGCGCGTTCACGTTGCGCTTCATTCCGGCGCGTGAGGATCTCGCGACGCCTGCTTCATGGTCCTCCCCTCGGTCGACAAGAGCAGCGATTGAGGAGGCGCCGCCCGGCTGCGTCATGGTCGCCGACGCGATGGGCGTCACGGACGCCGGCATCTTCGGGGACATCCTCTGCGCGAGGATCAAGCAGCGCGGCGTGGCGGGCCTTGTCACCGACGGGGTCGTGCGCGACATGGCGGGCGTCCTCAAGACCGGCCTCCCTGTCTGGTGCCAGGGCGCAGCCGCCCCTCCCTCGGTCGCCGCCCTCACCTTCGCCAATTGGCAGGAGCCAATCGGTTGCGGCGACGTGAGCGTCTATCCCGACGATCTTGTGGTCGTTGACGACGACGGCGCGGTGCTGATTCCAGCCGCCCTCGTCGAGGACGTGGTTCGCGTCGCGCCGGAGCAGGAGCGCATGGAGACCTGGATCATGGATGAAGTCTCGAATGGCGCGAAGCTGCCGGGCCTTTATCCGCCGAACGAAGAGAACCTCAAACGTTACAAGGATTGGGCGTCCCGCCCCTGAGCTGGCGGCCATTCGCGCGCTCGTGGGTTGCGGTTAACAGCCGCCCCGTTGCGAACTCACGGTAAAAGGGGACGGCGACTACTTGCGGCCGTATGTTCCGCTTGTGCCGCCTTTTAACGACACGCTGCCGCCAGGCAGTGTGATTGATATACGAAGATTTGTGAAAGACAGATAGATAACGGTGACTTCTTTGGCCGCAAATCGCCTCGTATCAGTCGTGGAGATCAAATGCTTCCTGCTTCTGACGAAATAAAGCTCAGAAACTACTCTATCACTATCTACAAATAAGTCTGAATTACTGAGATAAACGTCTCCATTTTTCCGTCTTGATCTCGACAAATCATCGCCAGCGGCCCACTTCATACCATAACACTCAGTCATTTTGCTATCGATCGAAGGTAACGTAGCGAGATAGATTTGCAACTGGCACATATGTTGAGGAAGGACACGGGATACCCGACGAGGACAAGCCAACACGCGTCCGCCGCCGCGACGTCGAGACTTGCCTTTCTTTGCGTCTGACCCCGGATTCAAGCCCGGAGAGAAATCAGGCGGCCGAACTCATAGGTGGAGGCGCCGAAGGCGCGATGAGCCGCGAAGCCGAGGCCCGCGAAGCCGAGCAGCAGCATCGCACACGTCCGAGGCTCACGACCGTCGCCGGCGCTTTCACCAATCGTTGAGCGAGCAGCCGAATCGCCGCGCTCAAACACGTCTCGCCGGCGGAACAGATAGGTCGGGCGCGCCGTTAAGGTCATGACGGGCGCCGACCCCAGCCCCCCAGCCAAAAGGCGCCTGTCAGCCCCGCGTCGGCCCTCCCCGCGCGGGGCTTCATTTGTCAGACCTGACATCGATTGCGTCCGCGACTTGATCGGGCGCAAGCAGACGGCGCGAAGCCGCGTCGCGCGCGCTTGCGCAACGCGTCCGACCAGCGTTTCGCGGCGCTCGTTCAGGCCAGCACAGCGTGCAGCCGTTTGAACGCGTCAGGCGGCCCTTTGAGATTAATCGGACACCCTAATCTCAATTTGATGGCGCTTCCCCGCCAATCACGCGCCATTCGCCCTCGAGGCGGCGCGTTTTATCCTGGCATTGTAAACACAATAGTATTGTTATTTGAACCCACTGGACTGGAGGCTAAGATGTTGAGACCGCTCGCCCTCGCCGCCTTCGCGCTTGCCCTCGCGGGGTCGGCGCACGCGCATGACTACGGCGTCGACATGATTTGCCGGGTCACGGAAACCGACGGCAACCGAAGCGCCTGGTCATTCGCTCCCAATACCACGAGCGTCGATGGCTCGCCGGTATCGACATTCGTCGAAACGTCGTACCTCGGACACGGCAAGTCCGTTGTGAGCCAGGCCGGCTCCCGCCCGGTCTGGCTCATGACTGCGAACCCAGTCGGCGGCGTGACCTTGCTGCCCCGGAATAACCCCGGCTGGGCGCTTGTCGTTTCGAACCTTTCGCGCGCCGGGATGGCCATCTCGGGCGAGTACGCGTCCCTGCTCCACAACGGCGTCTTGATCGGCGTCGGTCAATGCGCCCAGCGGACCCTTCCGACCGCAGCCACGGTCGGCGACGTCGCCCCGGAGTGAGAACATTGGCCGCTCGGCATCGGCCCCGTGCAAGGTTCGACCTGAATTTTTCTGGACTTTTGTTTGCGTAAAATCAGAATCTGTGCTACATTTTTTGACTGGGCGGGCTTAAACCCGCGCTATCCTCGAGTGGAGGTCGGAAAGGAAAATGGGTCGGTCCTGGCAGCGGCAGTCACTCGGGGAAGAATTGTTGCTTGAATCGCCCGTAACCCATTGAAAAGTCCCGATTCGAAAAAATAAACGTTAGCAAATGAAAGCACTTTTACTAACGTTTGCTAACATTTAAGCGCGTTTAAGAACGTTTATTTGGCCGGGTTTCGCGGTCGGGCGCGTTCATCGGCAATTCAGGCGGCCGCTGGAGACTGGGGTGTTTGACAGGTGGGACGAACCAGTCTTTTGGGGAGGACTTCGATGAAGAGAACCGTCGCTGCGATGACCTTCGGCGCGCTCGTCGCCCTTTCGCCGCCGGCCGCGATGGCTCAGTCCGCGGCGCCCGCTCAAGGTGAACAAGTGGCTCAGGCCGATACCGCGGCTCCCGCGACGCCAAGGGGCTCGCATTCGCGGCATATGCGTAGCCAAAGGAACATGAGCCGCGAGAGAGCCAGGGCCTCGGCCGAACATATGCGCATGAGGCGCCACCACGCGCCCGCCGCCCCGAAGAGCTGAATTGGCTCAAGCCGGCGCGCTGCGGCCAACCCTCGACGGCGCGCCGGGTTTTCGCAAGGGGGGGGCTATTTCACCGGACAGGGTTTTACGCCCCAGATCTCCTGCGCGTACTGCCCGATCGTGCGGTCGCTCGAGAACTTACCCGAACCCGCGATGTTGAGAATGACCTTCTGCGTCCATTCGTCCGGCTTGCGGTGGAGGTCGCAGAGCTTCCCATCGGCTTCAAGGTAGGAGGTCAGATCGGCCAGATGCATGAACTGGTCGCCGTGAGTCAGGAGCGCGCCACGTAACGGCTCGAAGATTCCCGGCTCGTTCGGGCTGAAGTGATCGGAAAAGATCAGATCAAGCGCCTTCCGGGTCTCCGGCTCATTTTCATAATGCCAATAGGGGCTGTACCAGGGGCGGCTGTTGGCGACTTCTTGGGCGGTAAGACCGAACAAGAAGAAGTTTTCCTCTCCCGCCTCCTCGGCCATCTCGATCGTGGCGCCGTCGCGTGTTCCGATGGTCAGGGCGCCGTTCATCATGAACTTCATGTTGCTGGTGCCGCTCGCCTCGTAGCCGGCGGTTGAAATCTGGTTCGAAACGTCGGCGGCAGGGATGCAGCGCTCAGCCAGCGTGACGTTGTATTCCGGCAGGAACACAACCTTGAGCTTGCCACGCATCGCAGGATCAGCGTCGATCGTCTGAGCGAGGTTGTTGATGAACTTGATGATGGCTTTCGCGAGATAATAGGCAGGCGCCGCCTTTCCGGCGAAGAAGAATGTGCGCGGCGGGACGTCGAGACCCGGATTCTCGCGCAGACGCTGGAAGTTCGGAGTGGATCGCCGCCACTCCGTTAGTGCTGTGGGACCCAACGATCGCCAAATTCGCCATGCGAATGTGCTTGGTCTGGCCCTCTTCGACCAGGCTCACCGCCGCAGCGCGCCCGAAGTCGCCAGGGTAACGCCCGTGGATGTCGTCGAGCAGTCGGCGGTTGATCTCGAATATGATCTCGAGTTGGCGCGGAATGAGGAGTTGCATCCAGTCGATCGGCCAACGCTCCAGCGCCTCGGGAAGCAGAGTGTGATTGGTGTAAGCGAGTGTAGCGCGTGTAATATCCCACGCTTCGTCCCAGCCCAGGCGCCCTTCGTCGAGCAAAATGCGCATGAGTTCCGGCACGGCGAGGGTCGGATGCGTGTCGTTGAGCTGGATCGCGGCTTTCTCCGGCAAAAGCCGCCAATCGGTGTTCGATTCCCGAAACCTTCGGATGGCGTCCGCCAGCGAACACGCGACCAAGAAATATTCCTGCATGAGCCGAAGCTCGCGCCCCTGAAGCGTATGGTCGTCCGGATAGAGAACGCGGGTGAGCGACTCGGCGTTGAGCGCCTCGGCGATCGCGGCAACGAAGTCGCCGCCGCTGAATCGCTGGAAATAGAACGCATGCGCGGCGGTTGCGCTCCACAAACGCAACGTGTTGACCGTCTTGCCGCCATAGCCGACCACCGGCCGATCATAGGGGACGCCGATAAGCGTCGAGGGGCGGTTCGGAATCATACGCAGCTGGCCTGCGCGCAGTTCAACCGAGCAGCCGAACGTCACCGGAACGCTTTCCGCCGGACGCACGATCTCCCACGGATCTGGATAGGCAAGCCAATTGTCCGGGCGCTCCTCCTGCCAGCCGTTTCGAATCTTCTGCTGAAAGATGCCGTGCTCATACCGCAGGCCATAGCCCATCGCGGGAAGTTCCATGGTGGCCATGGAGTTGAGGAAACAGGCGGCCAGACGCCCGAGGCCGCCATTGCCCAAGCCCGCGTCGGGCTCCTCGTGAAGGATCTCCCACCACTCGAGGCCGTCGCCTTTGAAACTCGGTCCGACGATGGGATCGAGCAGGAGGTTCATCACATTGTTGCCGAGCGAGCGGCCGATGAGAAACTCGATCGAGATATGATAGATCCGCTTCGGGTTCTCGCGCGCATAGGTCTTATGGGTGCGCAGCCAACGGTCCGAGAGAATGCCTCTCACCGCACGCGCGGCGGCCTTGTAGCGCTCTCTCGTATTGGCGGTCTCGGGCTCAACGATATCGTCGAACTTCAGATGCCGCTCATAGAGAGCATCCGGCGCGCCGGAGAACAGGGCCGCGCTGATGGCGTAGCTTTTGAGGAGAGCGGCAGCGTCCGGCGAACCCCGGGCTGGCGTCGCGTGCGCCGCTCGATTGAGTTCTTTCACGTCGTTCATTGGCCAGGCCCTCCCACCGAGGAGGGCCATTGATATCCGGCGCTTGTGACGCTCTGGCGACGCTGGTTGGGGTTCAGACGTTGTCGCCCTCGGTCGAGGCCACGCCCGCCGCCGAGCCTTGACCCGCCCATGTCCAGTTCTTGATCTCGGGCATATCGTCGCCGAAGCGGCGGATGTATTCGCGATGATCGATGAGCTTGTCGCGGATTTCCTGCTTGGCGTAGGCGGCTCGCTCGCCAAGCTTTGGCACGCGGTCGATGACGTCGCCGACGAGATGGAACCGGTCAAGATCGTTGATGACGCACATATCGAAAGGCGTCGTCGTCGTCCCCTCTTCCTTGTAGCCGCGCACATGAATGTTGTCGTGCCCGCTCCGCCGGTAGGTCAGGCGATGGATGAGCCACGGGTAGCCATGAAACGCAAAGATGATTGGTTTGTCGACCGTGAAGAGAGCGTCGAAGTCACGATCGGAAATGCCGTGCGGATGCTCGCTTGACGGCTGCAGCGTCATGAGATCGACGACGTTGACGACCCGTATCTTGAGTTCGGGCGCGTGCTGGCGCAGGAGCTTGACGGCGGCGAGCGTCTCAAGCGTCGGCACATCGCCGCAGCAAGCCATCACGACGTCCGGCTCGCCGCCGCGGTCGTTGCTCGCCCATGGCCAGATCCCTAGGCCCGCTTCGCAGTGCCTGACCGCCTGATCCATGGTCAGCCATTGCGGCGACGGCTGTTTGCCCGCGACGATGACATTCACGTAGTTGCGGCTACGCAAGCAATGATCGGTAACCGACAGCAGGCAATTCGCGTCGGGCGGCAAATAGATCCGCACAACTTCCGCCTTTTTGTTCATCACGTGGTCGATGAAGCCGGGGTCCTGGTGCGAAAAGCCGTTGTGGTCCTGCCGCCACACGTGGCTGGACAACAGATAATTCAGCGAAGCGATCGGTCGACGCCATTTGACGTGGCCGCAGACTTTCAGCCATTTCGCATGCTGATTGAACATCGAATCTATGATGTGGATGAACGCTTCGTAGCACGAGAAGAAGCCGTGCCGGCCGGTCAGCAGATAGCCTTCGAGCCAGCCCTGACATTGGTGCTCGCTCAGCATCTCCATCACACGCCCGTCGGCTGCGAGATGGTCGTCGTACGATAACGTCTCGGCGACCCAGGCGCGGTTCGTGACCTCGAGCACGTCCTGCCAACGGTTCGAATTGTTCTCGTCCGGGCTGAACAGGCGGAAGTTCCGCTGCTCCAGATTGAGTTTCATCACATCGCGCAGGAATTGGCCCATGACCTGTGTCGCTTCCGCATTCACTGAACCGGGTGACGACACGTCGACCGCGTGGTCGCGGAAGTCTGGAAGCTTCAAGTCGTGCAAGAGCAGGCCGCCGTTCGCGTGCGGATTGGCGCTCATCCGGCGGGCGCCCTGCGGCGCAAGCGCGGCGAGCTCGCCCTTTAGGCGGCCCGTGTCGTCGAACAGCTCCTCGGGGCGATAGCTCTTCATCCATGTCTCGAGGACGCCGACGTGCTCCGGGTGGCCGCGCATCGCGCTCATTGGGACCTGATGCGACCGCCAGTAGCCCTCCTCCCGCTTGCCGTCGATCTCCTTGGGACAGGTCCAGCCCTTCGGCGTGCGCATGACGATCATCGGCCAGATCGGGCGCTTGGAAAATCCGTTCTTCCGTGCATCGGCCTGGATGTTCCGGATCTCGCCGACCACCGTTTCGAGCGTGGACGCCATGAGTTCGTGCATCACCGCCGGGTCATCCCCTTCGACGAAATGAGGCGCGTAACCGTACCCGCGCAAGAGATGATCGAGCTCCTCGTGCGGTATCCGCGCCAACACGGTTGGATTGGCGATCTTGTACCCGTTGAGATGCAGGATCGGCAGCACGGCGCCGTCGCGCACCGGGTTCAGGAACTTGTTGGAATGCCAGCTCGTCGCAAGCGGCCCCGTCTCGGCTTCGCCATCGCCGACGACGGCGGCGACGATGAGATCGGGGTTATCGAACGCGGCGCCGAACGCGTGCGACAGCGAGTAGCCGAGCTCGCCGCCCTCATGGATCGAGCCGGGCGTCTCGGGCGCGACGTGGCTTGGGATTCCGCCTGGAAACGAGAACTGGGTGAAGAGCCGCTTCATGCCCTCCGCGTCTCGCGAGACGCCGGGATAAACTTCGCTGTAGGTGCCTTCGAGATAGGCGTTCGCAACCAGCCCCGGCCCTCCATGTCCGGGACCGGTGATGTAGATCACATCGAGATCGTGTTTCTTGATCAGCCGATTGAGGTGCGCGTAGATGAAGTTGAGGCCAGGCGTCGTACCCCAATGCCCGAGGAGGCGAGGCTTGATGTGCTCCTCTTTCAGAGGCTCACGCAGCAAGGGATTGTCGAACAGATAGATCTGACCGACAGACAGATAATTGGCGGCGCGCCAATAGGCGTTGATGAGCGCGGCCTCGGCTTTCGACAGCGTGCTTTCGGTTTTCGTCGCGCTTTCCTTTTTCGACAGAGCGGTCGTGGTCGCCATCGTCATCTCCCATGTCGAATGACCGAGCCTGGTTCGCTGAATCTTTCGAGTACCTTACAGGTCCAGCCTCAAAGTCTAGCAGGATTAGCGAGGCCGGGTATCAATTGCATGACGAGGCCTCCCATTGCGCCGTCTCAAAATCTGGTGCAACCCAGAAGCGCCGCCCAACTCAGCAATCAGGGAACCCATGTCCGCTGCGCCAATCCACGCCGACAATGCCGCGCAGTCCGAGTACTGGAACGCGAGCGCCGGACAGCGATGGACCGACCATCAGGAACATCAGGATCAAGTTCTGCGGCCCGTTTCCGACCGGCTGATCGCCGTAGCGGACCCAAAACCTGGCGATCGCGTGATCGACGTCGGCTGCGGCTGCGGCGCGACGACGATCGACTTCGCCGCCCGCGTCAGTCCGGGTGGCAAGGTCCTCGGGCTCGACATTTCCGAGCCGATGCTGGCGCGCGCTCGCGAGCGGGCGCCGCAGAGCCTGCCCGATCCGGTTCGAACGCGCCGACGCCACGGTCTACGATTTCGAGCCCAACGGCGCCGACCTCGTGGCGTCGCGGTTCGGCGTCATGTTCTTCGCCGATCCGGCGCGATCGTTCGCCAACCTGCGCAACGGCCTCAAGCCTGGCGGCCGACTCGCCTTCGCCTGCTGGCGCGAGCCCAGGCAGAACCCCTGGCTGATCCTGCCGCTGCGCGAAGCGGGCAAGCACGCCCCTCCTCTGCCCGAGACGGACCCCGAGGCGCCGGGGCCCTTCGCTTTCGCCAGCGAAACGCGGGTGCGGCGGGTCCTCAGCGACGCGGGCTTCGCCGACATCGTTCTCACGCCGCACGATCTCGAGCTCGACATCGCGACCGGCCGCGGGCTCGACACGGCCGTCCGCGCCGCGATGACGATCGGCCCGACAAGCCGGATGCTCGACGGCCAGAGCGAGGCGGTCCGCGCCGCGGCGACGGCGGACATCCGCAAGGCTCTCGCGGCGCATGCGCGGGGCGACAGCGTGCCGCTCGGCGCGGCGATCTGGATGGTCACGGCGACCAATCCGGGCTGACGCGCCGCTCGCTCGACCCGTCCGCCTTGCGTCAAAATGGCGCGGGCAGCCCTCCCGCCCAAGGCGAATAAACGCGCGTAAACGCCAGTAAACGCGCCTAAACGCTAGTAAAAGTGCTAGCGTTTACTAGCGTTTATTTTTTCGAATCGAGCCTTTTCAATGGGTTGCGAGCGATTCACTAAAAACGCCCTCGCCCGTCTCTCCTGCCTCTCTGGCTCCGCCAAAGGGCGTCCAAGCGATCCCGATGCCCGATGCCCCTTGGTCCAGTCGGAATCCTTCATAGCACAAGCCTATAGCATTAATTCCGTTTTTCCGCAAACGTTTGTCGTCGCCCGATTCGCGGGATCTCGCGCGGGGGTGAGGCGTCGAAATCGTCCCCCGCTTCAGCCGCCCTGCCCGCGCAAGAACGCGCGCATGAGGAACCCGGCCTGTTCAGGCCCGTAGGCGTGTTCCGCGCCGACCGGGCACGCCCGGCGAGCCTGGCAGCCAAAGGCCATGCAATCCTCGCCGGCTCGGCTTCGAAGATGACCGGTGCAAGCCGCGACGTCGTAGCCCGCTTCCGAAAACGCTCCAACCGGACAGGTCTTCAAGCACCAGCGTCCCGAACACGTTTCACATGGGCTCGGAGCGAACGCCGGCTCGGCGACGGCGAGCTCTTCGCTGAGCCCAAGTGCGCCGCGGTAGGCATGCCAAAGGCCGTAATGCGGGTGAATTAATAGGCCAATCGGTGAGGAATGGAGCGGTTCCGCGCGCTGCGCCCATCGTTGGAACGGCAAAAAAGGCGGCCCGCCAAAAGGGAACAACGCCTTCGCCCCGAGCTCGGCCGCGAGGCTCTCGATCAGCCGCCGGCTCCAGCGGTCGAGCGGGTCGGCAAGCCCATCGCCCGCCTCGGGCGACGCGGCGAACGCGTCCCAGCCGTCTGCGGCCGGCCATGCCGGCGAGCACGATTGTGCGCATGCCGGCCAGTTCTCCGACCCGCTCGCCCTCCGCGAGCCTGAACGCGCCTCGCGGGACGAGGCCGGTTCGCCTGATGGCGGTGAACACGGCGTCAGCCTCGGCGCCTTTCACGCGGATGGTCCCAAGCGCAGGCGAAAAGATGTCTTTGGCTTTACCCACATATCAGCCATATTAGTTTATATACGAACCATCTTGCGCCAAGCCCCCGCATGGCGCAAAAAACTCAAGCGCGCGCCGACGAGAGCGAGAGTGGCGCTACGGCGGAGGCTCTCATTGGACACAGCCTATAGCGAAGTCGGTGACGGCGTGTTTCGCGCCAGTGAGCTGACCCGCGGCCCTTGGCATCCCGGCCATCAGCACGCCGGACCGCCCTCGGCGCTGATCTGTCGCGCGATCGAACGCTTCGCCGCCAAAGAGGGATTGACCCATCTCGGACGGCTGACTGTCAACCTCATGCGGCCCGCGCCCATCGGCGACTGCCTCGTCGAGGTCGTGCAGGACTATGTCGGCCGCAACGCCGGCCACTTTTCGGGTCGCTTGAGCGCCCAGGACAAGGAGGTCGCGCGTTTCACGGCGCTCATGCAGCGCGAGGAGGATTTTCCCGTTCCGAAGGGCACGCCGGGCCATCCGCCGCCGGCCGCGCCGAAGCCGCCCGACGAATGCCCAGTCGTCAAGATCCCCATGGCGCAGCTGAGGGCGGGTTACGGCGCGCTGGTCGAAAATCGGCTTGCGGCAGGGCGCTTCTTCAACGGACCCTGCGCCGCCTGGTTTCGCATGAACCATCCGCTCATCGAGGGCGAGCAGCCGAGCCCCTATCAGCGCGTCGCCGTCGCCGGAGATTCGGGCAACGGCGTGAGCGCCGCACTGGATTTCTCGAAATATGTGTTCATCAATTGCGATCTCACCATCAACCTCTTCCGCCGACCCGAGGGCGAATGGATTTGCCTCGAGGCGCGCAGCTCTCTTCGGCGGCAATGGCTGCGGATTGGCCGAGTCCGCGCTCTATGACGAAAAAGGACTGATCGGCCGCGCGACCCAGAGCCTCGCGATCAGGCTGCGCTAGAGCATGCTGCATTTGGGTAGAATCGATGGCGTTAGCGCACCCGCCCCCTCATAGCCCGTCGAGAGACGGGCGTCCTTCCGGACGCCCTATGTGGGGGCGGGCAGGGGTGGGGGGTCGCGCGGACCGAGGAGATATCGATGCGCCGTGGCTCGCTAGCCTCGTTAGGACGGCGCGACCCCCCTCCTCTGTCCTCCCCCACCATAGGGCGCCCGAAGGACGCCCGTCCTTTGGACGGGCTATGGGGGGAGGAGACGCGGTGGGGCGATCTGCGCGTAAACTCAAGAGCAGAAGGCTCTAGCCGTCGCGCTTTCCGCGTTCGGTCCGGCTTCACGCAGCCACAAGGCCGAGATGCTCCTCCATGGCGACAAAATCGCGATCGTCGTGCAGCAGCGAGCAGCCGCGTTCAATGCAAAACGTGCCGATAATAATGTCGTTCGTCTTGCGGATCGTTATGCCCATATCTCTCAGCCTGCGATAATTCCGCGCTGCGCGGGGCGCGAGATCGGCGTCGAGCAGAGTCACGACCTCGAAGCGGCGCAAGCCGCGTTCGATGCGCGCCGCAGCGACGCTCATCGCGAGCGCCCTGAAGAACTTCAAGCAGGATGAGGTCGCCAACAAGGATCGGCTCGGCAGTCACCGCAGCTTCGAGTTTCGCGGTCGCCGGCGTCAAAGACCCCCGAAGATGCGCGATCCAGACGGAGCTATCAACCAGGATCACGACGGGCGCGACGGGCGGTCCTGGCGCATCTCGTCGAGGTCGCCTTCCCAACCCAAGCCCTTGAGCGACTTCAGCGCCCGGGCTTGCTTGCGAAGCCGAACCATCAGCCGCAGCCCCTCTTCCACCACCGCGCGCTTGGTCGGCAAGCCGGTGAGCTTCAGGGCTTGAGCCATCAGTTTGTCGTCGATTTCGATATTGGTGCGCATGTCTGGCGTCTCGGGGGCATGTGTACCCCTTACGCCATTATACACATGCAAGGCCCCGCTTGCAAAAGGCTTCGTCGTCGCGACCCCCGGATCAAGTCCGGGGGAAGCGATCCAGGGATGAAGGGACGAACGCGGCGGCTCTGGATCGCCACGTCGCTCCGCTCCTCGCGATGACGGCGGTAGTTCGACTGTAGAGCGCGCCAGAACACAGCAACTTGTCATTCCCGCTTGCGAGCGGGAATCCACGGCCAGGAAGCGGAACCGCTGGATCTGCTTTCGCGGGCATGACAAGACGGCATGGCTGATGCGCTCGACCCTACTTCGCCCTGAGCGCCTCGACGCCCGGCAGCGCCTTGCCTTCCATCCATTCCAGGAACGCGCCGCCCGCGGTCGAGACATAGGTGAAATCGTCCGCGACCTTGGCCTCGTTGAGCGCCGCGACGGTGTCGCCGCCGCCGGCGACCGACGTCAGCTTGCCTTGCTTGGTCAGGCGCGCCGCGGTCTTCGCGATCGCCATCGTGGCGGCGTCGAAGGGCGGCGTCTCGAAGGCGCCGAACGGCCCGTTCCAGACCAGCGTCCTGATCTCGCCCAAAACCTTCTCGACCGCGGCGACCGACTTCGGGCCAATGTCGAGGATCATCTCCTCCTCAGGAACATGATCGACGTCGACAACATGCGCGTGGACATGAGGCTTGAGCTCCGCGGCGACGGTCGCGTCGACCGGCAGCAGGATGCGGCACTTGGCCTTCTCGGCCGCCGCCACGATCGAGCGCGCGGTGTCGGCGAGATCCTTCTCGCACAGCGACTTGCCGATCCCCTTGCCCTCCGCGAACAGGAAGGTGTTGGCCATGCCGCCGCCGATGATGAGGACGTCGACCTTGTTGACGAGATTGCCGAGCAGCTCGAGCTTGGTCGACACTTTGGCGCCGCCGACGATCGCCGCGACAGGGCGCTTCGGATTGCCGAGCGCCGCCTCCAGCGCCTCGAGCTCCTTCTGCATCGCGCGCCCTGCATACGCAGGCAATTTGCGAGCGAGCCCTTCGGTCGTCGCGTGCGCGCGATGGGCGGCGGAAAAGGCGTCGTTGACGTAGAGATCGCCGAGCTTGGCGAGTTGGTCGACGTGGGCCGGGTCGTTCTTCTCCTCGCCCTTGTGGAAGCGGGTGTTTTCGAGCAGGAGCACGTCGCCATTCTTCATTTTGGCGATCGCGTCGTCGGCTGTCTTGCCGATGCAGTCGGTTGCGAAGGCGACCGGCCGCTTGATGATGTCGGCGACCGCGGCGGCGACGGGCCTCAGCGAATTGGCTTCGTCCGGGCCGCCCTTGGGCCGGCCGAAATGGGCAAGAAGAATGACCTTGCCGCCCTTGTCCGCAATCTCCGTGATGGTCGATGCAACGCGCTCGATGCGCGTCGCGTCGGTCACCCGGCCGTTCTCCGTCGGCACGTTGAGATCGACGCGCAACAGAACGCGCTTGCCGGCCAAGTCGGCGTCGTCGAGGGTGTGGAAGGGCGTGGTCATGGATGAGCCGCCCTCACGCGCGCGAAAACAATCCCGGCGCTGGCGCTCCATGTGGCCACGATCGCAACAATCAGCATCCACCAAGTTGGAAGCATGGAAACCCTGCCGCGCGCCTCAGCAAGGTCAACCTGCAGCTTCTGGATGTCGGTCTGCTTTGCCCCGGTCAACAGGATCTCGGTGATTTTTGGCTCAAGCCTTTCCAATATTTGCTCCAGCCGAGCAACGCGCTGTTCAAGCATCGGACCCTCCGGCCCCCCGATAACGAGCTTCAGTTCGGCCATATAAGCACATTACCCCACTTCAGGAGTCGCCAGCAGCCGGACGATATGCCTTTCCTGAAAACCACAATTCTCACATATCAATTCCACGACCCTATTGTTGGTCTCCGACGCCAAGCCCGGCACCAAGCTCTCGTCCGGCCACATTCGAACCAGGAATCGCTCGTTGCGACAGCGAAGGCAACGCAGGTCCGGAAACCGCTCACGCAAAGCCGCGCGAGCGTCCTCCATTTCCTTTTGCCAAGCATCCGGCGCGATTTCGCTCATATGCTGTCTCGATCAGATCAGCTTCGCCATCGCGACGGCGGTGTCCGCCATCCGGTTCGAGAAGCCCCATTCGTTGTCGTACCAGGAGAGCACGCGGACGAAATTGCCGTCGATCACCTTGGTCTGGTCGAGATGGAAGATCGAGGAGCGGTCGTCGCCGTTGAAGTCGCTCGAGACATTGGGCTCGTCGGTATAGCCGAGGATGCCCTTGAGCGGGCCGTTGCCGTCGGCGGCGGCCTTGACGGCGTTGTTGATCTCGTCCGGGCTCGTCTTGCGCTTGGCGACGAACTTGAGGTCGACGACCGAAACGTTGGGCGTCGGCACGCGGATCGCGGAGCCGTCGAGCTTGCCCTTGAGCTCCGGCAGGACGAGGCCGACCGCTTTCGCCGCGCCGGTCGTGGTCGGGATCATCGACAAAGCCGCGCCGCGGGCGCGGTAGAGATCCTTGTGCAGCGTATCGAGCGTCGGCTGATCGCCGGTGTAGGAATGGATCGTGGTCATAAACCCGTGCTCGATGCCGATCGCGTCGTTCAGCACTTTCGCGACCGGCGCCAGGCAATTGGTCGTGCAGGATGCGTTCGAGACGACGAGATGATCCTTGGTCAGCTTGTCGTCGTTGACGCCATAGACGACGGTCAGGTCCGCGCCTTCCGCCGGCGCCGAGATGAGAACGCGCTTCGCGCCCGCCTTGAGATGGGCCGCCGCCTTCTCGCGCGCGGTGAAGATGCCCGTGCATTCGAGCGCGACGTCGACGCCGAGCGCCTTGTGCGGAAGCTCGGCCGGGTCCCGGATCGCCGTCACTTTGATCTTGTGGCCGTCGACGACCATCGTATCGCCCTCGACCTTGACTTTGTGAGGAAAGCGCCCGTGCACGCTGTCGTAGCGCAGGAGATGCGCGTTGGTCTCCACGGGACCCAGATCGTTGATGGCGACGACCTCGATGTCCTTGCGGCCCGATTCCAGAATCCCCCGCAGCACCAGCCGCCCGATGCGGCCGAAGCCATTGATCGCTACCTTGGCAACCATCGCAATGTCTCCTCTCGCGCCGGGCCTGCCGAACGGCCGCCGACGCCTGGCAATTCAAGTCCCCGAAGCCGCGCTTATTGTCCGATCCCCGGCCTGAAGTCCACAAGTTCGTCGGAGCGGCACGATACTTTGTTCGGCCCGACGGAAGCCCGTCCCGGCTTTCTCTCAACCGGGAAAGACGCTGGCCCCCCGGCTAAACCGTACCCCAAACCTGGACGATGCGCGGGAGAGCGGCCAGCGTCGAGGGATCGTCGGCGAAAGCGCCCAACTTCTGGGCAAGCGTGTCGATCTCCGCCTCGGTCGCCAGCCCATAGCGCAAGAGCGACCCGCCAATCAGTTGCATGGTCACGGCGGTCATATGCTTGTGCGGTCCGGAAGCGTAAAGCGGCTGAAAGACCCTCCATTGCGCGCCGTGCAGGCCGGCGGCCAGCGCCAGAGCCGGCAATCGGCGGCCAAGATTGGCGTCGGCCCCGCCGCGGCGCACGGCTTCGGTGTAAAGCGCCTGGAATCGATCCTGCGCGGGTTCGGGCGGATGGCAGAACGCGCCGGACATATCGATGTCCTCGATCGCCATCCGTCCGCCCGGCGCGAGCAGCCGCTTGAGGCGTGCGAGGACGCGATCAGGCTCGCTCACATGCGACAGCAGGTAGCGCGCGTGGATGAAGGAAAACGGGCCGCCGTCAAAACTCGACGTGTCAGCCGTCACAAACTCGATATTGTCCGCGCGCGCCTCTTTGGCGTCCGCGCGCGCGAACTCGAGCACGTGGGGATCGAAGTCGATCGCCGTGACATGCCCCGCCGGTCCGACGATGCGGGCCATGTCGAGCGCCACATGGCCGCCCCCGCATCCGGCGTCCAGACACCGATCGCCGCTCTTGAGGCCGGCGCTGGCGAGAAGCTCGAGCGTGGTCTCGCGCATCGCGCCGGAAAGGAGGTCGAGCCGTTGCTTGCCCTCTTTGCCACCCGCAATGGCGTAGGCGCCGACGATCGTTTGGCCACGCGCTGACATCGCTGCAACCTCAAGGGAAGGCGCGAAGCCCCGCATCCATCCTCATGCCTCGAGGAGCGGGGCGAAGCCTCGCGTCTCGAAGGACGGGGGGGTCGCCGCCCGCTTCGCTACTCAACGGATAACTCGCCGCCTGACAAGTCGGCCGACACGAGCCTTGGCTCAGGCCTTGAGCCGGGCCAGCGCCGCCTCGACCACCGCCTCGACCGTGATGCCGAAATGCTGGTAGACGGCTTTATAGGGTCCGCTCTCGCCGAAGCTCTTCATGCCGATGAAGGGCCCGTCGCCGATGATGGCGTCCCATCCAAACCGCACCGCCGCCTCGACGCCGACCTTCACCTTGGCCGAGCCGATGACCGAGCGGCGATAGTCTTCCGGCTGCTCGAAGAAGGCCGGGAAGCAGGGCATCGACACGACCCGGGCCGCCACGCCCTTCTCCTTCAGTTGCGCCTGCGCGGCGACCGCCATCGACACTTCGGAGCCGGAGGCGAAAATGGACACCTGGGCCTCGCCGGAAGCCGGAGAAATTTCGTAGCCGCCCCGCGCGCACAAGTTCTCCGCCACATGGGTCAGCCGCACCGCCGGCATGGACTGCCGCGTCAGCGCCAGGATCGAGGGCGAGTGCTCGCGCTCGAGCGCCGCCTGCCAGCACTCGACGGTCTCGACGCTGTCGGCCGGGCGCCACATATAGAAATTCGGCATCGCCCGCATCGCCGCCAGATGCTCGACCGGTTGATGGGTCGGGCCATCCTCGCCAAGGCCGATCGAATCGTGGGTGAACACATTCACAACCCTGATTCCCATCAGGGCGGACAGCCGCAAAGAGGGACGGCAATAGTCGGTGAAGCAGAAGAACGAGGCGCCCGACGGGATAAAGCCGCCGTGCAACGCGATGCCGTTGCACGCCGCGATCATCCCATGCTCGCGGATGCCCCAATGGATGTAGCGCCCGGAGAAATCATCGGGTGCGATTTCCTTCTCGGGAGAGAACTTCGTGTTGTTCGACGGGGTCAAGTCGGCCGATCCGGTGACAAGCTCGGGCACCGCGGCCCCGATCACTTCCAGCGCCGCCTGGCCGGCCTTGCGGGTGGCGACTTCCGGTTTTTCATTGGCAAGCTTCTGCTTATAGGCGTCGATCACCTTATCCAGGTCTGGCGGCAGGTCGCCGCGCAGCCGCCGCTCGAATTCGGCGCGCTCCTTCGGGTCGAGCGCCTCGGCCGCGTGGTTCCACGCGTCGCGTTGCGCGGTGCAGCGCGTCCCCGCCTTGCGCCAGACGCCGAGAATGTCGTCAGGGATGACGAACGGCTCGTAAGGCCAGTTCAGGGCCTTCCGGGCGCCCGCGACCTCGGACGCCCCCTGCGCGTCACTGTGGGCCTTCTGGGTTCCCGCGTGGGTTGGCAGGCCGAAGCCGATCGTCGTCTTGCAGGCGATCATCGTCGGCTTGTCGGAATTCTGCGCCGCATGGATGGCGTCGAGGACCGCCTTCGGATCGTGCCCGTCGATGTGGGTTGAATTCCAGCCCGCCGCTTGGAAGCGGGCGACCTGGTCGATGTTGTCGGCGAGGACCGGGATCTGCCCATCGATCGAGATCCCGTTATTATCCCACAAAACAATCAGCTTATTGAGCTTGAGATGGCCGGCGATGCCGATCGCTTCGTGGCTCACGCCCTCCATCAAGTCGCCGTCGGAAGCGATGACATAGGTATGGTGATCGACGATGCCTGGAAAGCGCGCGGCCAGCATGCGCTCCGCGACCGCCATGCCGACCGCGGTCGCGATCCCCTGCCCGAGCGGGCCGGTCGTCGTCTCCACGCCCGGAGCGCACCAATATTCGGGGTGCCCCGGCGTCCTCGAGCCGACCTGGCGGAACTGTTTGATGTCTTCGATTCCCAGTCCTTTGGCGCCGCCGACGCCGGTCAGATAGAGCAAGCTGTACAGGAGCATGCAGCCGTGGCCGCCCGAGAGCACGAACCTGTCGCGATCGGGCCAATGGGGATCGGACGCGTCGAATTTGAGCACATCGCGCCAGAGAACCGTGGCGACGTCCGCCATCCCCATCGGCAGGCCGGGATGGCCGCTCTTGGCCTTCTCCACCGCATCGAGGGCGAGAAAGCGGATCGCATTGGCCATCGCGTCATGAGACACGCTCGTCGTCATTGGGGTCTCCTCAAGAATTGGGCGCCGGCAATTTCGGAGTTCCGGTCTCGGGCGGTGAGTTGACCCCGAGCGGAACGGGCGCGTCAATTAGGGGCGCGCGCAGGAACCTGTCAATTGCGGCCGAGGCCGCGTTGACGTCCCGTTCAAGCATCGCGTAAACAAAACCCTGCAATGGATGGAATCAACACCTCCATGGATTCGCTTGAGACCTCGCTCAAACGTCTCGCCTCCGCGGTCGAAGCGCTCGAATGGGCGACCGACCTGCGCATGCGCCACGACGAAGCGCGCGCAAGCACGCAAGAGGAATTCGCGCTGATGCAGGACGATCGCTCGCGGCTCGCGGTCGAACTCGACGCCGCCGTCGACCGGTCGCGCGCGCTCGAATCCGCCAATTCCGAAGCCGCCAAGCGGCTCGCCCGCGCCGCTCAGGCCGTCGAGCGTGTTCTCGGCCGGCCGGCGCCGGGCGCGGACGATTAAG
This sequence comes from uncultured Alphaproteobacteria bacterium, assembly GCA_963833955.1. Taxonomy (GTDB): domain Bacteria; phylum Pseudomonadota; class Alphaproteobacteria; order Rhizobiales; family Beijerinckiaceae; genus Roseiarcus. Next base: position 384,615 of record CAWHZY010000008.1, on the reverse strand, counting down.
GCCGGTCCGCCTCTTGGAGAAGGCGCGCGCGATGTCCCAGGTTTCGGTCACTATCGACGGGCGCAAGTACCGCCTCGCCTGCAACGAGGGCGAAGAAGCGCGGCTCGAATCGCTAGCCGGCACGATCGATGAGAAGATCGGCGAAATGCGCAAGACGTTCGGCGAGATCGGCGACCAGCGTCTCGTCATCATGGCCGCCTTGACCCTCGCCGACAGCCTGACCGAAGCAAAGGATGAGGCGACGGCCCAGCGCAAGCGTTCCGACGACGCCGAGCAGCGCGTCAACGCCATGGCCTCGACGCTTGATAACCTGGGCTCGAGGCTCGAATCCCTGGCCCAGCGCCTGGCGGGCGAAGCCGAGGGTTGATCCCTTAGACCGCTCGGCGCCATCCGCCGGCTGGATGTGGATGTAACTCTCAAGCCGAGCCGTCGGGTCGAAGCTCTCGCTTGCGCGCCGCACGCAACATGGGTATATACCCGCGAATGGACACGATCTGCTATTGCGCCGCGGTTCGGACCGCCGCGCGAAAGACAACCGCGCTTTATGACTCGATCCTCGAGCCGGCGGGCGTCACGCTCGCGCAATTCAGTCTCTTAAGAAAAATCAAGCGCGCCGGAACGGTTTCCCTGACAGGGCTGGGAAAGCTCGCCGACCTGGACCGATCGACGATCGGACGGAACGTGAAGGCGCTGGAAAAACTTGCGTTCGTGTCTTTGGCGTCAGCTGAGGATCACCGCGAAGCCGCGGTGCGGCTCACGCCGGAAGGCGAGCGCGCGCTGCGGGTCGGGGCGCCCTTGTGGGACGAAGCGCAGCGGCGCGTCGAAGCGGCCCTGGGCGCGACGGGAGCGGCGCAACTGCAGACGCTCGCGCATAATCTTTGATTTTTTTGGCCAATTTGCGGGTAGATACCCGTCACGGAGCTTTCAGATGACGATATCGGGGCCGGCTGTGCAGACCACTGCCCAGCCGCAGAGGCAGTTCGCGGCGTTCTCGCTTTCCAATCCTCTCGCCGCGGCGATGGCCGAACGGAATCTCTATTACGGCTGGGTGGTCGCCGGATCGACCTTCCTCGTCATGCTGGCGACGGCGGGAGCGATGGGCGCGCCGGGCGTCATCATACAGCCGCTCGAGAAGGAGTTCGGCTGGAGCACGGCTCAGATCTCGGTCGCGCTCGCGGTGCGGCTCGCCTTGTTCGGGCTGATCGCGCCCTTCGCCGCCGCCTTCATCAACCGCTTCGGCGTGCGGCCGGTCGTCGTGACGGCCGTCGCGATGATCGTCGCCGGCATCCTCGCCTCGATGGCGATGACTGAGGTGTGGGAGCTTATCGCGCTCTGGGGAATCGTCGTCGGCATCGGCACCGGCATGGTCGCGCTGGTGCTTGGCGCAACCATCGCGACGCGCTGGTTCGTTGAGCGGCGCGGCCTCGTGGTCGGCATGCTGACGGCGAGCAGCGCCACCGGGCAGCTGATCTTTCTGCCGCTCATCGCCAAGCTGACGGAAGACTTACGGCTGGCGCAGCGCGCTCGTGTTCGTGGTCGCCATGCTGCTCGTCGCCTTGTTCGTCGCGCTGATGGTGCTGCGCGACCGCCCGGCCGATGTTGGCCTTGCTCCGTTCGGCGAGCGCGCCATCCAGCCGGCGCCGAAGCAGGATCTGGGACTACTCGCGATGATGGCCTCGCCCTTGCGCGCCCTCTACGCGGCCCGCGCGAGCCGCACCTTCTGGGTTTTGTTCGCGACCTTCTTCGTCTGCGGCCTCTCGACCAACGGCCTCATCCAGACGCACTGGGTCTCGCTCTGCGGCGACTATGGGATTCGAGCCCGTCGCGGCGGCCGGCGCGCTCGCGGTGATCGGCGCGTTCGATTTCGTCGGCACGATCCTGTCGGGCTGGCTGTCGGACCGTTACGACAATCGCTGGCTCCTGTTCATGTATTACGGGCTGCGCGGCCTTTCGCTGATCGCCCTGCCCTTCACCAATTTCACCGTCATCGGGCTCTCCGCTTTCGCGGTCTTCTACGGCCTCGACTGGGTCGCGACCGTCCCGCCGACCGTCCGGCTGACCGCCGAGCGGTTCGGCGCGGAAAGGGCGAACCTCACCTTCGGCTGGATTTTCACCGCCCACCAGCTCGGCGCGGCGACAGCCGCCTTCGGCGCCGGCTTCTCGCGCAGCGATTTCGCGACCTACCTGCCGGCGCTCTATGTCGCGGGCGTCGCCTGCGTGATCGCGGCTGGTCTCGTGCTGACGATCGGCCGGCGGCCGAAGGAAGTGCTCGCGACCGCGTGAGTGCGCGCGCCGTCATCGCGAGGAGCGAAGCGACGCGGCGATCCAGAGGTCGAAGGGCGCCCACGTTCCCCTGGATCGCTTCGCTTGCGCTCGCGATGACGGCTCGATTTGAGCGGCCAATTCTAAACTAAACCGCCCTGCCCTCGCGCCGCATCAGCCTCAGCACAGCGCCGAGCGTGGCCTTGAGCGAGGCCATGACGATGTTGGGGTCCATGCCCACCCCGTGCACGGGCCGGCCTTCGCGCGTCCTGGATCTCGACATAGCTCGCCGCGGTCGCATTGGCGCCGCGGCCGACCGCGTGCTCGTGATAATCGATGAACGAGAACTCGACCTTGAACGCCTTCTTCAACGCGTCGACGAAGGCGTCGATCGGGCCGTTGCCCTCGCCCTCGATCGTCATCGTCGAGCCGTCCGCCTTGCGGAGCGTCGCGGAGAGTTCGCGATTGTCGGGGCTCGTCGGAACCGTCTGCTGCTTGACCAGAATCATTGGCGGATTGTCGAGCAGATAGGCCTGGCGGAACAGAGCCCATAATTCGGGCGAGGTCAGCTCCTTGCCGTCGGAATCCATGCGCTCCTGCGCGATCTTTGAAAACTCGACCTGCAGCGAACGCGGCAGGTCGAGGCCGTGGTCGGCGCGCAGGATATAGGCCATGCCGCCCTTGCCCGACTGGCTGTTGATGCGGATCACCGCCTCGTAGTCGCGGCCGACATCCTTCGGATCGATTGGCAGATAAGGAACCTGAAAGACAGGATCGTTGCGCTTCTCCTGCGCGTCGAACCCCTTCTTGATCGCATCCTGGTGCGAGCCGGAAAAAGCGGTGTAAACGAGTTCGCCCACGTAAGGGTGGCGCTGGTGCACCGGCAATTGCGTGCAATGCTCGGCCACGTCCCGAACCCCGTTGACGTCGCTGAGGTCGAGCTCCGGATCGACCCCTTGCGTGAACAGGTTCAAGGCCATGGTGACGATGTCGACGTTGCCGGTGCGCTCGCCATTGCCGAACAACGTGCCCTCGACCCGCTCCGCGCCGGCCATCAGCGCCAACTCGGCCGCCGCGACCGCCGTGCCGCGATCGTTATGCGGATGGACTGACAGGATCACGCTCTTTCGCTCGGATATGCGCCGCCCGAACCACTCGAACTGGTCGGCATAGGTGTTCGGCGTCGCCATCTCGACCGTCGCCGGCAGGTTGAGAATGAGCCGCTTCGCAGCCGTCGGCTTGATGACGTCCTTGACCGCCTCGCAGATTTCGAGGGCGAAATCGAGCTCGGTGCCGGTGAAGCTCTCCGGCGAATATTCGAACTGAAAATCCGTGCCCGACGCTGCGGCGGCAAGCGCCTTGACCTGCTTCGCGGCATTGACCGCAATCTCGGTCACGCCCTTGCGGTCGGTCCTGAACACGACTTCGCGCTGCAAGGTCGAAGTCGAATTGTAGAAGTGGACGATGACCTTCTTCGCCCCTTTCACCGCCTCGAACGTGCGCTCGATCAGTTCCGGACGGCACTGGGTCAAGACCTGGATGGCGACGTCGTCGGGAATTGCGCCGGACTCGATGATCGAGCGAACGAAGTCGAAATCGGTCTGCGAGGCGGACGGAAAGGCGACCTCGATCTCCTTGAACCCCATGTCGGTCAGGAGCCGAAACATTCGGTTCTTGCGCTCGACGCCCATCGGCTCGATCAGCGCCTGATTGCCGTCGCGAAGGTCGACCGAGCACCAGATCGGCGCCGTCTCGATGATGCGGGAGGGCCATTGCCGGTCAGGCAGAATAATGGGCGCGTAGGCGCGGTACTTTTGAATAGGCATCTGTGTCATGACGAACCCTGATGAGACTTTATGGCGGCGCTTGAGCTGAAATCAGCTGGCCGACCTTGCCTGTCGTGAAAAAAGGCGGATGCGAAACGATGTCCCGACGCGTCTAGCGCGCCGGGCGTCTAAGGTGCAGGGTCGTCGACCACGTTCGCATGGGCGCACCTTCAAGCAGAGATAGCCAAAAAAATCAACCCGCCGCCTTCGTCGGAATGGACAAGCGCCCTTGGGCCCGGCAACAAGCGGGCCCGCGCGGAGAGCAATTTGACCGAGTTCCCGATCCTCCAGTTCGGCGCGAGCCGCTTCCTGCAGGCTCATGTCGACCTGTTCGTCAGCGAGGCGCTGCCTCGCGGCGAAGCGATGGGCCGCATCGCCGTCGCGGGAACCACGGGGAGCCCGGAAAGCCGCCGGCGCGTCGCCGCCTTTGCGGCGGGTCGAGCCTTATCCGGTTCTCGTCAAAGGCCTCAGCGACGGGGCGGTCGTCGACGAGATCGTGGAGGTTTCGAGCGTCGGCGCCGGCGTCGACGCCGCGACGCAATGGGACGAGCTCGAGCGCCTGTTCATCGCCGCGCGCTGCGCCGTATCGAACACCGCCGACCGCGGCTACGAGACCGACCCCGACGATCGGCCGGACGCGGGCCCGCCTCGGTCGTTTCCCGCCAAGCTCGCCAAGCTCCTGCTCGCGCGCCACCGCGCCGGCGCCGAACCCATCACTCTTTTCCCGTGCGAACTGACGCCCGGCAACGGCCAGGTCCTGCGCGGCGTGGTGCTCGACATGCTCGACCGCTGGCAGGCGCCGCCGGAAGCCCGCCGCTGGGTCGGAGAAGAGTGCGTCTGGGTCAATTCGCTGGTCGACCGCATCGTCTCCGAGCCGCTCGAGCCTTTGGGCGCCGTCGCCGAGCCCTATGCGTTATGGGCGATCGAGGACCAGCCCGGCCTCGAACTGCCTTGCCGGCACCCCGCCATCGTCGTCGCCGCCGACCTCAAGCCTTACGAGCGGCTCAAGCTTTTCATCCTCAATCTCGGCCATACCTATCTCGCCGAGCTTTGGGCCAGAGAAGGCGGCGCGCCGGGCCTGACGGTCCGCGAGGCGGTGGCGGACACGACCATGCGCACGAAGCTTGACGCGCTCTACGCGGAAGAAGTGCTTCCGGTGTTCGCGGCGATCGGCATGGGAGTTGAGGCGAACGCGTACCTCAAGACGGTGATCGAGCGATTCTCCAATCCGTTTCTCGATCACCGCCTCTCCGAAATTCTCATCAACCACGAGGCCAAGAAGGCGCGCCGCTTCGGCGGCCTGATCGAACTCGCCGGCACAAACGATGTGCGCGTCAACCTGCCGCGCCTCAAGGCCGCGCGCGCTGACGGCCCCTAGAGCAAACTGCATTTGGCTCGAACCGCGATCGTCATTGCGACCCCCGGGCGTTGGGACCCGGGGGGAAGCAATCCACGGGAACGAAGGGCGCCCCTGCAACTCCTGGATCGCCGCGTCGCCTTGCTCCTCGCGATGACGATTCCATCAATACGGAGCCTGCTCTAGCATGTCGAACGATCCCCTCGCCTCGGGCGACCTCATCGCCGAGCGCCGTTTCGCCTACGCCAAAGCCGCTCGTGAAGAGGGCGACTGGAGCGCGGCGGCGGAACTGTTCGAGCAGGCGCTCGAGCGGGCGCCGAACTGGGCCGCCGCATGGTTCGCGCTTGGCGAAGCGCGGGAGAAGCTCGGCGACCTCGACGCGGCCGCTCAAGCCTTTCGCATGAGCCTTGTCGCCAATCCCGCCGATGCGCAGGGCGCGAGGGCCCGGCTCGCGCTCATTGGGCGAGGCGAGGCGCCCGGCTCACTGTCGCCGGCCTATGTGGCGCGGCTATTCGACGATTACGCACCGCGCTTCGACAAGCATCTCATCGAAGATCTCGGCTATCGCGCCCCTGCCCTCATCGCCGAGGCCTTGAGCACGGTTGCGCCGGACCGCCGCTTCGCCTCGGCCCTAGACCTCGGCTGCGGCACAGGCCTCATGGGCGAGGCGCTGCAGGGCCGTATCGGCCATCTGACCGGCGTCGATCTGTCCGCGGCCATGATCGCGAAAGCGCGCGACCGTGGCGTCTATGATCGGCTCGTGGTCGCAGACGCCGCGGGGATGCTCGGTCGCGAGCCGCCGGGAAGCGCCGATCTTATCGTCGCAGCGGACGCGCTCGTCTATATCGGCGACCTCGCGCCTCTGTTCGCTGCTTTGGCGAGGGGGCTGGCCTCGGATGGCCTGTTCGCGTTCTCGGTCGAAACCGGCGAAGGCGACGGGTTCAAGCTCGAACCGACGATGCGGTTCGCGCACAGCCGGTCCTATGTCGAGGCGACCGCACGCGAGGTGGGCTTACAGCCGCTGCTCGTCCAATCCGCTTCGACACGGCGGGAAGGGGGCGCGGACGCTCCTGGCCTCATCTGCGTGTTCGAGCGAACGGGCGGTTTGTAGACGCGGTCCATAGCCCGTCGATAGACGGGCGTCCTTCGAGACGCCCTTTGGACCGCGTCCGCCGCGCTCATCGAGCGCGGCTACAACCCGCTGCGTCCATCTGAACGCAATCTTTTTTAGCGTGCCCTCACGATAGCCGCCATGAACTCGCGATGGCGCGTCGCTCCCGCGCAATCGGTCGCGGCTGCGCCGACCGGTAAGCCATTCGGCAATGTCCGGCGCAATACGACTGTCCTCCAGCCGGCGTGAGCCCGCAATAGGCGAAGTCTCCGCTCCGCGGATCGCCCAGCGGCCACCGGCAGGCGGATTCACGAATGTCCTCGAACCGCAGCCGTCGCATCTCGCCGATCTCGGCTACGCTAAAGCTCCGCCCTGCCGCCCTGCCGTCCCCCGCCAAGAGTTGGGGATCGCGAGCAGCGGCAGCACGGAACCGTTGTGCGTCGGCCTTGGGCCGAGAGGTATGCGCTGTCGTCCATTGGGGCCGAGCCGCGCGGGGCGCGCCCTTCCCACGCACGGAGGCGCCCCCGCCGCCGCTGAGTTTGATCCCGATCCGGCTCGCCTTGCCAATGACAGCGTTTCGGGATCCGACGCCGAGCGCGGCCGAGATGTGGCTTGCGCTCTTTCCCTCGAGAGCGAGCTTCTTGAGATCCTCGACGGCCTCGGCGGTCCATAGCATGCGCGTGCTCCAATCGCTGTCGCCGCGGCGTAACGCCGCGCGGAATGGTCTGAGGGTGGATATTCTTGTCCTAGCCGGACGCAGAGACGTTGCGGCCTCGGCAGCCCCCAGATTTTGGAAGAATTTCCAATTCCTTCAGCATCTTAAAAAAACGAATCAGGCTGCAATCGCCCATTTGGAATAGTCCTACTGAGACCATAAATACGGTATAGTGACCCCATCGTGCGGAATACGGGGGCGTGGCGTTCCGAACCGCCGGGAGATGGTGATGCTCGAACGGACGAGATCGTCGGGAACGCCGCCGTATACCTCGTACCGAACGTTCAAGACCTTCATCGAGGATCTTCACGAGCATGGCGTTCCGTCACGCATCGACCGCAGCGTGCTGACGCGCTTTTCAGGCGTCGTCGGCACGCAGCTCATGCACGCGCTTCGGTTCCTCGGCCTAATCGAGGACGATGGACGCCCGACCGAGCGCCTCAAGGGACTGGTGAAAGCGCACGGGACGGCCAATTGGTCCGAGAGGCTTTTGGAGCTGTTCAGACACGAATACGCGCCAATGTTCGCAATCGACCTCGAAACCGCGACCCCATCCCACTTCAGCGAAGCCTTCAGAAAAGCGTTTCCGGCCGCGGACGCGGTCGTCCAGAAGTGCGTGACGTTCTTTCTCTATGCGGCGAACGATGCGGGCGTGAGAATAAGCGGCCGCGTCCTCAAGGGCCGGAAGCCGCGATCTCCGACGCCGCGCAGACAACTTGCGAAGCCGGCGTCTGCGCGTCCCCCGATTGGGGAGTTCGAGCCAGCGCCCTCGCCGCCGCAGGCTCCCCCGCCCCCACTCGCGGGCGGGAAGCCGTCAGAAATGCTGCTCACGCATCTCGACTTGAATGAGATGGACGATGAACAGCAAGCCGCGGTCTGGACGCTGTTGAAGTACTTCAAGGCGAGGGGGCGGTGAGAACCGTTTACGGCCCGTCGTCGAGAATCTTGCGAACCTTCGCGGCGAGTTCCTCGATGCTGAACGGCTTGGTCAGGAGATTGGTGCCGGGGTCGAGCATCCCGTTGTGCACGATGGCGTTGCGCGTATAGCCCGTCGTATAGAGCACCTTGAGGTTTGGCCGTTTCGCGCGCGCGTGATCGGCCAGCTGTCGCCCCGACATGTCCGGCATGACGACGTCGGTAAACAACAGGGTTACCTGCTGGCCCTCGTCGAGCATGCGCAACGCCTGGCGTGGACCCGAGGCCTCGACGACGCTGTAGCCGAGCTCCCGCAAGGCTTCGACAGACAATGCGCGCACCCGTTCCTCGTCCTCGACGACAAGGATGATTTCGCTGCGCAGGCCGTGGTGGATGGTGGCAAGGCGCTTCGCCTGCTCCGTCGCCGCAGCTTCGCTGTAGAGGCGCGGCAGATAAATCTTCACCGACGTCCCTACCCCCAGCTCAGAGTAGATTTTGACGTGGCCCCCGGACTGGCGAACGAAGCCATACACCTGGCTCAAGCCCAGACCCGTCCCCTTTCCGGCTCCTTTGGTCGTGAAGAAGGGGTCGAAGGCCTTTGTAATAACCTCCGGCGCCATGCCCGCGCCCGTATCGGCAACCGCGATGAGAACATATTGCCCGGTCTCGATCGCGTATTCCTGGGCGTAAGCGTCATCCACGAAGGCGTTCTGGGTCTCGATGGTGAGCCTGCCCCCGCCCGGCATTGCATCACGCGCGTTGACGGCGAGATTGAGAATCGCGTTCTCGAGTTGCGCGGGATCGGCCTTCACCTGCCAGAGACCCGCGGCGAGCACAGTCTCGACCTTGACCTGCTCGCCGAGCGTGCGGTCGAGCAGTTCGCTCATGCCGGCGACCAGCTTGTTGATGATCAGAGGCTCGGGTGAAAGGGGCTGCTGACGCGAGAACGCCAGGAGCCGCTGGGTGAGCGTCGCCGCGCGCTGGGCGCCGTCGATGGCCCCTTCGACGAACCTTTCAACGTCGGTCTCGCCGCGCGCGAGCTTGCGTTGCAGGAGGTTAAGGCCGCCCATGATGACGGCGAGCATGTTGTTGAAGTCGTGCGCGATGCCGCCGGTGAGCTGGCCGACGGCCTCCATCTTCTGAACCTGGCGGAGTTGCTCCTCGACCTTGGAGCGGGCGGAGACCTCGTCGTGAACCCGCTGTTCGAGCGTGTTGTTCAAAACCCGCAGGGCTTCCTCGGCGCGCAGACGCTCCGCGACCTCCGCGCGGATCGCCTTCTCGGTTTCACGCTGCTCGGTGACATCGTGGCCCTGGATGAAGATCCCGGTGGTCGCGCCATCGGCCACGATTGGCTGGTAAACGAAATCGAGATAGCGCTGGGCAAGAACGCCATCCGGACGGTGTTGCAGGTTGACCGGTGCGCCGCGCCCGATATGGGGCTCGCCCGACGCGTACACCTGATCGAGCAACCCGACGAAGCCCTGCTCGACCACTTCCGGCAGCGCCTCCGAAACGGTCCGGCCGACGACATCGCGGCCGGCGACCAATGTCCGGTAGGCCTCGTTCACCATGGTGAAGCGATGCTCGGGGCCGCTCAGCATCGCAATGAATCCGGGCGCCTGCTCGAACATGAGCCTCAGGCTTTTGCGTTCCGCATCGAGCTCCCGCTCGATCCGCACCTTGTCTGTGATTTCCACGACAATGGCTATGACGCCGATAGGTCTACCGTCTTCGCCCAGAACGGGGGAGTAGTCCAGGTTGAGCCAGACTTGCTCCGGTTCGCCGCCATGGCGATAAAGTGTGAGCTCGGTTCCTCGGTAGGCCAGGGTCTTGCCGGCGAGACCCACCTTCATGACGTTGTCGTTGAAGTCGGCAACCTCAGGCCAACCCTCCCGGACCTTGGAGCCGAACAGATTTGGATGGCGACCGCCGGCGAACCCGGAATAAGCGTCGTTGTAGATCATGATCCCGTCCTCGCCCCACAGGGTCACGATCGGGACCGGCGAGCGCAGGATGAGCGCGACCGTGCTTTTAAGGCTCGCCGGCCAGTTCTCCATCGGACCAAGCGGGGTCGCCGCCCAATCGAAACCCGCGATGATTTCGGCTGCTTCCCCTCCACCACTCAAAAACGGGTAGCGAGCGAGGGTGACCATGTTCAAATCGATCCTCCGACCTCTTGTGATTGGACCGGACACATTGGCGATGTAACGCGGGGAACTGACTAGCGGACCGGAGCTTAATCGTGAATGGACAGCTTCTGTAGCCTTCTCAGTCACATTCGTCCGATTTCACCCCAGCCGATAACCGCCTTGACGTGCGGATTGGCTCTATGCGTCAGCCAAATTGCCGTGTCTGGCGGGCCCTGATGATCGACGCGTTGAGCTCGCCGCCGAACACGAAAAGCAGCGCCACCCAATAGAGATAGACGAGCGCGATCATCACCGAAGCGAGGCCGGCATAGGTCGAAATGTAATTGCGCAGATATTCGCTCAAATAGGCGCCGAAAAGCTCGCCGAAGGCGATGCTGGCGACGAAGGTCAGCGCGACGCCCGGCAGGATATCGCGAAACCCCACCCGGTGGGCGGGCAGGATGATGTGCGCGAGGATGAGCGAGCTCGCCAGCATCAAACCCGCGATGCCGATGCGGAGGAACGTGAGCAGGCTATGCGCCTGCGCCACCGAGGGAAAGAAAGCCCCCAACGTGTCCACGATCAGCGGCCCGAGCACGACGAGGAAGGCTAGCGCCAACAGGGCGATCGACCCGATCAGCACCAGCCCCAAGGACTGAAGCCTGAGCATCCACCACGGTCTCGGCTCGATCAGGCCATAGGCGCGATTGAGTCCGACCCGAAGCGCCTCGATCGCGCTCGAAGCGAAATAGAACGAGAAGACCGCGCCAAAGGTTAACAGTCCGCCGCTGCGCGGGGTCGTCAGGACCCGTTCGACCTCTTCCGAGATCGGACGGGCCACCACCTCCGGCCATTCGGCGAAGACGAGCTTCGCCGCCTCGTGCGCGAGATCGCTGGAGCCGAAAAATCCGGCGACCGCAGCAACGAAAATGAGGAACGGGAACAAAGATGTGAGCAAAGTCAGCCCGATGTAGCTGGCGATCGCCCAGCCGTCGTCGGCGGCGAATTTCTCCGCCGCCTGCCAGATGATTTTCAGGCGTGCGCTCACCCTCGCTCGTGCCTCCCCGCATCAGCGCCCATTTTGGCCCGACGCGGCGGCAAGCGCCACCCGCGAGAGGCCGCATTCATGCCCGCTGGCGCGCGGAGAGGCATTGCAACGGCGGAAGCAGCGACGCATGCTGCGGCGCAGCAACGGCGCCCATCGAAGGAGCCACGCCTGTTGACGCTCGACGACCTTGCCGCCCAAGCCCACTTCGCCGCCGACCGCTTCATGGATCGCGCGCTCGACGCCATGCGCGACCGGGTGAGCGAAAACGGCAAGCTGAGCGCTGGCAAGATCGAAACTGAACAGCATGCCGTCCACGGGTTGGCTTGGCTTGCGACCTATGTCGAAGCGATCAAGGAAATGGCGGCCTACGCCAACCGTATGCAGGAAGACGGCCGATTCGGCGAGACTGAACAGCTGCTGACGCGCATCGGGCTTGGAGAATATCTCGACCAGATCTTTAGCGCCATCCCGATGAACCAGGGCGAATTCGTGCGCCCCTCCGACTTCGGCCTCGCTCCCGGCGAGATCGCGCAATTTCGCAACGAGGCCGTGGAGGCGCTGATCGCCTCGGGCAACAATCGGGAAAACCGCGCCGCCCTCGCCGCTTTGATCGGGGAAGCGCGGGAAGGCGTGATCGGCGACCCCGGCCTCGACGAGACCTTCGAGGCGATCCGCGGCGAGATGCGCCGATTCGCCGACGCCGAGGTTGTTCCCTACGCTCAAAACTGGCATCGCGCCAATTCCTATATCCCGCTCGAAATCATCGGGGGCTTAAGCGCCATGGGCGTGTTCGGCCTCACCATCCCCGAATCCTACGGCGGCATGGGGCTCGGCAAGGTCGCGATGTGCGTCGTGTCGGAGGAATTGTCGCGCGGCTATATCGGCGTGGGTTCGCTTGGAACCCGGTCCGAAATCGCCGCCGAACTCATTATTGTCGGCGGCACGGAAGCGCAGAAGCAGAAATATCTGCCCAAACTCGCGAGCGGGGAGATCCTGCCGACCGCGGTCTTCACCGAGCCCAACACCGGCTCCGACCTCGCCTCCTTGCGCACCCGCGCGACCCGGGACGGCGATGATTATGTCGTCAGCGGGGCCAAGACCTGGATCACGCATCCCGTGCGCGCCGATCTGATGACGCTCCTCGTCCGCACCAATCCCGAGGAGCGCGGCTACCGGGGCCTGTCGATGTTTCTGGCCGAGAAGCCGCGCGGCACCGACGCCGATCCGTTTCCCGCCAAGGGCATGTCGGGGGGCGAAATCGAAGTGCTCGGCTATCGGGGCATGAAGGAATACGAGATCGCCTTTGACGGCTTCCGCCTGCCCGCCGAGGCGCTCCTGGGCGGCGCCGAGGGCCAGGGCTTCAAGCAATTGATGGAGACCTTCGAATTGGCGCGCATCCAGACGGCGGCGCGGGCGGTCGGCGTGGCGCAATGCGCCTTCGAGCTTGGCCTGCGCTACGCCAGGGAGCGGGTGCAGTTCGGCAAGGCGATCTTCCATTTCCCCCGCGTCGCCGACAAGCTCGTGATGATGGCGGTCGAGATCCATATCGCCCGCCAGATTGCCTATTTCGCCGCCCGCGCCAAGGACGAAGGCCGCCGCTGCGACCTCGAGGCGGGCATGGCGAAGCTCCTCGCCGCGCGCGTCGCCTGGGTCGCGGCCGACAATGCGCTCCAGATCCATGGCGGCAACGGATTCGCGCTCGAATATCCGATCTCGCGGGTCCTATGCGACGCCCGCATCCTCAATATTTTCGAGGGCGCGGCGGAGATCCAGGCCCAGGTGATCGCGCGCCGGCTGCTCGAGGGGCGGAACTAAGGAGGGCTTAGCGCGAGAGGCGCCCGGACCGAGCGACGACGTCGTTCGCGACAAGCTGGGGCCGCGGCGGCAGGTCGACCGTCCGGGCGCGTTGTGCGGTTTTGCGCGCGACCCAGTCATTTCAGCCGCTTAAGCCCATACTATTTGAGCGCGATGAGTTCGCGCTCAAATAGAATTGGTATTGCGCAACTCAGACCGACTGAGCATCCGCCGCCCCGCGTATAAGCGCGATCTGCGCCCGAACGCTGGGGCGGCGTCCAAGTGGCGATCGGTTGCTGAAGATCAGTTCCGCTCGAGCCGCACATGCGCGAGGCCCGCTGTGCGGAAGCCGAGCACGCTCGCGGCGGCGGGCGAGACGTCGATGACGCGACCGCGGATGAACGGCCCCCGATCGACGATTTTCAGGATGGCGCTGCGGCCGTTATCGAGATTGACCACCTTCACTCGCGTTCCCATCGGAAGGGTTTTGTGGGCGGCTATCAGTCCGCTGAAATGTGGATTTTGATAGTATGAGGCTATACCTGACTCACTTGCGGCCGCTACGTTCGTAAATCCAACCATGGCCGCGCACACAAACATGACTTTCCGCATTCATTACACCTCGTCTTTCAAACATTACGGGGCCCCTCTGGAGAGGTTATGCGGCCAAAACAAGGCATTGTTATTTTCCGCGTTGACAATGCTTTGCTCAATTTGACACTGGGGCGGGAATATGCAGGACGGCGAAACCGTTTTAGATTGCGCCATCCCGCGAACAGGAATGGCGTGGCGGCGATAAGGAGAAAGTTCGAATGAAGGTGCTTATTATCGGCGCGGCGGGCATGATCGGGCGCAAGTTGACCGCGCGCCTGGTCCGCGACGGAAAGCTCGCTGGCAAGGCAATCACCAACGCGCATCTCGTCGATGTCGTCACGCCGCAGACGCCGGCGAACGCGCCCTTCACGGTGACCCTCGACGCCTTCGACATCGCCGCCTCCTACGTCGCATCGAAGCTCGTCGCGCCGCGGCCTGACGTCATTTTCTTGCTGGCTTCGGTGGTCTCGGGCGAAGCGGAGGCGGATTTCGACAAAGGCTACGCCATCAACCTCGGCGGAACCCACGCGATCTTCGAGGCGATCCGACACGAGCAGGCTTTATCCGGCGGCGCCTACAAGCCGCGCCTGATCTTCACCTCCTCGATCGCCGTCTATGGCGCGCCGTTTCCCGACAAGATCGGCGACGAATTTCTCGCCGCTCCGCTCACCAGCTACGGAACCCAGAAGGCGATCTGCGAGCTTTGGCTCGCGGACTATTCGCGGCGCGGCTTCTTCGACGGCATTGGCCTTCGCCTGCCCACGATCTGCGTTCGCCCCGGCTTGCCCAACAAGGCGGCTTCCGGCTTCTTCTCCGGCATCATCCGCGAGCCTCTCGCCGGCAAGGAGGCCATCCTGCCGGTCGGCGAGGACGTCCGTCACTGGCACGCCTCCCCTCGCGCCGCGGTCGAGTTCCTGTTGCGGGCGGCGGAGCTCGATCTCGCGCTCCTGGGCGCGCGCCGCTCCCTCAATCTGCCCGGCCTGAGCGTCACGGTCGGGGAGCAGATCGAGGCCTTGCGCGCGATCGCCGGCGACAAGACCGTCGCCCTCATCCGCCGCCAGCCCGATGAGACGATCATCCGGATTGTGGCCGGATGGGCGCGCGATTTCGATCCGGCTCGGGCAAAAAGCCTTGGATTTCAAGCGGACGCCAATTTTTCCGCCATAATCAATGCCCATATTGAGGACGAACTCGACGGGGTGAGGGCCTGACCGAAAGATGCTAGACCTTCCGGCCAGAAGCGAAGGCGGCAACGCGCTCGCGTTCCCGAACGCGGTTGCAAAGCAGGCGAGCGCGGCGGGACTCGCGCCGTCGATTCACGGCTTCGGCCTCGCGGCGCGTGTGCTTGCGGTTACGATCGGCTTCGTCCTGCTCGCGATGAGCCTCTTCTATGTCACCCGGCTCACGGCCCATCGCGAGATGCTGCTGCACGGCAAGATCAGCGCCGTTCAGACGACGGCCGACGCTTTCGGGATGGCCGGGCCGACCCCGCCGCCAAAGGACCTGTCGCGAAAGATCCTGAACAGCGTCGAGGTGAAGTGGATGGCGATCGAGACGCCCGCGGGACGCCGCGAGTTCGTTACCTCGGGCGGGCCACTGGAGAGCGTCGAGTCGGTCACCGCTGACGACACCGCCTATTTTGAGAGCATGGCGGCCACCTTCCACGCCCTGTTCGCCGCGCCCGGGACGGTCGTGAAACTGAGCGCTCCGGCGCAGGCGAACGAACCGGCGATCGAGTTCGCATTCGACGAGACGACGCTGGTCCAGTCGTTGAAGCGGGTATCGTACAATTTTCTCACGATTTCGCTGACCATCGCCGCCGTCGTCACCTGCGTCCTGTGGGCGGCTTTGTGGCGCATGGTGCTTCAGCCGGTGCGCCGGCTCACCTCCAACATCATCGCCTTTGGCGAAAGTCCGCAGGACGGCTCGCGGGTGATCGCGCCCTCCGGCCGGGGCAACGAGATCGGCCGCGCCGAGGCGGCGCTCGCCGTCATGCAGGGGTCGCTCGCGCACGAACTGGCGCAAGGCAAGCGTCTCGCCGAGCTCGGCATGGCGGTTGCGCGCATCAATCACGACCTGCGCAATATCTTAAGCGCCGCACAGCTCATCTCGGATCGCCTGGCGACGATCCCAGACCCCCTCGCGCAACGACTGGCGCCGCGTCTGGTCGCGACCCTTGATCGCGCGATCCAGTTCTGCCAGTCGACGCTCACCTATGGCGCCAGCCGGGAGCTTCCCCCGTCTCGCCGCCGTTTCGATCTGAGCGAGCTCGTGAGCCAGGTCGTCGAATCGGGGCAAGCCGAACACGATGCTGCGGTCGACTACAACATCGACATTCCGCCTCGCTTCTGTGTCTATGCGGACCCGGACCACATCCTGCGCGTGCTCGAGAACCTGAGCCGCAACGCCGCTCAGGCGTTGATGACGAAGGGCGCCACGGACGGACGTCCGAAAGCCCTTCGCTTCGCGGCCATTCGCACCGACGGGCTGGCGCTGATCGAGATCAGCGACACCGGGCCTGGATTTCCACCCGATCAATACGACCGCATCTTCGAGCCGTTCCACAAGTCGACGAGCGACGTTGGGGCCGGCCTTGGCTTGGCGATCGCCGCCGACCTGGTGACGCGGAACGGCGGCGCGATCACGCTGGCGCCGGCCAAAGCCGACGATTTCTACTGTGGCGCGCGATTCCTGATCAAATTGCCGACCGCCGAGGGCGCGCGCAGGTCCGCGCGAGCAGCCTCCGACGCGCGGGAGCCGCCCCCGTAATCCACGTCCCTTGAGGGACATATCCCCCCTAAAATGCGCCCGATTTTGAAGCGCGCGAGCGCTCGGTTAAGACTGCGCCCCGCGGACACGCCCGCGAACGCCCATTTCGTTCGCGTGGCGTTCGGGGAAGGTGCATATGACGGTCGTGACGCCAGTGGCGCGAAGCCAATCGATCGCCTTCCTGTCGTCGGGCGCGAAAGAAGCGAACGACGCGCTTGAGAGCCTCACGGCTCTCTATGGCAACAGCCCGTTCGACGAGGCCGACGTCATCGTCACGCTCGGCGGCGACGGCCTGATGCTGCAAACCCTGCACATGACCATGAAGGCGCCGAAGCCGATCTACGGCATGAATCGAGGATCGGTCGGCTTCCTCATGAACGACTATTCCGATGAGCGGCTGCCGGAACGGCTCAGAGCCGCTTTGCCCTCGATCATCCATCCGCTGATCATGCGCACCCGCGACATCAATGGGGCCGAAACGACGGCGCGGGCGATCAACGAGGTGTCGCTGTTGCGGCAGACCTATCAGGCCGCCAAACTGCGCATCGAGATCGACGACCAGACGCAGCTCGAGGAACTGATCGCCGACGGGATCCTGGTCTCCACCCCGGCTGGCTCGACCGCCTACAACCTTTCCGCCAATGGGCCGATCCTGCCGCTCGGCGTGCCGCTGATGGCGCTGACGCCGCTGTCGCCGTTCCGCCCTCGCCGGTGGCGCGGCGCGCTTCTCCGGGATTCCCAGCGGGTGACCATCGAGGTGATGGAAGCTGACAAGCGCCCGGTCGCCGCAGTCGCCGACCATTTCGAGATCCGCCGCGTCGTTCAAGTCGAGGTGGCGATGGACAAGGCGACGTCCCTCATTCTGCTCCACGATCCCGGCCATTCGCTCGACGAGCGAATCCTGCGCGAACAATTCCGCTATTAGAGGCTACTGCATTTGGATAGAATCGATGGCGTTAGCGCACCCGCCCCCTCCTGTGGGGGCGGGCAGGGGTGGGGGGTCGCGCGGACCGAGGAGATTATCGAATGCGCCATCGCTGGCTCGTCGCGTAGGACGGCGCGACCCCCCTCCTCTATCCTCCCCCACAAGGGGGGAGGAGGCGCAACGGACCAGTCCTCGCGTAAACTCAAGAGCAGAAGGCGCTAGGCGAGCCGATGGCCAAAGCTGCACGCGTCATCCGCGACACTGTTGTCGCCACCGGGCGGTTCGATCTCACCCGAACCGAGATCGAGGTCCAGGAGGACGACGGCTCGACGCGCACGCTCAATCACGATGTCTATCGCCATGGCAAAGCGGCGGCGGTGCTGCTCTACGACGCGAAGCGGCGGGTCGTCGTGCTGGTCAAGCAGTTTCGCGCCGGCGCGTATCTCAGCGACGGAGCGCTGGCGACGATCGAGGTCTGCGCCGGGATGCTGGACGGCGATCCGCCTGAGGTCTGCGCCGTCCGTGAGGCGCTCGAGGAAACGGGCGTGGTCATCACGGAGCCTGTGCACGCTTTCGACGCCTACATGAGCCCGGGCGGGATGACCGAAAAGATCGCCTGCTTCGTCGCTCCTTACGGCGAAGCGGACCGGATCGGAAAGGGCGGCGGCGTCGACGAGGACGAGCATATCGAGGTCCTCGAGATCCCCTTCGGCGAGGCGCTCCAGATGATCGGGAGCGGCGCGATCGCCGACGCCAAGACGATCGCGCTCCTTTACTACGCGAAGGCGAACGGCCTCATGGGGTGAGGGTCCGCGGGCCGGGCGGGCGCATGGATCAGGCGGCATCCTCGATGTCGAAGCGAGCCACCTTGCCCTCTCGAAGGCGGAAGACGTGTCCGACCGTCTTGTCTCTCAGCCCGTGCGTCTGCCCCTCGAGCGGTTTGCCTTCGAGATCGCGGACGGACTGCCGGACTTTCGCGACGATCGCGCCATCCGTGGTTCGACAAAAGCCCACGGGCTCGACATGCGGACTGACCATGGCCCACTGGCGCGTCCAGTACGCGCGTACGGCCTCGCGGCCGTGGACGTGGCCGCCGTCCATGCCGTTGGCCCAGGCGACATCGTCGGCGAGCGCGGTCAGCACGCTGTCGATGTCCCGCGCGTTGAAGCGATCGTAGAGACGTTCCAGGAGTTTGACGTCATCGTCCATTGGACCTCTCCTCGGCTTGGCCCCCGTGTTGCGTGACACGCCATGGTGAATTACATATGCACGTATGCATCGAGGCGGCGGCAAGTGCAAGGGGTGAGGCGCGATGGATCTCGATGTGCTCTCGACGCCGGGCCACCTGATCAGCCTCGCGGCGCGCGGGTTCGCCCGTCTCAGCGAAGCGCGGCTCAAGCCGCTTGGCTTCGGAATCGGCCATTTGCCGGTGCTGGTCGCACTTCAGGACGGCCGGGCGAGCACGCAACGCGATCTCGCCCGCTTCGCCAGGATCGAGCAGCCGCCGATGGCGCAGATGCTCGCCCGCATGGAGCGGGACGGGCTCATTCGGCGCGCGCCCGACCCGGCCGATGGGCGCATGAGCCGCATTACGCTAACGGAGGTCGCGGAAGCGCGCCTGCCGGACGCGATTGCTGTCCTGCTCCGGGGTAATCATGAAGTGCTGAGCGACTTCAGCGACGAGGAGGCCGGCCTGCTCGTCGCCCTGCTGACGCGCCTGATCGCAAGCCTCGATCGGGTTGCGGGCGTCGCGGCGTCGCCCGGCGCGCCGATTTCTGATAACGGGGACTGACCGTCCGATGGCAGGCCGATTGTGTCCGAACCCAGAGCTTGCTGCATTTTGGTGACCGACAGCGTTAGCGCACCCGCCCCTCCTGTGGGGGCGGGCAGGGGTGGGGGGTCGCGCGGACCGAGGAGATTATCGAATGCGCCATCGCTGGCTCGTCGCGTAGGACGGCGCGACCCCCCTCCTCTGTCCTCCCCCACAAGGGGGGAGGAGGTGTGGCGGGAGATCCGCGCGTAAACCCAAGAACAGAAGGCGCTAGGACGCGGCCGCCAGTCCGCGAGCCTCGAGCGGCTTTTTGATGGTGGTTTCAGGCGCCATCGGGCGGTCATTGTCTTCTGCAAAGGTCAACCTCGGAGCGCGCTCTCGGGGAGGAAGACATGGCCACGTTCGACACGCTGATCGACGATCTGGAGGGCCGTTTCGGGCTCGGCGTCAACGCTCCGACGCTTGTCAAAGAAGTCCTGACGATGATCTCGACTTCGCCGGGGGGCCTCGGCGGTTTTCTCGATAGACTGAAATCCGGCGGCCTGACCTCTGAGGTCGCCTCCTGGATGGGCCAGCCTGACGCCGCTCCCGTTGCCGCCGGCCAGATCGAACGGGCGCTCGGCGCGACTGCCCTTGGAGGCATTGCAAGCCGGCTCGGCCTCGGCCAGAGCGCGGTGTCGACCGCACTCGGATACGCGTTGCCGAAGATCATCGGCCTTTTGACGCCGGGCGGCGCCGTTGCGGCGGGTGTTCCGCCGGAAGTCACGGCTTTTCTGTCGCAACCGCGCGTCGCGGCGGCTGCGGAGCAGGCGGCGCCGGCTGCCGCAGGGAGTGAGCCTGCCATCCAACGTTGGCTATGGCCGGCGCTCGCCGCGCTCGCAGTCGTCGCCGGCCTTTCCTATTTTTGGTCGACCCTCAACCGGATCCCGCCCGCTCAGCCTGTCGCCAATGCGCCCGCGCCGGCGACGCCCCCGCCGGCGAGCGTCGCGCAAGCCCCGCCCCCGCCGCCTGCTCCCGCGCCAAAGGTGCAAGCGCCAACGCCTGCGCCGCCGGCCCAGACTCCGGCGCCAGCCTCAACCAACGCGCAGGCGACGCCCCCTCCACCGCCAGCGCCTGCCACCGCCATGAAAGCGGAGGCGCCGCCTCCGCCGGCCGTGCCAGCGCCCGCGGCTTCGCCCGCAACGACCGCACAGGCGCCTGCAACGCCTCCGGCGCCGGCAATCGCCACGGCTGAGCCGACCGCGCCCGCGGCGGCAGCGACGCCAACCCGGTTCGCGCTCAGCAACGACAATGGCGCCGTGCGCGCGTCAGGCGTGGTCCGCGACGAGGACGCGAAGACATCGATGACCGACGCGCTGAACGCAGTCTTCGGCGCGGACAAAGTGAGGAGCGCCGTCAGCATCGACCCGAGCGCCACAGCGGCATCGTGGCTCGGCAACCTCCGCGCCGGGCTCGAAGCGCTCAAAGGCGCGAACGTCGACGCAATCTTCGAGGGCAATAAGGTCAACGTCGGTGGCGGCGCCATGGACGATTCCGCGCGTGGCAAGATCATCGCGGCGCTGAGTAGCGCGCTCGGCGTAGGCGTCACTGTGGGCGCGCTAACGGACAAGACTGCTGAGGCCGTCGCCGTCGCCAACAACAGAGCGACGACCGAGCTTGCCTCGCTTCAATCCGGCTTTGGCGTCAAGGACCTCCTTTTCGCGCTCAATGACTCGAAGGTCAACTTCGCCTCGGACAGCGCGGAAGTGCCGGAATTGATGGCGCCGTTCCTGAAGACCGCAGCCGCGGATTTGAAGCAGCTCAAGGCCGGTCATGTGCTCGAGATCGCCGGCTATACCGACAACACCGGCGATGCGGCGCTGAACCTGGCGCTGTCGCAGAAGCGGGCAGAATCCGTGCGCGAGGCGCTGATCAAGTATGGCGCTGCCCCGGACATGCTGATCGCCAAAGGCTATGGCGAAGCCGATCCGATCGCGAACAACAACACCGCCGAGGGCCGGCTGAAAAACCGCCGCATCGAGTACCATGTCGTGAAGGCGCCGACGTAACGCGACTTTCCTTCTCCCTCCGGGAGAAGGTGGCCGCGCGAAGCGTGGCCGGATGAGGGAGCCTCTGAGCGCGAAGGCGCTTCACGCGCAAACCCTCACCCCCAACCCCTCTCCCGTAGGAGAGGGGAGCGTCGCAGAGAAGTCGCCTCAGCCGTATCGGCGCCAAAGAGCGACAAGGGGTCAAGCGGATCTACAGCCCCGCCGACCGCTTCGCCGCCAGAACCGTATTCGCCATCAGCATGGCGATGGTCATCCGGCCGACGCCGCCGGGCACGGGCGTGATCGCGCCGGCGACCGCGGCGGCCTCCGCATAGGCGACGTCGCCAACGAGACGCGTCCTGGGTTCGCCGGATGGGTCGCGCTCGTTGGAGGCCACGCGATTGATGCCGACGTCGATGACGATCGCGCCGGGCCTGACCCAGTCGCCGCGCACCATTTCCGGTTGCCCGACGGCGGCGACGAGAATGTCGGCGCGGCGCGCGACGGAAGGCAGATCGAGCGTGCGCGAATGGGCGATGGTGACCGTGCAATGGCGCGCCAAAAGCAGCTGCGCCATCGGCTTGCCGACGATGTTCGAGCGGCCGATGATCACGGCCTCCATGCCGGGAAGCGTCCAGCCGAGCCGCTCGCAAGCCTTGTCGATGAGGATCATCGCGCCAGCGGGCGTGCAGGGGATCAGGGCGCGGCGCGTGTCGCCGATCGACAACAGGCCGACATTGATGGGGTGAAAGCCGTCGACATCCTTGGCGGGCGCGATTGCTTCCAAGACGCGCGCGGCGTCGATGGGCTTGGGCAGCGGCAATTGCACGAGGACGCCATGCACGGCGGGATCCGCGTTGAGCGACTGGAGCAGCGCCAGCAACTCCGCTTCGCTCGTCTCCGCCGACAGATTGTGCTGGATCGAATGGAAGCCGCACGCCTTGGCGGCCCTCCCCTTGCCGGCGACGTAAGACTGGCTCGCCGGGTTGTCGCCGACCAGAACGACCGCCAGCCCCGGCCTCACGCCGCGCGCGATCAGGGCGCGCGCTTCTTCGGCGACGTGGGCCAACGTCTCGTCTGCGATCGTCGCGCCATTCAGCACGAAGGCGGACTCGGTCATGGATCGTCCTCGCGCGGGCTTGGAAGGCTTACTCCGGCCGGAAGACGAAGCGCGCTTCATGGCGGGCTCGCTCTCCCGGTTCGAGCACCCGCATACTGGGCTTCTCGAACAAATCGCCGGTAAAACCGTCGGGATCGCTGTAGCCGGTCCAGGGTTCGAGACAGAGGAACGGCGCACCCGGCCGCGTCCACAGGCCCACGTGCTGAAAGCCCTCGTATTCCATCGTGATCGAAGCCCCCGAGGCGTCGATAAACGCCAGCGACCGGCTCGCACAATCGAGAAAGCATAGCGCATCGTGTTCGAACAGGGCGTCGGACAGCGGCAGATTGCGGCCGCAAAGGGGGACCGGGCGTGTCGTGCCGCGGACAAGGCCGCCGGGCGCGAGCTCCGGAACCTCGGGCCGCTCCGCCTTGTCGAACTGGACGAGCGCGCCCTCGCGCCCCGCGGAGCCTAGCGGCCAGCGGAAACCGGGGTGCAGCCCGCATGCGTAAGGCGCGCGCCGCGCGCCGGGGTTGGCGACTTCGATCGCGATTGCGAGCGCATCCGCGCTCAGCCGATATTCGATCGCGAGCGTGAAGGCGAAAGGATAGATCGCGCGCGTGCCTGAATTGTCGCTGAGCGTCAGCCGCGCGAAGTCGGGCCGTGATGTTTCGACGGCGAAGGCCTCGGAACGCGCGAAGCCATGCAGGCCGAGCGGATAGCGCACGCCGTCCACCCGCTCCTCGCTGTGGCGCGTCCAGCCGACGACCGGATAGAGGATCGGAGAGATGTCGCTCCAGATCGCCGGGTCGCTGGACCAAAGCAGGTCGCGTCCGGCGACCCGCCATGTTCGCGCCTCGGCGCCGAGAAGCGCGATCGTCGCCTGCGCGTCGCCATGCGTGAGTGTGATTTCGGTCATATCGTAACGCCCTCGAAAGCCGCGGCGGCGATAAGGGTATCCTTGACCCCAGGCGCGCAGGCAACGAGCGGATTGCCCTTCGTGAGACCCTCGTCGCGCAAAAAATCGTTCACGTAGCCGCCAGCCTCGGCGACCAGCAGGATCCCGGCGAGACAATCCCACGCATTGATATGGTGCTCGACGAAGCCGTCGCGCCGGCCTGCGGCCACATAAGCGAGCGCCAGCGCGCCGGAGCCGGTCCGCGACGGCGAGGCGCCGGTGGAAGCGACCCGACGCAAGAGGCCGACATATTGGTCGGGACCCGCACGCGTGTTCCAGCCAACTTCGATTGCGGAGCTGGCGAGTTCGCTCGCGGCCGATGCGCGCATCAGCGCGCCGTTGAGCCGGGCGCCGTCGCCACGCCGGCTTGCGAACAATTCGTCGCGCATCGGATCGTAAATGACGCCGACCTCGACCTTGTCGGCGGCGACGCAGGCGATCGACACGCAGAAATGCGGCACGCCGCGAGCGAAGTTCGCCGTCCCGTCGATCGGATCGACGACCCATGCCGCGCCGCCCTCGCCCGCGGGGCGGGCCTTGCTCTCTTCGCCGATGAACCCATCGTTTGGAAATATCCCGAGGAGGCGCTCCGCGATGAACGCCTCCGTCTCCCCATCCACTTCCGTCAGAAAGTCCTGCGGACCCTTGAAGCCGACGGTGAACGACTGGTCGAGGAAACGCCGCCGCGCCATTGCGCCGGCCTCGCGCGCAACCGCCTGCGCCGCGAGCAGCCGCATGTCCATGAGCGTGGAAGCGCCTTCGGTCATCTTAATCCCCGTCAAAAGTGGCTGTAGGAGCCGTGCTCGAAGACGACCGGATTGCCGTCAGGTCCGATGAATTTGGGCGGCCGCCGACCCTCGAGGGCTTCGCCGACAAAGGTCAACGGCACGCCCGCAGCCGCGGCCGCAGCCTCGAAGGCGGCCGCGGATTCACGCGACGACGAGGCCAGAAGCTCATAGTCGTCGCCGCCGGTCGCCGCAACTTCGAACAGGCCGGGATCGGCTGCGATCGCCGCGCGCGCGGGCGGCGACAGCGGCAGACGATCGATCTGCACGCGCGCGCCGACCCCCGAGACGTCCAGCATCTTGGTGAGGTCGCCCACAAAGCCGTCCGACACATCCATCGCCCCGCTCGCGTGCGCGGCCATCGCGCCGATCAGCTCGAGACGAGGCTGCGGAATCAGATACCTCTGGAGGAGGAACGCCGTGTCGGCCGGCGAAATGTCGGGACCCCGCCCCAGCCGAACCTTGAGGCCGAGGGCGGCGTCGCCGATCGTGCCTGTGACATAGAGGCGATCGCCGGGCCTGACGCCCGTCCGTCTGGGCATCCGCCCTTGCGCAACCGCGCCGATCGCGGTCACGCTCAGCGTCAACGGGCCCGGCGTCGCAACGGTGTCGCCGCCAAGAAGAGGGCATTTGAAATCCCCGACGTCGGCGCCGAGACCCTCGACAAACGCGGCCAGCCATTGGTCGCTCCAGTCGGAGGGCAGCGCGAGCGCTAGCAGAAATCCGAGCGGCCGGGCGCCCTTGGCTGCGAGATCGGAGAGGTTCACGCGCAACGCCTTGCGGGCGATCGTCCCCGGCGGATCGTCGGCAAAGAAGTGGACGCCCGCAACCAGCGCGTCGGTCGTCAGCACGAGGTCTTCGCCGGGCGGCGGCCGCATCAGCGCCGCATCGTCCCGCAGCCCCAGGCCCGCAGGTCCCGCGAGCGGCGCGAAGTACCGGGCGATGAGATCGGCTTCGCCAAGGCGAGAAGGCATGGGAAGCGCAAATCCGGAGGGGCGCGCCAGGGACTGGCGGCGGAGGTCGGTCTGTTAGCGCATTCGAAGGTCGGAGTCGCCTATGAGCTAGGCGACAAAATGGGCATGAGCCGGAAACCGGCCTGGCATCGATTCGGCCCGCCTTCTTCTTGACCTTGTTTCCGGTAAAACGACCCCATCCGCCTTTGACTTTCGTCTTGGGCCAATCATGCCGAAGGGTTGCCCCATGACTCTGAAAATGGCGCGCGCGCTCGTCGCAGCCGGCTGTTTTTGCCTTGCCGCTGCGCTCGGCGCCGCCGCCGGGGCGGCTGAGGTGTACCCCGGTTGCGCGCAGCCCGGCCCGACCGGGAAAGTGTGGTGGGTCGATCCGGTCAATGGCAAGACGCCAGCCGCCGGCGGGGATGGATCGCAAACTGCGCCCTGGAACTCGCTGCAAGGCGTCCTCTCGTTCAGGCTCCCCCCTGGCTACACACGCCCGCTCCTGTCGAGCGTCCCCTACTTCCACGTCGTCGACGGCAAGCGCGTTTACGTGGCGGACCAGCTCGGGAGCCCGCCCGTCCAGCCCGGCGACACGATCAAGCTGATGAGCGGCGATTATGGCGACATCGCCATCGGCGATTACTTGCAGCAGGTCGTCAACCCGAGTTTCGTTACAGTCGAGGCCGCGCCGGGCCAGGCGCCGGTGTTCCTGACCCTGTATATCCGCTCGACCAACAAGTGGGTGTTCAGAGGCATCAAGGTGCAGAGCCTGCTCGGCACGAATAACAACAAGCAGTGGCTGGTGACCGTCACGGACCAGGGAGCCGCGCACCCGACCTCCGATATCATCCTGGAGAGCATGCAGGTCAGCTCAGCTGACAACACGGATGGATGGACCCAGCCGGAGTGGTTGGCGGCGCCGCCCGCGTGGTCGGCATTTTCGCTAAGGGTAACGATCACGGAGCCGACACAACTTGCGTTTCGGTGACGAACTCTCACATTTCCAGGGTCATATTCGGTTCCGACGTCATGGCGAACAATATGCTGTTCTCCGGCAACGAGATCGACCGCTTCGGCGACGACGGGATCGACTACGTCGCCAGCAATATAACGATAGCAAAGAATTACATTCACGATGGCCTGGTGCTCGGGAACGGCGCGCACATGGACGGCATGCAAGGATATCCCGGCGCCTTCCAGAAACGTCGTTATCGACAGCAATCGGGTCATCCGGCAGACCGATCCGAACCTGCCGTTCCCGACCTATCTTCAGGGTATCGACGCCTTCGATGGCGACTGGACGAACCTCACGGTGACGAACAACGTCATCGTCACCAGTTCCTGTTGGGGCATCTCCTACGGGAGCGTGCACGGCGGCAAGATCATGAACAACACGGCGGTGGACGACGGCACCGACGCGGGCACGAAAAACCCAGCCGGAAAAGTCGTCTGTCGTCCCTTGATCGCCGTCGGCGACAAGACCCACCAAGGCTCGCCATCCAGCGACGTGATCATCCGCAACAATATCGCCAGCGGTCTCGCCATTTATAATCTCGACCCCAACATGACGATGGATCACAACATCTGCCTCGGCACTAACGGGAAATGCCAGATCGTCACTTATGAGAACGGGAAGCCGGACTGGGGTGTTGTCAAGCCGGGCATGCATGGCGACCACAACATCATCGACGGGCGTGGCGCCGGAGGCATGTTTGTCAATTTCGATCCCGCTAAGTTGGTCTTTGATCTCCGGCTCAGACCGGGGGCGCAAGCGATTGGCGCCGGCAATCCCTCGGAGGCGCCGCCCGTCGACATTTTGGGAACTTCGCGCGCGGGTCGGGTCGACGTTGGCGCCTACCAGTACAGCGCGGCCAAATAGGCGCGGCGCCCCCGCACCCTGGCGAGGGTGAGAGTTGCGCTCGCCGGCTTGCGCCCGTAAACGTCGCCTTAAAAAGCTGGCCGAAGGACCGAGTTTGACCGACGCGTTCGAACCGAAATCCGATTTCCTGCGCGTGATGCAGGAGCGCGGTTTCATCCATCAATGCTCGGATTTCGCCGGTCTGGACGACAAGGCGCGCTCGGGATCGCTCGTCGCCTATATCGGCTTCGACTGCACCGCGCCGTCGCTGCATGTCGGCTCGCTCGTGCAGATCATGATGCTGCACTGGCTGCAGGAGACGGGCGGCAAGCCGGTGGCGCTGATGGGCGGCGGCACGACCATGGTCGGCGACCCGTCGGGCAGGGACGAAAACCGCAAGCTCATGACAGTCGCCGAGATCGAGGCCAACAAGGCAGGCATCCGCAAGGCCTTCTCCCATTTCATCCGGTTCGGCGACGGCAAGCACGACGCGATCATGCCGGATAACGCGGACTGGCTCGCCAAGCTCAACTACATCGATTTCTTGCGCGACGTCGGGCGCCATTTCTCGGTCAACCGAATGCTGGCGATGGATTCGGTCAAGCTCAGGCTCATCCGCGAGCAGGAACTCTCCTTCCTCGAATTCAACTACATGTGCCTGCAGGCTTATGACTTCGCCGAGCTCTACAAGCGCTACGGGGTGATGCTGCAGATGGGCGGCTCCGACCAGTGGGGCAATATCGTCACTGGCGTCGATCTCGGCCGCCGCATGGGCCTCGAGCCGCTCTTCGCCTTGACCTCGCCCCTCATCACCACGGCGTCCGGCGCGAAGATGGGGAAGACCGCCGCCGGCGCGGTCTGGCTCGACGAGACGATGCTCGCGCCCTACGAATACTGGCAGTTCTGGCGCAATGCCGACGACGCCGACGTCGGCCGCTTCCTCAGACTGTTCACGCTCTTGCCGCTCGACGAAATCCGCCGGCTCGAAAGCCTGCC
This sequence comes from uncultured Alphaproteobacteria bacterium, assembly GCA_963833955.1. Lineage (GTDB taxonomy): Bacteria > Pseudomonadota > Alphaproteobacteria > Rhizobiales > Beijerinckiaceae > Roseiarcus. The sequence goes on along the minus strand of CAWHZY010000008.1, from coordinate 356,723 downwards.
CGGCGCCGAGATCAACGAAGCGAAGAAGGCGCTGGCCAACGAGGCGACTGCGCTCTTGCATGGGCGCACGGCGGCGGAGGCCGCGGCAGCCACCGCGCGTAAGACCTTCGAGGAGCGCGAGCTTGCCGACAGCCTGCCGACGATCGACGTGCCGGGAGCGGAGTTCGAAGCCGGGCTCGGCGCGCTCAGCGCCTTCGTCCGGGCTGGCCTTGTCGCCTCGACCGGCGAAGCGCGCCGCCAGATCCGCGGCGGCGGCCTACGCGTGAATGACGCGACGCTTGGCGACGAGAAGGCGCTCATCACCCGTGAGGCGCTGAAAGCCGGCGGAATCGTCAAGCTGTCGCTCGGCCGCAAGAAGCATGTTCTGCTGCGGGCGGTGTAGACGCGGCCCATAGCCGGTCGATAGACGGGCGTCCTTCCGCACGCCCCTTGGACCGCGTCCCCCGCGCTCGAGCCGAGCGCGGCTGCAATTGGCCGCGCAATCCGCCCTAACTAGCGCGCCGGGCGGCGCGTGGCCGCGTCGCCCGCCTGCGGCGGCTCGCGCTCGGCGCCGTGGGACGTCGTCCCGTCGATGGCGGCAAGAATCCGGCGCAAAATGCCGGGCGCGATCGCGGACAGCGGATTGACGGTCAATGTCGGACTGCTCATCGAGCCGTGCACCCGATAGCTGAGGCCGAAAACGCCGTCGTTCTGACCGCCGCTGAGCAGAAGGCCAACGAGTGGGATTTTCGTCAGCATCGTGTTGACCGTGTAAGCAGGCACGAATGAGCCGCTGACGTCGATTTGGTTGTGTTCGAAATCGATCGCGCCCTGGGTCGTCAGTCCTATGCTCGGATTGTAGATGACGCCGTCCTAAATCGTGAGCTTGCCTGGGCTGCGCTCAAACGACGCCGTCATCTTGTCAAAACGAACGCGCGCCGCGTCGACTGGGGCGGCGGCTCCCCCTTCCGATGCCCGCTGCGGCGCAGCGCTGACCAGCTGGCGAAACGCCGGCTCGTCGCGCAGGACGAAGTCGGTGAGCGTTGCCTCGCCGGCGCTCGCTTCCCCGCGAGAGCGGAGAAGCAGATTGAGGTCGCCGCCTTCGAGATGCGAATAGAGATTGGCGAAACGGAGCAGCGCGCCCGCATCGGACGTCAAGATCCGCGTTTCCCCGCCGCTTCCGGTCGCCGTCACGGCGCCGCCGCCGATTCTTCCGCGCAGGTTTCCCAGGCGCGTTTCGCCGCCGCGCCGGGACGCGGTGAGCTCCATATTCGTGATCGCCTGTTTGTTGGAGCCCGTGACGCTCGCGATTTTGGCGTCGAGGTCGAAATCCTTCGTCGCCGATTGTCCGGACGACCCGCCCTCCAAAATCGATTTGATGAAGGCGCGGGCGTCGAGCGAGGCGCCGCGCGCCGAAATCTTGAGCGAAGCCGGACCGTTGACCACATCGACTTTGAAGTCGTCGCCGGGCGCGATGCGCGCCTGCGTGATCGTGGCGCTCTCGATGCCGCCGGCGGGATCCATTTGAGCCGATCCCCGGAACATCGGCACCCCGAGTTCGATGGCGACGTTGCTGAGCGAAGCGCCCTCCGGCGAGGGCTTGACGAGGAACGTCGCCTTGCCCGGTTTTCCCGCCGGCTTCGAGAGCCCCGGAACGAAATTATCGACGCCTGCCGGCGTGAGGTCGATTTCGACCTCGGCATTGGCGCGGGTCAGCGGCGCCTTGAGCTTGATGGGAAGCGGCCCGGTCAGCCACGAGCCGAAATTGAGACCACGCCTGGCGCGTCCGGCCGCGTCGAGGGCGAAGGTTATTGTCGCCGACCCTTCCTCGCCGGGCGCGCGGGCGACATCCACATGGGTCGCGGCGCCGAGCAGCTCTCCGTCACCGGCGATCTTCAGCACATTGCGATCGGCCTCGAACGAGGCCGTCGCCGATTCGAGCTTCTCGTCGGCGAGGAACTTCTCGATCTGGAGATTGTCGAGCGCCCCGCTGGCGTGGAACTGGGTGTCTTCCGGACGCGCGGTCTTACCCAGCTTGAGATCGAGGACAAGATCGCCTTCCGCCTGACCCTTGACGGTCGCGGGATCGAGTGTGAGGCCCGCCTGGCGGCGCAACGGTTCGCGCATCAAGAGATCGGCGAGCGAGTCCGCCGTTCCGGTCATGTGCGCCCTCGACGAAGCGTCGACTATGGGTCTCGGCGTGATATCGGGGACAGTGAAGGCGAGGTCGCTCGCCTGAACCCGCCGCGACGGCGACAGCGCCATGGTCGCATGGTTGCCCGAGACGGTGAACTCATGACCGGTGAAGGATCCCGTCCCGACATCGGTCATCATGATCGGCAAGCCGGGCAGGAGGTCGACGCCGACGTCGCGGGTCGTGAATTCACCGTGCAGGCTTTCGCGCGGCAGGCCGCGTTTATGCGCCATCGCGTCGAGGTCGGCGGCGGTCCAATTGGCTTTCAGCGATCCTTGAAGCCGTCCGCCGTGCAGATTCTGCGCGCACCACTCGCGCACGTCGGGATTGATGAATTGCGGCCACAGACGAATGAGATCGGCCGTTGCGCTCGGGCCGGCGTCGATGTTGAGCTTGAGCGAAACGCCCTCGCCGTCCGGCGCGGTTTCTGCCTTCACCGCCACGTCGACGGTAGGTCCGCGCGCCGTGAAGCCATCGAGGATGAATTGCGACGTCGTCTCGAGGAAACGGGCGTCGAAGACCACGGACTCGAGGGGGACCGGATTGGCGCCCGGCCGTTCAGGACCCAATTGCGCGTTACGCGCCTCGAGATGGGTCGTCCAGACCTTCGCCGCGTCGGTGGGGGTCGTCATCCAGCCTCGCATCTCGACATGCGTCAGTCCGCCGAGAACCTGAAGCCTGTCGATGCGAAAGCGCCGCGCATCCTCGTCCCAGGCCAGCGCGCCACTCGCCTCGTCGATGAAGAACGGCGCCGCGTCGGGGTTGTTGATGCGCACGCGTCCAGCGCCGATGGTGAACCGGCCGCTGAACGCGCGCAGCGACGAGTTGGGCGCGAGCTCAGCGTCAAGCTTGATTGCAACCGGCCCCTCCGCGGTCAGCGGCGGAGGCTTTTTGTCGAATGTCTGGAGGTCGGCAAGGCTCAGATCATGGGCCTGGATGGACAGGGTTCGCGCATCCCCCTCCGCAGCTTGCGCCGAAATTGTCCATGGTCCTGCCGGGCCGGTCGCCGACAGCGTTGCACGCGCGCTTGCGTCCGAATGATCGAAGACAACGGCGAAATCGCTATAGACGACGGAGCGCTGCGTCGCTTCGTTGTCGATCTCGAAATGACCATTGGCGAGGGTCAGCCGATCGAGCGCCTGTGTGGCGCCGGCCATCGCTTCGACAGCGGCGCCGACGAGAGCGGCGAGTCCAGTACCGCCTGCGCCCGCGGATACCGGACCAGGCAGAGGGATCGGGGTTGCCCCCGAATCGCCCGCGACCGCGAGTGACAGCGCGCCGTCGGCGGCGACCCGCAGGCGCAGGTCGAGCCCGTCGAGTTCGAAGCCGGCGCACCCGGACGTCGAGCAGCGCCGCGGCGAACGGATCGAGGCCAATTTTGCCGCTCGGCGCCGAAAGGACCGTTCGGCCGGCGGCGTCACGGACCGTCAGGCCCTTGAACCCCAGACCCACGCCCCACGAATCATGCATGAGATAGGTGGGGCCGAGAACGATGGCGTAACGGTCGCCGACGCGCTCCTGGAGCGCGGTCTGGATCTGGTCGTGCATCCCGACCAGCCGAAGCGGCCCTCGCGCGAGCAACGAAGCCAACGCCAGCCCGCCGACGATGAACAGGGCGGCGATGAACTCCACCGTCCGGAGACAAACGTGTGTGATCCGGCCGGCGCCGATCCGGCGCCAGCGCGAGCGAAGACGTGGACCCTGCGCATCCGCCGCCATGCCGCGCACAGCGGCGCGGGCGCGAGCCCGTGTCGTCATGCTATATCGAACGACCAATACCGATCACCCTTCGTGGCGGCGCCAACCTAAGCCCAATCTTGGTTGATTCGAAGGCCCGAAGCCGACTTGACGTTTGGGTCGTTTGCTCGGCCGAATGAAGCCGCGGACCCGGCACGACAATGCCCGAACACAAGGTCACGTTCCAGGACGCCGGCATTGACCCCATAATGAGACGAAACGAGGGCGATATGGTTACGGAATTGGTTGACGGCGACATCGCGCCTGACTTCGAGCTGCCGACCGACGGCGGCGGCCAGGCGCATCTGAAGGACCTTAAAGGCAAGCCGGTCGTAATCTACTTCTACCCCAAGGACGACACCTCCGGCTGCACCGCGGAAGCCATCGCCTTCAACGGCTTGCGCGCCAAATTCGCCGCCGCCGGCGCCGCGGTCATCGGCGTTTCGCCGGACAGCGCGGCGAGCCACGACAAGTTCAAACGCAAGCACGATCTGGAGATCGCCCTCGCCGCCGACCCGGAGCGCTCAGCAATCGAGGCCTACGGGGTATGGAAGGAAAAGAGCATGTACGGCCGCAAGTATTTCGGCGTCGAGCGCTCGACCTTTCTCATCGATCGCGAAGGCCGCATCGCCAAGGTTTGGCGCAAAGTGAAAGTGCCGGGCCATGCCGACGAGGTCCTCGAGGCGACGAAAGCGCTCTGACGGAAGCGGCGGGATCGCGGGGCTTGCGTCCACGAAACGCGGTTTTGCGATGCATTAACCTTAATGCGCTTTGCTCCGCGGTCGAGCACGCCCGCTTTCGCCGGGCTGGAGCGCCGGTCCATGTCGTTGCGAGAGGGCTATCCGGAGGCGAGGCCGCCGGGGTCGCATTATTGTCTTTCGCTCTCCCGGGGCGGCGCCATCCGCAGCGTCCGGCTCGGGCGGGCCGGCGTCGGAGCGCTTGCCGCGCTCGCGCTCCTCGCGTTCGCCTGGACCGCCTCGGTCACCGTTTATGTCGCCTTCCACGACGATCTGATGGGCGCGATCCTCGCCCGGCAGGCGGAAATGAAGGCGGCTTACGAGGACCGTCTCGCCGAGGCGCGCGCCCAGCTCGACGAAGCCGCAAGCCGGCAATTGCTCGAGCGCAATGCCTTCAACGGCAAAGTGAGCGAAGTCATCTCCCGGCAGGCCCGGCTTGAGCAGCGCGGCGCGATCGTCGCCGCGCTCGCCGAGACCGAGACGCGCAACCTGTCCACACGTCGTCAGATCGCGAAATCTCTCGGCGCTCCCGACGCCGTCAGCGCGATCCAGGCTCTCGCTCCGCCAACCGCGTCCGGCGCAGGCGTGGACGACGACGCGCGGGCTTACGCCCCTCTTGCCCCTCCTGGCGTCGAGCCCCGGGCCGTCAAGCCCCATCCGATCGACGAATCGGGCGACACCCTGAGCGCCCTGCCCTCCGGCGCGCCGTTCACGACGGCAAGCGTTGCAAATGCGACGGACAATCTCGACCCCTCGGCGCGGCTGGCCCTCGTGGATCCCTCGCTCGACCGGATAGAGATGAGCCAGACGAAGGCGCTCGCCGCGATCGACCGCGCGGCTGAACGTTCCGCCTCGCGCGATGCGGCGATCGTCGCCGAGACCGGACTCGATCCAGCGAGGCTCGTTTTGCCCCATGGCCAAGGCGGGGTCGGCGGCCCCTTCATTGCGGCCGAAATTGGTCCAGACGCGCCCGCGACCGATCCGGCGCTCACGCGCGCCGCGCGCGACGTGGCGATGGCCGAACGCCTCAAGGCGCTGTTATCCTTTGTGCCTCTGCGCATGCCCCTTTCCGGCGATCCCAGCGTTACCTCGCCTTTTGGCTATCGCGCCGATCCGTTCCTCGGCCGCCTTGCCCTGCATCCGGGCGTCGACCTTGCCGAGGCTTACGGAGCCGAAATCCACGCCGCCGCCGCCGGCCGTGTCGTGCACGCCGGACCCGCGGGCGGGTACGGAAACATGGTCGAGATCGATCATGGCAACGGGCTCGCCACGCGCTATGCGCACATGTCGGAGACGCTGGTCGAGGAAGGACAAGAGGTCGACAAGGGCGCCGTCCTGGGCAGGCTCGGCTCGACCGGCCGGTCAACCGGCCCGCATTTGCACTATGAGGTGCGCGTCGACGGCGAGCCGGTCGATCCCGAACGCTATTTGCGCGCCGGCGCCGATCTCGCCGCGGCGGAATAGCCCGACGCGCAGTTCCTCTTTCGAGGGCCCGCCGTTAGACAGGACGCATGGACGTTCTGCTGTTTCGCGCGCTGAGCCTGCTTGGCCTCGCGATCCTCGTGGCGCTCGCGGCGCGCCGCCTGCGCCTGCCCTATACGGTCGGCCTCGTGCTGGCGGGCGCGGCGCTCGCCGCCACGCGCAGCCATGCCGGCCTTGCGCTCACCCACGACCTCATCTTCGACGTCGTCCTGCCGCCTCTCCTGTTCGAGGCGGCGCTCAACCTGCGCTGGAGCGATTTGCAACGCGATCTCGTTCCGGTCGTTGCGCTGTCGACAATCGGGGTCGCGCTCTGTGCGGCGGTCGTCGCAGGCGGACTGGCGACGCTGCTCGGCTGGCCGATCGAATCCGCACTCGTCTTCGGGGCGCTGATCAGCGCGACCGACCCGATCGCGGTCATCGCGCTTATCAAGGAATCGCGAGTGACTGGCCGCCTCAGCCTCCTCATCGAGGCCGAGAGCCTGTTCAACGATGGCGCGGCCGCGGTCCTCTTCACCCTCATTCTCGTCTGGGCGGCGCATGACCCGGCGAGCGCTCAGGACCCGCTCGCGATCATCACAACGTTTGCCATCGTCGCCGGCGGAGGTCTCGCCGCGGGATTCGGGGTCGGACTGATTGCGGTCATGATCGCCGGAACGTCGGAGGATCATCTGGTCGAGACGGCGCTGACCGTGGTCGCCGCCTTCGGCTCGTTCCTGATCGCCGAGCATTTCGGCGCCTCCGGCGTCCTGGCGAGCGTCGCCGCCGGCCTGACGATGGGCAATCTCGGCGTGCTGATGCCGAAGGAGCGGTTCGGCCTTTCGATCACCCCGCATGGGCGCGCGTTCGTGCTCGAATTCTGGGAATTCGCCGCGTTTCTCGCCAATTCGCTGGTGTTTCTCTTGATCGGTTCGGCGTTGGCGACTGTCGATTTCGCCCGCGAGGGGATTTTCGTGCTCACGCTCATCATCGCGCTCGCCCTCCTGGGCCGCGCGATCGCGGTCTATCCGGTCTGCCTGGCGTTCCTAGGCTCGCGCTGGGCGATCCCGCTCAATCAGCAGCACCTGATGTGGTGGGGCGGCTTGCGCGGCGCGCTGGCTCTGGCGCTCGCGCTCACCCTGCCTGCCGATCTGCCTCGGCGCGACGATATTCTCATCTCCGCCTTTGCGGTCGTCGCCTTTTCGGTGATCGTGCAAGGGCTGACCGCGCCGCTGGCGCTGAAGGCGCTGAGGCTCACGCCGAAGCGGAGACCCGTTACAAAATTTAACTAGATTTGAGCGCTTGCCGCGCACTCCCTCAGGTCGCATCCCCCATCAGCACGCCCGCCTTCTCGACCTTCGCGGCCCGCAGCCGCGCAACCTCGATCACGTCCGCGCCAAGCAGCGGTCGCAAGTAATCGTGGAACGCCGGGGTCACGTCGTTGCCAGCCGCGTTGATGAGATGATCCTCCATCACGCGCGTCTTGCCGGCGACCGTCTCGAGCGGGATCAGCGGATAGTCGACGGCGTAATTGCCGACGCGGCGGATGGCTACCGACCCGTCGCCTGCATTTGCAAGCGCATATTGGACCGCCTTCTCGCCGACCTCACGCGCCTCGCGCTGGTCGACCTTGCTGACGCAGCCGACGAATGAGCGCTGCAGATAGCCGAACGTGTCGCCGCGCACGCGCTTCATGCCGAGCTTGGACTTCACCTCTTCGCATAAGAGATCGGCGAGCGCGCCGGTGCCCGATAGCTGAACGTTGCCGTGCGCGTCCTTCTCGCTCTTCCCCATGAGCCTGGTGATGATCGCCTCGCCCTTGTCGTCGTGGATGCCTTCGGACACGGCGACGATGCAGCGCCCGTGGCGCTCGAAGGTTGCCTTGACGTCGGTCAGGAACTTGTCGACGACGAAGGTGCGCTCGGGCAGGTAGATGAGATGGGGGCCGTCGTCGGGATATTTGCGCGCGAGCGCCGAAGCCGCGGTAAGGAAGCCCGCATGCCGGCCCATCACCACGGCGACATAGACGCCTTTCAGCGCCAGATTGTCGAGATTGGCGCCGGCGAAGGCCTGGGTCACGAATCGCGCCGCCGACGGGTAGCCCGGAGTATGATCGAAGCCGACGAGATCGTTGTCGATCGTCTTGGGGATATGGACGGCGCGAAGCCGGTGGTCGGTTTTTTTCGCCTCCTCCGCGACGATGCGGACCGTGTCGGAGGAATCGTTGCCGCCGATGTAGAAAAACGTGTCGATCGCGTGCGCCTTCAGGACCTTGAAAATCTCCTGACAATATTTGAGGTCGGGCTTGTCGCGGGTCGAGCCGAGTGCGGCGGCTGGCGTCGCCGCGACCGCCTCGAGGTTGGCGACCGTCTCTTGGCCCAAATCGACGAGATCGTCGTTGACGATGCCGCGCACGCCCTGCAGTGCGCCATAGACATGGCTGACGTCGGGGAACCGCCGCGCCTCGAGCGCCACGCCGGCCAGAGACTGGTTGATCACCGCTGTCGGGCCGCCTCCCTGGGCGACGAGGATCTTGTGGGCCATGTCTTCAGCCTCCCTTTGGCGAGTGCGGGCTTAAGGGCACGAGGCGCGCCCGCGCCCTCAGGCTTTAGGAGGCGTCCGCGTCACGCGCAAGCTTGCGGCCGATGGCCCGCGGCGTGGCGGCGGGGGCAAGCACGGGGGCCGTGGTTCGTGAGCCAGTTCACGAACCGTTCGGACCCTTCTATCTTGCGGACCCGATTTAGTCAGGCTCGTCGATTGGACAGCAAGGTGTCCGTCATCGCGAGCGCAAGCGAAGCGACCCAGGGAACGTCGAGCCCCTACGGCCCCTCTGGATCGCCGCGTCGCCATAGCCCGTCGAAAGACGGGCGTCTTTTGACGCCCTGGGGCTCCTCCCGATGACGAATTCCACTCGAGCGCACCATCTTCTGGAAAGGTCGGGCCATGCATATCCACGTCATCAATCCCAACACCACGCGTTCGATGACAGTGAAGATCGGGGCCGCCGCCAAGGCCGCGGCCTCCCCCGGCGTCGAGGTGACGACCGTCAATCCAGAGTTCGGGCCGGCCAGCATCGAGGGCTATTTCGACGAGGCGTTCTCCGTTCCTGGCCTGATCGATGAGATCGGCAAGGCCCGCGACGCGGACGCCTTCGTCATCGCCTGTTTCGACGATACCGGGCTCGAGGCGGCGCGATGCGCGACCTTAGCTCCAGTCGTTGGCATCGGCGAAGCCGCGTTCCACATGGCGAGCCTGATCGCGGCGAAATTCGGCGTCGTGACCACGCTGTCCCGATCGATTGTTCCGATCGAGCACAATTTGGCGAAATACGGGCTTCTCTCCCGTTGCGCCCGCGTGCGCGCAGCCGAGGTTCCGGTGCTGGCGCTCGAAAAGCCAGGCTCAGACGCGCGGCGCCTCATCGAACGGGAGATCGAGCTCGCGCTCGCAGAGGATGGCGCCGAAGCGATCGTGCTTGGCTGCGCCGGCATGACCGATCTCGCCCGCGACCTCGCGCTCAAGGCCGGCGTTCCCGTGCTCGACGGGGTCGCCTGCGCGGTCAGCCTGGCCGAAAGCCTGGTCCGGCTGGGCTTGAAGACATCGAAGCACAGGACTTACGCCGCGCCGCTCGCCAAACCTTACGCGGGCGAGTTCAAGCGTTTCTCCCCAGCCGCAGGTTGAGCTTCGTCCGCAACGGCGCCTAAGCGACCGCGGGCGGCCTCCTTCGCCAGAGACATCCGCGAGTTGCGCGGCCTTTGCGAGAACAATTGCCGCTCGGGTTGTGATATAATTCGTCTTGCTCGCCCACACCGAGGGTGAGCGGGCGAGCCGCGCAACGAATATCAGTGGGAGGTTGTTTGCGGACAGGGGAATTGCGGGCCGTGTCAGCGCAATCCTCGAAACTCAGGGCTGGACACAAGACAAGGTCGCGCGTTCGGGCTCGTGATCCGCGGGCGGAACGGCGCTTCGACTTCATCGGAGGAACTCATGCTCAAAGTGACTGCACTTGCCCTTTTTGCCGCCTTCCTGGGCGCTGAAGCGGCCGCCGCTCAAACGATGACCCTGACCAGTCCGGACATCGCGCCGGGGGCCAAGATCGCCGACGAGCAGGTCTTCAACGGCTTTGGCTGCACGGGCGGCAACATCTCGCCCGCTCTATCGTGGTCCGGCGCGCCGAAGGACACGAAGAGCTTTGCGCTCTCGGTTTACGATCCCGACGCGCCGACCGGCAGCGGTTTCTGGCACTGGGTCGTCTTCAACATCCCGCCAGGCGTGACCAGCCTGCCCAAGAACGCGGGCAATCTGAAAGCCGGCGAGGCGCCCAAGGGCGCGGTGCAGAGCCGAACCGATTTTGGCGTTCCCGGCTACGGCGGCCCCTGCCCGCCGCAAGGCGATCCGCCACATCACTATCACTTCACGATTTTCGCCGTGGATACGCCAAAGCTCGACGGCGACGAGAACAACAGCGCCGCCTTCGTCGGGTTTCAGCTTCACTTCCACACGCTCGCCAAGGCGGAGCTGATCGGCGTGTGGGGGCATTGATCCCTCGCCCGGCTCGAGGGGCTCGGACGACGCAGTTCACTTAAAGCAAAAGTCTCGCGCGCGGTTCCTCAGCAGGCCGCGCGCGGGACGGCTCCGATTAAAGGGCGTGCGCCGTCTTCAGAGCGTCGGCGAGATCCTCGTAATACGCGCAGTCTTTCGATCCGCAGAGCTTCTCGATCGTCGCCAACTGGTCCTTGGCAAGCTCGAATTTGCCCTGGATGACATAGGCTTCGCCCAGATACTCGCGCACCTGCGGATAGGCCGGGTCGAGAGCGACAGACTTGAGATAATAGCCGATCCCTTCGTCCGTCCGGCCAAGTTTGCGCGTCGCATAGCCGCGATAATTGAGCGCGCGGGGGGTGTTTGGATTGTCGAGCATGTCGAGGACGTCGATCGCCTCCTGGTAGCGATCGGCCTTGGCGAGCGAATAGGCGTATTCGGTCAGGTCGGCATCGGGCAAAACGCCGCTGTGCCGCTCGAGGCACTTGTGCGTCTTCTTGTCCCAAACCTGACCCGGCGCGCATGTGGTCAGGTCGGTCTTTTTCATAGTGTTGGCTTTCTTTTCCATCGTGCCGCCGCCGCTTGCCCCGCTTCCCGCGCTGGGTCCGCTGTTATTCTCGTCCCCGGCCGCTCTGGCGGCAGGCGCGGCGAATCCCAGTCCGATGGCGAAAACTCCACAGAAGACGATCGATGCGAGACGAGGACGGCTATTGTGAGCGGATGAAAAGGAAACGGTCATGATTGGGTCTTTCCGGTTCGAGGCAGGAGCCCAGAAAACGCTTGAGGCGACGAATTTATTCGCGGGCGGCCATTTGCTCAAGTCGAGAAAGTTCGCGCGTGGCCAACGCTGACTGTTCTGAGCGACCCGATGGGCGCGGGGGGGCGCTGCTATGACAAGGGCGGATCATCGAACGCGCGCAGATGTGATGAAACTCGATCTCCAGCGTTCGCGATCGAGAATCATAACCGACAGAGCGCAGACTCGATGAAGTGCCCGGCCGCCGACGCATTGGGTTTGAACCCATGGGCCTGCGAAATGTTGCCGCTATGGCATGACGTAGGTCGCCCGTCCCTTGCCCAGGATCGCCGAGGGAATGGCGCCGGGCTCGTTGACCGAGAAGACGACGATCGGGATGCCGTTGTCGCGCGCAAGAGCGAAGGCCGCGGTGTCCATCACCTGCAAGTTACGGCCGATCGCTTCGTCGTGACTCAAGCGATCGAAGCGCGTCGCAGTCGGATCCTTCTTCGGGTCGGCGGAATAGATGCCGTCGACCTGAGTGGCCTTCATCACCGCATCGCACGAGAGTTCGGCGGCCCGAAGCGCGGCGCCGGTATCGGTGGTGAAGAACGGATTGCCCGTCCCGCCGGCGAGGATGATGACCCGATGCTTGACCAGGTGCGCGAGCGCAGCCTGGCGCGAGTAGGGCTGACACAGCGACGGCATGGCGACCGCCGAGAGCACGCGGGCGGGCTGGCCGATTTGCTCGAGCGCCCCCTCCATCGCCAGCGCGTTCATCACCGTCGCCAGCATGCCGATCGAGTCGGCGCGCGCGCGCTCGATCCCCTTGTCCGCGCCCTGGAGTCCGCGAAAGAAATTGCCGCCGCCGACGACAACCGCGACCTGTACGCCAAGGTCCGCCGCCGCCTTGAGATCGCCGGCGATACGCTGAAGAGTCGGCGCGTGCAGGCCATGCGTGTCCGGGCCCATCAGCGCCTCGCCCGACAGCTTGACGACAACGCGCTTGAACAACGGATGCGGCGGTTTCGACATGCTCTGCCCCTCCTTGCGATGCGCGCCGGCGCGCGATCGCCCGTCCGGCTCTCTGCGCGGCAAAAAAAAGCGGCCCTAAAGGCCGCTTGATCCTATCGTCGGGCCGTCAGGCCTCTTCCGCCGTCTTGTCGACGCCTTCGCCCAAAGCATAGCGGACGAAGCCGGTAATGGCGATCGGCGCGCCGACCGTCTTTTCGGCCTCCTTGATCGCCTGGGCGACAGTCTTGGCCGGATCGTGGACATAGGGCTGATCGAGGAGGCAGACCTCCTTATAGAAGGTCTTGAGGCCCGATTCGACGATCTTCTCGATCACGTTTGCGGGCTTGCCAGCATTCTTCTCCGCAAGCACCGCGCGCTCGCGTGCGACCGTCGCCGGGTCGACCCCGCCGGCGTCAAGCGCAACTGGGCTTGCGGCGGCGACATGCATCGCGATCTGTCGCCCGAGCGCAATGAGCCGGTCACGATCGCCAGTGGATTCGAGTCCGACGATGACTCCAATTCGGCCAAGCCCGTCGGCGACCGAGCCGTGCACGTAATGGCCGATCGCCCCTTCGGCCACACGCAGCCCCTGCGCGCGACGCAGCGTCATGTTTTCGCCGATGGTGGCGATGGCGTTGGCGATCGCCTCGGTCACCGTGCCGCCGCCCATGTAATGCGCGCCGAGCACCTTCGTCGCGTCGACGTCGGGCGCGTGGTCGAGCGCGACCGCGAGCACGCCGCGCACCAGCGCCTGGAAGTCATCGTTGCGGGCGACGAAATCGGTTTCGGAATTGACCTCGACAACGACGCCGACATTGTCCTCGACGGCGACGCCGACGAGACCTTCGGCCGCAACCCGGCCGCTCTTCTTGGCCGCCTTGGCGAGGCCCTTCTTGCGCAGCCAATCGATCGCCGCCTCGATGTCGCCGTCGGTCTCGCTCAGCGCATTCTTGCAATCCATCATGCCCGCGCCGGTTTTTTCGCGCAGATCTTTGACCAGTCCGGCGGAAACGGTCGCCATGAACGTCCCTCTTTTTTTGCTCTTAAGCCGCGCGGGCGGCTCAAACCCTATTCCGCAGCCATCAACTCGCGCGCCTGCTCGCTCCACTTGTCGCGCGCGATCCGCCCATTGAACCTGAGATCGGCGTCGAGCTTCTCGGCTTCCTCCGGCGTCATCGCGGCGAGCTGCCAATAGTGGAACACGCCATGCTCGTTGAGCTTCTTGACGATCTGCGGGCCGACGCCGGTGAGCTTGGCCAGATCGTCGGGGGCGCCGCGCGGCGCGGCCAGGAGCTCGAAGTGCTCGGTCAAGGCGTCCGGCTCGGTCGTCGAGGTCTCCAGTTCGACCGTCTCCGGCAGCGCTTCGGCGACCGGCGCCTCGGCTTCGCCCAGATCGACCCCCTGCGCGCCCTGGCCACGCGAAATGCCGTCGATCGCCGCACGGGCGATGAGATCGCAATAGAGCTGGATGGCGCGGCCTGCGTCGTCGTTGGCCGGGACCGGATAGCTGATGCCGTCCGGATCGCTGTTGGTGTCGAGGATCGCGATCACGGGGATCTTGAGGCGGTTGGCCTCCTTGATCGCCAGCGCTTCCTTGTTGGTGTCGATCACGAACACGAGATTGGGAACGCCGCCCATGTCCTTGATGCCGCCGAGCGCGGTCTCGAGCTTTTCGCGTTCGCGCGAAAGCATGAGGCGCTCCTTCTTGGTCAGGCCTTTCGCGCCCTCGCCCAGAAGCTCGTCGACCTTGCGCAGGCGCGAGATCGAGGCGGAGATCGTCTTCCAGTTAGTCAGCATGCCGCCAAGCCAGCGTGCGTTGACGAAATATTGCGCCGAGCGCCTGGCCGCGGTCGCGATCTCGTCCGACGCCTGGCGCTTGGTGCCGACGAAAAGCACCCGGCCGCCCTTGGCGACGGTGTCGGAGACCGCCTTCAGCGCCTGATGGAGCAGCGGCACCGTCTGGGCGAGGTCGATAATGTGGATCGAGTTGCGCGAGCCATAGATGTAAGGCGCCATCTTCGGGTTCCAGCGGTGCGACTGGTGGCCGAAATGCGCGCCCGCCTCGAGCAGTTGGCGCATGGTGAAATCTGGCAAAGCCATGGGAAGCTTATCCTTGTCCGGTTGAGCCTCGGCGGACCATGTGAAGCGAAGCGAGCCTCGCCACCGGAGCGGAACCTTGGATCAGGAGCCGCATAAAATCCGCCTGTGGAATGGCGCGGCATATAAGCGAGGCGTGGGGGAAAGGCAAGCCGGACATTGCGCCCGCGGCGATGGCCCAGCCCCCTACGGCTCTGCCTGCTCGTCAAAGCTGCGAGCGAAGTTCTCCAAAACTACTTGTCGTCGCTGTTTGCTCAGCCCTGTCTCCAAACTGCTGCATATGCCGAACAGAATGAACATTGCGGGAAAGGCGGCAATCATCGACGGGTAAGCCACTTGATAGATCCGTTCCTGTCCCTCGGTGAAATAACGGATTACTCCTTTCACTCTGTGAGGATGCGAACGGAGGCCGACCGGTTGGGGCTGCCCCACGCAGCCGTTTCAATAGCGCCGACGGCCAATAGCGAGATGAAGCCGACGAACCACACGAGGAGAGCGGCGCCTCTTAAAACTCGACGCCTAGGGGTAAGTTCGCTCCAGGGTATGACTGGCGGAGCAGCGAGTTTTGTTCCCAGGTGCGCGGCCAAAACAACGAGCCCTCACAAGCCGTCATCTACTTAACTCGTCCATCAGATAGGAACCAGTCGGACGGCCCTGATCAAAAGACCCAACGATCAAACCGCCGCCGGCTGTCGTCATACTGTCGCATCCGCCCATCAACGCTTGGCTGGGGTCGACTGGACCGGGCGGCGCAAATTCCGATTGCCTTCAAAGCGGCAAAAGTGTTTGACCTTTTTCGCGTCCGTCTGGCCGCTTCAGAGTGTAGCCCCCACACGCGCCAGCCGGAATTCGCCCATGTTCAACTCCCTCGCGTCCGCCGGGCGGCGGGCCCTGCCGAACCAGTGGGACCTGATCGCGTTCGCTGCAATTCTGGCGGTTCTCACAGCCATAGCGAAAAGCTACCACGGCATTTCAGCGCCCCTGCCGACGCTGAACGAAAGCCCGATCTCGCTCGACTATTGGCAACTCCCCTATTACGCGCTGAGGACGACGCTCAGGATGTTCGCCGCGCTCGTCGCTTCGCTCATTTTCACCTTCACTTACGCCACCCTCGCGGCCAAGAGCCGGCGCGCCGAGATGATTCTGATCCCGCTGCTCGATATCCTGCAGTCGGTGCCGATCCTGGGCTTCCTTTCCTTCACCGTGACCTTCTTTCTCAACCTTTTCCCCGGCAACACCATGGGGGCGGAGCTCGCGGCCATCTTCGCGATTTTCACCAGCCAAGCCTGGAACATGGCCTTTTCCTTCTACCAATCGCTGCGCACCGTCCCGCGCGACCTCGACGAAGTGGCCCGCGGCTTCCGTCTGACCGGCTGGCAGAAGTTCTGGCAGCTCGAGGCGCCGTTCGCGATGCCTGGCCTCATCTGGAACACGATGATGTCGATGTCGGGCGGCTGGTTCTTCGTCGTCGCCTCCGAAGCGATCACGGTCGGCGACACGACGATTGCGCTGCCGGGCGTAGGATCGTTCATCGCCAAGGCCAACGACGCCGGCGACTGGTCGGCGATCGGGGCGGCGGTGCTGACCATGGGAATCGTCATCCTCCTTTACGATCAGCTGCTGTTCCGCCCGATCGTGGCCTGGGCGGCCAAGTTCCGTGTCGAATTGTCGGTGAGCCAGGATGTCGAGTTGTCCTGGGTCCTGAACCTGATCAAGCGCACCCACTGGCTCCGCCTGGGCTCCGCTCCACTCTTTGCGGCGCTGAGGAGCATGAGCCTGTGGCCGGTGCGTTTCCCGACCCTTGGGCCGGCGCAGAAAACGTCAAAGGAGCCGTCGCGACTCGTCGACGCCATCTGGATCCTGATCATCGTCGCCGTGGCCGCCTGGGCGGCGTGGCTGACCATTTCTTACATCGCGACCGAAATCAGTTGGAGCGAGGTCGCGCATGTCTTCGTTCTGACCTTCTATACCCTCATTCGCGTCGTGCTGCTGATGGCGCTCGCCACCCTGGTGTGGCTTCCGATCAGCGTCTGGATCGGGCTGAGGCCTCGATGGGCCGAGGCAAGCCAGCCAATCGCCCAGTTCCTTGCCGCTTTCCCGGTGAACCTTCTGTTCGGGGCGGCGGTGAGCCTCGTGCTCGCCTTCCACCTGAACCCGAACATCTGGCTGAGCTTCCTCATCGTCTTCGGCACGCAATGGTACATCGTCTTCAACACCATCGGCGGGGCTTCCGCCTTTCCCAACGACTTGCGGGAGACGGTGGCGAACTTTCGCATTCGCGGCTGGCGCTGGTGGTCTCAGGTGATGATCCCCGCGATCGCCCCCTTTTATTTAACCGGCGCGATCACCGCGTCGGGGGGCTCCTGGAACGCCTCGATCGTGGCTGAATACGTCAAGTGGAAGGATCACACGGTCGTCGCGCAGGGCGTGGGATCCTATATCGCGGAGGCCACGGACAAGGGCGACTTTCCACGAATTGTGCTGGGCGTCGCGATGATGTCGCTGTTCGTGACGCTGTTCAATCGCCTGTTCTGGCGGCGGCTCTATGCCTATGCGGAGCGGCGGCTGCGCCTCTGACAGTATCCTTGATTAGGAGTTGGGCCCATGTTGGACACCAGTGTCGCCACGATCCTCGACGTAGAAAACGTCAGCCAGGTCTTCTCGACCGGTTCGGGCGAAGCGCGGGCGCCGGTGCTCAGCGACGTTTCCATGCGCATGAAGACCGGCGAGATCGTTGCGCTCCTCGGCCGCTCCGGATCCGGCAAATCGACTCTTCTGAGGCTCATCGCGGGTCTCACGCGTCCTACTGAGGGCACAGTGAAGATCGGCGGCGAACTGGTGGTTGGACCAGCGAAAGAAGTCGCGATGGTGTTTCAGAGCTTCGCGCTTTTTCCCTGGCTCGACGTCCTCGACAATGTCGAGATCGGCCCCCGCTCCAATGGCGTGCCGCTCGACGAGACCCGCAAGCGCGCCTTGAAGGCGATCGACACCATCGGCCTCGACGGATTTGAATCCGCCTACCCGAAGGAACTCTCGGGCGGCATGCGCCAGCGCGTCGGCTTCGCCCGGGCTCTGGTCATGCAGCCGACGATCCTCCTGATGGACGAGCCGTTCTCCGCGCTCGATGTGCTGACCGCCGAAACCTTGCGCACCGACCTGCTCGATCTTTGGCAGGAAGGGCGCATACCGATCAAAGCCATTCTGATGGTCACCCATAATATCGAGGAAGCGGTGCTGATGGCCGACCGCGTTCTCGTGCTGTCGTCCAATCCTGGCCGCATCGCCTCCGAGATTCCGGTCACCCTGCCCCACCCGCGCGATCGTCTGGACCCCGGGTTCCGCGACCTGGTCGAGAAGATCTACGCGCTGATGACTCAACGGCCGGACCCGACGAAACCGGCGACGCGCGAAACCGCCGCCGCGACCGGCCTTGGGCTCGCCCTGCCGCGCGTCTCGACCAACTCGCTCGCCGGCATGCTCGAGGAGATCGCCGCTCCGCCCTATGACGGAAAGGCGGACCTGCCGCATCTCGCCGATTCTCTGCAGCTCGAAATCGACGAATTGTTCCCGCTTGGCGAGACCTTGCAATTGTTGCGGTTGGCCGAGTTCGAAGAGGGCGACATCAAGCTCACGGCCCTTGGCCAGCGCTTCGTCGATATGGACGTCGATCAGCGCAAGAAGGTTCTCGGCGACCAGGTGCTGGCGCACGTTCCCCTCGCCTCCCATATCAAGCGGGTTCTCGATGAGCGTCCGACCCATCGCGCGCCCGCGACCCGCTTCCGTGAGGAACTCGAGGACTACATGTCCGAGGACTATGCCGAGCGGACGTTGCGGGCGATCATCAATCTCGGCCGGTATGGCGAGCTTTTTGCTTACGATGAGAACAGCCAGACGTTCAGCTACGAGAATCCGCAATAGCGATCTGCGGTTCGGCCGCTCGCCTGGTTTTGACTTGCCTTGAGTGATGCACTGCAATAACCATATTGCAGTGCGAGAGCGCTTGTAAGCTGTGTATGGGAGACGCTCGATGACGCCGACCTCCGCCACCCTTGCCAAGAGCGAAAAAGCCAACGAGCCGCCGGCCGCGGCTTCAGCCACCCTGACCGTGGGCGGAAAATCCATCGAACTGCCGATCCACAAGGGCACGGTGGGCCCGGCGGTCCTCGACATCGGCAAGCTCTACGCCCAGACGGGCATGTTCACTTTCGACCCGGGCTTTACCTCGACCGCGAGTACGGAATCCGAGATCACCTATATTGACGGCGACGAGGGCGTGCTCCTCTACCGGGGCTACCCGATCGACGAGCTCGCTGAGCACGGCGATTTCCTGGAGACCTGCTACCTGCTCCTTTACGGCGACCTGCCGACCGCCGCGCAGAAAGCCGAGTTCGAGTACCGCGTCACCCGCCACACGATGGTCCATGACCAGATGAACCGTTTCTTCAACGGTTTCCGTCGTGACGCTCATCCGATGTCGGTTATGGTGGCGTGCGTCGGCGCCCTCGCCGCCTTCTATCACAACTCGACCGACATCACCGATCCCTGGCAGCGCGAAGTCGCCTCGATCCGCATGATCGCGAAAATGCCAACGCTGGCGGCGATGGCGTTCAAATATGCGATCGGCCAGCCGTTCGTCTATCCGAAGAATGAGCTCGATTACTCGGCGAATTTCCTGCGCATGTGCTTCTCGGTGCCGTGCGAGGAATACAAGGTGAACGCGGTCCTGGCGCGGGCGCTCGACCGCATCTTCATCCTGCACGCCGACCACGAGCAGAACGCCTCGACCTCGACCGTGCGCCTCGCCGGATCCTCGGGCGCGAACCCGTTCGCCTGTATCGCCGCCGGCATCGCTTGCCTTTGGGGTCCGGCGCACGGTGGCGCCAACGAGGCGGCGCTCAAGATGCTGGGCGAGATCGGACGGGTCGAGAACATTCCCAAATACATCGCCAAGGCGAAAGACAAGAACGATCCGTTCCGCCTGATGGGCTTCGGCCATCGCGTTTACAAGAACTACGATCCGCGCGCCAAGATCATGCAGAGCACCACGCATGAAGTGCTCAACGAGCTTGGCGTCAAGGACGACCCGCTGCTTGAGGTCGCGATGGAGCTCGAGCGTATCGCGCTTCACGACGACTACTTCATCGAGAAGAAGCTCTATCCCAACATCGACTTCTATTCGGGCATCACGCTGAAAGCGATGGGCTTCCCAACCGACATGTTCACAGTTTTGTTCGCGCTCGCCCGCACCGTCGGCTGGATCGCCCAGTGGAAAGAGATGATCCAGGATCCGGAGCAAAAGATCGGCCGCCCGCGCCAGCTGTATACCGGAGAGACGCTCCGCCAGTACAAGCCAATGAGCAAGCGGTAGCGGCTCAGAACGGCAGGCGCGCAGCGGCCGGGGATTGGTCATCCGAGCCTTGCGACGACGTCTTGGCGGCTACCGGAAGACGGTCGGCGAGGTCCCGCGGGAGCGCCGCCAACCAACGGGATTGCGGCCCCGCTCGGCCCGTCGCGTGACCGGCCCGCCCCTAGTCGCCCGGCGGTGGCGTTATACCCATTCCATTTGAGCGCAACTCATCGCGCTCAAACCCGCGCAACGGCGCGGGCGCGCATTCGCGCTTCGGCCATAAGGCGATGATCGCTTCCGATCATCGAGTCTGGTATTAACTACCGGCATCGAATTAACACGCATTTTTCGATAAATTGTTGCGTTTACAGCCACCCCTCGGCACAAGTAGCACATGGCCGCCCTGGTTTTTTGCAAACCTTGAATGCGGCGTTCGTATAGGGGAATGGCTTATGAGCACGAATGTCCTGGTGAAATCACTTGCCATACTTGGCGTTGCAATTCTCTGCTCGCCCGCGGCTCACGCGACGACGATTACGGTCCAAAACCTCGGCTCGATCCTGAACGACAGCGTCTCGTTTCCCAACACGAAGACGCCCGGCTCGGGCAATACGTTCGAAGATTTCTTCGAATTCACGCTACCGACCGCCGAATATATCAGCGCCTCGATGTCGATCTCTGGCCCGGTCGTTGACCAGATCCCGGCAGGCGAAGGGCAGTTGAGCCTAAATAACTGGACGTCGACTTCGATCTCCGCGCCCTTCATCCCATCGGGAACCCTCATCGAGCAAGCCACGGTCTCCGCCCCATCCTTAGGCGGGCAGACGGCGGTCGTCGGTACGTTCTCTCCGTTTGGGGACCTTGAGGAGGCCGGGACTTACTTCGTCGAGGTCTCCGGGACGAGCGGCCTTGGCTCGCTCAGGCTCGCCGTCGACGGCAACGTGACCACGCTCGCGGTTCCCGAGCCCTCGACCTGGGCCATGTTCGGCATCGGCTTCGCCGGTCTCGCGGCGGTAGGCTTCAAACGGCGCCGCGGCAACCGCGAGAGCGCTCGCTACGCGTTCTGACGCCGACACGAATTCAGTTCGATCAAGTCCAAGTCACCGCCCTGACAAAGAATCGAAGAGGCATGGCGCAATCAATGCGTCCATGCCTCTCATCTCTCGAGACAGGCCAGGGCCGATACCTGCTCCTGGTTCGAAACATGCAGGAACCGACTGGCGCGTGGAGCAAAACCGCGACTTCCCGCCGAGTGTTAAGCTAATTTATTAGATATTCTATATAACATATTGATATTTTTGTCATTTTGCCATAATTATGTTTCAGAGCCATGCGTCTTTGGCAAGGAAAGACCGCGCGCCTGCCGCATTCGAGTTGCGCAAAAGCGCACCTAAGTTCCTGAGAATACTGCCGCGCGTACAAAAGTGCGCGCCGAGCCCGGCGTCATCCGCCATGCGCGATCCGCGCCCCTCAGCTTTCCGACACTGACCGTCCGCCGACGGCCCTGATCGTCTCGAGAACGGCCCGCGCGGCGTGGGCGCTCGGCGCCCCGCCATCCGGGAGCGCCATGCGCCGATCGAGCCGCGACAGCGCCTCGAGCTGGCGCGACCGCGCGGGGCCGTCCCGCACGATCTCGGCCATCGCCTCGGCAAGCGGAGCGGGCGCGCAGTCCTTCTGCAGCTTTTCCGGAATCGCGCGCTCGCCGAGGATGAGGTTGGGCAGCAGGATCGAGGGGACCTTGATCAGGTATTTGAGCTGCTCTTCGACAAGCGAGACCTTGTAGGCGCCGACCATTGGAACGCCGGCGAGGGCAAGCTCAAGCGTTACAGTGCCCGATGCGGCGAGGCCTGCGTGAGCGGCGCGAAATGCCGCGTATCTCGCTGCTTCGCCGAGCACGATGGTCGGCGGCTCGGGCCAACGCGCCGCCAAAGCGCGCACCTCGCTCTCGATATGAGGGAGCGTCGGCAAAATGAGCGAGAATGGGCCGGCCGATTGGCGCAGGGCCGCAAGCGCGCCGCCGAAGTCCGCCATGAGCCGGGTCACTTCAGACCGGCGCGAGCCGGGCAGCACGACGATGAGGGGCGGCTCCGAGACGGGACGGCGCGCCTCGTCGGCGTTTAGCCGCAGTTCGCCAAGACGTTCGATCAGCGGGTGACCGACATAGACGCAACGCGGCCCTCCCAACCGTATGTAGGCCTCAGGCTCGAACGGAAGCAGCGCCAGCACGCAATCGACATACGCCCGCATCGCCTTGGCGCGGCCGGGCCGCCAGGCCCAGACGCTGGGACTGACGTAGTCGACGATCGGCAATTTCGGCAGCGCCGCTCGGACACGGCGGGCGACGCGATGCGTGAAGTCGGGGCTGTCGATGATGATGAGCACATCCGGCCGGTCGGCGATGATCGCCTCAGCCGTGCTCCGAATGCGCGCCACGAGCGTCGGCAGCCGGGCCAGCACCGGCAGGATGCCCATGACGGCGATGTCGCTGATCGGAAACAGGCTTTTGAGGCCCTCCCCCTCCATCGCCTCGCCGCCGACGCCGGAGAAGGCGACATCGCCCGACCGCGCTTCGCGGAGCGCCCGCATGAGCTTGAAGCCGAGCTGGTCGCCCGAATGTTCGCCGGCGACAAGAGCCGCGCGCAATGGGCTCACCCGGCCACGGTCGCATGCACGAATCCGGCGACGAACAGGCCGGCGGCGTCCGCTTGGCGAGCGCAGAGCGCGCGCTCGAGCACGAGCACACGTTCCGCGGCAATCGCCACGCCGCTCAGTTGCGCCTTGATCGCACTTTCGATCGTCTTCGGCCCGACCGCCGGCATGTCGAGCCTGAGATCCTGCCCGCGCTTCGGCGCTTTCACCAGGACGCCCGCGAGGCCGGAAAGGCGCAGCCGGCCGTTGGCGCGCATTTCGGCGACGCGGGCAAGCATGGCGTCAGTGCCTTCGGCTGCCTCAATCGCCAGCACCCGGCCAGCGGCGACAATTGCGCCCTGCCCCGCGTCGAAGGTCGACAGTGCTCCGAGGAGGCGCGCGCCAAACGCGATGTCCGTCTGGTCCTCGTCGGATGGCGCCCGCGCGCCAATCGGGCCGGACGGCGCAAGGAGGCGCGGAGCGACTTCATGCGCGCCGACCACCCGGACGCCCTCGCGTTCTATGATCGCGGCAAGACCGGCGAGCAGCCCGTTGTCGCCGCGGCGAAACAGCTGCGCCAGTCCCGCTGCCCGCTTAACCGCGCCCCAGTCGAGCCTGAGATCGGCGAAGTCTGGCCGCGTCATCGCGCCGATGATCACCATTTCGGCGATGGCGCGTTCCTTCAGGGCGGCGAAGAGCTTGCCCACTTCACCCATCCGCACCCACACATGGGGGTAGGCCTCGATCGCCGAATCGGTCGCGCCGACGACCCCGATGAGAAACGGGTCCCTTCCGGCGCGGCGGGCTTCGCCGGCGACCTCGAGCGGGAAGGCGCCCCCGCCGGCGAGGATGGCCAGAGGAGGGTCCGCCGCCCCCGCCTCCGGTCCACGGTCCGTCCTGGTCACCCCTCCTCGTCCCTTCCGGCGCGCGGGACGCAGATCGCCCGATCGCCCCCCTGACGCAAAAAAGCGACGATCTGCTGCACGGCTTCCTGGTCGGCGAACGCGTCGGCGACCTCGTCGATGCGCTCCCTCAACGTGCCGCCGCCATTGAACAGCATCTTGTAGGCGCGCCTCAGTTCGTGGATCGCCTCATGCGAGAAGCCTCGGCGCTTCAGGCCAACGACATTGAGGCCAGCGAGCCCGGCACGGTTGCCGAGCGCGAGCCCGAAGGGAATCAAGTCGTTCTCGACTCCAGCAAGGCCGCCGACAAAAGCGTGGGCTCCGATGCGAACGAATTGATGAGCGGCGGCGCCGCCGCTCACAATAGCGAAATCGCCGATATTGCAGTGGCCGGCCAACATCACGTTGTTGGAAAGAATAACGCCCTCGCCGATACGACAATCATGCGCGACATGAGCGTTGGCGAGGAACACGGACCGCGGTCCAATGCTCGTTTCCGAGCCGCCGCCCGCGGTGCCAGGGTTCATCGTCACCCCTTCGCGAATGAGGCAGCCCTCGCCGATTGTAAGGCGGACCGGCTCGCCGCGATATTTGAGGTCCTGGGGCGGATGTCCGATCGAGGCGAAGGGATAAATGACCGTGCGCGCGCCAACGCTCGTGTCGCCAGCGAGACTCACATGAGAGATCAGCCGCACGCCGTCGCCGAGCTTCGCCTGCGATCCAACCTGACAAAACGGCCCGATCTCGACGCCCACTCCGAGCCGAGCCCCGTCTTCGATGACGGCGCTCGGATGGATTGCATTTGTCATTCACGCACCAGCATCGCGGAGACTTCGGCTTCGCAAACCAGCACGTCGTCGACCTTCGCCTCGCCCCGGAACCACCACATGTTTCGCTTTTTGGCGATGCGGGTCATGTGAAACCGCACCTGATCGCCGGGAACGACCGGCTTGCGGAACTTCGCCTTGTCGACCGTCATCATGTAGACGACGCTCGGCGCGCTATTGTCCCGCTGCGAAGCGACGCATAGCGCGCCCGCCGTCTGCGCCATCGCCTCGATCAACAGGACGCCCGGCATGACCGGCCTGCCTGGAAAATGGCCCTGAAAGTGAGGCTCGTTGACCGTCACGTTCTTTATCCCGACGCCATATTCGTCGCCGCGGGCTTCGACGATTCGGTCGACCAGGAGAAAAGGATAGCGGTGCGGCAACAACTCGAGCAGCTTCTGGATGTCGTAGCTGTCGAACGTCTGGGCGGCCAGTTCGTTCATTCCACTTCCTTTCTCTCCCGACCGTTCGCTGGCGTTATTCGGCATTGGGGTCGACATGCGCGTCGCCGTCGACCAGTCGCTTGATGGCGGCGACCTCGCGAAAAAACTTCCGCACGGGCTTGGCTGGCGCGCCAGCCCACCGCTCGCCGGCGGGAATATCGGTCATCACGCCGGCTGCCGCGGCGACCTGGGCGCCCGCGCCGATCGTCAGATGCCCGGCAATGCCCGCCTGACCGCCGAGGGCGGCGAAATCGCCGATGGCGCTCGATCCCGAGACGCCGGACTGAGAGACCAGCACCGCATGGCGGCCGATGACGACGTTGTGGCCGATCTGCACCAGATTGTCGATCTTCGCCCCCTCGCCGATGACGGTGTCCCGGTTCGCGCCGCGGTCAATCGTGACCCCGGCGCCGATCTCAACGTCGTTTTGAATGATTACGCGGCCGATCTGCGGCACTTTGAGATGCCCTCGTGGCCCAAGGGCGAATCCGAAGCCGTCCTGTCCGATATGCGCGCCGGGATGAATGATCACCCGGTCGCCGATCAGCGCGGCTAAAATCGAGGTCGAGGCGCCGACCGAGCCATCTCGGCCGATCCGCACCCCCGGACCGATGACGGCATTGGGCCCGATGATCGTGCCGGCGCCAAGCTCGACGCCGGGGCCGATCACCGCGCCGGGGTCGACGATCACGCCCGGTTCCAGCCGCGCCGAAGGGTGAACGGACGCCCTGGGCGAAATCCCGGTCTCGCCAAAAACGGAGCCCGGCTTGGCCGCGAAAGGGTAAAGTTTGGTCATCACCAGCGCCATGGCGCGATAAGGCTCGGTGGCGATGAGCACGGCGCAAGTCGCGGGCGCTGCGCCGGCATAGCGCGGCGAGACGAGCGCCGCCGCCGCCCGCGTCCGCTTGAGCGCGTCGAGATACCGGGGATTGTCGAGAAAGGTGAGATCGTCCGGGCCCGCCTCATCGAGAGCGGCGACATCCCGGATCAGACGGTCAGAGTCGGTTTTCGCGCCGAGCGTAGCGCCGCACCAGCCCGCGACTTCGGCCAATGAAGGCGCTGAACTCGGTGGAAAGAAGCGAATTCTGGCCAATAAGGAGTTCCGTCAGAAGCGACGACGGGCGCGCCAGCCTTGGCGCGCCCGCTTGTTGGGGAAGGCAGCTGGTCGATTTTAGAACGTCGTGCCGCCCGAGAAGTTGAAGAGCTGGGTCTGGTCGTACTGGCCTTTATGGATCGGAATCGCCAAGTCAAAGCGGATCGGGCCCATCGGCGAGTCCCAAATCAAACTCGCGCCCACCGAGGCGCGGACTAGGTTGGGGTCCCAGACATCGGCGCAACTCAATTGTGTGATGGGAAACGCCCTGCCAGTTGAATTCGGAGGCGGACAATAGGTGTAGCCTAGGAAATTCGAGAAGTTGGTCGGTCCTGAAAATCCGATCAAGTTGCCAGCGTCGGCGAACAGCGCCCCTTTCAACCCGACTTCTTTCGGCAAGCCGAAGATCGGAAAGTCGACCTCGGCCGACGCGGCATAATAGCTCGTACCGCCAAGCGCGCTGGCCTGGATATTGAACGGGTCCGAGATGTCGCGCGGCCCGATGCCGCCCGGGGCGAAGCCGCGCACCAATGACGGACCTTCCATGAAGTTATTGATGATGAGCGCGTCTCTTGAGCCAAAGGAATTGATCTGACCGGCCTGCAGGTGAATCAACCCGATGAAGTCCTCCGTGATCGGATGGTACCAGGCGGCGTCGAGCGTTTCGCGGATGAACTGGGACTGACCGCCAAGGCCTGCGACATCCTGCTTGAAATTCACGGAATAACCCGTCGTGGGGCTCTTCCGATTGTCAATGTTGTTGAACATGACCGAGAATCCGCCCATCGAGGTGACGATATTGCCTTGCGCCGCCGCCTGCTTGATTTCGACCGGCGCCTCACCGTTGGTCAAACAGTTGATAAACGGCGTCGGAGTAACTGGGATGAAGGTTCCACCGGGAAACCAGGTCTGATTGGGTCCCACGCAATCGCTGAAGGGCTCCCCCGCTTGGTTCGGAATGGTGATCTTCGACTCGTAAAGCGAATAATTAGGCTGGAACGTCAGGTCATCAGTAATCGGAATGCCGAGGCGAAGCGTTCCGCCCGTCGTCCAGTTCTCGTAGAGCGCGAATTGGTTGTTGTTGTTGACCTGATGATAAAGATCGAAGCCGGCGGCCAAGCGCTGGCCAAGGAAGTAAGGCTCGGTGAACGAGGCCTTCCACCCCTGGGTGTACTGGCCATCGGAAACGCTCAAGCGCACGTATTGACCTCGGCCGAGAAAGTTCGTCTCGGTGTAGGCGAGCTCAGCCAGAAAGCCCTGGGTCGTCGAATAGCCGCCGCTCAAGCTGATTGAACCGGTCGGCTGGTCCTCCACATCAACGACGACGATGACCCGATCGGGCGAAGACCCCGGCCGATTCGAGATATGCACCTTCTTAAAGTAGCCGAGGCTGTTCAGGCGCCGTTCAGCCCGCTCGATCAGGACGTGATTATAGGGGTCGCCTTCGCCGATATCGAATTCGCGGCGAATGACAAAGTCGCGGGTGCGGGTGTTTCCGACAATGTCGATGCGCTCGATATAGACTTTCGGGCCGTTGTCGACTGAGAACGAAAGCGCGATCGTATGATTGGCCGCGTTGCGTTCACCATGCGGCCGAGCCTCCGAGAAAGCGTAGCCTTGCCGAGCGACGTCACGGGTGATCCCTTCCACGGACTTGTCGACGCTGCCCGCATCATAGACGTCCCCAGGCCTCAGAGCGACAAATCGGTTGAGGGCCGGCCCATCCACCTTCGGAATATTGGAAACCACCGCCACCGACGAGACGTGATATTGGGGACCCTCGTCGACCGTGATCGTGATGACATAGCCCGGAGGACTGTCGTGGTAAGTCACGTCGGTGTTCGTGATTTGGAAGTCCGCGTAGCCGTTCTTCATGTAATAACGACGGATCGCCTCCTCGTCGGAGGCTAACCGGTCGGGATCATAAACGTCGGTGCTCTTGAACCATGAGAGCCAATTCATCGTACTGGTTTGCATCAGGCTTCGCAGGCGGTAGTTCGAAACCGCGTGATTGCCGACAAAGTTGATCTCCCGGATGCCGGTTTTCTCACCTTCGTTGACAGTGAAGACGAGATCCACCCGTCCGTTCGGCAATTGGACCAGGCGCTTGGTCACACCGGCTTCGTTGCGGCCGTATTTCTTGTAGGCGTCTTTGATTCGGCCGATATCCGCATCTGCGGTCGCCTCGTTGTAGGCGGTATGCGGCTTCGACTGCACCTCGACTTCGAGCTGCTTTGTCTCAATCTGTCGGTTGCCTTCGAACGCAACTCTATTGATGATTTGCGCGCCCCCGGCGAGGGTGACGACAATCTTGCCATTCTCCACCCTGCGCGCTGACATTCGAATATATGCCGGTGGCCTTCAAATCCTCGACGCCGCGCTCGACTGCGGCCGGATCGGTTCCAGTGAAATACGGCTTCAGCGTCGAAGGTTCGACATTCGCGCCTTGGACGACGATCTGCTGCGCGCTCGCGGGCGCGGCCCAGCACATCCCGCACAGACTAAGAGCCACCGCCAGAAGAACGCCAACACACCCGCGAATCCAAACCATATGGCCCAAAGCCCCTGTTCGCGCCAACGTGGCCCGCCACTGCGGCGCCGCTTCGGTGTGATCCCCCGCCTGCGCCTCCCGCGGCCTCACGGAGTCAATCGCGGGCGGCGCCACACACGCGGCGCTCTATCCCGCTCGCCGAGAAGCGGACGGGAAGATTAAATACGTTTTACAATCTTTGCTCGCCCCTGCAAACCGTTATTGGCAAAGCCTACACCATTTCCGGCCACCGTTGCGTCGGGGACACGCAAACATGGTCGACTGTTCGTTAATTGCCGCTGCTGACCAAGCGGAACAGGTCGTGCGAAGTGGTAAAAACCACCAACAAGGCGACCAGCGCGATTCCGATTCTAAGCCCAATTTCCTGCGCTCGCTCGCTTAACGGACGTCCGCGCAGGGCCTCGAAGGCATAAAACGCCAGATGGCCGCCATCGAGCAGCGGGACTGGAAGCAGGTTCATCAGGCCGACCGACACCGAAAACCACGCGGCGAGGCTGAACAACTCCCAAAGGCTGATTTTCGCCATCTCGCCCGCCATTTGAGCGGCGCCGATCAATCCGGACATCTGGTCGGTTGATTCGCGGCCCGCAAAAATCCCGACGATGTAGGTCCCCGTCGCCTTGACGATGAACCATTCCTGCGCCGCGCCCCAGGCGGCGCAGGTCGTAAGGCCGCACCGTTCGGCCCTGGCGTCGTTCTTGTCGGCTGACGAGGCAAGCCCAAGATGACCCATGCGACGCTTGCCGAAGACGCCCTGGTCGACGACGGTAACCCGGGGCGTCGCCGTGAGGTCGACGTCCTTGCCCTGGCGTTCAACCACGAAGTTCATCGGCAGGCCGGTGCTCATCAGCGTCGATTCCTGAAGCGCTTCAAAGCTATCGATCGGGTTCCCGTTGATCGTCTTTACCAAATCGCCGGCCTGAAACCCGGCGGCCGCGGCCGGGGAGGCAGCCTCGACCCGCCCAATACGCGCTACATGCTCAACCCGGCCGAAAGCCATGAACATGCCGGTGAAAATGACAAAGGCGAGGATGAAATTCGCGACCGGCCCCGCGAGTACGATCGCGGCGCGGTTTCGCAACGGCTGACCGGCCAGCGTCCGTGAGCGGTCGACCGCCGGATCGATGTTGCCGTCTTTGCCGACGCTCGCGGCGTTGGCGTCGCCGTGAAACTTGACATACCCGCCAAGCGGCAGCGCCCCAATCCGCCACCGGGTGCCGCGCGAGTCGACCCGCGCGAACAGTTCAGGACCGAAGCCGAGCGAAAACGCGTCGATTTTGACGCCGCACCACCGGCCGACGAAATAGTGGCCCAGTTCGTGCACGGAGACGATCAGGCTCAGAATGATAATGAAGGGGACGACGTACCATCCGAACCAAGCCAGGAGGTCGGCGACCGCGTTCATGCCCGCCATCTGCGGCGCCTCCAGGTCTCGGTGCCGCATCGGCGAACGGCCGGCGGGCGATGGTTACTGAACAGTTACTGTGCCGCAAGTCCGTGCTCACGCCAAGAGACTTGCCGTCCTATCTATGGCGATATGGTGAATTGCGAGAGCTTCCGCAATGTCAGCCGGAGCGCGCAACTCGCCGGTCGCGGTCATCGCGGCGAGCGTTTTTGCGACAAGGCGCGCGATGTCGCCGAAACCGATTCGTTGATCGAGGAACGCCGCAACGGCCACTTCATTGGCGGCGTTGAGGGCGGTGGCCGCGCCTCCACCGGAGCGCAACGCGTCGATCGCCAAGCCGAGCGCCGGAAAACGCTGGATGTCGGCGCGCTCGAAGGTCAATCGGCCAAGCGTGGCAAGGTCCGGCGCTCGCACCCCCGACGCGATCCGATCCGGATAGGCCAGGCAATGCGCAATCGGGGTGCGCATGTCCGGCGACGCCATGCCGGCGATCAGGGACCCGTCGGCGAAGGCGATGAGCCCGTGCACGATCGACTGCGGGTGCACCACGACATCGAGCCGGTCGGCCGGCAGGCCGAATAGATGATGCGCTTCAATGAGTTCGAGACCTTTATTCATCAGACCGGCCGAGTCGATCGTCACCTTCGGCCCCATCACCCAGTTGGGATGGGCAAGCGCCTCGTCGCGCGTGGCGGCGGAAATGCGGTCGGCGCTCCATTCGCGGAAGGGTCCGCCGGAAGCGGTGATGGTCATCATCTCAATGGCGTCAGGATCGCGTCCGCCGATCGCCTGGAACAAGGCGTTGTGCTCGGAATCCATCGGCAGCACCATGGAGCCTTCGCGCCGCGCTCTCTCCATCACCACCTCGCCGGCGCACACCAGCGTCTCCTTGTTGGCGAGAGCGACCGCGCGTCCGGCTGCGATTGCGGCGAAGGTCGGGCGCAACCCTGCGGCCCCGACAATGGCGGAGACCACCAGATCGGCCTCGCGAAGGGCGGCCTCCTCGACCGCTTCCGGGCCGGCGGCGATTTCGACCGCGTGGCCGGCCAGGCCTGCCTTCAAGTCCGGATAGCCAGCAGGATCGGCAAGCGCGACAAATTCAGCGCCAAGTTCGATCGCGCGTTTCGCCAGCGCCGCGCCGTCGCGCCCGCCCGCGAACGAAACGACCGAGAACCGACCCGGCGCGGCGGCGATCACCTGCGCGCATGAGCCCCCGATCGAGCCCGTCGCGCCCAAAATCGACAGGCGCTTGGGCGAAGAAGGAACGGTCCCCCGAGGACGCGATGATGAAAGCCGAACCGCGGTCGTAACGCTCACCATTGGAACAATCCGCCCGCGATGAAGGAGCTTCGCGCGTTGAAACCCGCTACGACTGCGGCGAAAACGGACGCCGCGACAAACGCATCAAGCCGATCCATCAAGCCTCCATGGCCGGGGATCAGGCCACTCGAATCTTTGACGCCGAAACGTCGCTTGAGCGCAGATTCGAACAAATCGCCAAGCTCCGACACGACCGCCGTCGCAAGTCCGAGCCAGAACGGCGGCATCAAGCGATTCGTCCATGCACTGAGCATGAGGCCCAGAGTCGCGCCGGCGAACGCGCCGACGATCGCGCCGGACCAGGTCTTGCCAGGCGAGACGTTCGGCCAAAGCCTGGGCCCTCCAATCATCCGTCCGGCAAAATAGGCCGCGATATCCGTTCCCCAAACGACTGCGAAAATCCATAAGATTGCCGCCAGTCCGTAGCTCGGACTGATTCTCAAGAGCGTGACGCTCACGACGAGCGCGCCTGCATAGAGCCCGCCCAGGGCCGCCCATCCCCCGGCCCTCGGTCCCGCCAGCCAGCCGACCGCGCCCGCGCCAATGACGAGCCCCGCGAGAACGCCCAGAATGGAATTGTGCAGCGCGAACAGCGCAGCCAGCGCGATGAAAAGGCCGCCGAGCGCCACCCGTTCGCTGAGCCGGGCGCCGTCGACCAGCCGCTGCCACTCCCAAAGGACGATCACGGCCGCAAGCCACCAGAAAGCGGCAAAGATGAAGCCGCCGACCCATGCGGTCGCGAGCGCCAGGCCCCCCATCACCGCCGCAGCGGCTACGCGCGGCTTCAAATCCGAGCCGAAGCGCCTGCGCGGCGCCGGTCGAATCGCCGGATCCCCTCCGCTCAACCCCACGCGCCTGTCCTCACGACGCCGACTTGACCGCAGCCGGTTCGATAACAGCGCCAAAACGACGTTCCCGCGCCCCGTACTGGTCGAGCGCGGAGAGGAAGGCCGCGTCGTCGAAATCAGGCCATAGAACGGGCAGGAACACGAGTTCAGCGTAGGCCGCCTGCCACAGCAGGAAGTTCGAGAGCCGCATCTCGCCTGAGGTGCGAATGATGAGATCGGGATCGGGCAGGCCAGAGGTGTCGAGCCGCTCGGCCAAGTCCTCAGGACCGATCGACCGGGCGTCGAGGCGCCCATCGCGGACGTCGATCGCCAAACGACGCGCCGCGTCGAAGATTTCCTGCCGTCCGCCATAGTTGAAAGCCACAGTCAGCGTGAGCCCGCGATTGTTGGCGGTGAGCGTTTCGGCCTCGACGATGAGGGCGATGATGTCGGGTTTGAGATTATCGCGTTGGCCAATGATCTTGACGCGCACCCCGTTGGCGTTGAGTTCCGCCAGATCCTCGCGAATGAAGCGCTTGAGGAGGCCCATCAGCATGGCGACCTCCTCCGGAGGGCGGCTCCAGTTCTCCGATGAGAAGCTATAGATCGTCAGGAACTGCACGCCGCGCTCAATCGCCGAGCGAACGACCCCGCGCACCGCCTCCACGCCACGCCGATGACCCTCGAAGCGCGGCAGACCGCGCGACTTCGCCCAACGGCCGTTGCCGTCCATGATGATGGCGACGTGGGCCGGTGTCCGAGCCGAGCAGGGGGTGGAGCGATGATGATGCATGGGGGCCTCGGACAAAGGAAGGCGATCGCCTAGACCTGCATGATCTCCTTTTCCTTCGCGGCCAGAGAGGCGTCGATCTCCTCGATGGCCTGATCGGTCGCCTTCTGCACTTCCGCTTCGTGGCGCTTTTCATCGTCCTCGCTAATGGCGTGCTCCTTCAGAAGCTTCTTGAGGATGTCGATTCCGTCCCGGCGCACATGCCGCACCGCGACCCGCGCGTCCTCGCTGTATTTGTGGGCGATCTTGGCCATCTCTTTGCGCCGCTGCTCGTTCAGTTCGGGGATGCGAATGCGCAGAACGGCGCCCTCGATGGTCGGACTGAGGCCAAGGTTAGCGTCCCGGATCGCCTTGTCGACCGCCTGCACCATGCTCTTGTCCCACACCGAGACCGAGAGCGCACGTGGCTCGGGAACACTGATCGAGGCGACCTGATTGATCGGCTGCCGCTGGCCGTAGGCCTCCACTTGCACCGGCTCAAGCAGGCTCGCGCTAGCCCGGCCGGTGCGAAGGCCGCCCAGTTCATGCTTGAGCGACGCGTGCGCCGCCTGCATGCGGCGTTTGACTTCGGCCAGGTCGAATTGAGGCAGTTGCGCCATGTGCATCACACGAGATCGAAGGCCGCCGCGCGGGGCGAACAGGACGGCCTAAAGCGAATTGCGGCAGCGTTCGCCCGCCGCCCCCTTACCATAGCTTTAACCCACTAACAGCGTCCAAAGAAGGGCGGCGATCTGATCGGCGCCCTGTCATAAGCGCCGGGGCGTTCCGCGCCGTCATCAGCTTGGCCTAAAGGCCGGCGCCGGACGCCTCCGTCGCCAACGTCGGCTTTGCCAGCTTCGCCGCCTCCGCCATTGCGGCCAGCGCCGCCTGCCCCTGCGGCTGGACGAGGCCCGCCGACATGATCAGTTTCGCCGCCTCGTCCGCGGAAATCGGCAATTCGACGACCTGGTCGGCCGCGATATAGAAGAAGTATCCGGTGGTGGGGTTGGGCGTGCAGGGCATGAAGGCGGAGATCATCGGCTTCCTCTCCGGCAGCGCGCTGGCGACGATCTCCGGCGGCGCCGAAGAGATGAAGACGATTGACCAACTGCCGGGAACCGGAAATTGGATCAGCCCGACCTTGCGGAACTGGCTGCCGGACTGGCTGAAGATGGTTTCGAACACCTGCTTCAAGCCCCTGTGGACGCCGCGAACGAGCGGCGTGCGATCGAGCATCGCTTCGCCAAACCGCACCAGCGAACGGCCGATGAAGTTGGCGGTGAGGAACCCGAGAAGGGTCAGCCCGACGATCGCGATGACGACGCCAAGGCCGGGGATGTGAAACGGAAGGTAGGCGTCGGGCGAGAGGATGTTCGGCAGCCAGGGCCTCACCCAATTGTCGATCGTGTTGATGACCCACCAGGCGATGGTGGCGGTGACCGCAATCGGACCGAACACGATGAGCCCGGTGAAGAACCAGGAGCGGAGGCGCTGGCTGAAGGAACGGTGGAAGGGCGGCGGGAAAGGATCGGACACGGGGGATCTCAGCGCGTTGCGCTCGACAGGACGCCGACTCGGACAGGATGCCGACTTGCCCGCGCGGTTGCAAGACGAATGCCAAACTGGCGCGTGCGCCTTCGAGGGGCTCGATAAGAGCCAATAAACGTCAATAAATGCCAATAACGGCGAATAAACGTTAGTAAAATCGCTGGCGTTTACTAGCGTTTATTTTTCCGAATTGTGACTTTTCAAAGGGTTACGATCGATTGGAATACGACGTTTCCCCTCCCTTCACGCCGTGTGTGCGACGCGCCCCGCAATTCGCCTTCTCCTTCCCCGGCGCGGATCGGCCCGATTTCTCGACGAGAATCGAGCAAGAATAGATATAGCATTGATTTCTCTTTTTGGGAAGTTTTTGTCGGCCGTGCCTTCGCGGCCGGGGCGGTCACCCTTCGTCCGCCGATCCGAGGCCTTCGCAGGAGCGGCCGAAGGCGGAGAGCGCGTCCTCGAGATAGTCGGGCAGGAGCTCCATCTCGAGAAGGTATTTCCAGGTCGGGCCCTCGGCCCGCTCCTTGGCCTGGGCGACCGCGATCTTCCACTCCTCCGGCTCGAAGTCGCTCCGCCCGATCCAGACCAGCGCGACGACCGCCGCAGCTTCGTCGACGTCCAGGTCCTTGATGAATTCGGTCAGTTCGCGGCGGATCGAGGGACCAGCCGTCTCGGTCAGCATCACCCGCTCGTCGTCGTCCGCGGGATTCGAGTCGTCCGCCTCCGAGCCGGCCTCTTCGCCCACCAATTCGCGCGATTTTTCAATGATGAAACACACTTTCGCCAGATCGATCTCCGGCATCGGACGTTCGCTCTCGTCGATCTTGCGCATGAAGGTCCTCCTGCCCTGACTTTGCTGCCTGACTTGGCCCTGCTGAACCCGCCAAGGGGTCCGATCGTTCCTATTTAGCAGCCGCCACCCTGTCTTCCCACTTTACCTGATTGAGGCGGGCAGTCGGTCCCGAATGGCGTTCGCAAGCCCCACGGCCGGCGATGAATTGCGTTCCGTCAGGCATTCAGCTACCGAATGCAGCATCGGAGGGTGTTTTGGGGCGCCTCGGCCGCCGAAAATTTGCGCTTGGGAGCCGGCGCGCCAAGCGCCGCCCGACGGCGTTCCGCTCGCCGCTCGCGACCTTCCTCGTCGCGCTCTCGCTCATCGTTCAGCTGTTCGCCGCCGCGACGCCGCCCGCGATGGCCGCGCCCGCTTTCGCCGGCGCCGATGACGCGGCGATCGCCGCCGAGCTCAAGGCGGTTTTCGGCAGCTCGGCGGAACTTTGCGCCCACGTCGACGACGACAAAGCCCCTGGCAAGCATGCGCCGTCCGGCCATTGCTGCGACCAATGCCCGCTCTGTCGCTTCGCCGTTCAGGCTGTAGCCTTTGTGGCGCCGGACCTGCCCGCCCTGCCCGGTCGGCTTGAAGCCGAGGCGCATGCGATCCGCGCGCCGCCCGCGCGCGACACTCTCCCCGCCTATCCCGCCCAGCCAAATCCCGCCCGGGCGCCGCCCCTCTCAGTCTGACGGTCATTCGGCCCGCGCGCCCCTTTGGGGCGCGTTTGCTTCCCTTCAAACTCGAGGTCTTGTTTTCATGTCCCTTCTCCCTATCCGCCTGGCGGCGGGCGCGCTTGCCGGCGCGTTCGTCGCGCTGGGAACTCACTCGGCCTATGCACACGCCGTCTGCGGCGCCCGCATCTTCCCCGCCACGCTCGCCATCGACGATCCCGGCGTTCTGGATGAGCTGACGCTGCCCGCCGTGAGCTATGTTCCCTTCAATTCCGACGGCGCCCACGAGTGGGACGCGAGCTTCGCCTGGACGAAGACGATCACCCCCGGCCTCAGCGTGGTGATCAGCGACGGCCCCACCTGGGAGCACCCTGGCGGCTACGGGACGAGCGGGCTCGACACCGAGCTGCAATGGCAGGCGTTGTGCGTCCCAGACGCGGAGTTCATGTTCAAGGTCGGCTTCGACATCGGCTGGGCCGGAACCGGCACGGGAACGCAGGCGGGCTCCGGCGGGCAAAACACTTACTCTCCGCTGGTGGTCGCAGGTCTCGGCTTTGGAACGCTGCCGTCCACTCTCAAATACCTGCGCCCGTTCGCCGTCACCGCTGAGTTCAGCACGACCTCCCCGGGCCAGGATTGGACGAATGGCGATCCCAACGTCTCCACGTTCAACTGGGGGTTCACCCTCCAATACAGCCTGCCCTACTTCAACACGCAATTGGCTGAGATCGACAACGACGTCCTCAAGCATCTCGTGCCGATCGCCGAGTTCGCGTTTCAGACCCCGATCCACAATGGCGCGGCCGCCGGCGCGCTGACGACCGGCTACTTCCAGCCCGGAATCATCTACGAAGCTGACAAATGGCAGATTGCGCTTGAGGCCATGGTCCCGATGACCGGCGCGACCGGCCATGGCGTCGGCGTGATCGGCTCACTTGATTTTTATCTCGACGACATCCCCAACCGAATCGACGAACCGATCTTCCCTCACGGACTTGGCCTGGCGCCGGGGATCTGACCCAAGGAGTAGGACTCATGCGCACGAACATCCTCAAATTTGTCGCTTCGCTCGCCTTCGCGCTCATCGCGGCCCAGGCTTTCGCCCACGCGCAACTCGAGAAAGCGACGCCGGCCGTCGGCGGCACGGTCGCCGGGCCACGCGAAATCCGGCTCGAGTTCAGTGAGGGCGTCGAGCCGAAATTCTCCAAAATTTCGGTGACCGGGCCGGGCGGCGCCGTGGCGATGGGGGCGGCCAAAACGGAAGCCGGCAATCCGGCCGTGCTGATCGCGCCGATCTCCAAACCCCTGCCGGCGGGCGCCTACAAGGTGCACTGGCAGGCTGTCTCGGTCGACACGCATCACACGCAAGGGACGTTCGAATTCACGGTGAAGCCATGACCGGCCGCCTCGAGGCCGAGGGAAAGAAAGGACAGACAATGAGACATTCTCTTTTCACCCTGACGCTCGCTTTCGCGCTCAGCGCCGCGCCTGCATTGGCGCAGGAGTTCAAAGCCGGGGACATCGTGGTTGAAAAGCCCTGGGCGCGCGCGACGCCGAAAGGGGCGGAGGTCGGGAGCGGCTATCTCACGATCCAGAACAAGGGCGCCGCGCCCGATCGCCTGATCGGAGGCTCGGCGGATTTCGCCACGGTCGAGATCCATCGGATGTCGTCCGCGAACGGCGTGTCGGAGATGCGGCAAATCAAGGACGGCGTGAATATTCAAGCCAACGGTTCAGTCGCGTTTTCACCCGGCGGCTATCACTTGATGTTCACGCATCTGACCCATCCGCTGACCAAGGGAGAGAGCATCAAGGCGACGCTCAATTTCGAACATGCGGGCGCGATCGAAGTCGAGTTCAGCGTCATGGGGATCGGCGCGTCGGGAACCGGCGCGACCGGAGGCGCCATGAAGGGCATGAAGATGTGAAGCCACGTGCGGTTGCGAGCGGGTCGCGGCGCCCATGACCGCGCTCGCGCTCTGCCGGTTCGCCCATTTCCTGGCGGCGATGCTGGCGTTCGGCACGAGCGCCTATCTTTGGGCCTATGCGCCGGAACGGCTGAGGTTAGCGCTCTCGCCGGTCGTGCGCCGCCTCGCGCTGGTCGCGAGCCTCGTCGCACTCCTCACCGCGATTGCCTGGCTTGCGCTCGAGTCCGCCTCGATGGCTGACGAATGGAGCGCCGCGATCGATCCGGACGCGATCGGCGCGGTCCTCACGGACACCGCCTTTGGCCATGTGTGGGCGGCGCATCTCGTTCTCTCAGCGGGGCTGGTCGCTGTCATTGTCTTAGGCCCGCGCGCCCGATGGGGTCCAACGGCGGTCGCCTCGGCGGCGCTGCTGGCGAGCCTCGGCCTCGTCGGCCATGCCGCGATGCAGAGCGGGGCCGAGGGCGTCCTGCACCGCGCCAACCACGCCGCGCATCTCATGGCCGCGGGCGCGTGGATCGGCGGCCTCATTCCGTTCGCGATGTGCCTGCGGACTTATGAGCGCGACGATCTGCGCAAAGACGCGGTGCGGGCGATGGCCGGCTTCTCCTTCTGGGGCCAGTTCATCGTCGCAGCGATCGTTTTGACCGGCGTCGTCAATATCGCGTTGACGTCGCACCGCCCGCCGATCCCGCCTACAACGCCATACCGCGCGCTTCTGGTCGCGAAACTCGTCGTCGTCGCGATCATGATTTCGCTCGCGCTCTTCAATCGCTTCGTTCTCGCGCCGCGGCTCAGGGGAAGCGCAAATGCGCTGACGACCTTACGCGCAACCAGCGCGGCGGAAGTCGCCCTCGGCTGCGTCGTCATCGCGCTCGTCAGCGTGTTTGCGCTCTTCGATCCGGCGTGAAGCCAGGCGACAGCGGCGCGTCGGTGCAAGCGCGGTGATCTGAAGGGCGGCAGGTAAATTTATCCCCCGCAACTCGGATGTTGTGTGATCGCGATCACTGCTCCTGCTGCGCGAACCGCGTAGTGCTAAGCGGGGGAGAATCAATGCATCGGCGCTTGCGTGTGGGGGGCGGCGGCAGGCGCGGAGTTCGCGGTGCGGACGGGAGGAGTGGATGAAGGCGCATATTGTTGGCGGCGGGTTTGCCGGACTGGCGGCGGCGGCGTTGCTCATCCGGAACGCGAACGTCGCCGGGCCGGACATCACGATCTATGAGGCGGAGGAGAAGCTTGGCGGCGGGTTCTTTCTGGATGGCGACGCGGAGCACGGCTACAACCTGCCCGGCTCCATCTTCGACAAGGAGTTCCGCTGCGCTCTGGACCTGCTCGGGACGATCCCCACTCATAGGCTACCCCAACATCAATGTTGCCGAGCAATTCCTCACTTTCAATAATGAACACCCGTTTGTCGACCGAACGCATATCCTCGACCGCGACCTCCGCCCCGTGCATGGGCCGCGTTATGGCTTGAGCCTTGCCGACGGGCTCGCCCTTGCGAAGCTCTCTTTCACGCCCGAAACGTCTTTGGACGGTAAGCTCATCAGGGACGTCTTCTCGCAAAGATTCTTCGAGACGGAGTTTTGGCTGCTCTGGTCGACGCTGATGGGTTCGCTGCCACAGCACAGCATCATCGAGTTCCGGCGCTACCTGAACCGCTTCGTCTATTTGTTTCCCGACCTCTCGACCATGGCGCATGTTTTCCGTTCGCAATTCAACCAGCACGAAGCCTTCGTCAAGCCGCTGGTCGCCTGGCTCGAAGAGAAGCAGGTGAAATTCGTGAAGGGCGCGGTCGTGAAGACATTGGCTTCGCCGAGTCGTCTGACCGGCTGACCGCCAACCGGCTCGACTATCAGTCTCTAACCTCGGCCGCGCCGGACACAAAGCTCCGATCTCGGTCGTGCTCGCCCCCGACGACATCGTGCTCGTGACCACCGGCTCGCAGGCTGCCGACATGTCGGCGGGAACAAGGAGCAGGGCGCCTCCTCCGCCCCCGCACCCCGGGCGATCATGGGCGTTGTGGAAGAAATTGGCCGAGAAGCACAAAGGCTTCGGCAATCCAGGCGCGTTCTTCGGCGACGACCGGATCGCCGATTTGCGCTGGGTGACATTCACGGTCACCACGACCGGCACAGAATTCCTCGATGAGATCACCAACCTCACCCACAGCGGTCCGGGAAGCGGCGGCCTTCTCACTCTGAAGCACTCGCCCTGGGTGATCTCGCTGTCGATCTTCGAGCAGCCGGAAATCCTCAATCAGCCGCCCGGGACATCGGTCTGGTGGGGTTATGGGCTCTTTCCCGAGCGCGAGGGCGCCTGGGTCAAGAAACCCATGTATCAATGCAGCGGCGATGAGATCCTGACGGAATTGCTGCAGCATCTTCGCTTCGAGAAGACGGCGGCGGCGATCGTGAAGAACTCGATCTGCATTCCTTGCAACATGCCCTACGTGAACAACATCTGGCTGCCGCGCAAAAGCGGCGACAGACCGCCCGTGGTTCCGGAGGGCGTGACCAATCTTGGACTTCTCGGCCAGTATGTCGAGCTTGAGCGGGACATCGCGTTCACGTTCGAATATTCCACGCGCACGGCCTGGGAAGCGGTCCATCGCCTGACGAAGCGCGGGCCGCCGCCGCCGCCCGTCTATCAGGGCCAGTACGATCCGAAGGGCGTGTGGGCGGCTTTGAAAGTGTTTCTCGGTCTAACGAAGATCTAGGACAGCACCCTCAGACTACTGACGATGGATATCGCCCCGCGCTTAGCGATGTCCGATGCCGCCTTGTCCGAACCCCGCGCCGCCGCCCTGGAAAGCCCCGCCCCCGCCAACGCCATGGGACCCGCCGCCAGCAAAACCCGGCGCGGCTGGCGCGCCGATGTGAGGCGCTCCCACCCCGCCGCCGGCATGGAAACCCGCGACACCCGCAAAACTTGGGGAGGCAGGCGCGCCGATGCGGACTCCTGCGGCCCCGCCAAGCCCATGCAAACCGCCGCCCCCACTAAAACCTGGCGACGCTGGTGCGCCGATGTGGGGAACTCCGAGGCCGGCGCCATGAAATTGATGAAAATTGCCGCCGCCAAGGCGGCTGTAGATTCCGCCGCCGGCAAACCCGGAGGAGACGGTCGCGGCTCCGGCGTGGAGACCGGGCGACGTACGGGCGCCGGCAGCGCCAAATTGACGAAACCGTGGACCATCGGCGAAGGCCGGAGCGCCAGCGCCGCCGCGCGGTCCCGGGGACGGGACGCCAGCGCCAAGGCGGCGGAACGGCGCGCCGGGATAGACGGGGTTTAGCGCCTGGGGATGCGCAACGGAAACTCCGTGGCGATGATGGCGCCGGATCGCAGGCACAATGATCGGCCCGACAGGGCCGGCCCCACCAAGCCCGTTGTTCCACTCATTGCCGCACGGATAGTAGCCGGGGCCGTTCGAGCCGTTGTCGTACCAGCAATCGCCGTCGTACTGGACTGTTTGGACGGACGATAAACGGCCGAACGACGAAAGAGCGCCGCCGCTGCTCTCGCCGACGCCCGCCTCGGCGCTACCGGCTAGAGGCGCCAAGAGAGCCAAAGGTGCAAGAATGCGCAAAGTCCAGCGAGACA
This sequence comes from uncultured Alphaproteobacteria bacterium, assembly GCA_963833955.1. GTDB lineage: Bacteria > Pseudomonadota > Alphaproteobacteria > Rhizobiales > Beijerinckiaceae > Roseiarcus. Next base: position 315,547 of record CAWHZY010000008.1, on the reverse strand, counting down.
TGACTCATCGTCCACGAAAGGAAGACTACGGCCGCCAATGGCGCCGGCAAAAATAAATAGAAAGCGATTATCCCTTGAGGTGGACGCTCTTGTCCGATCGTCAACGTTAGTTGACGGAAAGGTGATCCAAAACAATCACGCGACGCTGTTAACGCGCGTCACCCTTTGTTGTGCCGGTCGCGGAACGCCTTCCCCCAGCCGGGGATGACCGCCTGGCGGCCGCGCGCGACGGCAAGCGCGTCGGCCTCGACCGACTTCGTGATCACCGAGCCCGAGCCGATATAGGCGCCGTCCCCGATCGTCACTGGGGCGACGAGCGCGGAGTTCGAGCCGATGAAGGCGCCCGCGCCGATGTCGGTCCTGTTCTTGGAGAAGCCGTCGTAATTGCAGGTGATGGTTCCGGCGCCGATGTTCGCTTTGGCGCCGACGCGCGCATCGCCAATATAGGTCAGATGGTTGACCTTGGCGCCCGCCTCGATCGTCGACTGCTTGATCTCGACGAAATTGCCGATTTTGGCGTTGACCGCAATGTCCGCTCCTGGCCTTAGCCGGGCGAACGGTCCGACGACCGCGCCACCCGCGACCCGCGCCCCCTCGAGATGCGAAAAGGCCCGGATCACCGCGCCGTCCTCGATGTTGCATCCGGGCCCGATCACGACATGGGGCTCGATCAGAACGTCGCGGCCAATCCTGGCGTCAAATGACAGAAACACGGTTTCGGGGGCGGTCAGCGTCGCGCCCGCGGCCATGGCGCGCCGGCGTAAGCGATCCTGCAGCGCCGCCTCGGCGGCGGCAAGCTGCACCCGGTCGTTGACCCCCATGACCTCGTTTTCCGTTGCGAGCAAGGCCTTCGCCGTGAGCCCCCGAGCGTTGGCGATGCCGACGATGTCGGTGAGGTAATATTCGTTCTGGGCGTTCGTAGGCTTGACCGCGTCGAGGAGGCTCAGCGCCTGGGCGCCGCTGAAGCCGATCGGCCCGGCGTTGCACAAGCGTGAGGCGCGCTCTTCGGCGCTCGCGTCCTTATGCTCCCGGATCGCGATCAGGCGTCCGTTGCGCTCGATAAAGCGGCCGTAACCGGCTGGATCGGCGGCCTCGAATCCCAGCGCCACGACCTCCACGCCCGAAGCGAGCGCCGTGCGCATCGCTTCAAGCGTCGAGGCCTCGATCAGCGGCGTGTCGGCATAGAGGACGAGAATATCGTCATAACCGCGCTCAATCTGATCGCGCGCCGCCAGAACAGCGTCGGCGGTGCCGCGGCGCTCACGCTGGATGGCGATTTTCGCCTCCGGCGCCGCCTTCGAAGCTTCCGCGGCGACGCCCTTGGCGTCCGGCCCGACGACAACCGCGATGTCGCCCGCCGCCCCCTCACGCACGGTTGAGAGGACGTGCGCCAGCATCGAGCGGCCCGCGAGCTCGTGCAGAACTTTGGGCCGAGCCGAGCGCATGCGCACGCCCTCGCCGGCGGCGAGCACAATGGTCAGAGAGCGGCGGGCGTTGGCGCTCATGGGGACGTTTGTTCTCCGTCGAGGGGCGTTGGCGAAATGAGGCTCGGCCGCTCCGAATCCCCTTGAGCCCGCCTGGAGCGCAGTATCGCCGCGGGCGAGGCCGGTTTCCAGCCCCAACGCCGCCTGGATCAACGCGATTTCACGCTGGCTGACAAAAAGCGTCTCGCTGCGCCGAAAAAAACGATATACAACCGGCCGGCCTGGAACGGAACGTGCTTGGTTGCGGCGCGTTATTTTCCTTGCGGGCTTATTTTTCATTTTGGCTGGGAGCAGCGTCGTGTCGGGTCGTGCATGCGCGGGCCTGGTTCCGGCGAACGAATGACGAATACGATGACGGACAGGCAGCGTCGCGAATTCCTACAGCTGGCCGTCGGGGGCGCGCTTGCGGCTTCGCTGGCGCCGTCGCATTCAACGCCGGTCGCCGCCGAGCCGCTGGGCCAGCCTGTTCCCTTCGCCGCCGACACAGTGCTGAAAATGGCGATCGAACTGGCGTCGAAGCCGTTCAAGGCGCCCGAAGCGCCGCCGCTGCCAAGCGTCTTTTCAGGCCTCACCTTCGAGCAATACGCGGCGATCCGGCGCGTGCAGGGCACCGCGATCTGGAGCGATCAGAAGCTTGGCTTTTCCCTCGAGCCGCTGCATCGTGGCTTCGTCTACACGACGCCGATCGGGATCAACATTGTCGAGAACGGCACAGCGGAGAAGGTGATTTACGACTCCGCCAATTTCGACTTCGGGCCGTTGAAGCCTCCGGGTTCACTCGGCGACCTTGGTTTTTCCGGTTTGCGCATTCTCAGATCCTCGGACCAAGGCTTCGAAGATGTGGCGATCTTCCAGGGCGCGACCTTCTACCGCGCGAGAGCCCACGCCCAGCCCTTCGGCCTCACCGCACGCGGCCTTGCCGTGGGGACCGGCGACGACCCGGGCGAAGAATTCCCGCTGTTCCGCGAGTTCTGGATCGACAAGCCCAATCCGGCGGCGAATACGCTCACCGTTCAGGCCCTGCTCGATTCCTCGAGCGTCACTGGCGCCTTTCGCTTCACGATCCGTCCCGCGGACACCACCATCATCGACACCGAGATGACGCTGATCGCACGGACGGCAGTCGACAAACTGGGGCTCGGGGCCATGGCCGCGGCCTATCTGTTCAGCCCGCTCGATCATCGGCTCCCCGACGACGTGCGCGCGGCGGCCTACGAGTTGACTGGATTGCAAATCCTGACCGGAAAAGGCGAGTGGCTGTGGCGGCCGGTCTCCAATCGGGAGACCTTGCAGATCTCGGCCTTTACCGACGTGAACCCGCGCGGCTTCGGTCTTTTGCAGCGCAGCCGCTCCTTCGATGCGTTCTACGACGACGAGACGCATTGGGAATTGAAGCCTTCGTTGTGGATCGAGCCGATCGGCGATTGGGCCGAGGGCGACCTCCGTCTGCTCGAAATCCCGGCTAACTCGGAGGCCAATGAGAATGTGATCGCCCAGTGGCGCCCGAAATTGGGCATGAACGCCGGCACGAACCTGTCGATCGCCTTCCGGCAGTTCTGGTGCTGGTCGCCGCCATCGAAGCCTCCGCTTGCCTCCTGCGTGTCGTCGCGGCACGGCAAGGCCGGCAACCACCAGCGCTTCGCGGTCGAGATGGCCGGGGACATGTTCGCCGATCCGGCAAAGGCGGCGGCGGCGGCCGCGGACGTTCAAGCCTCTCATGGCAAGATCGTCTCTGTGCTGGTTTTCCCCTACAAGGACAGGCGTTCCGTGCGCGTGCTTTCGATCTTGACCCGGGATCGGAAACGGTATTCGGAGCTGCGGCTGACGCTCAAGGTCGACAACCAACCGGCGAGCGAAACATGGCTCTACCGTTGGACAGCCTGACGCTCGCGGCCCTCCGACTCGGGCCAGAGGATGCCGGCTCGTCGCTCGGCTCCTCCATGCCGGCTTTGCGCCGCTCGCCATGCCGGCGCAGTCGTTCAGGCGCTGGTCGCGCCACGATCGCCGCGCGCTGGTCGCGCCGGGCCTCGCGCGGTCGCCGATCCTGACCCGTATCGCCGTATTCGGCGGCGCCGTCGCGCTCACCGCCTATGGCGCCTATGAGATGTTCAAGGTCGTTTCGATCGGCCCGGTCACGCCGCTTGAAGGCGTGATCGCGGCGTTGTTCGTCATCACCTTCTCCTGGATCACGCTCTCATTCACCTCGAGCCTCGTCGGCTTTGTCTGGCTCCTCGCTCATCGCAGGCCCCCGCGAACCCCCGCCAACCTTGCATCAGCGAACAGCGGTCGTGATGCCGATCTACAACGAGGCGCCGTCGCGCGTGTTCGGCGCCATGCAGGCGATCTTCGAGGATGTCGAACGCACCGGCCAGGCGCACGCGTTCGACTTTTTCTTCGTCTCCGACACCACCGACGCCAACGTCTGGATCGCGGAGGAGCGTGCGTTCCTGTCGATGCGCGCGCGGCTGCCGCAGGCGCGCATCTATTACCGGCGGCGGCGCAAGAATTGGAGCCGCAAGGCCGGCAACATTGCCGATTTCGTCACCCATTGGGGCGGCCGCTACCCGCATATGGTCGTGCTTGACGCCGATAGCCTGATGACGGGGGAAGCGATCGTCGGCCTGGCGGCGGCGATGGAGGCGGACCCCGACGCCGGCATCATCCAAAGCCTGCCGCTCATCGTCAACCGCAACACGATGTTCGCGCGCCTCCAGCAGTTCGCCGCCCGGATCACCGGTCCCGGTCATCGCCGCGGGCTTGAGCGCCTGGATGGGACATGCGGGCAATTACTGGGGCCATAACGCGATCATCCGCACGCGCGCGTTCGCCGATCATTGCGGATTGCCGGACCTGCGCGGGCAGACCGCCGTTCGGCGGCCACATCCTCAGCCACGATTTCGTCGAGGCGGGGCTCATGCTCCGCGCCGGATACACCGTCTACATGCTGCCCAACCTCGGCGGCTCCTACGAAGAGAGCCCGCCCTCGCTCATCGATCTTGCGGCGCGCGACCGGCGATGGTGCCAGGGCAATCTCCAGCACGCGCGCATCATCGGCGCCCGTGGCTTCCTGTTGGCGACGCGGCAGCATCTCGCCAACGGCATCATGGGCTATCTCGCCTCGCCGCTGTGGATGGCGCAATTGCTGGTCGGCATCGTGCTGGTGCTGCAGTCGCACTACATCCGGCCTGAATATTTCACCAAGAGTTTCTCCCTGTTTCCCGCCTGGCCGCGCTTCGACTATGAGCGCGCGCTGCAATTGTTCGAAGTGACGATCGCCGTCCTGCTCGCGCCCAAGTTCCTCGGTCTCCTGTTTGCGCTGACCGAGCCGAAGACGCGCCGCGGCTCCGGCGGCGCGCTGGCGCTCATCGCCTCGACGATCGTCGAGATCATCATCTCCGCCGCGTTCGCAGCGATCATGATGCTGATCCAGTCCGGATCCGTGGCGCAAATCCTCTCTGGACGGGACACCGGCTGGAACCCGCAGCGGCGGGACGACGGCTCGATCCCGCTCGGAAGCATCGCGCGCCGCCATCGCGCGCACACGGCGCTCGGCGTCATCACGCTTGTTCGCGGCGATGCTGATCTCGCCCTCCCTCATCGTCTGGATGTCGCCGACGATCTTCGGACTTATCTTTTCCATCCCGCTCTCCTGGGCGAGCGGCAATCTGTCGCTCGGCCTCGGGATGCGCCGGATCGGACTTCTGCGCACGCCGGAGGAGACTTCGCCGCCCGCTGTCGTCGGGCGCTGCAACGCGCTTGCCGCGGAACTTGCCCTGACCGGGGGCGATCATGACGACGCGCTGCAGGCGATCTGGGCGGACGCCGGCCTGCGGGCCGCTCACGAATCCTTCCTCCCCGAGACGCCTCGCCGGCGCCGCGGCGACGTCGATGTCGAGATCGCCGTCGCGGCGGCGAAGCTCAATGACGCTCAGACGCTCGAAGACGCCCGCGCCTGGCTCAACCCGCGCGAACGGCTCGCCGTCCTCAACGACCGGGCGCTGATCGCCATGCTCGCTCGCCTGCCAAACGCGGCGGCCCAGGCGAACGCCGCGGCGCAGCCGAACGCTGCCTGAAAGGTGGTTCGCCGGGGCTCGGGCGAGCGGCTGGCCGGCCGCCGTTAGCGAGTCCGTTTTGAGGGATATCAACGCGTTGCGGCGCGATTTGCAAGTCTCCCGCGCCCGACGGCGGAGAGCGCAGAACGCTCGAGTATTTCAACATAAATATGATGCTAAATTAAAAATGCTTCACTCGCGAGGCACGGCCTGTCGACCCCTCATGGGCGCCGCAGCGGCTGGGTGCGGTTCAACACGGTGATCGACAGGAACCCGCCGATCCATGAGCCCAGCGCCGCGAACAGCACATAGGCCCAGTTCGACGTGTAGCTGATGACCGCGAAGGCCGCGAGCAGATACCAGACGCTGCTCCATGTCGCCGCGGCGAACCGGCGGCGCGCGGAGACGGCGGCGTTGAACTGCACATAGACGGCGTCGGTGAACGCCGTGGTGACGACAACTCCCCCGGCGATCAGCGGATCGATGGTCGGCAGAATCATGGTTCCCCCCAGCGTCTGAGCGCGGCGCGGCCCCTCCGCGCGGCGCTTGTAGCCGCGATCGATGATCGCGGCGACGCGGTCGGCGACCACGTCTACAAAGCGGCGACGGCGCGAATGCGGTCAAGCCTCCATGGAGCGCGGGTCCGGCGCAAGCTCTCCGGCCATCGGCGGCGCGCGGAACGGGCGATCGAACAGCGGAAACAGCACCAGTCCGGCGACAAAGCCGCCGACATGAGCGATCCAGGCCACCGGCATCTCGGAAAAGCCCAGCGTTTGAGCTCCGGCGCCGAAAATGAGGTTCGTTCCGAACCAGATCACAATGAAGATGAGCGACCGGCGCTCCTTAAAGACGCCGCTGAGGCTCGCAGCCGGAACCGTCTCGATTTGGGGACGACTGGTCGAGCCGTAGGCTCCGAGCGGCGCGCCAGGCTGAAACATGAACCGGGTCGCCGCGCCCATGAGGCCGGAATCGGTTCCCGAAGCGCCGATGAGCGGGGAGAAATCCATCGGCGAAATCACCCAATGCGCGAGCGCGCTGGCGATCGCGGTCGCCGCCATGAACAGAAGAAACCGCGTCGAGCCGAACCGGCGGGCGATCGGCGGCCCGAACGCGACCAGCCAGACGCAATTCAGCAACACGTGAGTCCACGACCCATGCATGAAGGCATAGGTCAGCACCGTCCACAGCTTGGCGCCGCCGCCCAGCACCTGCAATTCCCTGATCTGTCGCGCCTGTTGGAGCGCGGCCGGGTCGGTATTCGCCCGCTTGATGAGATCGATCAGCCGATCCGGCCAGATGGCGATGGTCAGCCGGCCTGGAATGAAGGCGTAGTCCCGGATGATCCGGTCCTGGATCGCCACCGGCGCCCAGTTGAAGGCCGCATAGATGCCGATGAGAACGGCGATGAGGCCGAGGACCACAATGGGCGCATTGAACATCGGTTCGCGGCGGCGCGCGATCCGGCGCGGTTCGTTTGCGCTCATACCCGTCTCAGCCTTTCGGTCGCCAGCTCCGACGCCCCGCTGGTCGAAGCCGGGACCGACGCAGGAGCAGGAGTGTCCGCTCCTGGATACCCGCCTGAAGACAAGTCTAAACCGACGCCGTCGCTTTGGCGAGTTTGGGTCCGCCCAACTTGGGTCCGCCCAACCCGTGGAAAGACGCCGTCAGGTCGAACGACGGTGTTGCCGGTCGGACGGAATGCGCTTAATCGCCCTCGCCATGACCATTCATATCCCCGCCGACGCGTTGACGGACTTCTGCGCCGAGATTTTCGCTTGCGCCGGCTGTGAGGTTGAAGAGGCAGGCCGCGTATCCGCCTCGCTCGTCAACTCCAATCTCACCGGCCACGACAGCCATGGCGTCATCCGGGTCCCTCGTTATGTCGATTGGGTGCGCACGGGCGACCTCATTCCCAACCAGTCGCTCGAACGACTTGTTGACACGCCGGTCATCGGCGTCGTCGACGGCCGTTTCGGCTTCGGTCAGACGATGGCCCCGATGGCCGTGGACATTGGCGTGGAGAAGGCGAGGGCGACCGGCCTTTCCGCCATCTCGCTGCGCAATTCCGGCCACATCGGCCGCGTCGGCGAGTGGGCGGAGCGCGCCGCGGATGCGGGATTGATCTCGATCCATTTCGTCAACGCCGCCGGTTCGATCCTGGTCGCGCCGTTCGGGGGCCTCGAGCGGCGGCTGTCGACGGCGCCGTTTTGCGTTGGCGTTCCGCGCGAGGGCGCGCCCCCCGTGGTGCTCGATTTCGCAACCTCGCTGGTCGCGGAAGGCAAGGTCAATGTCGCAAGCCACGGCGGCAAGCCGCTGCCCGCCGACGCCCTGATCGGACCCGACGGCGCGTTCTCCGGCGATCCCGCGCTGATCTACGGGCCCCTGACCTCGGAGGGGACGCGCGACCATAGCCAGGGCGCGGGCGCGATCCGGGCCTTCGGCGAGCACAAAGGCTCCGGTCTGGCGCTCCTCTGCGAGCTCCTCGGCGGATCGCTCACCGGCAATGGCGCGACCGAACCGAACCGCAAATTCGCCAACGGCATGTTCTCGCTCTACCTCGACCCGAAACGGATCGATCCCGCGCATGTCTTCGACGCCGATATGACGCGCTATCTCGATTGGTTCAGCCAAGGGAAAACCATTCCGGGCCAAGCGATCCTGACGCCCGGCGAACCCGAGCGCGCGAGCCGCGCCAAGCGCTCTCAAAGCGGCGTGCCGCTCCCCGACGAGGCTTGGGCGTTGATCAAGGCGACGGCGCGAAGCGTCGGCGTGAACCGGGATCTCTCGTTCTGATCGCCTCGCCTCGCGTTCGTGCGTGTGCCGATTCTGGACTGGCCGTTGCAATTTGAGGGTTGACCAAAGGATAACCGTGAGCGCGCTCATCCCGAGACGCTGAGCGTGTCCCTTCCGATACGAAATGGCATGGTCTCTGCCTCATCTCAGAGAAGCCCAAGCCGAAAGATCAATTGCGTCCCATTCCGGGACGGAGTGCGGGATCGGGTCGCGGAGAATTCAAAGTGAAGCTCGCTGCCACGATCGAACTTTATGCCTACTGGACCCGATTGCGGGGCGCGCGCAGCGCGCCGGAACGCAACGATGTCGACCCCGGCGCGATCCGCGGCGTGCTGGCCGACACGTTCGTGCTCGACTTCGACGCTTCGCGCGCCTTTCCGTTTCGGATCGCGGGCTCGAGGACCAACGCGCTGTTCCTCAGGGAGCTGAGAGGCTTTTCATTCCTGGACCTGTGGCGCGGCGCCGATCGCGAAGACCTCGATTCGATTCTTCATTGTATCGCCGACGAGGCGCAGGCGTTCGTTATCGGCGCCGAGGTTCGGCCACCCAATCTTGACGCAGTGGACGTCGAGGTCGTTCTCATGCCGCTGCGTCATCATGGACTGACCCATGCTCGCGTCCTTGGCGGCCTTGCGGTTCATTCCGCGCCTGCGTGGATGGGTCTGATCGGCGCGGGACCGATCGCCCTCACCTCTTTGCGCGCGCTCGATCCGCCGACGCGGGAGCGGCGGGCGCCGGAGGACGCGGCGCCTGTCGACTTCTCGCTCCGCGATACGCCCAGGCGCTACAAACATCTGTTTGTCTATTCCGGCGACCGGCCCGCGACCTGACGTTTGGTCATGCACAGCGCGTAAGAGCGCCTTAATCCCTAAGGTTTATGGTGAGCGTGCAATCGGCCGGCGCGTGTGCGATTCCTGAGGGGCTCAAGGATCGCGCCCGGTCGGCGTCTGACAATCCAAGGAGCACGCCGCCATGGGCGCATTGGCATGGAAACTCCCAGAGCCAACGGACGCAGAGCGGCGGCGCGACAAGCGCGTCGAGGTCTGCCTTCTGGGACGATTCATGCGTTCCGATCGCCAGGAGTTCGATTGCGAATTGATCGACGCCTCTCCGGACGGCGTCGCTTTCTCCTCCGAGGCTGGCGTTCAGCACGGCGAACGCATCGTCGCCTATCTCAACCAGATCGGGCGGGTCGAGGGACGGGTCGCGCGGATCTTCCCCGGAGGATTCGCGATCCGGATGAATGTGCCGCCCGCCAAGCGCGACAAGCTGGCCAGCCAACTGGCGTGGCTCGCGAACCGCCAGGCGCTCGGGCTGCCCCAGGACCGCCGCCATGAGCGCATCGCGCCGCGGGATCGGTACACGATCCTCCAGCTCCCCAACGGACGCGAATATACCGCAACGCTGATCGACATCTCGGTGTCGGGGGCGGCGCTCAATGTCGATTGCGAGGCCCCGATCGGCGCGCGCGTGGTCGTCGGCTCGACGCCGGCCGAGGTCGTGCGCCACGTCAATTGCGGCATCGCGGTTGAATTCCTGAGCCCCCTGCCCGCTGACGAATTCGGCGAGAGCACGACGATCTGATTCAGGCGGCGTGCTGCGTTTCACGCGCCCGCGTCGATCGTCTTCATCCCCACGGCGAACCGGCGCCAATTGTCGACATAGCGGGCGGCGGACTGACGCAGCTTCGCCGCCGCCTCCTTGTCCAGCAAACGCACCGCTTTGGCGGGCGACCCCACAATGAGCGAATGATCGTCGAAGGTTTTGCCTTCCGTCACAAGCGCGCCGGCTCCGACCAGGCAGCCTCGCCCGATCCTCGCGCCGTTGAGCACGATCGCGCCCATGCCGATCAGCGAGCCTTCGCCGATCGCGCAGCCGTGCAGAATGGCGTTGTGGCCGATCGTGCATTCTTCGCCGATCGAAAGCGGAAACCCCATGTCGGTATGCAGGGTGCAGGATTCCTGAATATTGGTGCGCGGGCCAATGTTGATCGGCTCGTTGTCGCCGCGCAGGACCGCGCCGAACCAAATGCTGACATCGAGCCCGACCATGACATCGCCGATCACGCTGGAATTGGGCGCGATCCAGAAGAAGCCCTCGGGCGGCACTGTCGGCCGGCGGCCATTGAGTGAATAGAGCGGCATGGGCGCGGCCTCCACGCGGGTGGGAAGACGGCGCGGTCGCGCCGGGCGAGCCTATTCCTCGCCGTCGAGATCGACGTCGAGGATCGCCATCTGCAGCGTGTAGCTCGACGCCGCGGGGTCGTCGGCGGAAATGACGCCGAGAAAATCGGGACCATTGTTGAGTTCGACCGAGTCGGTTTTCTTGAGCCGCCCGGCGATCGTCAATTTGTCGTTCTCGAACAGACGGCGAAGATAATCCTGCAGCACCGGACGCCCGACCGGCACCTTCATTTCGAACGCGAACGAGCGGTCGCCGTCCTCGTCGTCGACCGTGATCGTTCCGAGCCTGCGCTCGCCGAGCAACACATCCGCCGCCTCGCCGGATTTCGAATTCGGCGCGACCTGAAGCGTCGGCGCGCCAAAAGAACGGCGCAGGAACTCACGCAGTTTTACGATCTCGGCTTTGTCCATGGCCTCTCTCCGGCTCGCGAGCCGCGCGAGGCTTGGCACGAAGAGACACAGCGTTGCAATACGGGAAATGGGCGGCGATCCTCATTTTTCAACAAGGACGGCGGCGCCGGCGCTCTACGCTTCGAGCGCTTTCTCGGCCAGGATCTGGTTCATGTCGCGCGCCGGCTCGGCGCAGCCCGCTTCACCGACAATGCGCGCCGGAACGCCGGCGACCGTCTTGTTATGCGGCACCGGGTGAAGCACCACCGAGCCGGCCGCCACCCGCGCGCAATAGCCGATCTCGATATTGCCGAGGATCTTCGCTCCCGCTCCGATCAAGACGCCGTGGCGGATCTTGGGATGCCGGTCGCCGGTCTCCTTGCCGGTGCCTCCCAGCGTCACGCCCTGCAGAATCGAAACGTTGTCCTCGATCACCGTCGTCTCGCCGATCACGAGGCTGGTCGCGTGATCGAGAAACACGCCCTTGCCGATGCGCGCCGCGGGGTTGATGTCGACCCCGAAAACAGCCGACGCGAGGCTCTGCAGGCTCAGGGCGAAGTCTCGCCTGCCCGCCTTCAGGAGCCAGTGGGACAGCCGGTAGGCCTGCAGCGCCTGGAAGCCCTTGAAGTAAAGCACCGGCTCCATCATCCTGAGGCACGCGGGATCGCGATCCGCCACCGCCATGATGTCCGCGTGAAACGCTTCCCCGATCGAAGGGTCGCGCCCGATCGCTTCCTCGAAGGTCTGGCGGATCAGCGCAGCAGGGAGGTCGCGATGATCGAGCCGCGAAGCGACCCGGTGCGACACTGCGCCTTCGAGCGTATCGTGGTTGAGAATGTTGACCGAAAGAAACAAGGCGAGCTCCGGCTCCCGCCGCACCGCCTCTTCCGCTTCCTGCCGGATGCGAGCAAACAACGGATCAGCGCCAGCGATCCCGACGACCCGGGCGGCCAAACCTTGCGCCATGACGAAACTCCCAAACTCGGCTTACCTGAAGCAGTTTAGCACAGTCGCGACCCGCGGCGAAGGCCGCCGCGGAGCCTATGCCCCCCTGCCCTCCCAGGGCGGATCCGGAAGCCGATTGTTACGAAGCGGGCCTGTAACGCCGGATCAGATAAAGGGTTCCGCAGCTTGCCGCTCGGGTCCACAGCGCCTTCTCCGCAAACGGAACAAGCCTCAAGCTCCGCGCGTTTGTGCTAACGGTCGTGGCGCTTGTCACGATTCGGATACAAAAAAGATGCGTTTCCTGCTCGCCCTGATCGTTATTCTTTATCTGGTCGGCGTCGGCGTTGTGCTTTCGCCGACGATCCGATCGACGTGGAATAGCGAGCCCGCGTCGGCGCTGGCGGATCATGTCGTTCAGGCTCTTCCCGACGCCCTCGCCTGGCCGGTCAAGGCAGCCCGCGCCTTCGCCGGCTCCTGAACGCCACTCAGATTATGGTGTTCCGCCGCTCGAAACCGGGCGAAAGCTCGGCCACATTCGCGTCAGCACGGAATCGCGCTTGATCGCGGCGTGCCAGACGACGGCGCCGAGATGCGCGGCGAGCACGAAAGCAAGCATCCAGGCGAACGCCAGGTGCGCCCAACTCGCCGCCACGGCGAGCGACTTGTCCTTGGCCACGAGCCTGGGAAGCTCGAACAGCCCGAACCAGGCAACCGCCTTCCCGCCCGCGGTCGACGCCACATAACCACTGACCGGCATCGCGATCATGAGCGCGTATAGCGCAAGATGCCCGGCGCGAGACGCCACCCCAATCACCTTGCCGAGCGGCTCGGCATAGGCCGGCGCGCCGACGATGAGGCGCCAGACGATCCGAAGCGCGATCAGTCCAAAGACAGTCACGCCGATCGACTTATGGAAGAACAGAATTTCGACGCGCATTGCTCCGCCGCTCGGCAAGAGCGACGCCCAGACGCCGAGCGGAAGCGCGACAAAGATGAGAGCCGCCATCAGCCAGTGAAGGGTGCGCAGCCCAGGATCGTACGCCACGACGTCGCGCGGCGGCGGAAACGCTTTCATGAACTGGACCCCTAACCAGGAGTTTGGGTCCATTTGACTGGAGAAAGCGACAATCTCAAGGTCGACACTCTCAAGGATCGTTCACCCGTCAATGATCGCCACCGCGCGTGTCCAACCTGCCGAGGCGCCCTCGATCTTGGTTGGGAAGCATGAGACGGTGAAGCCGGTCGGTGGGAGCGCCTCGAGGTTTTGCAATTTCTCGATATGGCAATAGCCGATGTGACGCCCGGCCTTGTGCCCCTCCCAGATAAGCGAGGCGTTATGCGTCTCGCCGTAGCGCCTGGCGGTATGGATGAACGGCGCGTCCCAGCTCCAGCCGTCCGTTCCCGTCACTCGAACGCCCTGTTTCAGAAGATGCAAGGTCCCCTCGGCGCCTATGCCGCAGCCCGAGGCGACATAATCCGGCTCGTCCGTATTTTGCGCCCGCGCTGGTATTGACGAGAACGATGTCGAGCGGCTTCAGGGCATAACCCATGCGCTTGAGTTCGGCGTCGATGTCGGCGGCGGTCGCGACATAGCCGTCAGGAAAATGGCGGAAGTCGAGTTTCACGCCCGGCTGAAAGCACCATTCGAGCGGCACTTCGTCGATCGTCCACGCGCGCTCGCCCTCATTCATTGTCGGATGGTAATGCCAGGGCGCGTCGAGATGCGTGCCGTTGTGCGTTGTGAGCTGCACACGCTCGATCGCCCATCCCTGTCCGTCCGGCAAATCCTCTTGTCTAAGGCCTGCAAAGAACGGCAGGATTTGCGGCAGGCTCTGCTGATGATCGATATACTCGATCTTGGGATTGTGTCCCGGCGGGTCGGAGACGACATCGTTCCGCAGCGGCGCGGAAATGTCGATGAAGCGTCGTGTCATGAGTTCCTCCGTACCTTTCCTCGTGCGCTGGCCCGCCGCGCGGCGCCTATCGGCTCCGCGTCGCCCGCCGCGCGCTGCGCAATACGCTCGCCGCGAGCGCAGCCGGTAACGCCAAAATCAGCAGAAGGCCGGCGAGCCAGTCCGGCTCTACGCCGGAAAGCGTCAGCACGCTGACGACGCCGACCACGCAAACGATGGCCGCGGCGAGAAGCTCGTCATCGACGAACAGACCGATCAATTCCTTGACGATTGTCCCGATCATGCGAGCGCCGCTGCTCTGGGCTTGAGAAGCACGACCAGCCCCAAAGCGACGGCCAGGAACAGGGCGATAAAAGCGAGAATCGCGGCGTCGCCGCCGGGCCATCCAACACCGAGACTCTCGCCCGTCCAAAACAGACCGAAGGCCGAGAGCATCACGCCGACCGCGAATTTGAGCGCGTTCTCCGGCACCCGCGCGAGCGGGCGGTGGATCGCCGCGCCGACCCCCGCCACCACGAGGCAGGCGGCCAGAGCGCCGGCGCTTGCGAGTCCGAGCAGCCCGCGTCCGGCGCCGACGGCGATGACGATGAACACGACTTCGATCCCTTCCATCAGCACAATCTTGAACGCGGTCACGCCGCCGACCCAGTCGAACCCGTGCGCCACTCCCCGCCCGGTTTCGCTCAGTTCGCGGGTCTCACGGGCGAAGGCGGCGTCCTCGTCGTGCAGGGCGACGATTCCGATGGCGCGCAGGATCGCCTTGCGCAGCCAGCGCAAGCCGAACATGAGCAGCAGCACGCCGACGACGAACTGCAGGCCACGAAGTGGGACCAGGCTCATCAGCGGACCGAGGATGGCGACGATCAGGGCAAGCGCGGCAAGAGCAGCCGCGGCGCCGGTGAGCGCAGGGCGCCACCCGCGCGCAAGGCCGACGGCCAGCACGACGGTCAGCGCCTCGACCGCCTCGACGAAAGAGGCGGCGAACGAGGCGCCCGCGACCGAAATGATCGTCGTCAGGTTCGGCATTGCGGGGATCCGTGACCCTTCAGTCTGTGGCGCTCGGTCAGTTCGTCCGCCGGGCGAACGACAGCCACAAACCCCCGCCGATGAGGACTGTTCCCGAGAGCCGGCCAAGCAATTTGACTCGGGCCGGCTTCATGAACCAGGCGCGCCCCATGCCCGCCGCAACCGCCCAGGCGCAATCGGAAGCGCCCGCGATCAGCACTGAGGCGACGCACATCGCGGCAAGCTGCGGTCCCGTGGGCAGCCGCGGATCGATGAACTGCGGCAGGAAGGCGGTGAAAAAGACGATCGTCTTCGGATTGGACAGGGCGACAACCAGGCCGCGAACAAAACGGGTGCGGCCGGTTTCGCGGATCGGCTCGCCGCCCTCCCCCGCATGGCGCCACGCCTGCACGCCGAGCCAAATCAGATAGGCCGCGCCGGTCAAACGCAGCGCGGTGAACAACAGGTCCGCATGCGCGTGCACCCAGTTGAGCCCCAGCGCGATCGCCGCCAGCAGCAAGGCATTGCCAAGCGTCGTGCCGGCGACGGTGGTCAGCGCGGCGCGCACGCCGCGCGTGGCGCCGGTCGAGATGACCAGGGTGACGATCGGTCCCGGCACGATGATCAGGACGACCGTGATCAGGAGAAAGGCCGTGAAGAGTTCGATGTTCATGTCTCAACGCTCCGCTGGCGCAGCTTTAACCTCAAGGCGCGGTCCAGAACAGTCCGATCGTGAGCGCGACGCCAAGGGCGACGACAGCGAGCTTCAAGAGCGTCTCGTTGACGCGTCTCAGCATCAACGCGCCTGCCCAGCCGCCGAATGAGGCGCCGATCGCGGTGATGAGCGCTTGCAGCCAATGCACGTCCCTGGAAAAGACGAAGATCGCAACCGCGGAGGCGTTGATCACGCCAGCGAGAATGTTCTTCGCCGCGCCCGCATTGCGCACCGCCAGACCCATCATGGTGAGCGCGGCCATCATCAGGAGGCCGATGCCGCCGCCGAAATAGCCGCCGTAAACGGCGATGAAAAACTGCGCCACGCTCGCGGCAAAAGGTGACAAATGCGCTTCGCCGGGCGCCGGGATTTTACGAAAAAAACTGCCCCAGGCGAACAGCGCGGTCGCGAACATGCACCAGCCACGGCACGAGGTGGGCGAAGATCGACGGCGGGGTGGCGAGAAGGATGAGCGCGCCGAGGGCGCCGCCGACGAGGCTGATGACGAACAGCCTTCGCATCGTGAGCCCGGTCGGGGTCCCCGCGTCCGCCCGACCGGTGAAGCCGGTGACGAGCTGCGCGGGAAACAGCGCCACGGTCGAGGTGATGTTGGCGGCGCGCGCGTCCATGCCGGTCAGCATCAGCGACGGAAGGGTGACGAACGATCCGCCGCCGGCGAGCGCATTCTGCACCCCCGCCCACATCGCGGCGACGAAGAGGATGATGAGGGCGGTCATCGCGACATTCGTCCGGGACCGTGGGTCAAGCGCACGCGGCGGAGGCGGCGAGCGGTTCTACTCGCGAGGTAAGAAAAGGAAAACATGGGGTCCAACAGCGCCGGGTGCTGCGCGGAATGCGCGTCGCGCCGTTCAGGCGAAATCTAGCGCCGCGCGCTTGTGATTGGCAATCAGGCGACCGAGATCGAGCCCAACCGGCTCTCCGTCGACGACCCGCCATTCGCCTGCGATCATCACGCGGTCGGCGCGATGCGCGCCGCACAGAACGAGCGCCGCGAGCGGATCATGCGCGCCCGAGAAGCGCGGCTCGTCGAGCTTGAACAGCGCAAGGTCGGCCTCATAGCCTTCCGCGATCCGCCCGACGTCCGAACGCCCAAGGCAGCGGGCCGAGCCTTGCGTTCCCCAGCGCAACACGTCGCGATGCGTCACCTTGTCGGCGCCGTAGCGCAGCCGCCCGATCATCAGCGCGTGCCGGATCGCCTCCATCATGTTGGAGGAATCGTTGGAGGCCGAGCCGTCGACGCCGAGGCCCAGCGGCGAACCGGCAGCCTCGAGCTCGCAGGTCCGACAAATGCCGGAAGCGAGCACCATGTTCGACGCCGCGCAATGGCAGACACCGACTTTCGCTCGGCCGAGCCGGGCGATCTCCTCGGCGTTGAAATGAACGCCATGCGCGAGCCAGACCCGGCTCGACATCCAGCCTGTCTCCTCGAGAAGATCGACCGGCCTCAAGCCATACATTTCGAGGCAGAAGCGCTCTTCATCCTGGGTCTCGCAGAGATGCGTGTGAAGCTGGCAATCGTAGCGCTCGGCCAGGCGCGCGCTTTCGATCATGAGATCCTTCGAGATCGAGAACGGCGAACAGGGCGCAAGCGCGACGCGAATTTGCGCGCCTGGCTTTGGATCGTGGAACAGCTTCAGCACCCGCTCGCTGTCGGCAATAATCGTCTCTTCGTCTTGCACCACGCTGTCGGGCGGCAGGCCGCCGTCCTTTGCCGACAGGTTCATCGACCCGCGCGAGACGGTCATCCGCATGCCAAGGGAGCGCGCCTCCTCGACTTCGATATCGACCGCGTTCTCGAGGCCCTCCGGATAGAGATAATGGTGATCGGCAGCGGTAGTGCAGCCCGACAGCATGAGCTCGGTCAACGCGAGCCGAGCCGCAATCCGCAAATGATTGGGCTTGAGCCGCGCCCAGATCGGATAGAGCGCGACAAGCCAGGGGAACAGCGGCTTGTTGATGGCGGAGGGGTGAGCGCGGGTCAGCGTCTGGTAGAAATGGTGGTGCGTGTTGATAAGCCCCGGCAGCACGACATGGCCCGAGGCGTCGAAGGTCGCGCCGATGCGCTCGGGCGTCTCGCCTCGTCCCACACGCTCGACGATCCGCGTCCCCTCGACGACGACGCCACGCTCCGCGGCGTCGGCAAAGATCGCCAACGGGTCTTTGATCCACATTCGCATCGCGCCCGCCCTTTCAGCCGTTCCCAATTGGGAATCAGCTGAGGCTCATGTCAATCGGGGGCGAGGCCGCAGATCGCCGACGGCGCGGTTTTCCTTGTCCGTTCACATTGGCGGGTCGACGCCATTCGTGCCGACCACAACGAAGCCGGCGGCGAGCTTGCCGTCGTCGCCGCGCTGGGCGGGAACGAACACGGTCGCGCCGGGCTTGAGGTCCGCCTCGGTCGCCGGGCCGAACGTCACGATCGGAACGCCATCGGGGACGGAGATTTTCTTCTCCTTGCCGCCGCTATAGGAAAGATCGAGGGTCCGCCCTTCGACGCCCTTGACCGCGTTGGTGACCGTCGCATTGGTCATCGAGCTTTTCGGCTTCAGGTCCCAGGGATAGCTGCCCTCGCCGGTCCCCTTCATCGCGGGCGGAAAGACCAGCACCTCGACGGCGCCGTCTCCGCCTGACGCCGTCGGGAGCGAGGCGATGCCGACGAAGTCCCCTGGCTTGATATCATCGACAGAAGCCTTGGCGACGCCGGCCATCTTCCAGCCGGGCTTCATCATCAGCGTGGCGTTCGGGCCTTCGCGGGTTTTCACCGTCAGCGTCGATCCATCGAGGCCGACGACCGTTCCACGCACCCGGACGTTCTCCGCCGCCTGCGCGGGAGACAGGATTGCGATCGCGAGAAACGCTGCGGCCGCACTGGCGCCGAAGGCGTGGGGCAATTTCAGATCCATTTTTGAACTCTCCACGTTGGCCTATCACAATCGCTTGTTGCGACGCCGGCCGCGATCGACCGGGCCTGAGCATAGGGCATCGCGTGATAACGGTCGACGGCCGCACTTTATTCGGCACAGCAGGCGATTTCGTGTCTTATAGTGGCGCTCGAACCATGCGGGTTATCCTCCCGCGCCCCGCGGGGGGAGGATAAGGCCCGCCTTTCGGCTGCGTCTGGACTGTTAAAGAGAACCCGCTTAAGCGCGGTCCTCCCGCTTTGCTGGTCCGCGTGCGCTGACCACCTCCGCATAGCGGTCGCGAATCACCGCCATTTTGGCGATCCCCGTCATCGCCGAACCTGCGTCGAGATTGAGTCGGAATCCAGCGATCTGATCGGCGTGCGAGGCGTCGCGACGCGCGTCGTTTGGCGTGTGGCCGTGGACGACGAAGAAGCCGCCGAAACCGTCCGGCCCCGGACGATGCTCGAGGAACGGCCGGCGGACCCAGGCCCAGTGAAAATCTTCGTCGAGCTTATGGAGCGGAATGTTCCAGGGAGCGGCAAGAAAAGTCTCGAGTTCGATTTCCGGGTTGACGCCCGCGTGAACGAACAGAACGTTGCCCGAGCGCCAGCTTGCTCGTGAAGACTCGAGCCAGGCGCGGATGCGCGGGGGAAGCGACGCGCGCGCCTCGATCAAGAGATCGTCGAGCGACTCGGAGGGCTTCTCACTCTTGAGAAACTGCGCCAAAGTCCGGTCGCCGCCATTGGCGATCCAGGTGTCGAACGCATCAATCGCGTCGTCCCAAGGCGTCTCGGGATCGAGCGCGAGCCGCATCATCGCCTCGTGGTTGCCCATGAGCGCGATCGCCTCATCGGCGCCGACCCGCGCCTTGGCGCCCATCGCAAGCTCGATCGCGCCGAGACTGTCGGATCCGCGGTCGACGAAGTCGCCGAGAAAGACGATCGCGCGCTTGTCGCGCAGCTTGGGCTCCCGCGCCGCCTCGTCGATGAGCGCGGCGAGAAGATCGCTTCGCCCGTGAATGTCGCCCACGGCGAAAATCTCCGCCTCCGGACTTACGCCCAGCGGCAGCGAAAATCCTCGACGCTCGACCACCACGGACATGAGACGACACCCGGCGCACGGGGAACGCGCGGCAGCATTGCACGCCCACACCCGCGCACGCTAGGATCGCGCCTATGTTCCTTGAGTTTTTCGCCAATCTCCGTCAGGCGCACGTGCCGGCGACGCCGCGCGAATATCTCGACCTCATGCGGGCGCTCGAAGGCGATCTGGCTCGCATGTCGGTCGACGAGTTCTATCGCCTGGCGCGCGCCCTTCTGGTCAAGGACGAGCGCAATCTCGACCGGTTCGACGTCGTCTTCGGAGCGACCTTCAAGGGTGTTCTCAGCGTCGCCGCCGCGGTCGAGGCCCAGGACCTGCCGGAGGAATGGCTGCGCCGAATGATCGAGCGCTATCTCAGTCCCGAGGAGCGGGCTGAGATCGAGAAGCTCGGTTTTGACAAGCTCATGGAGACGCTACGCGAGCGCCTCGCCGAGCAGAAGGGCCGTCATCAAGGCGGCTCGAAATGGATCGGCACAGGCGGGACGTCGCCCTTCGGCGCCTATGGCGACAACCCCGGGGGCGTGCGCATCGGTCAGGACAAAGGTCGCAGAGGCAGCGCGGTCAAGGTCTGGGACCGGCGGGAGTTCAAGGACTTCGACGGCGACGCTGAGCTCGGACCGCGCAACATCAAGCTGGCGCTCAGACGGCTTCGGCGATTTGCCCGCGAGGGCATGGCCGAAGAGCTCGATCTCGACGGCACGATCCGCTCGACCGCCGACAAAGGCTATATCGACGTCATGCTCAGGCCCGAACGGCGCAACGCCGTCAAGGTGCTCTTGTTTCTCGACGTCGGCGGCTCGATGGATTGGCACGTGGAGGCGGCTGACCAGCTGTTCTCCGCCGCCAAAAGCCAATTCAAGCGGCTCGAGCATTTCTATTTCCACAACTGCCTCTACGAGAGTGTGTGGAAGAACAACCGCCGCCGGCACGACGAGCGGGTGCCGACGCGCGATCTCATCAATTCGTACCGCCGCGATTATCGGGTCGTCTTCGTCGGCGACGCCTCAATGAGCCCGCACGAGATCATGGCGCCTGGCGGCTCGGTCGAGCATCTCAATCCGGAGCCCGGGAGGGTGTGGCTCGAGCGCGCGATTCTCTGCGTGGCCGCGCACCGTATGGATCAATCCGGCGCCGCCGGGCGCCTGGAATCATTCGCTGTCGACATCGATGATCGCCGCGATCTTTCAGCACCGCATGTTTCCGCTGACTCCCGACGGGGTCGAAGCGGCGATGCGGGCGCTGGCGGCCTGACGCTTGCGCCTTACCCAGCGGCGCCGCGCGTCATTCCCTCACCACCAGCACCGAACATTGGGCATGGCGCACGATCGTCTTGGCGTTCGAGCCCAAGAGGTAATCGGACATGACGGGACGATGCGAACCGACAACGATGAGGTCGGCTCCCCATTCGGACGCTTCTTCCAGAAGCTCATGATAGATTCCGCCCGCCCGAGTCGCGGCGCTCTTGCGTTCAGCCGGCAGATCGATGCCGCCAAGAATCGCGTCGAGGGCCTCCTTGGCCCGCTTCTCCTGCTCGACGTCGAAATCGACCGGCACATATTCCATGAAGGTGGCCGGCATGACCGGCTGGATATTGACCAGCCTCAATTCGCCGTCGCCCGTCTTCGCCAGCTCCACCGCCTGCGCCAGTCCCTTTGGACTTGACGCCGGCTCGAGAAGATCGACCGCGAGAACGATACGCTTGTACATGGCAATCCCTCTTCGGCGCCGAGCGCCCTCGCTCGGACCCGTACCGGCGCCTGAACGTGAGACCCTTCTTTACCGTCTGGCAAGCCTCGTGCGGCAAATAGCACGAGGCCTCGCCTGAATCGCCCCGCGCGCTTGCTGGCCGGGCGCGGCTCGCTCGCGCGAGGATAGTCATTGTTCCTTTGCCGACGGATCGCTATAAGGCCGCGAAATTCCGCGCGGAAATAGGAATCGCCAATGAACGACGTGTCCGTTGAAAGCTACAAACCGTCGGACGACGAACCGTTCATGAACGACCGACAGAAAGAATATTTCCGCCGCAAGCTGATCGCCTGGCGCGAATCGATTCTGGCCGAGAGCCGCGACACGCTGGCCGCCCTGCAACAGGAAAGCGAAAACCACCCCGACTTCGCCGACCGCGCATCGTCGGAAACCGACCGCGCGATCGAGCTGCGCGCCCGTGACCGGCAGCGGAAACTGATCTCCAAGATCGAGGCTGCTCTCGCCCGCATCGAGGAGGGTTCTTACGGCTATTGCGTCGAAACCGGCGATCCCATCTCGCTCAGGCGCCTCGACGCTCGTCCGATCGCGACTCTCTCGGTCGAGGCGCAGGAGCGCCACGAACGGCGAGAGCGGATTTATCGCGACGAGTGACTCGCTATCTCGGGTCGCGGCGGCGACCGGGTCGAGGGCCTAGCCCCTACGCCCCTTACGCGAGGAAAGGTCGTCGGCGCGATTCGCGGCATTGCTGGCGCCGTCTTCGACGACGATCGAGCGCGCAGCCTCGGTCAATCGGACTTTTCTCGACCGAGCAGACGCGCCATCTCAGCCTCGAGCGAATCGAGGTCGTCGAAGGGATCGTCGACTTTAGGCGACGGCTTGCCGCTCTGCGCGGCGTTCGTCTTGTCCGCCGGCGGGCGCGCGTCGGCTGATTTTCGCGCCCAGTCGGACGCCGGCGTCGCCGTAACGGTCTTCGGCGCCGGCCGCGCTTGCGCCAAGGCCGCGCTGGCCGGCGGGACGCCTGTCACGGTTGGCGCCGCGGGCGGCTCCGCTTTCGCCATTGGAGCGATCGACTCCGCTTTCGAGCCCGCGACTGCCGGTTCTGTCTTCTCCGCGCGGCGCGGCGGCGCAGGCGCGACAGGAGATGGGGTCGAGGGATTGCCCGTGCCTCTTGCGGGAGCTGTTTCCGTAGCGCGAACCGGCGCCCCGCGATTGGGCGAGGCGTTGGCGGGAATGATTGGCGGGGGCATGGTCGCGCGCGGTTGCGCGGGGCGCGGCGGGTCCGCCTGACGCGGCGGCGGACTCGCCGGCGCCGGTCGGGCGGGCTCCGCTGCTTGAGTCGCGGCCGGCGGCGCAGAGGTTGAGCGCGCCGGTTCAGGCGCAGGCGGTTGGACAGGCGCGGCCGCTTGATCGGGAACGGGAGCGGGCTGGACGGGAGCGGGCGGTTTCGGAATCGCCGGCGCCACGGTCGGGGCGGCCGGCGCAGCCGGCGCCGGTGCGGGCGGCGACGCCGGGACCTTGGCGGCGACCTTCGGCGGAGGCTCCGCGACGGCCGGTGACGCGGGGAGCGCGGCGACTTCGGTTCGCCGCGCCGGCGTGCTCGGCACAAGCAGCGGCGAAGCCTGGTTGCTCTCGCGCGCCGGGACCACGGCGCGATTGATCTGCGACTCAACCAGAACGTCGTTCGGTCCGCCGATCATGACCAGATGTTCGATATTGTCACGACGGATCAGCACAAGCTGCCGCTGCCCATCCAGGCTGAACGCATCGACCAGCCCGAGCCTTGGCTGCCGGGTCCGACCACCCGGAACACGCAGCCGATGAGCGAAGGTCAGCCGGTAAACAATCGCGAGGGCGACGAGGGCGGCGATGCCACAAGCCGCAAGGAACCCGATCTGAAGGACCCTATTGTCCGCGAACGGAAGCTCATTCAACCACTGCATGCCCAATCCAACACTTCCGCCGCCGAGCGCAAAACAAGCCGCTCTTCATTTTCGCCCGCCGAACGATGGTCTGGCCGGCGCCCGAGAAGCAAGATCGGACGCGGCCCAGTGACCCGGTCTGGCGCGCCGCCCGCGCGCACCGAATCCGATCGACGCGCGCCGATGTCACATTTCATAACAAAATGCGATCCCGTTGAAAACTGCGGCGCTCACCGCACTTTCGCCCAGTTGAACCGCCCGCCGTCAAGACAGCGCGCGCGGCCCATGGTAGCACACGCTCAAGGCGAACTCAGCGCGCTCGCACTCGTCCATGCCGACGGCAATGTCCTTGGGGGTTTGATCCTCAAATGAAGTCTCCGCCGCCCCCGCCGGTGGACAGAATTGAGCGAACGGTCAATCCGGTCGCGCTGACGATCCTCCTCGTCTGCCTCGCCGGCGCGCTTCTGGCCGTATGGCTCGCGCCGAGCGGAATCGGCGCGACGCTGATGACCTGGATGATCGTCATCCTCGCCATCGCCGGCGCCTTCGGATTGCTGCTCTACGCGTTCGGCATGTTGCAACTGCCGACCCGGGCGGCGCGCTTCGACACAACCAAGGCGATCGCCGACTCCAATCCTGACGGCGTCCTCGTCACCGACCGTGAATCGCGTATCGTCTACGCCAACGAAGCCTATCGCGCGCTTTCGGGCGCGCCCGCGGCAAGCGACCTGCGTCCGATCGAACGCCTGTTCACCGGCTCGCCAGACGTCTCGGAATCCGTTTATCGCCTGTCCCAAGCAGCAAAATCCGGCGGGCGCGCGAGCGAGGAGCTTCGTCTTTCGCCGCCGCCCAGCGGCCAGGGCGAGGTCGCCTGGTACCGCATTCGCGTGCGTCCGCTCGAGGGCATGGCGAGAGACGGCCTGATGGTGTGGACGGTCTCGGACGAGACGCGCGACCACGACCGGCATGAAACCTTTTTCCAGGATCTTCAGCACGCGATCGACTATCTCGACCACGCGCCGGCGGGCTTTTTCTCCGCCGAGCCCGACGGCTCGATCGCGCATATGAACGCGACCCTGGCGGGCTGGCTCGACTACGATCTCGCCCAGTTCAGCGCTGGCCGGCTCAAGATCGACGACATCGTCGCCGGCGACGGCGGCGCGATGCTCGCCATTATATCCGGGCCGCCCGGCGAAGTGACGACGCAGCAATTCGACGTTGACCTCAAGCCCCGGCAGGGCCGCCTGCTCCCGGCGCGCATCCTGCACAAGGTCGCTTTCTCCGGCGAGGGAACACCGGGTCCTTCTCGGTCGCTGGTGATCAATCGCGCTCCGGGCGACATCAAGGGCGAAGATCTGCGCGCGGCGGAGGTGCGCTTCGCCCGCATTTTCAATTCGACCCCGGTAGCGATCGCGGCCGTGGACGCCACAGGCGCGGTGCTGCGTCCCAACGCGGCGTTCGCGCGCCTGGCCCAAGCCGCCTCCAAGAGCGAGGCGACCAAGGGACGGCTATCGATTTTCGACCTTGTCGCCGAGCGCGATCGCGCCCCTTTAAGCGCATCGATCGAGGCTGCGGCCCAGGGCGAGGGCGAAATCGCGCCCCTCGACGTCTCGCTCGAAGGGCCGGGCGCCGCGCGTTCGGCGCGGCTCTTCGTCTCGGCCGCCGATCCGCGCAGCGACGAGGGCGCGAGCGCAACTCTCTTTGCTCTCGACACCACCGAGCAACGCACCCTGCAAGAGAACCTCGTGCAGAGCCAGAAGATGCAGGCGATCGGCCAGCTCGCCGGCGGGGTCGCGCACGACTTCAACAACGTCTTGACCGCGATCATCGGCTATTCCGATCTCCTGCTCGCCAATCACCGCCCGACCGATCCGTCCTTCCAGGACATCATGCAGATCAAGCAGAACGCCAATCGGGCGGCGGGCCTCGTGCGGCAATTGCTTGCCTTCTCGCGCCGCCAGACCCTGCGCCCCCAGACGCTGCAGCTCAACGACGTGCTGTCGGAATTGCAGATGCTGCTGCGCCGGCTGGTCGGCGAGCAGATCCAACTCGACGTGGTCTACGGGCGCGACTTGTGGCAGGTGAAGGCGGATCTCAACCAGTTCGAGCAAGTGATCGTCAATCTGGTCGTCAACGCGCGCGACGCCATCCGTGACGGCGGCAAGATCACGCTGCGCACGCGCAACTTTCCCGCCGCAGAATGCGGCAGCCTGAAAGAGGTGGATGTCGCCCCCGCCGATTACGTGCTGGTCGAGGTGGAGGACACAGGGCACGGGATTCCCGCCGAGGTCCGGGCCAAGATCTTCGAACCGTTCTTCACCACCAAGGAGGTCGGCAAAGGCACCGGCCTCGGCTTGTCGATGGTCTACGGCATCGTCAAGCAAACGGGCGGGTATGTGTTCTGCGACAGCGAGCCGGGCGCCGGCGCGACGTTCCGGGTTCTGCTTCCTCGGCGCCTCGCCGACGACGTCGACGAACCGGTGAAGACCGAAGCCCCCAAACCGGCTACGGATCTGACCGGCCGGGGCGCGATCCTGCTGGTCGAGGACGAAGAGGCGGTGCGGGCTTTCGCCTCGCGCGCGCTCGCCTCGCGCGGCTATACGGTGCTGGAGGCGGAGACGGGCCTCGACGCCTTGCGCGTGGTCGAGGAGGCAAGCGAGCCGATTGACCTCATCGTTTCGGACGTCATCATGCCGGAAATGGACGGGCCGACCATGCTGACGGAACTGCGCAAACGCGGATTGACGGCCAAGGTCATTTTCGTCTCCGGCTACGCCGACGACGCCTTCGCGCGCAATCTGCCGGAAGGCCAGGACTTCGTGTTCCTGCCCAAGCCCTTCTCGCTCAAGCAGCTCATCGAGACCGTCAAGGGCCTGATGAATTGACGCGCCCGTCTCGCCTTGCGAGGCTAAGAGAGCGCGCTGCATTCGGACGGAATCGTCATCGCGAGGAGCGAAGCGACGCGGCGATCCAGGAGTCACGGGGGCGCGCGCGCTACGTTCCCCTGGATTGCTTCGCCATAGCCCGTCCGGAAGGACGGGCGTCTTTCGACGCCCTATCGCTCGCAATGACGATCGCGGTGGACCCAAAAGCAATTTGCTCTGACACTTGGAGCCGGCATTGATGCGTTTTGAAGGAACCGCCACTTATGTGGCGGGCGACGAACTGAAGACCGCGGTCAACGCCGCAATCGCGCTCGAGCGCCCGCTGCTCGTCAAGGGCGAGCCCGGCACCGGCAAGACGCTGCTCGCGCAGGAGATCGCCGCCGCGATCGGCGCCCCGTTCATCGCCTGGCACGTCAAATCGACCACGCGCGCCCAGCAGGGCCTCTATGAGTATGACGCCGTCTCGCGCCTGCGGGATTTGCAGCTCGGCGACCCGCGCGTGTCCGAGATCGCCAATTACATTCGCCGCGGCAAGCTGTGGGACGCCTTCGTTTCGCCCGTTCGCCCGGTGCTGCTGATCGACGAGATCGACAAGGCGGACATCGAATTCCCCAACGACCTTCTGCTCGAACTCGATCAGATGGAGTTTCACGTTTACGAGACCGGAGAGACGGTCAAGGCGCGCGTGCGGCCCGTCGTCATCATCACCTCCAACAACGAGAAGGAGCTGCCGGACGCTTTCCTGCGCCGCTGCTTCTTTCACTACATCCGCTTTCCCGACGCCGAGACGATGCGCAGGATCGTCGAATCGCACTATCCGTCGATCAAGCCCCGGCTCGTGGAAGAGGCCATGCGGTCGTTCTTCACGCTGCGCGAGACGCCGGGACTGAAGAAGAAGCCGACCACTTCGGAGCTGCTCGACTGGCTCAAGCTTCTGCTCAACGAGGACATTGCGCCGGAGGCGCTGCGCGAGCGCGACGCCAAGAAACTGATCCCGCCGCTGCACGGCGCCTTGCTCAAGAACGAGCAGGACGTGCATCTGTTCGAGAGGGTGGCATTTTTGAGCCGGCGCGAGCGGTAGCGAGCGGCGCTCCTCTCTCAACTTGAGATTTGAGGAGATTTACCAGCGCTCGCCCAGCGGCCGGTCCGGTGATATACTGAGCCGGAAACATAGGAACGGACGACCGTGACCCTTGGTCCAGACATTTTCTTCAAGACGCGAAGTTCGCGCGCACGGCCTTATGAACAGTACCGTTTGAACGGCGCGTCGGTCGTTTGCGAGCGCGTGACGCCGAATGCGCGCTCGCCCGGCGCCCCGCAGATCAAGCCTTTGCAGTCCTGGACAATTGACGAATTCACAGCCGCCAACGTGCCGGCGCCCGCCAAGACGGCGCTTCAGGAATATCTGAGGGAGAAACATAAGGCTTAGGGACGCAAAGCGGCCGACGGCGCCGTCACGGGGTCACATGATCTCGCCGCAAGGGCTTCCGCGCAGCCGCTTGTCCAAAGTCGAAGACGAAAGCTTGCCAATCCTCGAGTGCTTGCGCAATCTTCATTCATGCGCCGATTGTTTATCGTTCGTCACGCCAAGGCTGAGCTCTCCGTCGGACGCGACGATTACGCGCGCAAGCTGACGGGGCGCGGCCGCGCCGATGCGAGGCGGGTCGCCAAGGCGCTGGCCGCCCGCCGCTTTCTTCCGGATGTTCTCATCCATTCCGGCGCAGCGCGCGCCAAAGAGACGGCCGAGATTTTCGCCGCCGAATGGCGAAGCAAAGTCGCGTTGGAACAGGACGCCGGCCTTTACGACGCGTCCCTCGCCAGGCTGCTCGAGCGCGCGCGAGCCCTCGCCGACGCGCACAAACGCGTGGGTCTGGTCGGGCACAATCCGGGTCTCGGCGAACTGGCGGCGGCGCTGACCGGCTCGGGCGCGGAGCCTGAACGGCGCCGCCTGGCGGCGAAATATCCGACGGGCGCCGTCGCGGTGTTGGACTTCTCGATTCAGCACTGGAAGGAGGTCGAGCGTAATTCGGGAATGCTGGCGCTTTACCTCACGCCCGCGGAACTCGAGGCCGACGCGGATTGACGCTGGCGAAGAAAACCGGAAGCGCTTTCCGCGCCGCCGGCGGCGACCCGACGTCGCCACTGTCCAAACGAGCGGGCGCCGCCTAAATAGGCTCCCCGGTTCGGCGCGGATTTTTTCTTGTCAGGCTTCAGCGATTTCATCTTCGAGGCGGAGCTCGTCGCCCGCTCGATCGGCGACTATTTCTCCGGCGCTCCCCTGCGCCTCGGGGTGACCGGACTGTCGCGCGCCGGCAAGACGGTGTTCCTGACGGCGCTCGTCGACAATCTGATCGCGGGCGCGCGTCTGCCGGTGCTGGCCGCCTCCGCCGAGGGGCGCATCAAGCGGGTGCGGCTCGAACCGCAGCCGGACGACGCGGTGCCGCGCTTCGCCTACGAGGAGCATCTGAAAAGCCTCTCGGGACAGGATCGACACTGGCCAGAATCGACCCGCCGCATCGCCCAGCTCAGGCTGACGATCGAATTCGAGAGCGCAACGGGCTGGGGCTCACGAGGCTCGACGCTCACGGTCGATATCGTGGACTATCCCGGCGAATGGCTGCTCGACCTGCCGCTCCTCGACAAGAGCTATTCCGAATGGTCGCGTGAGACGCTTGCCGCAAGCCAAACGCCGGCGCGCGCGCCGCTGGCGGAGCAATGGCGCGCCGCAATGGTCGGCCTCGACCCGGAGGCCGAGGCGAACGAGGACAATGCGCGGCGCATCGCCGAATTGTTCACAGCCTACCTCAAGCGGGCGCGCGACGATGTCTATGCGCTGTCGACCTTGCCGCCCGGCAGGTTCCTGATGCCCGGCGATCTCGCCGGTTCGCCGGCGCTGACCTTCGCGCCGATTCCGCTGAGCGATGACGCAACGATCGCTCCCGGCTCGCTCCCGGCCATGATGGCGCGCCGTTACGAGGCCTATAAGGCCTACGTGGCGAGGCCGTTCTTTCGCGATCATTTCGCCCGGCTCGACCGGCAGATCGTGCTCGTCGACGCGCTTTCCGCGCTCAATTCGGGCCCCGCCGCGGTCAAGGACCTCGAGAATGCGCTGACCGAAGTCATGCGCGCCTTCCGGGCTGGACGCTCTTCCTATTTCGCTTCGGTTTTCCGACCTCGCATCGACCGCATCCTGTTCGCGGCGACCAAGGCCGATCATCTGCATCATAAGAGCCACGACAGGCTGGAGGCGATCTTGCGTGCGCTCACCGCGAAGGCGATCGCGCGCGCGGAAGGAGTTGGGGCGGAGATCGACGTCATCGCGCTGGCGGCGGTCCGCGCCACCCGCGAGGCCGAGATCAGGACCGGCGACGAGACGCTCGACGCCATCATCGGCGTGCCCGAAAAGGGCGAGACGATTGGGGGACAAACCTTCGATGGCGTCGCCGAAGCCGCCGTGTTTCCCGGCGAATTGCCGGCCGACCCGGACACAATCTTCGAGGGCGACGCGATCGCCCTGCCCGAGGCCGACAACGACTGGCGGTTCGTGCGTTTCCGGCCGCCCCTGACCCAGCGGCCTGAGCCCGCACCGCAGATCCGGCTCGACCGCGCGCTGCAATTCCTGATCGGGGATCGTCTCGCATGAGCCAGCGCCCGCCCCGCCCCCGCGCTTTTCGGCTCGACGATTCGCGGGTCGCGGTCGACGATCAGCCTGCGTCGCTTATCCCAGAAGCAATCATTCGCTCGCAGCATGATCCGATACCCGCCGCGCCGCCGGCGCCGATCGACGAATCGGAGCTCGAGGTCGAGGCCGCGCAGAAATCGGGGCTCATCGCCCGCTCGCGCTTCACCCTCGGCGGTCTGGTCTGGACGGGCCTCGGCGGCCTCATCTCGCTGGCCTTAGGCCTGTGGGCCACCAGCCTCATCGAAGGACTGTTCGCCAGAGCGGAATCGCTCGGGATCATCGGTGTCGTGTTTGGCCTCGTGTTCCTGGTCGGCCTCGTTGGGCTGACGGCGCGCGAGATCCTCGCCGTCGCTCGCCAGACGCGGATCGCCGAAATGCACGTGGCTTTGGCCAACGCGCGTGCAGCTGACGATCGCGCCGCCGCGCGCCGCCTGGTCGGCCAGCTGGTCGCGCTTTATCGCAACCGGCCGGAGACGGCGCGAGCCCGCGCGCAGGTCGAGGAAGCGACGCGCGCCATCATCGATGGGCGCGACCTGATCGACGTCACTGAGCGCGCGCTGCTGCGGCCCCTCGACGACAAGGCGCAAGGCGAGATCGCCGCCGCCGCCAAGCGCGTGTCGCTGGTGACAGCGATCAGCCCTCGGGCGATCCTTGACGTCGTATTCGTTGTCGCTCAGATCATCCGCTTGGTTCGGCGCATCGCCGAGATCTACGGCGGCCGGCCCGGCCTGCTTGGGCTCATCAAGCTCGCGCGCTCCATTGGCGCCCATATCGCCATCACCGGCGGCATGGCGGTCGGCGACAGCCTGCTGCAACAGGTCGTCGGCCACGGCATCGCCTCGCGCATCTCCGCGCGTATGGGCGAGGGCGTTCTCAACGGCCTGCTCACTGCGCGCGTCGGGCTTTCGGCTCTTGCCGTCTGCCGGCCCATGCCCTTTTCCGTCGACAAGGCCCCGGGCGTCTCCGACGTCGCGCCATTCCTGTTTAGCAAGGGGGATTGAAACTCCTTTTCCATTCGGGATGCGAAGCCGCGCACGAGAATAACGCCGGGCTATGGGCTATCCGGACGGGGACGTCGAAGATCGCCGAGATTGCACCGAAATCGAACGGACACGAGTCCCTTCCGGGGTATCCCATGTAACGTCAAACCGGGCGAACCAGGCCTTCAAACCCGATATGAAAGTGAGCGTCATTGTCCAAGATCTCGCTCGGAACGGGGTTAGATGAAGATCTTTACGTCTTGCGAACCGCACCACGATTGTGGTGCCCATAGACCGCGATAGCAGATCGGAATACGCAATGAGTCATGTAATAACCGTGAAAAGGTACACGGGAAATCAAGCCGAAGCTACAAAAGCATATCAGGTTGATGTCGAGGATATGGCTAGCCGAGGTTATGTTCCCGTTTCACAAAATTGGTCGCCCGGCGAATGGACAGGAGGAAATTTCCTTATCGCTCTTCTTCTGTGCTTTATCTTGATCGGTTTCCTAGCTTTTCTCTATATGATCATTGTGACTCCGGATGGGACGCTGACTGTATCGTATGAATTGCGAACCGCGTAGCCCCGGTTTAGGCTGAGGCCCCGCCACCGACTCGGATATGGCGGCCCGAGCGTTGGAACCGCTCAAAAATGGACTCGAAGAACGCGCGGGACCTTGAGCGTCTACGTTCGCGACTCAGCAGCGGCCGCAAGCGTCTGCCTCAATCCACCGGCTCGAGCTTCTCCACACCCACGCTCGCCAGTACGCCGGTGTGGACGTCGAACCAATAGCCCTGAAGCGTCAGCCGGCCCGCGGCGACCGCCTCGGCGATCCATGGGAAGGTCATGAGATTGGCGAGCGAGAGCCGGACGACCTCCGCTTCGATCCTTTCGAGCCGCCCCTCCGGCTCTTCCCCAGCGGCGAGGAGCGCCGGCTTACCAAGCTCGACCCATGTGGCGATGAAATCCTGCGCCTGGGGCGGCGGACCATAGGCCATCGCTTTGGCCCCGCCGCACTGCCCGTGCCCCAGCACCACCAGCCGCGGAATCTTGAGCACCTTGACGCCAAATTCCAGCGCCGCGCTCGTTCCATGGTGGCCGGGATCAGGGGTATAGGGCGGAACAAGCGCCGCGACATTGCGCACCACGAACAATTCGCCGGGCACGGCCCCGAAGATCGTCTGCGGGTCGACGCGAGAGTCCGAACAGGCGATGACCATCGCCTCCGGGCTCTGTCCCCAATGGGACAGGGCCTCGTAACGCGCCCGCTCGGCCGGCCAAACTTCGGCGCGAAAACGGCGGTAACCTTCGATTAGCGGGTCCATGGGGTCGGCTTCGCGGCCAAGATGAGGTATGCTGCACTGCGATAGCGCGCCAGCCTCGGGGGCGCAAGGAACTGATGGCGGGCGCTTCATCTCGACGCCCGATGACGAGAATTTTTGGGTTGACGAGAGAAGTCCAGGACGGCAGAGAAACACTCGACCCTCCTGGCGACAGGGAACGGATAGGCGCGCCGGCTCTTCCGAGGCGCGGCGTCTCTCGGCGACATGGGAACGAAATTGTTCCGTCGCACCAATAACATATGTATCGTCTGATCTGGCTCCGCAGGACACGACGCCATGAAACACGCGACGCTTTCGCTGGATTATTTTGCTCTCGCCAAAGAGGCGAAAGCACCTAACACTTCGGGCGCCGCAAAAGTCATCCGCGTCGCGCTCTTGGCGGACTGTGCAACCCAGCATCTGGCTGATATTACGCGCGCCCTCGCCGCCCGGAACAACCTGCAGGCGGAAGTGTACGAGGGAAATTACGATGGCGTCGACCTCGAAATCCTCGATCCGAATTCCTCTTTATACGCTTTCAACCCGCAATATGTGGTCATCCTCCTGTCGAGCGAAAAGCTGAAGGCGCATCTTTACGCCAGCAGCGACCGGCGCGGGTTCGCCGACGAAACAATTGGCAGGCTGGAGAATTTGTGGGCTGCGTTCCGGGCTCAAAGCCAGGCGACGATCATTCAGAGCACCTTCGTACTGCCAAGCGAGCGCGCCTTCGGCAATTACGAACTGAAGGTCGCCGAGTCTGTCGGCTCGATCTTCTCAGAGATCAATTACCGGCTCGCCATCAAGGCTCGCGAGTCCAAGAACGTCCTTTTGAACGACGTCGATTTTCTGGCCGCGTCAGTCGGTCGAACGCAATGGTTCGACGCCCGGATGTGGAACATGGCGAAGACGCCCTGCCGGCTCGAGCATCTTCCGCTTCTTGCGCAATCGCTGCTCGACACCGTGTTCGCCGCATCGGGCACGTTCGCCAAATGTGTCGTACTCGACCTCGACAACACGCTCTGGGGCGGGGTGATCGGCGACGACGGCCTCGAAGGCATCGCGCTGGGGGAGTTCGACGAGGGCGAGGCGTTCGTCGCGTTCCAGACTTTCATTCGCGAATTGAAACGGCGCGGGATCATTCTGGCGGTGGTGAGCAAGAACGAGCACGCGGCCGCCGTGCTGCCGTTTCGCGAGCATCCCCACATGGTGCTGAAGGAAGAGGATATTTCCGTTTTCGTCGCCAACTGGGACAACAAGGCGGACAATATTCGTCTGGTTCAGAAGACGCTGAACATCGGCTTCGATTCGCTCGTCTTTCTTGATGACAACCCCTTCGAGCGCAACATCGTACGCCAGTTCCTGCCTGACGTCGTCGTGCCCGACTTGCCCGAGGATCCGTCCCTCTATCTTGAGACCCTCGCCGGCCTGAACCTGTTCGAGACCGCGTCGTTCTCCGAAGCCGACCTGCAGCGGGCCGACCAATATCGCGAGGAAGCCCAGCGCGAGCTTACCAAGACGCACTTCACCAACATCAACGACTATCTGACCTCGCTTGGGATGGAGATCTCGCTCGAGCAATTCAATGCTTTCAATCTGCCCCGCATCGCCCAGCTCAGTCAGCGCAGCAACCAGTTCAACCTGATGACGCGCCGTTACAGCGAGGCGGCGTGCGAAGCGATGATGAGCGATCCTTCCATCGCACCCCTCACGGTCAAGCTCGCCGATAAATTCGGCGATTACGGTCTGATTTCAGTGGTGATTCTCAAGCACGCTGGGAGCGATATCGAAATCGACGAATATCTGATGAGCTGCCGCGTCTTGCAGCGCGGCGTCGAAAGCTTCACTATGAACAATATCTTTTCCTACGCGGCGCGGCTTGGCGCGAAGCGGGTTACCGGCCATTACCTTCCCACCAAGAAGAACGATATGGTGAAGGACTTCTTCAAGAGCTTTGGCTTCGAGAAGATTGCGGACGGCGACGCCGGCGCCTCGCAATGGGGCCTCGCGGTCGAAGCCTATCAGCCGCGCGAAACATTCATGACGCCGGTCGTCAACGAGTTGTAAGGAGGGGTTCACAATGGATAACGGTGAGATCGTCGCGCGCTTGACTCCAATCTTTCGCGACGTCTTCAACGACGACACCCTTGTCGTTACAGATAACATGAGCGCCGCTGATGTCGCGACGTGGGATTCGCTTTCTAACATCAATATGATTGTTGCGGTGGAAAAAACGTTCGGCGTAAAATTCAGCATTAAGGACGTGCGCAATCTCAAAAACGTCGGCGAATTGCTCGAACTGATCAAGAGGAAGGCAGCGTAGGTGAGTTTCACCTCGCCGCTGTTTTACGTCATCCTCGTTCCCGCAGCAGCGGGGTTCTATCTGGTCTCTGGCCGTTGGCGAGCAATCTATCTCCTGGCGCTGTCTTACGCGTTTTACGCGCTTTCAAGCCGAAATCTATCTCGTGTTGCTCATCGTCGCCTCGGCGGGCGTGTACGCGATTGGGCTTGCCATCGCGAAGAGCGGCAGCGAGCGCAGGAAACAGGCCTACATGGCCGTGGGCGTCGCCGTGATCGTCGGCATCATCATTGCCTTCAAGGCGGCGGGCGCATGGCATGGTTTGCTGTTGCCTCTCGGGGTCTCCTACTACTCGTTCAAATTGATTTCCTATCTCATTGAAGTCTACTGGGACGACGACTCGGTTGAGCGCGACCCCGTTGTGTTTTTCCTGTTCCCGGCCTTTTTTCCTCAGATCGTCAGCGGCCCCATTCAGAGGCCAGAGCCGTTCTTCACCCAGATGCGCGAGGTCATCGGGAGGGCGATCGACGCCGACCAAGTCGAAATGGGATGTCGGCTCATATTGGGCGGATTGATGATGAAGTTGCTGGTCGGCGATCGCCTTGCCGCCTTCATCGACCTCGTCGACACATCTCACGCCGACTATTCTTATTCGGTCATGCTGACGACGGTCGCCTGCTATCTATTGCAGCTTTATGCCGACTTCGCCGGCTATACGAACATTGCGCTCGGCGTCGGCAGGCTGTTTGGGATTGAAGGCCCGCCCAACTTCCACGCGCCTTTCGCCGCAGTCAACGTGCAGGAATTCTGGCGCCGCTGGCACATGAGCCTGACCAGCTGGGTCACGGACTATCTGTTTACGCCGCTGTCGATGTCGTTGCGCGGGCTCGGCCAGATCGGGCTCATCTTATGCATCATGCTGAACATGATTATCATTGGCTTGTGGCACGGGCTGGCGCTCAACTTTCTCGTGTTCGGCGTGCTGCAGGGCATATTTGTCTCCATCACGGCTCTCATTGTGATGAGCCGGAGGCGCTCCGGCGCAAAACCGACCCCGGGTCTGACGTGGCTCGCGGTGGCGGGCATGGTTTTGACCTTCACGCTCTTGAGCCTTTCCACGATCTTCTGGCACTCGGCGACTTTGGGCGAGGGCTTCTCCATCCTTGAGCAAGTCCTTGCTCTCTCCCCGAGCGGGTCGATCGGCTGGTCGGGGATGCCGGCGTCGCTCACCATTCCGACCTGGATCTGCATGGCCATCGCGCTGTTCGTCGGCGTTGGCGCCCCTGGCGCCAAGAGGCTGGTCGCGCAGGTCAGCAACGCTGCGCCGAACTGGCTGCAATATGGCGTTTGCCTCTTCTTGCTATCGGTCTTGTCTACGGCGGGGTCCGGTCGATTCGTATACGGGCAATTTTGAGCGGATGGTGGCAATGAACGGGCTTTCGTCGCCGAACAAATGGGGGCTTGCCTTCCATCACCTCGGATTGGCGGTAAAGGACCGTGAGCCCGCGGCCCATTTTTTGACCGGGCTCGGCTATCGCATTGGGCCGACGATTCTCGACCCCCTGCAAAACGTACACTTGTCGATGTGCGCTCACGACCTGATGCCCGACGTGGAGATCATCAGTCCGGCTGACGGCGCGGGCCCCCTTGATAAGTTGCTGTCCAGCCACAAGGACGGACTCGTCTACCACGTATGCTACACCACGCCTGACCTGGACGGCGCGCTCGAGGCGCTCGAAAGCGAGGAGCGTTTAAGCATCCGCCCCATCTCTCCGCCCAAGGAGGCCGTTCTTTTCGGCGGTAAGCGCGTGTCGTTTTATCTGGTTGAGGGCGTCGGGCTAATCGAAATCATCGACGAAGGGCCGTAGGCGAAAGCCCTCACGTGGTTGTCAGAAATGACGTTGCCCCGAGATTTGGTCAACGCAGAATTTCCGACGACGCGTTTAGCAAAAGAAAGACTGATCATGGCTTTAGTTGACGGATCGAAATACCCCAATCTCGCGAATTTGGTGACTGAGGTGCTCACGGTGTGGCCTGAGCACGAACGCTATTTACACAACAGCCTGGCGCCACGGGACGAAGGCTTTCTTTCCTTTTCCGAAAGTCTTTCCGACATGGTCATTCGTCTGGCGACCGCGGATGGCGGCCTTCGCGTGCATGTGGACGATTACCAATTCCTTTGCGAAGAGATTTATTTGCCCGAGGAACTCCATTTTCGCCGTACCGGTTCGTACCGACTAACGAATTTTGAGGAAGCGCTGAACACGGTCTATAATAATACTCCTTTCATGGCGCGGTACATGAATGGACTCCTTGTCTCTGACGTTTTATGGAACAACCATTGCCGTGGTCTTCAACACTTTGCGGATGTCTTCTTAAATAGCTTGGCGGACGGGGCGCAATTGCTGGAGATTGGTCCTGGACACGGCCTCCTGCTCCATCTTGCCAGCCAAAATCCGAAAATTGGCGGCCTGACCGCTTACGATGTTTCGCAAAAGAGCGTCGACATGGCCGGAAAAGCCCTCAAGGTGCTCGGTGCGGGGAAGTCGGTCCGGTTTGAATTGAAGAATATCCTCGATGACTCGATCATGGACGCGTCTAACGCCAAGCAGTTTGACGCCATCGTCTTTAGCGAGGTGCTAGAGCATCTCGACAAGCCCGAAAAAGCCCTCCGCTCGCTCCTGCATCTGTGCAAGCCGGGCGGTCGGGTATGGATCAATGTGCCGGCAAACAGTCCAGCGCCGGATCACCTTTATCTCGTTCGGGAGCCAAAGCAGGCTGAAGACGCCGTTCGCGCCGCCGGATTTGAAGTGGTCGACACGGCCCATCTCCCGATGACCGGAGTCACCCTCGAGCGGGCGATCGAGAAGCAACTCACGATAACTTGCATCATCATTGGGCGCCGTCCGCTTGCCTGATTCCTCCTCGACAATCCCTCAAGCACGCACTGCGCCTCTTGCGCCGGCGTCCCGTCGGGCTTGGATAACACGCGAACGCACGCCCGGACTGAGACTTCTCGGCGTTCTGGGGGCCGCCCTCGCGGTCGCTTTCGTCCTCAACGCAGCAGTCTGTCTTCTTCCGGAAAACGACTATCAAAGATGGCAGTTGCAAGATCCGGACGGCCGACTGCGATGGATCTACGAACGGATCCACTTTGACCCCACGCCGATCGACGTAGCCATCGTCGGCCCTTCCCGTGAGCAGCTGGGCTTCGGCGCCGCCGCCATCGAGCAAGATCTCGCCAAACAAGGCAAGCGCGCCAATGTCGTCAATTTCGCTCTGCCGGGCGCCGGGCGCGACATTCAATGGGCGATCCTGGACGAGCTGTTTAAGGCGAAGTCACCGAAAGTGGTCGTCCTCGGGGTGGAGGAGCAACCCTACCCATTCGGCCATTTCTATTTTAAATATGTCGCGCCTGCGGAGGAGATTGCGTTTCCGCCAAGCCCCTTCTTTCATAATTATCTTTACAATCTCGCCTATCTGCCAATCCGCAAACTGAAGCTGTTCGGAGCCAATCTCTTTCCCGGTTTATTCGGCCTGACAAAAGAATTTGATCCCGGGCATTACGCGCAAAACCGCACTGATTTCACCACGAGCTTCCCCGGCGACTACGGGAAACTGGTCGACATGGAGCATCAGGTTCCGCGCGCGACCCTCCTCGCTGAGCCGCGGGAGCCGGTTCCACGGACACTAGTCGCGCGCGCGTTAACCCGGCTGAACGGCGGCGAAGATCACCTCTTCACTGAAAAAATCGAGCGCGAGGCGAAAGCGCACGGCGCGAAGCTCGTCTTCGTCCACCTGCCGATGTTCGAAGGCCCGACGACGGTCAGCGACGAGGATTTTCTCAAACAGTTCGGTCCCGTTCTCAACTATGGTGACCTCGCGCCGCACGACGAACTGTTCGAGAACTGGTCGCATCTGAACCACGCTGGCGCGATGATCGCGAGCGCCAGGCTCGCGGATGCGATCGGCCGCCTCGGCCTCTGAGAGAAGCCCTGCTCGGCGCGCAGCTTTTCGCTGGCGAAGGCGGAGCGGGTGAGGTTATGTGCACAGCGCCGGCCGGGAGCCGAACCAACAGCGAGAGTAACGAATGATCCGCGTCGTCGCCATCATCACCGCCAATCCGGGCCGCCGTGACGAACTTCTGGCCGCCTTTCGCGCCAACGTCCCCAATGTGCGCGCCGAAAAGGGGTGCATCGAATATGCCGGTCACGTCGACTCCGCGACGGTCGGTCCTTTCCAGGCCGATTACGGGCCGGACAGTCTCGTTGTTCTCGAATCCTGGGAAAGCCCGGACGCGCTGAGGGCGCACGTGGCGGCGCCGCACATGAAGACTTACTCGGAAAAGACCAAGGAGCTGGTCGCCAAACGGACGATTCACATCCTGTCCGCGATCGATTAGGACGTCTCAACTGGGATCAGGGCGACCGCGTCTCGGGGGAGCCTTGAGCTCAGTTGGTGGCGCGCGATGCGACACGCGGCTTGAACACAGAGATTTGGATTGCGGCCTCGGTCGATTATTGCTGTCTTGTCAGAATAAACGCGGGGGCGCCCGTGTTTAGGACGGAGTTATTATCGGGGAGAGGCTCATGAAACGCTTGGTTGCAGTGGCAATGGCGCTGGCTTGCGGAATCACCGCCGTATTGGCCGACACCGATCCGATCGCCGAGCGGCGCGCGCTCATGAAGCACGACGGCGAGGCCGCGAAGACGCTGTTCGGCATGTCGAAGGGCAAGATCCCGTTCGATCTCGCGACGGTGAAGGAATCCCTGAAGACGCTCGACGAAGGCGCGACGAAATCCGCCGCTCTGTTTCCCGACAACAGCAAGACCGGAGGCGGCACAGCGGCGCTGCCCGCGATCTGGGAGAACAAGGCGGACTTCGACGCCCGGTTCGCCCAATTCGTCAAGGATGTCCAGGCCGCCCAGGCCGGAATCACGGATGAGGCGACGTTCAAGCAATTCGCGCCGGCCGTGTTCAAGAACTGCGGCAGCTGTCACGAACTCTACAAGGCCAAGAGCGGCTGAGGCTTGAGTTCGTCCGCGCGAGTTCGCCCTCGCGAATGAAGTGGATCGCCGTCATCCTCGCGGTAATCCTGATCGCCGCGGCCGCGCTGGCCTGGGCGCTGTCCGCGCCGCGGCCGCGCTATTCGGCTGAGGAATGGCAAAAGCTTGGCCTTTCCGGCGACGCTGCCGCAGGGCGGCTCGTTTTTTTCGCCGGGGGTTGCGAGTCCTGCCACAAGTCGCCTGGTCAGGACGACCCTCTGCGGCTTGGCGGCGGGCTCGAACTCAAGACGCCGTTCGGCTCGTTCTACCCGCCAAATATCTCCACCGATCCGGTCGACGGGATCGGCGCCTGGCGCCCGGTCGATGTCGCCAACGCGCTCCTGTCGGGCGTTTCTCCAAGCGGCGGCCATCTCTACCCAGCCTTCCCCTATACGTCCTATCAGCGCATGAATCCGAAGGATGCCGCCGATCTCGCGGCATTCCTGCGCACCGTGCCGCCGGTCAAGGGGCCGGCGCCGGGAAACGCCCTCCCCTTTCCCTTCTCCATCCGCCGCGCATTGGGCTTGTGGAAGCTCCTTTATTTCGACAATACGGGCCTCCGCCCCGATCCCTCGCAGAGCGAACAATGGAACCGCGGCCGCTATCTCGTCGAAGGCCCCGGCCATTGCGGCGAATGCCACACCCCGCGCGGCTTCCTGGGCGAGATGGACTTGAGCCACGCGCTCGCCGGCGCGCCGCTGCCTGACGGGCACGGCAAGGCCGCAAACCTGAGAGGCGGCGACTTCCTGAATTGGACTGACGCCGACATTGTGGAGGCTCTGACCAGTGGCTTCACCCCTGGCGGCGACGTGCTTGGCGCGGGCATGACCGCTGTTGTTCGCAACATGGCCGAGTTGCCGGAGTCCGACCGTCAGGCGATCGCAATCTATCTGAAGACCCTGCCCCCGCTCGGGCCGGCCGCCGCGGCGAAGCCTTAGGTAAACCCAATCGTGTCTTGCGCCGGTGAGCGGTTAAGGGGATAGCAGCCGTGCGATAGGCGACGCGGCGGAGGATCGGCCATCCGGCGAACGACCGGGACCGAGCTCTCGCGCATCTTGCGCCGTTTCAGCCCAAAGACTGATCGCGCTGCTCAAACTCTTCTACTTCAAGGCATAAGGTTGGAGCCATGAAGGCTGGCGACGTGATGACGAGCGCAGTCATCTCGGCGACCGCGGATACGCCGGTTTGGGATATGGGGTATGGCCTTCATTATTTGCGCAACGATTACATCAATCAGCGCGCTCTTACTAAGCGGCGGTCGCCGGGCGGGACCCAAGCCAGGCTACCGAGCGCGACGCTCGGCGCGAGTGGTGGCTCGCGCTGCTACTCGGGTATGCTGCTAGATTTAAATTACACACGGCATTATTAGCATGGGGAGCCCACCTTAGCTCACACCAGCCGCTTGGCGTGGGCGCAGGGCTTGGCCTCTCGATGGTCTATGGCTTCGTGCGACAATCCGGCGGCGGCACTGGACTCGAACACTGGCAAAGGCGCCACAATAAGCATGTACCTGCCCCGTGTTGACCACAACGAGACCGCGGACCAGAAGAGCGTGTCGACCCCTGCTAGAGCGGCGACTGCCGGCGACACCGTCGTCGTGGTCGATGACGAAGC
The DNA here is from genome assembly GCA_963833955.1 of uncultured Alphaproteobacteria bacterium. GTDB lineage: Bacteria > Pseudomonadota > Alphaproteobacteria > Rhizobiales > Beijerinckiaceae > Roseiarcus. The sequence continues at coordinate 274,592 of CAWHZY010000008.1, read as the reverse complement.
GATGATAAGGATGCTCATCGTCGATATCCTGCAAGACTTGGGCTATCTCGTGTTGGAGGCGTCAACGGGCGCAGCGGGGCTCAAGGCGATACAGTCGAACGCCAGGATTGACCTGCTGATCACGGATGTTGGGTTGCCTGGCGGGATGAACGGCCGGCAATTGGCCGAAGCGGCGTGGCAGGTGCGGCCCAACCTGCAGGTTTTGTTCGTCACTGGTTATGCGGAGGCCTCAATCGCCGGCGCCGGCGGGCTGGGGCCGGGCATGCACGTTCTCACCAAACCGTTCACGTCGGACGCGCTTGCCGACAAGATGAGCGACCTCTTGCGGAAGCGACTGGCCGCGGAGCGTTAAGAGATGAAGGCCCGTTCGGCCTAGTCGCGCGCTTCAACTAAGTTGCAACCTTTTATTGATTCACTCGCGCTGGTCACCTTTATGGATGGAGGCGAGGATGGGGTCGCGAGAGGTTGCAGTAAAGCGATACGTGGTTCGTCTGAGCGCTGAGGAGCGCGAGCGCCTTGAGGGCCTGAGAAGGAAAGGCGAGATCCCGGCGACGCGGCTGACGAAGGTCCAGATCTTGCTGAAGGCGGACATTTCGGAAGCGGGGGAAGGTTGGAGCGACAGCGAGATCGTCAAGGCGTTGGATACGACCGCCTCGATGGTTTACCGGACTCGCAGGCAATTGGTCGAGGAAGGTCTGGACGCGGTGCTAAGCCGCAAGGCGCGAGAGACGCCGCCTGTGCCGCGGATCTTCGACGGGGAGAAGGAGGCGAAGCTGATCGCCTTGGCGTGCTCCGATCCTCCCGAGGGTTTCGCGCGCTGGAGCCTGCGGTTGTTGGAGGAGAAGGTCGTGGAAGCTGCAGATCGTCGATCGCGCCAGCGACAGCACGATTGGCCGTGTTTTAAAAAAACATCCTCAAGCCCCATACGAGGAAGTGTTGGGTGATTCCGCCGCAGGCCAACGCCGCCTTCGTCGCGGGAATGGAGGAGGTGCTGGAGGTCTACCGGCGGCCGCACGATCCCAAGCGCCCGCTGGTCTGTCTCGACGAGACGTCGAAGCAGCTGATTTCCGAGACGCGCGCCCCGATCCCCATGAAGCCGGGGAGCCCCGCCCGTTATGACTACGAGTATGAACGCAACGGCGTCGCCAACCTCTTCATGATGTTCGCCCCTCTTGAAGGATGGCGACACGTCAAGGTGACGGACCGGCACACGGCCATCGATTACGCCCAGGTTTTAAAAGAGATCTCGGACAGTCGCTTCGCCGACGCCGAGCAGATCACGCTCGTGCAGGACAATTTGAACATCCACGACAAGTCCTCGCTCTACAAGGCCTTCCCAGCGCCAGAGGCACGACGCCTCGTCCAGCGATTTGAGTGGGTGTACACTCCCAAGCATGGGTCGTGGCTAGACCTGGCGGAGTCGGAACTCGCGGTCCTCTCCACTCAATGTCTGGATCGTCGCATCCCCGACAAAGCCGCCCTCAAACGCGAAGTCGCCGCCTGGGCCAATCACCGCAACCAGCATCACGCCAAGGCTGACTCGCGCTTCACAACCGAGACCGCTCGGATCAAGCTCAAGAGCTTATATCCTGTCCTTTGAGATGAATCGGCCGACTAGCTAGAGCCCCGCGAGGAACATCACCGCGAAGGGCATGCCGAGCAAGAACCGCACCTGAGCCGCGCCAACGCCGAGCGCTGATCAGGTCGCGCTGCATCGCGTTACGCAGCGTCTGCGCGCTCGACGCCAGAAAGCGCGACCGGAATCCAAACCCCGGCGACGGCCATTGCCAGCCTCCCCCGACCCTTGTATCGCGCCTGACGTCTGCGTCGAGCGGCGTTGCGAGGCGTTGCGCGGCGGAGCGCCTCGCCTCGACGAAGATTTCGGTGAACTCAGGGCCTGGTTCTTGCTATCGAAGGCAGGAAGATCGCGCGTCGGCGACAAGGCCGATCCGCAATGCAGATTGGGCGCCTCGACACAAACTAAGCCTACGGAGGGGAACATGGATCTCGGATTGAAGGGCCTGCGCGCCGTCTTGACCGGCGGCAGCAAGGGCATCGGTCGCGCCGCTTCCGATATTTTCGCGCAGGAAGGCGCGAGCGTCGCCATCTGCGCCCGCAACGCCGACGAGGTGAAGGCCGCGGTTAAAGACCTCACCGCCAAAGGCGTGCAGGCCTACGGGGCCGGCGTCGACGTGGCGGACAAGGCCGCGCTTCAGAAATTCATCGCCGACAGCGCGCAGGCGCTTGGCGGAATCGACATTCTGGTCGCCAACGTCTCTGCGCTCGCCGCTCAGGATGTCGAGGAATCTTGGAGTCAATCGTTCGATGTCGACATAATGCACACCGTGAATGCGGTCACGGCCGCCCTGCCCTATCTTGAAAAATCAAAGCATCCCGCGATCGTCATCGTCTCCTCGGTCTCTGGCCGAGAGGTCGATTTCACCGGCCCGGCTTATGGCGCCATGAAGGCGGCGCTCATTCACTACGCGCAAAGACTTGCGTATCAGCACGCGCCCAAGATGATCCGGGTGAATTCGGTCTCGCCGGGCAACACTTATTTCGACGGCGGCATCTGGCAGAACATCGAAACGAACCTGCCTGACCTGTTCAAGAGCGCCCTTTCGTTGAACCCAACCGGGCGGATGGCGAAACCGGAGGAGATCGGCCGCGGCATCGTCTTTCTCGCAAGCCCCGCCTCGAGTTATACGACCGGCACCAATCTGGTGATAGACGGCGCTTTGACCAAGGGCGTGCAGCTTTAGGGCGTCTACCAATGTCCAGTGAGATCCTCGCCCCGTTGCCCTCATCATCCGGCGGGGTTTGCCCGCCATCTTCTCCCCGAGGAAGAAGGTGGCGGAGGCCGCGCCCCTCTCCCCCTGGGAGAGGGCGGGGGTGAGGGCTGCGCACGCTCCGACGGCGTTCACTCCGCCGCGGGCGCGCGCCGGAATGGCGTCGCGCCGAGTTCAGCCTTCCCCGCCGAACCCGCGGCCGACGCAGACATAACGAAACCCATGCGCCTTCATCGTTTCGATCGGATAAATGTTGCGCAGGTCGATCATGATCGGGGCCAGCAAGCTGCCTTTGACCCGAGCGAGGTCGAGAGCGCGGAACTCGTCCCACTCGGTGACGATGACAGCCGCGTCCGCGCCCTTGAGGCAAGCATAGGCGTTGTCCGCGAACTCGACGCCGGGAAGCAGCGGCTTTGCGCTTCGAACGCCTTCTGGATCGTAAGCGACAACGATCGCGCCCGCGGCTTGCAGCTCGGGCAGGATGACGAGGCTCGGCGCGTCGCGCATGTCGTCAGTTTTGGGCTTGTAAGTGAGGCCGAGCACGGCGATCCGTTTTCCGGCGACCGAGCCGCCACAGGCGCCGATGATCTTCGCCGCCATCGCCGTTTTTCGCTTGTCGTTGACGTCGACCAGCGTCTCGACCAGCCGGATCGGCGCCTTGGCCTCGGCGGCGAGCTTGGTCAAAGCCAGCGTGTCCTTGGGAAAGCAAGACCCGCCGAAGCCCGGCCCGGGATTGAGAAACTTGCGGCCGATACGGTCGTCGAGGCCGATGCCGTGGGAGACGTCGAGCACATCGGCACCGAGACGCTCGCACAGGTCGGCGATTTCGTTGATGAAAGTCACTTTCATCGCCAGGAATACGTTGGCGGCGTATTTGATCATCTCCGAACTGCGACGGGACGTATAGACGATCCGCCCGCCGTTGCGTTCGATGGGCCGATAGATCTCCCCCATCACTGCACGCGCGCGCTCGTCCTCGACCCCAATGACCACGCGATCGGGTCGCTTGAAGTCCTCGATGGCCGCGCCTTCGCGCAGGAATTCCGGGTTCGACACCACGGCGAAGGAGCCTTGAGGCGCGTGCTTCGCGACAATGCGCTCGACCTCGTCGCCTGCGCCGATCGGCACCGTCGATTTGACGACGACCACGGTGAAGCCTTCGATGATCTCGCCAATGGCGCGAGCCGCGTCATGAACGAAATGCATGTCGGCCGAGCCGACTTCTGCGAGCGAAGGCGTGCCGACGGCGATGAAGATCGCCTGCGCCCCGCGCCCGGCCTCTTTCAGGCTCGTCGTGAACGAGAGCCGGCCCGCAGCTTGATTGGCGAGCACCAGTTCGCTCAAGCCCGGCTCGTAAATCGGAACGCGACCCTCCCGCAAACCTGCGACTTTGCTCTGGTCGACCTCGACGCAGACGACCTCGTGGCCAAAATCAGCGAGACAGGACCCCGAGACAAGGCCGACATAACCCGCACCAACCATCACAATGCGCATCGAATGAACCCCTATCCAATCGCCAAAATGGGCGCCGCCAAGACGCCCTGGCGGCGCGACTACGAAAACGATTTCCTCCGAACGCCGATATCCAGGGATCTACGCGGCGATTAAACCGTCATAGTCCGCTCGGGCCGTGGTCGGGCGCGGAATTCGCCTGCCGCGGTCGGGCGAGCGCAAGGCCTTCGACCGGCGGCGAAGCTCGGCGATTGACCAGTCTTATACACGCCGCTAAGCGGGTCCGCCATCGCTCTCACTCGATGGGCTGCTTCAACGGACGCAACATGGCCGTTTACACCGAAGTCTCGGACGATGCGCTACGCGCCTTTCTGGCGCTTTACGATCTCGGGGACGTGACTTCGTTTAAGGGCATCGCCGAAGGGGTTGAGAATTCCAACTACCTGATGCGCACCACCGCCGGCCAGCACATCCTCACGCTGTACGAGAAACGGGTGAAGGCAGAGGACTTGCCATTCTTCATCGGTCTGATGGAGCACCTGGCGCAACGCGGCGTCACTTGTCCTCAACCCGTCCGCAATCGCGAGGGCTCGGCGCTTGGGGAACTCGCTGGGCGTCCGGCGACCATTGTCACGTTCCTCGATGGAATATGGATCCGACGCCCCAACGTCCGCCATTGCGGCGAGGTTGGGGCGGCGCTGGCGCGAATGCACTTGGCCGGGGCCGACTTTCCACTTAAGCGCGCGAACGCTCTGTCGCTCCCAAGCTGGCGACCCCTGTTCGAGTCGGCCGAGGGGCGGGCCGATGAGGTCGCGCCCCACCTGCGCGAGGCGATCGCGGCCGAGCTCAATTTTCTTCAGGCTCACTGGCCGAAGAACCTGCCGGCCGGCGTCATCCATGCCGATCTGTTCAACGACAACGTGTTCTTCCTCGGCGAGAACCTTTCCGGTCTTATCGACTTCTACTTCGCCTGCAACGACGCGTTCGCATACGATCTGGCGATCTGCCTCAGCGCCTGGTGTTTCGAACCCGACAACGCCTTCAACGTCTCAAAGGGGCGGGCGTTGATCTCCGCCTACGAGCGGCTGCGGCCGCTGACCGAGGCCGAGACCGACGCGCTGCCGCTCCTGGCTCGGGGCGCCGCGCTGCGATTCATGCTGACCCGGCTGGTCGACTGGCTCAACGTGCCGCCGGGCGCAAAGGTCGCGCCGAAGAATCCGCTGGAATACCGGGACAAATTGCGCTTCCACCAACGCGTGAGGTCGGCCGCCGACTATGGTCTCATGCGGTGAGCCAGCGGGTTTCGATCTGGACCGACGGCGCCTGTTCGGGCAATCCCGGCCCAGGCGGCTGGGGCGCCGTTCTGCGCTACGGCGACCACGAAAAGGAGCTGAAGGGCGGCGAGGCGCTCACCACCAACAATCGCATGGAGCTTACCGCGGCAATCGAAGCCCTCAGCTCCTTGAAACGCTCATGCGAGGTGACTCTGCACACAGATTCCCAATATTTGCGCGGCGGAGTCACGGGCTGGATTAACAGCTGGAAAAGCAACGGCTGGCGCACGGCGTCCAAAAAGCCCGTCAAGAACGAAGACCTCTGGCGCGCCCTGGCCGCGGCTGCCGAGCGGCACTCGGTCGAGTGGCGCTGGGTCAAGGGCCACGCCGATAATGAACCGAACAACCGCGCGGACAAGCTGGCGCGAGAGGGTATGGCCCCATTTTCAGCCAAGCCGCCAGCGTCCGAACGCGTTTGAGGGTATGGCGCCGGGTTCGACGGCGCTAGCGACTTTCGACGGATGGCGCTGATCTTCTGATCCGAGGATCCTTGAACTTTCATCCCTGGCCGCGACTGGCTTTCCCTGTCCCCATGGTCTCGCGCGGGCGACCCCTCGCCGGTTGCGCCCTGCTTCGAAGCGCGCGGCCTTCGATTTAATGTTGACATAATTACGTAAGATTACTTTAGTGGGTGTTGCGCCGCCGGCAGTTGGTGACAGGTGGTTGGTTAGACTAACTGGCGCGGCGAGGGTCGCTATCGAAACGGAAGAGGGCGGGATTTCACCGTCTCCTCAGCGCTTTTTAAGTTAAAGCTTTTACTCTCCGCTTACGAATTATTGGTAGTGCATGAACCAGGGCGCATAGCGTCGATGAGAACCCACAACACTGGTGGCTGTACTATGAACAAGGTTCTCGTCGGGGTTGTATCCGCGGCTGATTTTGAGCGCGCGCGGGATTACATTTCAGAATTGTCGAGCTTTCGCGACTATGAGGATTGGCTGGATAGCCGCTATGGCCATTTCATGGGCCTCTCGATGGGCGGGGCGGAGGCAAGTCTGGAGACAGTCGGACTCGACGATTTCCTGGACTGGTGCGGCGCGCGGAGGCTGCGTCCGAGCGAGACTGCGCTCGACGCCTGCGCCCAGCATTTTATGCCAAGCCCCCGCCGCGAACCTCTTCCTGCGGCGAAGCTCGCTTCCTAGGCGGAGTTTAGGAGGCGAGCGCCCTGGCCGCCCCCCGAGCGATCGGAGCGGTGTTTGCTCGGCCCGAATAGCCTCTCTCTTTCCGCCGAATCGGACTTGAAAAAGGCGTAACGCGCCTCGATCCGCTCTCGGGACTCGCGAAAATCAGCGCCCATGCAGCCGAATTCGGCGGTTAGGCCCGGATAGGGCCGCGGCTCGCACCATTGCGAGAACAGGAGCACACGCCGGTAAAACGCCATATGTTCGAGCCGCGGCGAGGCGACCGCGAAATCAATATCGAAATGCGCCGCGGCCATGAAGCCTGGGCGCATCGCAACATAGGCGATTTCCGGATTCGATCCTGAAATTCGGATATCCGCCGCGAGCCGCGTCGTTTCGAGGATCGAAAATCCCGCTCTCAGCTTTGGACCGATCACGTCGGGATAGACAGCCATGCTGGGAAGAAGCGAACTTTCGCCGATCCCGAGATTGAGCCTTGTCGTGGCGACCAATCGGCCATCGACAAAGGTCAAAGTAATCCAGGCGTCGGGACCGGTATCGTACCCCTTGTCGAATAGCCGTCGATCGGATCGGGGGGCCATCAGGTCATTTCGGACGTATGCATCGTGTCGCAGCTGAAACGCCGCTTCCCGGTCACAATCCGTCCTCGCGATCCGATGTTCAACCCGCTCTAAAAATCGCTGGACGCGATCCGAAAACGATGTCGGAGCGCCGCCGGTTGCCGAATTCATCGAACCCCCGTTCGTCGTCATCGCCGCCTTCGCAGGTTAACAAAACGTGAACCAAAGTAAATCATCTGCGTCTAATTTACGAACGCTGCGGTTAATTTGCCCGCGAAGGTCGGACAGCCGAGGGGCCTGAACCAGGCCTCTGCGCCGCCTCGTTGGCGCGCATCGATAGCAAAAAATCGATCGACCTAAACAAGCTGCGAAATCGAGTTTTTTTCTTCAGTATTTCGAATCGCTATTCTTACGTCTGGTTTAAGGGACTTTTTAATTCTCCAAGCCGATACTGACGTCCGCTTTACCAATTTCGGCACCCTGCATGGCGGACGCCCCTCGGAGCGACCAACCCGACCAATTGCCTGACGAACTCTATATCGGGTTTGTGGACGGCCTTTTGGTTGACGCCGCCCCGGTTTTCGCCGCGGCGATCGCTGCCACCTCGATGGAAATTGTCGCCGCGATTGCCGCCAAGAGCACGATCTTGCTCGCAGCGTCGGCGGCCCAGCCCGCGATCGCCGCGGTCCGCCTTTTTTGCCTGCACCAACATGCGACACATCTGCCAAGCGCAACGGTCAAGATCGCCCACAGACGCGAGGTGATCTTCGCTGCCGGCGCCAGCGCCAGTCTGGCCGCGATGTCGCTTTGGACCCTGCTCGCCTATTGGGTGACCAACGATTCCTTTACCCAGTTCCTAAGCGCGACGATGACGATCGCCTATGCGTTCGGAATGTTGACGCGCAGCTACGCCATCTACCGGGGCGTCAATCAGCAGCTTGTTGCGGCTTTCGTTCCCCTGAGCGCCGCAATGCTGATCGCCGGCGGATGGTACCCGTTGGCGATCATCGTCGGGTTTGTGCCGCTCATTTTCTTCATGAAGGGCTATTCAACGCGGCTGAGGGCGAACTTCCTTAACGTCGTGACCGCGCAGCAGCAGGCCGCCATGCTCGCGGCGCGTCTCGACATGGCCCTCAACAACATGTCGCACGGTCTTTGCATGCTCAATCCAGGCGGCCGCCTCGTTCTGACGAACGACCAGGCTCTCAAGATGTTCGGCCTCCGCCCTGACGACGCCCCCGTCGGCGCGCACGTGAAATCGGTGCTGGCGAAATTGGTCGGCAACGGAATCCTCGCGGAGCGGCAATTCGCGCGTCTCGCCTCCACCCTCGCCGACGACCAAAGCGGGGTCGATTTCGTCATCCCGCTCGAAACGCTCGACGATCGCGCGTTTGAGATCACGGTCCATCGCATGACCAGCGAGGGCACCGTTCTGGTCGTTCAGGACGTCACCGAGCGCCGCAACGCCCAGCTCGAAATCAATCGAATGGCGCGGTTCAACTCCGTTACCGAGCTCCCCAATCGCCGGTGTTTCGAGGAGCAGCTCGCTCTCGCCCTTCGTCGCGACAGCGCCCCAGGCGACGGCCTGACCGTGATGTTCCTCGACCTCGACGACTTCAAGCAGGTCAACGACAGTCTCGGACACCGGACCGGCGACAAGCTCCTGGTCGAAATCGCAAGCCGGCTCAGCGCCATCATCGGGCCGCGTGATCTCGTCGCCCGCTGGGGCGGCGACGAATTTGTCATCCTTCACCATCACGAGCCCGGCCAACCGGAGACCGAGGCCCTCGCCAAGCTCATCATCGACGAAATCAACCGCGCCGTGGTCATCGACGGGAGCGAGGTTATCGTCGGCGCAAGCATCGGCAGCGCGTCGACCCCTGGCGATGGATTAAGCCCCGACGCGCTGCTGTCCAAGGCGGATATCGCGCTCTATGCGGCAAAGGCCGATGGGCGCCGGTCCTGGAGGGCGTTCGAGCAGGAGATGGACGCCAAGATCCAGATCCGTCGTCTGATCGAGCTCGAGTTGCGCGCCGCGGTCGCCACCGACCAGATCGAGGTCTATTTCCAGCCGATCGTGTCGGTCGCGACGAGACAGATCGTCGGCTTCGAGGCGCTCGCGCGCTGGCGCAGCACTTTGCTTGGGCCCGTGTCGCCGGCGGAATTCATCCCGATCGTCGAGGAGATCGGGCTGATGGAGGAAATGGGGGCGGCCATGCTTCGGCGCGCCTGCAAGGCGTGCGCCGGTTGGCCGGAGGCGGTCAGCGTGTCGGTGAACCTCTCGTCCACGCAGTTCCGCAGCGGCAATCTCGAACGCACGATCCTCGGCGCCCTCGCGGACGCCCAGCTCGCGCCGGAGCGCCTCGACCTGGAGATCACGGAATCGACCCTGCTCGAGGATCGGGGCGACACGCGTCGCACGCTCCAGTCCTTACGCGCCCAGGGCATGCGCGTTTCGCTCGACGATTTCGGCACCGGCTATTCGAGCCTGAGCTATCTCCTCAGCTTTCCGCTGGACCGCATCAAGATCGACCGTTCCTTCACTATGGGACTTGGCCTTCAGGAACGCGCGTCCGTGCTGGTGGAAGGCGTTTCGTCGATGAGCCGGAGGCTCGGCATGACCGTCCTGATCGAGGGCGTCGAGACGGCCAAGCAACTCAGAATGGTCGAAGCGCTGGGCACGATCGCTGAAGCGCAGGGCTATCTGTTCAGCCGGCCCGTCCCGGAAAAGGACGTGGCGGGGCTTCTCAGGCGTGACTTTCACGTTCAGGCGGCTTAGCGGGGGGGCGCGCAGCAGCGGCTCTATTGGACAGATCGGCGCAGTGTTCAGTTCTGCGCGCGATCGCGGCTTTTCAATCGGTTAAGCGCATTTTTCTGCAACTCGATTCGATTCTGACGGAAGCAATATAACTAGATAATTATGTTATATACGGCGTGCCATCCCGCCGCCGGAAATACGAGACGGCCGCAATCGACCCCGAGCGCCCGTTCGCGCCAAGTGATTGAATGTCGCGAATCGACGTTAAGCGGACATGCATTCGGCCCTTCCTCGCGCTCGGCATATGACGGCGGACGTCAAATTCGCTTTTCGAGCGTTTGTGCTAAGGCAACGGCCCGCTCCTCCGGGATGTGGCCAATCACCAGACGGCTCCGCCCGCCGCGCGACCACCAGGCGAGCGACAGATTGTCCCGGCGCTTCGAACGCATCGGGGCGTCCGGCGCATCGTTGGCGAGGATGCAAAGCAAGACGGGGGCGCCGGCAGGATCGACGTAGGCGATCACGCCCAGCGGAGAGCCTTCGTAGGAGAGCATGAACGCGGTCGTGAACCGCAGGCCAGGGAGCGCCACATTTTCAGGCGTGAGGTCGGCGCCCACCTTTGCGCCGACGTAGCTCAGCTCCGCCGCCTGCATGGCGGCGTCCGGATTGAAGGGACTGAAAGTCTCGTTCGTGTAAAGATCCGTGTATTCCGCGATCGCAGACCGCCAACTTTCTTTTCCTCCAAACAGCCCCAACATTGACGCGGCCCAGGCGATGGCGCCCGAAACGAGAAGCCCAATGACAACGCCCGCCGCCAGCTCCCGGAGGGCGATCCCAGAGAAGCGCCTCGACCGTTGCCGAAGGTTTTCGTCCGCGGGGAGCCCGGCCCGGAGCCGGGCCACAGGGGCTTGCCCAAGCAGGGCGTCAAAAGAGGTGGCGAGGGGCGAGGTCGTTTGCCGCAACTCTTCGTAGCGGTGGCGCAACCGTTCATCCGCCGCCAGACGCGCCACGAGAGCGGTTCTGCTGCTGTCGTCGAGCTCGTTGTCAATCAACGCGACAAGTTCGGCGTCATCGTCGGTCATCGCTATCCGTACCAAACGCTCCTATTTCAGTTTCGCCAGCGCGGCCCGCCCAGCGGCCAGCCTGCTCATGATCGTGCCAATCGGAACGCCGAGCACCGCCGCCGCCTCGGCGTAACTATACCCTTCGGCGTAGACCAACAGGATCGTCTCGCGCTGCGCCTCCGGGAGGCGGCCGATGGCTCTTAACACCGTGGAAGCCGTAATATTCATTTCGATTTCACGGACGCCATCGATCGTCAACGCGTCCTCGGCGTCGACGAGGCCGCCGCCTTCGCGAATCCGTTGCGATCGTATCTCGTTGAGCCAGATCGAGCGAAGAATTGCGAACAGCCACCGGTCGACTCGCGTTCCCGGGACAAATTGATCGGCGCGCTCGATCGCCCGCAAGCATGTGGCCTGCACCAGGTCGTCAGCCGCGTCCCGCGCCCTCGACAGCACGAGCGCATATCGCCAGAGGCGCGCAAGACAGGGCTCCAGCCCGGCCCGCACTTCCCGTCGGCTCGCTTCGCTCATGGCTCCGCCAGAGTTCGCACGCCGCTCCATTAGAGCATGACCGCACAAAGCGCGAGGAGCCCGACGAGCGTTTTTCTGATCCCGCCGCCGCCTGCCGAACGGGCGCGCAAGCGTCAGTCTTCGTCCGCCGGCAGGCCCCCTACCCGCCCTTCAGCGCCTCGACCAGCGCCTGCGCTTCCGCCGAATCCCATTTGGCCCCGCCCTCGACGGCGGCCACTTCGCAGCCGTCCTTGTCGATCACCAGGGTCACCGGCAGTCCAAGCGCCTTGCCGTCCTTATGCAGGGTTTCGAAGGCGTCGCCGCTCGAATCCAGATAGCGGGCGAGCGACTTCACGCCGACGCTATCCAAAAACTTGGCGCGCCGTTCGGGCTTCGCGGTGTCCACATTCACGGCCACCACCTCAAACCCCGGCCCTCCCCTGGCCGCCTGGAGCCGGTCGAGCGCCGGCATCTCGACCCGGCACGGAATGCACCAGGTCGCCCACAAATTCAGCAGCACGGCGCGACCGTGAAAGTCGGCGAGCGTGAGCTTGCCGCCGTCTTCGCGCTGGAAAGCGATCTGTACCGCGCGCCGCGGCTCGCTCGCCACCTGGAGCGCCGCCAGTTCGCCCTTGGCGAGGGGCGCGAGTTTGGCCGCGAGCTTGGCGGAATCGGCAGGGCAGTCGCTCACGGCCTTGCCGGCCGGCGCAACCGTCCCGTATAGGACGGCCCCTACTACGACCAACGTCAATGCGCCCAGAATGGGCGCAACAAACCGTCGCCGACGCGGGTTCTCATCGAGATTCGTCATGTTTGATCATCCAAGACAACGCGCATGAGCAACACAATGTGGGGCGGCCGGTTCACCGGGCGCCCGTCCGAGGCGATGGAGGAGATCAACGCCTCGATCGACTTCGACCGCAGGCTTGCCGCCCAGGACATCATCGGCTCCGAGGCCCATCTCGCCATGCTCGCCCGCCAGGGAATCGTCGAAGTCGCCGACGCCCAGGCGATCGCCAGGGGTCTCGCCCAAGTCAAAGGCGAAATCGAGGCGGGGACATTCTCGTTCTCGCGCGCGCTCGAAGACATTCATATGAACGTGGAAGGCCGCCTAGCCGAGATCGTGGGACCCGTAGCCGGCCGGCTGCACACCGCGCGCTCGCGCAACGACCAGGTCGCCGTCGACTTCCGCCTCTGGGTGCGCGACGCGATCGACGGGGTCGTGTCTCAGATCACCCTGTTGCAACGGACGCTCGCCGCCCGTGCGCTGGACAGCGCCGCTATGGTCATGCCGGGCTTCACCCATCTGCAATCGGCGCAGCCAGTCACCTTCGGCCATCATCTCCTCGCCTATGTCGAGATGCTGGGCCGCGACGCGGGACGCTTCAGGGATGCGCGCAAGCGCCTCAACGAATGTCCGCTCGGCGCCGCGGCGCTTGCCGGAACCTCGTTCCCGATCGACCGCGAGTTGACCGCCAAGGCGCTCGGCTTCGACCGGCCGACCGCCAATTCGCTCGACAGCGTCGCCGACCGCGACTTTGCGCTCGAGGCGCTGGCGGCCATCGCGATCACGGCGACGCATCTCTCCCGCTTCGCCGAGGAGATCGTGCTGTGGACGACGCCGCAATTCGGCTTCGTGAAACTCTCCGACGCCTTCTCGACCGGCTCCTCGATCATGCCGCAGAAGCGCAACCCCGACGCGGCCGAACTCGTGCGCGGCAAGACCGGCCGCATCGTCGGCGCGCTCATCGGCCTGCTCACGGTCATGAAGGGTCTGCCGCTCGCTTATTCCAAGGACATGCAGGAGGACAAGGAGGGCGTGTTCGACGCTTTCCGCACGCTTGCGCTGTGTCTGGCCGCGATGACCGGAATGGTCGAGGACATGACGCCTGAGCCCAAGCGCATGAAGGCCGCGGCCGGCGCCGGCTACGCCACCGCCACCGATCTCGCCGACTGGCTCGTGCAGGCGCTCAAGATCCCGTTCCGCGACGCCCACCACATCACGGGCCGCATCGTCGCGCTCGCCGCCCGCCGCGGCGTTGCGCTGGAGAGGCTGAGCCTCGACGAAATGCAGGGCGTCGAGCCGAGCATCACCAAGGAGGCTTTCGGCGTCCTGGGCGTCGACCGCTCGGTCAAGAGCCGAACCTCCTACGGTGGAACGGCGCCGGCCAACGTGCGCCGGGAGGCGCGCGCGTGGCTCAGACGCCTCGGGGCCGGGTGAGGGCTGCACGCGACAGGCGCCAAGGCACTACCCTAACTCTCGGTCAAGGCTTGGATTTGCTGGAAACGCGGCGCTGGGCTGAGCGGGCCAGCGGCGTGATTGAAGCGTGATATTCGTCGTCGAGTTTCTTTTTTTGACAGCGGCGATCTGTCGGAGTTCGAACTCGGTGAAGCGCAAGGCCGCGCCATCGTTCGGCGGCTCGGATGAGCGCGCCGAACTTGAGCTTGAGCACCGGCTTCTCGCCGAAGCCATTGGGAACGATTTTCAGCCGCCGCCGCTCCTCGACGAACAGCCGTTCGCTCCGCGAACCAAGTGTTTGCTGCGTTCATCCTGTCTTGCGACGCGCCAGCTTCGAAGGCAAAGCAACTTCGGCGAGACCAAGCCAGCCCGCCAGCGCCTGAAGCTCCTCGAAGATCACGTCCATGGCGTCCAAAGGCGCGTGCGGCTCGAGATGCACCGCATGAACGAGCAGCTGTCCCGCTTGACGATCGGCCTTCAGGTCGAGTTGGGCCACAAGCAAGTCGCCGAGCAGGAAGGGAAGTACGTAATAGCCGTGCTGGCGCTTGTCGGCCGGCGTGTAAATCTCGATCCGGTAGTGGAAGTCGAAGAGCCGCAATGTGCGGGATCGCTCCCACACCAGCGGATCGAACGGCGCCAGCAGCGCCCGCGCGGAGATGCGACGCGGCTTGCGGGCTTCACGGTGAAGATAGGCGAGCCGCGCCCAGCCCGGAACCTCGACTGGCTCGAGAGCGCCGGCCTCGACGAGCGACTCGATTGCAAGCCGCGCATCGTCAGGGCCAAGACGAAAATAGTCGCGCAGGTCCTGGGTCGTGCCAACGCCGAGCGCCTGAGCGGCGCGGTCGATGAGCGCGCGCTGGGCATCCTTCTCATCCGGAGTCGGCAGGGCGAGGATCTCGGCCGGAATGATGCGCTCGGTCAGGTCGTAGACCCGCTCGAAGCTGCCGCGCCGAGTCGTTGTCGTGATGTGTCCCGCCCAAAACAGCCACTCGAGCGCCCGCTTCGTGTCGCTCCATTCCCACCAGCCCGATTGGCCCCGCTTTTCCTCGAAGTCTGAGGCCGCACGCGGACCCTCGTTGCGGATGCGATGAAGGAACGCCTCCGCCTCGGGTCGGCGCTCGCCGGCGAAAACCCGCAGGCCCTTCCAACCGGCCTCCCCGCGATCGGCACGGGCCATCCGCCAGCGTAGCAGGGGATGCAACGGCAGCGGCAGGAGCGAGGCCTCGTGGGCCCAATATTCGAACAGCCGCCGCTTCTTCTGGCTCCCCCAGGCGGCCGTTTCGATCAGCGAACGGTCATAGGGTCCGAGTCGGGAGAAGGCGGGAAGGTAGTGGGCGCGGACCAGGACATTGACGCTGTCGATCTGGTGCAGAGAGAGCCGGTCGACGGCTTTCAGCCACCGCGCGGCCGTAACTTTCTCGGGACGCGGCTCGCCAAAGCCCTGGGCGGCAAGAGCGATCCGCCTCGCCTCGGCGAGGGAAAGCTTTCCTACTTTCGTCACGTGGCTCCGCGGACCGTCTTTCGCCCGAACAGCGGCCCGATCTCCACCACCAGCGCGCCCGCGAGGATCAGCACGCAGCCGAAAGCGCCGATGGCGGTCAGACGCTCATCGAGCAAGAGCGCGCCAGCAAGTGCAGCGAACACACCCTCGAGGGCGAGAATGAGCGCCGCCTCGGCGGGCGGCGTATGCGCCTGCGCGAAGATCTGGATGGTATAGGCGAGCGCGCCCGAGACAATCCCGGCGAACAGGATCGTCGGCGCAGTCGCCACGAGTTCCCCAGGCGGAATCGATTCGAGCAAGGCGGAACACAGCGCGGCGAGGCCGGCGCAAACCGCATATTGCACGAAAGCGAGCAGCAGTGGCCGACCGGAGCGGACGAGGAAAATCGGCGTCAGCGCGATGCCCGTCGCCCAAGCGAAATCGGCGAGAAGCACCAGCGCGTCGCCGAGCTTCGGAGGACCAAGCCCCCCGCCCGAGGAGAGCAGCCAGGCGCCGACGAGCGATATTAAGCCGGCTCCGATCACGACCGCGCGCGGACGCGCGCCAGTCAGCGCCCACACGACGAAAGGAGTCGAGCACGACATAGCAGGCGGTCAGGAAGCCGGCGTTGGTGGCGCTCGTGGTCTCGATCCCCGCCTGCTGCAGAGTCGTGCCGAAGAAGAGCGTCAGGCCAATCACGAGCGCGAGCCGCCATTCATCCCGGCTCGGGGCATGCGGCTTACGCCGAAACTCCCAAAACGCGAACGGCGCAAGCGCTGCGGCCGAAACAGCAAAGCGCGCGGCGACGAAGGCGAGCGCCGGCATGGTCGCCGTAGCGTATTTCTGCGCCACGAAGGTCACGCCCCACAGGAAGGCGGTGAAGAGAAGCAGGCCGTCCGCGCTTAGACGACTCATGCCGCCTCCAACGGCGGAATACCGCATGCCCTCAGACCTGCTCGATCTCGATCAGCGTGCCGGCGAAATCCTTCGGGTGCAAAAACAGCACCGGCTTGCCGTGCGCGCCGATTTTCGGGTTCCCATCCCCGAGCACGCGCGCGCCCTTGGCCTTGAGCTGGTCGCGGGCGGCGATGATGTCCTCAACCTCATAGCAGAGATGGTGAATGCCGCCATCCGGATTGCGCTCGAGGAATTTGACGATCGGCGAGTTCGCGCCGAGGGGGTGTAAGAGCTCGATTTTCGTGTTGGGCAGTTCGATGAAAACGACCGTGACGCCGTGGTCGGGCTGAGGCTGCGGCGCGGAGAGACGAGCGCCGAGCGTATCGCGATACGCGTGCGACGCCTTCTCGAGATCGGGGACCGCGATGGCGACGTGGTTGAGCTTGCCGATCATGACTTTCTCAACATCGGGCATAGGGAACGGGCTGCTCCTTTCCCCTTCAACGGCGCGGGTCACGTCCGCGAATCCGGTCGAACCCCTGCTTGATCGCGGCAAAGCGCGCCTCGATCATGGGCTCGAACTCGACGTCGGTGAAGATGTAAGGCCAGTCTTTCTCAATACCTTCCCGCACCAGTTCGCCGACATAGGACGGATCGACTCCATTCGAAACGCGCTCCTGTATCATTTTGAACGGTTCAGACGCTCGAATCGCCGCCAATCTGTCGGCCGGGATGCGGCCGAAACGTTCCGGCTGGTTTCGCCAGAAGTCCATGATCTGGGTACGGACGAATCCTGGACACAGCACCGACACGCCGATCCCACGAGGAGCGAGTTCGCTGCGCAACCCCTCGGATAGCGCGACGACGCCATATTTGGATACATTGTATTGAATGCCGCCGCCCGAGATGAGCCCGGCGATCGACGCAGTGGACACAATGTGTCCGCCCTCGCCATGCTGTTCGATCAGAGGGCCGAAAATCTCAATTCCCCACACGACGGCCATCAGATTGACGCCGAGCGTCCACTCCCACGCCCCGTCAGTCCATGCTCCGTACGGTCGGCCGCCGCCAACTCCGGCGTTGTTGACGAGAATATGCACCTTGCCATAACGGTCGATCGTGGTTTCGGCTGCTGCTTTCAGCTCAGCCTTGAGCGACACGTCCGCCTTGACGCCCTCGACGTCCGCGTTGGTCTGCTTCATGCCGTCGACCGCTTTGGCTAGCGCCGTCTCTTCAATGTCGCAGAGCATTACCTTCGCGCCCGCCTGCGCGAGAGCGGTGGCGATTCCCAGCCCGATCCCAGACGCCGCGCCGGTGACAAACGCGGTCTTTCCGCCCAGGTCCCTCATGGATGCGTTTCCCCGAAAGATGGAGGCCAACCGAAGCCAGTCCGCCTTTTAAACCTCAACCACCAGCACGTGCACTTGCGGCTTCTTGCCCCAGACGGCGTTGACCGAACCGCGCACCGCGCGCTCGATCGCGGTGGAGACGACCTCGGCGTCGCGCCGCTTGCCGGGCGGTAAGCTCTCGAAGGCCTCGAAGATCGCGTCGTCGATCAGAGCGTCGATCGCCGCGCCTTCGCGCGTACGCTCCGGCAGGCCCGCGATCATCACATCCGGGTCGCCCGCCATTTCGCCCCTTGCGGTCAGCGCGATCGCAATCGAGACAACGCCGGCGAAACTAAGCCTGCGGCGCTGGCGGATCGATTCCTGACCCGGCGGCAATAGAATCGCGCCGTCCTTCGCCCGCCGCCCACTCGTCACCTTGCCTGATACGCTGACCTCGCCGGGGGCAAGCCGGATCATATCGCCGTTGAAGGCGCGCAAGACCTGCGACACCCCTTGCGCCCGTGCGAAGTCCGCATGTTCGGTCAAGTGCACTGGCTCCCCATGCGCGGGCAGGGCGATTCTCGGACGCACCCAGGCGTACATTTTCGCCACCTCCGCCCGCCGTGGATGGCCGGAGACATGCACCAGCGCGGTGCGGTCCGTGACCACCTCGACGCCAGCCCGAGCGAACGCGTTAACGATTTTCCCGACCGCCTTCTCGTTGCCGGGAATGGTGCGCGACGAAAAGATCACGGTGTCGCCGGCGCTCAGTTCCGCCGTCGGATGCTCGTCCCCCGCCATGCGTGCAAGCGCTGCGCGGGGCTCACCCTGACTGCCGGTAGCGAGCGCCAGTATCCGGTCGCGCGGCAACCGCTCGAACGCATCCATGCCCAAGAACGGCGGCAGGCCTTCCAGCATCCCGCAGTCGCGCGCGACGCCGACCACGCGCTCGATCGCCCGGCCGAGAATGCAGACCTGTCGCCCGGCGGCGAAACCAGCCTCAGCCGCGGAACGCAGCCGGCCGACGTTGGAGGCGAAGGTGGTCACGACTACCCTGCCTTTCGCGTTGGCAATGAGCCCGGTCAGCGTCTTCGCGACGTCGCGCTCGGAGGGACTTTCCCCTTCGCGCAGAATGTTGGTCGAATCGCCCACAAGCGCCAGCACGCCCTCGTCGCCGAGCGCTTTGAAGCGCGCCTCGTCGGTGGGGAGACCAATGATCGGCGACGGATCAATCTTCCAGTCGGCGGTGTGGACGATAAGCCCGGCCGGCGTGCGAATCGCCAGGGCCGAGCTTTCGGGGATGGAATGAGCGACGGGGATAAATTCGACAACGAACGGGCCGATCACCACCTTCTCGCCAAGCTGAACAACCTTCAAAGGGATCTCGGGCGCGCCCGGATCGCTCAATCGGCGCGCCTCGACAAGTCCGGCCGCGAAGCGCGTCATATAGACGGGCGCGCGAAGGTCCGGCCAAAGCTCGACGAGGGCGCCCATATGGTCCTCGTGTGCATGAGTGATGACCACCCCGACCAGATTCTTCTTCGCCTTCTCGATGAAGCTGAGATCCGGCATGATGAGATCAACGCCCGGCAAGTCCTCATCGGCGAAGCCAATGCCAAGGTCGACCATGAGCCATTGGCGTGCGCTCGCCGGCCCATATCCGTAAAGGGCGCAATTCATCCCGATCTCGCCCAAGCCGCCAAGCGGGACGAACACGAACTCGTTGTCGTCCGCCATCTAGGCGCGCCTTTCCGGCGGGTGGGAGGCGGACAGAATCACTCGCGGCAGGATGCGCGAGCGAGGCAGGAGCCACACGTCGCCCGCCTCGATGGCGTCTAGCCCGTGCTCGGAGCGCATGAGCAGACGGCCGGTCGCGTCGATCCCCTCGAAGACGCCCTCCCGTTGGCCGGCTCCGTTTTGGATCGCGACCCGTTGCCCCAAGCCGACAGCGTAATCGAGCCAAGCGGCGCGAATGCGGTCGAACGCCCGTCCAGCGCGCCACTCGTTAAGCGCCTCATCGAAGCGTTCGGTGAGACGCGCGAACAGTTCTCGAGGAGCCACCGCTTGTCCGCCTGCCCGCATCAGGCGTGAGGTCGCGTAGCCGACGGCCTCCGGCGCATGCGCGCAATTGACGCCGATCCCTACGACACATGCCGTCCGCCCGCTTCCAAGACTAAAGCCTTCAATGAGAATCCCGGCGCATTTCGCTCCACGAGACATCAAATCGTTTGGCCATTTGAGGCCGACATCGGTCACGCCGAGATCTGTGACCGCGCGCGCCAACGCCACTCCGGCGACGAAGCTGAGTTGCGCCGCAACCGCACGCGGGCAGGGATCGATCATCAGGGCGCTGGCGTGGAGGTTTCCCTTCGGCGAGATCCAGGCGCGGCCCCGACGGCCTCTCCCCGCCGTCTGCTCGTCGGCTACGATCCACAGGCAATCCGAGTCGCCGGCCAACGCGCGGCGGCGCGCCTCCTCGTTGGTCGAATTCGACGGCGTCGAAACCAACGATCCGCCAGCGCCGATGCGTGCTGTCCAGCTTGGAGGCGGTGGTCAAAAGAGCGACTGCGCGGCCGCCATCGCGGCGTTGGTGATCGGCGAGGGCGCAAACACGAACAGGATGATCGCGAGCGCCGAAACCGCGAGCACGATGCGCGCGACGGGGCTTGGACGATCAAACGCTGGAGCCGGCTCGTCGAAATACATCAGCTTGACGATCCTCAGATAATAATAGGCGGCCACGCAGCTCGCCAAAACACCGATGACCGAAAGGCCATAGAGACCTGCCTTCATGGCGGCGGCAAAGACATAGAACTTGGCGAAGAAGCCGGCCAGCGGCGGAACGCCAGCAAGCGAGAACATCATCGTCGCCAGGAAGAAGGCCATGGTCGGATCCGTCCGCGCCAGGCCCGCGAGATCGGCCATCGTCTCGACCGCGCGCCCTGCGCGGCGCATGGACAGAATAGCGGCGAAGGTCCCCAGCGTCATCACCACGTAGATCGCCATATAGATGACGACGCTCTGCGCGCCCTCGACCGTGCCCGCAGCGAGCCCGACCAGGGCGTATCCCATATGGCCGATCGCGGAATAGGCCATCAGCCGTTTAAAGTTGCGCTGTCCGATGGCGGCGAAGGCGCCAAGCACCATCGAGGCGATCGAGACGAAGGTGAGGATCTGGCGCCAGTCGTTGGCGATGCCGGGAAAGGCGGTGATCACGACCCGAACCAGGACCGCCATCGCGGCGATCTTGGGCGCGGTGGCGAAGAACGTCGTCACCGGAGTTGGCACGCCTTCGTAGACGTCGGGCGTCCACATGTGAAACGGCACGACAGAGATCTTGAACGCCAGCCCGACCAAAAGGAACACCAGCCCGAACAGCACGCCGATGTTGGCATGATCATGCACGGCGTTCGCGACCGCGCTGAACGCGACCGAGCCGGAATACCCGTAGATGAGCGACATGCCGTAGAGCATCATGCCCGACGACAAGGCGCCGAGGACGAAATACTTGAGGCCAGCTTCGGTGGCGCGGAGATCGTGGCGCCGATAGGCCGCGATCACGTAGAGCGCCAAGCTCATCAGCTCGAAACCGAGGTAGAGCGCGATGAAGTCATTGGCCGAGATCAGCATCAGTATGCCGAGGGTGGAAATGAGGATGAGGACCGGGAATTCGAACCCGCCGATCCGCTCCTGACGCATGAACTCGACCGACAGGAGAAGCGTCACCAGCGAGCCGACAAGCGCAAGCGCGCTCATGAAGCGGGTGAATGCGTCGTCTGCGAAGGAGCCGTAGAAGGTGACGCCCATCGGGCGATTCCTGGCCAGCATCA
This sequence comes from uncultured Alphaproteobacteria bacterium, assembly GCA_963833955.1. Taxonomy (GTDB): domain Bacteria; phylum Pseudomonadota; class Alphaproteobacteria; order Rhizobiales; family Beijerinckiaceae; genus Roseiarcus. The sequence continues at coordinate 253,209 of CAWHZY010000008.1, read as the reverse complement.
GAATCAGGACAAGGCCGAGCAGGCCGACGGCGAACTCGTTGACCAGGGCCGACCCTCGCTCGCCACGCAGGGCGCCGTAAAGCACGAGAGCCAAGGTCCCCGCCGCCAGCACCACTTCCGGCAGGATCACAGGAAGAGAAATGGCCGTCTCATGCATCAGTGTCGCTCGTTCCAAAAACAATCGGCGCGCGGCGCAGAGCCGCTAAGTCGTCACAGCCCCGCCGACTTCGTCGCCGCCATAGCGTGCTGGAAGCCGCTGATGATCTGTTCGATTGAAGCTGCGCTAGCGTCGATGATCGGCTGTGGGTGCACGCCGTAAAAGATCGTGAGCAGGCCAAGCGGCACCAACGTCACGACCTCGCGGTTCGTGAGATCGGCGATGCCCATCAGGTTTGGCTTCTCGATAACGCCAAAGATGATGCGGCGGTAAAGGTAGAGCGCGTAGCATGCCGACAGGATTGTGCCGGTGGTGGCGAGGAACGCGACCCAGTTGTTGATCTGGAACGTGCCTAACAGGGTCAAGAATTCGCCGATGAAGCCCGTGGTGCCCGGCAACCCGATATTGGCGAATGTGAACGTCATGAAGGCGACGGCATAGAGCGGCATGCGCTGCACGAGGCCGCCGTAGGCGGCGATGTCGTAAGTGTGCATGCGGTCATAGAGGACGCCGACGCAAAGGAAGAGAGCGCCGGAGATGAGTCCGTGGCTCACCATCTGGTAAACCGCCCCTTGAACCCCCTGGGTGTTCCCGGCGAAGATTCCCATCGTCACGAAGCCCATGTGGGCCACCGACGAATAGGCGATCAGCTTCTTCATGCTCTCCTGCGCCAGCGCGACCAGGGAGGTGTAGATGATCGCGATTACCGAAAGCGCGAACACGAGCGGGGTGAAATAGACCGAGGCGTCCGGGAACATCGGCAGCGAAAACCGGATGAAGCCGTAGCCGCCCATTTTGAGCAGAATGGCGGCCAGCATCACCGATCCCGCAGTCGGCGCTTCGACATGCGCGTCAGGTAGCCAGGTGTGGACCGGCCACATCGGCATCTTGACCGCGAACGAGGCGAAGAAGCCGAGCCACAGCCAAGTCTGCATATGGGCGGGAAAGGGGGTCTTGAGCAATACGGTGATGTCGGTCGTGCCGGCGGTCCAGTACATCGCCATGATCGCGAGCAGCATCAGCACCGAGCCGGTGAAAGTATAGAGAAAGAACTTGAAGGCCGCGTACACCCGGTTCCCATGACCCCAGACGCCGATGATGATGAACATCGGAATGAGGCCGCCCTCAAAGAACAGATAGAAGAGCACCAGGTCGAGCGCGACGAAGACGCCGATCATCAGCGTCTCCATCACCAGGAAGGTGATCATGTACTCCTTCACGCGAGTCTGAATCGGAGCCCACGACGCGACAATGCAGATCGGCATGAGGAACGCGGTGAGCAACACGAACGGCATCGAAACACCATCGACGCCGAGCTTGTACAGGATCGCGTGCGAGAACCAGTCGCGTTCCTCGACAAGCTGGAAGCCGGGCTGCGCTGAGTCGAAGCGGCCCCAGGCGACGAGGCTCAGCACGAAGGTGATCAAGGTCGCGAACAGCGCGATCCAGCGCGCGTTTCGCTTCGTCGCCTCGCTATCCCCCGGAAGCAATAGAATGAACAGCGCACCGATCAGCGGCAACGCTAGAATGCCGGAGAGGATCCAAGAGCCGTTCATCGCGTGACCCCCCCGAACAGATACCAGGTCGTCAGCGCGGCGGCGCCAAGCAGCATCGCGAAGGCGTAATGGTAGACGTAGCCGGTTTGCAAGCGCACCGAGTTCCGGGCGACATCAAGAACGCGAGCCGATACGCCGTCGGGGCCGAGTCCGTCGATGATCGCGCCGTCTCCGCCCTTCCAGAACAAGCGACCGATGGCGAAGGCCGGACGAACGAAGAGGAAGTCGTAGAGTTCGTCGAAGTACCACTTGTTGAGTAGGAAGCGATAGAGCGCTGGAAAATCGGAGGCGAGCCGCTGCGGCGCGGTTCGGTCGACAACGTACATGTAATAGGCGACCAGGAACCCGCCGAGCATGAACAGGCTCGGCGATAACGAGACCAGCGCCGACACGTGCTCCATGTCCTCGAGAATATGGTTCTCGGGTCCGAGGAACAACGATTGGCGCCAGAAAGACTCGAAGCCTCCACCAATGAAGAGATAGCGGAAAGCCATTCCGGCGAACGTCGCCCCCGCCGCCAACACGGCGAGCGGGACCAGCATAACGAGCGGCGATTCATGCGCGGGATGATCACCGTGGCCATGATCTCCATGCCCATGAGCATCATGCGCGCTGGGTAGGCTCGTCGCCCAGTCGCCACGCTGCCCGAAGAAAGTCATGAACATCAGGCGCCACGAATAGAACGCGGTCAGCGCGGCGGCGATGTCGGTGCAAAGGAATCCATAGAGCGCGCCGTAGCGGTGCGACGCGAACGCGGCCTCGATGATCGCATCTTTAGAGACGAAACCGGCAAAGCCAAGCGACGTCAGCGGGATGCCAACTCCAGTCAACGAAAGCGTTCCGATCATCATCATCCAAAAGGTGAACGGAATCTCCTTACGCAATCCGCCCATCACGCGCATGTCCTGTTCGTGATGCATCGCGGTGATGACCGAGCCGGCGCCGAGAAACAACAGAGCCTTGAAGAAGGCGTGGGTGAAAAGGTGGAAAATGCCGAGGCTGTAGCCGCCGACCCCAAGAGCCACGAACATGTAGCCGAGCTGTGAACACGTCGAGTAGGCTATCACTTTCTTGATGTCGTTCTGCACCAGGCCAATTGTCGCGGCGAAGAAGGCGGTCGTCCCGCCGACAATCGTGACGACACTGAGCGCAGTGGGCGACATTTCGAATAGCGGCGAAAGTCTCGCCACCATGAACACGCCTGCCGTCACCATCGTCGCGGCGTGAATGAGGGCCGAAACCGGGGTCGGGCCTTCCATCGCGTCGGGCAGCCAGGTGTGCAGCAGGAACTGTGCCGACTTACCCATCGCCCCCATGAAGAGCAGCAGACAGGCAAGCGTGACCGCGTCCCAATTGAAGCCGATAAAATGCACCGTCTTGCCGGCAAGACCGGGAGCGGCGGCAAATACCTGATCGAAGCTGACCGAACCGGTCAGATAGTAGGTGAGGAAGATGCCGAGCGAGAAGCCGAAGTCCCCGACCCGGTTGACGACGAAGGCTTTAATGGCCGCTGCGTTGGCGGTGGGCCGATCGTACCAGAAGCCGATCAACAGGTAGGACATCAAACCGACGCCCTCCCAGCCGAAGAACATTTGCACCAGATTGTCCGCTGTCACCAGCATCAGCATCGCGAATGTGAACAACGAGAGGTATGCGAAGAAGCGAGGCCGGGACGGATCGTCCGACATGTAACCGATGGAATAAACATGGACGACAAACGACACCGTCGTCACCACCACCAACATCACGGCGGTCAGGGTGTCGATGCGGAGACTCCAAGCGACCGCGAGCTTGCCAGAGGTGAACCAATTGCCGATCGCAACGTGCGCGTCCGATCCTCCCGCGACCATGACGAAAGCGATCCAGGAAAGAACACAGCAAATCCCGAGCAGGCCGCAGGTAACATATTCGGCGCCGCGCGCGCCGATCCAGGGCCCGAAAATGCCGGCGATCAGAAAACCGAGAAGCGGCAGGAAAACGATTAGCTGGTACACCGTCTCAGCCCTTCAACGAATTGATGTCCTCAACCGCGATCGAGCCGCGATTGCGGTAATAGGCCACCAGGATCGCAAGGCCGATCGCCGCCTCCGCCGCAGCCACAGTCAGGATGAAGAGCGCGAAGGCCTGCCCGGTCAGATCGCCTGAATAGGTCGAGAAGGCGATGAGGTTGATATTGACGGCGAGCAGGATGAGCTCGACCGACATCAAAATGATAATGATGTTCTTGTGGTTCAGGATGATGCCGGCGATGCCGATCGTGAACACGATCGCGGCGAGGGTGAGGTAGTTGGCAAGCCCGATTCCCATCCGCGTGATCCTTCAGATGCCGGCGCGCGAGTGGACTTTGCGCACCTCGACCGCGGTTTCGGGGTTGCGAGCCACCTGCGCGCCGACGTCCTGGCGCTTGACGCCCGGCTTGTGGTGAAGGGTGAGAACGATCGCTCCGATCATCGCGGTGAGCAGAATCATCCCCGCCGCCTGAAAGAAGTAGATATAGCGGGTGTAGAGCACCTCGCCGAGCGCGGCCGTGTTGCTCAGCATACCCGAAGGCGTGGCCGGGGAGGCGGCGCGAGAGGACGGCCCGAGGCCGGAGATGACATACCAGAGCTCGAAGAAAAACAGCAGCGCGATCAGCAACCCCTGCGGCAGGTATTCGACGAAGCCCTGCCTTAGCCGGGCGAAATCCACGTCAAGCAGCATGACAACGAACAGGAACAGCACCGCGACCGCGCCGACATAGACGACGACCAGGATCATCGCCAGAAACTCCGCGCCCATGAGAAGGAACAGCCCGGCCGCACAGACGAAGGAAAGAATGAGAAAGAGGACCGAATGCACCGGATTTTTGGCCACGATGACGGCGAAAGCCGACACAACCAAAAGCGGGGCTAGAATCCAAAAGAAGAAAACATCGGCCTGCATCGTCCGCCTCTTGTCATAGTCCCCCTGCCCGACTGCCCTTCCCTTTTCGGGAAACAGGCAGAGCGCAGCCAGCGCGAGCGCCGCATTCGTTGGCGCCATCGCGGCGCGGCCTGGTCGGGCCTCCAAACACGCCCGTGAACAAAGCCCGTCATTCGACGGGCCATGTTCAACTCCCTTCTCCTCAGAAGAGAGAGGGCGTTATCGATACGGGGCGTCGAGCGCGATGTTGCGCGCCAACTCCCTCTCCCAGCGATCGCCATTCGCCAGCAGTCGTTGCTTATCGTAATAAAGCTCTTCGCGCGTCTCGGTCGAGAATTCGAAGTTCGGACCTTCGACGATCGCGTCGACCGGACAGGCCTCCTGGCACATCCCGCAGTAGATGCACTTGACCATGTCGATGTCGTAGCGCGTGGTGCGGCGCGTGCCGTCATTGCGCCGAGGTCCCGCCTCGATCGTGATCGCCTGAGCCGGACAAATCGCCTCGCACAGCTTGCAGGCTATGCATCGTTCCTCGCCATTCGGATAGCGGCGCAGCGCATGTTCTCCACGAAAGCGAGGGCTCAGCGGCGACTTCTCATGCGGATAGTTGAGCGTCGCCCTAGGCTTGAACATATACCGGATCGACAAACCGAACGCGGCAAGGAACTCTGTCAGGAACAGAGACCTGGCCGAGTGAGCGAGCCTGAGAGCCATTGCCTTCGTCTCCCCTCAGTGCAACGGGCCCGAGGGGCTCGCCCCGAGACCGGTAAATTCGAGCACTCCTGCCACCAGCACCACCATTGCCAGAGAAATCGGCAGGAACACCTTCCAGCCCAAGCGCATCAACTGATCGTAGCGATAGCGCGGGACGAAGGCGGTGACCATCAAGAAGCAGAAAACGACCCCCCAGGCCTTGATCAGGAACCAGATCACCCCCGGTATCCATGTGAACGGAGGAAATGGCAGCGGCGACAGCCATCCGCCAAGGAACAAGATGGCGGCTAACGCCCCCATGGTAAGCAGTGCGACGAGTTCGGTCAGGAACTGCAGCAGGAACAGCGAGGCTGAATACTCGACCGTGTAGCCTGCGACCAGCTCCGACTCCGCCTCGGTCAAGTCGAACGGCGGCCGATTCGTCTCGGCAAGCGCTGAAACGAAGAAGACAACGAACATCGGGAAGAGCGGCAGCCAGTACCAACCGAACAAGCCGAACCGTGTGTCCTGGGCGCGGACGATGTCGCTCAGGTTGACCGAGCCTGCGCACAGCACCACCGTCACGATCACGAAGCCGATCGAGACCTCATAGGACACCATCTGGGCGGCTGCGCGCAGCGCCGAAAGCAGCGCATATTTCGAATTGGAGGCCCAACCTGCCATGATGACGCCGTACACGCCAAGCGAGGAAACCGCGAAGAGATAAAGGAGCCCAACGTTGATGTCCGCGACCACCCATCCGTCCGAGACCGGAATGACCGCCCACGCGGCAAAGGCGAGCACAACGGAAACCAGCGGAGCGAGCAGGAACACGCCCTTGTTGGCGCTCGCGGGGATGATGGGCTCCTTGAGGATAAACTTGAAGAAGTCCGCGAACGGCTGAAGGACGCCCCAAGGTCCAACCACGTTGGGGCCGCGTCTCAGCTGTACGGCTCCCCAGATCTTTCGTTGAATGTAGATTAACGCCGCCGTCGACAGGAGCACACACACGAGCAGCATCAGGCTCTCGAGTAAGTAGCGAAGCGCCGTCCCTACGTCGCTTGTGTGCATCCAATGTCCGAACGCCGAGAAATAGCCGCCGCTGATCAGCCACGCCAGAACCGCGACGATGACGACGGCGACAATCGCAGCGGCGACGCCGATTACGGCGAGGGAGGGCGAAGACGACGGTCTGCTGGGAGAGGCGGTGCTCATCGATGCTATTCCGCCGCCTGACGCTGAACGCCTCGCGCGAGAGCCGAACACTCGGCCATGACGCGAGAGGCGCGCGCGATCGGGTTAGTAAGATAGAAGTCGGAGATGGCAGGGACGAACGGCGCTTTGTCGACGGCGCCGCCGAGCGCGGCGATCGAGTCGAAAACGCTTGCATCCGCTGGCGCGACGACGTCGAAGCGCACCAGGAAGGGGTAAGCGACGGCTAGCGCCGCCCGCAATTGGGCGAGCGAATCGAATGGCAGCTTGGCGCCCAGCGTGTCCGATAGAGCACGCAGAATCGACCAATCCTCGCGCGCGTCTCCCGGCGGAAACACCGCGCGCTCTGCGAACTGCGGCCTGCCTTCGGTGTTGACGTAGACGCCCGTCTTTTCCGTGTAAGCGGCGCCCGGCAGAATGACGTCCGCCCGATGGGCCCCGCGGTCACCATGAGTGCCGATGTAGACCACGAACGCACCCGGCTCAATGTCAATCTCGTCCGCACCCAGGTTGATGAGCACGTCGAGAGCGTTGGCCTTCGCCATGGCCAGCGCATCGAGCCCGTCTTGGCCCGGCACGAGGCCGAGATCTAGCCCGCCGACGCGCGAGGCGGCGGTATGCAACACGTTAAAGCCGTTCCACCCGTCTCTCACAACGCCGGCGGCGAGGGCAACCTTGGCAAGGCCAGCCAGCAAGCCGACGCCGTCAGGGCGGACGAAAGCGCCGGAACCGACAATCATCATTGGCTTCGCCGCGTCTTTCGGCGGTCGATCCCACGCCTGCGCGAGCGTCTCCGGTCCTGCGCCCAAGTGATTATATTTGTAACTCAGATCGGCCTTGGGGCCGACGACGCCTATCGGCGCGCCGCCTCTGAGCCAGCGCTTGCGGATGCGCGCGTTGAGGACGGGCGCCTCGTAACGCGGGCTGGAGCCAACGATGAGAATAGCGTCGGCCTGGTCGACCCCGGCAATCGTCGAGTTGAAAAGATAAGATGCGCGGCCAAATTTAGGGTGCAGTTTGGAGCCATCTTGGCGGCAATCGATGTTGGACGAGCCGAGCTTGCCCACCAGTGATTTGAGCGCGAACATTTCTTCAACGGTTGCCAGATCGCCAACGATTGCCCCAACGCGCGAGGGAGCTGCGGCGGCAACCTTGGCGGCGACCATCGCGAAAGCCTCCGCCCAACTCGCGGGCCGGAGCCGGCCGTCGACACGGACATATGGACGATCGAGTCGCTGCGTCTTCAAGCCGTCGACGATGTGCCGCGTCTTATCTGAAATCCATTCCTCGTTGATCGCATCATTGACACGAGGCAGGATCCGCACGACCTCGCGGCCGCGCGCATCGATTCGGATCGAGGAGCCAAGCGCGTCCATCACGTCAATCGATTCGGTCTTGGCGTACTCCCAAGGACGGGCATGAAACGCCGTCGGTTTCGAGGTCAAGGCGCCGACCGGACAGAGGTCGACAACGTTTCCCTGCAGCTCCGAGCTCAAAGCTTCTTGAAGATAGGAGGTGATCTCCATGTCCTCGCCGCGGCCGATCGCGCCGAGTTCAGGAACGCCGGCCACTTCTGTGACAAAGCGCACGCACCGCGTGCATTGTATGCATCGGTTCATCGAGGTCTTGACCAGCGCCCCGATATATTTGTCTTCAACGGCGCGCTTGTTCTCGGCGAAGCGAGAGGAGTCGGCGCCATAGGCCATCGCCTGATCTTGCAGATCGCATTCGCCGCCCTGGTCGCAGATCGGGCAGTCGAGTGGATGGTTGATCAGCAGAAACTCCATTGTGCCCTTGCGCGCCTTCCGGGCCATGGGCGAGTTGGTCAGCACGACCGGCGGTTCGCCGTTCGGGCCGGGGCGCAAGTCTTTGACAGCCATGGCGCAGGAGGCCGTCGGCTTGGGCGGTCCGCCCTTCACTTCGACGAGGCACATCCGGCAGTTGCCGGCAATCGACAACCGCTCATGGAAGCAGAAGCGCGGAATTTCAGCCCCCGCCGCCTCGCAAGCCTGGAGAAGCGTGTATTCGGCGGGAACCTCGACTTCCTTGCCGTCGATGATGATCTTGCTCATAGGCTGTTCGCCCGATGGCCCGTGCGCCAGTACGCGAGCGGGTCAGTGATGGAAACGCCCCCTATGGTCGCTCCATCGAGGCGCGCGTCAACGAACGATGCGCCAGCGAGGTTCGTCTTCTCGACCTGCAGCCCGGACAAATTCGCGTTATGAACGCGCCAGCCGGACATATTCAGGTCGTCGAATGAACAACCTGACATATTGATGTTGCGAAAGTCCGACCCGGATAGATTGACGTCGTCGAATTTCGACCCCGAAAGGTCGGCTTTGCGACCTTCCATCCGATGGTTTTCGTTCTCGATCTTCATCGTGTCGGTCCAGCCGTTAGCCGCATTTCTGGCTCATCCACAGCTTGATATGCGGCAGGTGGCTCCAGCCGAAGGCGAAATCGCTATCGCCCTGCACAGTTAAGTGCGCAAGCCGCCCCGTCGCCTCTTCCAAGTTTGGAATATGCCCGGATGGTATCGGCCACATGACGAAATGCGGCGTCCCAGGCTTTTGGAACCAATCTCCCTTGCGGTTATAGAACTGCTTGTGGACTGTCGCCCACACAAAGCGCTCAAGCGCTTCGACGTTTTCCCACACCGACAGGTTGACCGCCATGGTCGGGTCGCTCGCAGGACGGATGGCAGTCGCATTGTTGCTGTCGTCCTTGAGCCGCCACACGAATCCCTCGCTGCGCTCCGCCAGAGCGTTGATGCGATCGAGGTTCGTCATGAACGCCGCCATGCGCGGATCATCCGTCGGATAGCGGAACCGGCCGATGTTGAGCTGGGCAATGTGATGCGTCATGCCCTACTCCGCCGCCGCGAGCACCGGCTCGCTATGCGGATTGGCAGCATATCGATCGATGCGTCGCTCGATCTCGGGTCGGAAATGGGCGATTAGTCCCTGAATTGGCCATGCGGCTGCGTCGCCGAGCGCGCAAATCGTGTGCCCTTCGACCTGCTTGGTGACGTCTAGCAGCATGTCGATCTCACGTTTTTGCGCGCGGCCCTCAACCATACGCTCCATCACACGCCACATCCAGCCAGCACCTTCCCGGCACGGCGTGCACTGGCCGCAGCTTTCGTGCTTATAAAAATATGACAAACGCGCGATGGCGCGGATGATGTCGGTCGACTTGTCCATCACGATCGCCGCGGCTGTGCCGAGACCGGATTTGAGCTTAGCGAGCGAGTCGAAGTCCATCGGGCAGTCGATGATCTGAGCGGCGGGGACGAGCCGCACCGACGCCCCTCCGGGAATGACTGCGAGCAGATTGTCCCAACCGCCGCGCACACCTCCGCAGTGCTTGTCAATCAATTCGCGGAACGGGATCGACATCGCCTCCTCGACGTTGCACGGCTTGTTGACGTGACCCGAGATGCTGAAGACCTTGGTGCCAAAATTGTTGGGCGCCCCGAAATTCGTGAACCAGGATGCGCCGCGACGCAAAATCGTCGGAGCGACGGCGATCGAACTCGACGTTATTGACGGTAGTGGGGGAACCATAGAGCCCCATGCCCGCGGGAAAGGGCGGCTTCATGCGCGGCATGCCCTTCTTACCCTCAAGTGATTCGAGCATCGCCGTCTCTTCACCGCAGATATAGGCGCCCGCGCCATGATGGACGTAGAGATCGAACGGCCAACCGTGAATATTGTCCTTGCCGATGAGACTGGCCTCGTAGGCCTCCTCGACTGCGCCCTCGAGATTTGTGCGCTCTTTGATGAATTCGCCGCGCACGTAAATGTAGGCCGCGTGTGCGCCCATAGCGAATGACGCGAGCAATGCGCCTTCGACCAGCGTGTGCGGATCGTTCCGCATGATCTCGCGATCCTTGCAGGTCCCCGGCTCCGATTCGTCGGCGTTAATAACGAGGTAGTGTGGGCGCTTGGGATCGATGGTCTTCGGCATGAACGACCATTTGAGACCGGTGGGGAACCCGGCCCCCCCGCGGCCCCGCAAGCCTGAGGCCTTCATTTCGGCGATGATCCAGTCTCGCCCCTTGTCGATAAGCGCCTTGGTCCCATCCCAATTGCCGCGTGCTCGTGCTCCTTTGAGGCCGCGATCGCCAAGGCCATAAAGGTTAGTAAAGATGCGATCCTTGTCTTCCAGCATCGCTCAGTTCCCGATCTTTCCCGTCGGCGTTTGATCATTCGCGGGCGCGCTCGGGCGGTCCCGTCCGTCACCTCCGTATAATGTCGTCAGTGACGTTAAACCTCCAACCGGCTCGGACGAGACGCGTCCGATCTGCGAGCCCGTCTTGACTGGCCGACCGGTAGCTAGATCGTCGAGCAGGCTGCCGAAGCTTTCCGGCGTCAGGTCCTCGTAATAGTCGTCATTGATCTGGACCATCGGCGCGTTGCAACAGGCGCCGAGGCATTCGACCTCGATCCATGAAAATACCCCATCCGGGCTAACATGGCCCTGTTCGCCGATGCGCTTGCGGCAGACCGCCTTGATGTCGTCAGAACCGGACAACATGCACGGGGTCGTGCCGCAGAGCTGCACGTAATGGCGCCCGACCGGCTCCAGATTGAACATCGTGTAGAAGGTCGCGACCTCCAGCACTCGGATGTTCGGCATCTCCAGCATCGCTGCAACTTTTTCGATCGCGACTCGGGGAAGCCAGTATCCGTTCTGCTTCTGCGCGCGCCACAATAGCGCGAGTACCGCCGAGGCCTGCCGGCCGGGAGGATATTTCGCTATCTCCCGGTCCGCCCACGCCTTATTCTCGGGCGTGAACTCGAAGTTTGTCGGTTGCTCATCAGCAAGGCGGCGAACGGACATCGGTCAAACGTTCCTCGAATGTAGCACCATCATGCTGAAGAACTCCCGGCGACCGCGATCACCGGTCGACCTCGCCGAACACAATGTCGAGCGAGCCGAGGATCGCGCTGATATCTGCCAGCATGTGCTTGCGGCACAGAAAATCCATCGCCTGAAGATGCGCAAAGCCAGGCGCGCGAAGTTTGACGCGGTAAGGCTTGTTAGAGCCGTCGGACACCAGATAAACGCCGAACTCGCCCTTGGGCGCTTCGACTGCGGCGTAAACCTCACCAGCCGGTACTTTATAGCCCTCGGTGTAGAGCTTAAAATGGTGAATCAGCGCCTCCATGGACCGCTTCATTTCGGCGCGTCGAGGCGGCGCAACTTTGCCGTCGTCCGTCACCACTGGCCCTTCGCCGCCGGCCGAGTTCAGCTTCCGGCAGCACTGTTGCATGATCTTTACCGACTGGCGCATTTCCTCCATGCGGATCACATAACGATCGTAGCAGTCGCCGTTTTTGCCGACGGGAATATCGAAATCCATCTCCTCGTAGCATTCGTAGGGCTGCGCCTTGCGCAGGTCCCATGGCGCGCCCGAGCCACGCACCATGACGCCCGAGAAGCCCCACGCCCAGGCGTCCGCCAGCTTGACCACGCCGATGTCGACGTTGCGCTGCTTGAAGATGCGGTTTCCTGTGAGCAGGGTTTCCAGATCGTCGCAAACGCTGAGGAACGGATCGCAAAAGGCGTCAATGTCGTCGATGAGTTTGCGCGGCAGATCCTGGTGGACGCCGCCCGGACGGAAGTAGGCCGCATGCATGCGTGAACCACTGGCGCGCTCGTAGAAAACCATTAGCTTCTCGCGCTCTTCGAACCCCCAAAGCGGCGGGGTTAGTGCGCCGACATCCATCGCTTGCGTTGTGATCTGGAGCAAATGCGACAACAAGCGGCCGATCTCGCAATAAAGAACGCGGATGAGTTGGGCGCGTCGAGGAACCGAAATGCCGAGAAGCCGCTCGACCGCCAGCGCATAGGCGTGCTCCTGATTCATCGGCGCGACATAGTCGAGCCGATCGAGATAAGGCACGTTCTGCAGGTAAGTACGCGCCTCCATCAGTTTTTCGGTGCCGCGATGCAGGAGGCCGATATGCGGGTCGACTCGTTCGACCACCTCGCCGTCAAGCTCGAGCACGAGCCGCAGCACGCCATGCGCCGCCGGATGCTGCGGCCCGAAGTTGATCGAGAAGTTGCGGAGGTTCTGCTCGTTCATGACTCGACTACCTACTACCGTCCGTCGCCTTTCGCCTTCTCATCCCCTGGCAGCGGGGGCCCCTCCCACGGACTTAGGAAGTCGAACTGGCGGAATTCCTGATTGAGTCGCACCGGATCGTAGCGCACACGCTTTTCCGCATCGTCGTAGCGCACCTCAACGAAACCGGTCATCGGAAAGTCCTTCCGCAGCGGGTGACCATCGAAGCCGTAATCGGTCAGAATGCGGCGCAAATCCGGATGGCCCTCGAACGTCACCCCGAACAGGTCATAGATCTCGCGCTCGAACCAGTCGGCGCCTGGATAGACGGCGGTCGCGCTCATGACCGCTGTATCTTCGTCGGTCTCGATCCTGATCCGGACCCGTCGGTTCAGCTTCGGCGACAGCAGATGGTAGACGACTTCAAAACGTTTCTCGCGCTGTGGATAGTCGACCCCCGAAATATCGACGATTGAAACGAACTGAGCCGCAGGATCGTCGCGAAGGAATTGGAGTGTCTCAACGATACGCGCGGGATCGACAGTTAGCGTCAGCTCGCCAAACGCGAAGGCGGATTTTACCACCGCGCCAGGGGCCCCGGCGGCTAGTTTCGTCGCAACGGTTTGAAGCTCATCGTCCATTCGCTTAAGTCTCGCCTTTTGCTTCGCTCCCGCGTGTCGTCAGCGTTCGATCGTCCCGGTCCGGCGGATTTTCTTCTGCAACATCAGCACCCCGTAGAGCAGCGCCTCGGCGGTGGGCGGGCAGCCCGGGACGTAGATATCGACCGGGACGATGCGGTCACAGCCGCGCACAACCGAATAGGAATAGTGGTAGTAGCCGCCGCCGTTGGCGCACGAGCCCATCGAGATGACGTAGCGCGGCTCGGGCATCTGGTCGTAAACCTTACGCAGGGCCGGCGCCATCTTGTTGGTCAGCGTTCCAGCGACGATCATCACATCTGACTGGCGAGGACTCGCGCGAGGCGCGAATCCGAAGCGCTCGATATCAAACCGCGGCATCGAGACCTGCATCATCTCGACCGCGCAGCACGCGAGCCCAAAGGTCATCCACATTAGTGAGCCGGTGCGCGCCCATTGGATGAGGTCGTCGGTCGTCGTAACGAGAAAGCCCTTGTCCGCGAGTTCGTCGCTTATCGAGCCGTAGTACCGATCCTGGGGCCGGAGTGGCGTGCCGGTCAACGGATCAACAGTCGCGCCCAGCGCGACCGTCGGGCTGGCGGTTAGTCCCATTCCAGGGCTCCTTTGTTCCACTCGTATACGAACCCGATGGTTAGCACCGCAAGGAAGATCATCATCGACCAGAATCCCAATGCGCCAACGTCGTGGAAGACGATCGCCCAGGGAAACAGGAACGCGACCTCAAGGTCGAAGATGATGAAAAGGAGCGAAACGAGGTAGAAGCGCGCGTCAAAGCGCATGCGAGCATCGTCAAACGGAGGAAAACCGCACTCGTAGGGGGAAAGCTTCTCGCTATCGGGGGCTCGGTAGGCGACAAGAAAAGGAGCGATCAACAGGGCTCCGCTGATGAGCGCACCGACGATTACGAATACGAGCAGCGGAATGTAATCGGAAATAAGGCTCGGCATGGCCTCGCTCTTCGGATTTTCGGTTGCACGCCACGCCTCGCGCAGCGGAGGTTCCCGTGCTTAACGCGTATCGCAGCGCAGCGCAGCATGCAAGACGAAAGGCTTCGATTCGCCGGCATGACATGTTCTGGACAACGCGGCGCACATCTCCGTCAGGCGTTACTACCGCCTAAGCGGTCAGGTCCGCGAGCTTAGGGGCAGACAGGAACCGATTTTCAGTCTGCGGAACCATGAAACAGTCGTCCGTGAAGAACGCCTTCAGGCGGGTTTGAGCGGATGATGGTGACTTGTCGCGGCGTCGAGTGCGGCCAGGATTATGGACAACAAGAGTGCCAGCCATGCGAGCAGGCAGCCGAAGTTGTAGCCGGCGGCGGCGAGCGCGGCGTTTGCGGCGTCGCCGTGGGTCCCGGCGAAGTAGTTTCGGCCCATGCGATGCTCGGCCTTGGAGTGTCCGATCACGGGCTCGACTGCGGAGCGGCGGCGTAACTCGCGTTTGATGGTCTCGGTGACGCGGCGTCCCTGGCCGGAGATATAGACCTTGAATTTGTGGTCGGGCGGGGCGTTGTGGCCGCGATAGCCGCGGTCGGCGACGATGCGGGTGAGGTTGGCGCCGATCTGCGTCTCGATCTCCGGAATCACGGTTGCGAGCGTGTGGCCGTCGTAAGGGTTGCCTGGCAGCGCCTTGGCGTGGGCAATGAACTGGCCGCCCTTGGAGCGATTGAGCGTGGTGGCGAGCGAGACCTTGACGCCAAACTCGCAGGGACGATGCGCCTTGCCTTTGCGGATGCATTCGACCTCGGGCGCGTGCAGCGTAGACCTTCCTTCCGCGTTGATGCTGGCGCTGCTCGCGCACGCGGCGGGCGGGCGTGAGCGAATGGGCGAAGACGCTCTCCAGTTCGGCGTCGTCCTTGATCTTGCGCGCGATGTCGCGTGTGATCCAGCCGAGATAGGTTCGGATCGTCTTCAGCGCCCGGTTGGCGCGCCAGAACTGCTTGGCGTGGGCGTAGCGCTGATGGGCGATCAGCGCATGTTTGCCCACCCGCGCGTAGGACTGGCGCAGATCGACGCCGGTTTTTTTCGCCAGCTTCACCAGCCGCTCGCGCGCCCGATGCATGAGCTTGGCGTCGGTCGGAAAGGCGACTGCCTTGGGCTGCACGGTGGTGTCCACAATCACCTTGGAGAAGTCGGCGGCCTTGGCCGCGCCGGTCCGCGTCGCCACTGACAGGCTCTCCTGGATCAGCGCCACGAGCTTCTCCTCCCCCATCCGCTGGCGCCAGCGCGTCAGCGACGAACGGTCGAAGGTCAGCTTGTGCTGGAAGACCTCCTCGCCGCAGAACAGCTGGTAATAGGGGTTCTCGATCCAGCGTGCGCACAGATCCTCGCCGGAGAGATCGTGCATGTGCTTGAGGATCGAAAGCCCCGCCATCAGTCGCGTCGGCAGCGGCGGGTGTCCGGCCTTGTCGGAATAGGCCGCGCCGAACCGCCCCTCGAGAAAGCCCCAGTCGATCGCCCGGCCGAGCTTCGCGAGTGGGTGATCCGTGTCGACGATCTGGTCGAGCCGGGCCTTGAAGAGATCGTTCTGCCCGCTGTCCCGCCGCTCCCTGGGCCGCATCGAATCACCCTCCGCCAAGCCGACGGAGAGACAAAATCACGACCAAACGTCCCGATCAATTTGCAAGAAATCAACCTGAGAGCCGCCGCCTCCTTGCAAATGCAACGACTTGCCGATCCACGGAAACGCCTCAAAAATCGGCCGAGTTCGGATTCTTCACGGACGACAAAACATGCTTGCGACCGCGGCGAAGGCGCGAATGTTGCGAACTAAGCAATTGATGCAACTGGGGCGAAGATGGCGAGAGAGACGGGACTTGAACCCGCGACCTCCGGCGTGACAGGCCGGCGCTCTAACCAACTGAGCTACTCCCCCACGGGAGGACGAGCGGATAAGCCAGGCTTGCTCCCAAGTCAAGGATCGAAGCGCTCGCAAACCATTGCTGCAGACCGGGCGCGGCCGCCGACCCAAACGGCAGGGTCAGAATTGGCTTGTCGCCAGTGACCAGCGCCGCATTTCATCACGCGTGAGAACGTGGACAGTGTCGGGGGGCAGCGATTCTGCCCTTCGCACCAGCGCGGGGTCCACGCCCATTCTTTGTGCGTAGCGCCCCAACACCGCGACCATCGGCGGGTCCGCAAAACTGCGCTGCACCTGCGACCCGAAAAGGCCGCCGCCCTGGCTTTCGACAATCGACATTCGATGCAGCCCGACCTCGCTGCCGGGGGGCGCGACACGGCGCACGGCGCCCATGAGCGCGTAAACGCAGGCCGACAGACATTCGCCAACGTATGGTCCCGGATCGCCATCCGCGTCAAATCGTCCGACGACGCCGGCGATGTGCAGCCCCCGCAGAATATGACCGAAGACCATGGAAGCGACGACATTGCCGCCGCGGGAGTTGAAGAACACTATGCGCCGCAACTTAGCGTCCGAACTGCCCGACTTGAGAAAATTGACAAAGGTCTGTGGCGTCTGAGCCTCAATCACGCCGTCGGCTACGATGACATCGGGACAATGTCGGCCGCATTCGTGGGATTCAAGCGGCGCCACGCGGAAACTCATCGACGGGCCGTGGTTTTGGGCAGCAGCCGGCGTGACCGCGACGACCACAAGGGCCAACGCAGCAGCCAGCATGAACAAGCTCAGCGACCTGAAAATGGTGGGCGGTGACGGGCTCGAACCGCCGACCCTCTCGGTGTAAACGAGATGCTCTACCAACTGAGCTAACCGCCCTTGCAGCCGCCGGTCGCCTCGTCCGGCGGCTGCAAGATAACAGGCTCGCGGTAGGCTCGCCAAGCGCCAGTAGGCGTGAAGCGTGAAGAGTGACGGGCGGCCGACCGAGCGGCTCGGGTCCGCGCGGCGCGGACTGCGGAGTATTTGGTCTATTTCTTGGCCGACTTCTTATTGAGGCTCGCCTTCAGCGCGGCGCCGGGCTTGAAGCGGGCGTTTCTCGACGCCGCAATTTTAATTTCCTTGCCAGTCGCCGGATTGCGCCCCTTCCCCGCAGCGCGCTCACGCACTGAGAAGGTGCCGAATCCCACAAGCCGCACTTCCTCGCCCTTCCTCAAAGTGTCCACGATACCCTCTAGGACGGCCTCAAGCGCGGCGGCGGCGGAAACCTTAGTTAATTCCGCTTCCGTCGCTATATGATCGACGAGCTCAAGCTTATTCATTATTGCCTCTCCGTTCGACTGCGGCGCTCGGTTGTCGGCGCCAATTCTGAAGTCCGGGCGGCACTCGACGCCGCCGTGGGCGACGCCTTGCCGCCGCCGCGCGTTTCATACCCGTCCGTCCCCCTCGAAGGCGCTCATCGTCACCCCCCGCGAATTGACAGCAGAGTTCGACACATAGCTCGCCGTTTCATGGAAGGAACGCAAGCGTTCGTCGGGGTCAATAAGAAAAAAAGAGCCCAAAACTCACCTCCGCGCAAAAAAGCGCCGCGAATTCCCGAGAATTCGCGGCGATTTTATGAGGCGGTCCGGCTTCGCGGCGCTGGGGGCGCCCGCCTCCGCGCCGAGGCTATCGGCCGTCAGTGCGCTATTAAACCTTGGCCGTCCTCCTCGGGCGGCCCCGAAGGCGCCGGCGCAGCAACGTCCTCTTCCCATGCGATGGGGATCGGCCGACGGACAAGCGAGTGCGCAAGCACTTCGTCCATTCGGGAAACGGGCACGATTTCAAGACCGTTTCTCACTGAGCTCGGAATCTCCGCCAAATCCTTGACGTTGTCCTCGGGTATGAGAACTTTCTTGATGCCGCCTCTGAGCGCCGCCAATAGCTTCTCCTTGAGTCCTCCGATCGGAAGGACCCGCCCGCGCAGTGTGATCTCGCCAGTCATGGCGATGTCTCGCCGCACCGGAATGCCCGTCAGCATCGAGACGATGACGGTCGCCATGCCAACGCCCGCGGAAGGCCCATCCTTGGGCGTCGCGCCCTCGGGCACGTGCACGTGGATGTCGCGCTTATCGAACAATGGCGGCTCAATTCCGAAATCGACCGCGCGCGAACGCACATAGGAAGCCGCAGCCGAAATCGACTCCTTCATCACGTCCTTGAGATTCCCCGTCACCGTCATGCGGCCTTTGCCCGGCATCATGACCCCTTCGATCGTAAGCAATTCGCCGCCGACCTCCGTCCAAGCCAGTCCCGTCACGAGTCCGACCTGGTCGTCAGCTTCGATCTCGCCGTAGCGGAACTTGGGTGGCCCAAGGAACTCGGCAACATTCTCGCCGTTGACGACAATCACCTTGCTCTTGTGGGTAAGAATCTCCTTCACCGCCTTGCGGGCAAGATTGGAAATCTCACGCTCAAGGTTGCGGACGCCGGCTTCACGCGTATAGCGCCGGATGAGTTCCGTAATGGCGCTGTCCCCAACCACCCACTCCTTGGCGTCCAGTCCGTGCTTGCTCATCGAATTGGGCAAAAGGTGCCGCTTGGCGATCTCCAGCTTCTCGTCTTCCGTGTAGCCGGCGATACGAATGATCTCCATCCGGTCCATTAGGGCAGGCGGGATGTTGAGAGTGTTGGCGGTAGTCACGAACATGACCCCAGACAGGTCATAGTCAACTTCAAGATAATGGTCGTTGAACGTCGAGTTCTGTTCGGGATCGAGCACTTCGAGCAGGGCTGACGATGGATCACCGCGAAAATCCATGCCCATCTTGTCGATCTCGTCGAGCAGAAAGAGTGGATTCGACGTCTTGGCCTTACGCATCGACTGGATAACCTTGCCCGGCATCGAGCCGATGTACGTGCGCCGATGTCCGCGAATTTCCGCTTCGTCACGCACTCCGCCGAGCGACATACGAACGAACTCCCGGCCCGTTGCTTTCGCGATCGACTTGCCGAGCGAGGTCTTGCCGACGCCTGGCGGACCGACGAGGCACAAGATTGGCCCGGTCAGCTTGTTGGCGCGCTGCTGTACAGCGAGATACTCGACGATACGCTCTTTGACTTTGTCCAACCCAAAATGATCAGCGTCCAAAATCGTTTGCGCGGTCGCGAGGTCCTTCTTGATCTTAGATCGCTTCTGCCAAGGAATCGACAGCAGCCAATCAAGATAATTGCGGACGACCGTGGCTTCTGCCGACATCGGCGACATCTGCCTGAGTTTCTTAACCTCGGCGAGCGCCTTCTCCCGCGCTTCCTTGGTGAGTCTCGTCGACTTGATACGCTCCTCCAGCTCGGACATTTCGTCCTTGCCGTCCTCGTCGCCGAGCTCCTTCTGGATCGCCTTCATCTGTTCGTTGAGATAATATTCCCGTTGAGTCTTCTCCATCTGCCGCTTGACGCGCGTCCGGATGCGCTTCTCAACCTGCAGCACCGAAATCTCGCTTTCCATCAGTGCGAGGCACTTCTCGAAGCGCTTTCCAATAGAGCGCATCTCTAGGATCGCCTGCTTGTCGGAGAGCTTGACTGCGAGGTGGGAAGCGATGGTGTCGGCGAGCTTGCCGTAGTCGTCGATCTGATTGACCGCGGTCACGACCTCGGGCGAGATCTTCTTGTTGAGCTTCACGTAGCTCTCAAATTCGGACACAACCGAGCGCGACAACGCCTCCGCCTCGATCTTCTCGATCGGCTCGTCGGCGATCGCCAGGGCCTCAGCCTGGAAAAAGCCGTCGCCAGACACGAACCGCGTCACCTGGGCGCGCGTCGAGCCTTCGACGAGCACCTTCACCGTGCCGTCGGGCAGCTTGAGCAACTGCAGAACGCTGGCTAGCGTACCGGCGGAGAAAATGGCGTCGGGCGCCGGATCGTCGTCGGCGGCGTTCTTCTGGGTGGCGAGCAGGATCGGCTTGTCGGACTTCATCACCTCCTCGAGCGCACGAATCGACTTCTCGCGCCCGACGAACAGTGGAACGATCATATGCGGGAACACGACGATGTCGCGCAATGGAAGGACGGGATAGACGTCGAGCGTCCCCGGGACGATGGACTTATGTTGGTTGGTCATGGCCATCCTGAACTTCGGGAGCCGACGTGTCCGTCCGCTCCGCATTTTCTTCGCTTACAGACCTTCGACGAAACCTGAGTCCGAAAGAACCCGCACGAACCAAATTCCGCGGAAAACCGACAATTTCGCGCACCTGGACTTTCGCGCCCCGAACGGCATGGGAACGGATCATCGACGCCAAAACATGGGCTCGCGCGGCACGACTTTCAAGCGGCGCGCAAACCTGGATGCGTCATCAGCCCGCGCGCTCGGCGCGCTCAGCATAGATATAGAGCGGGCGAGCCTTGCCTTCGACGACCTCAGGACCAATGACAACTTGTTCGACGCCATCGAGACCCGGCAATTCAAACATTGTGTCAAGCAAGATGCCTTCCATGATCGAACGAAGGCCGCGGGCGCCGGTGCGCCGCTCGATCGCCTTCTTGGCGACGACTCCCAGCGCTTCTTCCTGAATCGTCAGGTCGGTGTTCTCCATCTCGAACAGACGCTGATATTGTTTGACGAGCGCGTTCTTTGGCTCCGTCAAGATCTTCTTCAGGGCGTCCTCGTCGAGATCCTCAAGGGTCGCGATGACGGGCAGGCGGCCGACAAATTCGGGAATGAGACCAAATTTCAGCAGATCTTCCGGCTCAACCTCGCGGAACACCTCGCCTGTGCGTCGATCGTCGGGCGACTGAACCTTGGCGGAAAAGCCTATCGACGTACCCTTGCCGCGCGCCGAGATGATTCGCTCGAGACCGGAAAAAGCCCCGCCGCAAATGAACAGGATATTCGTCGTGTCGACCTGCAGGAACTCCTGCTGAGGATGCTTGCGCCCGCCCTGCGGAGGAACGCTCGCGATCGTACCTTCCATGATCTTGAGCAGCGCCTGCTGCACGCCTTCGCCTGACACGTCGCGGGTAATCGACGGATTGTCGGACTTACGACTGATCTTGTCGATCTCGTCGATGTAGACGATGCCGCGCTGCGCCCGCTCGACGTTATAGTCCGAAGCCTGCAACAGTTTCAAAATGATGTTCTCGACGTCCTCGCCGACATAGCCGGCTTCGGTCAAGGTCGTAGCGTCGGCCATTGTGAACGGCACGTCGAGGATGCGCGCAAGCGTCTGGGCGAGGAGCGTCTTGCCCGAACCCGTCGGGCCGATCAGCAGAATGTTTGATTTCGCTAGTTCGACGTCGCCGTGCTTGGTGGCGTGATTAAGGCGCTTATAGTGGTTATGCACCGCGACCGACAGCACCCGCTTGGCTTGAGGCTGGCCGATCACATAATCGTCGAGAACCTTGCATATCTCTCGAGGGGTCGGGATGCCATCCTTGCTTTTGACAAGCGCGGTCTTGCTCTCCTCGCGAATGATGTCCATGCACAATTCGACGCATTCATCGCAGATGAACACCGTGGGCCCGGCGATGAGCTTACGGACTTCATGCTGGCTCTTGCCGCAGAAAGAGCAATACAGCGTATTCTTGGCGTCGCCTTCGGCCTTGGCCATAGCTTTTCTCCATTTAGGCCGCTCCCGCCAAAGCGGGTCGTCAAACGCCTGACCGAGCAGCCTAACCAAACCACCCTAACGAAACGTAGCCTTTGAGCCTGCCTTCGCATTTCCCTCCCGGCCCCCGCCATTGGGGCAGATTGGGATTTGACAAGCAACCACCAAATTGTACGCAAAATCAAGGCCACGTCGCAAAATTTGTCGCGGCCGACCGCCCAAGCCGGGAAAAGACCGCGGCCAAGCCTGACCCGCGACTACGCCTTCGCTTCTTCCAACTCGACCGCGCGTTTGGTTGTCACCTCATCGACGAGCCCGAAAGCCTTCGCCTCTTCCGCCGACATGAAATGATCGCGATCCAGCGTTCTTTCAATGGCTTCGTAGGATTGACCCGTGTGATGCACGTAAATTTCGTTGAGTTGCCGCTTGACCTTGAGAATATCCTCGGCGTGCCGTTGGATATCGGAGGCCTGCCCCTGGAAGCCGCCAGACGGCTGGTGGACCATGATGCGGGAATTGGGGAGCGCAAACCGCGAGCCTTTCTCGCCCGCAGCGAGCAGAAGCGACCCCATCGACGCCGCCTGTCCTATGCACATCGTCGTCACTTTAGGACGAATAAACTGCATCGTATCGTAGATCGAGAGCCCCGCCGTGACAACCCCGCCCGGGGAATTGACGTAAAGGGCAATTTCCTTTTTCGGATTGTCAGCTTCGAGGAAAAGGAGTTGCGCGACGATCAGGGAGGCCGATATGTCGTCGACCGGGCCGACCATGAAAATGATGCGTTCGCGCAACAGCCGCGAGAAAATATCGAACGAACGCTCGCCCCGCGCCGACTGCTCTATAACAATCGGCACAAGATTATTGGTATAGTAGTCCACGAGATCGCGCATTAGAGTCCTTCTTTAACCGGCAACACCCGACGCCCGATAAGCGGCGCGAGCCCAACATAGGCGCCCGGGGCCGCCCGGAAAAGAGGAGGCTGATCCCAGCTAGGCACGAGCCATTCAATCTTGCGGCATGCTCGGCAGCTCATCTTCCGCCGGCTTGAGGAGCTCTTCCTTGCTTACTTTCCGTTCCTCGACCTTGGCGAGGCCCAAGATATGGTCGACAACCTTCTCTTCATAAATCGGAGCCCGTAGCTCGGCCAACGCTTGGTTGTTGTTGCGGTAGAAATCCCAGACTTGCTTTTCCTGGCCTGGGAACGACCGGGCTCGGGCAACCAGGGCCTGGGTCATCTCCTCGTCGGCAACCTTTACCTCCGCCCTCGTCCCGACTTCGGCCAGCAGAAGCCCCAGCCGCACCCGTCTTTCCGCGATCTTACGATAGTCGGCCTGCGCGGCCTCTTCCGTCGTGTTCTCATCGGCGAAGGTCCGCCCAGAGGCCTGCTGCTCGCGAGCGACTTGCTCCCAGATAGAATTGAACTCTTGATTGACCAGCCCTTCCGGGAGCTCGAACGAATAAAGTTGGTCGAGCTTATCGAGGAGCTGGCGCTTAACCTTATCGCGCGAGACGCGCGCGTACTCGGCAGCGATCCGAACGCGGATCGTCTCCTTGAGTTTGTCGAAAGTCTCCGATCCCATGCTCTTGGCGAATTCGTCGTCGAGGGGGAACGGATCTCGCGCGGCGACGGCCTTCACCGTCGCATCAAAGTCGGCGGTCTTCCCCGCGAGCGCGCGCACGGCGTACGCCTCAGGGAAAGTGGCCCGAACCGTGCGTTTGTCGCCGACAACGACGCCGAGCAGCTGGTCCTCGAAGCCAGGCAGGAAGGTGTTCGAGCCGAGCGCTACTTGGATATCCCTCCCCTCGCCGCCTTCGAAGGGCACACCCTCAATCGTTCCGTCGAAATCGATTGTGACGCGGTCATGGATTTCGGCCTTCGCGCCGGCAGGCTTCTCGCTATAGGTACGGCGCTCTTCAGCCAGACGATCGAGCGCGGTCTCGACGTCTGACGGCTCGACATCGGCAGTCAAACGGTCGAGTGAGATTTGCGAGAAATCGCCGATCTCGAACACCGGCAGCACCTCGAGCGCGACCTTGAAGTTAAGGTCGCCGCGGGCCTCCAGCGCGGCGTCGATGGCCGCCTGATCGCTCGGAAGCTCGACCTTTGGCTCACGGGCGAGACGCAGGTGGTTGTCGTCGATGATCTTCTTGTTCGCGCTTGCGATGGCCTCCTGCACCACGTCGGCCATCACCGACTTGCCGTAAACCTTACGCAAATGCTCGACCGGAACCTTGCCGGGTCGGAATCCGTTGATGCGGACCTTCGCCTTGAGGTCCGCCAACTGCCCATTGAGCTTGGCGGCCAGGTCGCTCGCCGGCAAAGAAATGTCGTATTCCCGCTTAAGTCCCTGGCTAAGCGTCTCGGTCACCTGCATCTGCGTTCCGCCTTGTGGTCATCGCGGCCCACAACCGCGAGTGGCCGATACTTGCCGATCGACCGATCGTCAATTGGTCCCGGGCGCATTCGCGGTCGCGAAGGAAATGGTGCGGGCGGAGGGACTCGAACCCCCACGACTTTCGCCACCGGAACCTAAATCCGGCGCGTCTACCAGTTCCGCCACGCCCGCCGCGAGCGCCGGCTTGACAAGGCCGATTAGCTTTCGGCGCTCTATATCAGCTTGTCCGGTCTCCGCCATAAAAAAATACGGACCTGACGCGCCCGACGGTTCATTTGCGCACGACAGCGGCGATCGCGATGGTGAAGAGGCCAGCGTCGAGCAGAATGCGGGTTGCGCCGCCGGCGCGCTCGACGGAGAAGACCGGCGCGAACAGAAAACGCCCTAACCCGACGAAAATCGAGGCGAAACCGAGGGATATGGCAAACTTACGCATGGATAGGCCCTCTTCGCCGCAACGGACTCGCCAGCATTTTCGGCGCCACGCGCAATGCGCCAAAATGGGACAAACGGCGTGATTCCCTCCCGCCGCATCGTACTGGGCGGCGGCCTTGCGGCTGCCCTTTGGCGCCTTGGCGCTCGTGCGCGAGCGGACGCGCCTGCTCCGGCGGCCGAAGGCATTCTCAACTTCGAAGCCGCGCGGTCGCGACTTCAACTCTTGCCGCCACCCGCCGAACCGGCGACGGCTTACGCCTATGCCGGCGCAATTCCGGGGCCTCTCATCAGGCTTCGACAGGGGCAGGAGTTGAGGCTGAAGTTGACCAACAAGCTGGCCGAGCCGACGACGCTGAGCTTTCCGGGCTTGCGCGCGGTGAACGCGGTCGCTGGAATAGCAGGCCTCACGCAAGAAAGCCTCAAACCCGACGCGAGCGAGACGATCCGCTTCGTCCCCCCCGATTCCGGCTTTAATCTGTACCTGCCGCGCGCCGGCGCGAGCGATGTCCCCCAGCAGGCGCGTGGGCTATTCGGCCCGATCATCGTCGACGAGCCGAGGGCGCCGGATGTCGACCTCGACGCGGCGGTGGTGCTGTCCGACTGGAACGTCGACGCGAGCGGCAGGATCGAGGACGATTTCACCGATCCGGCGATCGGCCGGGGAAGCGGGCGCAAGGGCGGCGTCATTTTCGCGAATAACGGGGCCGCGCCGTTAGCGCTGAAGTCTCGACCGGGCGCGCGTGTCAGGCTGCGCCTCGGCAGCGCCGCGACCGCGCGTCTGGCGACAGTCACGATAAGCGGCGCAAAGGTTCTCATCGTGGCGGTCGACGGCCAGCCGGGCGAACCATTCGAACCCCTCAACAATCAGTTTCCGATGGGCCCTGGCGCCCGGTTCGAGTTGATGTTCGATATGCCGCGCAACCCCGGGGCTGACGTCCGTCTCGACCTGCGCGGCGGCGCTAGCGCGGCCGACCAACCGTTCGTTGCGATCGTGGCCGAAGGCGAGCCGATGGACGCCCGCTCCGAATCGCCCCGCCTCGCCGCCAATCCGCGACTGCCGGCGGAAATAGCCCTTGAATCCGCGAGGCGTTGCGATTTTGCCATCAGCGGCGGCGGGCCAGCGCCGTTTGCGATCAACGGCGGAACCTTCATCGACTGGGCGCCGAAGCCCGCCTATGTGATCCCGCGGGGCCAGCCCACCGTGTTTTCGCTCGCCAACAAAACGGCGGTCGTCCAGGCAATCCGGCTCTGGGGCCACGTCGCGCGGCTCTTGCATTCGATGGACGACGGATGGGAGCCCTATTGGCGCGACACCATCCTCATCCAGCCCGGCCGCAGCGCCATGGTCGCGTTCGTCGCCGACAACCCCGGCAAATGGCCGCTCGAATCGGCGATCCCCGAACACCGCGCGGCCGGAGTGGGAACCTGGTTTCAGGTGGGGTGAAGGGCCTGACTTTCGGTCGTAGTTCCTTTTACGCGAAGACGCACCCCCTTCACAGCCACTTCTTCCAGCGGAAGAACAGATAGGGCCCAACCGCGACGGCCACCATCAGAACGAGCGCCGCCGGATAACCCCACGACCAGTCGAGCTCCGGCATCAACTTGAAATTCATCCCGTAGATCGAGGCGATCATCGTCGGCGGCATGAAGATGACCGCCAGCACGGAGAACAGCTTGATGATGTCGTTCTGCGCAAGGTTGATGAAGCCCAGGGTCGCGTCGAGCAGGAACTGCACCTTCTGCGCCTTGAAGTTCGCGTCCTGCTCGAGCGACTGGAGGTCGCGCAAAGCGGACTTCGTCGCCTCGCGCACCGGCTTTGGCGCATCCGCGGAGCGCCCTTCCGACATCAGGAACAGCACGAGCCGCTCGAGCTCAACCAGGCTTTCGCGCAGGTTCGAGATCTTCTCGTCCTCGCGGCCGAGCGCGCCGAGGGTCGCGGAATAGACCTTGCTGCGCGCGCTTTGGTCGCCCTTGGCTCGAAAGACCTGGCTTGCGATGGAATCGAGCTCGACGCCGACCTTGTTCAGCGCCCGGGCGGAGCGATCGACAATGGCGTTGATAAGACCGACCGCCACCGCGTCGGGGTGCAGCGCCTGCGTCGGAATCTTGCCCAGCCTCTGACCGAAAAGCTCGAAGGCCTCGCCGGGGTCGTAGCGTACGGTGACAAGCGCTTTCGGACCGAGGACGAAGGTGACGTCAGCGACGTCGGGCGTGCCTTCAGCTTCGCTGACGACGCAGGCGTGCAGGTAGCGCACGCCATTTTCGGCATAGTACGGATTCGGCGGGCTGAGCGAAGTCGGGATCGGAGCGCGACGGCACCTTGGCGCCGAGATAGCCCTCCACCTTCCGGTCCTCATCGACGGTCGGCTCGACCATATCGATCCAGATCGCGCCAGACGGAATGGGCTCCACGGGATCGAGAATCTTCCGCTCGAGCCCAATGCTCGTCGCCGGCTCCGTGCCGGGGGCGGTTTTGTCGGCATAATGGACAATCAGCACAATTCACCCTCCGCTTCTGCCAAAGCGCTTCGCAGGAATGACATGAATTCTCGTCGCTTTGCCCGCCGCGAGCCGAGGCAATGAGCGGGCCGGCGCGGACCTCGGAACGGGAGGCGCGCATTTCTGCGCGCGCTTGAGCGCTTTCAAGATGTTAGGTCTCTTTTTCTGCAACTCGATCGACCCGTCGCCTCGCATCGACCGCCGCCGACATTTCGAAAGCGGCTGGATTTTCGGCGAGCACTGCGAAATTCAAGTGACGCTGCATCATTCTTCCAACATATGATATTTTTCAGATGTTTGAATATAATATTCTTATAAATGAGATTATTATCTTTCAGCAAGATGTTGATTTAACTACCGCTACTAAAAGGTCATGGATCGCCTCGATCAAACGGACCTGCGCCGGCGGCGCCGGGGTGACCCCATTCATGTCTACAACATACTGATATTATTTAGATTGTTCGGACAACAGCGGCAGTATAAGAACATAACAAGAACAAAACCTTGCGCTTTGACGCCGGTGGCGGCATAGTAGGGGAAGTTCGAGAGCTGCGGCCAGAACGTACCGCTCCCTTCTCGCCCAATTCCCCGCCAGCCGCCATGTTATCGCCGCGTACGCCGGAAGCGTCGCGTCATTCGCCCGCGCGGGCTTTCGCCATCCAGCCTCTAAAGGCGACCATGACCCATACAAACCCGTCTACCCGATCGAAACGCTCGAGGGTGACCCGCGCCCAGCGCGTTCTCGCTTCGCTCATTGCCGGCGCCGCGGTCGATGAAATCGGCGCGACGGAACGGCTCACGCGCAAGCGGACCGAGAGCATCCTGCGTCAAGAGCTTCGCAACCGTTGGGTCGCGCCGGCCGAAGACTTCGCCAGACTGCAGATCGCGCGGCTCGAGCAGATGATCCTCAAGCTCCTCGAGCGGCTTCAGGAGGGCGACCTCAGGGCGATCGACCGCGCGCTGAAAATCGTCGACCGGCTTGACCGCTATCACGGATTCACGAAGGGGACGCGCGTCCCCGAGCCATACGGCGAAGAGGAGCGCGCTCGACTCCTGAAAAAAATTAACGAAATCGCAGATAGGCTTCAGCCGGAACAGCCTGCTGAATGAATGACGAACCGGCGCAACCCGCCCAATCTGGCGCGCACCCTCGTCCCGCGACAGGCGGCCGGATCAGGAGCGTCTCCGATTTTCTGAAGCTCGACCTCGACACGCGCGTGCGCATGTTCGAGGAGATGACGCCGCTCGAATGCGCGCAATTGTTCCATGACTGGACGTTCTGGGCCCGTCCCGAGCAGGCTCCGCCGGACGGCGACTGGATCATCTGGCTCATCCTCGCCGGGCGCGGCGCCGGCAAGACGCGCGCCGGCGCGGAGGCGGTGCGCACCTGGGTGCAGACCCACCCGATCGTCAACCTGATCGGCGCGACCATCGCCGACGCCCGCGACATCATGGTCCGGGGCGAATCCGGCATCCTCGCTTGCTGCCGACGCGACGAGCGCCCCCGCTTTCTCGCAGCCGACCTAAGGCTCGAATGGCCGAACGGCGCGGTGAGCGCGCTGTTCTCCGCCGAAGAGCCCGACCGGCTCAGGGGCAAGCAGCACATGAAATTGTGGTGCGACGAGCTCGCCGCCTGGCGCCAGCCCGACGCCTTCGATCAGGCGATGCTGGGTTTGCGGCTCGGAGGCAAGCCGCAGGCTGTCATCACGACAACGCCGCGCCCAAGCAAGATCATCAAAACTCTGTCGGCGGGCAAGGACACGATCGTGACCCGCGGCTCGACCTTCGACAACAAGGCCCATCTGGCGCGCGCTTTCTTCGAACGCATCACCGCGCGCTACAAGGGCCGCGCGATCGGGCGGCAGGAGCTGTTCGCCGAAATTGTCGAGGAGACGCCCGGTGCTCTGTGGTCGCGGGCGCTGCTCGAGCGCCAGCGCGTTGCGCCGGAAGCGGCGCCGAAGGAATTCGCCGAGGTCGTGGTCGCGGTCGATCCGCCGGCGCGCTCGGGATCAAAATCCGACGAGTGCGGGCTGATCGTCGCGGCAAAAGCGGAGAGCGGGCTCTTCTATGTGCTCGCCGACCTCACCAGCCAGGGCGAGACGCCGGGCGCTTGGGGCGCTCGGGTTGGGGCCGCCTTTCGTGGCTTCAAGGCCAATCGCGTGGTTGCGGAAATCAACCAGGGCGGCGACATGGTCACGGAGGTGTTGCGCCAGAGCGAGCCCAACCTGCCGGTGCGCGCGGTTCACGCGACACGGGGCAAATTCCTGCGCGCCGAGCCGATCGCGGCGGCCTACGAGCGCGGGCTCGTGTTTCACGCCGGGACGTTCATGAAGCTCGAGGACCAGCTCTGCGCGCTGACCCCCGATTTCGACCGCCGCGCCGCGGGCTTCTCGCCCGACCGGGCCGACGCGCTGGTCTGGGCGCTGGCCGACCTGCTTGGGGTGGGCCAGGCGAGCACAGGGGGGATGTACGAGTTTTGGACGGGAGGCGGTCGTAAATCCGCGGATCAAACGGCCGAGTAGCGCCGCTGCGAAACATAAAATTGCTGGACATCGCGTCAAATGACGCGTATCTCCTCGTCAGGAGACGCGAATGCCTGCCGCCATCGTTGAAACCAGACAAGCTGACCTGGGCGCCGTCGGGCCGCAGACTTTTGCCGACGAGCGCGATCGGGCGCGCCTGTCCGAAGTCGCTCTCAAAGCGTTCATTGCGCTCATAAAAGCCTGGGACTTGTCCAACGCGGAGGCCTCCGCGTTGCTCGGCGTTTCCGCGAGCACGCTCGACCGCATGAAGCGCGGCTCCCATCCGACCTTGAGCCAGGACCAGCTGACGCGCGTCTCCGCTCTGGTTGGCGTTTACAAGGGACTTCACCTTTTGTTTGCCGACGAAACGGCGGACGAATGGGCGCGACGGCCCAATAGCGGGCCGCTGTTCGAGCGCGACACCCCAATCCAGGCGATGATCGAAGGCGGCATTCCAAGAATGCTGGAGGTCCGCCGCTACGTCGACGCCGTCCGCGGCGGCCTGTGATCTTCTGAGGCATGCTCAACGGCCTGCCGGTCGTCAGGGAAGCGTTTCCACGAACCGTCCGGCTCGTGTCGACGGCGCGGCTCCGACCGCCGGTGCTGGAGGCGCTCGTTTCGCCTAAGGACGCCGCGGCGCTCGCCGAAATCGAAGCGGCGACCAGCAATCGACTGTTGGCGGAGAGCCGAGGAACGGAAGGGATCGCCCGCGGCGAGTTCATTCACGGCGTGCCTTATGCGAGCTTCGTCAACGCCGCCTTCGCCTATGGGAAGCCGCGCGAAGCCAATCGCTTCAATGCAGCGCGCGGCGCCTGGTATGCGGCGCTCGATGTCGAGACCTGCTTGCGCGAGGTCGCCGATCACATGAGAGAGTTCCTCGCGCGATCGGGGCAATTGAAGGGCGTTGTCGAATATTCCGAAATGTTTGCGAGCATGGCCGGGGAGTTCGTCGATCTTCGGCGGACGCCCGGCCACCCCTGTCTCGATCCTGACCCGGCGGTCGGCTATCCAGTCGGAAACGCGATCGCCGACGCTGCGCGGGCGCAAGGGCTCAACGGAATCATCTATCCTTCGGTCCGGCATGCAGGAGGAACGTGCATCGTGGCTTTAAGGCCGCACGCGGTCCAGTCCGTCGCGCCCGGCGCCGTTTATCGACTGGAATGGTCAGGCGATAGGGACCCTGCGGTTACGCGCATCTCCGGATAGCAGGCTGTCTCTTGCGGCGACGAGCGACCCGCGGCTACCGCCGCGGCGGGAAACCGCCGGCAAGCACGGGATGCAGCGTCGCGCCAAGTTTGCGGTTGAAGTCTTCGGCCTCGAATTGGGCATTGACGGCTTCCGTCTTGTCCTCGCGCGGCATTGGGCATTGAGCATCGGCGCCGACGCCGCCCAGGCGCGCGACCATGGTTTTAAACGCGCTTTCCAGTTGCTCGCGATCGCGCTCGGCGTCGAAAACCTCGGTGATCCAGACGTCGGCGCCGCTTTTTGACGAGGCGACGCAGAAGGTCCAGCGCGGCTGAGCGAGCGCGACAGCCGGCAGAGAAACGACGATTGCGGCCAGCGCTATGAAAATGCGCATCGCCCTCACTGCTGCGTAAGCCAACGGGCGCGAAGGTAGGCGCCAATCCCTAACGGAATGCGAAGGCCTCTTACCCACCCTTCTCCCGCCATGGCCCGTCGAAAGACGGATCCGGAGCGGAGACCCAAGGAAATGATCGATGTCGGAACCCGTCAGACGCGCCCTGCCCCCAAGCGTATTCGCCCGGCTCGCCGACGCGACGCGCTATCTAATCACCGGCGTGTCGCCGGACACCTGGTTCGGGCCGCTGCAGCCCCTTGCGCCGATGGCGCCGCCCGAGGTCAAGGGGCGCCAATGGGACTATCCGTTCGGCGCCAACCTCAACTACATCCCGCGCGCCGAAGACGGCGTTTCGTTCGCCGAACTGCGCGGGCTCGCGGACGCGCTGCCACTCCTGCGCGCGGTGATCGAGACCCGCAAGGACCAGATCGCGGCGCAGAGCTACGCCATCCGCTTGCGCAACCGTGAGGATTTGTCGGCAAGCTCTGACGCGATCGAACAGGTCACGCGCTTCCTCGCCCGTCCCGACCGGCGCCGTTCGTTCGCCGACTGGCTGCGCATGCTGCTCGAGGAGATGCTGGTCATCGATGCGGCGACCATCTATCCGCGCTTCAACCGCGGCGGCTCGCTCTACTCGCTCGACATCATCGATGGGTCTACGATCAAGCCCTTGATCGGCGAGGACGGGCGCGCGCCCGAGCCGCCCGACCCCGCCTACCAGCAGATCCTCAAGGGCATCCCCGCCGCCGACTTCTCGGCTGAAGAGCTCCTCTATCTGCCGCGCAACATCCGCGCGCATCGGCTCTACGGCATGAGCCCGGTCGAGCAGATCGCGCTCACCGTCAACATCGCGCTCAGGCGCGACGTCTCAACCCTTGATTATTACCGCGCCGGCTCGTCGCCGGACGCCTTCGCCACTTTGCCCAAGGAATGGACGGCCGACCAGATCCGCTCGTTCCAGGACTATTTCGACGCGCTGATGAGCGGCAACCTTGCGCGCCGGCGCCAGACCAAGTTCATGCCCGCCGACTTCAAGCTGATCGAGGCCCGCCAGCCGCCGCTCAAGGACCTGTACGACGAGTGGCTGGCGCGCATCATCTGCTACGCCTTCTCGGTCCCGGCTTCCGCGTTCGTGACGCAGGTCAACCGGGCGACGAGCGAGACCTTGCGCCAGCAGGCGACGCAGGAAGGGCTGGTGCCGCTCAAGGCGTGGGTGAAGAACGCGCTCGACCATGTGATCCAGGAGTGCATGGCCGAGCCCGCTCTTGAGTTCGTGTGGGTCGGCGACGACGCGGTCGACCCGCTGGAGCAGGCGCAGACGCTGCAGATCCTGGTCGGCGCCGGCATCAAGACGCGCGAGGAGGCAAGGGCCGATCTGGGGCTCGCGCCCGCTGGCGGGAAGGGGCCCGTCGCGGACAACGCGTCAAAGGCGCTGCGAAAGTTCAATCCGCATCGCGACGAACACGGGCAGTTCGCGACGGCGGACGGAGCGGTCGCCACCGTGGGCAGCCCGGCGCGCAAGCCGCAGCCGACGAGAGTACAGGTCGCGAGTAATGATGCGACGGTGAGGTCGGATGTCGGAGGACTGGATGTCGCTCAGATCGAACCACCGCCTGTCGAACTGCCGGCCCCTCCGCCCGAGCCCGAGGCCCAACGCCCAGCGGAGGCCGCGCCGGCGGCGACCGTTGCCGATGCGGTCGCACCGAACGGGCGATTGCCCGGAACGGCCGACAAACTCGGCGCGCCCCGTGCAATGCCAGTCTCCGACGATCCCGATTCGGCGGCGCGGGCCTTTGTCCTCAAGGCCTACAATGGACAAAAACCGAGTTCCCTAAATCCTTTGGGAGATGGCGGTTTCATCGCACAAATGCCGGATGGCGCATACATTACGTTCCGCCCCGCAGGGCAAGCGAGTCCGAAGACACCAAACTCCACAGCGAACGTTGATATAAATGACGCCAAACTTAAGCAGCTCAATGGCGGCGAATTTCTTAAACTAAAGTTTCCGAAAAAGTGAGGCTTGGCATGACAATCCCTAAAGACATCGCCGGCTGGCTCCAACGACATCTGACGACTTTGTGTGAGGATGACCTAAGCATCGGTCATTTTGCCTCCGGCAACATTGACTCGGTTCCGGACGGCACCCTTTTCCGGTGGCAATTGAGCGTAGACGTAATCTACCGCGCCCTCACATGCGATTTGGTCGCGATTCACGAGTATATTGAGTGTCACGACGAGACTTCATTCTTGGAGGCGATTCGATCTCGCAGCCCGTACGATGGCGCGGGAGCCGTCTTGTGGAACGGAACTCTGATCTATGGAACCAAGAAGCTTGAGGCATTGGCTCGGTCGTTTTTCAGCGTTTTCTCTCAGGGTTGGGATGATGTGAACCCCGCCTTCATCGAAGCGCTCGAAGCGATCTTCGCCGAGCATGGTGTGCCGTGGTCGGAGAAGCCGCTGCTTCCGATCGTGCCCGTCAGCTCGAAGGCCGCCGCGCTGCGTTGACGGGTCATCGATGGGTCTACGATCAAGCCGCTTGATCGGCGAGGACGGGCGCGCGCCCGAGCCGCCCGACCCCGCCTACCAGCAGATCCTCAAGGGCATCCCCGCCGCCGATTTCTCGGCCGAGGAACTGCTCTATCTGCCGCGCAATGCGCGCGCATCGGCTCTACGGCATGAGCCCGGTCGAGCAGATCGCGCTCACCGTCAACATCGCGCTGAGGCGCGACGCCTCGACCCTCGATTATTACCGCGCCGGCTCCTCGCCGGACGCCTTCGCCACTTTGCCCAAGGAATGGACGGCCGACCAGATCCGCTCGTTCCAGGATTATTTCGACGCCCTGATGAGCGGCAACCTCGCGCGCCGGCGCCAGACCAAGTTCATGCCCGCCGACTTCAAGCTGATCGAGGCCCGCCAGCCGCCGCTCAAGGACCAGTACGACGAGTGGCTCGCGCGCATCATCTGCTACGCCTTCTCGGTCCCGGCTTCCGCGTTCGTGACCAGGTCAACCGGGCGACGGCCGACCAGATCCGCTCGTTCCAGGACTATTTCGACGCGCTGATGAGCGGCAACCTGGCGCGCAGGCGCCAGACTAAGTTCATGCCGGCCGACTTCAAGCTGATCGAGGCCCGCCAGCCGCCGCTCAAGGACCTGTACGACGAGTGGCTGGCGCGCATCATCTGCTACGCCTTCTCAGTGCCCGTTTCGCCGTTCATCAGCCAGGTCAACCGGGCGACCAGCGAGACCTTGCGCCAGCAGGCGACGCAGGAAGGGCTGGCGCCGCTCAAGGCATGGGTGAAGAACGCGCTCGACCATGTGATCCAGGACTGCATGAACGAGCCCGGGCTTGAGTTCGTGTGGGTCGGCGACGACGCGGTCGATCCGCTCGAGCAGGCGCAGACGCTGCAGATTCTCGTGGGCGCCGGCATCAAGACGCGCGAGGAGGCGCGGGCGGATCTGGGACTGGGACCGACGGCGGGCGGGAAGGGGCCGGTGGCTGGCCTCACAGATCCTGTGCGTCCCAGATGCGCCACCCCGTGCAAACGCAAAGCCCAGCGTTTCCGCGTCTAGAACAAAAAGAGAACATTTCCTTGACCGCTTACGCCGGTCGTGGCATAGTCATCTACAGTGGGAGAAATGGCGGCGGCGATGAGGCCCTGCTCTTCCCTGACCTTTCAGAAATTCCTTCGTTGCACGCCCGGTCACTGGGCGTGATTTCGCTTGCTTCCTCCGGAGCCTGCATGTCCGCTCTCGACTTGTTCCTGCCACTCGCCAAGATCGACGTCGACCGGCGCCTCGTCACCGGGGTCGCGACGGCGGAGACGCCCGATCGCTCGGGTGAAATTTTCGACTACGCCTCGAGCAAGCCCTATTTCGAGAAGTGGTCTGCGGAGGCGGCCGCGGCAAGCGGCGGCAAATCGCTCGGCGCCGTTCGCGTCATGCATACGCCGATCGCCGCCGGGAAGCTGACCGACATCGCCTTCGATGACAAGGCGAAGCGCATCACCGTGTGCGCCAAAGTGGTCGACGACGACGAATGGCGAAAGGTTCAGGAGGGCGTCTATACCGGGTTCAGCCAGGGCGGGCGCTATGTGAAGCGATGGGCCGACCCTGAGAGCGGACTCACCCGCTACACCGCCGAGCCGCATGAGATCTCGCTCGTCGATCTGCCTTGCGTGCCCGACGCGACGTTCGATGTGGTCAAGGGCGGGATGATCGAAAAGCGCGCTTTCGCGTCGCACGCCGAGGCGATCGATACGGCCGTCGACGAGAACATGGATGATGACGATTGCGCCGCTGACAAGGGCGAGCTGTCGACCGGGGAGCGTGAGAAAGACGCCGAAGAGGACGTCGCGTTGCCCGACGGCTCCTATCCGATCCGCTCCGCTAAAGATCTCGAGAATGCCTTGAGGGACTACTACCGAAGCGGCAAGAAAGCGGACGTGAAAGCGCACATCATTGCGCGCGCCAAGGCAATCGGCGCTGAGAGCGCCCTGCCCGACGACTGGATGGAAACGGCCGATAAAGCGGCCGTTGTCTCCAATTCGCCGGGGACGGCGCAGGCCCCCGATGCGTTGGCTAAGGCCCTTACCTACGCCGCTTTGAAGCTCGACCGCGCGACGGCGGAAAACGCTCGCCTGCGCAAGGCGCTCGACGATCTGACGCCAGCGTTCGCGGCGATGACGAAGCGTATCGCGGCGCTGGAAGCCCAGCCACTGCCAGCCAAGGCTGCGCTGCGCTCGATAGCCAAGTCGGCCGACGGCGCCGATGGAACCCTGGTCAGCGCCGACGACGCCGTTCGGCGCTTGGCGTCGCTGCCAGCTCATGAGCGCGCGATCGCGCTCACCAAGCTTAGCCTCGCCAATCCCGCGCCGCCGCGCTTCTGAACCGCCGCGGCCGTCTGGCCAGCCTGAGCGACCAATCGTCCAAGTTGAAATCCTGACGCTCCGCGACTGCTCCTGCAGTCGCGGCCCGACGGAATCGCTGACGCCGCGGCGTCAGCGAGGCGGCGGTCGAAGCTGAGCGGGCCATCGCCTCGCTAACGGCGGCGATCGGTCAACCGCTCGAAGCTTCGGCCGCCGCGGATTTCGCATGCCCGCGCAACGCGGGTTTTTGATGTGGCCCTAGTCCAGATCCCGCCGCTCACAAAGGAAACTTCGAATGACTCCCTTCAAGCTCGGCTTCGCGATCGTAGCTATCTGCGGCGCGCTCGCCGGGTGCACCTCCGCCGGACAGTTCACGCCCACCGCATCGGCCGCGATCACCGCAGCTTACAACGACGTGTGCAACGCGCTGCCAGCGCTCGGTCCAGCCTCCGCGACGATGAATGCCGACGCCAAGAATGCTTATGCCCAGGCGCAGACGGTTTGCGCCGCCGGCACACCGACCAATGCCTTCGCCGCGGGCGTCGATATTCTCGCCGTCGAGAACGCGCTGCTCCCCTACTTCAAGAAAGCAACAGCGCTCGCGCCAGAGCAAGAGATTGACAAGCGGCGTGTGAATGTCGGGAACGCCAATCTCCGCAACCGGAAGTTTGGCGAGTGATCGCGACATCAAGGGCAGCGACACGCCGGCCCATCGCGTGACGGTCCCGTTTTTCGGCCCACCGCCTTGCGGCGATTCAGCACGATCGGACGCCCTCGAAGGCTCGAGATCCTGGGTTCCCCACAACAGTCCCCATCGGTCGCGGCGATCGCGTCCGCCATCTACCGCCACTTATCCAGTTAACCCCTATCCGCGCCAAAGGACCGATCATATGAACATCGCGCTGACGACCCAGGAGACGCTGGGTCTGATGAAAGACTCGCTCGCTAAGAACGTTACGATCTCGACAGGCCTGACTGCGTACGACCTGCAGGCGCCGGCGAAGAACCTGTACCCGACGATCACGCCGTTGAGAAATTCAGTTCCCCGCGTCGCACGGCTGAATCCAGGCGATGCGGCTCACTGGCGCTCAATCTTCGGCACGACGGGTTCGGGCTTCGACGCGATGGGCTGGGTTCCGGAAGGCCAGCGTTCCGCGAGCATGTCTTATTCGGCCATCTCCATCACCCTCCCTTACGTGACGCTCGGCGAAGAAGATACGGTGACCTTTGAAGCCGAAGCGGCCGCGCAGGGCTTCGAAGACGTCAACGCCACAGCGACTCTGCGAATCCTTCAGAAAACGATGCGCAAGGAGGAAACGGCGCTGCTTGGCGGCAACACGTCGCTTGCGCTCGGTAAGCCCGGCACACCGACGCTCAGCGCCTCGGGCACGGGTGCGAACCCTGCCGGCTGCGACCTATTCAGTCATTGTTGTCGCGCTGACGTTCGAAGGCTATCGCAACTCGACGTCTTGCCGGCGGCGTCGCGACCACAATGACCATCACCGGCAATGACGGCAACACCTACACACTGAGCGGCGGCTCCTCGCTGCGCAGCAACAACGTCACCCAGGCCGTGTCGACGTCGGTCAAACGCTGTTTGCGACTGTCCCGGTCGTCAATGGGGCCGTCGCTTATGCATGGTATGTTGGGGCTGCCGGCTCGGAGACGCTGCAAGCGATCACCACGATCAATAGCGTCGCTTTTAGCGCGCCACTCATTACTTCCGGCCAGCAGCCGGCGACCGCCGTCACTGCTGACAATTCTCGCAACCCGGGGCTGGCGTTCGACGGATTGCTGACGGACGGATTTAACCCGTCGACGAGCTCGTTCGTGCAGGCATTGCCGTCTGGCGTCGCGGGGACCGGCACGCCTCTCACGCCCTCGGGCCGAGGCTCGATCGCTGAGATCGACAATATGCTGCTGCAGATGTGGAACAGCTATCGGCTTTCGCCGACTGTGATCTACGTCAACGCGCAAGAGCAGAAGAACATCACGGCGAAGTGCCTGACAAACGCGTCCGGCCCGCTCGTTCGCTACAATGTCGACGCCTCTCAGTCGGCGCCTTACGAATTCACTGCCTCCGGCGTCGTACGCTGGTACTACAATCCGTTCACTGGCGTCGAGATCCCGATGCCGGTTCATCCGGATCTGCCGCCCGGCACCATCCTGGCCTACTGTGAACGGCTGCCGGCATGGTATCAATCGAACGAGACGCCCAACGTCGCGGAGGTCCTGACGCGTCGCGACTATTATCGCGTCGATTGGCCAGTCCGCACCCGTCGCCGCGAGTTCGGCGTCTACACCGAAGAGGTGTTGGCCATATACGCCTCATTCGGCATCGGCATCCTCACTAACATCGGCAACGGCTGACGCTCGGCCGCGTGGCGCGTCGCCGCAAGGCAGAGGCGCCCGCGCGGTCGTTTCGATTTTGGCCCGTTATCGCGAGCGTTGCATGTCGCCCTTCGATCTGACCAATCTCGCTGCCTTGAAGGCCTGGCTCGGATTACCGTCCGCGCCAGGCTCGAGCGACGCGACGCTCAGCGCGCTCGTCACGGCGGCAAGCCGTTCGATCTACGCAGCGCTGAGCCGCCCCAGCCTGCTGCCGTTCTCCTATGCCGAGACGATTGATCTCGAGACAAGCCGCGTCACCCTGAGACACTGGCCTGTGCTGCAGGTGACGTCAGTGACGTGGCGCGGGATTGCCGTTCCTCGTGACGAGAATGCCGACCTGGAGGCGTCCGTCGGTTATGCTCTTGAGCCCGGCGATGGGATTCCGCCCGGCCGGCCCCAGGCGCTCGACTTATTCGGCCATCAGTACCGATCGGGACGGCAAAGTCTCATTGTATCCTACAACGCCGGTTATGCGATTCAAAACGAGGCGCAAGCCGTTCCCGCCGCCGCTCCCCTCCAGCTCTCCGCGTTTACGCCTTATGGACCCTGGGGATCAGATCTCGGCGTGACTTACGCTACGACCGGCGCGCCGCTGACGGCGGTTCCCGCCTCGCCTGCCGCCGGCCAATATTCGGTCAGCACCGGCGTCTACTCGTTCTCCGCGGCCGACGCCGGGCAATCGGTTTCCTTGTCTTATGGCTATGTGCCGCAGGACATCGCACAGGCGGCCCTGGAATTGGCGGCTGAGCGTTTTCGCGCGGCCGAGCGCATAGGGCTGAAATCGAAGTCGATCGGCGGTCAGGAAACGATCTCTTACGACACGAGCGCAATGTCGGCGCCGATCCAGGCGATGCTGCTACCCTATAAGCGGGTCATCCTCTGATGTCCGCGCTCGAGGTCCGGGGTCTCGAAGAAACAAGCGCGCGGTTTGACGCCTATCCGGCGGCATTGCAAGCCGCGCTCGGCGCTAAGGCGACCGAACTCGCAACGGCGCTGACCGATCTGGTCAGAAACAAGCTTTCCGGCGCCGTGTTGAATACAAGCTCAGGCGCGCTCCGCAACTCGATCGCGGCCTCCGTGACTGCCGACGCGGACGGCGTCCTGGCTTCGGTCGGCTCCGAAGGCGACGTGAAATATGCGGCGATTCAGGAGTACGGCGGCAAGACGAGCGCGCACGAGATCCTGCCCGTCAAGGGCGACGTGCTCGCTTTTGTCGCCGGCGATGGCCTGCATTTCGCGCGCCGGATCGAGCATCCTGGCTCGGTGATCCCGGAGCGATCCTATTTGCGCTCGTCGCTCGAGGACATGAAAGACGAAATCTTGGCGGCGCTCGCCGGCGCCGCGGCCGATGCATGGGAGAGCGCATGACCCGCGAAGCGGCTTTCTCCGCACTGTTCGCCACGGTATCCTCCGCTTATCCGTGGGGCCTCGCGTCGCGGCGGATGAAGCTGTGGAGCGAAGTTCCAGCCGCTCTGCGGCCGGCGTTATTCCAGCTCGAGTCCGGACCAGAAACCTATCAATGGGCGTCGCCCGCGACGCCGAAGCGAACGCTTGAAGCCAAGCTCTTCCTCTATTTTGACGCGCGTGACCCGACGACGCCAGGCGCGATCGCGATCAACAATGCTCTCGACGCGATCGACGCGGCGCTTGCGCCAGCGGACTCCAACATCGGCCTCGGCCGCCAAACCCTCGGCGGCGCGGTGTATGACTGCAAGATTACGGGCGTGCCGGTGCGAGACACCGGCGACCTCGACGGCGACGGGCTCGCGGTGGTCGCGGTCCGGCTGATTGGACCGTGAAGACGTTTCGTTCCTCTCGCGCTGACCTTCCTTGGACACGCGCTGCGCCTTGCTGACAGCAGCGGCGCGATTCTCACACCGACCCATAACGGAGTTCGTCCTCATGTTCGTATTCGGCTCGGGCGTGCTGATCGGCACGCAATTGAACGTTCCCAATCCGACCCCGATCAACTTCGGGCTGGTTCAGAAGGTTAGCGTCGACACGTCGGTCAGCGTCAAGGAACTCTATGGCCAGTATGCGTTCCCGGTGGCCGTCGGATCTGGCACCCGCAAGGTGACGTGCAAGGCGACCTTGGCGCGGTTCAGCGGGCAAGCCCTGGGCCGGCTGTTCTATAATCAAGTGCCGGCGCTCGGCTCGACGATCTCATCGTTCGCTGAGGCCCAAACTATCCCCTCCAGCACTCCGTTTACGGTCACTACCGCGAACGGTTCTCACTTCGTCGCAGACCAGGGCGTCGTCTATGCGTCGACCGGACTACCGCTGATCAATGTTGCGACGCTGAGCGCCGCGGGACAGTACACATTCAACCCTACGACTGGCGTGTACACATTCTATACAGCCGACCAGGGCCTCAAGGTCCTGATCTCCTACACCTACGCCGCCTCGAGCGGCGTAGCGACAACGACCCAGAATCTTGCGATCGGCAACCCGCTGATCGGGCCGACGTCAACCTTCTCGGCGACGCTGTTCTCGACCGACCCGACGACGAACGCGCAGTTCTCGGTGACGCTTAACCAGTGCGTCGCCAGCAAGTTCTCGTTCGACACCAATATCGAGGACTTCGCCAAACCGGACTTTGAGTTCCAGGCGTTCGCCAACGCAGCCGGTCAGGTGATGACCTTCAACTTCGGAGACGCGGCGTGAGCGAGGAGCCCTTCGCCATATCGCTCGGCGGAAAGACGTGGTCGGTTCCGCATCTTCCATTCCGCGCAATCAAGGCAATTCAACCAGCGCTGTTTGACGTCTATCTCGCCGCTGGCGGCTCGTCGATGTCGGCCGAATCCGTCGCCCGTCTCAGTGAAGCCCAGCTCGATCGCCTTGCCGAAGCGACTTGGCGAGCGCTCGCTTTCGTCGAGCCTGAGCTATCCTTGGCGAATTTCCTCGACCTTCCGTTTTCGGTCGGCGAACTGATCCAAGCGTTCCCGTCAGTCGCAAGAGCGGCTGGGCTTCGGCCCGGCAGAGTTGAGGATCAAGCGCTGCCTGCTCATGCGACGCAGGAGGCGTCGCAAAGCGTGGGAAAGTCGATTTCGACGCCCTGATCGCTCAGGTCGTCTCAAACACCGGCTGGAGCTGGGACGAAGCACTCGACCAATTGACTATGCCGCGGTTTCTCGCATTGCGGGCCGAATGGCGGCGCAACCCGCCCGCTCAC
Source organism: uncultured Alphaproteobacteria bacterium (assembly GCA_963833955.1). Lineage (GTDB taxonomy): Bacteria > Pseudomonadota > Alphaproteobacteria > Rhizobiales > Beijerinckiaceae > Roseiarcus. The sequence continues at coordinate 211,657 of CAWHZY010000008.1, read as the reverse complement.
TGGCTCGTAGCCGCCGCGCTCAAGTATCGATCACCAGACGACGCGCCGCCGGCGCGTCAGCCGACGATTGCGGAATTGAAGGCGGTCTTCCCCGACGGGACGCTCTAACAAACCCCACCTCAAGCTCAAGGAGCAGCGATGGCCGACGCAAACGTCTCCGTCAGCTTCAGCGCTTCAACCAACGATTTCGTTTCCCAGGTCAGTGAAGCAAAGGATGCGCTGCAGACCTTTGGAGCCCCGTTCGGCGAAATCAATCGGCAACTGGCCTCGCTCGGGACCGCTTCGTCCCAGGCCTTTAGCGCCGATCGTCTGGCGCCCTATCGCGACGCGCTCTCCGCGACCCAATCGCTTCAGCAGTCGTTCGCCGCGGATAGCGCGCGCGCGGCGGCGGCTTTGCGCGAGGGCGATGACGCGGCCTATGCCGACGCGGCAAGGGCCGCCCAGTTGGCGACCTCGGAAGAATTGAGGATACTGGCGGACGCCACGAAGCAGAAACTCGCTCTCTATTCCGAGGAGGCGCGCTTCTTCGAAATCACGCAGCAGCAAAAGACTATCCCTTTCGCATGAAGCCGTCGACGCAGAATACGCCGCCGAGCTAACCGCGCTGCAAAGACAGGAAGCTCTCGGCGACCAGTCGCTAGCGGCAAAACAGCGCGTCGACGACATGATGATCGACGCGACGCGCCGTCGCGACGATCAGATGGCGGAGCTGAACCGGTCGGCCCTGCAGCAGCAAGAACGCGACTATCAGGCATTCGGCAGCTCAATCACACAGGCATTCAATTCTCAATTGCGCGGCCTCCTGACTGGCACGACCAATTGGCACACGGCATTTAAGAGTACGCTCGATGATCTGCTGATTAAGTTTATCGAGTGGTGCGAAATGACCGTCGAGCATTATGTCTTGGCGGAGGCAATAAAAACAGCGGCGACCGCGTCCGGCGTCGCGGCTCGCACAAGCGCGGAGGAGGGCGGAGCCGCGGCTTCATTGGGCGCACAGGGCGCGTCGATGGTCCGATCGATCCTCTCGTCCGCCGCGGAGGCTTTTGCCGGCGTCTTCGGATTTCTGGCGCCGCTCATGGGCCCGCTCGCCATCGGTCCCGCCACAGCGGCGCAGGCCACGGTCGCGGGAATGGCGGGCGCTGTTGCATCCGCGGATATCGGCATGTGGCAGGTGCCAAGAGATCAACTTGCGTTGATTCATCAGAACGAACTCATCATGCCTGCAGGGCCTGCCGGAGCGCTACGGGACATGCTGTCGAGCGGCCCGAACGGCGCAGGTCCAGGAGGCGGAGGATCAGTCGCCATCCACCCAACCACGCACTTACACGTCAATGCAATCGACGGCCCGTCGGTCGCGTCCTGGATGCGCCAGAACGGGCCGGGTATGGCGAAGGCGCTTGACCAAGCAGTCCGCCATGGCGCTGCGCTTGGCCTGAAACGGCTTAATGGGCGCTGATGGCATTTCCTACTGTCACCGGCGTCCATTTACTGCCGTCGACCGGCGAGTTCGCCTACGACACCATCTCGGCGGTCGGGTTCCAGCGCGGATCGAGCGGACTGGACAACGCGACCATTCTAAACTTTTTTAGTAGTTCGCCGGGCCAGCCGACTGACTATACGAACGCGATTGAGCAATTCCAGATCGATCACCCGGAATGCAAAACGGTCAGCCTTGTCATCGCCTGGTTCTTCAATTCTGTCGATGCGTCGACTTGTCATGTCTATCCGTCGACCAACTTCATTCTCGGCGAGTTCGAGCAGTGGGAGGACGCGGCCTTTGCGCCGGTCAGCTGGACGGTGTCTGGCCTAACCGAGCAAGATTTCCCAGGCCTAATCCCGCTCCCTTCGCTGCCCGGGTCAACCAGTTTCGTGTACGGCGGTACGCCAAGCGATCCCAGTGTTGTCCGATGCATACGCGATCTCAAAAGCCGTGGATTCAATGTCGTCTTTTATCCATTTTTGCTCGGCACAGCGAGCGGGTTTCCATGGCGCGGACGCATCACTTCGCCGGGCGACCTAACCCAAACGGCGACGAATGATGTGGCGTCCTTCATGGGCGGCGCGGCAGTCGGCGATTTCATTCGGGATTCGATCAATCTGACCGTCGACTACGCCGGCGCAGCAGGACCGTTCGATTGGACGTTCCGGCGCCTGATCCTGCACTATGCGAACCTGTGCGTAGTGGCGGGCGGAGTGAGCCTGTTCGTGATTGGCTCCGAGCTTCGCGGCCTTGAGATCCTGCGCGGTCCGACCTGGACGAAATCGGGCGGCATCGACGGTTCGGGGAGTGCCATTTGGGACTATCCGATGGTCGCCCAGTTGAACGCCCTCGCCAATGACGTCCGGTCCACGTTCGATAACGCAGGGCTTACCAAGAACCTGTCAAGTCTCGAGAACCTCATCACCTATTCTGCTGACTGGTCGAGCTGGATGGGATGGCAGCACGCCGGGGCAAACGGGCAGTGGCCGCATCTCGATCAACTTTGGGCCAATCCGAACATCGATTTCGTAAGCTTCGACAATTATATGCCACTGGCGGACTGGACGACCGGCTCCGGCGGCCTGGACGCGGAGAACTGGAATGAGCCACAGTTCAGTGGGACCTGGCCGCCCGGACCGACGCAACTTGGCGGCCTGGGTTTGAGCGGGCCGCCCACGATCCACTCAACACCGTATATCAAGAGCAACATTGAGGGCGGACAGTATTTTGATTGGTTCTACAACGATAGCAACAATCTCGGCCGCGGCCTCGATCCGAGGGGTACAGACCTACAAGTCTCGTTGCCCGAAGGCGATCGTCTAGCACAGGCGCGCAATCCATATTTTCCGAACCAGGAAATCCTCGCCAATAAGCAATTGCGGTGGTGGTGGAATAACAATCACCAAGCCGTTTACGATAGTGGCGACGGCCAAGGTTTCGCCCCGCACGGGCCGAAAACCGAATGGAATCCGAACGCCAAGTCGATTATTACGCTGGAATACGGATTCGCCGCGTGCGACAAGTCGACGAACCAACCGAACGTCTTCTTTGACCCAAAATCGACAGAAAGCTTCACGGCCTACTGGTCGATCTGGGATCCGGCCAACGAGCTCGGGTATCTCCCGCGGCGTGACGACACTATTCAGGCTCTAGCGCTTCAGGCCGTCTACGAATACTGGAATATCGACGGGAACAATGAAAGCGTCGGCGGACTGCCGATGCTTAACTGGAATTTCTGCTGTGTCTGGAATACTGATGCACGGCCATTCCCGACATTCCCGGTCCTGAACAGCGCCTGGGGCGACGCTGGAAATTGGCCGCAAGGGCTTTGGATTGGAACGACCCGCGCCGTCCTGCCACCGCCTCCGCCGAGCCTGCCGCCGACCCCTCCGGACTTCCCTACGCTCGCGCTCGGACCCGCTCTTGCCTGGTCTGTCCACATCAAGCCGCAATTCAAAACGGAAATCGGTCAGCATGTGAGCGGACGGGAGACGCGGACCCAGCGGTTCGCGCACCCCTATTTCGACATCGATCTGACCTATGACGTATTGCGCGCAGACGCCATGCATCTTGAAATGCAGGCAATCGCCGGGTTCTTCGAACAGGCAAGTGGCGAGGCGGCGCCGTTCTGGGTCGAGGCGCCCGGCCTATCCGCGGTCACTGGCCAAGCAATAGCCGTGGGCGATGGCTCGCAAACGGTCTTCCCACTGGTGGCCTCGATTGGTTCCTACATTGGCCCGGTCTACGGGACCTCCGGCGTTGCCGCAGTTTACCTAAACGGTGTCGCACAGCCCAGCGGTTGGTCCGTTTCAGATGGATACCTACCCGCGCTCGCGTTCACTTCGGCGCCGGGCGCCGGCGTCACCATCTCCGCGGACTTCCGTGTTCTCTGGCTTTGCCGGTTCGCGGAGGACGTGCAGGACTTCGAGGAGTTCATGACGATGCTCTGGGCGCTCCGGACCGTTCGGCTGGTAACGGTCCGACCGTGATATGACCATACCGCCGTCGTTCCCGACGCTGGCCGGCCTTGGCTGGAGCGTGCACAAAAAGCCAGTGTTTTCTACATTGGTCGCGACTCATGTGTCTGGCCGAGAGGTTCGCGACCCTCTCTATCAGAATCCTATCTGGCAATTCGAGGTAACCTTCGGCGCCTTGTCATCATCGCCAACTTCGTATCCCGGAGCCGGCGCCAATTCCCTGCAGGCCCTCATGGGTTTCTTCCTGCAAATGCAGGGGCAATTTGGGACCTTCCTCTACAGCGATCCGACTGACAGCACGGCGACAAACGTGAGCTTCGCCACCGGCGATGGGGTGACTACCGCCTTTACGTTCGGCCGCTTTATGGGCGCGTTCCTCGAGCCAGTTGGCTGGGTAACGAGCGTCGCGAACGTTTTTTTGAACAATGTCAACCAACCGTCCGGCTGGTCGTTATCGGCGCCTAACTCCCTTGTGTTCGCGACCGCGCCCGGCCCCGGCGTCTCGATTGGCGCAACCTTTACGTACGCCTTCGAGTGCCGCTTCGATTCCGACGACCAGGATTTCGAGGAATTCATGTCGAACCTATGGCAGGTCGCCAGTATCAAATTCAAATCAGTGCGGACATCGTGAAACTCTACCTCGGCCCGTGGGTGCTTGCCCACGCACCTTAAGTCGATCCGCAGCCCGCGGAGAAGTTCGCTGGACCGGCGCTCCGGTAATCTCCCCCGCCACGCGCACGCGAAACGAGCTACACCCATAAACGATAAGACTTGCTGTCCCCTGCGGGAAGAGATCTCCAAGCTCGACCGCGCTCGATAGGCGACGTGGCTTGAGGAAGGCGCTCTGATGATTACTGCCGACGCCCTTTATTTTTTGGCCGGAGGCGCTGCGATCTATTTGCTTATGGCCGGCCTCTGGAAATTTTTCTGGTCATGAAACAGACCCCCACTGCCGTCATCAATCTTGTCAACGCCGCCCGCGCCGCGTCCGACGCGCCAATCGCCTTCGCCGAGTGCTTCACCTTCATCACCACCACGGGCACGGTCTACACATGGACGAGCGTCGACTACGACGTTGTCTTCAACGGCTTCACCTTCAATGCCGAAGGCCCGCTCGTTTCCGGCCTCAAATACAAGGGATCAGTTGGGCTTGAAGTCGATAAGCAGCAGATCACCATCGCCGCCCGACCGACAGACCTCATCAACGGCGCGCCTTTCCTTATCGCTCTTCGGGATGGGGCGTTCGATGGAGCACCGGTTTACCGAGATCGCGTCTTTCTCACCGCTCCGGGTGGCGCTGTCGTTGGGGGTGTTCGGCTATTCCAGGGACGGATCTCTACTGTCGATAACGTTGGTCGAACTCAGGCTACTCTGACGGTCGCGTCGGATCTCGTGATCCTCGATTACGACATGCCGAGGAACCTGTTCTCGCCAACCTGTCTCCATGTCCTCTATGACGCCGGGTGCGGCATCATCCGTGGGACGTTCTCGTTGGACGGTAATTGCGAGGCCGGGTCGAACTCCGGGACGATCATATTTTCGAGCGCGCGCAAGGGTGACGCGCAGGGATCTCTCGTCTTCACGTCGGGCGCCAACTCCAATGTCCGAGTGACGATCAAGTCCGTCATCTTGAACGGCGCCCAGGTGCCGATCGGCTACAATCTGATGTACCCGCTGCCATTCGCGCCGGCCACCGGCGACGCCTTCAACGTCGCGTTCGGTTGCGATCACACGCAATCGACCTGCGTGGCCAAGTTCAACAATCTTCCGAATTTCCGCGCCTTCCCCTACGTCCCGCCGCCGCAGCTGGCCTTTTGAGATGCGCACAGCCACTGCCGCCGCGCGCGCAGCCGTTGTTGCTGAGGCTCGAACGTGGCTCCGCACACCGTACCATCATGCGGCCGACGTCAAAGGCCATGGCGCCGACTGCGCGATGCTCTTGGTTCGCGTTTATTGCGATCTTGGTCTTGTCGATAAATTTGATCCTCGCCCCTACACCAAAGACTGGTTCCTGCATCGTGACGAGGAGCGCTATCTCGGCTTCCTTCTAGCGCGCTCACGCGAGGTACGGTCGCCATTGGAAGGCGATATTGTTCTCTTTCGCATTGGCCGCTGTTTCGCCCATGCCGGGATTGTGTCGCGCGTAGCTCCGCTGGCGATCATCCACGCCTTCGCCGGCGCCAGTCGCGTGGTCGAGGACATCATCCAGAACAGCGCCGATCTCTCGGCGCGCATGAAGACGGCGAAGTTCGCCAGTATTTGGGGTGAGGAATGCTGACCCGTCGGGAAACCCAGACAAAGGCCGTCGAGCAGATCGCGTGGGAGTCGCGGAAGATGTTCCTGTCCAAGGCGCCGAATCTCGTCCAGAAGACGAAGGGCGCGGCGCGCAAGTAATGGCCTTCCTCCGCCGCAGCGACAACGCCAAACCAGATTACACCGCGCTCCAGGTCCAGACGTCGACTTCGACGCTGCCGATCCCGATCGTCTGGGGTCAGAACAAGATCGCGCCGAACCTGATCTGGTATGCAAATTTCAAAGCGGTCCCGGGGGGCTCCGGAAAGGGTGTCGGAGGCAAGGGCGGGGCCTTTGGCGCGGGCGCCGGCGCGGCCAATTACACCTATACCGCAGACCTGATCATGGCGCTTTGTGAGGGGCCGCTCACGCCCTTGGGCGAGATCGGATCCGGCATTGGGTTCATCTGGAAAGACTTATCGATCTACGTCCAGCTCGAGCTAGGCCTGGGCTCGTTTCCGGGTACGACGCCGCAAGAGGTCTGGCCTTATCTTGAGACGTTCTACCCGTACAATGCGCTCGCCTATCAGGGGACTGCTTATCTCTGGGGCGGTGGATACAATCTTGGCGATAGCGCCGCGATCGGCAATCACAACGTCGAGGTCTATGGTCCGCTAGCCACGACCGGCGTCAACGGAATCGACGCCGATCCCGCGCTGGTCATCCAGGACTTCTTGACCAACGCGCAATATGGATGCGGCTTCGATCCTGCTTCGATCGATGCGGGCTCGTTGTTCACGAACCCTGATTCCTTTCAGGCCTATTGCCGCGCCATGGGCTATGCGTTCTCGCCCGCTCTGGTCAGTCAGGAACAGGCATCAAGCATCCTGACGCGATGGCTGCAGATCTTCTCGACGGCCGCGGTATGGAGCGGCGGCCTCCTCAAATTCATCCCCTATGGAGACACAGCGATCTCCGCTGGGCAGGTGCAGACTTTCAGTACGGAGATGTCGATCCCCGTTCCGATTCCTGTGTCGTCCGGTGGGTCGCTTCCGGCGCTGGTGACGGTCGCTCCGCCAAACCAGTTCGTTTCGGATGGTGGCGTCGTTTACGCTTTCTCCAACATCCCGCTCGCCTTCATCGGGGCAGCGGAACCTACCGTCGCGGGTCAATACGGGATGTTCCCTTCTGGCACCTACGTCTTCGGGCAGGCGGATCAAGGGAAGCCGATCGTCATCACGTACACTGCCGGTACTGCCGGCAACTTCACGCCAAATCTGACCCCGGCATACGCGCTGAGCGACACAGACTTTGTCGACGAGAAGGGCAACAAGGATCCGGTCCAGGTCGAAAGGGTCGACGTCTTCTCGCTGCCGACAATCCAGCGCGTCGAAGTCTTGTCACGCGGGAACCAATATTCCGCTCTTCCGGTCGAGGCGCGCGACCAAAGCCAGATCGAGATTTTCGGCCCACGCGTCGGCTCCACCGTCCAAGCCCACGAGATCTGCGACGAATTCGTAATGGGGCCGGCGATCGCACAGACGATCTTGCAGCGCGCTCTTTATGTCCGAACCAAGTTCACCTTCAAGCTGTCCTGGGAATATTGCCTGCTCGATCCCATGGACATCGTCACGATCACGGACGCGAACCTGGGGCTGTCGAACTATCCGGTTAGGATCGTCGAGATCGAGGAGGACGACAAGGGCCTGCTGTCCTTCACATGCGAGGAGTTGGTGACGGGCGTCTCGAACCCGGCCTTCAATCCGAACGCCTCTGCGGGCGGCTTTCAGCCGAATTGGGGTGTCCCGGCCGTTTCGATCAACCCGCCGCTGATCTACGAGCCGCCGCCGTCCGGAACGGGCGGCGTCGCACAAATATGGGTCGGAGCGTCGGGGATCAATGGCGGCGGTGGCAGCCAATGGGGCGGCGCGAACGTCTATATCTCGACGGACAACGTCACCTATTCTCAGATCGCGGTCATCACGGCGCCGATGCGCCAGGGGCTCCTGACCGCGAGCCTACCTCCCGCAGCGGGATGGGATGCGGTCGATACGCTTGCGGTCGATCTTGCGGAGAGTACTGAGGTCGGCGACAGCGCGCTGACCGGTACCAGTCAAGCGGCTGCGCAGGCTGGCGCGACGCTATCGCTCATCGACAGCGAACTTGTCGCCTACGAAGTCGCGACGCTAACTAGCGGGACGGCCTATAACCTCACCGGGCTGGCGCGCGGGCTGAGCGGTTCGGTAGCGGCGGGGCATTCTTCCGGCGCGCAGTTCTTTCGCATCGATGGCGCCATCGTCAAATATAACGTCCCGGCCAATTTCATCGGCAAGACGATCTATTTCAAATTCCAGAGCTTCAACGTCTTCGGCGGTGGGGCCGAGGATCTGTCAACTGTCGCCTTCTACAGCTTCACGCCCCAATACGCCTCGACGGTGGTCGTTTCGACGCCGCCGAACACCCCACCGACACCGCCGGCGCATCCGATCGCGCTGCAGCTCGAGAGCGGCTTTCCGCTCGACATGGGACGGGTGAACGATGCGCCGACCGTGGCCGACGACTTCGGGACCATCACGGCCGCGGTTGTCGATGTCATCGATCTGGGCGCCGTTGCGGTTCTGAATCCGCATCCGATCGCGGCGCAACTGCTGATCGGCTCCATCGATCTTGGTCTAACGACCGGCGCTGTAACGGTGTCGGACGATTTTGGCTCCACCAATGACGCCCCGGTCGACGTCATCAATCTAGGGACGGTTCCTTGAGCGAGCAACTTCAACTTCGTCGCGGCACGGCGAGCCAAGTCCAGGCCTTCACTGGCGCGGCCGGCGAAGTCGTCATGGACACGACGAATAATCGCCTTGTCGTCAACGATGGCGTTACCGCTGGCGGTGCGCCCCACGCAAAACTCGCCGAAGTCATCACCAACACGCGGGCTGCCGTCAGCGACGCCGCCTACACAGCTCTGGTGACCGATCGCATGGTCGCCTATACCGCGCTTACCGCAGCGCGTGTGATCACCTTACCCGTTTCCAGCGCCTATCCGACTGGGACCCGTCTTGTCGTCATTGACGAGAGCGGTAATTGCTCCGTCACCAAGACGCTCACGCTCAATGCGGCCGGGGCCGACACTATCAACGGCGCTGCATCGGCTGTCGTCAACCAGGCCTACGGATTCATCGGCCTCGAAAGCAATGAAACTGGTAACTGGACGGTCATCGATCAAGGATTCATGCCAGCGCTGGCCAATATCGCCGCGGCGGCACACGGGGCCAACATCCAGGCGCAGGTGATAGAACAGACCGTGAACCTGTTCGGCGCTTCGGTGACCGCGTCGGTTCCGATTCCAGCCGATTGCATCGTCCTCGCCGTCGGCGCGCGCGTGACGACGGCCATCACTGGCGCGACCTCCTACGAGGTCGGAGTCAGCGGCAACCTGTCGCAGTTCGGATCGGCGCTGGCGACCGCGGCTGGCTCGTCGAATTTCGGTCTGATCGGGCCGACCGCTTTCTACAACAATACGAGTCTGATCATCACGGCGGCCGGCGGCTCGTTCACGGCCGGTCAGGTCCGCCTGTCGATCTCGATCCTTCTCGCGAATCCTTCCGCCGCGTAGCGGCTTTCTCTTTCCAATAGGGTCGGAAATGAAGCGCATCCTTCTGGGCGCCGCGGGAGCGGCTGGCCTGTTGTTTGGCGTGCCAGCGGGCGCGCAAACCTACCAGGACTCCGGCGGCACTTACGTCCGCGGCGTTGTGCCTATTCAACCCGGCGTCGGACCGTTGTTCACGAACTCGAACCCCGGCCACGTTTCCGGCTCGTTCAATGCCACGTTTAGCGGCTTTCAGCCGACGCCGGCCTATGCGCAGCTCTCCGTCGGGGCGACATCGTCGCGCGTGCCGCTTCCGAGCGGAACGGTCGTCATCGTCTACAACACGGGCGCAAACGCGGCCTTTGTAACGCTTGGCAACTCGACCGCCACCGCGACAGTGGGCAACGACGTCATCCCGGCCGGCGGCTGGATGGCGTTCACTGTGGGCCCGAATACATATCTCGCCGCGATTGAGACAGCGGGAACGACTACGCTGAACCTATCCGGCGGTGCGGGCTTGCCGACCGGCGCGGGTGGAGGTGGCGGAGGCGGCGGCGGTGGTGGCTCGAACGCGTCGGTCGGAGCGATTGGGTCGCCCGCGCCCGGCTCGGCGACATACAGCGGCGTGCTCGTCCCTGGTGGCAATATGGTTGGCGCGTCTGGCTCGACCTGGGGCTCGGCGCCGACGGGGCTCAACGTGTTGGGTGTCAACGCCGACGTGCTTTCATCCGCTCTGCCCGCCGGCGCCGCAACGGCGGCCAATCAGGAGGTGACCGCAGCCGGCACGAGTGCAACGAGCGCCCAGGCCGTGCAGGGCGTCACGGGCGGCGTGCCGATGCCGACCAACAGCGCCAACACGGGTGGAAACCTCACCAGTATTATTCAGGCGGGCGCTTCGGTTCCAATCAACATCACAAGCGCGACCACGACGCAGCTTGTCGCCGGAGTCAGCGGCAAGGCAATTTTCGTCACCGCCTGGGATGTGATCGCCGCCGGGACAACCAATTTCACCTTCGAATACGGAACCGGAACGAATTGCGCCGTCGGGACCACGGCGCTGACTGGCGCTTACAGCCTTGTGGCGCAGTTTGGCGCTGCAAAGGGCAGCGGTCTCGGTCCGGTGCTTGTCGTCCCCGCCGGCAACGCGCTTTGCGCCGTTAGTTCTTCGACGGCCCAGGTCAGCGGCAGCCTCGCCTACACTCAGTTCTGAAGGCTTCTGATGCTCCGGACAACGAAACGTCTCCTCGCATCTCTGTCGACCATCTCGCTTATCGAGACGATCGGCCGCCATCCAGCAATTGCGGGGATCTTGATGCTGCTTGGCGTCGGCGGCGGGGCGGGCATTGCGAACCTGATGACGCCCTCGATCGTTCCGTTCATCTCGTCGAACTTCAATCCAAATCAGGCGAACGGGGTGACCAACAACGGCCTAAAACCAAATGGGGGCGCGGGAGGGGCCATGTATCTGCCGGGCAGCCCTGGCAATGCCGCGGACTCCGCTGCCTTCTATTTCGAGATGACGGTCAATCCTGCCCTGGCTTATGCGCCGGGTTTGGAAGCGGCATTTGCTGGTTTCGACCTAAGCACGAATACGACTCCGGGTCAGCCAGACTTCTTTTTCCAAAAACTCTGGAATGGTGTCCAGCCCGGCTCCTATTGGTGGTTGAACACCGGCAGCATTACTGGAAGCGGATCGGGTGCGACGGCGGGCAGCAGTTATGCGACCGGGTTCTATCCCTTCACCGCGCCGACGACTCCAAGCTGCACCGGGCGTCAGCCAACCGGCATCTGGCAGCCCTTATCCACCAGCGGGGTCAGCACGCTCCAGCAGCTCGATCCGGGGCTCGGTTGCCCGGCGTCAACCACGACCTTGAATGCAACCGCCATCGCCGCGAATATCCCCGGCTCTGGCGCGCAGCAGGCGACTGGGCTGGCGGCGTCGCCTGCGCAAGCCGCGACGACTTGCGTCAGCAACTCCCCCGTCTCCGGCGAGATGACTGTCACGGTGAATCTCGCCGTTGCGCATGGCGTTTCACCCGGCATCCAATACACATTGCAGGGCTTCAACGGAACCGGGTTTACCGGCTATAATGCGACCTATTTTGCGCTTCCTGGAACAGCCGGAACGACGCTCGTCGGTGAGACCTCAACTGGCGGCGGGACTTGCCCGACCTCGCCCCTCGACACGTCCGCCCATGAGGGAACCGCACTGAGCGGAACCGGCGCCTCAGTCACCTTCCCTGGAGTGTCTTCGACGAATCCTTATTCGTACGGCTCGACGGGCATTACCACCAAAAACAATCAACACATTTGCGGATGGCTGGTTGAAAACGGTGACGATTCGACGTTCCCCGGCTCTCAGGCCCTCGAAATGGTCGATCAGACCGGGACTGCGCTTCCCGGCTCACCGGCGTTCGTCCCGTTCCTTAATCAAGGCACGTCCAACTTTATCGGCTCGACCTCTGGCGCTGTGTTGACCGTGACGGCTGTGAATCCCTACACGATCACCGGCGCGACCTACAATGCGACGACCGGGTTTGTGACCTTCCCCGTATCGACCAATCCAGGCTTCGTGCCGGGCTCGGAATTTACCGTCAGCGGCATCGTCACAAGCCCGGCGTCGCCGAACCTTTACAACCAGACCTATGTCGCGGTTAGCGGGACAAGCAGCACGCAAGTCGTCGGCAATCCGATCAGTGGACCCGTCGGCACGTTACGGCCTTTTGGCTCGTCGCCAGGAACGTATGCCTCGGGCGGCTCGCTGGTTTCGGTCATCATGCCAGGGCAGACGTTGCTCCCCACGGCCTCTATCATCTTGCCCTATGGGACGAGCAGCACGACCGGAGTTGGCACGACCGGCACGTACGCGCTGAGCGCAACCCCAGGAACCCCCATCAGTTCGAGCACGATCTTCGCCTATCCGTCGTTCTACTATTCCGCAGCGGCGAGCGGCAATCCGGCTGGGGGCGTCGCCACGGCCCGAACGGCCGCATCGATCGGCGATTTTATCCAGAATATCGGCGGCACATCGACCCTCTCGCCGTCTCATGCTGGTTGGGGTGGCTCGCTTGGAAATTTCGCGACTCTTTGGGGCAAAATCCCGACTCAAACAGGCGGGGTTCCCAGCACTGCGGCTCTCGCCTCGATCTGCACCAAGCAGACGGATATCCAGACCTATGCCGCTGCCCAAACCACGGCCGGGAATCCGATCAAGGTCAATTCGCTCTATCGCCTGAACGATCTGGGCATTTGGGGCGATAGCGGCAATGCGACCATCACTGGCTACATCACCAATTCCTCGGGAACCAACGCAACGCTCAATGTCGTCTCGACGCCTTACGGGTCGTTGGCGTTGGCGACAGGAACGGAGACGGCGAACCTAACCGGCGTAGGTTTGCCGGTGGCGAGCCCGGTGACGATTCCGCTCACCACAAGCGCGTCCTCAACCTACGCGATCACGCCCAACACGACGGGCGCGCTAGGATCAAGCGGCTCGCCCATCACGTTCGCCGTCGGCGCATTCAAGCCCGCGTTGCCACTTCAATCGAACACGTTCAAGGGTTATATCGACACGACTGCCGGTGTATCTACCTTGCATGTTACGTCACTCGATGATGGCGTTTCGCATAGCGGTTTTGCGAGCTTCACCGGCACGCTTGGGAGCAGCTTCACCGCGTCAATCGTACCCGGAACCGGGAGCAACGGCGCGGCGATTGGTCAAGGGCTTATGGTGGTTACGCTGCCGGGCGGCTCGGCCCCGGCGAATGCCTATGTCGGTATCGGCACGCTCGTCAGTCCGGGCGTCGGGACTGGCTCTTTCACGCCCACGAACGTCATCGGCATTGTATCTGGCACCAACGGATATAACGGCTCGTACATTGTCGACGTTTCGCAGACTGTCTCCTCGCAAGTCATGTTCGGGAGCGGCTCGCTGCCGGGATACGCAACCACCTTGCAGGCGACCGGCACGGTCATAGGAACGATTCTGGGCGGCATGGTCGTAACCGATGGCGGAGCGAGCCTCACAGGACTGCCCCTTCTTGTTGTCGGAGGAACGGCCTGCCCCAGCTCAAACTGCTTTACGGTCTCTGGCAACTATTACCCGCCGATCAGCGGCGATGCGACGATGCAAGCCACCCTGACGACGATCGCCCCCGGCGAATACATTCAGAACTCAGCCATCACCAATCCGGTCAAAGTGGTCTCTTACGGGTCGGGCGCGATCGGCCTGTCGCCGGGCAATTACGTTCTCTCCGGAAGTCCAAACGCATCGGGCGCGGTCGGATCTTCGGGCTCGCCCGCGACCTTCACCGGAACGACGATCACTGACGGCGGCGCGATTGCGCCTGGGCCAGCACTGACGATCGATGATAAGGGGCCGGGCATCACGTACCCGGTGAACTTCAGTACTGGGCTTGGCTCGGTCTCATTGTCGGGGACGTATGACGTCCCGACCCTTGGCGGCACGCCATCCGGCATTCAAGTGCTCGTCTCGAATAGCGCCAATGGACCGCCGATCACCGGCTGCACGCCTTGCAATTGGGGTACGCTGACGGGAACGATCTCAGGCGGCGCATGGTCGGGAACGATCGCCGGCATTCCGGGGGGCGGACCCTATTTTGTTTCCGTTCGAGCTTCGAATGGCGTGGCTTATGCGACACTGCCGAACTCGATCAGGGTCGGCGCGATCTATGCTGTGTGGGGAAACGGGCAGGCGGCGTCGATATTCGGCAATCAAAGCGGGAGCAATACGTCCTGGTTTTCTGGATTGTGGGGCTACGGCCGATCAGGCACGATCTATGGCGAAGACGAGGCTTATCTGGCGGGACCGCCGGTTAGCTCGAACTTCGTTCCCGCTCAACCATTCGTCTATGCTGGCGATCGGTTCGGCGTACAAGCAACCGGAACCCCCTTTCCAGAAGCGCTTGTCTCGTTTGAACAGGACATTTCGAACAGTCTCGGTGTTCCCGCATCTGTCCTCTATCCGGCGCGCGACGGCGTCGGCATGGGGATCTACGCGCTTGGCAACGTTACGCAGACACAGACGGTCGGTTCTGGCACCGGATCACAAACTGTCTGGTGCTCAGCGGCAAAGTTCTGCGGAAATGTCGATGTTGGCGGCCCTCTTGTATTCAACGCGGCAAGCCTAACTGGCGTCTGGTTCAGCGGCTCCGTATCCGGGTCGACCTTGACCGTGACGACGCGATACGGAGGCGCGCTAGAGCCGGGCATGGTGCTCGGCGCCACGGGATCACCGACCGTGCTCCGCTGCCTTACTTCATGCACGACGCCGTTTGTTATCGACGGCTCGACATGGTTGCTCAGTTCTAGCTCCGCGAACGGCGCGACGGGAACCATCACGAATCCCTTGCGCGCCGATCCGCCGGCGAGCCTGATACCGTTTGGCGGCGCTACGACACCGTGGCCGAACCTGAATATCCAGTCTCTTCAGAGCGGAGGCGTATTCGGGTTCGGCGGCTTCGGGTGGCCAGTCGTCAAGGCCGGAACGTTTGAGATTATCGACACGACTACCAGCACCGTCTTGTGCCAGGATTCGCAGACCTTCGCCTATAACCAGGTAGCGTCGACCTCTCTCGGGGCCGGATGTTCCGGGTTCGTCAATTATCAGACCGGAGATTATGAGGTCACACTGACTTCCGCACCGGCCAGCGCCGACGCGATAATCGCGTCGTGGACGAATATAATCTCGCCGCAGACTCTCTCAAATTCGTTCAATCGGTTGCAGGGGCTAGACCTTTTTGGCGGCGTTGGCGCGCAGACCGGGTATGTCGCTTCGCAGTTCGCCAAGTTCCCCGGTGGAGTCAACGGTGAGATTTGGTCCAGTCAGGGTTCGGATTTCAATAACCCTGCGGCTTATGCTGGCTATGAGATCAGCGGGATCGGTTATTCTCAGATGATCTCGTGGCTGTATGGTACGAAATTCCCCGCTCTGATCCCCGGCGCAAGTCCATCAGTGCCATTTATGACGACTGATTTGTATCGCTTAGAAGGTCCAGTGACGATATACAGCACACCGACCAACGCCAAGGACAACATTACTGGGCAGTGGGCTCAGGATGTTGTGACCAAATCGACACTCTCCGGCACAGTCGCGAGCAATGTGCTCACCCTTTCGGCGGCGGCGGTCGGGCCCATGTGGGAGGGCGAGATACTTGGTTGCGTGACGTACTCACCGACCGCGTGTTCGATCGGTCCTCTGTCTGGCGTCTACATTACCAGCCTCGCCAGCGGCGCCTGGGGCGCGTCCGGGTCGAGCTACAACCTGGCCAATGCGACCGGGATCAGCATTTCAAGCGCATCGCCGATGCAAAACGCCATGTATTATTCAGGCTCCGGCCCAACTCTCTTCCTTGGCACCGTGAATGACGTCCTGGAGTATTGGAACTCTGGGCTGTCCCAGACGACGGCCCGGGGTGTTCACCCTGGTAATGGATTCACCGGCGGACGGCGCGCGACCTCGCGTTGGGCGGCGATGATCTACGGAGCCAATGGCGGCAATGCGAGCGATCCGAAGGTTGATCGCGTGAAAGCGGACGCGGCCGGTTGCGATGCCGCAGCGCTCGCGGCTCCGTGCTTTGACATCGGGACCACCTATCAGGCTTCGTTCTCGACCGCGACGTGGAGCGGCAACATCGTCACCATCTCTGGCGGCATGGCGGCGCACGCACGCCCCTTCGTGGTCGGGCAGGCGTTTAACTGCTCCGGTTGCAACTCCGGACTCGTCATCACGTCCCTCTCCGTTCCACCGACGCAATCGACGGTGGCGGGCGCGGGCGAGGTCGGGCAGACTTTCACCTTCACGGCCAAGAACGCGGCCGGCCAGGCGATCGGCGGCTCGGGCAACGGCGCGGTCACCGGAGGCTGCTCGGGCGTATCCGGGACCGGGTCGAACTGCATCGACGTAGCGATCTCGCTCAATGTCGGCGGAACCTTTGGGACCCCGGCGGCGCTCGACACTTGCGGCGCAAACAACATCAATGGCAACGCGCCGAACTACGTGACTCCCAGCGGCAAGTGTCAGGGCAATGGGATCGGCGAATTAACGCGCGCCTTCCGTGTCGGGACCGCTCAGCTTATGAACGGTGACGGCGTCACGGCCCCGGCTGTCGGCTCGGTTTTTGATGATGGGATCGATCTTGCTAACGGCCATTTCAATCAGAGCGCGGCCTTCACCTGCAACATCGTTGCGACGAAGGTCGTCCAGTGCGTCAAGGGGCCGCTCTATACGGCAGGTGTCCTCACAAGCGGCGGTCAATGGCAGTCACAGGGGCAGGCGAACCCGACCTACATCTTCTATGGTGATACGGTCGTCGTTTCCGGGCGGATCGCCTCGCTGCTCGGCTATGTGGGCGGCCAGTCTTTCCCGTTCACGCCCGGCAGCGGCTACACCAACGGGACGCAGACCATCACCGCGACTTGTCCGACCGTGGCGAGTGGGTTCGCTTACCCCAAGTTCGACGTCACCGTTGCCGGTGGCGCGATCGTCAATGTAGTGCCTGCGAATGCGGCTGGAGCAACCGGCCTGGGCATCGGGTCGACTTGCACCGTTCCGTTGACAGCGCTTGGCCGCGGCACGGGCGGGGCCATCGCGACGATCAGCCTTGCGCCGGTCGAAGGCTCTGGCGGGATAGGCACCTTCAACACCGACAGCAATACGTCGGGCATGTTCCTCTATGACAATTCGGGCGAGCCGGGAAACCCCCTCAACTCCTTCTTTACCAACGGAATGGGCGGCTATTTCGAGCCGGGCTTGCCGGTGCGGCCGTTCGGCGGGTTCCAAGGTGCGGTTGTAAGTGGGTGAGTCATTCCGGCCCTGGCAGAAACGATTTCACCGATCTAGCCCTTCCGTAAGCGGCGCTTTGATCGCACCTTCAAGTGCGTTGGCGAGTGGGCGATTGTCTGACGTCGTTTGAGTCGGAAGCGGGTTAGACACGTGCCGGACACTGAGCTTTTGCACAAATCGAAGGGGGAGCCGGTTCGTCGGCTTGAGATCTTCACCGGATCTGGCCGAAGGCGCGCGTGGACGCCGGAGCAAAAGGCGGCGATTCTCGCAGAGAGCTATGAGAGCGGGGACAAAGTCTCGGCTGTTGCAGGGCGATATGGTCTGACGCCGCAGCAACTGTTCGGCTGGCGGCGCGATGCGCAACGGCGAGCTGTCCGTCGCCAAGGCGCCGCCGCGGGCAGCGTGACTTTCGCGCCGGTGATTGTGGAGGCTGCGGCGCCATCTTCGGCAGCCTCCTGCGCAATTCCATGCGGGACGATCGAGATCGCGCTTGGCGCAGCGGTGGTGCGCGTCAGTCCTGGAACCGACGTTGCGACGCTGACGAAGGTGCTGCGGGCGGTGAAGGCCGCGACGTGATTGCGGTTCCCTCTGGCGTTCGGATTCTGGTGGCGACGAAGCCGGTCGACTTCCGGCGCGGCGCCGACAGCCTGGCGGCGCTGGCGAAGGACGAGCTTCAACGCGATCCGTTCTCCGGGACGATCCTCGTCTTTCGCTCGAAGCGGGGGGACCGGTTGAAGATTTTGGCCTGGGACGGCTCCGGCCTGATTTTGTATTGGAAGCGTCTTGAGGAAGGCGCGTTTCGCTGGCCGCCGATCAGCGACGGCGTCATGCGGCTGTCGGCGTCGCAACTGGCTGCGCTCGTCGATGGGCTGGATTGGTCGCGCCTGCACGCGCGCGACATTCTGGCGCCGGAGACGGCGTCGTGAAGCTTGTGCGAAGCGGCTGATTTCTCTCCACAAGCACGAGCAAATCTGATTCTCTTTCAGGTGTGAGCGCCGCCGCGAATCAGCCCCCGCCCGACATCGATGCGCTGCAGGCGCAACTGGCCGCGGCGCTGGCCGAGCGGGACGCCGCGATCATCGAGCGCGACGCGGCGCTCAGGCAGAAGGATCGTCTCGCGCATCTTCTACGCCAGCTCCAGCGAATGCAGTTCGGGCGCAAGTCCGAGAAGCTCGATCCGGGCCAGTTCGCTTTGGCGCTGGAGGACGTCGAGCAGGCGGTCGCCGCCAGCGAGGCGGCCGACGACAAGCAGAACAAGGCCGCCGCGGCGGCGCGGGCCGAAAAGCGCCGGGCGAATCGCGGCGCGCTGCCGGCCCATCTTCCGCGCGTTCACGTCACGATCGAGCCCGAGGACTGGAACTGCCCATGCTGCCGATCGCCGATGCATGCGATCGGCGCCGACGTCTCGGAGCGGCTGGACGTGGTCCCGGCGCAGTTCCGGGTGCTGGTGACGCACCGACCCAAATATGCGTGCCGCGCCTGCGAGGAGGCCGTGGTTCAGGCGCCGGCGCCCGAGCGGCTGGTCAAGGGCGGCCTGCCGACCGAGGCGATGGTCGCCTCCGTGCTGGTGTCCAAATATGCTTGGCATCTGCCGCTCTATCGTCAGGCCCAGATGCTGGCCGCCCAGGGCCTCGACATCAAGCGCTCGACGCTGGCGTTCTGGGTCGGCTACGCGGCCGCAGAACTCAGGCCGGTCTACGACCGCCGTCGCGAACTCATCCTGACCTCGGCCAAGATCGCGGTCGACGAGACGAAGGCCCCGGTGCTCGATCCGGGCCGAGGCCGCGTCAAGGAGGGCTACTTCTGGGCGGTCGCCCGCGACGATCGGCCATGGGGCGGCGCGGACCCTCCGGCCATCGCCTTCGCCTATGCACCCGGCCGTGGGGCGATCCACGGCCTGAAGCTGCTCGACAATTATGCGGGCGTCGTCCAGTGCGACGGTTACGCCGCCTACAAGACGATCGCCGCCAAGGCGCCCGATCGCCGGATCACGCTCGCCTTCTGCTGGTCGCATCTGCGACGCCGCTTCTTCGACCGCGCCAAGGGCGAAGCGCCGATCGCCCGCGAGGCGCTGGAGCGGATCGCCGAGCTCTATGCGATCGAGAAGACGATCCGCGGCATGGGCGCCGACGAGCGTCGCCGCGCGCGCCAGGAGCAGAGCAAGCCGCTCGTCATGGCGTTCAGGCCGTGGCTCGAGCATGAGTTGGCGCGCGTCTCCGGCAAGTCTGGAATCGCCGAGGACCTGCGCTATCGCTTGAACCATTGGGAAGGGCTCGTCCGCTTCCTCGACGACGGCCGCATCGAACTCGACACCAATATCGTCGAGCGCGGCATCCGACCGATCGTTCTCAATCGCAAGAACGCGCTCTTCGCCGGCTCAGACGAGGGCGCAGAAAACTGGGCCTGCATCGCTTCGCTGATTGAAACTTGCAAGCTCAACGATGTCGAGCCGCAAGCCTATATCGCCGACGTCCTCAACAGGCTCGTCAATCTCTGGCCCGCTGCGCGCCTCGACGAACTTCTGCCGTGGGCATGCACCAAAGCCAAAGCCCCCGATCAACTCGCTGCCTGACCCTCGGCGCCTCAAACTCTCTCGTCAACTCCATAGCGCCGTGGGACGTAAGGGCCGCTTACGCCCTTCCTATTCACGACGATCTTCGATTTGGTGCCTACGCGGCTTTTGGGACCTCGGGGCGCACGGGTTCGTTCGGCTTTTTCACCGCCTGACGAGCGATACTTTTGCGAACGCGTTGGAGGGATGACGAGGGGCGGAGGGGCTCCTTGCCCCGCCGTTCAGGGTCCGAGCGGGGCGAGGGCTCCGGGCAGGCCGCGGAAGAGGTCGGCCTGCGGGCAGCCGGCGGCGAAAGCGAGACGGACGCGGCTTGCGGTTTCGATGACGCGGGCGGCGATCTTGATCAGCCGCAGGCGCAAGGTCGAGAACTCGGCGTTGGCGAGATCGCGCGGTTTCGGGATGGCGTCGCGAACGGTGAGCATGAGCCAGTAAGCCGCCGTGTGCAGCGCGAGGCGGACCTGATTTGCGATCGCGGAACGACAGGAGGTTCGATCGGAAGCGAGCTGCGTCTTGTGCAGCTTGATGAGGTTCTCGGCCTGCCCGCGCGCGCAATAGAGGGCGGCGTAAATCCATTCCGCCGCGCCGTATTCGACGTTGGTGACGACGAAACGGGTGTCGAGCCCGAGCGGAGTGGCTTCGATGCGGGCGACGGCGCGCCGCTCGCGGCTCCAGGATTTGGCCTTGTGGCGCGTTTCGGCGTAGCCGCGCACGACGGGCTTGTTCGACAAAGCGCGCTCGGTGCGCACCGCGTCCGCCGCCTCGTCGATTTTCTTCGCCAGCGGCTTCGAACCGGGCAGCCCGAAGACGTAATCGATGTGGTTGGCCTCGCACCATTCCATCGCCTCGGGCCGGGCATAGTGGCCGTCGCCCCGGAAGGTGATGCGCGTCCTGGTCCAGCGTTGGCGGATATGGCGCACGAGCCGGCGCAGATGGGCGCGCACCTCGACACCCGACGGGGTCTTGCCGGAGCGCAGCACGACCGCGACGGGACGCGAGCGCTCGGTGTCGTAGACATGGATCGGCAGGAAGCAGCGCTCGTCGTAATGGGCGTTGAAGAGCGAGAGCTGCTGATGCCCGTGTACGACATCGCAGGTGTCGTCGATATCGAGAATGACAGACGCGGGCTCCCGTTCATAGGAGGCGATCCATTGATCGACCAGCGCCCACGTGAGCCGGATCGCATCCTTCAGCGAAGGCGCGTTCTCCAACCGCGACAGCGTCGGCTGCGAACACAGGTTCGCGCCCGTGTCTGGCAGCCGCCCGCAAGCGAGTTTGAAAGCGGGATCAGCGCGCAAAGCGTCGAGATCGTCGGCATCTTCATATCCGCAGGCGATCGCCAAGATGCGGGCGCGAACCATGTCCGCCAGCGTGTGCGTGATGCGCAGCGGGTCGCGGCGATCGGGAAAGCACCGCGCCAATCTTTCCGCGATCCCCAACCGACGCTCGGCCATCGAAAGCAGCATCACGCCGCCATCCGAAGTCAGTCGCCCGCCATCAAAAGCGGCTGCGACCGGTTTGCGGCCAACGGCTGGAAATGAGAACGGCAGCAGATTAGAGTTGGTCATGGCGAGCGGGTGCTGGGGCGCGAGGCGAAACGGATCGGTGTAAGCAACCAAATCCTACGCCAAATCAGACCCTTACGCCACGCTCGCCAGCCTCAAAAACGACCCCTCGTGAATAAGATGGGCTAGGCATGCTAACCGCTGCTTTTCGATGGCGCGACTCGGCAGCGCGTCAATGGTTTCATTGGAAGCGTCTTCACCAGAACCGGAGGCAGCTTGTGTACCTTCCTCGTCTAACCTTTTTGTCGCACTTCGTCCTCTGCCTAGCCTGTGCGGGGCTAGCATTTTTTGCCTGGGCTAATGGCGTACTGCAGACTATTTGGGCGAATGACATGAGTATGATGACCAGCGTGATCGGTGCACTGTTCGTCAGCTCGGCCGTTTGGTTAGGGTGGGAGGCGTGGCGGATCGGCGAACTGATGTCGGACAATAGAGGACTCTCCGAACCACGATCCTTTACTCCATCGTCCGATTATGGTCATTTGGCCGAGCGCCTTTGCGTTATGGTGGGCTTTGTCGGCACAGCGATTGGGCTTTCTCTGCAGGCCAAATCCCTCGCTGGCGGCGCGACCAGTTTCACTGCACTTGCGACTTCCCTCTTCACCACGGCGAGCGGTGGGACCGCAGCCGCTCTTATCGCCATCATGACGTTCAACCTTGAAGCGGGTGTTAGTAGGGCAAGGAAGTGATCGGCGCTTGAGGGGACCGCTGCTATCGATACGTTCGACGCCCGTCTTGAAACACCCTTCACCCAGTGAACCATGACGGCTCATCGATCTAAGAGGGATTGCCGATCTCCTCTTGCCCATCGAAGGTGAGTTCAGCGTCGCACGAACCGCCGCTTGAATCGACCACGGATCCTTACGAGGGAGTCAAACCGTGAATTTTTTCAGCGCTTTCGCTGCCTCGTTTGGATGCTTGCTTCTCGTGATCGCGCTAATCGGCTCATGGGTCTTTCGTTCCTCCGCGGCGCCACTGATCGCCAAGATCGTCGTCCCCGCTCTTCTCGCCGCGCTCGCTTGTACAACGCCGTATCAAGTCAACTCGATGCTGGGGTTTCCGATCTCGGCACCGCCCGCAGCGTTGCCGGCGCATGCCGAACTCATCGCCTTTGCGACCCTGAATGACGATAGGCGAGTGGACTTGTGGTTGCGCCAGAGCGACGGGCCGCCGCGCGCCTTTGAAACCAGGTTAGACGACAAGCTCAAACGGACATTGCGCGAGGCACAGATTAGACTCGACCATGGCGGAAGGGCAATGCTGGTGAAAGCCCGAATGGGAGCAAAGCAAACAGGCGTCAGGGAGAGCGCGCCGGAGGGTCCCGGCTACGAACTGGACGATTCGCTCTTCTCCCTTCCTCCAAAGGACTAATACATCCAATACATGAGGTTGCTGCTCCCCAGCGGAAGAGCGAGCTTATCCGCTTTGGGCTTTGGCAAGCGAAGGAGAGCAGCGATGGGATATTATGCCGGTTTGGATGTGAACTGGACCCCATTCGTGGGACCACGGGACGTTGGATTTAAGGTGTGATTTCGCCTGCCGTTGTCCTTCAAGAATCAAGCCGCTTCTTGCTGCTTCTGCTGTGGGTATGTGGGCGACGCGTTTGCGTTGTCCAAGCGAAGCGGCATATCCACAGCCCTCGCCGCCGCCTCGATTTTGTCCATGCCGGCGCGCCACACCGCCATCGGCATCTGGTTGTTCATCGCCTGGTGCGGGCGCCGAAAATTGTAAAAGGTCATCCAGGAACCGATGCCGGCCCGCGCCTCGCGGGCGTCGGCATAAGCTTTCAGATGCACTTCTTCATACTTGATCGAGCGCCACAGCCGTTCGATGAAAATGTTGTCCATGAAGCGGCCGCGTCCGTCCATCGAAATCGCGACGCCGGTCGCCGCGAGCTTGCCGGCGAAAGCCTCGGCGGTGAATGTGGAGCCCTGATCGGTATTGAAAATCCGCGGCGTTCCGAACCGAAGGAGCGCCTCCTCCAGCGCCGCCGCGCAGAAGCTCGCATCGTTGGTGTTCGACAGCCGCCACGCCAGAACCGCTCGGCTGGCCCAGTCGATGATCGCCACCAGATAGAGGAAGCCGCATGCCATCGGGATGAAGGTCACGTCGGCCGCCCACACGTGGTTCGGCTCGACAATCTTCAGGCCGCGCAGCAGGTAGGGGTATATCTTGTGCCCGGGCGCGGGCTTGCTCGTGCCGGGGCGCGGAACCAGCGCCTCGATCCCCATCACCCGCATCAGCCGCAGCACCCGCTTGCGGTTGACCCCGACCGGCCTTCCTTGTTGAGTTCGAAGGTCATTCGCCGCGAGCCGTAGAACGGAAGTTCGAGATGCAGTTCGTCGATGCGGCGCATCACCGCCAGATCGTCCGCCCCGGCGACGGGCTTGGCGCGGTAGATCCCCGAGCGCGCCACGCCCACAAGCGCGCATTGGCGGCGCACCGACAGGTCCTTGCCAGACCGTTCGACCATCGCTCTTCGATCGGGCGCGCTCATCGACCGGGCCTCCTGGCCAAGAAATCCCGTTCGACCGTCAGTTGGCCGATCTTGGCGTAAAGCTTGGCCGTCTCGCGTTCGCGCTCTTCCTCGCCATCGCCCGAACCGCTCGCCCCTCGCGCGAACAGGCTCGCGACGTTGTCGAGAACCTGCTTCTTCCAGGCATAAATCTGGTTCGGATGCACCCCGTGCCGCTTCGCCAGTTCCGGAACCGTCGCATCCTCGCGCAGCGCCTCAAGCGCAATCTTCGCCTTGAACGCCGCATCAAACTTCTTGCGTGACTTCGTCATTCCTCGCTCCGTCGGTTGCGACAGAACAGGACATTTCACACCTTAGCCGATGGTCCTAAATCCGGGGTCCAGCTCACCAACTGGTTCGAGTCAAGCGCCAGCTTTACTGCAGAGGAGGTTTACCTGAGAGCCTACGATAGCGTCAGCGAGGCGCGCAACTCGATCGGTCGCTATCTGGCTTTTTACAATCATCGGCGCCCGCATTCGAGCCTTGACCGGCGCACGCCGGACGAGGCCTACTTCACACCATCGCCCCTCGCGGCGGCGGCATGAATTTTCCGCCGCGCGCAGGACGTGTCTCCGGTCGGGCTACGCCCTCCCTCCGTCACGCCCCGCGCGCGAAATTGCAAAGGACCAACCCCGGCAGCAGTCCACTTAGCCTTCGAGGAATCCTGTTCAGACGATCGGGAGCAGCTCTCCCGTCGGCGAACAGATGCTTCAGCCACGGCCAGCGCTTGCGGACACCGTCCAGGATCATTTGAGCCCCCCCGCTGTCGGAAATGTCGGCCGGAGTCAGATTGATCATCAAGAGGCGGCCATCGGTGTCGACGGCGATGCGGCGCTTGCGACCCACGATCTTCTTGCCGGCATCGTATCCCCTTGTTTTCGCTTCCGGAGCTTTGACCGACTGGCTGTCGATGACGCCCCCGGTTGGGCTTGCTTCGCGTCCCACGCGCTCTCGGTCGAGCATCAACGCGACATCGTGGATCGTCTGAAACATGAACCGACGCACGAATCGTCGAAATCACCAATAGACGGTCTGCCAGGGCGGGAAGTCATTCGGCAGCATCCGCCATCCCCCGCGCGAACGCGCCATGTAACGGAGTTGCGTTCAACACCTCCCGCAAATCGACCTCGACAGGGCGCCCCGCCTTCGACGCGCGAGGAAGAAAAGGCTCAATCCTCGCCCACTCCTCATCGGTCAAGTCGCTCGGATACCGCTTGGTCTTCTTCTCGATCCTGGTCATTCGGCCCCGCGTCGCTCGGGTCCACATCCCAAGCTTGAATCACAGCCGAAAAACCCTTTCAACCAGTTTTCAAACGGACTCTTAGGGCTGCGATGTACGGTCCGGCGGGCTTAAAATATAGATGGAGATCTCTCATGACCGACACAGCACCCGCGATCGACGTGGGGGCAATTGTTGAAGCTTTGCGTCCAATAATATCCGCCGTCGTCACGACGATAGTGGGAGTAGCTGTAACATTTGGAGTCGCATTGCTTAAAAGATGGGCGGGCGTGTCGCTGCAATCAGCGTATGTCGATTCGATTCGTCAAGCAGCGCAGACCGAAGCCGGAGTTCTCGTAGCCGAGGCTGCTGATAACTTGTCATCTCGATCCATTTCCGTCACATCACCGGCGATCGCGGCCGCGGCCGCACACATAGCCGCGGCGATGCCTGATGCTGTGAGAGCTGTCGGAAAAACTCCGGAAGACCTCAGCAGACTTGTCGCGGGCGAGATCGGCAAACTGCAGGCGCACTCCGGTGCAATTTCTGTTCCCACGCCGCCCTCACGCGCGAAATCGCCATAGCCGAGAACCCTCGCGGAATTATCAACATGCCTGGATCGACCAAGATTCATTCCCTACTCCTCTCCATTGCAGCCGTCTGGTGGGCCACACGACCGTTCGCGAGCGGCCGCCGCGACGACGCAACTCGGAGGATTGAATGAATTCACCGGAAAGTCCGCCCTGGGGCTTTCTTCAGTGGGCCGTTGCCGGATTGGCCTCGATCGGGGCGAGTGCCGCGGCATTTGTCTGGCGACTTATGACTCGGATTCACACTCTCGAAATCGTCGTAGGGCAACACCAACGGGACCTAGACGTCTCGCAGTCGGCCAATGAATCTGCTCTCCTGCGTCTTGCCGAGCGTCTAGCGCTGCTGCACGACGATCATTATCGTCTACGCGAGACGATCGGCGGCCTTCCCAATCGCGCCGACATTCATGATTTGGAGCTCCGACTGGGGGAGCGGATGGATTCGCTGGCCGCGCGATTCGACCGCGCTTTCGATCCGCATCATTCCTGACGATGCCGCTCGTCGCCGTTGGCCGCACTTGAGCAGCGTGGCGAGCGACTCGCCACCGATGCCAAGTCGTTCCTCAAATCGGGGGCTGAACCGCTCCGGCTTTGCCGGAGACCATTTTGTTTGAGTCACGCGGCCATTGCTTTGTCGTTCAGCATGGCGAAGTAGCGCTCCTCGGCTTCGGCCGGCGGGATGAAGCCGATGGGTTCCAGAAGCCGGCGATTGTTGAACCAGTCCACCCACTCGAGGGTTGCGAACTCGACGGCCTCGAAGGTGCGCCACGGTCCTCCTCGATGGACGACCTCAGCCTTGTAGAGGCCGTTGATCGTTTCGGCGAGGGCGTTGTCGTAAGAGTCGCCGACGCTGCCGACGGAAGGTTCGATTCCGGCTTCGGCGAGCCGCTCGGTGTATTTGATCGAAACATATTGGGCGCCGCGATCGCTATGATGGACGAGGCCGCCGCGGCTGGCCGGCCTTCGGTCATGAAGCGCCTGTTCCAAAGCGTCCAGGACAAGGTCCGCATGTGCTGTCCGGCTGGCCCGCCAGCCGACGATCCGCCGGGCGTAGGCGTCGATGACGAAGGCGACATAGACGAAGCCGGCCCAGGTCGCGACATAGGTAAAATCCGCAAGCCATAGACGGTCTGGCGCGGAAGCGCGGAACTGTCGGTTCACGTGATCCAGCGGACAGAGAGCCGCCTTGTCGCTGATCGTTGTCCGCAAAGGTTTGCCCCGGATCGTCCCCCGAAGGCCCATATTCCGCATCAGCCGGGCCACCGTGCATCGCGCTGCGGTGACGCCCTCCCGCCGCAACTGCCGCCAGACCTTGCGCACGCCATAGACGCGGAAGTTCTCCTCGAACACGCGCCGGATCTCGACCTTGAGATGAGCGTCGCGGCGGACCCTGTCGGGCAGGCGGGAGGGATCGGCGCGCCTGGCGGCATAGGCGTGATAAGTCGCCGAGGCGATCGGCATAACCTTGCAGATCGGCTCGACCCCGTAGGCCTGACGATGATCGTCGATGAAGGCGATCATGGCTTGAACCGCAGAAAATCAGGAGATTGCGAGCTCCGCCTGAGCGAAATAAGCAGACGCCTTGCGAAGAATCTCGTTCGCCTGACGGAGTTCCCGGTTCTCCCGCTCCAGCGCTTTCAGGCGTTCAGTAATTTCGGTCGGAACGCCGCCACGTACGCCGTTGTCGACCTCAGCTCTCTTGACCCAGTCATTGAGCGACTGAGCCGTGCAGCCGATCTTCGCAGCAATCGAAGTCACCGTCGCCCACCGCGAGGTATGATCCTTCTCGTGCTCGAAAACCAGCCGAACGGCGCGCGCGCACTTCGGGTGAAAACCGGTTCGTCGTCTTGCTTGCCATCGCTCTACCTTCTCATTCGGAGCCTCCGGCAAACTCCGGGCGGTTCAGGCAAAGCTTTCGCGCCGACCTTCCGGAGTCCGGACAATACCGCCTAAATGGACAATCTTCTCCGCTTCTTTTCTTTTCACATAGGGGCGTGGCCGACAATGAACCCAAGTGTCTAAAACAAATGAGATTTTTCAAGTTGCCATAAAGGCTGGGGCATGGTGAGGGTTCGATGATGTAACCTGGGATGTTGTTGACGATTATGCGAGTTGTCTTCATGGGTTCGCCGCAATTTGCGGTTCCGACGTTGTTGGAAATCTCGAGGAACGCTTATGTACCCATCGCCGCCTACACGCGTCCGCCTGCGCGGAGCGGTCCTCGGGGCCTTGAGGTAAGAAGGACACCTGTTCACTCGGCGGCGGATTCTCTTGGAATTCCAGTCATCACGCCAAGTTCCTTGCGCGACGTCGAAGTCCAAAAAGCCTTCAACAGTCTCGCGGCCGATGTTGTAGTCGTGGCCGCGTACGGTCTGATATTACCCATCCCTATCCTCACTGCGCCAAGGCTCGGCTGTTTGAACTTACACGCCTCCTTGTTGCCGCGTTGGCGCGGCGCCGCACCAGTCCAACGCGCTATTATGGCCGGCGACCTTCGGACTGGCGTTGATGTCATGCGAATGGACGCGGGCCTCGATACCGGACAAATAGCGATGCGTGAGATCGTCCCGATTCATCCTCACGAGACGGCCGGAGACCTAACGAGTTGTCTCGCGGCAATCGCCGCCAAACTGTCGGTATGGGCATTGCAATCTATGGAAGCCGGCCTATTGGAGTTTCACGAGCAATCGACCGTAGGCGCTCGTTACGCACACAAGATTGAGAAGAGCGAGGCGGAGATTGATTGGACGCAGAGCGCAGAAACTGTTCGCAACCACATCCATGCGCTGTCGCCTGCGCCAGGTGCCTTTTCGAAGGTCCTCCTCGGAAATAAAGAGGAAAATATTAAGCTTTTCCGCGCCGAGGCCACGACGGGCACCGGCTCGCCCGGGATGCTTCTTTCCGAAGACATGCGCATCGCATGTGGCGCTGGCGCGATACAAGTCCTCCAAGGACAACGCTCAGGTAAGAGCGTAATGAGTGGTCGCGAATTGGTGCGTGGGACAAGCCTCGCTCCGGGAGCGATCTTCACGCAGTCTGGTGGGCATTCATTTATCCCTCAGCCATAAGTTTGAATTCCTCTTTGCTGTCTTGCGCGGCTCGCAGGATTTGGCTTGCGAGAAAAACAAGAACAGCGAAATGTTCAATTTTTGGCCTGCAAGGATGTCCGTAAGCGGTGTTCTCAGGCCGCTTGGCGCTTTGCGCCATTGTTGATGTAGGCCCACGGCAGCAGCTAGAGCGTAAGCGGCCCTTACGTCCCACGGCGCTATGGAGTTGACGAGAGAGTTTGAGGCGCCGAGGGTCAGGCAGCGAGTTGATCGGGGGCTTTGGCTTTGGTGCATGCCCACGGCATAAGTTCGTCGAGGCGCGCAGCGGGCCAGAGATTGACGAGCCTGTTGAGGACGTCGGCGATATAGGCTTGCGGCTCGACATCGTTGAGCTTGCAAGTTTCAATCAGCGAAGCGATGCAGGCCCAGTTTTCTGCGCCATCGTCCGAGCCGGCGAAGAGCGCGTTCTTGCGATTGAGAACGATCGGTCGGATGCCGCGCTCGACAATGTTGGTGTCGAGTTCGATGCGTCCGTCGTCGAGGAAGCGGACGAGCCCTTCCCAATGGTTCAAGCGATAGCGCAGGTCCTCGGCGATTCCAGACTTGCCGGAGACGCGCGCCAACTCATGCTCGAGCCACGGCCTGAACGCCATGACGAGCGGCTTGCTCTGCTCCTGGCGCGCGCGGCGACGCTCGTCGGCGCCCATGCCGCGGATCGTCTTCTCGATCGCATAGAGCTCGGCGATCCGCTCCAGCGCCTCGCGGGCGATCGGCGCTTCGCCCTTGGCGCGGTCGAAGAAGCGGCGTCGCAGATGCGACCAGCAGAAGGCGAGCGTGATCCGGCGATCGGGCGCCTTGGCGGCGATCGTCTTGTAGGCGGCGTAACCGTCGCACTGGACGACGCCCGCATAATTGTCGAGCAGCTTCAGGCCGTGGATCGCCCCACGGCCGGGTGCATAGGCGAAGGCGATGGCCGGAGGGTCCGCGCCGCCCCATGGCCGATCGTCGCGGGCGACCGCCCAGAAGTAGCCCTCCTTGACGCGGCCTCGGCCCGGATCGAGCACCGGGGCCTTCGTCTCGTCGACCGCGATCTTGGCCGAGGTCAGGATGAGTTCGCGACGGCGCTCATAGACCGGCCGGAGTTCGGCGGCCGCGTAACCAACCCAGAAAGCCAGCGTCGAGCGCTTGATGTCGAGGCCCTGAGCGGCCAGCATCTGGGCCTGACGATAGAGCGGCAGATGCCAAGCATATTTGGACACCAGCACGGAGGCGACCATCGCCTCGGTCGGCAGGCCGCCCTTGATCAGCCGCTCGGGCGCCGGCGCCTGAACCACGGCCTCCTCGCAGGCGCGGCACGCATATTTGGGTCGGTGCGTCACCAGCACCCGGAACTGCGCCGGGACCACATCTAGCCGCTCCGAGACATCGGCGCCGATCGCATGCATCGGCGATCGGCAGCATGGGCAGTTCCAGTCCTCGGGCTCGATCGTGACGTGAACGCGCGGAAGATGGGCCGGCAGCGCGCCGCGATTCGCCCGGCGCTTTTCGGCCCGCGCCGCCGCGGCGGCCTTGTTCTGCTTGTCGTCGGCCGCCTCGCTGGCGGCGACCGCCTGCTCGACGTCCTCCAGCGCCAAAGCGAACTGGCCCGGATCGAGCTTCTCGGACTTGCGCCCGAACTGCATTCGCTGGAGCTGGCGCAGAAGATGCGCGAGACGATCCTTCTGCCTGAGCGCCGCGTCGCGCTCGATGATCGCGGCGTCCCGCTCGGCCAGCGCCGCGGCCAGTTGCGCCTGCAGCGCATCGATGTCGGGCGGGGGCTGATTTGCGGCGGCGCTCACACCTGAAAGAGAATCAGATTTGCTCGTGCTTGTGGAGAGAAATCAGCCGCTTCGCACAAGCTTCACGACGCCGTCTCCGGCGCCAGAATGTCGCGCGCGTGCAGGCGCGACCAATCCAGCCCATCGACGAGCGCAGCCAGTTGCGACGCCGACAGCCGCATGACGCCGTCGCTGATCGGCGGCCAGCGAAACGCGCCTTCCTCAAGACGCTTCCAATACAAAATCAGGCCGGAGCCGTCCCAGGCCAAAATCTTCAACCGGTCCCCCCGCTTCGAGCGAAAGACGAGGATCGTCCCGGAAAACGGATCGCGTTGAAGCTCCTCCTTCGCCAGCGCCGCCAGGCTGTCGGCGCCGCGCCGGAAGTCGACCGGCTTCGTCGCCACCAGAATCCGAACGCCAGAGGGAACCGCAATCACGTCGCGGCCTTCACCGCCCGCAGCACCTTCGTCAGCGTCGCAACGTCGGTTCCAGGACTGACGCGCACCACCGCTGCGCCAAGCGCGATCTCGATCGTCCCGCATGGAATTGCGCAGGAGGCTGCCGAAGATGGCGCCGCAGCCTCCACAATCACCGGCGCGAAAGTCACGCTGCCCGCGGCGGCGCCTTGGCGACGGACAGCTCGCCGTTGCGCATCGCGCCGCCAGCCGAACAGTTGCTGCGGCGTCAGACCATATCGCCCTGCAACAGCCGAGACTTTGTCCCCGCTCTCATAGCTCTCTGCGAGAATCGCCGCCTTTTGCTCCGGCGTCCACGCGCGCCTTCGGCCAGATCCGGTGAAGATCTCAAGCCGACGAACCGGCTCACCCTTCGATTTGTGCAAAAGCTCAGTGTCCGGCACGTGTCTAACCCGCTTCCGACTCAAACGACGTCAGACAATCGCCCACTCGCCAACGCACTTGAAGGTGCGATCAAAGCGCCGCTTACGCTAGAGCTGGTCCCGATCGTCTGAACAGGATTCCTCGAAGGCTAAGTGGACTGCTGCCGGGGTTGGTCCTTTGCAATTTCGCGCGCGGGGCGTGACGGAGGGAGGGCGTAGCCCGACCGGAGACACGTCCTGCGCGCGGCGGAAAATTCATGCCGCCGCCGCGAGGGGCGATGGTGTGAAGTAGGCCTCGTCTGGCGTGCGCCGGTCAAGGCTCGAATGCGGGCGCCGATGATTGTAAAAATTGCAGTAGTTAAGACATAATCTGACAGTTGGTGTCATAGCTGAGGCGGAAGCCGAGGCCGGGCGCGGAGTGGTCGGGGTGCGCAGCGCCCGGCCTCGGCGTTTCGGAAGGACACTGATCATGACCCAGGAACAGAAAATCATCCGCGCCAAGGTTGGGCTGCTGGAGCTGGCCAGACAGCTCGGCAATGTCAGCCAGGCCTGCAAAATGATGGGCTATTCGCGCGACAGTTTCTATCGCTTCGAGGAGCTTTACGACGCCGGCGGCGAATTGGCGCTGCAGGAACTGACTCGGCGCAAGCCGATCCTGAAGAACCGCACGGCGCCCGAGGTCGAAGCGATCATTGTCGAGCTTTCGCTGGGCCGGCCGGCTTATGGCCAGATCCGCATCGCCAACGAGTTGCGCAAGCTTGGCCATTCGCTCTCGCCGGCTGGCGTTCGTGGGGTCTGGCAGCGCCATGATCTTGAGACGATGAAGAAACGGCTCAAGGCGCTCGAAGCCAAGGTCGCCCAGGAAGGCCTGGTGCTAACCGAAACCCAGCTTGCCGCGCTGGAGAAGGCCAAGAGCGAAAAGGAGGCGCATGGCGAGTTCGAGAGCGAATGTCCGGGCTATTGCGGGGCCCAGGACACGTTCTACGTCGGCAACATGAAGGGGGTTGGGCGCATCTACCAGCAGACTTTCATCGACACCTACGCCACTACGCCAAGGTCGCCTTCGCCAAGCTCTACGACCGCAAGACGCCAATCACCGCGGCCGATCTCCTCAACGATCGCGTCGTGCCGTTCTATGATGCGAGGGAGGTAAGGCTCTGCCGCGTGCTGACCGATCGCGGCACGGAATATTGCGGCAACCCCGAGCACCACGAATATGAGCTCTATCTGGCGCTCGAGGATGTCGACCATTCGCGCACCAAGACCAAGAGCCCGCAAACGAATGGCATCGTCGAGCGGTTCCACAAGACGGTGCTCGATGAGTTCTATCGCCTCGCCTTCCGTAAGAAGATTTACGGCTCCATCGCCGAGTTGCAGAGCGACCTCGATGATTGGGTCAGGAGCTACAACGAAGAACGCGCGCATCAGGGGCGACGGTGCTTCGGCAAGACGCCGATGCAGACGTTCCTTGACGCGACGCCGCTGGCGAAGGAGAAAATGATCGCCGCCTGATCACAACCGACAGGCGGACCCGACACATCTCCGGACGCTGACCGTCAGATCAAGTGGCAGCTACTACATAAAAAGCCAGATAGCGACCGATCGAGTTGCACGCCTCGCTGACGCTATCGTAGGCTCTCAGGTAAACCTCCTCGTATTTGACGCTTCGCCACAGGCGCTCGACGAACACGTTGTCTCGCCAGGCGCCTCTGCCGTCCATGCTGATCGCGACGCCATGCTGCAGCAGCACGCCGGTAAAGTCGACGCTGGTGAACTGGCTGCCCTGGTCGCTGTTGAAGATGTCCGGCTTGCCATGCCTGGCCAGGGCCTCCTCCAGCGCCTCGATGCAGAAGTCGGCTTCCATCGTGATCGACACCCGACGCGCGAGAACCCGCCGGCTGAACACGTCGACGACCGTCGCCAGGTAGACGAAGCCACGCGCCATTGGGATGTAGGTGATGTCCATCGCCCACACTTGATCGGCCCGTTCGATCTTCACCCCGCGCAGCAAATACGGGTAGATCTTGTGGCCGGGCGCGGGTTTGCTGGTGTTCAGGCGGCGATAGATGGCTGCGATCCCGATGCGCTTCATCAGGCTCGCCGCGTGGCGCCGGCCGATGGAGACGCCCTCCCGGTTCAGGAAGTCGCGCAGCATCCGGCTGCCGGCAAACGGGTAGTCGAGATGCAGTTCGTCGAGGCGGCGCATGATCCGCAAATCCTCGGCCGAAGTTGGCCGGGGTTTGTAATAGACGGCGCCCCGGCTGACGCCGAGCGCCTCGGCCTGCCGGGAGATCGGCAAGTCGTGCTCACGGTCGATCATCGCCTTGCGCTCAGCAATCCCGCCTTGGTGAGCGCCCCTTCTAAAAAACTGAGCGCGGCGCTGCGCGCCTCCTGTGGAATAGAAACGGGGAGCCGCTAGAGTGCGACCGGAAGGGAGCGGCCGATATGATTTTGGTGGCACATGACCCCGTCAAAAAACCTGGTCCATGGACTGTTGCGCACTTGAGAGTGGTGACGCCATCTCGGCGATCCCGTTTAGGATTTGAATGAATTGCGCAGCCCAGCCCTTCCGCTGAAGTCAGCAGGAGGAATTGCGGATGAACTCCAAAAGATCGAAATCTAGGGACGGCGGTAAGATGCCGATGGTGCACCCGAACGCTGCTGCCATCGACGTTGGCGCTACCATGCATATGGCGGCCGTCGGTGCAGATCGCGCACCGGAGCCAGTTCGCAGCTTCGGTACCTTCACGGCCGATCTGCGTCGGCTGGTCGACTGGTTTACTGAATGCGGCGTCGAGACCGTCGTCATGAATCGACCAGTGTCTACTGGATTCCGGTCTTCGAGCTTCTCGATGCCCGGGGGTTTGCCGTGGTTCTTGTCAACGCGCGCGACGCCAAGCACGTGCCAGGCGCAAGACCGATGTCAGCGATGCGCAATGGCTGCAGCGGCTCCATTCATTCGGGTTACTGCGAGCCAGCTTTCGGCCCAAAGGGCAGATTGCCGAGCTGCGAGCCTACGTGCGTCAGCGCGAGCGTCTGCTGGAGTACGCGGCCTCACACATCCAGCATATGCAGAAGGCTTTGACGGAGATGAATCTTCAGCTCCACCACGTCGTGGCCGACATCACCGGCTCGACCGGCCTGCGTATCATACGCGCGATCCTTGCCGGCGAGCGCGATCCTGAGGCGCTGCGTGCTTGCGCCATTACAGTTGCCACTCCAGCGCCGAGACGATCGCGAAGGCGCTCACCGGAAGCTACCGCGCCGAGCATCTGTTTGCGCTCGAGCAGGCACTTGCGCTTTACGACGCCTACCACGAGAAAGCATCTGCCTGCGACGCCCGGATCGAAGCCGTGTTGAAGAACTGAGCATCGATCGCGGTCGTTGCCATGGATCAGCGCCGCGGGTCTCGCGGCGTCGGAATCGAACCGATCAGGCGAACGCTCTAACTTTCGACGTCCGCGAGGCGCTATTCGCGTTGCTCGGAAAGGACATCACCACAATCGACGGCCTCGGTCCTTACCTCTCGCTGAAGCTGATCGCTGAATGCGGCGACGACCTCTCCTCGTGGCCAAGTGCAAAGCATTTTACCTCCTGGCTGGGACTGCGCCGAGCAACAAGATCTCCGGCGGGAAAATGCTTTCGTCTCGAACGCGCCGATCCGGCGGTCGGGCGGCGGCACTTCTGCGCCTAGCTTCCGTCACCGTCGGGCGCACCGACACCGCGCTCGGCGCCTTTTACAGGCGACTTTCATCACGCATCGGCAAGGCCAAGGCAGTGACCGCCACGGCCCGCAAGATCGCAGTTCTGTTCTACAATGCTGTGCGATACGGAATGGACTATGTCGATCCCGGCGCCTCGTCCTACGAGACGCGTTACCGGGCCCGAGTGGTCAGCAATTTGCATCGGCGTGCCAGGGCATTCGGCTTTGTTCTCCAGCCCTTGGAGCCTAAAGTCGGTGCTGCCGTTTCTTAGGAATCGTTCTCCAGGGTCAGCTCGCCGATCTTGGCGTGAAGCGCCTTCAAGTCGACGCTCGGCGCCGCCTTCGTCTCGCCCCTGTCCGCGCCGAACAGGCCAGCCGCCCCTTCCAGCACCTGGCTTCGCCATTGCGTGATCGGGTTCGGGTGCACATCGAAAAGCTGAGCCAGTTCGGTCAGCGTCATGTCGCCCTTCATGGCAGCCAACGCCACCTTCGCCTGGAAGCCCGGCGTGTGGTTCCTGCGGCTTCGCTTCGTCATCTTTGCTCCTGATCCGCGACGAGAACCCTCGCCGCCCTCAGGCAGAAAATCCACTTAACCGACTGTCCAGGTTCTCGAAGCCAGCTCTAACGGCTTTGTAGCCCCGCCGTTTCTCGCTCCGCCGCTTCGAAGCGCTATCGCTAACCGGGCCAATTACCGTCCACAGCGACAGCTTTTTTGCTATTGCGAGCTATTGCGCGCCAACCAATATCACGTCGGAAAAAACCCTCCGGCCATTTGATTCGGTCGATGGCGGCGTACGCTCGCTCGCGCGCATCAGCAACGTCGCTAGCATGCGCCGCTATCGTTAGGACTCTTCCCCCATCAGAGAAGATGACGCCGTCGACTTCACGCGTACTCCCGTGAAGAACGACAACCCCTGGCACCGCCTCAGCATCCTCGATTGCGCGAATCCGGGATCCGCGTAGCGGCTGGCCAGGATAGCCTCGCGCAGCCATCACGACCGCAAGCGCCGCGTCGGAAGAAAATCTTGGTCGGTCGCCGCTCAGAGTTCCGGTCGCACAGGCAACCAGAAGCGGCAATAGGTCATCTTTGAGGCGCTCTAAGATAACCTCCGCCTCGGGATCCCCAAATCGGACATTGAATTCAATTACCTTTGGGCCGCGTTCGTCGACCATCAAACCAGCAAATAGCAACCCACGAAAGGGCGAGCCTCTTTCATTCATCCCGCGCAATGTTGGCGCTACAATCTCGCGCATTATGCGCTCCGATAATTTCGGAGTCATTATGATCGGCGGAGAATAAGCGCCCATCCCTCCGGTATTGGGACCCTTATCGCCTTCACCCACGCGTTTATGATCCTGCGCGCTGGAGAAAGGCATGGCTATTATCCCATCGCACAAGGCGAAGAACGAGATCTCCTCACCTTCGAGAAACTCTTCAATGACAATTTCCGCTCCCGCCGACGTCCCCGCGCTGGACAGCAACGTGTCGACCGCGACCTCTGCCTCTTCAACTGTCCTGGCAACGACAACCCCCTTTCCCGCGGCAAGCCCATCAGCTTTAACTACGATCGGCACACCCCTCTCGCGGATATACGCCTTTGCCTCTTTCGAATCTCGGAATCGCCGAAAATCGCCTGTCGGTATCTCAAATTCGCGGCAGAAATCCTTGGCGTATCCTTTCGACCCTTCGAGTCGGGCCGCATCTCTCGTCGGCCCGCAGCACAATATGCCTGCGTGTATTAAATCGTCCGCCAAACCCGACACGAGTGGAGCCTCGGGACCGACCACCACCAGATCAATAGCTTCTCTCCGACAAAACGCGATCACCTTCGCATGTTCCGCCAGACTCAGTGGCACAGTGTGAGCGACGGTTGCGCAACCCGGATTACCAGGGGCCACGAAGAGATTTCCAATAAAAGCGGACTTCGCGCATGCCCGAGCTAATGCATGCTCCCGGGCGCCAGAGCCAAGAATTAGTACGTTCGTCCTTCGCTCTAGCATAAATCTTATCCAGCATTAGATGACGCGCTCTCACCTGGCGTCTTATTCCGAGGTGATGAACTCTGAGGAATGTACCTCTTACTCTTGATAAAGGGCGCCGACGCCAACCAACATTATATATGCCATCCGACCCATGGAGTTAGCGAATCGCAAGTGGCTGGCTTTAGCCAGCTATCGCACTTGGCTTTCGGGCAAGCCGAAAAGCTTTTTCGTTTTTGAGCGACGACTTATCAATCCGCTTGGACGCTGCTACGACGGTGACGAGGAGCGACGACGGACAGCGTCCCGTTACGGTGCAGCCTACAAGCCCTCCCGATACCTTTTCGCAACTCAAGAATCGTTCACTCTTACGCTATCGCTTATCCCATAGGTCGGCTGGTCATTGAACGCCCTGAACCGCTCCGGCTTTGCCGGAGACCATTTTGTTTGAGTCACGCGGCCATTGCTTTGTCGTTCAGCATGGCGAAGTAGCGCTCCTCGGCTTCGGCCGGCGGGATGAAGCCGATAGGCTCCAGATAACCGGCGATTGTTGAACCAGTCCACCCACTCGAGGGTTGCGAACTCGACGGCCTCGAAGGTGCGCCACGGTCCTCCTCGATGGACGACCTCAGCCTTGTAGAGGCCGTTGATCGTTTCGGCGAGGGCGTTGTCGTAAGAGTCGCCGACGCTGCCGACGGAAGGTTCGATTCCGGCTTCGGCGAGCCGCTCGGTGTATTTGATCGAAACATATTGGGCGCCACGATCGCTATGATGGACGAGGCCGCCGCGGCTGGCCGGCCTTCGGTCATGAAGCGCCTGTTCCAAAGCGTCCAGGACGAAGGTCCGCATGCGCTGTCCGGCTGGCCCGCCAGCCGACGATCCGCCGGGCGTAGGCGTCGATGACGAAGGCGACATAGACGAAGCCGGCCCAGGTCGCGACATAGGTAAAATCCGCAAGCCATAGACGGTCTGGCGCGGAAGCGCGGAACTGTCGGTTCACGTGATCCAGCGGACAGAGAGCCGCCTTGTCGCTGATCGTTGTCCGCAAAGGTTTGCCCCGGATCGTCCCCCGAAGGCCCATATTCCGCATCAGCCGGGCCACCGTGCATCGCGCTGCGGTGACGCCCTCCCGCCGCAACTGCCGCCAGACCTTGCGCACGCCATAGACGCGGAAGTTCTCCTCGAACACGCGCCGGATCTCGACCTTGAGATGAGCGTCGCGGCGGACCCTGTCGGGCAGGCGGGAGGGATCGGCGCGCCTGGCGGCATAGGCGTGATAAGTCGCCGAGGCGATCGGCATAACCTTGCAGATCGGCTCGACCCCGTAGGCCTGACGATGATCGTCGATGAAGGCGATCATGGCTTGAACCGCAGAAAATCAGGAGATTGCGAGCTCCGCCTGAGCGAAATAAGCAGACGCCTTGCGAAGAATCTCGTTCGCCTGACGGAGTTCCCGGTTCTCCCGCTCCAGCGCTTTCAGGCGTTCAGTAATTTCGGTCGGAACGCCGCCACGTACGCCGTTGTCGACCTCAGCTCTCTTGACCCAGTCATTGAGCGACTGAGCCGTGCAGCCGATCTTCGCAGCAATCGAAGTCACCGTCGCCCACCGCGAGGTATGATCCTTCTCGTGCTCGAAAACCAGCCGAACGGCGCGCGCGCACTTCGGGTGAAAACCGGTTCGTCGTCTTGCTTGCCATCGCTCTACCTTCTCATTCGGAGCCTCCGGCAAACTCCGGGCGGTTCAGGACGTACTCTACACCGCGCTCGGCGCCTTGCTTGACACGCTCGCGAACGTGGCGAGCCAGATCGCGGTCCTGGACAAGCAGGTTCGCACTCTGGCGCAAAAGAGGAAGGCGTGCTGGCATCTGATGTCGGCGCCCGGCGTCGGCCCGATTACGGCGCTTGCCTTCACGGCGGCGATCGAAGATCCGCGTCGTTTTGGTTCGAACCGGGATGTTGGGGCCTATCTGGGCCTGACGCCCAAGCGCTATCAATCGGGAGAACGAGACATATCGCTGTCGATCTCCCGGCAAGGAGACGAGATGGCGCGCCACTATCTCTACGAGGCCGCCAATTGCCTGCTGAGCACAGTCACAGGCGCTTCGGCTCTCAAGAGCTGGGGATTGAAGATGGTCAAGCGCTGCGGAGCCAAACGGGCGCGCACCGCCGTGGCCCGCAAACTCGCCGTGCTGCTTTTGCGGCTTTGGAAGCAGGAGAGCCATTTTGAAGCCCAGTCGGCATAGGGCGTGACAGACCGATTGGCGGCAGGAGGAAGCATACCGTTCGTTGGCTGAAGGATCGAATCGTCAGCAACCGAGCCGGGTGGTTGAGCGCGACACATATTGGTTGCAGGTCAGACCCTGCGTTTAATACACTGCGCCGGCCACCCGGAAATGAGCGACAAGCCCCGGATGATGGCGCCGATGGCCATGCCGCGGACGCCGAAGAGAACCATGGAACGATTGACGCCGACGGCAATGATGACAACGAACAAAACACTTGACGCAGCGGCCTTATGTAGAGCGCAACTCATCGCGCTCAAACCCGCGCAACGGCGCGGGCGCGCATTCGCGCTTCGGCCAAAAGGCGATGATCGGTTTCCGATCATCGAGTCTTGGTATGACTACTAGTCAGCATTATATATTTACATATTATGTGTTGTCGAATGAGCGGAATGGTTTGGGCAACGGCATGGCGGTGATCGTCACGCGGCATCCTGCGCAGACACTTCGGCTGGATTCGCCACTTCGAACATGCTCTAACGCCAGCGCCTAAAAGGAGCGCTGTTTTATGGTGGACCGCTCGATCCCGCACTTAAACAACGACCTCGGCGTCCCTTCGATCAGGGTCGGAGTCACGGAATTTATGTGCACCGGCGCGCGGCCGCCGTTTGATCATCCCCACATTTTCATCGACATGGGTTCCGATATCGAGGCGATCTGCTCCTATTGTTCGACTCACTTCGTCTACAGCAGCGATCTCAGCGCGCCGTGCTCGCCAGCCGAGTGCGAATTGCACGACCTCGCCTAAAGCTTGCCGCGGCGCGCGATCATCGCCGGTGCCGGAATCGCCGGACTTACCGCGGCGATAGCGCTGTCACGTGCGGGGTTCACGGTCGGCATATACGAGAGAGCGAACTCGATCGGTGAATTTGGGGCCGGTTTGCAGGTTACCCCGAACGCGGCACGCATCTTATCTAGGCTCGGTCTGCTCGAGCGGGTGCTACCGCATGCCTCAAGGCCACGCGCTGTCGTCGTGTTGCGAGGTTCGGATAGCGCCGAACTTATGCGAATGCCGCTGGACGGTGCGGAACGGCGTTGGGGCGCAGCATATTTAATCATTCATCGCGCTGACTTGCAGCGCGCACTCACCGACGCTGTCCGCAGCCAGTCGGCCATCGAACTGACGCTAGGCGCGACTCTCCTCAATTTTGCTGATAACGGGGGGCGTCTTTCCGTCGAATTGGGGCGTGGTGTAAACCAAACCCGCGATGAGGCTGATCTCCTGATCGGCGCCGATGGCTTACGCTCCCAGGTTCGTGACCAATTGGGCTTTGGAGCTCAAGATCAGGCTGAGTTCGCCGGACGCATTGCCTATCGCGCACTCGTCAATGCCGATGATGGGAACGTCCAGTGTGACCAGAATATTATTCTCCGTCTCGGAAGAGAGGCGCATCTCGTCCAGTACCCGTTGCGTGGCGGATCGCTCACCAATCTGATCGCGACCATCGGGTCGGCAGCGCCGACAAGATACGTTGATCATGCCGATCGTGAAGAGGACGAAAGGGTGAGCGGTTCAAGCCTTGAAGAAGCGTTCTCAGGGTGGTCAACAGAAGCGCGCTTGCTCACAAAGGCACCAGTTCAGTGGCGACCTTGGCCGCTCTATCACCGGTCTCCGATTTCTTCATTTTCGCTCGGGCGCGTCGCGCTTGTCGGCGACGCGGCTCATCCGATGGTACCGTTCCTTGCGCAGGGAGCCGCGCAAGCCATCGAGGACGCGGGCGCGCTCGGCCGCATCCTCGCTCAAGTGCAGGATATCCCGGCTGCTCTTTCGACGTACTCACGTGATCGTGTCGCGAGAGCCGGTCGAGTTCAACGGGAAGCGATCAAACTCGGCCGCATCTATCATATGGGTGGTCCCTGGGCATTCGCGCGGGACACGACCATGCGCTTGCTCGGGCCGCGGGGCCTGATCGAGCGGTACGACTGGCTTTATGGCGCGTGACGCTAGCACTACTTTGGCAGATTAGGAGTTTGGAAAGGATTTCGCCCGATCCTTGGCGCTGGGATTTGGCGGAGGCGATTGGGTGGCGGGTTGGAATGGAGATCTTGAACGCTGGCTTGCGCCATTCCTGGCGCGGCTGGGTCACAAGGCCCGCAGGCGGATGTGCCCGCTTTATGTGGCGGGTCTGATCGGCCCAGGCGACCGCAAGAGCGTCGAGCCGATGGCGTCGCGATGGGCGCCCGGCGACTACGACCAGTTGCATCATTTCATTGCGAGCGGCGTCTGGGACGAAGCGCCGCTGGAAGAGGAACTCGCTGTCCAGGCGGACAAGCTGATCGGGGGCGCCAGCGCAGTCCTTGTCGTCGACGACACGGCGCTGCCGAAGAAGGGGTCGCACTCGGTTGGGGTCGCGCCGCAATACGTCTCGGCGCTCGGCAAGACCGCCAATTGCCAGACGTTGGTGTCCCTGACGCTGGCGCGGGACGAGGTTCCGGTGATGATCGGCCTGCGGCTGTTCCTGCCTGAAAGTTGGACCGGCGACGGCGAGCGGATGACAAAGGCCCGCGTGCCCGAAGACTGTCGCACAGCGCGGACGAAGCCGGAGATCGCGCTCGCTGAGATCGATCGCATTCGCGCCGCGGGCGTCCGGTTTGCGACGGTTCTGGCCGATGCAGGCTATGGCCTGTCCGCGTCGTTCCGCCAGGGGCTCGATGCGCGCGGCCTGAAGTGGGCGGTCGGAATCCCCAAGCAGCAGAAAGTCTACCCGAGCAACGTCAAACTCGTCTGTCCGATCGCGGGACGCGGCCGGCCGCGCAAGCGCCACGTCCCGGATCAACTCTCCGCGCCGGCCGAAGACGTTCTCGCCACCGCGAAGTGGCGACGCGTCAGCTGGCGGAAAGGAACCAAAGGGCCTTTGGCGGCCTCCTTCGCCGCCGTGCGCGTGCGCATCGCCGATGGTCCGCCACAACGCATCCATGACAAGGGCATGCAGCACATGCCGGGCGAGGAGGCCTGGCTGGTCGGCGAGCGTCGCGCCTCGGGCGAGCGCAAATACTATCTTTCCAACCTGCCTCCCGACGCCAGCCTCAAGACGCTCGCCGCCGCGATCAAGGCGCGATGGGTCTGCGAGCAAGCCCATCAGCAACTCAAGGAAGAACTCGGCCTCGACCACTTCGAAGGCCGATCCTGGCGTGGCCTGCACCGCCACGCGCTCATGACCATGATCGCCTACGCCTACCTGCAAAGCCGCCGCCTCGCCCAAGCGAGTGGGGGAAAAAGAATCCGCCACGGGCCGCCCAAGCCGACACGGCCCCCGATCCGGCGCGCCGTCCTGGCAATCCTCGCTCCCGCGCCACCCTATCGATGCCCTCACTGCAGGCGCACGCTCCGTAGAGCCCTCGAGTAATTCCGCCAAAGTAGTGCTAGTCGCGCGCTTCAACTAAGTTGCAACCTTTTATTGATTCACTCGCGCTGGTCACCTTTATGGATGGAGGCGAGGATGGGGTCGCGAGAGGTTGCAGTAAAGCGATACGTGGTTCGTCTGAGCGCTGAGGAGCGCGAGCGCCTTGAGGGCCTGAGAAGGAAAGGCGAGATCCCGGCGACGCGGCTGACGAAG
The DNA here is from genome assembly GCA_963833955.1 of uncultured Alphaproteobacteria bacterium. GTDB lineage: Bacteria > Pseudomonadota > Alphaproteobacteria > Rhizobiales > Beijerinckiaceae > Roseiarcus. The sequence goes on along the minus strand of CAWHZY010000008.1, from coordinate 168,393 downwards.
GTCCAGATCTTGCTGAAGGCGGACATTTCGGAAGCGGGGGAAGGTTGGAGCGACAGCGAGATCGTCAAGGCGTTGGATACGACCGCCTCGATGGTTTACCGAACTCGCAGGCAATTGGTCGAGGAAGGTCTGGACGCGGTGCTAAGCCGCAAGGCGCGAGAGACGCCGCCTGTGCCGCGGATCTTCGACGGGGAGAAGGAGGCGAAGCTGATCGCCTTGGCGTGCTCCGATCCTCCCGAGGGTTTCGCGCGCTGGAGCCTGCGGTTGTTGGAGGAGAAGGTCGTGGAGCTGCAGATCGTCGATCGCGCCAGCGACAGCACGATTGGCCGTGTTTTAAAAAAACATCCTCAAGCCCCATACGAGGAAGTGTTGGGTGATTCCGCCGCAGGCCAACGCCGCCTTCGTCGCGGGAATGGAGGAGGTGCTGGAGGCCTACCGGCGGCCGCACGATCCCAAGCGCCCGCTGGTCTGTCTCGACGAGACGTCGAAGCAGCTGATTTCCGAGACGCGCGCCCCGATCCCCATGAAGCCGGGGAGCCCCGCCCGTTGTGACTACGAGTATGAACGCAACGGCGTCGCCAACCTCTTCATGATGTTCGCCCCTCTTGAAGGATGGCGACACGTCAAGGTGACGGACCGGCACACGGCCATCGATTACGCCCAGGTTTTAAAAGGGATCTCGGACATTCGCTTCGCCGACGCCGAGCAGATCACGCTCGTGCAGGACAATTTGAACATCCACGACAAGTCCTCGCTCTACAAGGCCTTCCCAGCGCCAGAGGCTCGACGCCTCGTCCAGCGATTTGAGTGGGTGTACACTCCCAAGCATGGGTCGTGGCTAGACCTGGCGGAGTCGGAACTCGCGGTCCTCTCCACTCAATGTCTGGATCGTCGCATCCCCGACAAAGCCGCCCTCGAACGCGAAGTCGCCGCCTGGGCCAATCACCGCAACCAGCATCACGCCAAGGCTGACTGGCGCTTCACAACCGAGACCGCTCGGATCAAGCTCAAGAGCTTAGATCCTGTCCTTTGAGATGAATTGGCCGACTAGGCCGTGTGGACGAAATTTCGACAGATGGTGTTTTTTGGGATTCCTTCGTTGAATTGGGCATGATTCATAGGACTCCGACCGAATCAGGGGCCGGAGCCGATGTCGACAAAGATGGATGAGGACGATTGGACGCACACGCTTGCGGTGTTTCGCGCCTGTCTGCCGCGGCGAGGACGCAAGGCTGAGGATGACCGCCGCTTCCTCGAGGCGCTTCATTTCTTCACCGTCGAGAACGTGCGCTGGCGCGCGCTGCCGGAACGCTTCGGTCCTTGGAACAGCGTGTGGAAACGCTTCGATCGCTTGAGCAAGGCTGGCGTCTTCGAGGCCTTCTTCGACACGCTCGCGTCCATGAGTTCCACGGCGCATCTTATTCAGATGTTCGACTCCACCATCGTGCGCGCTCACGTGTCGGGGGCTGGAGCAAAGGGGGGCAAGAAGGCCAAGCGCTGGGGCGCTCGCGTGGCGGCTTCAGCACGAAAATTCACGCAAAATCGGACGCCTCAGGCGACATCATCGCCTTCGACCTGACCGGCGGCGAAGCCTTCGACGGGCGTCACTTCGAAACCCTGCTCGATATCGGGCCCGACATTCAGCCCCGCGCCGTCATCTCTCGACAAAGGCTACGCCAGCAAGGCCAACCGGGACGCCGCGAGAGCGCGCGGCATCGCTCCGGTCATCCCGCACAAGACGAACGAAAACAACAAGCCAGCCTTCTTCGCCCGCACCCTCTACAAGGCCCGCGCCCGCATCGAGCAGGGCGTCGGACGGCTCAAGCGCTTCAAGCGGGTCGCGCTCCGATGCGAAAAGACCGAACGAAACTTCAGATCAATCGTCAGCTTCGCAGCCGCCCTTTGCTTGATCAAATTCGTCCACACAGCCTAGCCGTCCCGGTACGCCTTCCTGCCGCGGGCCAACGCTATGCTCGCGAAGCGCTCCCGTTATTTGTGACGGCCAATCATCCCCGGCATAGATCGTAAGTCCAAGAACTCGATGATCGGAACCGATCATCGCCTTCTGGCCGAAGCGCGAACTGTTCGGCTGGCGGCGCGATGCGCAACGGCGAGCTGTCCGTCGCCAAGGCGCCGCCGCGGGCAGCGTGACTTTCGCGCCGGTGATTGTGGAGGCTGCGGCGCCATCTTCGGCAGCCTCCTGCGCAATTCCATGCGGGACGATCGAGATCGCGCTTGGCGCGGCGGTGGTGCGCGTCAGTCCTGGAACCGACGTTGCGACGCTGACGAAGGTGCTGCGGGCGGTGAAGGCCGCGACGTGATTGCGGTTCCCTCTGGCGTTCGGATTCTGGTGGCGACGAAGCCGGTCGACTTCCGGCGCGGCGCCGACAGCCTGGCGGCGCTGGCGAAGGAGGAGCTTCAACGCGATCCGTTCTCCGGGACGATCCTCGTCTTTCGCTCGAAGCGGGGGGACCGGTTGAAGATTTTGGCCTGGGACGGCTCCGGCCTGATTTTGTATTGGAAGCGTCTTGAGGAAGGCGCGTTTCGCTGGCCGCCGATCAGCGACGGCGTCATGCGGCTGTCGGCGTCGCAACTGGCTGCGCTCGTCGATGGGCTGGATTGGTCGCGCCTGCACGCGCGCGACATTCTGGCGCCAGAGGCGGCGTCGTGAAGCTTGTGCGAAGCGGCTGATTTCTCTCCACAAGCACGAGCAAATCTGATTCTCTTTCAGGTGTGAGCGCCGCCGCGAATCAGCCCCCGCCCGACATCGACGCGCTTGCAGGCGCGGCTGGCTGCGGCGCTCGCCGAGCGGGACGCCGCGATCATCGAGCGCGACGCGGCGCTCAGGCAGAACGATCGTCTCGCGCATCTTCTACGCCAGCTTCAACGAATGCAGTTCGGCCGCAAATCCGAGAAGCTCGATCCAGACCAGTTCGCTCTGGCGCTGGAGGACGTCGAGCAGGCGGTCGCCGCCAGCGAGGCGGCCGACGACAAGCAGAACAAGGCCGCCGCGGCGGCGCGGGCCGAAAAGCGCCGGGCGAATCGCGGCGCGCTGCCGGCCCATCTTCCGCGCGTTCACGTCACGATCGAGCCCGAGGACCGGACCTGCCCATGCTGCCGATCGCCGATGCATGCGATCGGCGCCGATGTCTCGGAGCGGCTGGATGTGGTCCCGGCGCAGTTCCGGGTGCTGGTGACGCGCCGACCCAAATATGCGTGCCGCGCCTGCGAGGAGGCCGTGGTTCAGGCGCCGGCGCCCGAGCGGCTGATCAAGGGCGGCCTGCCGACCGAGGCGATGGTCGCCTCCGTGCTGGTGTCCAAATATGCTTGGCATCTGCCGCTCTATCGTCAGGCCCAGATGCTGGCCGCTCAGGGCCTCGACATCAAGCGCTCGACGCTGGCGTTCTGGGTTGGTTACGCGGCCGCCGAACTCCGGCCGGTCTATGAGCGCCTTCGCGAACTCATCCTGACCTCGGCCAAGATCGCGGTCGACGAGACGAAGGCCCCGGTGCTCGATCCGGGCCGAGGCCGCGTCAAGGAGGGCTACTTCTGGGCGGTCGCCCGCGACGATCGGCCATGGGGCGGCGCGGACCCTCCGGCCATCGCCTTCGCCTATGCACCCGGCCGTGGGGCGATCCACGGCCTGAAGCTGCTCGACAATTATGCGGGCGTCGTCCAGTGCGACGGTTACGCCGCCTACAAGACGATCGCCGCCAAGGCGCCCGATCGCCGGATCACGCTCGCCTTCTGCTGGTCGCATCTGCGGCGCCGGTTCTTCGACCGCGCCAAGGGCGAAGCGCCGATCGCCCGCGAGGCGCTGGAGCGGATCGCCGAGCTCTACGCGATCGAGAAGACGATCCGCGGCATGAGCGCCGACGAGCGTCGCCGCGCGCGCCAGGAGCAGAGCAAACCGCTCGTCATGGCGTTCAGGCCCTGGCTCGAGCATCAGCTGGCGCGCGTCTCCGGCAAGTCCGGGATCGCCGAGGAACTTGCGCTATCGCTCTGAACCATTGGGAAGGGCTCGTCCGCTTCCTCGACGACGGACGCATCGAACTCGACACCAATATCGTCGAGCGCGGCATCCGACCGATCGTTCTCAATCGCAAGAACGCGCTCTTCGCTGGTCAGACGAGGGCGCAGAAAACTGGGCCTGCATCGCTTCGCTGATCGAAACTTGCAAGCTCAACGATGTCGAGCCGCAAGCCTATATCGCCGACGTCCTCAACAGGCTCGTCAATCTCTGGCCCGCTGCGCGCCTCGACGAACTTATGCCGTGGGCATGGCCCAAAGCTCACGCCGTCCATCGACTCGCGGCCTGACGCGCTCGCTCAAAGTCAACCTCCCAACGCCGTGGGACGTGAAGACCGCTTACGACGATCCGCGGCATGGGCGCCGACGAGCGTCGCCGCGCGCGCCAGGAGCAGAGCAAGCCGCTCGTCATGGCGTTCAGGCCGTGGCTCGAGCATGAGTTGGCGCGCGTCTCCGGCAAGTCTGGAATCGCCGAGGACCTGCGCTATCGCTTGAACCATTGGGAAGGGCTTGTCCGCTTCCTCGACGACGGCCGCATCGAACTCGACACCAATATCGTCGAGCGCGGCATCCGACCGATCGTTCTCAATCGCAAGAACGCGCTCTTCGCCGGCTCGGACGAGGGCGCAGAAAACTGGGCCTGCATCGCTTCGCTGATTGAAACTTGCAAGCTCAACGATGTCGAGCCGCAAGCCTATATCGCCGACGTCCTCAACAGGCTCGTCAATCTCTGGCCCGCTGCGCGCCTCGACGAACTTATGCCGTGGGCATGCACCAAAGCCAAAGCCCCCGATCAACTCGCTGCCTGACCCTCGGCGCCTCAAACTCTCTCGTCAACTCCATAGCGCCGTGGGACGTAAGGGCCGCTTACGTTCAAGGCGCGATGGGTCTGCGAGCAAGCCCACCAGCAACTCAAGGAAGAACTCGGCCTCGACCACTTCGAAGGCCGATCCTGGCGTGGCCTGCACCGGTCCGTGGCGGATTCTTTTTTCCCCCACTCGCTTCAGCGAGGCGGCGGCTTTGCAGGTAGGCGTAGGCGATCATGGTCATGAGCGCGTGGCGCCCAAGCCGACACGGCCCCCGATCCGTCGAGCCGTCCTCGCCATTCTCGCTCGCGCGCCGCCCTATCGATGCCCCCATTGCAGGCGAACCCTCCGAAGACACCTCGAATAAATCTGCCAAAGTAGTGTTAGATGCAAACTCAATGATGAATGTGAAGAATCTGGCTAAGGAATAGCTTGGTGCGTGTATGCTGCGGATGCTGAAAGAACGGTAGAGGCGCGTTCATCTCCACGATTTCGCCTCCGTCCATAAACACGACGCGATCGGCAACCTGGCGCGCGAAGCCCATCTCGTGCGTCACGACGATCATCGTCATGCCCTCTCGCGCCAGCGCCGTCATGGTATCGAGCACTTCCTTCACCATTTCCGGGTCGAGTGACGACGTCGGCTCGTCGAACAGCATGATCTTCGGGGTCATGCATAATGCGCGCGCTATAGCCGCGCGCTGCTGCTGACCGCCTGAGAGCTGGCCTGGATATTTGTGCGCCTGATCCGCGATTCTCACGCGTTCAAGCAACTTCTTCGCTAGCTGGTCAGCCTCGCGCCTGGGCATTTTACGCACCCAGATCGGCGCCAGCGTGCAATTCTCCAGAATCGTGAGATGGGGAAACAGGTTAAAGTTCTGGAACACCATCCCCACTTCGCGCCGCACTTCATCGATCCGTTTGATGTCGTCGGTTAGCTCCACTCCGTCCACCACGATCGATCCACGCTGATGTTCCTCAAGACGATTGACGCATCGGATGAGAGTCGACTTGCCGGAGCCAGACGGGCCGCAGACCACGATGCGCTCTCCGCGGGCAACCGTCAGGCTGATGTTCCGCAAGACGTGAAAGCTCCCGTACCATTTGTGGACGCCAACAAATCTGATTGCGGCGTCGTCACCTCGATCGTAGACGGCCAATGCGCTCGACATTACATGCGCCCTTTGGCGCGAACTCTCTCGATGTGAGCCGAGTATCGCGCCATTCCAAAGCAAAAAATGAAATAGAAGAGGCCGGCGAAGACATAGCCCGTTTCCATGATCGTTGGCCCCGCCCAGACTGGATCCTTGATCGCATTGTTCATGGCTTCGAGGAAGTCGGTCGCACCAACAATCGAGATAAGCGTCGTGTCCATAAACAGGCCAATAAAATTGTTGACGATGCCCGGTAGCACCACGGTCAGCGCCTGAGGCAGTATGACGAGGCCCGTCATAGGAGCATATTTCAATCCGACGGCCATCGCGGCTTCATATTGTCCTCTCCCCAAAGACTGAAGACCGCCACGTACTTCCTCGGCCATATAGGCTGCTGAAAATATGATGATTCCAGCCAATGGACGCAGCAAGCGGTCAGGCGTCCATGTCTCGGGCACAAACAATGGCAACAGATTGTTGGCCATGAACAAGATCGTAATGAACGGCACGCCGCGGACGAACTCGATGAATACGACGCTCGCCATGCGAACGGCCGGGAGCGGTGAACGGCGTCCAAGCGCAAGAAGCACGCCGAGTGGCAATGAGAAGACGATCCCGACGACGGCCGTGAGGAGTGAAACGAAAATGCCCCCCCACAGCTGAGTATCGACACTCGGCAGACCAGGCCAAGACGAGCCGCGCAGAAGAATGAGCGCCAGAATCGGATAGACGACAAAAAACAGGAAAGCACCCCAAACTCGCCGAGGTGCGTTAATCCACAGCAGCCAGATTATCAGAGCGGCCCCGATGGCCTCCGTTACATCGACGCGCCAACGCTCGGCGACGGGATACGACCCGAACCGCAAGTAATCCCACTTCGCCACAACAAACGCCCAACAAGCGCCATCTTGATGCTGGCGGCAGGCGGCGCCGTCGCCCGCGCTCCAAATCGCACGGGTGATCGCCCAGGCAGCCAATCGGGGCAGCAAATATGCGACAAGCCCGACGCAGCCGAGAGTGGCCAACGTCGATCCGATCGACGAAAAGAGATTCGCTCGGGCCCAGGCCAGTGCTCCACTCGATAGGAGTGGCGGCGCCTCTTCAGGCTCCGACCCTTTGCGAACATAGGCGAGCGAGTCCACGCTCACCGTCCCTTCAGGGCATAGCGGGCGTTGAAGGCATTAAGAGCCATTGCGACCGCAAGCGAGATGACCAGATAAACCGCCATGGTGATCGCCATCACCTGCACCGTCGCCTGCGTCTGGTTGAGAACCGTGCCGGCAAAAATCTGTACGAGGTCCGGATAACCAATAAACACGGCGAGCGAGGAATTCTTGACGATGTTTAGATATTGTGATGTGAGCGGCGGCGTTATGAGTTGCATCGCCTGCGGGATGACTACCAGCCTCATCGATAGGCCGTGATGCAAGCCAAGCGCGCCAGCGGCCTCGCTCTGACCAAACGACACCGCCAAAACGCCGGCGCGAACAATCTCCGCGATGAAAGCTGCGGTGAAGGTGACAAGTCCGAACACAAGCGCGGCCATCTCGGGCATGATCTGGAGCCCCCCTTTGAGATTGAAACCGGACAACCGGGCGACATCGAACTCGAACGGCTCCCCGGCCGCGGCTATCGCGAGCGCAGGGAGTCCGACGATGAGCGCGCCGACAACGAGCACAGTCGGCATCTGTGCGCCGGTCCGGTCTTGTCGTCGCCGAGCCCATACGTGAAATCCGACCCCGGCAACGATCGCTACCAAGACCGATCCCAGAAGCCACACGGCGGAGTGCCGCGCGACAGGCATTGGCAAGTAGAGGCCACGATTGTTGAGAAAGATGACGTTGTCGATGCTGATTGACTGTCGAGGACCGGGCAATGACTTGAGAACTGCGTTGTACCAGAACAGCAACAGCAAGAGCAGCGGCGTGTTGCGCATGACGCTGGTATAGACGAGCGCAAACCGCGACAGCAGCCAGTTGGGGGAGAGGCGCGCAACGCCCATCACGAAGCCCAACAACGTCGCCAGCGGAATGCAAATAACCCCGATGAGCAGGGTATTGAGCAACCCCACCCAAAACGCTCGTCCGTAGGTGGACAGGTTGGAGTAATTTATAAGATGGAGATCGATGTCGAAGCCGGCGACGTCGTTCCAAAAACCGAAGCCCATCGGAATGCCGCGGGCCCGCATATTGACGACAGCGTTATAAATTCCGCCCCAAAGTAGCGCTGCGATAAGCGCAAGCAGCAATGTCTGGTAGGCTAGCCCGCGCACTCGCTGATCATTCAGCCAAGACGGGCGCTTGGGGTGCGCCGGGTCCATTCCTTAGGTCCCTAGGTCGTTAAGGCGCCTGCCGACGACAAGAAAAAGGTCGACGGATGGCGGAGCTCGCCGGCGCAAGACCGATCGCTCACCACATGTCGAGCGCGACCCGCGCTTCATCGGACATCCGGGTCTGATCCCAAGGTGGATCAAACACCATGTTCACTTTCGCCCCCGCAACGCCCGATACCGCGCTAACGGCGTTCTCAACCCAAGTCGGCATTTCGCCCGCGACGGGACAAGCAGGCGCGGTCAACGTCATCTCGATGCTGACAAAACGACTGTCATCTATATCAACATTGTAAATCAGGCCGAGTTCGTAGATATCGGCTGGAATCTCCGGGTCATATACAGTTTTCAGCGCCGCCACGATGGAATTTGTCAGCTGACGCAAGTCTTCCGGCTCCATCTCCGAAGGCGGCCGAAACACTGCATTTCGCTCGACCTGAGGAGGAAGAGCCTCGATGCCATTCGCGCGGACTTGAGCCTCGTCCATGCCCATCTCCCTACTGGAAGAGCTTTCGCGCGCGGATCAGCGATTCCGCCAGCGCATCAACTTCGTCGAAAGTGTTGTAGAGCGCAAACGAGGCTCGGCACGTCGATGTCACTCCAAACCTTTGCAACAGCGGCATCGCGCAATGCGTTCCGGCCCGCACGGCTACGCCCGATCGATCGATCAAAGTTGCAATGTCATGTGCGTGCGCGCCCTCCATCGTAAATGAGACGATAGGGCCTTTGCCTTCTGCAACGCCAATTATGCGCAGGGAATTGATCGAGGACAGGAGCTTGTGCGCATAGACGCACAAAGCTTCCTCATGCGCGCGGATGCGGGGTCGTCCGATCCCCTCAATGTAGTCCAATGCCGCCGCGAGCCCTATAGCCTGCACGATCGGCGGAGTGCCGGCCTCAAACCGATGTGGCGGATGGTTGTAGGAGACCGTGTCCCTCGTGACCTCCTCGATCATCTCGCCGCCACCCTGGTATGGCGGCAACTTCTCGAGAAGTTCCCGCTTGCCGTAGAGCACGCCGATACCCGTGGGGCCATAAACCTTGTGCCCAGTGAAAACGTAGAAGTCTGCATCGAGGTCGCGGACGTCGACGTCAAGGTGCACGGCGCCTTGCGAGCCATCGACCAGTACGGGGATCGATCGCTCATGGGCGATTTTGACGAGTTCCTTGATTGGGACCGCGGTCCCTAGCACATTCGACATTTGCGTTATCGCGACAATCTTCGTTCGATCGCTCAGAGTGCGTTCGAACGCGTCGAGCGAAAAGGCGCCATCATCGCCGACATCGACCCATCGCAACACCGCGCCCTTGCGTTCACGGTGGAAGTGCCAAGGCACGACATTGGAGTGATGCTCCATCACGCTGAGAACGATCTCATCGCCGGCGCCAATGTTCGCAAGGCCGAAACTCGATGCAACGAGATTGATCGCTTCGGTCGCCGACCGGGTGAAAACGATCTCCTCGTGCGAGCCGGCGTTGACGAACCGCCGCACCGTTTCTCGAGCCCCCTCATACGCTTCGGTGGCCACATTCGCGAGGTAGTGCAAGCCACGATGCACATTTGCATATTCGCGCTCATAGGCATGCGTCACGCGGTCGATAACCTTCTTCGGCTTCTGAGCCGAGGCGGCATTATCCAGATACACAAGCGGCTTTCCGTACGGGCGCTCGGCCAGGATAGGAAAATCCGCCCGTGTCGCTTCAACGTCGTAAGCGTCGAACGCCGGTCGCACGAGCTTGTTCACGTCTTCGCCTTTCGCGTTCCGAGCCACGCGGTAAGCCGAGCGCGGATCGCATCGACCAGCAGCTTGTCCTCAACCCGGTCGATAGCCTCCCCCCCGAAAGCCTCAAGCAACATGCCCCGCGCGTCGTCGTCCGGAATGCCGCGCGATTGCAGATAAAACACGTGTTCCGGGTCGAGCGAAGCCACCGTCGCCCCGTGGCCGCACACAACGTCGTCGGCAAAAATCTCCAATTCCGGCTTCCCATTCATCTGCGCTCGCGGCGAGAGGAGGATAGCCTGCGACTTCATAGCTCCATCTGTCTTTTGCGCTGCTTTTTCGACAATGATCTTTCCCTGAAACACGCCGATCGCGTCGTCATCGACGATCGTGCGATAAAATTCGCGGCTCGTCCCAGCTGGAGCGGCATGAACGACCTGCAGCGTCGTGTCGGCACGCCGCGCGCCGTCGATGAGCGCGAGTCCGCCAAGCGACGCCTTCGCTTCCTCCCCAAGCATCCTGACAAAAATCTGCCGACGCGTAAGGTCGCCGCCAGAAATCAATCCAAAAGCGGTTAGCTCCGCGCTCTTCGCGAGCTCGCAGATCTGGGTTTCGATGTGCAGTCCGGGCTCGTCGCCAACGACCGCGACATGCTTCGCCCTGGCCCCCTCGGCCAGCGTCAAAATCGTCGCCGAATGTCGCTGGACCCCGGCATAAGCGCCTTCGAATATCTCAACGAACGAAGCCCGAGCTTCGACGCCGAAATCGATAGCCGTCCGCGAGTAGACGGAGCACGACGACGCGTCATCGCCGAAATGCAGAAGCGTGATGGGCTCGGCAATGTTGGCCCCGCGCATAACCGAGATGGTGTAACCGCAGGGACTTAGCGCCTCGTTTAGCGCAGCCAAGGGATCGTCGACCGCATGGGCCGCGACCCCGCCAGCGATTGAGACGCCGGGCGGAAGGGGATCCGAAAGCTCGGCGATAAAGCGTCCGCCTAGCAAGACGAGTTGCGGTCCCACAGCTAAGCGCTCGCGCCGTGCGAGCCGGCTGCGCGCCGCCTCGACGTCGGCCCGCGTCGGCGCAGGAAGGATCGGCGCCGCATCGGCCATCAAGGCGCGCAAATCCGTGTAGTGCCAAGTCTCGACCCGCCGGGTCGGCAGTCCGGCCGCAGCGAACCGAGCGAAAGCCGCGGCCCGAGCAGGCGATCGCTCGCGTCGCTCTTGCTCCGCAAATTGCCGGGCAAGGGTTGTTTCGGCAACCGACCGATTGACGACATGCGCGGTCATCGGCGAATTACGCAGCCTCCTCAGCGTAATCGCGATAGCCATTGCGCTCGAGCTCGAGCGCGAGTTCCGGGCCGCCGGAGGCGACAATCCGGCCTCTGGCCATCACATGCACGACATCGGGCTTGATGTGGTCTAAAAGCCGCTGATAGTGCGTGATCACGACAAAAGCGCGCTTTGGGCTGCGGAGGGTGTTGACGCCCTCGGCGACGATTCTCAACGCGTCGATGTCGAGCCCCGAATCGGTTTCGTCGAGGACGCTGACCCGTGGCTCCAGCAGCGCCATCTGCAGCACCTCGAATCTCTTTTTCTCGCCCCCGGAAAAGCCGACGTTTAGCGGCCGCCGCAGCATCTCCTGATCGATCTTTAACGCTTGCGCCGCCTCGCGCACGCGGCGCATGAAATCGGGCGTGGTCAGATCACTTTCTCCACGCGGCCTCCTCTGGGCATTCAACGCCGCCTTGAGAAAGGTCATCGCAGCGACACCGGGAATCTCGACCGGATACTGGAACGCCAAAAACAGCCCCTCGAGGGCACGCTTGTTCGGCTCGAGCTCCAGCAGACTCTGTCCATCGAGCAAAACCTCGCCCGATATAACTTTGTAAGCGGGCTTCCCAGCCAAAACATAGGCCAACGTCGACTTGCCAGACCCGTTCGGGCCCATTATCGCAGCGACCTCGCCCGCGTTCACGCTGAGACTAAGGTTGTCGAGGATCAGCTTGTCCTCGATGGAAACGCTGAGGTTCTTAATCTCCAGCATTCGCCGGTTCTCAGCTTGCGTGCGGGCCATCATCCCACACTCCCCTCGAGGCTGATTGAAATGAGCTTCTGCGCTTCGACGGCAAACTCCATCGGCAATTGCTGAAGCACGTCCCGGACGAAGCCGTTGACGATGAGCGCGGTCGCCTCCTCGGCCGACAGCCCTCGTTGCAGGCAATAGAACAGCTGCTCCTCCGAGACCTTCGACGTGGTGGCCTCGTGTTCGATCACCGTGGCGGCGTTCTTCGCCTCTATATAAGGGACCGTGTGCGCGCCGCACTCGTGTCCTATCAAGAGCGAATCGCAATTGGTGAAATTGCGCGCTCCCGTCGCCAGCCGGTGCGCAGACACCTGACCCCTATAGGTGTTTTGCGATTTGCCGGCGGCAACGCCCTTTGAAATGATGCGGCTCGTCGTGTTGCGGCCAAGATGGATCATCTTCGTTCCGCTGTCGACCTGCTGATGGCCGTTTGAAATCGCGATTGAATAGAATTCCCCGCGAGAGGCCTCGCCACGCAAAATGCAAGACGGATATTTCCAAGTGATTGCCGAGCCTGTTTCGACCTGCGTCCATGAGATTTTTGACCTGGCGCCGCGGCAATCGCCCCGCTTGGTGACAAAATTGTAGATGCCGCCGCGACCCTCGGAATCTCCGGGATACCAGTTCTGCACGGTCGAATATTTAATCTCCGCGTCGTCCATGGTGATTAGCTCAACGACAGCTGCGTGGAGCTGGTTCTCGTCTCGCTTGGGCGCCGTGCAGCCTTCAAGATAGCTTACGTAAGCTCCTCGGTCGGCGATAATCAGCGTGCGCTCAAACTGCCCGGTATTCTGCTCATTGATACGGAAATAGGTTGATAGCTCCATGGGACAGCGCACACCCGGCGGGACATAGACGAACGAACCGTCAGAGAACACGGCCGAATTGAGCGTGGCGTAGAAGTTGTCGCTGCTCGGCACCACCGTGCCTAGATAGCGGCGAACGAGCTCGGGATGATTTCGGACCGCTTCGGAGAAGGAGCAAAAAATGACCCCTGCCTTTGCGAGCTCCGCCTTGAAGGTCGTCGCGATTGAAACGGAGTCGAAGACCGCGTCAACCGCCACCCTGGGCCGCTCGACGCCCGCGAGGATCTCCTGCTCGACAAGCGGAATGCCGAGTTTAGCGTAGGTGCGCAACAACTCTGGATCAACCTCGTCGAGCGACCTCGGCGAGACCCCGGATTTTGGCGCCGCGAAGTAATAAATGCTCTGATAGTCGATTGGCGGATAGCTAACGCGCGCCCATTTCGGCTCTTCCATCGTTTGCCAACGGCGGAAGGCCTCGAGCCGCCAGTCGAGCATCCATGATGGCTCGTCCTTCTTTTGCGAAATGAACCGAATGGTGTCTTCGCGCAGGCCCTTAGGGGCCAGATCGGACTCGATCGGGCTGATGAAACCATATTTGTAAGCATCGACCTCAATCGAGCGTACGCGATCGACGGTCTCCTGGACGGCCGCCATAAGTGACTTCTCCTCGCCTTGACGGTTTCAAGGACCGCCAGTGGGGGTCATGATAGGCGCCCCGGCTCAGAAATGTTCGCTTCGGCCGGCAGCTGTGGCTCTATATGGCGTTCATGCGCGCCGATTGCAAATGTCGATTCCGCCAGGCTCGGCGCTACAGGTCGCTATTCGCCTATATTGAACACATTAATTATGTTAATTAGGCACGTCCTTGCCAAAACGGCCGCTGGGCCTCGAGGTCACGCCATTGCCTCGCCACGCAATTGCGCTGAAAGCCTCTTGAGATCGATCGGATCGGCGTCACGCTCGCTCAAAACGTGGGCTTGGCGGTCGCCAGCGCACACCGAAATGTCCGCGAATTTCATTCGCATCGGTGTAGCGATCGCTTCGCCGAACGCGATCGCCTCACGGTCCGCGATCGATGACAGAAAGGCGATCGTGCTGCTGGCTGAAACGCCCGCCGCAGCACGGATGATCCCCTTATCGAGCTCGTTGGCAAGCCGCATGGCGAACATGGTTGAACATTGCGAGAGCACCGTCGGGTCGAGTTCCGAAGGACGTTGTGTAACGACGCCAAGCGAGGCGCCATACTTGCGCCCTTCCTTGGCGATGCGGCCGATGGCCAGCCGCGCTGGGCCGAAGGCTTGCCCGCTGGAGGAAGAAATATAGCGGTGCGCTTCTTCGCACAGCACATTGATTTCATAGTTACCTGAGCACCAAAAGGCGATCTCGAAGGCGAGTTGCGCCAGCACAGACACGACCGAGTTTGTGACTTCGTTAGGCAAGCCGGCCAGCCGGACGATCGTAACAGGCAGTCCTCGGGTCGGGATGCGAAAGAGGCGAGAAATCACTTTGGCGAGGTCGTCCTCGACCACCAGCCTGCCGAACATGAACCGATAGCGGGGATCGCGGTTCAGCCCCTCGAGACGGTGGCGCAAGGCGCGCAAATCGGAGCGCGGAAACCGTTGATCGAGCATGCCGAGCCATTCCTCAATGATGGCGACGACATCGATGATGCGATAGGGCGTTGGCGCGTCGGAAGTTACTGAACTTCCCTCAGCAATCGGCTGGCGGCGCACCGCGCTTGCGCCAGCCAACGAACCCAATTCGGCCTGATATTTCGCCCGCGCGATGCGAATCACCTCATAGAGCGCATCCCGTTCGTCCGGGTGAGGCTGTCGGTTGCTAAAGACGACATCGGCCAGTTCATCGAATTTAAACATCCAGAATGGGAGCTCAAGGCTGTCGGAATCGACAATCTGGGCCAGTCCGGGGAAATGCGCCGCGTATTCATTGTGCGGGTCAAAGATGATGATGCGGAGCTTCGGCCTCATGGCCAACGACTTCTTCAGCAACAGGCTCACCGAAGTGGTCTTGCCGACGCCGGTCGAACCCAAGACGGAAAAATGACGCCGAATCAATTCACCGACGTCGATCTCCGCGGGAATATCCTCATTTTGACTCAGGCGGCCGATTTCGACCCCCCGTTGGCCGCGAAACGTGTAGACGGCTCGAAGATCGTCTGCACGTATGCGGTGCGCCGGCGCGCCAAGGGAGGGAAACGACCGCACGCCACGATAAAAAAGAGGCGCTCCGTCGGGACCGTCGATGATTTCGCCGTTCAACTCGATCGTGACGCGAGTGGCATTCGACTCGCTTTCGGACCATCTGCCGTCATCCGTTGCAACTTCGCAGACGGAGCCGACCAAACGCGAAGTTCGATGCGCGATGGTGATGAGATGCCCTACCGACCAATCCTCCTCGCCCGTCTTCAGCGGACAGCTGATAACGCCCTGCGTGCCGTTTAGCGCCACCAGCCGCCCGATGACGCGCGCTGGCTGAGGTTCTCGCTGATCGGACTGAAACTCCTTCCTATCAATTTGCTCGCCCTTACGTTGCTCCGGCCCCGTTGCGCCGGGCGAATGCACGGATCGCAAATCTTCCGCTTTGCCAACTCTTTCGAGAGCGTCACGAAAAAACTGGCTGTCGGTTCGGATCGAGTGCATGTCTGACCGATCGCTGGCGCGAATGGATGATATCGAGCTTGCGTCTGGGCCCGTAAAGAATCCGTTTGATGTATCAATGCGTTTTGAAACGTTATGACTATCAGGACGAGACAAATCGCGGCGGTCGCAATCGCTAGCCGTGGACGAATTTTCGACAGATGATGTTTTTTTGATTCCTCGCGGTGAATCAGGCGTGATTTATAGGACTTCGACCTAATAGGGGCCGGGGTCCATGTCGACAAAGATGGATGAGAACGATTGGGCGCACACGCTTGCGGTGTTCCGGGCCTGCCTGCCTCGGCGTGGACGGAGGGCCGAGGACGATCGCCGCTTCCTCGAGGCGCTTCATTTTTTCACCGTCGAGAACGTTCGCTGGCGCGCGCTGCCGGAGCGCTTCGGTCATTGGAACAGCGTGTGGAAGCGCTTCGATCGCTTGAGCAAGGCTGGCGTCTTCGAGGCCTTCTTCGACACGCTCGCGTCCATCAGTTCCACCGCGCATCTCCTTCAGATGTTCGACTCGACCACCGTGCGCGCTCATGTCTCGGCGGCCGGAGCAAAGGGGGGCAAGAAGGCCAGGCGCTCGGGCGCTCGCGTGGCGGCTTCACCACGAAAATCCACGCAAAATCGGACGCCTCCGGCGACATCATCGCCTTCGACCTGACCGGCGGCGAAGCCCCCGACGGGCGTCACTTCGAAACCCTGCTCGATATCGGGCCCGACATTCAGCCGCGCGCCGTCATCTCCGACAAAGGCTACGCCAGCAAGGCCAACCGGGACGCCGCGAGAGCGCGCGGCGTCGCTCCGGTCATCCCGCACAAGGCGAACGAAAAGAACAAGCCTGCCTTCTTCGCACGCACCCTCTACAAAGCCCGCGCCCGCATCGAGCAGGCGTCGGACGGCTCAAGCGCTTCAAGCGGTCGCGCTACGCTGCGAAAAGACCGCCCAAAACTTCAGATCGATCGTCAGCTTCGCCGCCGGCCTTTGCTTGATCAAATTCGTCCACACGACCTAACGCGTAGTCTCGTCAAAAGTCACACAGACGTTCGGATCTCCGGCTCGCCGCCGACGAGACGGCCAAACTGCCGCACGCGCGACAAAAGCCGCTCCCCGCTCAGCGGCGCGAGGTCCGCCGGCAAAGTCAGGATCACGCGGCCCTTGGCGCAGACCATAGGGGCGCGCGGCAGCACCCCGGGCATCGCTGCGGAAATGTTATAGGCGACTCGCATCGCCGCGCCGAGAATTCGCGCCCGATCGAGTTGTCTCGCCGTGACCAACGCACGCGACTGCGGCGAAACAGGATCTTCATTGGACATGTGCCGGTAGGAAGCGGCCAGTGCGAGAAATGCCCGCGAGGGATGATCGACGCCGATGAAAGCTGCGTTGACCACCAAATCGTAAGCCTGGACGCCGCGATAGTCAGGGTGAGCGCGCCAGGAAATGTCGGACAAGAGACAGGCGGCGTGGCGCAGCCGCCGATCCTGACTGTCTTCTTCGAGATGGGTCGATTTCGATCAGACGGCTCGTCCAGCCGTAAAGCTCGTCCCCGTGATCAGGCGCCCGCGAGCGCAACTGGTTGAACTCGCGCGCCGACAGGATGAGCGGATCTCCCGCCTGCTCCTCAGGAGTGAGCTGCGAGTAGATCAGCCCCTCACGAACGCCGAGGGCGGAAACGACAATCTCCTTCGGATTGGACTGTCGGATGATCTCCTCCAGCACCGCCGCCCCGTAGGCCAGCAACGGCCTGCGGGCCGCCGACACCGACTCAATCGACAGCAGCGCGTCCGCCTCGATCCGTTCGACCAGCGCGGCGAATTCGAGCGCGTCGCGCGCAGGGATGACGTAATTGTGCATGACGTTCATCGGATACTGGCGCTGCCGCATATGCAGGCGCGCAAGCGCGCGCCAAGTGCCGCCGACGGCATAGAACGTGCGGCCGGCGCAGCCCTTGAAGCGCCTCCACCCCCGCAAGCTTCTCACGAACGATCCTGGCCGCTTTCTTCGGCGAGCGCTCAGAGAGATCCATCAGCGACAGGCCGCCGAGCGGCAGGGTGACCCCCGGGCGCACTCCCCGTCCCGAACTCGGTCAGTTCGAGCGAGCCGCCGCCCAGATCCCCGACAACGCCGTTCGCTTTGTAAATCGAACTTATGACGCCAAGGGCCGACAATCTTGCTTCGCGCTGGCCGCTCAAGAGCTCGATCTTGCAGCCGAGCACGCGCTCCGCGCGATTAAGAAACTCAGCCCGTTCGCCGCGTCGCGCACAGCCGCCGTCGCGATGCCGCGCACATCGCGATGTCCCATCGTGTCGCAGAGAACGCGAAAGCGCTGAAGCGCGGCGAGCGCCTTGACGACGCCGTCCTCCGGCAAAAGTCCCGTCATCGCGACGCCTTTGCCGAGGCCGCATAAGGCCTTTTCATTGAAGGTCGGCGTCGGCGCGCGCGACTGCGCCTCGTAAGACACCAAGCGCACCGAATTCGAGCCGATGTCGACGATCGCCACCGGCTTTCCCGGCAACCGTCCTCGCGCGCTTGTCGAGCATGACCAATCCTGTCGGGCGCTCGTGTCGCCGGGCAAGGCCTCTATCAGACGCGCCTGCGCAGCGCCATCGGAAAGGAGTCCGATCAACGCCTTGCCGCGGCCCGAAAGGCTCGGATTGGTCATGAAATAGTTATGCGCGTTGAACGGCTCCTCGCCCTCGGCGGCGACGATTCGCTCGCTCGAGCCGTCCGGCAGCACCCGAAAGCTCTGCTGGTTGTCGATAAGATTCGCCAGCATGATCTGATCGAGCACCTGTTCGTGGACCGTCGGATTGAGGATCGGCACCAGCGCCTCGACGCGCCGGTCGAGATTGCGCGGCATGAGATCGGCGGAGGAAATATAGACCCGCGCCTTGGGCTGCGGCAGGCCGTGGCCGCCGCCGAAGGCATAGATGCGGGCATGTTCGAGAAATCGGCCGATGATCGACTTGACGCGAATGTTCTCCGACAGTCCCGGCACGCCCGGCCGCAGGCAACAGATGCCGCGGACCACGATGTCGATTTGCACGCCCGCCGGCTCGCGCGCATAGAGCGCATCGATGATCTCGGGATCGACGAGGGCGTTGCACTTGATCCAGATCTGCGCCGGCTTGCCGTCGCGCATAGTCGACTTCCTCGGCGATATTGCGAGCAGCGTCTTCTTCAGCGTGATCGGCGAGATCGACATGTGCTCGAGGCCGTCAGGCTCGGCATAGCCGGTGATGAAATTGAAGATGCGCGAGACATCGCGGCCGATCGCCGGGATCGGCGGTGAAAAGCGAAATGTCGGTATAAATCCGCGCCGTCACCGGATGATAATTGCCGGTGCCGAGATGACAGTAGGTGACGAGCCCGCCGCCCTCGCGGCGCACCACCATCGACAGCTTGGCGTGCGTCTTCAGTTCGATGAAGCCGAAGACGACCTGCGCGCCGGCGCGCTCGAGATCGCGCGCCCAGCGGATATTGGCCTCCTCGTCGAAGCGCGCTTTCAGCTCCACCAGCGCGGTGACCGATTTGCCCGCCTCCGCCGCCTCGATCAGAGCGCGCACGATCGGGCTGTCCGCCGAGGTCCGGTAGAGCGTCTGCTTGATCGCGACCACGTTGGGATCGTGCGCCGCCTGATTGAGGAACTGCACGACGACGTCGAAGGATTCGTAAGGGTGATGGACGACGAGATCCTTCTGCTTGATCGCAACGAAGCAATCGCCGCCATTTCCGCGACACGCTCCGGAAAGCGCGGGTTGTAAGGCTGAAACTTCAGGTCCGGCCGATCGATCGCCGACCAGTTGCGACAAGTCGTTGAGCGCCAGCATGCCCTCGAGGAGCACAATCCCGGATGGGCACCACGTCGACGTCGCCGGCGACGAAATCGCGCAGACTTCGGGCATGCTGCGCGTCGATTTCGAGCCGGATGACGGAGCCGCGCCGGCGGCGCTTCAGCGCGCTCTCGAACAGGCGAACCAGATCCTCCGCCTCTTCCTCGATTTCGATATCGCTGTCGCGAATGACGCGGAACACGCCCCCGCCCAGCACCGTAGCCGGGGAACAACAGCCCGGTGAAGGCGACGATCAACCGGTCGAGCGACGAAGCGCGCAGCGCCGCCAACCGGCCATCGGGCAGCGCACGAACCGCTCGACCTTGCCGGGAACGCGCACAAGCGCGCTCATCGTTGCGCCTCCCTCGGATCGACAAGTTCGAGCGCGATCGTGAATCCGAGATTGGGAATGAACGGAAACGGATGCGCCGGATCGACCGCAAGCGGCGTCAGCATCGGGAAGACGTGCGAGAGGAAATATTCCTGCAGCCATTCGCGCTCGCGCCGCGTCAGATCGCGCGACATCGAGGATGACGACGCCGTTGGCTGCAAGTTCGGACTGCAATCGCCTCCAGCGCGCTGCTGCGCGGCGAGCAGGCCGCGACCCGCTCGCTGATGCTTCGAGCTGCTCCGCCGGCGTGAGCCCATCCTCGGAGATTTCCGCGACGCCGGCGCGCACCTGGCCGCGAGGCCCGCGACGCGGACCATGAAGAACTCGTCGAGATTGTTGGCCGAGATCGAGAGAAACCGCAGTCGCTCCAGCAGCGGATGGTTGCGTTCGCGGCTTCCTGCAGAACCCGTCGATTGAATTCGAGCCACGACAATTCGCGGTTGATGAAGCGCTCAGGCGACGATAACAATGCCGGCAACTCGTCATTCGCCGCGATTATCGCGGTCGATGAGAAATGCTGTTCTTTCGTCGCAACCGCGCGAGCCAAACAAGCCTCCTAATCCGTCGACGGAATATTCGTCCCAATCGCCGGCGCGGCCGCAAGCATAACGCGCGCCGCTTGATTAACGCGCGTTCGCCAGGGCCAAGCGGTTGGGCGCTCACAACCCTCCCGAAGCCGCCGCGCGCAGCGAGCGGGCTACCGCGTCGAGGGCCTCGGGATAGATCCGGTGCTCCTCTTTCAGCACGCGCGCTGCAAGGGCTCCGGCGTCGTCCCCTGGGAGAACCGGCACGCGCGCCTGGGCAAGGATCGGTCCGGCGTCGAGCTCAGCCTCAACGAGATGAACCGTGCAGCCGTGTTCGGCGAGCCCTTGGGCGAGCGCTCGCTCGTGGGTGTGGAGGCCGCGCAGATTCGGCAACAGCGAGGGATGAATGTTGAGCATGCGTCCTCGCCACCGCTCGACGAATGCGGCGCTCAACACCCGCATGAACCCGGCGAGGCAAACGATTTCGACTTGGACGCCGAGAAGCCTGGTCTGGAGCGCGGCCTCGAACGCCGGCTTGCCCGGCATACGCTCGAAAGTCGATCGCCTCGGCGGCTACGCCGAGCTTGCGGGCCAGCGGAAGGCCGGCCGCCGCCGGGTCGTCCGCCATAACCAGCACGATCTCGGCGGGAAAGTCTGGCGATCGTGCGGCTTCGATCAACGCGGTCATATTCGAGCCGCGCCCCGAGATGAGCACGGCCGTTCGCACTCGGGGGATCACAATTTCAAGCCTTCCGCGGGTAACGAGCCGACGGCCGCTCGGCGGGAACAAGCTCGCCGATCAGAACCGGCGACAGGCCCGCGCCAGCAAGCGCATCCCGCGCTTCCGCCTCGCTCTCGGCGGCAACGAATGCCGCCATCCCGAATCCGCAATTGAAGGTGCGCAGCATCTCCCCTTCGTCGAGACCGCCGACCGACGCGAGCCAGGAGAAAACAGGTTGCGGCGTGAATGCGTCGAGATCGAGCGAGACGGCGAGACCGTCGTCGAGCACGCGCGGCAGATTGTCCGGGTAGCCGCCGCCGGTGATATGGGCGAGCGCATGGATGCCTCGGGTTCGCCTCAACGCCTGAAGCAGTGGCAGCACATAGAGGCGGGTCGGCGTCAGCAGCGCGGCGGCCAGCGAGCGTGACGGATCGAACGGCGCGGGAGCATCCCACCCGAGGCCCGACCGCGCGACGACGCGCC
This sequence comes from uncultured Alphaproteobacteria bacterium, assembly GCA_963833955.1. Lineage (GTDB taxonomy): Bacteria > Pseudomonadota > Alphaproteobacteria > Rhizobiales > Beijerinckiaceae > Roseiarcus. Next base: position 146,854 of record CAWHZY010000008.1, on the reverse strand, counting down.
GCACCAGCGAAAATCCGTTGGAATGGACGCCCGACGAGGGCAGACCGAAGACGAGGTCGCCTGGCTTCAACCCTGGCCGCGGCAACAGCGTCCCGCGTTCGGCGGCCCCGACCGCGAAGCCGGCGATGTCGAAATCGCCAGGGGCGTAAAGACCTGGCATCTCCGCCGTCTCTCCGCCGATCAACGCGCATCCCGATTGCGCGCACCCTTCTGCGATGCCCCGCACCACGGCGGACGTCACGTCCTCCTCGAGCTTGCCGGACGCAAAATAATCCAAGAAAAACAACGGCTCGGCGCCCTGAACGACAATGTCGTTGACGCACATCGCGACCAGGTCGATGCCGATCGTGTCGTATAAGCCGCTCTCGATGGCGATCTTCACCTTTGTGCCGACGCCGTCGTTGGCGGCGACAAGGATCGGGTCGACAAATCCCGCCGCCTTAAGATCGAACAGTCCGCCGAATCCGCCAAGCTCCGCCGCCCGCGCCCGAACGCGCGCGTGCGCCCGAGCGAAGCGGGCGGATCCGGTCGACGATGCGGTTGCCGACGTCGATGTCGACCCCTGATTCGGCGTAGGTCAGCGGCTTTCGGCTTTCAGGCATCCCGGCTCCGCTGGGCTTCGGACACGTTCGGGTAATTGCGCGCAGCGCAAGGCGCAAGGGCGCGCGAGTCAGGCTCGATTTCCCAACCTCGAGCGACTTTGTGCTATCCTGCGCCGCCAGTCATCCCATGTCGTGGCCAAATCCAAAGGAGGGGATGGCCGGGCGGCGACGCTCGGGGCGTCAATAGCTGATGAATATCGGTAACATCCTCAATAATCTGCCGAATTTCATCACGCTCGCGCGAATGCTGATGACGCCGCTGGCAGTCATGATGATCATCTCGCAGCGATTCTTACCCGCATTCCTCATTTTCATCCTCGCCGGCGTTTCGGACGCGGTCGACGGCTTCATCGCCAAGCAATTTTAATCTGCGGACGGAGCTCGGCGCCTATCTCGATCCGCTCGCCGACAAGGCTCTGCTGATTTCGATCTACGTTTCCCTAGCGATATATGCCGGCTTGCCAGCCTGGATCGCCATCACGGTCGTGTCTCGGGACGTGATGATCCTCATGGCTGTCTTGGTCTCCTGGCTGCTCGACAAGCCGGTTGAAATTCGCCCCGTCTGGGTGTCGAAATTGAATACGGTCGCGCAGATCACGCTTGCCGGCTTCGCGCTCGGCGTCCGCGCCTACGGCCTCGACCAGCCGCTTTTGCAGGCCTCGCTTGAATGGATAGTCGCCGCGACAACCCTTGCCTCGGGCGGCGTCTACATCGCCCAGTGGCTAGACCATATGAGCCGGTAGCGCATACCATGCTGCAGAGCCTCGCGGCCGTAACTGTGCTTGTCCCAAGCTACGATGACGGGCTCGCGTTCTTTCGCGACGTTCTCGGCTTCGCGGTGCTGGAAGACACGCCGCTGCCTCGGCGAAGCGCTGGGTCGTTGTCGCGCCGTCGCGCGGCGTAGGCGCCGCGCTGGTGCTCGCGGTTCCGAGCGACGAGCGTCAAAAGGCGCGTGTCGGCGACCAAACGGGAGGGCGGGTCGGCTTTTTTCTTCACTCCGGAGACTTCCGGGCGGATTATCAGAGGCTCTGTCGAGGCGCGGCCTCAATTTCCTGGAAACGCCGCGCCGCGAGCCTTATGGGATCGTCGCGGTCTTTCTCGATCCCTGGGGCGGCAAATGGGATTTGCTGCAGCCAGCCAGCGGAGCGCCGAAACGCTATGAGGTTCGGCCAGGTGAGCCTCGAGCGCCAAGTTCTGTTCTGGGGACTCGCGGCTGGTCGGCCTCTTGCTTGATTGTCTATCTGCTCGGCTCAACGATAACGCCATTCGCCGCCGGCATCGTTCTCGGCTATCTTCTCGACCCGGTCGTGCTCAAACTTCAGAGGTTCGGATTCGGCCGGCTCGGCGCGTCGCTTCTTATTCTCACTGTTTTCGTCCTGACGGTCGTCCTTTTTTTCATTCTTGTCGTTCCGGTGCTGGGCAACCAGTTCATCGCCTTCGCGCAACACTTGCCCGGCTACGCGGTGCGGTTGCAGACGATCGCGGTAGAAGAGGGCAACGCATTCATGGCGAAATACGGCGGCCATTGGCTGGACGCCTTCGGGCTTCGCCAACAATTGTCGAGCGCGCAAATTCAGAAATCGGTCGGCGACTTCGTCGCACAGAGCGCGCAGTGGCTTCTCGACGCATTCACCAGGCTGGTGTCTGGCGGGGCTGCGCTGTTCAATTTCCTCTCGCTACTCATCGTCACACCCGTCGTCGCCTTTTATATTCTCGTTGACTGGGACAGGATGATCGCAAAGCTCGACTCCTGGCTCCCGCTCGACCATCGCGAAACTCTGCGAAACATCGCCCGGGAAATAAACCACGCATTGGCGGGTTTCATCCGCGGCCAGTCGATCGTCTGCCTGTTCCTTGGGATCTGGTACAGCGTCGGCTTGACTTTGATTGGGCTCGACTACGGCTTTCTGATCGGCGTGGTCGGCGGCCTTTTGAGTTTTGTGCCTTATGTCGGTTCGCTTACCGCGCTGATCCTTTCGCTCAGCGTCGCCCTGTTTCAGGGATGGCCAAGCCTCAAGCTGTTCTTGTTAGCCCTCGGCGTTGTTGGAACGGGACAGTTCCTTGAGGGTAACATCCTCTCGCCGCAGCTCGTCGGCGAATCGATCGGGCTTCACCCGGTCTGGCTGATGTTCGCGCTGCTTGCTTTTGGGCAGTTGTTTGGCTTTCTTGGGTTGATCATCGCCGTTCCAACGGCGGCGGCGATCGGCGTGGTAGCCCGGCATCTGATGGCCCTCTATCTGACGAGCGCACTTTATCGGGGCCGCTCCGGACCGGAGGGCCAATGATGTCTCCGCCTCGGCAACTGACGTTTAGCTGGGCGCATTCGCCGAGCTTTGCGCGCGAAGACTTTCTGTCAGCGCCTTCCAACCTCGACGCGCTGACCGCGATCGAACTTTGGCCGAATTGGGCTGGACGAATGCTGATGCTTGTAGGGCCTGAGGGCGCCGGAAAAAGTCATCTCGCGGCGATTTGGGCTCGCGCCGCCGGCGCTGTCAGTCTCGTTGGAGCGAAGTTGGATGAACAGAAGCTGGCGGCCTGCGCAGAAAGTCGCGCCATGCTGATTGAAGACGCCGATAAAGCAATGGACGCTGAGGCGATGCTTTTTCATCTGATTAATGCCGTGCTCCAATACAAAGCGTGGCTGCTTCTAACCTCTCGCACAACGCCAGATGCGTGGGGACTCGACACTCCCGACCTTTTGTCACGACTTCGCCTAGCGCCTGTTGTCCGTCTTGGCGCGCCCGACATTGAGTTGACCGAGGCTGTTCTCTTCAAGTTGTTCAGTGATCGGCAGCTTCAGGTGGAGTCGCATGTAATCGCCTACATCGCACTTAGGATCGAGCGTTCGCTTGGAGCCGCGCGTGAGCTTGTCGCCGCGCTCGACAACGAAGCTTTGACACAAGGTCGACGTATAACGCGCGCGATGGCAAGCGCGGCTCTACGGGAAATGGCTTTGGATAACGACTGGCCCTAGCCTAGCCACAAATTCGTGTTTACAATGTCTTAATTATCGCTGGCGGCATGGGAGATTGAGGCTGCGGCGACGAATAAACGGCCAAGATCCCGGAGGAGACAATGCGTAAGTCCCTCATTCTTGCTCTCACGGCAATTGGCGGCGGCGCCGGCTATGCGGCAGGCGTGACCGAGGTCGCCACGGGTCCTGGGATGGACGACCCCACCACCTGGCGTTGGCACGTGTCATCAATTCTGGCGGTACAAAACGAAACAGGCTCTCGGCGCATGGAAGTCGGCGTCCTTGGCGCTGAGGCGTTCAATCAACGGTACGAGCGCTACACGCCACTGGGGTTGCCGCAGCCCCGCAAAGATTCCCGCTAGAAGCGTTTGGCCGGACTCGCGGTCGGGCAGCGCCGCGCATGCTAGGGGCTCTGTTTGGACGGTACGGCGCCGCGGCGCTTAACTCGCGGCCCCGGTGCTCGATCCCAAAATGCTTCGATGACCGAAGCATTCGGCGACGACGGTATCAGCAGTGCGTCAAGAGCACTGATTTTGCGCGCGCGACCAAATGCGTTCAAAATTCCCCTCAAACGCGTCAACCACCGCCGTATCGGTAATGAAAATCGCGTCGTTGTCCTGGCTCGCGAGCCCCGACCGAGAGAAGTTGCCCGAACCGGTGCGCAATATTGTCCCGTCGACCGCATAGGCTTTCAAATGCATCAAGACGCCCTCGCCCTTGACCCGCGCGGCGACGTTGGGATGGGCGAGGAGCGTTTCAATCACTCCGCCCCGTGTGGGTCCGTGCTCGGCGAATTGAGACTTGTCCAAATAAAGTCGGACGAGGACGCCGCGTTCCGCTGCGGCGGTCAGCGCCTCGATTATCCGTGGGTCGGACAGAACGTACGCAGCCATGTCGATAGACAATTCCGCGCGGCCAATTGCCCGAGCGTCAACGCTCTCAAGATTCTCGCGCGGCGCATAATGGATCTCGGGTTGAGACCCAACGGCCTTGGGTCCCTTCTCCGCCCAAGCAGCGCCGAGCGCCGCAAAGGCCACACAGGCGCTGAGAAATAAGCGAATCGCCAAGGCCACGTGAACCGTTTGAGTTACTACAACTTATTAGTTGTATTTGGTTGCAAATGCAAGGGGAGCTTGCAGGCCAAGCGCAACCGCTTCAATCAGACAGGGGTGGCGCCCTAGTATCGGACGGCGCAGGGTCCGAAGCGTGGCCGATTGTGAGAGGCTCATGAACGCGATCACCGAGGTTACAAGGCGTCCCTCAGTCTGTCCGCATGACTGCCCCTCGGTTTGCGCTCTTGACGTCGAGGTGATTGGGGGCAAGCGCATCGGCCGCATCCACGGGGCGGGCGACCAGACCTACACGTCCGGCATCGTCTGCGCCAAGGTCGCTCGCTATTGGGAGCGCATCCATCACAAGGATCGGCTCACCCAGCCTTTTCGACGCGTTGGTCCCAAGGGAAGCGGGCAATTTGCGCCGATCGGCTGGGACGAGTCGCTCGACCGCGTCGCTGACAATTTCTTGTCGGTCGAACGCGAGTTCGGGCCCGAAGCCGTGTGGCCATACTTCTACGCCGGGCACAATGGGGCTCGTGATGCGCGATGGCATCGAGCGCCTTACGCACGCGAAACGCTATTCCCGCTTCCATGGGACGATCTGCGTAGGCATCGCCTGGCCAGGATATGTCGCTGGAACCGGCCGGCTGGTGGGCGCCGATCCGCGAGAAATGGCGAAGTCCGATTGCGTCGTCATCTGGGGCACCAATGCGGTGGCGACCCAAGTCAACGTCATGACCCACGCGGTTCGCGCACGCAAGGAACGCGGCGCGAAAATCGTCGCCATCGATATTTATGAAACCGAAACGATGCGTCAGGCCGATCTTGCCTTGTGCGTGAGGCCAGGCACGGACGGCGCGCTTGCCTGCGCAGTGATGCATATTCTGTTTCGGGACGGGTTGGCCGATTGGGACTATCTCGAACGCACACAGACACCCCGCGTGAACTCGAGGCGCACGTGCAGACCCGCGATCCCGCATGGGCAAGCGCGATCACCGGTGTCGCGGTCGCGCAAATCGAGGAATTCGCCACGCTGATCGGGCGGTCGAAACGCAGCTTCTTCCGCCTCGGTTTTGGTTTCTCGCGACAACGCAACGGCGCGGCGAACATGCACGCCGCTTTATGCATTCCTGCGGTCATCGGCGCTTGGGCGCACGAAGGAGGAGGCGCGTTTCATAGCAACAGCGGCGTATACAAGCTGCAAAAGACAATGATCGAGGGCCTGGACGTCCGCGATTTGAGTGTTCGTCGCCTGGACCAGTCGCGGGTCGGCGCCGATCCTGACCGGCGACACCGACGCGTTGAAAGGCGGACCGCCCGTGCGCGCCATGTTGATCCAGAACACGAACCCGCTTGCTGTCGCTCCGCATCAGGAGAAAGTGCGTCGCGGCTTTTCGCGCGATGATCTTTTTACCTGCGTCCACGAACAGTTCATGACCGACACCGCGCGCTACGCCGACATCGTCTTGCCCGCCACGATGTTTTTGGAGCACGACGACATCTACACGGCCGGGGGCCACCAGCACCTGCAATTCGCGCCTAAGGCAGTCGATCCGCCCGAGGGCTGCCGATCGAATCACGAGGTGATCGCCGCGCTCGCTCAACGAGTCGGCGCGGAACATCCTGCATTCTCGATGTCGCCACGAGAGATCATCGACTGGACGCTGCGGGAATCGGGCTACGGCGATCTTGCGAGCCTCGAAAGCGAGCGCTGGCTCGACCTGCAACCGCCATTCGAGGAGTCGCACTTCCTCGACGGCTTTGGATTTCCCGACGGAAAGTTCCGCTTCAAGGCGGATTGGAAAGACACGCCGGTCGCCAATGACGGATTGCGAGGCCCGTGGGGCGCGATGCCGAGCTCTGCCCGACTATTGGCCGATCAACGAAGATGCCGACGAAGATCGCCCGTTCAAACTTGCGACCTCGCCGGCCCGAAATTTCCTCAATTCGAGCTTCACTGAGACGCCGACTTCACGCTCGCGGGAACAGCGGCCTGAAGTGCTCATCAATCCGTCCGATGCGGCGAGCTTGGGACTCTCGCAAGGCGACGTCGTGCAACTTGGCAACGAGCGGGGACGGACGCGCTTGCATGCGCGCATCTTCGAGGGCGTGAAGCCGGGGGTCCTCGTCAGCGAGGGCATTTGGCCGCCTTCCGCCTTTCTTGATGGCTGGGGAATCAACGTCCTCGTTGGCGACGACAGCGTCGCTCCATACGGCGGCGTCGCGTTTCACGATGTTAGCGTATGGGCGCGCCGGGCATGAACCGCGGCCACTCGGCGCACTTTCTTTGCCCGGATCGGCGGGATATACGAAAGCCCGATTGTTGACCGACGCGTAGTTCCTGCGCGAGCGAAGCAAATGAAGAAGCCGTCCGGCGTGCAAACCGACGGGTCTACGCAAAATCTTGTCGACGTCGCTGCCATCGACCAGCTTGCGCGGATCGTGTCGCAATACGATCTCAGCGAGATCGAGATCAGCCTCGGCGACCTGCAAGTGCGTCTGGCGCGCGAGCGACGCGCCAGCAATGCAGGCGAACCTGGCCGCGATTCCTCGAACGGCGCCCGTCGCGGCCAATCCGGCGCACGGCTCGCCCGTCGCTCCGACTGCATTGGCGCCTGCGGCCGACCTGGCGGCGCCGTGAAGTCACCGATGGTCGGAACCGCCTATTTGCGGGCCAGTCCCGAAGCCAAGCCGTTCGTTGAGATTGGATCGATAGTGAAGGTTGGAGACAAGTTGCTGCTGGTCGAAGCGATGAAGACCTTCAACGATATTGTCGCGCCACGGGCCGGCAAGATCGTCAGCATCCTGGTCGAGGATGGCTCGCCGGTCGAATACGACCAGCCGCTGATGATTGTTGAATGACCGCGATACGGAATCGAGCCGCGAGGGTCGCGAGCAATCGGGGAGCTCGCCTCGATGTTCGATAAAATCCTGATCGCCAACCGGGGCGAGATTGCGCTCAGGGTCATGCGTGCGGCCAAGGAGCTCGGCATCGCGACCGTTGCGGTCTATTCGACCGCCGACAAAGACGCGATGCACGTCAAGCTGGCCGATGAGAGCGTTTGCATCGGGCCGCCGCCGGCGCGCGACAGCTATCTCAACATTCCCGCGATTGTCGCCGCGTGCGAGATTACTGGCGCGGACGCCGTTCATCCTGGCTACGGTTTTCTGGCCGAGAACGCGCGTTTCGCGGATATTCTCGAAGAGCACGAGATCACATTCATCGGCCCGAAGGCCGAACACATCCGCTTGATGGGCGACAAGATCGAGGCCAAGCGCACCGCTGAGCGGCTCGGGCTCCCGTGCGTCCCGGGATCCGAAGGCGGCGTGCGGGACGAAGTCGAAGCGCGCGAGATCGCCGACAAGATCGGCTATCCGGTCATCGTCAAGGCCGCGGCAGGCGGGGGCGGCCGCGGGATGAAAGTCGCGTTCGGGCCCAACGACCTTGCCGAGGCGATCAGTGCCGCCAAGATCGAGGCGAGGACCGCGTTCGGCGATGATTCCGTTTATCTGGAAAAATACCTCGCCAAGCCGCGCCACATCGAAGTTCAGGTGCTCGGCGACACGCAGGGGCACGCCATTCATCTTGGCGAGCGCGACTGCTCCCTTCAGCGTCGCCACCAGAAAGTATGGGAGGAAGGCCCCTCCCCGGCTCTGAACCCGGAACAGCGCGACAGCATCGGTGGGATTGTCGCCAAGGCCATGGCTGAGCTGGGCTACGTCGGCGCCGGAACGATCGAGTTCCTGTACGAGGACGGGAAGTTCTTCTTCATTGAGATGAATACGCGCGTGCAAGTCGAACATCCGGTCACCGAGATGATCACCGGCATTGATATCATCAATGAGCAAATCAAGATTGCCGCCGGCTCTCCGCTTTCCATCGCGCAAGACGAAGTTCGCTTCCTTGGCGCCGCGATTGAATGCCGCGTCAATGCCGAGCATGCGCGCACATTCGCGCCCTCGCCGGGACGAATCGCCTACTTTCATCCCCCCGGCGGTCTTGGCATTCGCGTCGATTCGGCAGCCTATCAGGGTTATGTGATCCCGCCCTACTACGATTCGTTGGTCGGCAAGCTGATCGTTCACGGCCGAACTCGCACCGAAGCGCTCATGCGGCTGCGGAGAGCGCTCGACGAATTCGTTGTCGAGGGCGTCGAGACCACGCTGCCGCTGTTTCGCGCCCTGGTTCGAAACTCGGACGTCCAGAACGGCCAGTACGATATCCACTGGCTGGAGGATTTCCTGAAAAACGAGCCCAAAGCGGTCGGGTGAAGGCTTGCTCGCGAGGTGCGTTGCATCTGGTCGAACCGAGAGGGCGCCATCAACTCAGCAGATGACGGCGATTTGATTTGGTCTGAGTTTGGCGTTTGCGAATGGCGACAGGTTTTCGAGCGATTATATGGATGTCGGCTTCGATCGCCAAATCTCAGCTACATTTTTTCACGATCGGCTTTTTTTTTTTTTTTTTTTTTTTTTTTTTTTTAATCGCGAAGGTATGCGTCAACGATCGCGACCCGTGAGGCCGTCTCGACGCGACCCGCCCGTGCAAGCCTAGCGATCGGGTTCGGGCGCGCCAGAGTGCAGTAGAGCTCATCGCCCTGTTGGGTCCAGCGCTAACTCACCATCTCCTCTTAATTGGGCAGCATCACCGAATTTTTTTTTTTTTTTTTTTTTTTTTTTTTTTTTTTTTTTTTTTTTTTTTTTTTTTTTTTTTTTTTTTTTTTTTTTTTTTTTTTTTTTTTTTTTTTTTTTTTTATGGTTCAGCCCCCGTCACCGCGCAGGATACGCGGGGACCGGGATTGGGGAAGGTAGTCCGGGCCTAGCGTTGGGGCGTATTTCAGCTGCCGCTGGGGCATCGTGTCGTCTATTGCCCTTTCCTCGTCGCATCCGGAAGCGTGACTTTTTTTCTTTGAGAGCTTTCGCTTTTTTCCTCTGAAAAACTTTGAGAAGGTCTCGGCTGTTATTGTTTAGGTTTTTTTTTTTTTTTTTTTTTTTTTTTTTTTTTTTTTTTTTTTTTTTTTTTTTTTTATTTGCAAGAAGCCCAATCGCGAACTGCCCATACCCCCGCACCGATTCGGACGGCCGCGTCCCCTAGTGCATTCCCTTTCGGCCCGAGGCGATCTGCCTAGGTAATAAGATTCACAATTGTTATTTCATGATCCGTGCCAGCTTGATTTACCCGTTCGGCGCGTAAACTACACGAGTTCGAATTGTATTTAAAAGATTTACGCGAAACGAAAACGAGCTTGAAATCATTATCGCGAGCCGGAAATCGCTGGTTCGCCGAGAGCGGTGATTTCAAAAACTTAGCGTTTCCGGCGTCTGAACGTTCTCTCTCTTCGCGTTGCCGAAACACTCGCGTCGTGTGAAGTTTTCGAGGCCGTCCAAAAGCTCCATCCACAAGCTTTCATTCCACGCTCAGCCTATAATTATCCTAAAGGTATCTAGTCCTATATGCTCGCGAATGCCAAGTCGTTTCGAGTTGCAGAAAAACGAGGTTAAGCAACTGGAAATACTGAGTCGCGCGCAAAACCGTACACCGTGCTCCAGCGTACTATTTCGGCCGTGGCCTCGAGCCTGCGGGCGTCTCAGCTCAATCGTTGCAAAGCTGCGCGAGCTTCGCTGTTGCCGGGATTGACGGTCACAGCGCGCTGATAGGATTCCACCGCTTTCGCGTGATTGTTCAGCTTTTCATAACAGAGGCCGAGGCCCGACCAGGCTTCCGAGTTATTGGCGTTGACGTTGAGCGCCGCGTTGAAGTCCTCGATCGCCGCCTCATACTTGCCAGTCGCCATCAGGCTCTGGCCACGGGCCTGATATGGCTCGCCCGCGAACGGGTCGCGATCAATCGCATTGTTGAAATCGGTGATCGCCTGAACGTTGTCGCCCTGGCGCTGATAGATGAGGCCGCGGGCGTGATAGGCTTGCGCGCCCTCGGGGTTCAGCCGGATCGCCTGATTCAGGTCGTTTAGCGCGCCCGAATAGTCCCCATGCGCGCGCTCGAGGTTGCCACGGCCGAGATAGGCGGCCGCGTCGTTTGCATTGACGGAGATCCCCTGATTGAAGTCCTGCATCGCCAGATCGTCCTTCTTGGTCTGGCGATAGGCGAGCGCCCGGTTGGTGTAGGCGCCGGAGAAATGCGGATCGAGTTCAATCGTGTGGCTAAAATCCTCGATGGCGTTCGAATATTTGCCGAGCTTGGCGTAGACAACACCGCGCGTGTTGTAGGCAGAAGCGTCACTTGGATTGCGTTGAATGACGTCGGTAAGGGAAGCAATATTGCCGGCGTTGGAGGCCTGAGCTGCAGGTTCGGCGTCGAGTTCCGCCACGTGTGTATTCAACCCGCCGAGCGTCTCGCTGCACGCCGCAAGCGTTAGCGCCATCGCCGCTAACGCGATCCGCGCCGAAATACTCGCGGATGTCGGTCGTCCCCTCATCGCGCCAAGACCGAAGGCCAGAGCGAAATGTGCGCCTTGATCGACGATACACAAGGCCAAACCAAAAACCCCGCCGCTCAACCGGCCGCCAAGGCCACAGGCGCTAGACGCTGAAGTTCTGCTCGGCAGATCTTGCCGACAGACATCGAACGTCGCCGATCAGCCGGCCGAACGCGGCGCGCCGGGAACGGGCTTCGGCTTCATCGGAAGCAAGCCCTCGCGCTGCAACTTCTTGCGCGCGAGCTTGCGCGCGCGCCGAACCGCCTCGGCCTTTTCGCGCGCCCTCTTCTCGGAGGGCTTCTCATAATGTCCGCGAAGCTTCATCTCGCGGAAGATTCCCTCGCGCTGCATTTTCTTCTTGAGAGCCTTGAGGGCCTGATCCACATTGTTGTCGCGAACGAGTACCTGCACGGATTATCCTGTATTTTGAGGCCGAGCCTCGAAAGATCCGAAAACTGGACCGCGCCCACGGGGACACTGCGGAGCGCAAGTTGCGGGGCCTTTAGCAGAGAGGCTATTTCTTGTCCAGCGCACTTGCGAATCCACGGCAACGTCGCGGTTCCGTTGTCGCGGCCGTCATGCATAGAACACCCAAGTCAGGATCTCCAAAATGAACAGATTCGAGCGTCGACCAGTCGACAACGGCGAAGCGAAGGTTGAATTCCTCGACGGCGATTTTCGTATCCTCCGACCCGGCGCTTATGTGCGCTGCGCCATGACAGCAGAGCCGATTCCCCTCGATGAATTACGCTATTGGAGCGTTGATCGTCAGGAGGCTTACGCCACGCCGGCTGCATCGATGAAGCGAGAGTGTGAGCGCCGGTAAAGCCCGCGCACGCCCCACCGGCTCACCACTCCAACTTCGACAACCAGGGCGCGAGGTCAGCACAAGGAAATCCGATTGCGCCTCGCATCCATGTTGGCGGATCGAGTTGTTGGCCCCGGGCTTCGAGGGCGCGCCGCCAGCCGAGGTAGCCTTGCAGGTTCTTTGTGGCGACGCCGTTGAAGCGGTCGAGCCATTGCTTGAGGCGGCTGGCGTGGTCACCAGACCATGGCCTCGACCCCCCTGCGCTGCCCTACCGTCATCGAATCGGCGGGGCATATTGAATGCCGCCGGCGCTCCACAATTGATTGAGACCCCGTGGAATGGCGAGCGGTGTTGTCGCACCCAGATTGCGCTCGAAAACTTCGCCGTAGTTCCCGACATATCGAATGACATTGGCCGCCCAAGCGTTGGTCAGCCCGATCTTTTCTCCAAAATCTCCGCTTACGCCGACCAGGCGCTTAACTTCGGGCTTCTGCGACCTCAACGCCTGATTGATGGTCCGTGAACTGACCCCAAGCTCCTCCGCGTTGAGCATGGCGAAATAGACCCATTTCACGACACGAATCCATTGCAGGTCATTGTCGCGCACCACTGGCCCGAGTGGCTCCTTCGAAATCACGTCAGGCAGAATCGCCTGGTCCCTTGGCTTGGCAAGACGCAGACGTAACGCATAAAGTTGGGAAAGATCGCTGGTCAGGACTGAGCAAAGACCGGCGTCGTAGCTCTTGATCGACTTGTCGGCAGATGCGGAGACGACCTCCTGGAGCATCATGCCGTTGCTGCTGAAGAAGTCGGAAAGATTATCAATGGTGGTGGTGCCGCTCTGCACGCAGACCTTGGCGCCGTCGAGTTGGAGCGCCGAATTCACCCCCAACGCTCGCGGGACCATGAATCCCTGCCCGTCGTAATAGGTGGCGCCAACGAAGGTCAGGCCGAACTCTGCTTCGCGCCCCATCGTCCAAGTGGAGTTGCGTGCAAGAACGTCAATTTTGTCGTCCCGAAGCGCCTGAAACCGAGCGTCCGCGGATAGCGGCACGAGCTTGACCTTCTTCGGATCGCCAAAGATGGCGGCCGCGATCGCGCGACAGAAATCGACGTCAAATCCCGTCCATATTCCGCGCTCGTCAAGGTTGGAGAACCCGGGCAACCCCTCGTTGACCCCGCAGACCAACGATCCGCGCGCCTTGACCGCCGTCAAGGTCGGCGTGACCGCGGCCGCACAGGCGAAGCCAGCCATCGCCAAGACATACGCGGCGATAGCCCATCGCAGCGTCGCCCGTCCCAGTCCGCCGCGTCGGCGTGGTCGATCCATTCGGAAGCTCACCATTGGCGCTTCCTAATGACAATAACCGAGGAAGAGGTTTGAGAAAACCATGACGGGCGGAATCGCGCGCATGCCTCGGCGGCTCGTCTTGTTCACACGGGCGTTGCGCCGGACAGGGGCCAAGATTGTACCCCGCTAGGCGGTGTTCAGTTTTGCGCACGACCCAATCTTTTCAGCCCCTTAAGCTCATTTTTCTGCAACTCAAAACGATTGAGCCGTTGGCCGCCATGCTGCGGCGTGATTGACCTTGCAATGGCGCTCAAGATCGTTCATATATGAACCTTATTTGGCGAATATGCGCCGCGGCCGTGGCCAGGCGGCTTCCGCTTTCCGTGGAGACGACGATGCCGACTTACAGGGCGCCGGTGAGCGACACCGTCTTTCTACTGAGCGACGTGTTCGACTACGCCAAATATGCGAACAGCCCCGGCTTTTCCGAGGCGCCGATCGATGTTGTCGAGGCGGTTCTCAGCGAAGGCGCAAAGTTCGTCGAGGAGGTCATCCAGCCGCTCAACCGCGTCGGCGACATCGAGGGTTGCAAACGCAACGACGACGGCAGCGTAACCACCCCCAAGGGCTTCAAGCAGGCTTATAAGGCCCTGGTAGAGGGCGGTTGGGTCGGCCTAGCGGGCGACCCTGACTTTGGCGGTCAAGGCCTGCCGATGTTCGTCGGCGCCCTGTTCGGCGAGTACGAGTGCTCCGCCAATATCGCCTTCTCGATGTATCCGGGCCTCACTCGAGGCGCCGTCGCGGCGCTGATGGCGCATGGCGACGATGAGTTGAAAGCGCGTTATCTGCCGAAGATGACTACGGGCGAGTGGACCGGCACGATGAACCTAACCGAACCCCATTGCGGCACCGATCTGGGGCTCATCAAGACAAAGGCCGTCCCGCAGGCGGACGGCTCCTACGCGATCACCGGCCAGAAGATTTTCATCTCGGCCGGCGAGCATGATCTGACTGACAACATCATTCATCTCGTGCTCGCGCGCATTGAAGGCGCGCCGGCGGGCACGAAGGGCATCTCGCTGTTCCTCGTGCCGAAGTTCCTCCCCGACGCCGATGGCTCCGCTTGCGAACGCAACGGCGTTGTTTGCGGCTCGATCGAGCACAAGATGGGCATTCACGGCAATTCAACCGCGGTCCTCAACTATGATGGCGCCAAAGGGTGGCTAGTCGGCGAGGAGCACCGCGGCTTACCGGCGATGTTCGTGATGATGAACGGCGCCCGGCTCGGCGTCGCGGTCCAGGGTCTCGGACTTTCCGAGGTCGCCTATCAGAACGCTGCGGCCTACGCCAAAGAGCGCCGACAGGGTCGTTCGCTCAAGGGTCCCATCGAACCGGATAAGCCGGCCGACCTTCTCCTGGTCCACCCGGACGTGCGGCGCATGCTGCTTGAAGTCCGCGCTTTCAACGAAGCGGCGCGCGCGCTTCTGGTCTGGGTCGCGCTTGCCGAAGACGAGGCGCGCCACGCGCCGGATGCGAAGTCGAGACAGATGGCCGATGATCGGCTTGGCTTGATCACGCCAGTGCTCAAAGGCGTGTTCACCGACTATGGATTCGCCAACGCGGTCAAGGCGCAGCAGGTGCTCGGCGGCCACGGCTATATCGCCGAGTGGGGCATGGAGCAGTTCGTGCGCGACGCGCGCATTGCGATGATTTACGAAGGCGCCAATGGCGTGCAGGCGCTGGATCTCGTCGGCCGCAAGCTGGCGAAGGATGGTGGGCGCGCGGTCATGGCGTTCTTCGGCGAAATCAATGGCTTCCTCGCCGCCAACAAGGATGACGCAGCGCTCGCGCCCTACCTCGGCGGCCTCAAGTCCTCGCTCGGTCATCTGCAGCAAGCCACAATGTGGCTCTCGGCCAACGGCCTGAAGAATCCAGATAACGCGGGGGCCGGTTCCTATGATTATATGCATCTCATGGGCCTGACCGCGCTTGGCTACATGTGGGCGCGGATCGTCAAGGCGGTGCTGGCTCGACAGGCGAGTTCGGAAAGCACACCCGCCCTTGACGCGAAATTGACCCTCGCCAAGTTCTTCAACGAGCGTATGCTGCCGGAAACGGCAGCGCATCTGGCGCGGCTCAGCGCCGGCGCGGAAGCCCTCATGGCGCTTCCGGCAGAAGCGTTCTGAAAGCGCGTTTCCAGGGAGGCCAAGGGCGATGGGGATCGATGCGGCGGCTGGCTTGGCGGGGGGTTGCCAGTGCGGCGCAGTGCGCTATCGCCTGATCGCCGAGCCGACCGGCGTCAACATCTGCCACTGCCGAATGTGCCAGAAGGCGAGCGGAGGCCCGTTCATGGCCTTCGCCGGCGTGCGGGTTTCGGAACTCGTCGTCACCAGCGGCGCCATCGCAACCTTCTCGAGTTCGAACATCGCGAAACGCGGCTTTTGCGCACGATGCGGCACACCCTTGACCTATCAGGGCTCGGGAAGCGATCGCGTCAGCGTCACCCTCGGCAGCCTTGATGATCCCGGCGCGGCCGAGCCGCAGACACAGCTTGGGGTCGAATCGAAGGTACGCTGGCTTGACCGTTCCTTGAGCCTTCCCGAGCTCCGCATAGAACAATGGCTGGCGAAGAAGAAAATCGCGACCGTTCATTCGCATCAGCACCCGGATCACCAGACCTGACGAAGCATCGCGGCCCGCGAGCCGCATGGAGAGACACGATGACCGAAGCCATCATCTACGACCATGTGCGAACGCCGCGCGGACGCGGCAAACCGGATGGCTCGCTGCACACGGCTTCGACCCTCCATTTGGCCGCGACAGCGCTGAAAGCGATCAAGGATCGCAACCATCTCGATCCCGTTGCTATCGATGACGTGGTGATGGGCTGCGTCGATCCGGTCGGCGAAGCAGGCGGCGACATCGCCCGCATGGGGGCGCTCGCCGCGGGTTTCGGCGACACGGTGCCGGGCGTACAGATCAACCGGTTCTGTGCGTCTGGCCTCGATTCTGTCAATTTCGCCGCTGCTCAGGTGATGAGCGGACAGCACGACCTCACGATCGGAGGGGGCGTCGAATCGATGAGCCGCGTCGGCATCGGCGCCTCGGGAGGGGCATGGCCGGCTGATCCGTCGCTGGCGATCCCCGCCTATTTCATGCCGCAAGGCGTGTCGGCTGACCTCATCGCGACGAAATACGGCTTCTCGCGCGACGACGTCGACGCTTATGCGGTCGAGTCGCAGAAACGCGCCGCGGCAGCCTGGAAAGAGGGCCGGTTCAAAGAGTCGATCGCGCCGGTCCTCGACGTCAATGGCCTGCCGATGCTCGACCGTGACGAGCATATGCGCCCTGGCACAGACATGCAGTCGCTGGCTTCGCTGAAGCCTTCGTTTGTCATTCCAGGCGAGCAAGGCGGCTTTGACGCGGTCGCCGTTCAGGCGCATCCGGACGTCGAGCGCATCATCCATGTTCATCACGCGGGCAATTCATCGGGCATCGTCGACGGCGCCGCCGCCGTGCTGCTCGGCTCGCGTGAAGCGGGCGCGAAAGCGGGCCTTAAGCCGCGCGCAAAAATCCGCGCTTTCGCCAACATCGGCTCCGAACCCGCGATCATGCTGACAGGACCGGTCGATGTGACCAAGAAGGTGCTCGCGCGCTCGGGCATGTCGATCGACGACATCGACCTGTTCGAAATCAACGAGGCTTTCGCCTCGGTCGTGCTCCGCTTCCGCCAGGCGTTCGACCTCGATGCTGACAGGGTCAACGTGAACGGCGGCGCGATCGCGATGGGACATCCGCTGGGCGCGACCGGCGCAATGATCCTAGGCACTGCTCTCGACGAACTTGAGCGGACAGGCAAGGGCACAGCGCTCATCACGTTGTGCATCGGCGGGGGCATGGGCACCGCCACGATCATCGAGCGCGTCTGATCCGGACCCGGAGATTTATCATGAACCTGACGAATTTTCGTTTCGAGACGGATGCGGACGGGATTGCGCTCGTTTCCTGGGACATGCCGGGCCGTTCGATGAACGTGATCAACGCCGAAGTCGTCGGCGAACTCGGCCAGATCACCGAAAAGATCGCAACTGACGAAGCGATCAAGGGCGCTGTCTTCACCTCCGGCAAGGAAGGCTTCGCGGCGGGAGCCGACCTGACGATGCTCGAGACCGCGGGCAAGGAATATGCGCGCCGCGCGAAGGCTGAAGGCAAGGATACCGCGATGCGCGCCTTCGTCGACGCGACGAAGCAATTGTCGCTCGTCTACCGTCGCCTCGAGACCTGCGGCAAACCTGTGGCCGCCGCGATCAACGGCGTGTGCATGGGCGGGGGTTTCGAACTGGCGCTGGCGTGCCACTATCGCGTCGTCGCCGATATAGACAAAGCGCGCGTCGGGCTGCCGGAGATCAAGGTCGGCCTTTTCCCCGGCGCTGGCGGAACGCAGCGCGTCGCGCGGCTCATGCCGACGCCGGACGCTCTGCAGATGCTGCTCAAGGGTGATCAGATCCGCCCGGCGGCAGCGAAGAAGATGGGCCTCGTGCACGAGGTCGCGCCCGCCGCTGAGATTCTCGCGCTCGCCAAGGCCTGGGTGAAGGCGAACCCGAACGCCAAGGCGCCGTGGGACGATCCGAAGTTCAAGCCCCCTTCCGGCAAGGTTTTTTCGCCTCAAGGCATGATGATCTGGCCGCCGGCCAACGCCATCTATCGCCGCGAAACTTACGACAATTATCCGGCCGCCAAGGCGGTTCTGACGAGCGTGTTCGAGGGCCTGCAACTGCCAATGGACCTCGCTCTCGCCATCGAGGCTAAGCATTTCGCCAACATCCTATTGTCGAAGGAAGCCGCGGCGATGATCCGTTCGCTGTTCCTGTCGATGGGCGAACTCAACAAGGGCGCGCGCCGCCCCGCCGGCGTTCCGCCGACGAACTTGCGCAAGATCGGCGTGCTCGGCGCGGGTCTAATGGGCGCCGGAATTGCCTACGTTTCGGCGAACGCCGGGCTCGATGTCGTGCTGATCGACCGCGACCAGGAATCGGCCGACAAGGGCAAGGCCTATTCGGACAAGCTTATCAGCTCCCAGATCGCCAAAGGCCGCGCCAAGACCGCGGACAAAGAGGCGCTCCTCGCGCGCATCACCCCCACCGGGGACTATGCTCAGCTTAAGGGCTGCGAACTCATCATCGAGGCGGTCTTCGAGGATCGCGCGGTCAAGGAGGAGGCGACGAAGAAGGCGCAGGCCGTTGTCGGACCCGACGTCGTCTTCGCCAGCAACACGTCGACGCTGCCGATCACGTCGCTCGCCGAAACGTCCCTCAAGCCTGAGCATTTCATCGGCGTGCATTTCTTCTCGCCCGTGGAGAGGATGATGCTGACCGAGATCATCCTGGGCGAGAAGAGCGACGCAAAGTCGCTGGCGACAGCGATGGATTTCGTCCGCGCTATCAAAAAGACGCCGATCGTGGTCAACGACTGCCGCGGTTTTTACGTTAACCGCTGCGTCGGCAATTACATGGTCGAAGCGCACGCGATGGTGATGGAAGGCGTGCCGCCGGCGATGATCGAGAATGCCGCCAAGATGGCCGGCATGCCAGTCGGGCCGCTCGCGCTCAACGACGAAGTCGGCATCGATTTAAGCTGGAGAATCCTTCAGGCTGCGAAGACGGACCTCGGCGCGAACGCCGTCAATCCTGCCCAGGAGAAGCTCATCGAGGCCATGACGGTCAAGGAAGGCCGCTCCGGCCGCAAGAACGGCAAGGGGTTTTATGACTACCCGGCGAATGGGCCGAAGAGCCTTTGGCCCGGACTTGCGAAGATCGTCGGCAAGCGGCTCGATCCCGACGCAATCAGTGTCAAGGACCTCAAGGATCGCTTCCTCTTCACTGTAGCGCTCGAGGCCGCCCGATGCATGGAGGAGGGGATCGTCACCGATCCGCGCGAGGCCGACATCGGCTCGATCCTCGGATTCGGCTACGCGCCCTATTCCGGCGGCGCTCTGTCGTTCATAGACGGCATGGGGCTCAAGGCCTTCGTCTCGCGCGCCAAAGAGCTTGCGGCTAAATACGGTTCCCAATTTGAGCCAGGCGAGACGCTCATCCGGATGGCCGAGCGCGAGGAGACCTTCTACGATTCCTACAACGAGAAGCGGAAGGCGGCGTAAGGCGCAGCCGCGCGCAGCTAAGCTGTTCGGGCCGCTAGCACTCGATGAGGTTGCTGCTAACAGCCTGATTTGGCACGGTTTTTGCGGAACGAATGATTGCCAGAATGCGTTGGCGATGACACCATCGCACTCTGCGAATCAGGAGGATCCGCATGGCCACCGCCGACTTCCGCCGCCAGCTCGAGGGATTCGGGCTAACCACTGCCAATATCCTTTACCGCATGCCCGATCACCCAGACATTCTGCAGAACTTCATCTGGCAGCATCACGACCTGCATCCGCACTTCCCTGAGCTTAAGAAGTTTCTCGACTTCTGGACGCGCGAGCTCGACGGTCTGCTCCACTCGGTGACCGTAGCGCATTCGAGACTCATCAAACCCGCAGAATTCAAGGCGGTCGGCGCGGAATTCCGGCTGAACTGAGCCAAGGAATCATGTGGCTCACCCATGCCGATTGCCTGGGCGGCGCGGCTTCAGACGGAATTGTCCCTGCTGACATGCTCGGCACGGTAATGCGGTTGATTTGCCAAGTCCGGTCGACGGCTGAGTGACCGGTGCTGCTTGTCGCCCTGCAGCAATGGAACGCGAAGTCGCGGTAGCCTGAGTCAGACGAACTGAGGGTATAGCCTTGCGAGCTTGACGCGGGCGTCGTCGGTTTTGAATTGCCATTCGGCCTTGACGTGATGCTCGTTGCGGTTGTTCTGCCATGCCGCGACCTCCGCGATCAGCGTCGGCTTGTCGGGAATGCGGCGATCCAGACATTGGGTCGCGAGAACGGCAAGTTCGGATTCCGCCATGTCGAGCCAACTGCCGTGCTTGGGCGTGTAATGCCATTCGAACCGCTCGACGAGCCGGCGCGCTTCGGCGGCAGGGAAGGCGGCGTAAAGCGACGCCGGCGTGTGTGTCGAGAGATTGTCCTGCACCAGCACGATCTTCGCCGCGCCGGGAAAGTGCATGTCGGACAAGTCTTTGAGAGCATGGGCGTAATCGACCGCCGCGTGGCGGTCGGTGACCTTGACGCAGCGCCAGCCTTCCAGCGGCGCGAACATCATGAACAGATTGGCCACGCCGTTGCGTTCGTATTCGTAATCGTGACGCGCCTTGCGTCCGGGCGCGGCGGGAATGGGAGCGCGCGTCTCCTTGATCATTTGCTTCGATGTCTCGTCGAGACACACCACCGGGCGCAGAGGATCATGCGGCCGCTGATAGACTTCCAGCACGTCCTCCATGTTGGCGACGAAGCCCGCGCTGGCCTGCGGCGCGATCACCCATTGCTGTTTGAGATGCGGCTTGAGAATGTTTTTTTGAGCGTGCGCCCGATCGTGTTGTCGCTGGCTTTCTCGACGATGTTCAGTTCGACGACTTTCTCTTCGAGCAGGCTCAGCGTCCATCTGGCGTAGCCCGCCGGCGCGGGCCCACAAGCCAGCGCGATCAGCTTGGCTTCCGCCGCGCCGTCGAATATCCGGGGACGGGCGGAGTTCGGATTGTATTTGCGGGTCAGCACCGCCTCGAACCCTTCCTCCACCAATTGCCGGCGCGTCCGCTCGATATTGGCGACGCTGGTGTCCAGAGCCTCGGCGATCCGGCTGTCGCTCCAGCCTTCGCCCGCCTCCGACACATCGGCCTTCAAAAGGATGCGCGCCTTCGTCAGCAATTGCGCCGTGCGCTTGCCTTAGCGGATGAAGTCCGAGAGCCGCTCCCGCTCCTCCGCGCTCAGCCGCACCACGTATTTCTTGACCGCAATCTCTTTCCCCGCCACGAATCACCTCCATCCCTGCTATCCAGCGACAGAGATTCAGAACCTGTCATCAAAATCAATGACGGCGTCTAGTCCCGGCCGCCCGGACATAAACAGCGCGATTTAGCTCAAGAAGCCGTTCAGGCGCGGACTGACGCCGCTCGCGGGCCTGATCCAGTCGAATGCGCAATCCCAGTCGGTCCTCCGCGCGCCTGAATCGAACTCGTAACTCTCGCTGTCGGCGAGCTTATAGCCCGCCGCCAAAACCGAAGTGGGCAACACGCGCTCAAGCGCATGGGGGAGGTCGCCATCGACCAGCCCGCTCTCGTCAGGCATGTCGGCGGCGAGATGCAGGTCCCTCAAGGGCTTCAACGCCTCCGGGCGAACCCAGAACATCGTTCCGCCGAAGAAATCGAGTTGGAACTTGTCCGCGGGGACGCCCATACGTTCCGCGAGCTTTAAGCTCATGAGACGATTGGCCGACCAGGAGAGATCCTCGGGATACTTGTCGTTTGGCAGTCGGAACGCCTTCGGGCCGATCATCCCAATCGACGAGTCGCGCTCAAACATGTCGATGGCGGCGTTTGCCGCGCGCGGGCCTCCCAACAGATCGAACAACAGCCGGCGCCGCCACAGCACGCCTATATAGGTCTCGCGACCGCCGTCGATCGATTTCTTGCCGTGAACCTTGCAAATGTAACGGTAGCGATCGAGCCGGCCCCGTTCGAGCAGGACCAGGAAGGGGCCAATGTCGCGGCCACGATTCTCCATAATTTCAACTTGGGCCCGGGGATAGCTGCGCCGAACCGACTCGATCAGGCGCTCGCGCCCGGGAACTGTCGTAACGATCAAATCGAAGGGCAGCGTCAGGCCCTTCAGCGCTCCGGCAATATCGGGCCAAGTATCCTCATAGTAGATATGGGCAACGACCGCCACGGGCGCGTCCGCGGGATCATTGGTTACCTGAGAGGGGGATGTGGCTTCGGCCGGCCACCCATAAACAAGCTCCGGGTGCTTGCCGACAAGTTCGCTATCGAACTCGATGCCGATGTTCCTCATATCGCGGTTGTATCTGGTGAAACGTCTGCGTTCGGTTCTTGGGCCCGTGGAGAATAGATAATACTCATCAAATTTGAGAAACTTCCTTTCCTTGATGAGTAACGCCAGACGCAGCCGCGCCCATAGGCTCGGCAACGCCCCCAGCGTTTCAACACGAAAGTCGGCGCATTCAATTGGAAGCGCCCCGTCCCCGCGCGGCGTAACCACATATTCCAGATTCGGCGAATAAGGCACCAGTATGCTTTTGTTCCTGGAGCCGATCCCGATAAGTGAAAGAGCGTCCTCCGCCCTCTGACCGACGGGCTTCAACCGGTAGGCGCGCGGGAACCGCAAACGGAACTGGCTCATCGATCTCTTGCCGGGAGTTTCCTGTGCGGTAGGAGCAGCGCTGGCGCCTCCTCTAGCGAGGAAGCCCTAGTGGCGCAATCGCCGAGCCCTGGGCGAAGTCTCCCGGCGCGCTGCCGAAGCCGTGCGATTCTGCGCGCGACCCCTTGTCTTCAATGGCTTAGGTTGATTTTTCTGCAACTCTAAAGCGACCACATTAATACATTTTAATATTGTTCATATCCGCTTCGATCGCGGCGAATCCTGCGAGCGGCTCGCCACGTCCTCTAATGATCCGCGCATGATAGCCGTTGCCCCCTCCAGGGAAGTAATTGATCGCCATTCCACTGCAAGCTCCCTTCGGCAAGGAAAGCGGCTTGCTTGAGGTCGCTGGCGAAGGCGTCGGTCTCAGCCTCTTTTGCGGCTGGGTCCGGCAGTCGAAGCAGATAGGCGGGATGGATCGTTGGCAGCAACGTCCGTGCGCCGAACGCGATCGGCCGTCCGCGCATGTCAGCCAGCCGCGCCGACGGTCCCGCGACTGCCCGAAGCGCGCTCGCGCCGAGCGTGACGACCAGCGGCGATTCCACCATGGCGAGTTCACGCTCCAACCACCAGCGGCAGTGATCGATCTCGCGCGCCCCAGGGGTCTTATGGATGCGTCGTTTTCCGCGCGGTGTGAACTTGAAATGCTTGACCGCATTCGTGAGATAGCACTCGGCCTCTGAGAAGCCCGCGTCGCGTAACGCTGAGCGTAGCAGCACGCCCGCCGGCCCGACGAAGGGACGACCTTGAAGATCCTCCTGATCCCCGGGCTGCTCGCCGACGAAGATCGCGCGCGCCCGCATCGGACCTTCGCCGAACACCGTTTGCGTCGCGCAATCGGCCAAGGAACAGAGACGACAAGCTTTCGCCTCGCGCAGAAGCGCTTCATAGGCGTCAGCAGGCTCGCGCGGCGCGCGGGCCTCGGCGAAGCGCGCGGCGACTCTGGCGACGCCATGCTCGGCTTTTGCCGCCGGCGCGGCGACCATCTGATCCTCGCGCAGATGGGCAGCCGACGACATCGCCGCGATTTGCCGCGTTTCAGGGAGATTGGCCCAATATTTCTTCGGCATCTCCCTGAGCATGGCCCGCTTCATCAGCCGAGCCGGATTGAAGATGGAACGGTAGTAAACGTCCCACGCGCCGGCGAAATCATCGAGCGGCGGCGCCTCCTCACGCCGTGCGCCGGGACCGAAGCGCAAAGTTCCATCCCAGAGGATCGAGCTCCGTGGGGTCAGGATCGCAAATTGCATCGAGGCGAAACGGTCGACGAAAAACGGCGCCGTGAGTTCTTCGATGTGATGCGAGGGTTCAAACCAGGCGACGAACCGCGACCCGTCCGGCGTATTGATCTCGCGAAAGCGGACGAAGGCGGTCATCTTGTGCCGATCGCGCCGCACGGCGCGCTCCATGTCCTCAAGCCGTCGCACCAGCGGATCGCTGGCGATCTCCAAAAAGCGCGGCGTCTCGCGAAGGCGGAGGAGGGCTGCGTAAAGCTGATCGTAGCGGGTCGGCTCCTTATGTCGGCAAACCAGATCGGCCAGATCGAGAAAACGGGGAGGCACGCGCAGCGCCGCGCCTGTCGTCGGGAGCTCAGGCGTCTCCTGCGCCGAGAAAAGGTCGCTCCCTTCCTCAGCATTCCCCGGCACAAAACGGATCCTGATTACGCGCTTGCGTCAGCTTCGTTTGCGTGCGAGAACATATCATGAACATATTGTTTTGACGGGAGTTCTGCGATGGCGCGCAACATGGTCCAATTCCAAAAAGGGCTCAGCGACGTCGGTTTCGACGAGATGTACGGAAGCGAAGACCGCTGCCATGCGGCGCTCGTTGAGTTGCGCTGGCCCGACGGGTTCGAATGTCCCGAGTGCGGAGGTCGCGGCCATTGCATCGTGAAGCGCGGCGCGCGGCGTCTGTTCCAGTGCAACGCCTGCCGCAAGCAGACCTCGGTCAAGGCCGGGACGATATTCGCCGCCAGCAAGTTGCCGCTGCGCATCTGGTTCAAAGCGATCTATCTCGTCACGCAATCCAAGAAGGGCATTTCCAGCATCGAACTCGGCCGGCGCCTCGGCGTCACTCAAACGGCGGCGTGGGTGATGAAGCACAAGCTCGCGCAGGTGATGTTCGAACGCAACGCGAGCAAGCGGCTGAAAGGCGCCGTGCAGATGGACGACGCCTACGTCGGGGGCGCCCATCCTGGCCGGCGCGGACGCGGCGCCAAGGGCAAGACGCCGTTCGTGGCGGCTGTCGCCACAACCGAAGACGGCAAGCCGGATCAGATCATCCTACGGCGCGTCAAGGCGTTCAGCCTGGTCTCGATCCGCAAGCTCGCCGCCACGGCGCTCAGCTCCGACGCCGAGGTCCTGTCCGACGGTCTGGCGTGTTTCGCGGCCGTCACCGACGTCGGATGCACGCACAAGGCGATCAAGACCGGCAACGGCGCGCAAGCGGCAAAGACGCCCGCCTTCAAGTGGGTCAACACGGCGTTGGGCAACATCAAGGCGGCGCTGGTCGGGACCTACCGCGCGGTGCGGTCCAAACACGTCCCGCGCTATCTCGCGGAGTTCGAATATCGGTTCAACCGCAGATACGATCTCGGCGCGATGCATTCCGCGTCTCGCCTTCGTCGCTCTGCGGACATCCCCCATGCCTTACCGGCTGCTGTAAGCTAGCTGACGTTGCCGCGTAATCAGGAAACGTTGCGTCGGCCCCCACTCCGCTCGACGCCGCCGCGCGCGCGACTCGACGAAAACCTTCGAAATCAATCTCGCCTTCCAGGCGAACGATCTTCACGGCGCCCTGCCCAAACTCATGCAAAAAGATCGAGCTGACGCGAGCCGCGACTCGCAAGCTTGGCCGCAAGCGAAGCGGAGTTGATGAGGCCGGCCGGCCGCCAGTCCGGCGTGACGACAAAGGGGCGCACTGCGTCTGGCGAATGGACGAGACGGGCGAGATCATCGATCCGCAGCGTGACATGCCTGCGCGCAGTCAGGATGCGCTTGACAACGCGAACTCCCAAGCCTGGCACGCGCAGGAGCGTCTCGCGCGGGGCGCGGTTGAGGTCGATCGGAAAGAGGGCCCGGTGGCGCAAAGCCCAAGCGAGCTTCGGATCGCGATCGAGATCGAGCATGCCATCGCTCGCGCCATCAACGATCTCCTCTGGCGCGAAGCCATAATAGCGCATCAGCCAGTCGGCTTGATAAAGGCGATGCTCGCGCATCAGCGGCGGACGGCGAAGCGGCAGGCTTTGCGAGGCGAAAGGAATTGGGCTGAAGGCGGAATAATAGACGCGCCGCAGGCCGTATGACGCATAAAGCGAGGCGGAGCGAGCGATGATGTCTCGATCGCGAGCCTCGTCGGCGCCGATGATCATCTGCGTGCTTTGGCCGGCCGGAGCGAACCGCGGAGCGCGCGGCGTTTTCCGTTTCTCTTCTTTCGCTTCGTCGAGGCGAAGCCGAAGGCCGCCCATCGCCTTGCGGATGACGAGCGCGTCCTTTTGCGGGGCGAGACGGGCGAGCGCCTCGTCGACCGGCAGTTCGACATTGACCGAAAGCCGATCCGCCGCGCGGCCGGCGCGCTCCATCAGGTCCTGCGACGCTCCGGCGATCGCCTTGAGGTGGATGTAGCCGCGGAAGCCGTGGTCACGCCGCAGCGTCTCGGCGACGCGGACCATCTCCTCCATCGTATGGTCTTCCGATTTCGCTATTCCCGACGAAAGAAACAATCCCTCGATCATATTGCGACGATAAAAGCCGAGCGTGAGCGCTACGATCTCCTCGACCTTGAATCGGGCGCGCGCCGTGTTGCTCGACAGGCGATTGACGCAAAAAACGCAGTCATAGACGCAAAAATTCGTGAGCAGCACCTTGAGGAGCGACACGCACCGTCCGTCCGGCGTGTAGGCGTGGCAGATGCCTGAGCCCGTGGTGGATCCAAGCCCTTTGCCGTCGCGCGAGTTTCGACCGCTTGCTCCAGAGGACGCGCAGGAAGCGTCGTATTTTGCGGCGTCCGCAAGGATAGCGAGCTTGCGCTGAAGGCTTGCCTCGATCTTAATGTTCATTGTTTGTTCCTACCACAACGTCCGGGGCCCGCCAAGAGGACTGGCCCGGAAAGACACCGGGGGTCAGTCGGGATAGGGTCAGGCCGTCCAGCCGTCGCTTTTCGAAATTGTAAGTCGCTGCCAACTCGTCACCCGGGGAAGCGAAAAAAGGGAGCGCCTGCGCCCACGTCGCGATAGAGACGGTCGAACGAGGATGCCCAAATGACCGCCAAAGCGCCCAACATTCTCATCGTCATGGCCGACCAGATGGCGCCGGCGTTCCTACCTATCTATGGCCATCCCCTGGTCCGCGCGCCGAATATGCAGGCGCTCGCGCGAGACGGGGTCGTGTTCGACAGCGCCTATTGCGCAAGCGCCTTGTGCGCGCCGTCGCGCGCCTCGTTCATGTCGGGCCTTTTGCCTTCACGCACGCGGGTCTATGACAATGCGGCCGAGTTCGCAGCTGACATTCCGACCTTTGCTCACGCTCTCAGGCTTCGCGGCTACCGCACCATTCTCTCGGGCAAGATGCACTTCTGCGGACCTGATCAATTGCACGGGTTCGAGCAGCGGCTGACGACCGACATCTATCCCGCCGACTTCAACTGGACGCCGGACTGGGATCGCCCCGACCATCGTCCGAGTTGGTACCACAACATGAGCTCGGTTCGAGACGCGGGGTTGTGCGTGCGTTCGAACCAACTCGACTTCGATGATGAGACCGCGTTCATGGCCGAGCGGGCGATCTTCGATCTCGCGCGATCGAGAGACGACCGACCCTTCTTGCTGGTCGCCTCGTTCTCGCATCCGCATGACCCGTTCGCAGTGCCTCAACGCTACTGGGATCTTTACCGCGACGAGGACATCGACATGCCGAAGCCTGGGGATGCGCTCGATCCGCATTCGCGCCGGCTTCGCCATGTTTGCGCGATGGACGTCGAACCGGTGAGGGAGGCTGAAGTCCGAGCGGCGCGGCACGCCTATTACGGCGCAATCGCCTACGTCGATGACCTGCTCGGCCGGCTTATGCAGGCGCTCCGATCCGCCGCCTTGGCCGAGGACACAATCGTTATCCTCACCAGCGATCACGGCGAGATGCTGGGCGAACGTGGCCTTTGGTACAAGATGAGCTTCCTCGAGGGCGCATCCCGCGTGCCGCTCGTCGTCGCAAGTCCCGGCCGCTTCGAGCCGCGCCGCGTCGCCGCCAGCGTCTCGCTTGTCGACCTCATGCCGACGCTCATCGACCTCGCGGGCGGGAATGCACAATCGCTCGGAATTGGCCTCGACGGGCGAAGCCTCGCGCCTCATCTCCGCGGCGCCGGAGGCCATGACGAAGCAATTGGCGAATATCTTGCCGAAGGCGCGATCGCTCCGATCGTCATGATCCGCCGTGGCGCATACAAATTCATTCATTCGCCGGTCGACCCCGACCAGTTGTTCGATCTCAGTCGCGATCCGCGCGAGCGCGACAACCTCGCGGACGACCCATCACACAGCGCGGTCATCGCCGATTTTCGCGCGGAAGTTGGGAAACGCTGGGACCTGGCCGAACTGGATGGGCGGATCCGCGATAGCCAGCGCCGGCGCCGGCTCGTCGACGCGGCGCTCAGCAGGGGCAAAGTCCAGGCCTGGGATTTCCAGCCGTTCCAGAAGGCATCGCGTCAATACGTGCGCAATTTCATGGACCTCGATGACCTCGAGGCGATGGCGCGTTTTCCGCCTGCCGCGCGCCGCTGAAATTGGACAGCAGGAATGGACAAGCTTCAGGTCTACTCGCCTGGCAGATCTTCGGCTTCGCTGATCGCGCTCGACCTTCGCCTTCATCGACGGCCGCCTGCCCCACGCCCTGTCTGGCGCTAACTCTATTCTGATGCGGCGTAATGCCCGACTCCCCAGTGGACAGAAATCGCGCTAACCTCTTGGTCCTGATGAGGGCGCTTGATGGCGACCGGGACCAAGAAGCCGAGCGATCTCGCTGAACGCGTCGCCAATCGGCGCAGCAGACGTTCTTACGCGGCCGCCGCAGAGGACGCTTGGCGGCGCGAGACCTTTTGCCTGCCGCGCGACGAAGCGCGCGCCAAGGCGCGTGAATGGTTCGAGCGCTTCCCCAAAGCGGCCTACATGACGGAGATCGAATCTTGGCGCGAGGTCGCCGGCGACCAGATCGAATTTGTCATCCGTCGGTTGCCGTCCGCCGATTGAGCGGGATCGCCTTGGTGCTATTTGCCTAGCACGGCTGAAGGGAGGCTTTTTAGCTCGAGCCGCCGTTGTAGCTGAACCTCCGCCCCCATATAAGGACCGGGCTGCCGCAACCCAGGAAGTGGGCTTGTCGGGCGGCCACACTATTCGGGGGTCGAGTTGTCCTCGTCCAGAATTGAGCATGAGCGCCTTGTTATCATCGGCTCCGGGCCGGCCGCCTATACGGCGGCGGTTTACGCCGCGCGCGCTTTGTTGAAGCCCCTCGTTCTGGCCGGCTTCGAGCAGGGCGGCCAGTTGATGACCACCACAGATGTGGAGAATTATCCTGGATTCGCCGATCCGATCCAGGGGCCCTGGCTGATGGAGCAAATGCGGGCGCAAGCCGATCACGTGGGCGCACGGATCGAGAGCGAATATGTGGTGGCTCTCGAGCTCGGACACAGACCATTCATCATTCGCTGCGACAGCGGCCGCACTTTCGCCGCCGAGGCGATTGTTCTTGCGACCGGAGCGAAGGCCAAATATCTGGGGCTCGCAAGCGAAGAGGCGTTTAAAGGCTTCGGCGTCTCGGCCTGCGCGACCTGCGACGGCTTCTTTTTTCGCGGCAAGACGGTGGCGGTGATCGGGGGCGGCAATACGGCGGTCGAGGAAGCGCTGCATCTCTCCAACCTCGCCGCCCATGTCACCGTCGTGCATCGCCGCGATTCGTTTCGGGCGGAGAAAATCCTCAGCGAACGTCTGGCCTCCCGCCACAACGTCTCGATCCGCTGGAACACCGCCGTTGAGTCCATCCTGGGGGAACCGCCGCCGCGCGGTGTAACCGCCGTCCGGCTGCGGAACGTGGTGAGCGGCGCGCTTGACGATCTTGCGGTCGACGGCGTCTTCGTCGCGATCGGTCATGAGCCGGCCTCCGAGCTGGTGCGCGGCCAAGTGGCGTTGAAATCGAACGGCTACGTTCAGACAGCGCCCGGATCGACCGCGACCAGTGTCGAGGGCGTGTTTGCTGCCGGCGACGTTGCGGATGACGTATTTCGCCAGGCGGTCACTGCCGCCGGTCTCGGCTGCATGGCGGCGCTCGAGGCCGAGCGCTGGCTCGCCGCTGAAGAACCGAAACGGGCGGCGGCCGAATAAAGATATGCCGGCGACGACGCCAGGCAAATAAGTAAGCGATATCTCGATGGCCTCGTGGGGCCGAGGAAACGTTCATGGACTGGGATAAGCTGCGCGTCTTCCAGGCGGCCGCCGACGCTGGGTCGTTCACCCACGCCGGCGAGACGCTGGGTCTCAGCCAGTCGGCAATAAGTCGTCAGGTCGGAGCGCTGGAGGCCGACCTTGGCGCGCCGCTGTTTCATCGTCACGCCCGCGGTCTCATTCTGACAGAACAGGGCGAAATGCTGCTCGGCGCCGTGCGCGACGTCGTTCTCAAACTCGACGCCGTACGCAGCCGACTCATAGACAGCCGTGAGAAGCCACACGGCGAGTTGCGGGTCACGACGACACTAGGTCTCGGCGCCAACTGGCTGGCGCCCCGGCTCGGCGAGTTCGTGGATCTCTACCCGGAGATCAAGCTCCAATTGCTGTTGTCGGACGATGACCTCGACCTTGGGATGCGCGAAGCGGACGTCGCGCTCAGGCTGCGCGAACCGATCCAGCCGGACTTAATTCGGAGAAGACTGTTCACCGTACATTTTCACGCCTACGCGTCAGCCGACTATCTGCGAAGGCACCCGCAACCGCGCAAGGTTGAGGATCTCGATCAACACCATCTGGTCGCCTTCGGCGCGCCGACGGCGACCCATCTCTTGTACGATCTTAATTCGCTTCTGAGCGTGGGCCGCGACCCCAAGTCTCACCGCACGCCACAAATTACGGTCAACAATCTGGCGGCGATGACCCATGCTGTCGAACACGGCGTCGGCATCGCCGTCTTACCCGACTATTGCGTGCAACCGGAATCAGGCCTCGTCCGTCTGCTGCCGCAGGCGGACATGCCGGAGATGGATTGCTTCCTGGTCTACACCGAGGAGCTCAAGAACGTCGCGCGCGTTCATGCCTTTCGCGACTTTCTGATCAGCACCGCGCAGCGCTGGCGCTACTGAGGCGCTTAGAGACAGCAGATTGGGGTGCGCGAGCTGTCCTCAGAACAATCGATCCTTCCAGGTCTTCGGCGTCTTCTCGTTTATGATCTCAAGATCGATGTGATACTTGAAGTCGCGAGTACCGCGCCTCCTGATCGCCTCGACCATGCTCGCCAAACCCGTGTCGAGATCGACAGACGTCTTGTACTGCAGCAGCTTTCTCGCCTTGTCGGAAGAGCACGACGCGTGCTCAACTTCCTGCGGTCGCCCTTTCATGAAGATGGGGTCGAGATTGAACTGTAGCTGATTGGCGATCCGCTCGGCGAGCTCGATGATCGTGATCGTTTCCTCGTCCGGACCGATATTGATGATCTCGCCAACGACGTTGTCGCGGAACGCCATCTCCTTCAAGCAGTAGAGACAGTCGTCGATGAACGAAAAGCACCGCTTCTGCTTGCCGTTCCCATAAATAATGGGCTGGCGTCCCTGCAGCATCAGATTGATCATGATCGACGCTACGTTGCGGAACGGATCGTCCCATTTCTGCCGGGGACCGATGATGTTGTGGGGCACCGCGATCACATATTCGACGCCATGTACGGTGCATAGATTGCGCAGAATGTCCTCAGCGGCGAGCTTGCCGATTCCGTAGGGGTCCTGCGGCTTCGGTTTCTGGTCCTCGGTGAACGGAGGCTTAAGCGCGCCGTAGCGCGCCATCGAAGAGCAGAAGACGACTCGCTTAGCGCGATTAGCGACCGCGGCGGAGAAAATCGCCACGGAAGCGCCGACTATGTTTTGCGTTACGAAGTGCGGCGAGAAAACCGATAGGCCCTCGTACGCCGTCGCGGCGCAATGATAATAGATGTCGCAGCCTTCCGACACCTTTTGGATGTGATTGAAATCGTTGCAGTCGAACTGGTGGAAATCAACTTTTGACGGGACGTTATCGAGTTCCCCGCCGATGAGGTTATCAACCCCAACAACATGATGCCCATCGGCAATCATCGCGTCAGCCAAATGGCTGCCGAGAAAGCCCGCGACCCCCGTAACGAATACCTTCATCGTTGACCCTTTTCCCGTTTCAGCGCTGTTTCACACCACAATTTGTGCCCGATCCGAAAGCGTGGCTTTTGCCAGAAGAATCCTTCGTTTTCGTGCTGACGCCCACCTTTCGGCGCCCCGACGCTCGTCGGCTCGGCGAGAAGCGTTGCTTACTAATCGGCGCGTTGCAAAAAGACTTTCGTACCCACTCCCTGAGTGGCTCGCATGAACCCGGGCATTCCCGTTTCCCCGCTCACGCCGGCCCACCATCCGCTGAGGCCGATGGTGAAGGAGCGCCATGAGTGAAAGCGAAGCAGTAGTTCCAAGGTCTCCATTAGCGCGACGCCCGCGAACAGAGGCCAAGTCGAGGGGTATCGCTTTTTAGCGATGATCACCCGATTCCTCTCGGAAAGGTAAATGCTGAACCGCGATCGCTTTGGACGCGGTCCGCCAGAACCTGAGGTCGAACCGGCCACGTGGTGGACGACCGAGTCGTGCGCATAGCCCAGCCGGAACTTTCCGCGGCGCAGCGACCATTCGCTGTCTTCGTGATAGACGAAAAAGTCCTCATCCATCACGCCGACAGTCTTGATGTAATCCTTCGACACGAACATCGCCGTGCCAGCGACAATGTCCAAGTCCGCCTCAACCTCCCTTAAGTCGGGAGTTATTTCCGGAGCCTGTCCATGCCCCAGCGACCGGGCCCGCCCAAGCAAAGACCAATATTTGAGGCCACCCCAAAGCTGAACCCGCCCGTTGGCCGTAAGGACAATTTTACTCCCGACGATCCCGTAGCCGCCTTCCGCCTGTCGGCGCACCAAGGCGCCGAGCGCGTCCGGCTCCGGAAACGTATCAGGATTGAGGACCCAGATGAAATCCCAGTCAGCGCCGGCGGCGGCAATGCAGAAATTGACGCCGCCGCTATATCCGCGGTTCTCGCGCGATCTGAGAACCCTCACCACGCGCCGGTCCGCGCCAAGTTGGAAACGCTGGCCTTCCGCAGCGCCCAGCCGATCATTCGCCTCAGTGTCAGCCGCGACCATCCCCGGGATCTTGGACAGTTCCCGGACGTCGCGCTCGAAGGCTTCATGGCCACCGTTCTCACAAATGACGACGCTGAACTCTCGATAGATCGAGTCCTTGAGCGACCCGAGGCAACCCACAAGGTTCTTGGCTTCGTCTGTCGCGACAATCGCAATGACGACGCGGGCGGCGGTGTTAATTGCGCTCGCGGCTTCTGACACTCGACACCCCCACCGATTGGTCAATCTCGCATGGCTAGCGAAACGCTATTCGTAAAAAGCTGACGGGCTCTCGTGTCGGCGCTAAGACGCTCGGCTCAAATGCTGCTCCTTGCAAAGCCCGCCCTGAAGTTTTTTGGTTGAATTGGCCGCAACGACTCTAGGCGACCTTTGCGGCCGCTCCGAGGGCCGAACGTATGCGCCTCTCTTCCAAGCCTTGACCAGAATGGAAGACGCCACGGGAAGATCGAGAGGTATCGGACCCACAGAGCAGTGTCAATCGGAAGGCCGTAGCGCTCCGAATCACCCGAAATACTAGCCCTGCGCAATTCACTTTTCATCCCGCCGCGTGAGCTCTCGATAGGCCACCGAAAAGCGGTACGCGCGAATCTGGGCAAGCCCGACGATCGCCATGAGGCGGTTTCGAGTCCCGTTCAAGCGTTTCGAGACAAGCGGCCGGAAGGCATGCGGCGCGACCGCAAGCAGGGCCGCCGTGTGGCGCAACAAGACGAGGATCGGTCCCTTGCCCTTGCGCCGAGCGCCTTCGGCGGACTCGAGCGTCAGCCGGCGCCATTTGCGCTTCAATTCCTCCATTGTCCGGCGAGCGGGGTGGCCGACGACCGACTTGGGCGCAAACCGGATCCGATAGCCCCGCCGCCACGCCCTTTCACACCAATCCATATCCTCCGGGACGCTGTTTATGAAGTCGCCGACTGCGTCGAACACCGAACGCCACACAAACATTGACGCAGTGACCGTAAACTTGACCTCTTTGACGTAGCGCTCATTGCGGAAGGCGAACACGGTCTCAAAGGCCTCGGCTGCCGTCATCCGCCGCGGATCCTCAACCAGGACGTCGACGTGGCCGCCCGCGATATCCGCGTGGCGCAATTCGGCGAGGCCTTCCTCGAGCCAGCGCGTATCCGGCCGACAGTCGCTGTCGATGAAAGCGAGCGCCGTGCCCCGTGAAGCCCTTACCCCCGCGTTGCGGGCGGGCCCGGGGCCCCGCTCTGCGGCTTCAATGACCTGGCCGCGCGATCCGACGATGCGGCAGACCGCGTCGAAGCCGCGGTAGCTGCCGTTGTCGACGACAATGATCTCCGTCCGGTCGCCTGGGAAGCTCTGCGCTTCCAGCATTTTCAAGCAAGTGTCCAAATTGTCGTAATCGTCGAGGTGCGGCACGATCACCGAGACGAAACCGACGGCGGGCGGGCGCCCGTCGCCTCGAGCGGCACGGCTTGTTCGGTCGCACCGACCGTCATAGCCCGCCTTTGAGCCTCATTTTGCGTATTTGGTCATGATTGATACGGTTTTCTCAAAATTGCTCATTTCTAAAATGTCGTCTGTCTCCAGCATCGTATCGAATTCCGATTTAAGCGCAGCGACAAGGATCATGTGACCGATAGATGTCCAGGCGGGGTAGTCCTGATAGACGAGCTTTGACGTATCGGCGTCATCGTCAAGGTCAAAGCTCTCTTTAAACGCGCTAAATACCCGCTCCCTTACCGTCATTGACCTGGTCTCCACAATCGTAAGGTTTAAGCCCGGAACGAAGGTCATCCGCTTCCCGGACCGACCCGGTCAATGCCATTCACTCGACTCGCGTGCAAAGGAAAACCCGTTCCCCGCGCTTTAGCCCGTGCTTGAGGACGTAAGGCTCTTTTGACACCCACTCGCGGAGCGAAAACCCCGCCTCGCGCAGGCGATCGCGAAGGTCGCGACCATAATAGCGAGCGTGATCCTCCTGCCCGAAATGGATCAATCGATCGGCCGCGGACACGATCGACGGGTTCTCGTATGTCTCGTCTAGACCTTCTTCCAACGGAACCATGATGATCGCCATGCCGGACGGGCGCAAAATCCGCCTCAGCTCCGACATTGCCTTGCGATCGTCCGGGACGTGCTCCAAAACGTGAAGACATAAGACGAGATCGAATGACTGATCCGGAAGAGCGATGTTGCAGATGTCGATGCGCAGGTCGACATCCGGCTTGAACAGGTCGCACGTCTTATAGCTCTTGACCCCTTTACTGCGGATGAACGCGGTCAGGCTCGGCTCGGGCGCGAAATGAAGAAGCTCCTTGCCCTCGAACAGCGGCTCTTGACCTGCACAGATGGCGAGCGCCCGGTGACGTTCAAGAGAAAGACACCCGGGGCAGATCGTATCGGCGGCCAGCGGGTATCCGTAAGAAAAGAAACGGCCAGAGTGACCACAAATCGTGCAATTTCTCGGATATTGAGCACCGAACAACCTCAGGGCAGATTTGCGAGCATATTTTAGCGCCCTTGCAGTGGCCCTGATTGGCTTCGGTACGTTTGTATACTGCATGAAATCTTAGCCCTAAAACGAAGGAAGCGGCGCTCACGAGAAAACCAAATGGTCTTTTCTTGGCGCCGCTCTTATGTAGCAACATTCTATATCGTTCGAGCGCGGCAATGGCAATCCCCAAATCGGCTGAGATCCAGGCGCTGACGCACCCCTGCCGCCGGCGCAGGATTGATCGCAATTCGCCTCAGGGCGCCCTGTCTACCAGCCGTAACTGATGTCAGGCTCGCGCCCATTCGGGGCTGGATGTCTTGTTATTGCTTTTCGACCTGCCCGAATTCCAGGTCGACCGGGGTGGCGCGACCGAAGATCGATACAGCAACTTTGACGCGCGATCGGGATTCGTCAACTTCCTCGACCACGCCGTTGAAGGAGGCGAAAGGCCCGTCCGCCACCCGCACGTTTTCGCCAATCTCAAACCGGATCGCCGCTTTTGGCCGTTCCACGCCGTCGGCCACCTGTCCCTTGATCCGATCAGCTTCGATATCGGGAATCGGCATCGGTTTCTTGTCCGCGCCCAGGAAGCCGGTCACCTTGGGCGTGTTCTTGATCAAATGGTAGGCCTCGTCGGTGAGGTCGCATTTGACGAGAACATAGCCCGGAAAGAATTTTCGCTCGGAATTGATCTTGCGCCCGCGGCGCATCTCGACGACCTGCTCGGTCGGTACGAGGATTTCCTCAAATTTGTCGGAGAGGCCGCGCTGGCTCGCCTGCTCGCGAATGGATTCAGCGACCTTCTTCTCAAAGTTGGAATAAGCGTGAACGATGTACCAGCGCATAGTCATATTTGGGCGATCCGGATCATAGCCGAGGTTAGCCGCCGCGCCCGAAGCCAAGGGCGAGAGAAACGATTGTTCGCAGCACCTCGTCGACGACGAGGAAGAACAGGCTCGTGAACACGACCAGCAGCAGCACGAGCCCGGTGGTGATCAAGGTCTCGCGCCGCGTCGGCCAGATGACCTTGGCGCCCTCGGCGCGCACCTGCTGAATGAACTCGAATGGATTGGCCATTGCCTCGACGTGGGTTTGAAATTCGACGCGGCGGGCGACGACGCCCAGCCAGAAAAACTCGCGGCGCGGAGCCTCCCGGCGCCGCGCCACCCGGACCTCATATAGGAAAAGGCGCCCTCTCGCCAAGCGAAATGTGACGCTCTGAGATAAAACGGTCACACTGGCCTATGTGCGCGGCCCTCCCGGGCCACTAGCCACGGAAATGCTTGGACAGCTTGAGGCCCTGGTGCTGATAGTTCGAGGTCGCATCGGCGCCGTAGAGCGCATCCGCGTGGCCGGCAAGTTTTTCGTACACGAGCCTGCCGACCGGTTGGCCGTCTTCCAGCAGGAACGGCACGTCGCGGCTGCGCACTTCCAGCACTGCGCGGGCGGAAGGGCGCCCATCACCCCCCTGTCCGAAGCCTGGGTCGAAGAAGCCGGCGTAGTGAACGCGAAATTCGCCGATAGCCGGATCGATCGGGGCCATTTCCGCCGCAAGGTCCGAGGGGATTTGCACGCGCTCCCGCGAAGCCAGAATATAGAACTGGTCGGGATCGAGGATCAGCCGCCGATCCTCACGGGCCCGTATCGGCTCCCAAAAATCCTCGATCGCGTAGCCGCGCAAGCGGTTGACGTCGATGACGTCGCTGTTCTTGATCGCCTGATAGCCGACGACGGATTCGCCCAGACCTCCAAGATCGACCCGCAACACCACGCCCTCCCGCAAGTCGAGCGACCCATCGACCAGCGGGCTGGCAAGGTGCCGCTTGCGGATCTCGGCATCGTCGAGAGTGAACGTGTGCCTGTCCCGCTGCTGGGGATGACGGCTGCGAAATCGGACTTGGCTCAACTTCACTCCCGCTTTGACGCGGACGCTGAAGCTGCGGGGTGAAATCTCCAACCAAAGCTCGCCTTGGTAGTCGAGCGGCACCTCGTCGAACGCCTCTCCCCCATCGACGATGAGGCGGGTGAAAATGTCGATGCGGCCGGTCGAGCTCTTTGGGTTTGCGGCGCCGGACAGGTTGGGTCGCAGCTCCAGCCGCTCCATCAGCCGGGCGATATAGACGATCCCTTTCTCCAGCACGGCGCCTTTGCCCGCCAACGAGACGGGCTCCGCATTCAGGCTCTTGAGCCGGTCGCGAACGGTGTGCCCGCGCCCGGGCAGGAAGCTCGAGCGAACACGATAGGCTTCCTTGCTGAGCCTCAGGTCGAGACTGGCAGGCTGAAGCTGCGATGACTCCAGCGGAATCTCGGCCTTGATCAATTTCCGGCCGATCATGGCCCGGATCTTTTGCCGCCCGAACAAGCCGAACGGAGCCGAGAACAGGGCGTCCGCCACGCCGGGTTCATCACTATCGAGGATGTGGGGAAGCAGCGTCCGGCGCGGGGTCAACAGCTCAGCCTCAAAGGGCGGTTTTGCGTTGTTAGCGCCCCCTAACCGTTAAGCCAAGACTTGCAACGGAAGACTTGTAAGAGAAGGCTTGGCCTTGACGCCATGGCTTGGCTGGCGCTATCCAAGGGTCTCTCGTGGTCATTTGAGCCGATCGGCTTGCCGCCACGTTAAACAACGGGCTAAAAGATCGGGGCGCATTCAAACCGTCGCCTCGTCTCAAGCCCATCAGGCGCCGTTGGCGTGAGAGGACTTGAACGATGACGAGCCCGCGCAAATCCCGCGATCCGAAGACGCTCAGGCCCGCGACGCAATTGATTCATGGCGGATCGTTGCGCTCGGCCTTCGAGGAGACGTCCGAGGCGCTCTTTCTCACTCAGGGCTATCTCTACGACACGATGGAGCTCTCGGAGGCGCGCTTCAAGGGCGAGGATCCGGGCTTCATCTATTCACGCTTCGCCAATCCGACGGTTTCGATGTTCGAGCGGCGGATGGCGCTGCTTGAAGGCGCCGAGGCGGCGCGCGCGACGGCGAGCGGGATGGCCGCCGTCACGGCCTCGCTCATGGGCCAGCTCAAAGCGGGCGACCATATCGTCGCGGCGCGGGCTTTGTTCGGCTCGTGTCTCTATGTGGTCGAGGAGTTGCTGCCGCGCTTCGGGGTCGCCTCGACCCTGGTCGATGGCGCCGACCTTGACGCCTGGCGGGCGGCTTTGCGCCCGAACACCAAGACGGCGTTCCTCGAATCGCCGACCAATCCGACCCTCGAGCTCGTCGATATCGCCGGCGTCGCCGAGATCATGCATGGGGCTGGCGCGACCCTGGTGGTCGACAACGTGTTCGCCACGCCGTTGCTTCAGCATCCGCATGAAGCTCGGCGCCGATTGCGTCGTCTATTCGGCCACCAAGCACATCGACGGCCAGGGGCGCGTGCTCGGCGGAATCATCCTGGGAAATGAGAAGTTCATCGCCGACCACATCCACAATTTCCTCCGCCAGACCGGCCCTTGTCTCTCGCCGTTCAACGCCTGGACGCTGCTCAAATCGCTGGAGACGCTGACCGTGCGCGTCACGGCGCAAACGCGCAGCGCGGGCAGAATTGCGGACTTCCTCAGCGAGCATCCCGCGGTTCGGCGCACCCTCTATCCGGGCCGCGCTGATCATCCGCAGGCGGCGCTTGCCCAACGGCAAATGGAAGGCGGCGGCACGATCGTGGCGTTTGAAGTCGCCGGCGGCAAGGCGGCGGCTTTCCGGGTCGCCAACGCGTTCTCGATCATCGGCATTTCCAACAATCTCGGCGACGCCAAGAGCCTCGTCACCCATCCGGAGACGACGACCCATCAGCGGCTCAAGCCCGAACAGCGCGCAGCGCTCGGCATTTCGGCGGGTCTGCTCAGATTGTCGGTCGGGCTCGAGGACGTGGAGGATCTGATCGAAGACCTCGCCGAGGCGCTCGACAAGGCGTCCCTGCCGCGCCAGGCCGCCGAGTAGGCGTGCGGCTCAGCTTGGAGCTATCCAGCCCGCTTCCCGGCGCGCGCACAAGCTTACGCGCGCCAGCAATTCCAAGGACTTAACTGCACTTTCGCGCAACTCTGCAGCTCCCAAGCACCCCCTCTTTTTGGTGGCTGCGGCGGCTTGGGTGAGGCCGCCGCCAGAATGAAAGCGAATCGCATCGCGAACGAAAGGAATTGATCGAGGCGGTCAGGGCGATGCGAGGCCAATTTTCTCGCGAAAACGTTTCGCAACACGGATCGTAAGTCGTTGAAATCATTATGAGAGTCGAATCACTGATTTCGCGGGGAGCGTTTGTTTTCAAGCGCTTAGCCGCCGTTTCGCTCGCCACTTTCTCCAACCACCCCTTTCCACCCCAAAATTGCGTCGCGAACAGATCGCGAAGCAGTCTTGATTTCCTCAGACCACCACGCCTGCGGCCTTTGACGCTTCTCACGGAGCCTAACCAGTATTTCTGTAAATGTCAATATTAAGATCTACTTTCTGTTATCCAATGCCCGTCAAATTCACCAGACTGTCTGCAGAAACTAAATCTCGCGCAGCCTGTCATCGTGCGTGACGAGCGGCGCATTCAGCACGAGAGCGGTCGCAGC
Organism: uncultured Alphaproteobacteria bacterium; assembly: GCA_963833955.1. Taxonomy (GTDB): domain Bacteria; phylum Pseudomonadota; class Alphaproteobacteria; order Rhizobiales; family Beijerinckiaceae; genus Roseiarcus. The sequence continues at coordinate 106,965 of CAWHZY010000008.1, read as the reverse complement.
GATCATCCGGTCCGCTGGATCGCCGGGGAAGGCGTCGCCGAACTGACCCGCGCGCTCGGCGATGTCGTCCGTCAGCGGCTCGAGCCGATATTCAGGCAACCTTCGCACATTCGCCAGCCACGCGGCCGCGGGCATGGTGAAGCGCAAGCGTCCACGGCGCTCGAGCGTTATGATCTCAAAGAAGCTCACGCTCGACACGAGAAGCTCGTTGCGCCTGCCGTGTTGCTGCAACGCCTGAGCTGCGCTGCGCGACAGTTTCTTCCTTTCGCCGTCGACCCACCACACGAGCACATGGGTGTCGAGAACGATCACTGATTGACGGTCCACTCGTCGGGAGCGTGCGCAGGCTCGTCGGGCAAGTCGTAGTGCAGGACGGTTCTCCGCAAGCGCCTTCGGATGAGTTCGGCCTCTTCCTCGGCCGCTTTGGGGCCTGTGATCTCCGCGATCACCGCGCCCCGAGAGGTCACACGAATGCGCTCTCCCCGGCGTGCACGATCAAGATACGCGGGCAGATTCTGTCTCAGATCGGTCACGTTCACGTCTGTCATGGCGTTGTCTCTGTACAGATGTCTGTACAGAGACAATGTACGTTCGGCAGGCGATTGCGTCAACGACCCGGGGCTGCGCCGACGCTCGCTTTGGCGCCCGCGACCGTCCGCCGACGCTTCACGTCACGCGATTTTGGGCTCAATTCTCATTTCGTACTGACGGGACTGGCGAGTCGCCAAAACGACCTCCGCCCTGGCGGTGTCAGGCGTTGCCAAACCGCCCGCCTTGGAGCCCCAAAGTCCATAAGACCAAAGTCCATAAGAAAAGCATCGAGCCCGCCGAGTTCTTTGAAGATGGTATGGCCGCGCGGCGTCACCCAAACCCAGTCCGGCCTTTAAGCCGCGACGTCGGCGACCACCGTGTCGAGCAGGGGCGCGCCCATCGCCGTCACGCGAATACGCCCGCGCTCGTCGAGCTCCAGGAAACCGTCTTCGACGAGGCTCCGAATCCGCTCGGGGTCGATCAACCGGCCGCTGACCTTCTCAAACGCCCGCGGGTCGACGCCCTCGCTTAAGCGCAAGCCCATGAGCAGGAACTCGTCGCCCTGCTCCTCACGGCTGAGCGGCGCGTTTTCGACGAGGCCGTTCCCCTCGGTCTCGACCTGGGTGAGCCACATTTCCGGATGCCGCTCGGTTTCCTGCGCCAATCGCCCCTTCGCCGTGACGAGGCGCCCATGCGCGCCCGGACCGACGCCCGCATATTCGCCGTAGCGCCAGTAGATGAGGTTGTGGCGGCTCTCGCCGCCGGGGCGCGCGTGGTTCGAAACCTCATAGGCCGGGAGGCGGTGAGCATAGGTCAATTCCCGCGTCGCCTGGAACAAGGCGAGGCCCAGCTCTTCGTCGGGCAGCTCGAGCTTGCCCGCGTCGCGCAGGCGCTCGAACATCGTGTCCGGTTCGATGGTCAGTTGATAGAGCGAAATGTGGTCGCCGACGTAGTTGAGCCCCTCGGCGAGCTCGCGCCGCCAAGCGGCCTCGCTCTGTCCGGGCCGGCCATAAATGAGGTCGAAGGTGAAGCGCGGGAACAGCGACGCCGCGAGCCTCACGGCGGCCAGCGCTTCGACGACCGTGTGCTTGCGCCCGAGAGCCTTGAGGTCAAAGTCGTTCAGCGCCTGCACGCCGATCGACAGCCGATTGACGCCGGCTGACCGATAGCCGCGAAATCGCTCGGCCTCGACGCTGGTCGGGTTGGCTTCGAGCGTGATCTCGGCGTCTTTGTCGAGGCGCCAGGCGGATGCGATGGCGTCGATGATTCCCTGCACCGTCTCAGGGCGCATGAGCGAGGGCGTTCCGCCGCCAAAGAACACCGAGCGCACCGTCCGGCGCGGCGCGAGTTGCGCCCGATGGGCGATCTCCGCCTGGAAGGCGGCGAGATAGCGCGCCTCGTCGATCGCCGCGCCGCGCACGTGGCTATTGAAGTCGCAATACGGGCATTTCGACAGGCAGAAGGGCCAATGCACATAGACCCCGAATCCCGGGTCGGCGGGAGGGGTCCGGTCGGCGCTCGCGGCGGGCGCGATCACGCTACGAATCATTGTTCCGTTATGCCAGCGAACCGGGGCTCGCGCCAGCGCGGGCCGCGGACGCTCCCCTGTCGTCACAACGCCTCGTCGCCGGTCTCGGCGGTGCGGATGCGCATCGACCGCTCGATCGGAAGGACGAAGATCTTGCCGTCGCCGATCTGGCCGGTGCGCGCGGAAGCGCGGATCGCCTCGATCGTCGAGTTCGACCTCATGGTCGCTGACCGCGATCTCGAGGCGCACTTTCGGCATGAAGGCGACGTTGTATTCCGAGCCGCGATAAATCTCGGTGTGCCCCTTCTGCCGGCCATAGCCATTGGCCTCGCTGACCGTCATTCCCTTGACGCCCAGCCGATCGAGCGTCGTTCGGACCTCGTCCAGTTTGAACGGCTTGATGACCGCCACGATGAGCTTCATGATCACACGCCCTCGAAAGGCAAAACTCCTGGGTCCCTCGCTATGCCGGCGAAGTCGCCCACGCAAGCGGGCATTTACACGGGGGCGAATGTTTTGCGTTGCGCGAAGACCGCGTGTCGTCAGACGGCAGCGGCCGCTTCACTCGCCTTCCGTCTTCAAGCGCGCCCTGGGGAAATAGAGTCCCGCCAATCGCCGGTTCCACCATTGGCCGGCCGCCTGGCCGTTTCCGGCATAGGCGTACTCGTAAAACTCGGCCCGCACATAGGTCGGCGGCTTGTCGGGAAAAGGATTCCTTTCCAGGAGCCCGGTCACTGACGGCTCGTTTTCCAAGAGGCGCTCGAGAAAGCGCGAAAACCACGGCACTCGTTGCGCATCGTCGAGCGCGGCGAACCACATCTGCCAGTCGAGCCGCGGCTGGTGAGGAAGGGTCCACGGCGGACGGCGCTTAAGATCGCCGGGCTTGTAGCGGAATTCGTACTCGCGCCATTGCTCGCCGTCATCGGACCCCTCGACGATGATTTCATTGCGGGTCGTGGTCATGACCGAAAACAAGCCGTACGGGCTCACGATATGGAACGGCTCGAAGAGGTCATCGATCGCCAGCGCCGACCCAGGCGGGCTGCCGCCGAATCGCTCGTCCATCTGGACGAGGCTTAAGAACACCATCATGAGCGCGACTGCATTGACGAAGATCGTCACCGCCCGTCGCGGCTTCTGCGCGCGCGTTTGCGTGCGTCGAGCAAAGCGAGACGGCAAGATCCCTCGCAGCGCCGCGTCGTCGAACAGCAGCAGGCAGAGCAACATGGTTTGAAGATTGAACCAATTGTAGTTTCCGGTCAGAAGAATGCAGCCTTGCAGCAGGAGAATGCCGAACCCGGCGGCAAATCGTAATCGCCGCGGGAAGAAGATCAGGCACGGCAGAACGAGCTCGACGACAAACATGGCTCCGGTTGCGACCTTCAATAAGCTCGCCGGCAGCTGTGCCGCGTACCACGCGAGCGGCGTCGGCAGCGGCTGCGTCAGAAAATGGTAGCTGAGCGCCGAAAGATTCCGCCAGTTGGGATCGCCGCTGATCAGCTTGACGACGCCCGACATGAACATGAAGCGGAACAAGAGCCAGCGCGCGAGCCAAACGCCGGTGGTCGGCCTGAAGCTCATCAGGAGCGCGACGACGGCCGTCTCCAGCAGGAACGTGTCCCACTGGAAGTTCATGAATGTCTGCCCGGCATGGAGCAGCGAGAGATAAAGGGCGTAGATCAGAACGAGACTGAGCCGCGGGAGCAGATTGAAAACCAGCATGAGCGACGAGCCGGCTCCGGCCCAGCCCACCGCAGAAATCGCGAGATCGCTGTCGTTCAGCCAGAACACCATCGGCATGAGAAGGAAGCGCTCGAGCCCAAGACGGGGGGCCAGCGCGTCGACCAGTTCGGAGAGCGGCAGGATGCCGTGGCTGCCGACCAGTCCTTGCGCCTGCACCGCGAAGGAGACGAAGGCGAAAAGGGTTATGAGCCCGAACAGGCGAAGGAACAGGAACGAGACCAGCTCGTAGCGCGGCGGCTCGTGGCTCCGGCCCCACAGCATGAGGCTCGCCCGGTGGAAGGCCGGGCGGTGCTTGGCGATAAAGGCATAAGCGCGTTCTGAGACCGGCGCGAAACCCGGCAGGGTGCGGTAGAGAGCGAGCCAGAGTCCCTTGCCGCGCGCATGGGCGAGCGTCAGGAAGCTGGCCTCGGCGCCGCTGGCGCGCCGGCCGTCGGGCGCAATGAATTGCACCGCGCGCTGGAATTCTGCTTCAGGAATCGCCGGGTATTGCGCCAGGACCTGCTGATAAGGTCGGTATTCGACGCTGTCGCCGGTCAGCTTCCGCCAATAGCGCGCCCAATAGCCGCAGAACCCGCAATCGCCGTCATAGATGAGCTGGGGCCGCACGCTGGCTGGCCCTTCAACGGGTTCGACGGAGGAGCGTTTCCCGAATACCTCTTGCACGACGTCAACGAGGTCAGCCGCTTATTGGCGAAACTTGGGTTGCTATCCGATCGGCCCGCGAGACGGTCGGGAGCCAGTCGCCAAATGCGCTCCATACGGCGACAAAACGAGCGCCTCGCTAAACTCAAATTCCCTCTGGCGGGCCTGACATGTTCGACCGGCGGTCGATATCACGCATCGACCGCCAGCTGGCGCGCTTGCCGCCACGCAGCGGGAAAGGCTGAGCGCGTGCGCTCAGCCTTTTGGCGTCGCTGCTTACCGCTCGAGATCAGCCAAGGTCGGCATGCGGCCGTTTGGCGTCAGATGATTGATGATCTGCGGCAACACGGTCGAGAGCTGGCTCAGCAATTCCTGCTGGCTCATGCCGGTGCGCTGCGCAAGTTCGGCAAGGACATTCTGGCCGAGCGCCGAACCGAGCTGTCCGGGCGGAACCGGCTCATTCGGCCCGTGGCCGACCCAGGAATTGACCTGCGGCGACACGCCCCCTGCGCTGAGCTTGCCAATGAGATCCGAAAGGCCGCCGAGAATGCTGCCGGCTGGCGCGTTGGTTGGCACAGGTTGCCCGGGCGGCGGAATCGGCACAGACGGCGTAGAGGCGGGCGCTGAGCTGCCGCCGAACATCTTGCCGAGAATCAGCGCGCCCACCGCGACCGCGATCGGCGTCGCCAGATTGCCGCCCGGAACCGCATTTCTCATCGCGTCGTCAAAGGAAGCCATCGTTATCTCCTCCACCTGAATTCAAATCGTGAAAAGCCTCTGCTTCGACCACAGCCTAACGCCGAAATTCGAAGATATGACGACCAAGACTACCGGCTTGCGTTTTCCCCGTCCATACCGCACATTCCCCCGGGCGACGGACGGCGCGCGGGAGGCTTCGACATGGGCATATTGAGCTGGATCATTCTGGGCCTGATCGCCGGTTTCATCGCCAGCAAGATCGTCAACAAGACCGGCTCTGGCATGACGATGGACATTGCCCTTGGCGTCGTCGGCGCCATCGTCGGCGGATTTCTGGCGAGCTTCCTGGGTATCGGCGGCGTCACGGGAGTGAACATCGGAAGCATCATCATCGCCGTGATCGGCGCGGTGGTGGTGCTGTTGGTCTACCGCGCGGTCGCCTCCCGCGCCTGAGCGAGCCGTCAGTCGGCGGCGCCCCAGCGGGCCGCCGAACGGTCGTCTTCCTGTTTGGATTCGATCCAACCCTCGACCGCGCCGTCACTGCGTATCGCGCGCTTCCAGAACGGCGCGCGGGTCTTGAGGTAGTCCATCAGCATCTCCGCCGCCGCGAACGCCGCCCCGCGATGCACGGCGGCGACCGCGACGAAAACGATCCGCTCGCCCGGCGCGATGCGGCCATAGCGATGGATGACGGTCGCGCCCAGAAGCGGCCAGCGCGCCTCGGCTTCACGCGTCGCGCGTGCGACCTCTTCCTCGGCCATGCCGGGATAATGCTCGAGTTCGAGCGCGGCGAGCGATCCGCCCTCGTCGCGGCAGTAGCCGATAAAGCTCACCACCGCGCCGACGTCAGTGCGCCCACGCGCAAGCGCCCCGGCCTCCGCGCCGGGGTCGAAATCCTCTCTCTGGACGCGGACGCTCGCCATCGCTTTCAGCCGCCGGTCATCGGCGGAAAGAACGCCACTTCCTTCACCCCCGCGATGGACGCGTGCTCACGGGCGTGAACCCGATCGAGCGCGGCGCGAACGGCCGCGGGTTTGTCGAAGGCGCGCGCATAGCCCTCGCCGCGCTCGGAGAGCCAGGCGATGAGGTCGCCGACCGTCTTCACCGTCGGGGGCGGATCGAGCTCTTCCTCCGCCCTGCCGACGCGTTCACGCACCCAGGCGAAATAAAGCGCCTTCATGTCCCGCCCCAGTCGCTCCCGGCGTGATCGTAGCTCGCCTTCATATAGTCCCAGCCCGTGTAGAGCGTTACTATGGCTGCGATCCACAGGAGCACAATCCCGGTCGTTATCGATCCCGGAAGGACGGATTCCCCGGCGGGCCCGGCGATCAGAAAAGCCAGTGCGATGAATTGCACCGTGGTCTTCCACTTGGCGAGCGCGGTGACCGGGAGCGGAACCCTGAGCTCCGCCAGATATTCGCGCAGGCCGGAGACCAGAATTTCCCGGCAAAGGATGACGATCGCGGCCGAAAGCGTCGCCCCGGAAATGGTCTGATTGGCGGCGAGCACCAGGATCACCGCCGAAACGAGAAGCTTGTCGGCGATCGGGTCCAGCATTCTTCCGAGCGAGGACTGTTGCGACCAGGCGCGAGCCAGATAACCGTCGAAGAAATCACTGATTCCCGCGGCGATAAAGATCGCAAGCGCCGTCCATCGCGCCCACGGCACGTCCGGCCAGAACAGAAATCCGGCGACAAGCGGAACCGCCGCGACCCGCGCGTAAGTCAGAATATTGGGCAAAGACCAATTGCGGCTGGGCTGACGAGCGGTCGAGGAAACCATTTGCGACGCAGCAGACATCGTGCCTCATCGCCCGTCAATAGCGCCCGCAAAGCGCACGCGCCTGGCGGCCGCTGACCGCGCGGCGCGGACAAAGCTGGGGACGATGGCGCGCACGACGGTCTCCGCGGGCACAAGTTCGTTTAATGTCAAGGTGTTCAAAGTCTTTTCCTGTGGCCAGGACCTCGCCCATGCCGAATGTTCACGTCGTCGCCCATCCGCTGGTGCAGCACAAGTTGACGCTCATGCGCGACAAGACCGTCTCGACCAAGGGCTTCCGCCAACTCATGAACGAGATCGGCATGCTGCTCGCCTACGAGGTGACGCGCGACCTGCCGCTCGAGGTGATCGAGGTGGAAACGCCCCTCACGAAAACCATGGCGCCGACCATCTCCGGCAAGAAGCTGGTGTTCGCACCGATTTTGCGCGCCGGCGTTGGATTTCTCGACGGGATGCTCAATCTGGTGCCGAGCGCGCGGGTCGCCCATATAGGGCTCTATCGCGACCCGCATACGCTCGAGGCGGTAGAGTACTATTTCAAGGCCCCGGCGGACGTGGCCGACCGGTTGGTCATCGTCATGGACCCGATGCTCGCGACCGCAAATTCAGCGGTCGCCGCGATCGACCGTCTCAAGCGGCGTGGAGTGAAGGACATCCGCTTCGTCTGCCTTCTCGCCGCGCCCGAGGGGATCCAGCGGCTGACCACAGCGCATCCCGAGGTGCAGATCTGGACCGCGGCGGTCGATGAACGGCTCGACGACCACGGCTACATCGTTCCTGGCCTCGGCGATGCGGGCGATCGCATGTTCGGCACGAAATAGAAGCGCGGCGTTCGACCGCCGCGTCCGACGCCTGAGCCCCTCGGTCTCGGGGCCAGGAATACAGGGCCGGGACTAATGGCCCGTCTTACTTGCGGCGCCGGCGCTGCTGGCCAAGGCCCATCTGCTTCGCCAGAGCCGAGCGCGCCTTGGCATAGGCGGGAGCGACCATGGGATAATCAGACGGAAGGCCCCACTTCTCCCGATATTCTTCCGGAGACAGGTTGTATTGGGTCCGCAAATGCCGCTTCAACGACTTGAATTTACGACCATCCTCCAAGCAGATGATGTAATCGCTGGTAATCGACTTCTTCGGCGGGACGGCGGGCTTGGCTGCTTCGACTACGACCGGTTGTGCGCCAGTCGCGACACGCACGAGTGCTGCGTGAACGTCGCTGAGAAGCGACGGCAACTCGCTCGATGGCACGGAATTGTTCGACACATAAGCCGATACAATCTCCGCGGCGAGTTCAATGTGGTTGGTGGAATCGCTCATTGTTGACGTTACTCCAATAAGTGGCCTGCAGAGAGAGCGCCCAGTTGACGATCATCTTCACGCCATTCTTTGCTCATCGGACGATGACGAGCATGCTCATTCTTTGTCGCCCGTTGCGACTTGGGGCGAGAGCCACATAGCGCAAAAGAAAGCATACCACAATACAAGATATGAAGACTTCAACTACGGCGCTCGATGGAGATCGGGTGAATACTCACAATGAGCTGTCTGAAAAACGCTGAATTTGTATAAAAAAAGAACTCTCTTCACTTGACAGGCGGCGATTGCCGTGCCGCGAACGCTTTGGTCGAATCATCACGGCCGTTTTCAGGATCGGCGGCGGGTCCCTACGAAAGCTTGCGCTGCTGCACAATTGCCCGCCAGAAACAATCGCGGACTTGATTCGCCGCCGGAGGGGTCTCGTTCATCTGCACCGCTGCTTCGCGAACTATGATCGAGCCAAAGAATATGGCGGCCCCGAGGATGTCATCGGCGCTTAAAGCGATTATATGCGGCTTGCCAATCCAATGATCGGCGCCGCGTGAGTTCCAATGCAGCATCAAAAGACGTCGACGTTCGTCGCCGCGCGCAGGAACGCGACGCGGCAGGCCACGCTGACCGGAACCGTCCGGCTTCTATGGCCTTACATCTGGCCCGCCGACCGCTCTGATCTGAAGCTGCGCGTATTTCTGGCCGTGGCGCTGATGCTGCTCTCGAAGTTGTTCACGATCGCAATCCCCTATTCCTACAAATGGGCGACCGATGCGGTCGCGGGCAAGCTGGCGCTGGATGCGGTCCCGCTGCCGCGCGTTCTGATCGGAGCGGCGGCGCTGACCGCTCTTTACGGGGTCTTGCGCATCCTGATGGCGTTCACCCAGCAGGGCCGCGACGGCCTGTTCGCGGCGGTCGCCATGAACGCCGTGCGCCGATTGGCGATCGAGGTGTTCGAGCATTTGCACCGGCTGTCGTTGCGCTTTCATCTGGAGCGCAAGACTGGCGGACTCACTCGCGTTCTCGAGCGCGGGCGCAACGCGATCGAGACCCTCATCCGCACCTCGATGCTGACCGCGATCCCGACGGTGGTCGAGTTCGCAATGATCGTCGCCGCCATGCTGATCTCGTTCGACTGGCGCTATGTCGCCGCGATCAGCGTCACGGTGGTCGCGTATTTGGTCTTTACGACTTTGGCCACCAATTGGCGCATTGGCATCCGGCGCTCGATGAATGAAAGCGACACGGACGCCAACACCAAGGCGATCGACAGCCTGCTCAATTTCGAGACGGTGAAATATTTCGGCGCCGAAGGACGGGAAGCCGCGCGATACGACAAAGCGATGGCTCGATACGAGCGGATGAGCGTTCGCACCTATGTCTCGCTCGCGGTTCTGAACGCGGGTCAGGCCTTCATTTTCACGCTCGGCCTGATTGTCGTCCTCCTGATGTGCGTCGCCGAAGTCAGAAATGGAACCAAGACCGTTGGCGCCTTTGTGCTCGTCAACCTCATCATGCTGCAGCTCTATCAGCCGCTCAATTTCATGGGGATGGTTTACCGGGATATCAGGCAGGCGATCATCGACGTCGAGGCGATGTTCGTCATCCTGGCGCAGAATCCCGAAGTCGAGGACATTCCCGGCGCGCAGCCTTTGAAGGTGAGCGCGGGCGCGGTCCGGTTCGAGAATGTCGACTTCGCCTACGACCCGGAAAGGCCGATTTTGCGTGGCGTCTCGTTCGAGGCGCCGGCGGGGCACACGATCGCCATCGTCGGGCCGTCCGGCGCCGGCAAGTCCACGATATCGCGCCTCCTGTTCCGGTTCTATGAGCCGAACGCCGGACGCATATTGATCGATGGACAGAATATCGCCGCTGTCACGCAGAGTTCGCTGCGCGCGGCGATCGGCATGGTGCCGCAGGACACGGTGCTGTTCAACGATACGATCCTTTACAACATCCGCTATGGGCGCGACGGCGCGAATGAGCGCGAGGTGATCGCCGCCGCCGAGAATGCGCAGATCGACCGGTTCATTCGCTCGCTGCCGCAGGGCTACGATGCGCCGGTCGGCGAGCGGGGCCTCAAGCTCTCCGGCGGTGAGAAGCAGCGGGTGGCCATCGCGCGCACGATGCTCAAGGCGCCGCCGATTCTGGTGCTCGACGAAGCGACGTCGGCCCTCGACAGCTTCACCGAGCGCGAGATTCAGTCGGCGCTGGAGCGCGTCTCCCGCGGGCGCACGACGATTGTGATCGCCCATCGCCTGTCGACCGTGGTCAACGCCGACGAGATTCTGGTGCTCGACAAGGGCGTCATCGCCGAGCGCGGGTCCCATCAGGAGCTGCTCGAGCGGGGCGGAATCTATTCCGCGCTGTGGAGCCGCCAGAGGCAGGTCGATGCGGCCGCAGGAATTGCTGCGGCAGGCCGGCCGCGAAGACGACCTCGCGCCAGACGGGCTTATGCCTCAGCCCGCGCCGTGACATTGCGGAACGTTTGGCGCCATGAGTGCGCGCGGTTTGTCTTCGAGCGCTGGTCAATGAGCATCGTCAAATCGCTGCGCGGCCAGCTCGCGCCGATCCATCCTGAAGGCTATAAGTTCGTGGCCGGCTTCGCGGTTGCGACGCTGATCCTGTGGTGGCTTTGGGCGCCGCTCGGCTGGCTCGGCCTCATCGCCACGCTTTGGTGCGCTTATTTCTTTCGCGATCCCGCGCGCGTCACGCCGGTTCGGAGCGACCTGGTCATTGCGCCCGCCGACGGCGTGGTCAGCTTCGCCGGCTTCGCCGCGCCTCCGCCCGAGCTCGGCCTCGGCATGGCGCCGTTGCAGCGGGTGTCGATCTTCATGTCGGTTTTCGATTGCCACGTGAATCGCGCCCCGGTCCAAGGCCGGGTCGCTCAGATCGTCTATCACCCCGGCCTCTTTCTCAGCGCCGACCTCGACAAGGCGAGCGAGGACAACGAGCGCAACAGCCTCGTCATCGATGCGCCATCCGGCCGTTTTGGCGTGGTGCAGATCGCAGGCCTCGTCGCCCGCCGGATCGTGTGCTTCACGCACGAGGGCGCGCTGGTCGGCGCCGGCGAACGCATTGGACTGATCCGTTTCGGCTCGCGCGTGGATGTCTACCTGCCCGCGGGGGCGCATATCGTGGTCGGCGTCGATTCGCGCGCCATCGCTGGCGAGACGGTGATCGCGCAGGTTGCGGCCGAGGTCGAGCCGCCGCCCTTTCAGCGGAGCTGAAGCATGAACGAAATCGGCCCCCCGCCCCGGGCGCCGATGGCTGTTTCGCGCGTCGCCGCGCCGCGGCCTCCGGGCCGTGCCTCTGAGGCTCTTGATCCCCAATCTCATCACGCTGTTCGCGCTTGGCCTGGGCTTGACGGCGATCCGCCTGGCGATGGAGGGATCGATCGACTGGGCGGTCAGCGCGGTCGCTGGCGCGGCGGTTCTTGATGGCCTCGACGGGCGAATCGCGCGCGCTTTGAAGGGAACCTCGAGGTTCGGCGCCGAACTCGATTCGCTTGCCGACTTCGTCGACTTCGGCGTCGCGCCGGCGCTGGTGCTGTACGTCGCCAACCTGCACGCGGCCAAAAACTTCGGCTGGGTCGCGGCGCTCTTGTTCGCCATGGCTTGCGCTTTGCGTCTCGCGCGCTTCAACGTCATGATCGACGAAGATCAGCCTGTCATGGCGAAAGAACTTCTTCGTAGGGATGCCGGCGCCCGCGGGCGCCATTGTCGGCCTCCTGCCGATCTACCTTCACTATGCGTTCGATCTCGGCCAATCGACCTCGCGATCCGCTGTGATCGAAAGCCTCTATGTCCTGGCGGTGGCTCTCCTGATGGCGAGCCGTGTGCCGCACTTCTCCGGCAAAACGATCGGACGCGTGCCGCGCGAATATGTCTCGGTGGTGCTGGTCGGCGTCGCCGCTGCGCTCCTCATCCTGTTCAACTTTCCCATGCAGGCGCTGGTCGCCGTCACGCTCGTCTATCTCGCCTCGATCCCGCTCGCGGTCAGGCGTTATCGCGCGCTTGAGCGCGCGGCGCAGTAGCGGCAAGGTCGCGCTCGTCATTCGAGCCTCTTGCGCTCAATCGCAGGTCAGGCATCATAGGCTGGCGTTGGCGCGGCTCGGGGGCGCCGTGTTATCGGGTTCCGCCCGCGGCTCTTGTTTGTTGCTTCCGAGGATCGGCGCTCGCATGCTGACGCAAAACCTTTGTTCTTCGACGAAAGTGGGCGGGCGCATCTTCCGCGCCGCTTGCGTTGTCGCCGCCACGGCGGCGCTCGCCGGCTGCAACGGCTCCCAGAACGCCTACGCGCCGCCGCCGCCGCCAAAGGTCGCGGTCGCGCAACCGTTGCAGAAGCCGGTCACGCTCTATCTCAACCTGACGGGCAACACGTCGCCCTTCAATTCAGTCGATCTCGTCGCTCGCGTGCAGGGCTTCCTCACTGACATCGATTATACCGACGGCGCCGCGGTCAAGTCGGGCGATAAGCTATTCGGCATCGAGCGCGACCAATACCAGGCTCAACTCGACCAGGCGAATGCGACGCTCGCGTCCAACCAGGCGACGCTCGCGTACAACCAGGCCGAATACCAGCGCCAGGCCACGCTGGGTAAGCAGGATTTCGCCAGCCAGGCGACGGTGCAGGAATGGAAGTCGAAAGCCGATGAGGCCGCCGCCCAAGTGCTGAACGCCAAAGCCGCGATCGAGACCGCCCAGATCAATTTGAACTACACAACAGTGACCGCGCCTTTCGATGGAGTCGTCACCAGGCACCTTGTCGACTTGGGAGCGCTTGTAGGCGTCGGGTCACCGACCAAGCTTGCGACGATCATCCAGCTCGATCCGCTCTATGTCTATTTCACGATAAGCGAGCCGCAGATTCTTCGGATCAAGGTGAACAACGCCAAGGCCGGCATAGAATTTCGCACCACGGATCTCTCCAAGATCCCAGTCGAGATCGGGCTGCAGGGCGAGGAAGGCTTTCCGCACCTGGGCCACATGGACTACGCCGCGCCCCAAGTCGACCAATCGACCGGCACGCTCGAAGTTCGCGCGATCTTCGACAACAAGGCCCGTGGGCTGCTGCCTGGTCTGTTCGTCCGCGTCCGGACGCCGGTCGAGAAACTGGACAAGGCGATTCTTGTGCCCGATGTGGCGCTCGGGACGAGCCAGGAGGGCCGCTATCTGCTGGTGGTCGGGCCGGACAATGTCGTCCAGCGCAAAATCGTCACGACGGGCGACCGGGAGGGCGCCTACCGCATCATCGAGTCGGGAATCGATCCTGGCGACTGGATCGTGACGGAGGGCGTGCAGCGCGCTCTCCCGGGCGCCAAGGTTAATCCGCAGCAGACCAAGCTCAGCGAAGCCGCCGCCGATCAAGACAAGGCCCCAGCCGCGCCATCCGAGCCCGCGAAGCCGGCTGCGAAGGATCAGGCGAAGTGATGACGGGGGAGAAACGCCCATGATCTCCCGCTTCTTCATCGACCGGCCGGTTCTCGCCAACGTTTTGGCGCTGTTCTTCGTCGTTATCGGCCTCGTCTCGCTCGTCAACCTGCCAACCTCGCAATATCCGAACGTCGTCCCCCCGACCGTGCAGGTGACGACGCGCTATCCGGGCGCGAGCGCCTCAACGCTCGTCAACACCGTCGCCCTGCCGATCGAGCAGAACGTCAACGGCGTTGAGAACATGCTCTACATGCAGTCCACGAGCGCGAGCGACGGCACCTACAATCTCACCGTCACTTTCGCCATCGGCACCAGCGCCGACGAGGACGAGATCCTGGTGCAAAATCGGGTCTCCGCGGCGCTCTCTTCGCTGCCTGCCGAGGTGCAGCTCCAGGGCGTCACGACCAAGAAGCAATCGACGTCGATTCTCGAATTCGTCGGGCTTGTGTCGCCCGACAGCCGCTTCGACAGCCTGTTCCTGTCGAACTACGCGGTCATCAATGTCGTGAACGAACTCGAGCGCCTCAACGGAGTGGGCGACGTATCGGTGCTTGGCGCCGGCCAGTACGCGATGCGCGTCTGGCTGGACCCGAACCTCATGCAGGCGCGTGGGCTAACGCCGCAGGACGTCATCTCCATTATCCAGCAGCAGAGCCAGGAGGTCGCCGCCGGCCAGATTGGCGCGCCGCCGGCGGTGAAGGGGCAAAACTTCCAGTACACTTTGAACCTCAACGGTCGAATCAACGACGCGCCCGACTACGAGAACCTTATCGTCAAGGTCGAGCCCGGCGCCGGAGGTCGGATCACGCGGATCCGCGACGTCGGGCACGTCGACCTCGGCGCCCAGACCTACAGCGAAGCGTTCGATCTCGACGGCAAGCCGGCCGCCGGCATCGCCATTTCGCTCTTGCCCGAGGCGAACGCGGTCGCCGTCTCCAAAGCGGTCCACGACAAGATGGAGGAGCTCAAGAAGAGCTTCCCCGACGGGCTCCGAATATGTCGTCCCCTACGACACGACGAAATTCGTCAACGCCGCGATCAGTGAGGTGTGGCGCACGCTGATCGAGGCGGGCATCCTGGTGCTGATCGTCATCCTCGTCTTCCTGCAGGACTGGCGGGCGATGCTGGTGCCCGCGACGACCGTGCCGGTGACGATTATCGGCGCCTTCGCCGCGATGGCGGCGCTCGGCTTCTCGATCAACCTTCCGACCCTGTTCGCCATCGTGCTGGTGATCGGCATCGTGGTCGACGACGCGATCGTGATCGTCGAGGGCGTCTCGCGCCATGTCGAGGAGGGCATGCCCGGACGCGAGGCGGCGATCAAAGCCATGGAGGAGCTGACTGGACCGGTCATCGGCATCACGCTCGTCCTCCTGTCGGTGTTCCTCCCCGCGGCCTTCCTACCGGGTCTGACGGGGCAGCTTTACCGGCAGTTCGCCCTCGTCATCGCGGCGACCGCGCTGATCAGCGCGATCAACGCGATGACGCTCAAGCCGACGCAATCGGCTTTGTGGCTGCGGCCGCCCAACGCCGCCCAATGCTCAACGCAATTTCTTCTACCGCGGCTTCAACAGGGTCTATGACGCGGCGGAGCACGGCTACGTTCGGCTCATGAGCGGCATGACGAACCACGCCTTGCTGATGGTCGCCGTGGCGCTGGCTCTCGTCGCTTTCGCCATCTGGTCGCTGACCCGCGTGCCGACCGGATTCCTGCCGACCGAAGATCAGGGTTACATGATCGTCGTCACGCAATTGCCGGACGGCGCCTCGAAGGAACGCACGGACGCGGTGCTGGACAAGATCCAGAAACTTGTCCAGCCGATGCCGGGCATCGAACATGTCGTGACCGTCAGCGGCATCTCGATTCTCGACAATCGCGCGAGCCTCGCCAACGCCGGCGTCGCCTTCGTCGTGATGAAGGATTGGGACGCGCGGCTCAAGGAACAGGGCCAGGATCAGGAAACGATCCAGCGGAAGATCAACGGCGCCCTGCAGTCGATCCCCGAGGCCTTCTCTTTCGCGGTGCTGCCGCCCCCGATCCAGGGCGTCGGCAATGTGGGCGGCTTCACGATGCAGGTCGAAATCCGCAACGGCGATTTCGACTATGATCTTCTCCAGAGCCTCGCCAACACCGTCGTTGCCGACGGCAATGCGCAATCCGGTCTCCAGCGGCTGGCGACGACGTTTCGCGCCGGCGCGCCGCAATACTCGGTCGTGGTCGACAGGACGAAAGCGGAGGCGCTCGGAATCACCGTCGGCCAGGTGTTTTCCGCGCTGGCCGGTTATGTCGGTTCGAACTACGTGACGCAGTTCAACAAGTTCGGCCACGTCTTCCAGGTCTATACCCAGGCGGACGCGGACAAGCGCGCCACCGTCGATGACATCCGCAATCTCAAGGTCAAGGCCGGCAATGGAACGATGACGCCGATCGGCACGGCGATCGAGGTCACTCCCGGTGACCGGGCCGCCGCTGATCAGCCTCTACAACCTCTACCCGACCGCGACCGTCGTCGGCTCGCCCGCCCCGGGCTTCAGTTCAGGCCAGGCGCTCGACCTCATGGACCAGGTCGGCGCTCAGGCGCTCCCGACAGGAACGGGCTTCGACTGGACCGCGATGTCCTATCAGGAGAAGACGGTCGGCAACTCCACGTATTACATCTTCGGCTTTGCGATCCTGCTCGTCTATCTTGTGCTGGCCGGACAGTACGAAAGCTGGATCCTGCCTTTCGCGGTGATCCTCGCCGTCCCGTTGGCTCTCTTGGGAACCGTCGCCGGCCTCAATATCGAAGGCGCGGACAATAACCTTTACACGCAGATCGGCATCATCCTGCTCATTGCGCTCGGCAGCAAGAACGGCATTCTCATCGTTGAATATGCGCGCCAGCAACGCGAGGCGGGCAAGCCGATCCTTGACGCCGCGGTCGAAGCGGCGCGGCTGCGGTTCCGCCCGATCGTCATGACCTCGTTCGCCTTCATCCTCGGCGTGCTGCCGCTGGTCCTGGCGACGGGCGCGGGCGCGGCTGCGCGGCGCTCGATCGGCATCGCGGTGTTCGGCGGCATGATCGCCTCGACCTGCCTCGTGGTCGTGTTCGTGCCCTCGTTCTATGTGATCATGCAGTCGCTCGAAGAGCGCCGAAAGCGCAAGCCCGCGCCTGAGGCCGCGCCTCCTTCTCAACCGAACAGCGCCGCTCCCTCGACGGCTGCCTGACAGGCTCGTTTCGTGGCGCCGCTCGTTGACGCCTCAGCCGTTCGCTGGCTCTGGCCTTGGCGCGATGCGCGCCTTATACAGTCGCGGCGTTTCAGGCCGCATCGGGAGGAGTTGCTTATGCGCTTTCGAGTTGTTTGCTCAGCCATGCTGATGTGCTCAGCGCTATCGGGCGCCGCTTTCGCGCAATCGCCGCCTCTGACAACCACGGACGCGATGATCCCGTCATCCGATCCGGGCATCAAGCTCTTTGTTCGCAACAAGCATCCGGAGGGCATGACGTCCTTCTCGCCGGACAAGACGCTGCTCTTCATTCACGGCGCCACGTATCCCGCGGAAACGAGCTTCGACCTGCCGATCGACGGCGTGTCGATGATGGACCTGTTCGCTCAGAGCGGGTTCGACGTCTATCTCGTCGATGTCCGATCGTATGGCCGATCGACCCGTCCGCCGGAGATGGATCAGCCGCCTGAGGCGAACAAGCCGATTGCCACTTCGGAAGAGGCGGGCGCGGATCTCGGCGCCGCGGTCGACTACATTCTGGCTCAGCGCGGCATCCCGAAACTCGATCTCATGGGCTGGTCGTGGGGCACGTCGATCGCGGGCGCCTACACGGCGCAGCATAATGACAAGATCAATCGGCTTGTGCTCTACGCGCCGGCCTGGGTGGCCCAACCCCCGGTCGAGCCGTCGACAAAAACGATCCCCGCCTATCGCCTGGTCGCCAAGGACTCCGCGCACGCGCGCTGGCTCCGCGGCGTTCCCGAGGACAAACAGGCGGCGCTGATTCCGCCGGGCGTCTTCGACGCGTGGTGGAACGCCACGCTCGCCACCGACCCCGTCGGCAGCAAAATGGACCCGCCCAGGCTTCGCGCCGCCAGCGGCGTGATGGCGGAATTCACCAATTATTGGGGCGCGGGAAAGCCGTTCTATGATCCGGGCCAAATCACGGTCCCGACCCTCCTCATTCACGCGGAATGGGACGCCGATCTGCCGACCTATATGACGGAGGCCTATTTCGCCAGGCTGACCAGCGCGCCCTACAAGCGCTTCGTCCAGCTCGGCGAGGGCACGCATACGGTCATGCTGGAAAAGAACCGCATGCAGTTCTTCCACGAGATCCTCGGATTTCTGGACGAATCGAACGCCACGGCTCTGAAGTGCTTGGTCTGGCGCGGCGCTCGCCGATAAACTGAGGCGCACGAGCGCGCGCCGCGTTTGACGACGCTGGAGGTATTCGATCTTACAGCCTCGCGGTGGTATGACAGTCCGCCGCTGACGTGCTAGGGGCCGTCAGGGCCGCCGTCTCCGCTCGCCTTTGGCGGCGCGCCGACGCAACAAGGAGCCTTATGTCGAAAGAAGAATTGCTTGAGTTCCCCGGATTCGTCGTCGAATTGCTGCCCAACGCAACCTTTCGCGTCAAACTTGAGAACGACCACGAAATCATCGCGCACACCGCGGGCAAGATGCGCAAGAACCGCATTCGCGTGCTGGCTGGCGATAAGGTGCTTGTGGAGATGACGCCCTACGATCTCACCAAAGGGCGCATTACCTACCGTTTCAAATGACCTTGACCCTCGGGCGGCGCGACGATCGCTCCGCTCCGCACTCGGGCCTTCGTCTCGTGCTGGGGTCCGCTTCGCCGCGCAGGCTCGCGCTCCTGGCGCAGATCGGCGTCAAGCCGGACGCAGTCCTGCCGGCTGAGATCGACGAAACGCCACGCCCGCGCGAGGAGCCGCGCGCGCTCGCCGAACGGCTGGCCAGTGAAAAGGCGCTCGCCTCGGCGGCGATCGCAGCCGGCCGGGCGGATCTCGCCCCCTGCCTGACGCTCGGCGCCGACACGGTGGTCGGCGTCGGCCGACGCATCTTGCCGAAGTGCGAGACGCGCGAGGACGCCGAGCTGTGCCTCGATCTTTTGTCCGGCCGCGGCCATCGCGTATTTACCGGCCTTGCGCTGGTCACCGGCGGCGGCGCCGTTCGGCGGCGGCTGGTCGAGACCCGTCTCCGGTTCAAGCACCTGTCGCCCAACGAGGTCGAGGCCTATCTGGAGAGCGCCGAATGGCGCGGCAAGGCCGGCGGCTACGCGATTCAGGGCCTCGCCGGCGCCTTCGTCGAGCGGCTGGTCGGCTCCTATTCCAACGTCGTCGGCCTGCCGCTGGCCGAAACGGTCGCGCTGCTCGGCGGACAAGGCTATGATGTCCACGGGCGCTGGAGCGCGAGCCTCGTTCAATGACGGCCGACGACAAGAAGTCCGCGTCCAAGCAACCGGATCTGGACAAGAGCAACCGGCCCTGCCCGATCTGCGGCAAGCCGCGCAGCGAACGTTATGACCCGTTCTGCTCGAAGCGCTGCGCCGACGTCGACCTGCATCGCTGGCTGAAAGGGAGTTACGTCATCCCCGGCGCCAACGCCAAGCCTGAGCCCGGCGACGAGGAGGCGTAGTCCTTAACGCGGGCTCGCGGCCCCATGCCAGAATGACGATGCGCCATATTTTACTATTTTTATAAGTTCAATTCGTTTGGATTTTCTTGGCCCGTGGCCGTCTCGCCTGCCAAAACCCCCATTTCCGGCTATTGGATTTTCTTGGATTTCCTTGGATTCTCTCGTCCGAATCGAGACTTATCAATGGGTTACGCGGGCATAAAGCAAGGAAAATTTTTCGCGGCGCTTCTCTCGGGCGAGCGGCGCCAAACGGGGGCCGCGGTCGAGCCGATGCGGAAGCGCAGATTGTTCATGAGGGCAAGCTTACCTCGGCTTTCCGATTTTCCGCAACGGATTGTCATCCCGACAGGCCTCTGGCCGTCGAAGGCGCTCGATCGCCGAGGAACAGCGGACGGGGAGCACGGACGCAAATTCAAAGCGGCAAAGGAGCCGGTTCGGCGTGAAGCCGTCGTCACAGACAGCGATCCATCAGCGCCCTCTGCTCCAGGAACCGTTCTTCGCCACGCCGTAGCCGCACGCGGCCCGCGTCAACGTTGTGATACAGCGGCCTTTATGGCGGCTACAGTTTGAGAGACGATGGCGTCGACGCCCAACATTCCCAGTTTTGCGCTCGCCTTGGACGGGTCGCCATAGACGCCGTTGGCGGTCCCGAATTTGGATCCGTTCAAAAGCCGATCCTCACGGACAAGGCTCGGGTCAAGCGCGAGCATCAGCGACGTATCGCTGAGACCCGCATGGGTTCCAATCTCCGAGAGCGTGTACCCCTGACCCTTCAGAATCCGGACGAAATCGATCTGCGCCGCGTCGTAATATTGCGTGACCGCGTGCGCGCGCACATTCGATGAAGCCCATTCACGGTTGAGTTTGTTCGCCACGGTCTTTTCGTTGGCCTGGTAGCCGCCGTGATCGCCGAGGAAGACGATGTCCTTGAACCCGTGCAGTTTGAAACTCCGGGCCGCGGACTCGAGAATCGTTTCAAACGCGGCTTCCGGCACGCTTATCGTTCCGGGGAAACGCATGTGGCCGGACGGCGGACTTAAACTGCCTTCAGGGACATACGCGATCACGGGAGCGACAAGCGCATTGCCCAACGCGACCGCAATCCGCTCGGAAAGCAGCCTGACCCGCCGATTGTGTTTTCCCAGCGCCATGGCCGGGCCGTTCTGCTCGGTTCCGCCGATGGGCACGATGATGGTGGTTTTGCCCGCGCCGATTTCGTCCCTGATCTCGGTCCAGGTGAGATCCTCGAGGAAGACCGAGGGGCGTTCCCCGGAATGCGCGAACGGCGCGAAACTCAGAATCAGCAACGGCAGAATCAAGAGACGCGCCGCCCATCTCATGGAGTTCATTCGCTCGCTCCTGCATCGAATCGAATGCAAAGTTACCCTTATCTGCGCCAAGCAGATCTTTAGTGAGGACGCACTCTTTGTCGGCTATGGCTCGAATCGCCCCAGCGGATTGACCTCGACCCTAAATCCCGCCCTCGACGCAGGCGATCGCAAAGGCGTATTGGCGGGCGACGTCGTCAAGCCGGTCGTAGCGTCCCGACGCGCCCGCGTGCCCAGCGTCCATTGCGGTGCGCAACAGAATTGGGCCGCCGCCAGTCATCGTCGCGCGCAGGCGGGCGACCCATTTGGCAGGCTCCCAATAGGTCACGCGCGGGTCGGTCAGGCCGGCGAGCGCCAGGATCGCCGGATAATGCTGAGGGCGCACGTTATCGATCGGACTATAGGCGCGGATGGTCTCGAACGCCGCCTTGTCGTGGATCGGATCGCCCCATTCCAGCCATTCGGGCGGCGTGAGCGGCAGGCTGGCGTCAAGCATCGTCGCCAGCACGTCGACGAACGGCACGTCGGCGATGATTCCAGCGAACAGGTCCGGCGCGAGATTGGCGATAGCGCCCATCAGCAACCCGCCGGCGCTGCCCCCTTGGGCCACGACCCGCCCTCGGCTCGTAAAGCCTTCCGCGACGAGGAACCGGACAGCGGCGAGAAAATCGCCAAACGTGTTCGACTTTTTGCCAAGCTTGCCGTTCTCGTACCAACGCCAGCCTTTATCGGCGCCGCCGCGCACATGGGCGATCGCGAACACGAAGCCGCGGTCGACCAGCGAGAAGCGGTTGGTGGCGAAACTCGCCTCAGCCGCATAGCCGTAGGCGCCGTAGCCGGTGATGAACAGCGGCGCCGACCCGTCGAGCTTCACGCAACGCCTGTAAAGCAGCGACACGGGCACGCTCTCGCCGTCCTCGGCTTGGGCAAAGACCAGCCGCGCCACATAGGACTGCGGATCGAAGCTGCGCGGCATCGTCTGCCGCTTGACGAGGGTTCGGCGCCGGCTCACGACATCGTAGTCGTAGGTCTCCTGCGGCGTCGCCGGCGAGGCGTAGCTGAAGCGGATGAGCGAGGCGCCAAACTCATAGACCGGCTCGAGCCTGAGAAAATAAGTCTCCTCGTCAAAAGCGATCTCATGCGATTCGCCGCTTTTCAAGTCGAAGACAACGAGATGGGGCCGGCTCATCTCGCGCATGAGCAGCACCAGGTGGCGCCGGAACAGCGTTGCGTCGGCGACGAAGCGTCCATCACGGGCGGCGACGAAATCGCGCCAGTTCGCCTCCTGGGGCGCATCGCGCGGCGCGACAACGATCTTGAAGTCGGGCGCGTCCGCGTTGGTGCGGATAAAGAAACGATCGCCGTGATCCATCACCTCGTAGTGCAACCCCGGGCGGCGCGGCGCGACGAGACGGGGCGGCGCGGTCGGATGATCGAGATCCACGACCAAGGCTTCCGAAGCGTCGTGGCCGTGCACCGAGATGATGGCCGCGCGACCGAGACGGGTCGGCTCAATGCCGATGAACCAGGCCGGGTCGGCTTCCACGAAGATCTCGACGTCGTCGGTCTGCGCGGTCATGAGCCGATGCAGCATCACCCGCCAAGGACGGTGGTTCTCGTCCTGCTCGACGTAAAGAAACGCCAGCGAGTCGCGTGTCCAGACGATGTCCCCGGTCGCCCCGACGACACGGTCGACAAGGTCCGTCTCGTGTTCAAGCTCGCGGACTGCAATTGTCAGCATCTCGGAGCCGAGGTCATCGGAGCTCCAGGCGAATTTTGAATGATCGGGCGAATGACGCGCGCCGGCGAGATGAAAAAAGACCCTTCCCTCGGCGCGTGAATCGCCGTCGATCAGCACCGTCTCTGCGCCGCCTTCGCGAGGCTTACGGCAATAGATGCGGCGTTGGCCGCCGGGACGAAAGCGGGAGTAATAGGCCCACGGCCCATCGACCTGCGGCGGCTCGCTGTCATCCTCTTTGAGGCGCGCGCGCATTTCTCGCTTGAGCTCCTTCCGCAAGGCGAGCGTCGGCGCCAACATTGCGTCGGCATAGGCGTTCTCGGCCTCCAGCAGCGCGCGGATGTCCGGAGGCAACCGACTCGGGTCGCGCAGCACCTCGCGCCAATTGTCGGCCCGCATCCAGGCGTAATCGTCCACCCAGGAAAGGCCATGTGCGGAGAGCGTCGCCGGCCGCACCTCGGCCCGGGGCGGCGTCGGGAGCGCGGCTTGCGAGCCCTGTCCGCGCGCCAATCGCTTGCCGTTCATGACGCTTGCGTGCTTGCGGCGGGTGGAAGCGCCGAGAAGGCCGCAAGCACCTCCGATGGCGATTGGCATAAGGCCGCCGCGCCGGCCGCGCGAAGCTCATCCGCGCCGCCGTAACCCCAAAGCGCGCCAATGGTCGGGATTCCGTGCCGGCTCGCGGCCAGGACGTCATGCTTGCGATCGCCCCACATGCAGCAATCGTCGGCCTCGAGCCCCTCACGCTCGAGAATGTGAGCGATAAGGTCCGCCTTGTCCTGAAAGCGGCCGCCGAGCTCGTCGCCGTAAGCCCCCTCGAAATGCCGCTCAAGGTCGAAGTGGCTGAGGATCCGCTCGGCGTAGACCAGGGGTTTCGCCGTGCAAAGGAAGAGGCGCGTCCCGGCGGCGCGCAAATCGGCAAGCGTCGCCTTTATGCCGTCATAGACGACAGCTTCGAAAAGACCGTCGATCGAATACCGGCTGCGATAGATTTTGACCGCCTCCTCTGGATCACCTTCGCCGTTGAGCGCCTCGGCGAAACATCCGCGCAGAGGCGGCCCGATGATCCAATTCAGTTCCGCGGCAGGCGGCGCGATTCGCCCTAACGTTTCGAGCGCGAGGCGGAAGCAGCCTATGATGCCCTCAGCCGGATCCGTCAGCGTTCCGTCCAAATCGACAAGAAGCGCGCTTCGCCGATTGGATTCCACCGTCAGCGTTCCAGCGCGGCGCGACGAGTGGGGTGTCTCTCGCTGCGCGGATGCAGCCCCATCGGGGGCGATCTCGGAAGGCAATCCCGGCGGCAAGCGCGCGACCGGCTAGCCGCGGATCGGTTCGTGCGCGACCGCCGCGCGGAGAAAATAGAAGAGCCCGGTCAGAGCCATGAGAATGAGCACGCCCTCCAGCGAGCGGGTAATCGTCTCGCCAAGCTGGAACAGGCCGCCGATCGCCCAGCCTGCAGCGGCGCCCGCGCCTACGAGCTCGGTGCCAACCAGGATGGCGACGCTGAGCAGCGTCATTGTATTTGTCCAGTTGATCGGCGCGGCCTCCGCCAAAGCGCGTTCTCCTTCAGAAATTCGCGAAGCGGTCGCGGATATACCAACGCGGCCCCCGGCGCAAGCGTCACGGCTTGGCGGCGCTCTCGCCCCGCGTCCGCCCCGCCTCGTAGGCTTTCACGTGGAGGGTGGCGGCGCGCAGCAGCGGAACGTCGTTCGGCTTGCCCGCGCGACGCAGCAGATCGCCGAGGATCTGGTCGCCTTCGACCGGCTTGCCGCCTTCAATATCGCGCAGCATCGAGGCTTTCAGGGGCGAACCCGCGGCGGTTAGCGCAGTCCGTCCCCGCTCAAGCGCCGGCTCGCGCAGCGGAAAGCCCTGAGCAGCCGCGATGGACGCGCACTCGTCTAGAAGCCCAAGCGCGAGATCCGCCGCGCCGGCGGCGACGTAGTCGCCAACCGCCGCCCGCATGAGGCAGGTTATGCCTGCGGCCGTGGCGATGAACACCCACTTTTCCCACATTTCCTGCTGAATCTCGTCGCTCAGCCGCGCCGCGAAGCCCGCGTTGAGCAGCACTGAGGCGATCGTCTCGATCCGCGGCGAACGGGAGCCATCCAGTTCGCCGAAGCTCAGCGCGTGCCAATCATTCAGGTGGACGACGGCGCCGTCGGGGCCGAGGGTCGCCGAGATGGCGCACTGCCCTCCGAGCACGGGCTCGGGCCCGAAGCGTTCGGAGAGCCGATCGATGTGGCGCATGCCGTTCAGGAGCGGCAGAATTGCCGTCGCTGGGCCGACCGCCTTGGCGAACGACGCCATCGCGCCGTCCAGGTCGTAAGCTTTGCAGCTCACCACCACGAGGTCGAACGGTCGCGCCAGATCTTCCTGCAACACGGTCGGTGGCGAGGGACGGTGAAAGTCGCCGACGGGGCTGCGAATGGTCAAGCCGTGCTTCGCAAGCTCGGCCGCGCGGCGCGGACGAACGAGAAAGGTCACGTCGCGACCCGCCTGCAGCAGACGCCCGCCGAAATAGCCGCCGACTGCGCCCGCTCCAACAACCAGAATTCTCATGTCACCCGGTTCCTACTTGAATGATGGACGCCGCCGCCCGATCCGGACTACGGCACTGCGAAGGGCGGACTTTATCGCGGCGAGCCCTTCCGGCATGAGCACGATAAGCGCGATGACGAGCCCGACGAAGGCCTTCGGCAGTCCCGCCGCGCCGATAGCCACAACGACCGGATAGGACAGCGTCTTGGCCAGCAAGACGACTGCCGCAAGCGAAAGGACCAAGAGGCCGAGGCTCAACCGCGACCGCGAGAAGGATCGAGCCAAAAGCTCGCCAAGCCTGAGCGCAAGCACCTCGACGTGATGGACGGCAGCGAACACTGTAGCGGCGAGAAAGAGACCGGCGAGCACCAGGACGTACGGATCGTCGGAAGGCACGATATGGAGCAACTTAAGCGCCACGAGAGCGCTCGCAAGCAGAGGTACGGCCCAAGCCCAGGCCGGAATGGAGGCGTGCTGCGGTGACGACATCGATCCATTTCGTTAATGGGGAGGCTGGACTGTGCAAGAGAATGGCGTCACAGGCAATTCGGTCGCTCTCGTTTGGCCGCCACGTTGACGCTCTCATCTCCGAGGTTATTCTCGCTGATATGCCGCCCGCGGCGCGCACCATTCTCGTTCTCCGGTGAGATCGTGGAAGCCCGGACAGTAAAAGTCGCCGCGGTCGACCCCGCCGCGCTCGCCAAAGCCGTCGAACGGCTCGCCCAAATCCTGCATGCCTGCGTGCACGAGGGCGCGAGCATCGGCTTCGTTATGCCGTTCGAGCGGACCGAAGCGCGCGCCTACTGGCTCGACAGGGTCGCGGCGCCCCATGCGGCCGGCGCCAAGCTGCTTCTCATCGCGACCCTTGGCGACGACATCGCCGGAACGGCGCAGCTCGATCTCGATTCGATGCCGAGCAAGCGTCATCATGCCGAGGTCTCCAAGGTCCTGGTCGATCCGGCCTTTCGCCGCGCCGGCGTCGCCCGGGCGCTGATGCGGGAGATCGAACGACACGCGGCTAGAGAGGGCCGATGGCTCCTGACGCTCGACACCGCGGGCGACGCGGCCGAAGCCCTCTATCGCTCTCTCGGCTATATCTTCGCCGGCGCGATTCCAAATTACGCGCGCAACGCCTTCGAGGAAAGCTACGACGCGACGCGGCTTATGTACAAAGACCTGCGTCGCGGTTAGCCTCGTTTCCTCAGCGCCATTGTAAGGAGATCCCTCGTCTTGCCCCCGCGGAGCATCGGCTGATGAGTGACGGCAGGGGCGCGAGCCTTTTCAGCCGCGTCGCCCTCTTGCTTTTGACCGTCTATGCGCTGGCGATGATCGTCCCTGACTTGCTTCGGGTCGTCCGCCCGCTCGGCTCATTCGGTCTGGCGATGGACGGTGACGGACGGGTTTACGACGTCCAGGGCCCGTTCGACACTGAGCAGGATTTGCCGGCCTGGCATGCGGGCGTGCGCGCCGGCGATCGCCTCGACCTTGCCGCGATGCGCTGCGCGCCCGTCGACACCATCGTCTGCGCCAGTCTGCTGTCGCAATGGGGCGGCGTCACCTACGTCACGGCGGGACGGGAGGCAACACTGATCTTCGCCCCGTCGCCAGAGCACGCACTGCACGAAGTCAAGCTCGTCGCCGAGCCGCGCCCCATGAATTGCCTGCTGGACGTCGTCGTTGCGCTCGACACGATTGCGGGCGTTCTGGTGGTGCTCGGCGCGGCCTGGCTGGTGTGGACGCGCCCAGGTCCCATGACCTGGGGGTTCTTCGTCTATGTGATCCAGTTCAATCCCGGCCAGGCGTTTCAGTTCTGGGCCTGGCTCCAGCTTTGGCCCCGGGCGCTTCTGGCGCAGAACGTCATTTTCCTGGTGATGCAGGCCGCCGCCTATACGGGACTCCTCCTGTTTGCGCTGCGGGCGCCGGTCGACCGCGCCGAAGGACGATGGCGGACGATCGAGCGCGCCCTGCCGGCGCTGGCGATCGTGTTCCTGGGCGTGGCGCTCGCCAGCATGGCGACCATCTTCGGCTATCCGGCCGAAATCTGGGCGCGGAGCATGCTGTTGATCGGCTTTGCCGTCAGCGTCGGCGCGCTCTTAATCCTGATCGGACGCCGGCGGGACCTCTCGCCCCGCGACTATCAGCGCATCCGCTGGGTGATCTGGGGCTGCCTGATCGGCCTTCCGGCCTATCTGCTCGCCCAGCTCTCTCAGCAAACCTCATTGTTCGGCGATCTGCTTGGCAAAGGTCAGGCGCCGGAAGAAGCAGCCGGCGCCCTCTCCCTCGTCAACGGGATCCTGTGCCTGTTCGTCGTCGAGGCGGTGCGGCGGAAATCCGTGGTCAACGTCTGGATCCCGCTTCGCCGGGCGACCGCCTTCGGCCTCCTGCTCAGCGTGCCGGTCCTGTTCCTCCACAAGCAGATCGAGGTTATCGACGAGTACATCCACATGCCCGACTGGGCCTGGGTCGTGGTCGCTTCGGGTCTCGTCTATCTGATCGCACGCGGCCACGAGTTTGCGACCGAGCTCATGGACCGCTTGTTCGACCGCAAGTTCATCCGCGCCGAGCGCCATCTGGCCGGCGTGGGCGAAACCATTCAGAATTCCGACAGCCTCGACGAGATCGAGCGGCTTCTCGTGGACGAGCCGGTCAGTTCGCTCCGCCTCGCGTCGGCGGCGCTGTTTCGCGAGCGGGACGGCCTCTTCACCCGAAGCCTCAGCACCGGGTGGGACACGGACCACGCCGATGCGCTCACCAGCAACCATCCCCTGCTCTCGGCGCGATTCGACAGAAAGCCCTACACCCCCGATTCGGTCGACGCCGCTCCGGCCTTCCCTGACCGAGCTTCCGGACGATCTCGAACGGCCGGTGCTGGTCGTGCCGGTCGGCAATGCGCGTCGCTGCTATGCGCTGGTCCTCTATGGCGGCCACGAGATCGGAACCGATCTCGACACGAACGAGCGCCACCTGCTCGGCAGCCTCGCCCGCGACGCCGAGATCGCCTATGCTCAAGTCGAAAGCGACACGCTTCGGCGGCGGATCGCGATGCTGGAGAACCAGCTCGCCAAGACACTGGAGCCGCGTTGACCCGCACCCTTGACGGCATTCAGGCCTGCGTCTTCGACGCCTACGGAACCCTGTTCGACTTCGCCTCCGCCGCGGCGCGCTGCCCCGACGTGCCGGAGGATCGCCGCGCCGCGCTGACCACGCTCTGGCGCGACAAGCAGATCCAGTACGCCTGGCTGCGCACGCTCGAGAACCGCTACGCCGACTTCTGGCAGGTCACCGGCGAGGCGCTCGATTTCGCGCTCGAAAGCCTCGGCCTTGAGACGCCCTCGTTACGCGAGCGCCTGATGGACCTCTATCTCGGCCTCGAGCCGTTTCCCGAGGTTCCCGCGGTGCTCGGCGCCTTGCGCGAGGCCGGGTTCAAAACCGCCATTCTCTCCAACGGTTCGCCGATGATGCTCGAGGCTTTGGTCAAGCGCTCGAAGCTCGAAGCGATGTTCGACGCCGTCCTCTCGGTCGACGCCGTTCGCGCCTTCAAGACCCATCCCGACGTCTACCAATACGCGCTCGACTCGCTTGGCCTGACGGCCGCCCAAATCGCCTTCCAGTCCTCGAACGCCTGGGACGCGCATGGGGCGTCCGATTTCGGCATGCGGGTCGTCTGGTGCAACCGCTACGGCCAGCGCCGCGAGCGCCTGCCCGGCGCCCCGACTTCGAGATCCGGACGCTGGCCGAACTGCCGGCGCTTCTGGGCTGCGGACCGGCCTGAGCGGGCCAGACGCCCGGGGTGGGCCTTATGCCAACCGCGAGCGCGACGGCCTCCGAACCCGACGCGGCTAAACGCCAATAAACGCGCATAAACGCGCTTAAACGCTAGTAAAAATGCTGACGTTTACTAGCGTTTATTTTTCCGAATCGGGACTTTTCAATGGGTTACAGCCGATTCAAATAAAAAATTCCGTCTCTCTGTTTCCGTTCGCGCTGAAGTTGTATTCGACCGCGTTTCCGGCCTCCACCAATGCCGCAGGCTAGCCACTGCAACTTCAGGAAAAAGAAGCATAGCATGGCCTTTGGATTATTGCAAAGAAATGTCGCAGAAGCCCGCCCATGAAGCTCCGTTGCCGGTTTACTAGGCCGCCGCGTTCGGTCCAAGGCCTTCGCCTGCCCTCGCTCGAACCGCCAACGATTCTGACCAGCTGTTCACACAATCGTGACCCCGCGAGCGCGCAAAAGATTAATGCCCGCAGAGAGTTATGATAAGATTGGGGAGTAGCAGCTGAGGCGCCGAGCGAGTTAAGTGCACGAACTTCAGCGCCTTGATTACAGTGAGGCGCAAAACGGGTTATCTTTTAAAACCCACAAGGTCTGCTAACGGATGGAGGCTGAGGGGAATGTATAAATCTACGACAAAAATTCTTAGATTGTGGAGCGGCGTACTCCCATTCTTCGTGCTAAGTCTCATATGCACAGAGGCCAAATCAGATACTGTCACACTTTCTTATAACCTAAGAGTTGATACAGCGAGTTGTATCTTAGTGCTATCATGTCCAACTCCGTTTGTCAAATTCCTGGAAAAATTTACTGTAACCTTTGATCCATCAGTTCCTATTCTCGACCCAACAACGGTAGGCCTGGACGTTATTAGTTTAAACAGACCCTATTCATCTGCGTTTACTTACATAACATTCCCAGAGGTGGGTGGGGAAGGTGGAGTTCTCACTGTTGCAACGGAACCCTTAGAGGGCGGTGGTTGTACGATTAGTGACCCTAGCACCTATTGCACTATGATTCCGGTTAATCCGCTTTCGCCGTATCCCGCGATGCACCCGGAGGGTGTCATTGAAGCTACTTCAACAGGCGAAATATGGTCGGGCAATAATGTTATTCCCGAACCTTCGACGTGGGTTATGATAGTTCTCGGATTTACGGGCCTTGGTTTCGCGGCGCGTCGCCAGAGAGAGAACTTCCACGCCTAGGCGTGGAAGAGAGGCGTTGAGCCGGTAATCGCAAATACGCCCTCCCCGATGCGGCGGCCATCCGCCGCGTCCCGTTAAAAGAGGAACGTTGTGATCAGGCCATGGGGGAGTTGGAGCTATCAAGTTTCGCCCAGGCGCGGCTGAAAGCGGAAATATTTGTCGCCATGGCAAGATAGATAAACGGAACGGAGTTCGTTGCGTCGGTCGACTGGACGTCGAGAAGCAAATTCCCGCTAGATGGATTGTACGTGAAAGACGTCGAGAACGGGATTGTCAGCATCCCGCCGGACACCGCTGGCAGCGGCCCATTGTAGACGATTGTGTTGTTCGACCCGAGATTTGCCGCCAGATTTGCCGTATTCAAGCCGGTACCACCAAACGCGCTGAAAACCGGCGCCGACGTTGTTGATAAGCTTATCTTAAACGTGCCGCCGTTAACCGAGCTTACGGCGGGGTCGCCAGCGGCCACCCGGAAAGCAATTCCGGTGAAAGTAGTTGTCTGCGCAAAGTTCGCCGATGCGTAGACCTGTTGATATTCCGGCGGCCAGCTTAGCACGCTAATACCAAGGGTCATAGTGGCTGACCGACGTGAGCCCAGTCGCGCATTCCGATGGACGTGATCGTTTCGGGTTGAGCGATGAGGTTTCGCCAAGCAGCGCACGCGGCGTCGACGATCGCGTCGTAGTTTTCGAAGACGGTGTTTGAGAGCCAGTTCTGGCGGAGATACTGCCAGACGTTCTCGACCGGATTCAGCTCCGGGGCGCGCGAGGGCAGGAAGATCGGCGTAATGTTGGCGGGGACGTCGAGCTTGCTCGTGGTGTGCCATCCTGCGCGGTCGAGCAGGAGCACGGCATGGGCGCCCACGGCGACATTACGCGAGATTTCGTCGAGGTGGAGTTGCATCATGTCAGCGTCGGCGTAGGGCAGCGCGAGGGCCGCTCCGACGCCGCGGGCCGGGCAGATTGCGCCGAACAGATAGGCGTTGTCGTAGCGCTGGTCCGCGGGCTGGCGAGGGCGCGTCCCGCGCCTGGCCCACTGCCGAACCTGGCCGTTCTTCTGGCCAATACGGGCCTCGTCTTCAAACCAGATTTCGACCGGCGTCGTCTCCGGCAGTCCGTCGAGATGAGCCCTCAGCGCGTGCGGGAAGTTTTTTTGAAAGCCTCGACGATCCGCTCGTCCTGAGCCGGATGAAGGGGCCGCGCACTGATATGGGAGAAGCCAAGCTTCTGCAGAAGCTTTCCGACATAGCGCGGATGAAACTCGACGCCGAACCTCTCGGCAATGACGCGCTTGAGGTCGATCCGCCGCCAGCGCACGACGCCGTCGACCCGACGATCAGGGCCGGCCTCGACAATCTGTGCGAACTGAGCCCGTTGCTCCACCGAAAGGCGGGGCTTGGGACCCTCCGTCCAGTTGTCGATGAGGCCGTCCGGACCCGAAGCGTTGAAGCGATGGACCCAGTCGCGTAGCGTTTGCCGGTCCATCCCCCCGATTTTCGCCGCGGCGCCCCGATCCATTCCATCCCTGACCGCAGCCAGCGACAGAAGCCGCCGGCTCTGGTTGACGGTCTTCGACCGCCGCGCCGTCGCCCGAAGCTCTTCGGCCGAATAATCTTCTCGCAATCTGACCGCTGATGGCATGGCCCGAACCCTCCGCGCCAACTTCAATCAGCTCCAACGTGATTCGGGAATCCCCCTATAAGTCAGACAGCGGAGCCTTTGGTATAACCCCTCCACCGTTCGTCAGAATCGCCCTCGCACACGTAAAGGGCTGGCACCCCCAGGCGTTCGCCTGGTGGCCAGAGCGAGCGCAATATTTTTAGCGCCAGAAAGACGCCGGTGCGTCCGCCGCGACCCCAATACATTCGTATTATCGCACGAAAATCATCGTTTCCGCGAGCGTTGGATCAATGCAGGCCCGTTTCGTCCGATACAGTCATGCGGCGTGTGTGGCCTTCACTTCTTCGGCCCGGACAAGACCAAGGCGACATTTCGCCACTGTTCCCACCGCCGGTGCGGCATGACACGGGCGATTGCGAGACGCCCTGGCGCTCCCCGCAATCGACAGGCCCGCCCTGAAGACCAATTCCTCGGGGCGGGCAGGCCGTGCGGCTAGTCCTTGGGTACGAGGACGTTCAGGTCCACGGCCTTGGCCATCGCCTGATAGCCTTTGTCGTTCGGATGCAGATTGTCGCCGCAATTGTAAGCCGGGTTGATGTGCTTTGGATTGTTGGGGTCTTCCAGCAATTTGTCGAAGTCGATCAGCCCGTCGGCGGTCTTGTTGGCGCGAATCCAGTCGTTGACCGCTTCGCGGATCTTCTCCTTCTCGGGCGTATAATAGCCGGATGTCGGCAGGCCCTGGAACGTGTCGACGAAGGGGGTGAGCGTCACGCCCACGAAGCGGATCCCATGATCGTGCGCGCGCTCGATGATCTGCTTGTAGCCGGCGATCACATCCTCAGCCGTCGGCTCGGGGTCGCTCGGCGTGATCGCGTCCTTCCCCGGCCAGCCGATGTCGTTGATGCCCATCATCATCACCACCGTCGAGACGCGCGGATGGCTGAGGACCGACATGTCGAAGCGGCTCAGCGCATTCGTGCCCATCCCATTCGTCAGCACGCGATCGCCTGAATAGGCCTCGTTGACGACCGCGACATCGGGATGGCCTTCGGCCTGCAGCCGCTCGGCGATGTGATCGGGCCAGCGGTTGTTGGTGTCGACGGTCGAGCAGGCGCCGTCGGTGATGGAATCGCCGAAGAACACGATCGCGCTCGAGTTCGGGCTTCGCGTTCGTCAGAATGCGGCTCAGGAACAGACGCGACTTGTCGGTGCTGTCGGGCTTGAAGTCCCCATCCTTGGTCTTGTCGCCGGCCGCGGAGATATAGGTGGTCTGCGCGCCATCCCAATGGACGGAGGTCACGCCCGTCTTCTTCGGCAGGTAGAAGCTGACCGCAACGCTGGACAACGGCTTGACGGAGAGATCGACCGGATCGCTCACCAGCGGCGCGCCGGGCGGTATGACGGCGGAGGCTTGCCCGCCAAAGGTCACGGGCTTGATCGTCTCCGGATCGATGGCGTCGCCGCCCGCCGACAAGGCGACTGTGGCGGCGCCGATCGTCACCGGCCGGGTCCCGAACTCGTTCGAGAGCACGATGCGCACTTGGTCGCCGCCGACGCTGATGCGGGCGATCTGCCGGACCGTCTGACCCTCGAGGGTCTCGGGCACATTGAACGGCGCCGGCAGTTCCTCGGCCCAGCGGGGGGCGGGCGTCGCGGCCCAGGTGGTGATCCACGGCTGCGCGCCCGCCGCGTGGGCGCCGCCGTGGGGCGCTGTTAAGGCGAGAGCCAGCATTCCGACCGCGAGGCAGGTCGACGACAGGAGCTGGCGACGGGGCAGTTTGGGCGTGCGAAAGCGCTTGAAGGCAGTCATGGCGTTTCACCCCCTTGGGTCGATGCTTACATTGCGGACTTGCCGCACTTTACGCAGACAATATCCGGGCTTTCTTTGGATGATCTCCGCCGCGCAAGTAAGCTGCCCCAGTTTCCCGGTTCGCGCAAGTCGAGCCCAGGTTCGCCCGCTCGCGTCAAGCCGCGCCCCATGGGGCTGCCCGCTTCGCCTGACCCGCTTGACGAGGTCCGCAAAGCGCCTGCGCCAGGGCCAAGGGAACAATCGCGGGACTTATCGGTTCGGGTCTCGGCTCAGCATCGGGAGGGCGCGCTCATGCAAATGCAAAATGTGCCATCGGCGCGCGGTGTCGCCATTGTGGCGCATTCGAGGCGTGATTTAGGCCTGCGACGTTGAACGCGCTCATTCGCGACGGGAATAATAATTATTCACCTCCCGCCCCTCGTTAACCTCGAGCTCATCCCCATATGCCGCGCTCCGGTGTGCAGACGGCGCCCCTTAAACAAGGACGAGAATCGCATGCGTGTCTCCAAGCCTCATGGTTCGCCGGAGCTAAACCCCGATCTCAGAACGCTCTATCAATCGGTGCGCGACGCGAGCGCCCGTCTCGGCGCGCCTCTGTCCGACGCCGACGCCACGGTGCAGTCGATGCCCGACGCGAGCCCGGCGAAATGGCATCTCGCGCACACGACCTGGTTTTTCGAGCGCATGATTCTCGAACCGAATCTTCCCGGCTATCGCGCGTTCGATCCTCAGTTCAATTTCCTCTTCAACTCCTATTACGAGAGCATCGGCGCCCGTCAGCCCCGTCCCCGACGCGGCATGATCACGCGGCCCGCCCTCGAGACGGTCGTCGCCTATCGCGACCATGTCGACCGCGCGATGGGCTCGCTCATGCAGGACGATCTCGCGCCTGCGGTCGCCGACCTGATCGAACTCGGATGCAATCACGAACAGCAGCATCAGGAATTGCTGCTGACCGATATTCTGCACCTGTTCGCGCAGAATCCCACGCGTCCGGCCTACAAGGATCCGGGTCCGTTGGCGGTCGGCAGGGCCGACAGCGCGCCGCCTGCGTACCGCAAATTCGATGGCGGAATCGTCGAGGTCGGACACGACGGCCAGGGCTTCGGCTTCGACTGCGAAGGGCCGCGGCATCGCGTGCTGGTCGAACCTTACGAACTCGCGAACCGGCTCGTCACCAATGCGGAATGGATGGCGTTCATCGCCGACGGCGGCTATCGGACGCCCCTCATCTGGCTCTCCGCCGGATGGGCGACGGTGCAGGCGGAAGGCTGGGCGGCGCCGTTGTATTGGGAAGAGCGCGACGACGGCTACTGGTCGATGACTTTGCGCGGCGCGCAGCCGGTCGATCCCGACGCGCCGGTTTGCCATGTGAGCTACTACGAAGCTGACGCGTTCGCGACCTGGGCCGGGCGAAGGCTGCCGACCGAATTCGAGTGGGAACATGCCGCGCGTGGCGAACCGCTGCGCGGAAACTTCGTCGAACTCAGGACGCCTACGCCCTGCCGCGGCCCAAGCCGGGCAAGGGGGCCTGCGCCAGATCTACGGCGATGTGTGGGAATGGACGCGCAGCGCCTTTGCGCCCTACCCCCGATTTCATCCGGCGGAAGGCGCGGTCGGCGAGTACAACGGCAAGTTCATGTGCGGGCAATTCGTGTTGCGCGGCGGCTCGTGCGCGACGCCTTTGAGCCACATGCGGCCCGCTTATCGCAATTTCTTTCCCCCCGATGCGCGATGGCAGTTCTCGGGGCTGAGACTCGCGGGAGACGTCTAATGCTCGACCTCGTCGAATCGAAACTCAGTCAGCATGAAGCGTTCCGGGCCGATGTGCTCGCCGGTCTGTCGGCGCGACAAAAGACGCTGCCCAGCCGCTGGCTGTATGACCAGCGCGGCTCGGAATTGTTCGAGGAGATCACGCGCCTCGACGAATATTATTTGACCCGGACCGAGACGGCGATTCTTCGCCGCCACGCCGAGGAGATGGCGGCTCTGTGCGGCGACGGGATCGTGTTGCTCGAATACGGCGCCGGAGCGGCGATCAAGTCCGAGATCCTGATCGATGCGCTTCGTGCGCCGCGACTCTACGCGCCGATCGATATCGCGGCGGATTTTCTCAGCCAGACCGTCGAGCGGTTTCGGGACCGGTTTCCCGGGCTGCCGACGCGGCCGATCATCGCGGACTTCACCGTCGACTTTGACATTCCAGCCGACATTCCGGCGCGTCCGCGGGCCGCGTTTTTTCCTGGGAGCACGCTCGGCAATCTGTTGCCCTCGGACGCCCGCGCTCTCCTTCGCCGGATGCGCGAGCATGTGGGACAGAGCGGCAAGGCGATCATCGGCGTCGACCTGCGCAAGGACATTGAGACCTTGATCGCGGCTTATGATGACCGGCAAGGCGTGACCGCGGCGTTCAATCTCAACCTTCTCATCCGCATCAATCGCGAACTTGACGGCGATTTTGCCCTCGATGCGTTCGCCCACGAAGCCCGGTGGAACGAGGGCGAGTCCGCGATCGAAATGCATATCGTGAGCCTGAAGCCGCAGACGGTTTCCGTGGCCGGCCGCAGCTTCTCGTTCGCGGAAGGCGAAACCATCCATACCGAGACCTGCCGCAAGTTCGACGTCGCGGGCTTCGCTCATGCGGCGCAGCGGTCCGGGTGGCGGGTGAGCAGGCTCTGGAGCGACCCGGATGAGCTTTTCGCGGTGTTCGGTCTCAGCGCCGAGGGGTGAGCGCGCTCACCCCTTCTCCTTGAACGGCCGGGTGCTCGATCAGAGAGCCGCAAAGCTGCTCGAATCCCGCCGAAGCAAAAGCCGCGCGGCCGTCGGTCATGCCGCCTTGGGTCGGCGAGGCCTGCGCGTATGGATCGAGTGTGGACGGCCCTGGAGACGCCTGCTCGGCTTGAACGGTCGGGGCGGCGCTAATCGGGGCGAATGTTTGATGACCGGGTCCGCGACCGGGAGGGCGTTGACGAATTCCTCGGAGTTCGAAAGCGTCTCAAGCGTGCGGATATGAAACGCTTCCTCGTCCAAGTCCGGTCTCAATTTGGCCCTCGAGGCCAAGATCAGGAATGCGGCCAACGAGAACAAACAAACCGCGCCGTAAAGCTGAAAAACCAGCGTTGTCATTCAATACCCGGCCTCTCCTGCCACGCCTAATCGATAAAAGGATTCAAGGCGTCATCATATCAACGAAGATGGCGGGTGCTTGTTCCAGGAAATTTACATTATATATTTGCACTCGTCGCCTGAATGGGCTTCGCGCTCGCCATTTTTCCCTGAACGACCGCGACTTGCATGCGATTGATTTGAGCCGCGCTCACCACTTTTCCTTGAACGGCCGGGCTTCGACCTCGAAGCTCCAGGCTGAGCGATCCTGTTTGACGAGGTCGGCGGCGATCGCGGCGACGCCTGCCGGATCGATGTAGAAATCGTCCGGACGGTCCTGAAACCGCGCCCGCGTCACCGGCCCGCCGACGACGCCGTCGACCACGATCAACGCGACATGGATTCCCGCCGGCCAGAGATGGCGGGCCATGGATTCGGCGAGCGCGCGCTGGGCCATCTTGCCTTGAGCGAACGCCGCCGCGCCGGCCGCGCCCCGCCGCGAGGCGGTCGCGCCGACGACGATGATCGCCCCCTGCCCTTTCTGGCGCATCGCCGGAATGGCCTCGCGGCCGCTAAGGAAGAGGCCGAGCGTGTTGACGCGCCACGAGCGTTCGAGATCCTCCGCCTTGACCTCCTCGACATGACCCCAGACGCCCGAGCCCGCGTTATAGATGAGCGCCTCCACGTCCCCGAGATCGGAGCGCATGGCGGCGAACGCCGCTTCGACCGAGGCCGCCTCGGTCACATCGCACGCGTAAGCTTTGGCGCCTGGCAGTTCGCCAGCGAGCTTGGACGTAAGCTCGGCGCGTCGCGCCATCAGCGCAATGGAATATCCGTCCGCGGCGAAACGCCGCGCGATCGCCTCGCCATTGCCGGGGCCGACGCCGACCACCGCGCATACGGGACGCCTGCTTCCATCCGCCATCGCCAAAAACCTCCTCACGCCGAGCGCGTCTTGGACCCAAGGGCTCTCGTCCGGCCCTCATGCGGCCCTCATGCGGCCCTCATCCGGCGAGCTTCGCTCGCCGCCTTCTCCCCGAGGGAGAAGGGACTCCGGGAGGGAGAAGGGACGGTCGGCGCCGACGCGCGCCCTCTCTCCATAGCCCGTCGAGAGAGAGGGCTGGGGTGAGGGGCCTCGGCCTATCCTGCGCCCATGAGGCCTCGGCGCGCAACAATCGTTCCCCTCCCCCGCGCTTGACGGTTCACCGAGAACGCGGCAACTGAGACTTAAAAGCCTCCGGCGGTTCGCGCCGGACGAAGCAACGAGGAAGCGCGAGGACAGGCGATGTCGAGTCATCCGTGGGTGAAGTCCTATCCGGCGCATATCCGCCAGAACGCTCCGCTCGAGCTCTCGTCCGTACAGAGCGTGCTGGAGAACGCCTCGAAACGATTTGGGCCACGGGCCGCGCTTGATTTCATGAACAAGCGTACGACTTACGCCGAGCTGGACGCGCTTGCGAACCGCGCCGCGGCCGGCTTCCAGAAGCTCGGCGTCGGGCCCGGCGTGCATGTCGGCCTCTTTCTCCCGAACACGCCCCACTATGTCATTGCTTTTTTCGGCGTGCTGAAGGCTGGCGGCGTGGTCGTGAACTACTCGCCCCTGGACGCATTGCCGACGCTCCAATTGAAGGTCGAAGACAGCGAGACCGACATCCTTGTCAGTCTCGACGTCGCCTCGTGCTATCCGCAAGCCGAGAAGCTGCTCGCGTCCACCCGCCTCAAAACGCTGATCGTTGGCGAATTCGCCGAGATGACGCCCGCGCCCGAGCCGGTCAAGGCGCAGATGAAAGCCGCCGGGATGCTGGCCGACGTCAGCCATGACGAGCGCCATATCGCGTTCCGCGATCTCATCGACAACGACGGCCGCTATCGGGTTCATCCGCTCGGCGCGCTCACCGACGAACTCGCCGTCATCCAATATACCGGCGGCACGACCGGGTCGCCCAAGGGCGCGATGCTCACGCACGCCAACCTCACCGCGGCCTGCTCGCTCTACACCGAAGTGCTGACGCGCGGCGAGCACGGCTTGCGCGTCGGCGAGGAGCGGGTGTTATGCATCCTGCCGCTCTTCCACATCTATTCGCTCACCGTCGTCATGCTGCTCGGCTTCAAGTCGGGCACGGAGCTCGTCCTTCATCCTCGCTTCGATCCCGCGGCCGCAGTCAAGGACATCGTTGAAAAGAAGATCACCGTCTACATGGGCGTGCCGACGATGCATGTCGCCATTTTGAGCGTGCCCGGTCTCGAGAAGATGGATTTTTCGTCGCTGCGCCTGTGCGGTTCCGGCGGCGCGCCGCTGCCGGTCGCCGTGCAGGAACGGTTCGAAAGAATTATCGGCTGCCAGTTGAACGAAGGCTGGGGCATGACGGAGACGGCGCCAGTCGGAACCTTCAACCCGCGCGAGGGAGCAAGACGGCCCGGCTCCTGCGGGCTTCCTTATCCAGGCATGGAGATGAAGTTCATCGACGTCGCCAACCCTGAGCGCGAGGTCAAGCTCGGCGAACGCGGCGAAATCTGCGTCAAGGGCCCGAACGTCATGAAAGGCTATTGGAAAAAGCCGGAAGAGACCGCGAACGCAATGACGGCGGACGGTTTCTTTCGCACTGGCGACGTCGGCTACATGGACGAGGACGGCTTCGTTTTCATCGTCGACCGGACCAAGGACATGCTGCTGTGCGGCGGCTTCAACGTCTATCCGCGCAACATCGAGGAGGCGATCTATCAGCATCCGTCGGTCGAGGAAGTGAGCGTCATCGGAATTCCGGACGCCTATCGCGGCGAGACGCCGAAGGCCTTCGTCAAGCTGAAGGCGAACGCGCCGCCACTCACGCTCGATGAAATGAAGGCGTTCCTGAAGGAGCGCCTCGGCAAGCACGAAATGATCGGCGCCATGGAAATCCGCGAGGCGTTGCCGAAGACGCCGGTTGGGAAAATATCGAAGAAGGACCTTCGCGAAGACGAAGCCCGCACACATGCGGAGGCGTAGGCGAGATCGTCATTGCGAGGAGGATATCGACGAAGCAATCCAGGAGAACGCAGGGCGCCCGTGTTCCGTGCGGTTCGACTCGATCGCATCAAGCATGCTTGACCGCCGCGCCCGATAATGCTGATCGAAACGCCCGTCCATAGGAGAGCCTCATGAAGGTCGCCAAATGGGGCAACGCCCTCGCCATCCGCCTTCCCATCGCCGTGGTGAGGGAATTGGGGCTGAAGGACGGCGATCAGGTCGACATTCGCGTGTCCGGCGAGCGCGCGTTCGTTGTTGCGCGCGTGCCGAGGCCGATAGAAACCTCCGCTACCGTCAGAGTTCCCCCGCGTTGAAGCGGATGACCAAGAGACCTATGCGGCAGCCGACCGGATCGCCCCGGTGAGGCCCGCCGAAAGCGCCTCCGCGCTCAAGGTTCAGGCCGCGCTCGGGGACCGGTTCGAGGTTCTCGAGTTTGACGCCAGCACCCGCACCGCCGCCGACGCCGCCGCGGCGATTGGCTGCGAGGTCGCGCAGATCGCGAAGTCGCTGATCTTCCGCGGCGGGACGAGCGGGCGAGCCGTCTTGATCATCGCCTCGGGCGTCGACCGCGTCGACGAGAAGAAGGCCGCCGCGGCGATTGGCGAGCCGATCGCGCGCGCCGACGCCGATTTCGTGCGCGAGGCGACGGGCTTCGCGATTGGCGGCGTGCCGCCGGTCGGCCACAAGACTCAGCCGATCGTTCTGATCGAGGAATCGCTGCTCCGTTTCGACGAGATCTGGGCGGCCGCCGGCACGCCGAACGCGGTCTTTCGCCTGACGCCCGCGGATCTCGTTAAACTGACCGGCGGGCGCACGGTCGCGGCCGCGCGGAAATAGAGGGGCTCGAATTGGCTGCAAAGGGGACGCCTCAAGGCAAGATCAGGATCGGCGTCGGCGGCTGGACCTATGAGCCGTGGCGCGGCGGGGCGTTCTTCCCCAAGGGCCTGAGCCAGGCGCGCGAGCTCCAATATGCGGGCTCGAAACTGACCTCGATCGAGATCAACGGCACCTATTACGGATCGCAGAAGCCGGCGAGTTTCATCAAGTGGCATGACGAGACACCGGAGGATTTCATCTTCTCGGTCAAGGGACCGCGCTTCGCCACCAACCGCCGCGTTCTTGCCGAAGCCGGGGAGTTGATCGAGCGCTTTTTCAAGACCGGCGTCACGGAGCTGAAGGCAAAGCTCGGACCGGTCAACTGGCAGTTCGCGACCACCAAGCGTTTCGACGCCGCGGATTTCGCCGCCTTCCTGAAGCTCCTGCCGAAATCAGTTGATGGGCTCGCCATCCGCCATGGGGTCGAGGTCCGCCACGAGAGTTTCAAGCATCCCGACTTCATCGCGCTTGCGCGCGAGCATGGGGTCGCGGTGGTGATGGCCGGCGATTCCGACTACCCGCAGATCGCCGACGTGACCGCGCCGTTCGTCTATGCGCGCATCATGGGAACGACCGAGGGCGAAGAGTGCGGCTATTCCGCCGCCGCGCTCGATCAATGGGCGGCCCGCGCGAAAAGCTGGGCCGCCGGCGGCGCGCCGCAAGACCTCGCGACACTGGCGCCGGCGCCGAAGTCCGACGCCGCCGGCCGCGAGGTTTTTCTCTATGTCATCAGCGGCCACAAGGAGCGCAACCCCGCGGCGGCGATGGCGCTGATCGAACGGGTCAGCTGACCCTCAGCTTTTGATGAAAGCGAGAAGATCCGCGTTGATCACGTCGGCATGGGTGGTCGGCATGCCGTGCGGATAGTCTTTGTAGGTCTTGAGCGTTCCATGGCTGAGCAGTTTCGCCGATAGGGGACCCGCGGCGACATAAGGCACGATCTGGTCGTCCTCGCTGTGCATCACCAGCACCGGCACATTGATCTTTTTCAAGTCCTCGGTGAAGTCGGTCTGGGAGAAGGCGACGATGCCGTCGTAATGCGCCTTCGCGCCGCCCATCATCCCCTGGCGCCACCAGTTCCAGACCACCGGCTCGATCGTCTTCACGGCCGGCCGATTGAAGCCATAGAAAGGTCCCGCCGGGAGATCGTAGTAGAACTGGGACCGGTTGGCTGCGAGCTGCGCCTGCAGGCCATCGAACACGCTCTTCGGCAGGCCCTTGGGGTTCGCCTCGGTTTTCACCATCAGCGGCGGCACGGCGCTGATGATCGCAGCCTTCGCGACGCCCTTTTCGCCACGCCGGGCCAGATAGCGCACGACTTCGCCCCCGCCCGTCGAATGGCCAACATGGATCGCGTCTTTGAGATCGAGGTGGTCCGTCACGGCGGTCAAATCGTCCGCGTAATGATCCATGTCGTGCCCGCCGCCGGTCTGGGTCGAGCGGCCATGCCCGCGCCGGTCATGCGCGATGACGCGATAGCCGTGGCCAAGGAAGAACAGCATCTGCGCGTCCCAATCGTCGGCGGAGAGAGGCCAGCCGTGGCTGAACACGATCGGCTGGCCCTGGCCCCAATCCTTGTAGAAAATCTCGACGCCGTCCTTCGTGGTGACTGCCGGCATGAATGCTTCCCTCGCGCAAATTCTGGGAGCCAAGGGCTTCCAGTCGCAGAACGCTATCGGATGGGACGCACGAAGGCGACCGACAAAATGTCGGCCGACGGTCTCGAACTGAGATGGATGAAGTCAGGCGCGCGATCAGACAGCCGCGGCGCCGCGGCCGTTATCAGCGCCGCAGGAGAGCGCGCCGCCAACAGCGCGCACAAGCGCGCGAATGCCGCCCGTAATTGCGAAACTCATGCCGCCAACGCCATAGCGCTCGAGCGGCGCGAGCTGGGCGTGAAGGTCGTGAATCCTGAGCCGCATCGTCAGCGGCACGTTGCCCCGATGGAGGTTCGGCGAACCGAGCATCGACCTGTCTCCGAAGGATTTCCTTTGTCCATAAGATAGAGGCCGGGTCTGACCGCAGTGTGACGGGTTTGAGGCCTCGACAGGATGCGAACAAGGCGTGTCTTGGTTTCGCGGGCGGGCGCATTGCGGCGGCAGGGCGATCTCGCCGAGGCAAACGCTGCGCATCCACCCCTGCCGCCTGATTTGCCGGAGCGCGCCTCCGTCAGTGCAGTCGCGACAGGTAGTGGGCGAGCGCCTTCATCTCTTCGTCGCCGAGCGGATACACCACCTCCGCCATGCCCGCGGCGCCGGTCGAGGTTCGGGCGCCCGATTTGAAGTCGCGCAGGGCCGCGTAAAGGTAATCCTCGCGCTGACCCGCGAGCCGAGGGATGTTGTCCACCCCCTCGAGGTGGTCGCCGTGGCAGTTGGTGCAGTGGATCCCCGCCACCACCTTGCTGCCGAGCTCAGTGTCCTGGGGCGCAGCGTCCGCCAGCGCGGGCGCGTTGGGCGCGGGCAGCGAGGCAAAATATGCCGACACGTCGCGCAGGTCATCGTTGCTGAGTTGTTCCGCCATCGCGTTCATCACCTCGTTCTTGCGCACGCCCTTGCGGAAGAACACGAGTTGGAACTGCAGATAGAGGTCTGGCTCCCCGGCCAGGTTCGGGACGTTCTTGTTGGCCGCGAGACCGTCCGCGGTGGCGACGCCATCGACGCCATGGCACGCGAAGCACCCCGCGGACTCCGCCCTCGCCTTGCCGGCGGCTGGATTCCCCTCCGCCGCCATTGCGGCGACGGGGAAGGCGACGCTGAACGCCGCGATGAGCCAGGTCGGGATGCGCATCGTCGTACGGTCTCACGATACAGGTTGAGCAAAAAATACCTCGCCCTGGCGTGGTTCGCCAGGGCGAGGATTCATTCCGGAAGGTAGACTACTTGCTGCTTGCGTCGTACCAGATCCGATAGATCGCGCCGGCCTGATCATCCGAGACCAGGACCGAGCCATCCATAGGGTTGATCGCCACATCGGCCGGGCGGCCCCAGTACTTGTTGTCCTTGATCCAACCCCAGGCTAGCGGCTCCTGCGAGATGTTCTTGCCGTCCGGGTCGGTCTGGATACGCATGATCCGGGCGCCGGTGTGCGAGAACTGGTTCCAGCCGCCGTGCTCGGCGAGCAAGATGTTGTTCTTGTAGTCAGCCGGAAAATTGTTCCCGGTGTAGAACTTCATCCCGAGCGGCGCCATGTGCGGCCCGACGTTCAGCGCCGGGGGCGTGAACTCGTCGCACTTGTGGCCCATGGCGTATTTCGGATCCGGAATGTCACCCTGGTGGCAGTACGGGTAGCC
Organism: uncultured Alphaproteobacteria bacterium; assembly: GCA_963833955.1. Classification (GTDB taxonomy): domain Bacteria; phylum Pseudomonadota; class Alphaproteobacteria; order Rhizobiales; family Beijerinckiaceae; genus Roseiarcus. The sequence continues at coordinate 63,370 of CAWHZY010000008.1, read as the reverse complement.
GAAGTGCTGACCCCACCGGGTCAGGTGGTTGAGCTTGTCGGACGGGATGTTGTCGCCCATCCAGTCGCGCGCATTCTCGGAGAACCAGAGCTGGCCGGAGCGCGGATCGACGTCGCCGCCGACGCTGTTGCGCTGGCCGAGCGCAGCCACCTCCGAAAGGCCCGCATCCGGGTTGACGTGGCGATATTGCGCCGTGCCGGACGGGATCATGCAGACGTTGCAGGGCGGGCCGACCGGAATGTAGAACCAGCCCGGCGACTGCGGATCCGCAACCATGTACTTCCAGCCATGCGAGGTGTACGGCGGGAAGTCGCTGTAGACGACCTCGCCCTTCGGGTTATCGAGATTGTTGGCGATATCCTTGTAGCGATAAATCTTGTCGATGTCGGTGACGTAGAGGTTGCCGTTGTAGTAGCCGATGCCGGTCGGTTGCCGCAGCCCCTTGATGATGGTCTTCGCCTCCCACTTGTCGCCCTGCTTCTTCAGCGCGAACACGTGGTCGGTCCAGCAGCCGACATAGAGCGTGTTGTCGGCGCCGAACACCATCTGGCGAGCGCAGTCGAGCTGATCGGCCAGGACCTCGATATGGAAGCCCGGCTGCAGCTTGATGTTCTCTTTGACGAGGTTCACCAGTTCTTCATGCGGCGTCGGCAGCGGCTGCCCCGGATAGGGATGCGTGCCGTGCTGCTGCGCCGTCTCGTCGCCCATGAACCAGTCCGCGGGCGGGTGCTCCCAGTAATCGCGGCCGTTCGAGTTGTACTTGATCAGCGGTTCGTCGGCGCGCGCCGGAACGGCTGACGCCATTCCCACCGCCGCAAGCCCTGCCACGCCCACCAGCGTCGGCAGCCATCTCAGCCTTCCAAGTCGCATCGTTTCCTCCCTAGGGATTCGTTCTATTTATACTGACGGGTGACCGCCACGCCCCCCTTCGACCTCGCGCATCGGCGAGGCGGCATGGCGGAGCAGCTCGATCATAGGATGACCCAACATCCTTGACAACGCCATTGCGGAGGGGAAGCGAAAAAAAGAAACGGCGCCTAGCCCGGCGGCTGCAGCGGCACGAATGGATTGATCACGTCATCGCGCTCGACGAGCCGCTGCGTCTCGAGCATCGCCTGGAACGGGCCGCCCGACCGGCTGACCGTCGCCATGATCAGTGCGTAGCTGTTCAGCGGCGATCCCGACCACACGTGGGTCACGCGAATACGCACTGTGCCATCGGGAATGTTGACGGTCTTGTCGTCGGCTGGCTTCACTTCGATGCCAGGACCGTTGGCCTGCGCCACCAGTTTCGCATAGGCTGCATCGACCTCGCTCGGGTCCGCCTTCTGCGCCCAGGCGACACAGGATTCCGGATCGAGCCGCGTCGCCAGCACGAACCGCCCGGCGGGATCGGGCACCGCCCAGGCCTTGCCGGAACCAGGCACGCCGCCGCCGGCGAACGAGAGCATCTTGCCGTCCTTGTTCGGCCTGCCCGCAAACACCGAGAGCGCCTGAGGATTGGTGATCGGCAGCAGATTCTGGCTGTCCGCCCAGTCCCACACCGACGTGAGATGACCGAACTTGGCCAGGCAGACATCGCTGAACAGCTTCACGAAGTTCGTCGCGGACTCATCGGCCCGCGCCGGCTGTCCAGCCAGCGCGAACGCGGCGGCCGCGGCGAATGCAAGTCGCTTCATGGGACGTTTCCTCATTGCAAACCGTAGTCGTAGCGGGGTTTTGCGAACTTGAACAGCGGGCCTCGAGGAACGACGCGCAAGCGATCCGGATTCAATCGGCGCGGAATTGCTCCCGTGATCACATTCGTCGGATGACCGTCGCGCGCAATAAAAAACGCGCCCCCTTCCCGAGGCCCGGACAAGCCTCGGTCGGTGGAGCGCGCCGACTGAGGCTTAAGCCCACTCGCCCTTGCGGAACACCGGCGTGCGAGCGCCGTTCGCATCGAGGCCGTCGATGTCGATCAAGTCCGATCCGATCATCCAGTCGATATGGATCATGCTCTTGTTGCCGCCCCGCTCCGCGATCTGCTCTGGCGTGAGCTTCGCGCCATCGACGAAGCATTTCGCATAGCATTGCCCGAGCGCGATGTGGCAGGCGGCGTTCTCGTCGAACAGCGTGTTGAAGAACAGGAGGCCGCTCTTCGAGATCGGCGATGAGTGCGGCACCAGCGCGACCTCGCCGAGGCGGCGCGCGCCCTCGTCGCTGTCGAGCACCTTGTTCAACACGTCCTGCCCACGCGCAGCCTTCGCTTCGACAATGCGTCCAGCCTCAAAGCGGACCGCGATGTCGTCGATCAGCGTGCCCTGATAGGAGAGCGGCTTGGTGCTGGCGACATGGCCGTCAACCCGGCGCGCATGGGGCGTGGTGAAGACCTCTTCGGTCGGAATGTTCGGATTGCAGGTGACGCCGTTTTTCGCCGTCGCCGCGCCGCCTTGCCAGTCGTGGCCGTCGGCGAGGCCGATGGTGAGATCCGTCCCCGGACCGGAATAATGGAGCGCGTGAAATTTCCGCGCGTTCAGCCATTCCGTCCGACGGCCGAGCGCCGCATTGTGCGTGGCCCAGGCTTGAACGGGATCGTCGTTATCGACGCGGGAGGCGGAGAAGATCGCCTCCGCCAGCCTGCCGACCGCGACCTCCTCCTCGTCGCCCGGAAAGACACGGGCGGCCCACGAGGCGGTCGGATAGGCGACGATGTTCCAGTTGATGTCGAAGCCGGCGATCTTCTCCAAGGCCGGCTGGTAGGCGATCGAGTTCGCCTTGTTGGCGCGCGCGACCTTGGCCGGGTCTTCCTGCGACAAGAGCATCGGATCGTCGCCGACGATGGCGAGGCGCGCCGTATTGGCGGCGAACGCCTTTCCGACGCCTTCATAGAGCCAGCCTGGCGCGCGGTCGAAGCTCGCGTCAGGAGCGAAACGGAATCGCGCGAGTGTGATTTCCTCATCGGAGAGGATCGGCGTCACCAGCCCTGCGCCCGCCTTGTAGGCCGCGGCCACGATGCGGCGCGCCAGCGGCAGGGCCGAGACCGGCGCCGTCAGGAACAAGTCCTGCCCCGGTTGAAGTCGCAATCCGACCTTCACCGCCGTCTCGGCCAGCCGCTCGAGTTTTTGCGGATCGATCGACGGGAAATTGCGCTGGTGGGTGGTCATGTGCGAACTCCAGTGAACTGTCGCCTTTGGACGATCTGCCAACGACTATAGGGCGACACGAAGGCAGCGAGAAGGCGCGACGTCGCGCTTCACCAAGCGAGCCGACGCAAAGCGACCTATATGCTCAAGCGAACACAGCACAGGGAGAACACCATGGCGCGCGTCTTCATCACCGGTTCATCCGACGGCCTCGGCCTCATGATCGGCCAGCTTCTCGCCGATCAGGGACATCGGGTCGTGTTGCATGCGCGCAATGACGCGCGCGCCGCCGACGCCAGGAAGGCCCTGCCCAAGGCCGAAGCGGTCGTCGTCGGCGATCTCGCGAGCATCGCCGCCACGAAGGACGTGGCGGCCCAGATCAACGCGCTTGGGCCTTTCGACGCCGTCATTCACAACGCCGCCGTCGGCTATCGCGAGGGGCAGCGCCTGACCAGCGATGGCGTGCCGCATGTCTTCGCCATCAACACGCTCGCGCCTTATATCCTTACGATGCTGATCGAGCGGCCGAAGCGCCTCGTCTATCTGAGCTCAGGCATGCACGAGCGCGCGAACGCCAATCTCGACGATATTTTTTGGCGGAAGCGCCCCTGGGACGGATCGACCGCCTATGCCGAGAGCAAGCTGCACGACGTCCTGCTCGCCTTCACCGTCGCGCGCCTCTGGACGAACGTGCTGTCGAATGCGGTGACGCCGGGTTGGGTCGCGACGAAAATGGGCGGCGCCGGCGCGCCCGACGACATCGCCCAGGCGCATCTCACGCAAGCGTGGCTCGCGACCAGCGACGATTCCGAGGCGAAGACCACCGGCGGCTATTTCTATCACCTGAAGCGCCGCGAGCCGAACCCCGAGACGCGGGAGATCTCGGTGCAGGACAGGCTCATCGACATCTGCGGGAAGATTTCCGGAATCGCCATGCCGTGGAGTTGAGAGAGCGCACTGCAGTTCGAGCGCGTCGCCGTGGCCTGTCGGGAAGGCCAGGCGTCTCTCGACACGCCACGAGCTCGCGATGACGGCCAGTCGCCGTCCAAACGCGCCCGTGTCCTAGCGCGCGCGTGCGTTACCGGTATGGTGCGTGGCGCCGAAGCTGTTCGACAGCAGTTCGTCGTACAGTTTATCGGTCTCCTCCGCCTGGCCTGGCGTAAATTCGCCTCCCGCGCCTCGGGTCGGCTGATGCTTGACCCCGTTCTGAATCGGCCAGCCGCCCCCATGGATGGGCCGAGAATCCTGGGCAGCCGCTTGCTGCGCCAGGCAGAAAAGCCCCCCAACCAGGGCGAAGACAACAACAACTTTATGGAACATCGCGTGATTCCTAATCCGCCTCGCTCAGCAATACTCGTGATGATTTAGGAACGACAAACGAAACTTTGAATAACAGAAAATGTCGCGGCGCGTTTAAACCCTGCGCGAGCTTGTCGACCCGCCACGCGGCTTGATCGGGGCGAAGCTGCGAGGTAGGCGGCGACCTCCGGAAAGGACCATGATGCCTGTGACGCACGACGCCGATCCGATCTGGCCCGATCTGACCTATTCGTCCTGGGCCGAGACGCTCGCGACCTTGCAGCTTTGGACCCAGATCGTCGGCAAGATCCGGCTGACGCTGACCCCCTGGCTCAATCACAGCTGGCAGACGCCGCTCTATGTGACCGCCCGGGGACTCGGGACATCGCCGATCCCGATCGGGGCCGAGATCTTCGAGATCGAGTTCGATTTTATCCGTCATCGGCTCAATGTGCGGACCAGCCGAGGCGTCGAAGAATTGCTGCCGCTCAAGGCCCAGTCGGTCGCCGATTTCTATGGCGCGATCCTCGATCTCCTCGGCGGCATGGGCATTGCGGTCGCGATCAAAGAGACGCCGAACGAAGTTCCGCGTCCGATCCGCTTTTCGCAAGACCGGACGCACGCCGCCTATGATGGGGCGGCGGCCCAGCGCTTCTGGCGCGCGCTCGTGCAGGCGGACCGCATCTTCAAGCTCTTCCGCAGCGGATTTATCGGCAAGGCGAGCCCGGTCCATTTCTTCTGGGGCAGCTTCGATCTTGCGGTTACGCGGTTCTCGGGACGCCCCGCCCCGCCCCATCCGGGCGGCGTGCCCGGACTGCCCGACGATGTGGCGCGCGAAGCCTATTCGCACGAAGTGAGCAGCGCCGGTTTCTGGCCCGGCTCCGAGGCCTTTCCGCGCGCGGCCTTCTATTCCTACGCCTATCCCGAACCGACCGGCTTTCGCGACCGGAAGATCGCGCAAGGCGGTTCCTTCGATGCGACGCTCGGGGAATTCATCCTGCCCTACGACACGGTCGCGCAATCGCGTGACCCGGAGGCCTTGCTGCTCGACTTCCTGTCGGCGACCTATGCGGCCGCAGCCGATTCCGCAGGCTGGGATCGAGCGGCTCTCGAATGCCCGCTTGGCGTTCCCGGACGGGTCCGGCCGATCTAGCGCGGGCAAGATCGCGCGGGGAGCCTTATGCCTTTCTTACATCTGGCGCCCTGATTCCCTCTCGAACGCTTACGCCTCCCGCCACATCTTTCGCGGTGTGACGAGATGGAGACGCGTTCTGATGCGCAATTTGCTTTTGGATCGGGTGAAGGCGGAGAGACGAGACCATCCGTTCGAGCATCGTCTCTTTCGGCACGATCCCTATGAGTTCGATCCGCCGTTGCCATTGCAGATCTTCACCCGGCTCGGCGTGCTCCTCATGATTGCGCTCGCATTCGGCCTGGTCGCCGAGCTTCTGGCCCGACTGCCGCCCCAGTGATCGGCCGACAAACAGCGACTTCAGGCGAAGGACCCGCTAGAAGACAGGGCCGGGCCTGACGCCGATCACGCCGCTCAGCCGTCTTCGACACGCCGCTCGGCGACGAAGGCCTCCATGGCGCGGACGATCGCGTCCTTGACGCCGTCGCGGCCCGAGGGCCCGGCGGGGAGCGCGGCGAGTGGCGGAAAGGCGAACCCGAAAGCCGGGCAAGGGCGCGCGCCGCGTTCGAGCCAGTAGGCGTCGTAGCTGCAGATTTTGGGATCGTTGCGAAGCGTGCCGCGGACATGCAGCGCATCGCTGACGGCGTGGACCGCGTTTGCGCCCAGGGCCCGCGCGAGCGCCCGCGCCGCAAGCAGCGTCGCGTCCTTCGGCCGCAGGCCATGGAGGCTGCGCGTCGCATCGATCACCATGCGCTTGCCGCCCTCGCTCGGCCCTTGCAGACCGCCGATCGCCAGCGCCAGACCTCCCTCGAGGCTGACCAGGTTGAAGGTGAGGCGGGTGAGCGGCGTCGGCTCGCCTTCGCGCGCGAGCACGATCGCCAACTCGCCTTCGCGATGGGTCTGCTCCATCGTCGCATTGGCGAGATAGAGCCGGAAGCGCGAATCCTTCCTGCCGCGCAGGATCGCGAGTTCGAGCGGCTCTCCGCGCCACAGCGTGCCGAGCGCGTCCCGCTCGATGAGCGAGGCGATCGCGCGATGATGGTCGAGGAGGAAACGCAGACGGGCGGCCGGACGGAGCCGCCGGCGCAGATAGCCGTGCAGCGGCTTCGACAGCACCCGCGAGCGATGAACGTCTCCGCCGTGGTCGCGATCGAGTTTCCCGGCTTTCCGGCTCCACTCCCACGCCACGCCGCGGGGCAAGCAGAGCGCGCAGCCAGAATCGGCGCATGCCGCGGTCACCGAGGGCCGAGAGGCCCCGGGATCTATAAGATGGGATCGTCCACGCGGTCACGTCAGGCGCCTCGATGCGCCAGTCGTTCCGGGGATTGGAGGAAACCCGGTTGACGGACGCTTCGGGACTTCAAATCAAGCGGGCATGGCGCGACGGCGGCTGAAAGATCAACATTTCCCAATGTTCGCCCGATGGCGGCGACGGTCCCCGCGATGCACGAGCCGGGGCTTCATCTTCCGCAGTTCTCCCAGGAACCCGGCGGCGATGACTGGCCTATGGGTTTTGAAATGCGGGGGATCGCGCGTCGCCGTCGTCTTCGTCTTGGGCAAAAGTCACCCCGACGAACGCCTGAACCGTATGGTTCCGGACTTTCTTGACGATGGGGTGGCCATCTCCTCATGGGCCATCTCCTCATGGGCCATCTCCTCATGGGCCATCTCCTCATGGGCCATCTCCTCATGGGCCAGGTCCCACGGCTCGACGGTCCCGGGCTCCCCTCGGGCTGGCCAACGAACCAGGCAGGGCCTCAGCACCTGAACCTTAACAGTTCCAGGACAATAACCGCCGCTACGCATCCTTAGGGTCGAGAAGATACTGAACACACTGACGCACCATCACGGAGATCGTCACGCCGTTCAGATCAGCCGCGAGCTTAAGCTTCTGATAGGTCTGCGACGTGAAGGTCACCGCGACTTCTCTAGTCTCCGACAACAGCGGTGTCCGAGAGGCGGGCAGGTCCGCCCGTTGATACGAGCGCTTCATGGTCTTCTGGCCAGTTTTTGGCGACGCCATGGCCTTAACGGATTCCCGCGTTGGTCTCTTCATCTTCCAATCCTTACGAGTGACCGCGAGTATCATCCTCTCGCAGGCACCTGTTCTGGGACCGTCGCCGTCCGAGACAGCCCCGCCTCGACATAGGCGCCCTCCACGCTCCCGCCCGCCGTAGAGGGGCATAAGCGCGGTTCCCGCACCATATCACAGATTAGATCTGATACAAAGATGATTTGAGTTGGGGCCGCTGCCACAAACCCGTGATTCCCTCCCGTTACCTGGACTGCCCCGCCAGCAACACCTTGCTCAGGGTCTAAGTCGAAAAAGCTATCCCGCGCTGTGATGCAGGTCACAGTTTATGCAACTAATTGGTTGGTTTCGGACCAAAGCCGATTTGCGTTCGAACGCGATCGCGCCGCCATCGGTGCGGGACAACCGACAAAAAACCAATAAAAATCAATACTTAGATATGATTTGGTGCGGCCAAGAGGACTCGAACCTCCACTCCGGTTAAAGAACTAGCACCTCAAGCTAGCGCGTCTACCAGTTCCGCCATGGCCGCACTTTTTCGTTCTGCGTCAGGCGGCGCAAAGCGAAGGCGGTCGTCTAACAAATCGCTTTCGCGATGACAAGCGGACGCGGCAAGCGGGCGGCAAATCCGGACATCGAGATCGTTGCGTAACACGGTCGCGACACGCGAAATCAATATCCTGACGCCCAGGGCGGCGGCTCATAATAGAGGCCGGCATAAGGGGCGGGCGGACCATCGTAGGGGCCCGGCGGCCCGGCGTAGGGTCCAATCGGCCCGGGTCCGGGCTCATAATATCCATTCATCTCCGGGCCGGCCTCCGCGCGCATGGACTCGCCTTCCTGCAGCACGACGACCCGCGTTCCAACTGGAGCGCGATTGTAGAGATCGATGATGTCCTGATTGAACAGGCGAATGCAGCCGCTGGACACCTTCTGGCCGATCGTCTCCGGTTCGATCGTGCCATGAAGGCGGAAGTAGGTGTCCTGATTGCCGCGATAGAGGTAGAGCGCGCGCGCCCCGAGCGGATTGTTGATGCCGCCCGGCAGTCCGGCGGTGTAATGCGCGTAGATCGGCATCCGGCGAATCATGTCTCCGGTTGGCGTCCAATGCGGCCATTCGGCCTTTCGGCCGATGACGGCGTTGCCGCGGAAGTTCAGCGCCTCCTCCCGGCCAACCCCCACCGTGTAGCGCATCGCCGTGCCGCCCGGCTCGACGAAATAGAGATGCCGTTCACCGATCATGACGACGATCGTGCCCGGCCGATAGGGACTGGCGAAGGCGACCTGCCGACGAAGCACGTCGGGATTGATCCGGCTCATGTCGAGCGCGGGAATCTCGTGCCCGTGGTCATTGATCGCTCCGTATTCGGACGGGTTCCCGAAGCCGGATCCGAAGGGCATCCCGCCCTGGCTCGCGCACCCCCCCAGCAGGACCGAAATTCCGGCAAGAAGGCTTCGTCGGTCGACACGCACGCTCATTGTTCAGCCCCCTCGAAAGCCCCTGGTCGGCACAGCTCCGCCTCGCGCCGATTTGCGGCCTTGCGGCGATCCTCATGTCCTTACTGAACTTTCCGGTCCCGTCTAGCCCGCAGATACGCCTTGAAGGTCGCCTCGCGGGCGGCGGGATCGCGCCCGTCCAGAGCGAGGGGAAGGGCAATCGTCGAGCCCGACTCCAGCGGCGTCCTTACGCGCGATGACGCACCGTGGAGCTTCCCAGCCACCGCCGGCCATCCCGATCGAAGACGGCCAGGGCGTGCCCGCGCTTTTCACATTCGCGTGAAAGCGGGCAATGCCCTCAGGTCGCGCCGTCGCTCGGGCTCGTGGATCGAAGCGCCCGCCCGCGTACGCAATATCGTGGCCTAGGCGACGAACGGCAAATGGCGACCGGCGCGCGCCTGCGCCGCCGAAATCCTCAATCGAACCGCCGGAGACCCCCCTATTCCGCGCCGCGCGCGAAGCGCAAAATATCCGGAGACGGCGCCTCCCCTTCGCGCGAAAAGTCCATGGATTCGATCCGCTCGCTTCGCCGCGCAACCCGCGCGCTCGCCGCGCCGACCCCGGCGAGATCCTCCTGCGCCTGGCGGAAATGCGTCTCGAGCTTGCCCGCGCGTTCGACAAGCAGCCGCACGTCGTTCATGAGCTTGCCGACCTCGGCCTGGATCTGATGCGCCTCGTCGCGCATGCGCGCGTCGCGCAGGATCGCCTGGGCGACGCTGATCGCCATCATCATGAGCGTCGGCGAGACGATGACCACGCGCGCCCGGTGGGCCTTCTGCACCAGTTCGTCGAACTGATCGACGAGATCGGAATAGATCGCTTCCGAAGGCACGAACATCAGCGCCACGTCCTGCGTCTCGCCGGGCAGAAGATAGCGCTCGGCGATGTCCTTGACGTGCTTGCCGACGTCCGTGCGCACCCGCGCCAGCGCCGTCTTGCGCGTCTCGTCGTCGCGCGCGGCGCGCAACGCGGTGAAGCCTTCGAGCGGGAACTTGGCGTCGACGGCGAGCAGCCGGGCGTCGCCGGGCAGGCGGATGACGCAATCGGGGCGGGCCCGGTTGGAGAGGGTGAACTGGAACTCGTAAGCGCCGACCGGCAGGCCGTCGCGCACGATCGCCTCCATCCGCCCCTGACCGAAGGCGCCGCGCGACTGCTTGTTGGAGAGAATGTCCTTCAGCGACACCACTTCGCGCGTCATTTCGCTCAATCGCGATTGCGCCGCGTCGATGACGGCTAGACGCTCGTTGAGCTTGCCCAGATTTTCGCCGGTCGTCTGCGCTTGGGCGTCGAGCCCGGCGCCGAGCCGCGCGCCGACCGAATCGAGCCGGTCGGCGACGACGCGCGCGAGGTCCGTCTGCCGCGACCCGAGCCATTCCGACATGCCCCCGATTCGCCCGCCGAGTTCGGCGCTTGACTGCGCAAGCATGGCGAAGCGCGCCTCGATCGCCTCCTGCCGCTCGTCGGCGATCTCCCGCTCCCGCCGGCGCGCGATCCCTGCGCGCCAGAGCGCGATCAAGCTCAGCGCGGCGAGCACAGCCAGAAGCGACAAAGCCGCGCCAAGCGCCTCGGTGAGAGAGACGGGGACGCCAGCGATGACGACGATGGGGGAAGCGGGAATCATCTAAAAGGCGGGTTGAGTAATTCGGAACAAAGTAAGAACACGTTTGACCGCGCTTGTCCAGCCGATTAACAGTCCCCGCGCCTCTCCCGCGAAAAGTCCCGCATGGCCCTCAAACCGATCATCATTTTGCCCGACCCCAAGCTGCGCCTCGTCAGCAAGAAAATCGAGCATGTCGACGACGATTTGCGCAAGCTGATCGACGACATGATCGAGACCATGCACGACGCGCCGGGCGTGGGCCTCGCGGCCATTCAGGTCGCCGAACCCATCCGTCTTTTGGTGGTCGACACCGCGAAGAAGGACGAAACGCCCGACCCGCAGGTGTTCATCAATCCGGAGATCGTCTGGTCGTCCGAGGAGCGCTCGACCTACGAGGAGGGCTGCCTTTCCATTCCGGAATATTACGCCGAGGTCGAGCGGCCCGCGTCCGTGCGCGCCCGCGCGCTTAACCGCGAGGGGAAGGAACGCGAGATCCTGGCCGAGGGCCTGCTCGCCACCGTCCTGCAGCACGAGATCGACCATCTCGATGGCGTTCTCTTCATCGACCACATCTCGAAGCTCAAGCGCGACCGGGTGATCAAGAAATTCCAGAAAGCCGCCAAGCGCGCCGGCGACGGTTCGCATGTGCTGTAGCCAAGTTCGCGCGCTGTTTTGAATAGGCCGCGTCCAACAGGCCGAAATAGGTTCAATCTTAGGGAGACAGGCTCATGCAACGCGTCGCTATTCTTGGCCTTGGCATCATGGGAGGCGGCATGGCCGCCAATTGGCTGGCCAAGGGCTTTGAAGTCGCCGTCTGGAACCGCACGGCCGCCAAGGCCCAGGCGCTGGCTGGCAAGGGCGCCAAGGTCGCGGCGACCCCTCGCGAAGCCGCTCAGGGCGCCGACTTCATCTTCGCCATGGTGGCTGACGACGACGCCTCGCGATCCGTCTGGCTCGGCGCCGATGGCGCGCTCGCCGGAGCGAAGGAGGGCGCGATCGGGGTTGAATTCGAGCACGTTGACTCCCGACTGGATCCGCGAGCTTGGCCGCCACGCAGCGACCAAGGGATGCGGCTTCCTCGATGCGCCGGTCGGCGGCAGCCGGGCGGCGGCGGAGGGCGGGGAACTCAGGTTCTTTGTCGGCGGCGACCCCCAAACCTACGAGGCTGCGCGCCCCGCGCTCGCGGCGGTCGGCAGCAAGATGGATCTGCTCGGGCCGCTCGGCGCGGGCGCGACCTGGAAGCTCATCAACAACCAGCTCGCCGCGGGTCAGGTCGCCGCGCTCGCCGAGGCGCTCGAGGTCGCAAAAAAGGCTGGCTTCAAGAACGAGCAGATCTCCGAGCTCATCCTGGGCGGCGCCCCGGCGAGCCCGATCGTCAAGCTCAAGCTGCCGCGCATGCTGGCGCAGGATTTCGAGCCGGCGGATTTCGCCCTCAGTCTCATGCTGAAGGACGCGCGCTATGCGGCGGCGCTCGCTCAATCGCTGGGCGCGCCGGCCGGCATGATCGAGGGCGCGGCCAAGGCGTTCGCGCGCGCCGACGCCAAGGGGCTTGGCGCCAAGGACATCGCCGCCGTGGCTGGCTGAGCAGGGACCGCATCGATGCGCGCGGGCGGAGCCGATCCGCCGCGCCCGAATGGTGCGCGACGGCCGCGCGGCATGCGCAGAGATCTCCAGGATCTTCGCAAACTGCCGCGCTCGGCGCTCGTCTCCTATCAGGAGAAGCATGCTCAGCCGCATCGTCCGCGTTCGCGCGCTGAAGCTCGTCAGCGCCGGGCCTATCCATCCCTCTCCGCCTTCGCGCCTCGCCGATTCTGGAGATGGGCGGGCGAATATTGGCGATTTCGAATTGGCCGGCGCCATCCCTTCCAGGTTTATGATGGCGAGGACGGAGATAACGGAATTGACCAGCGGTCGAACGGCTTCGCCAAGATGACCTTGCGCGACAATCCGCTGACGATGAACTATGCCGATGTGCGCGGAACGCGCGTGTTCAGCGAGACGTGGACGGTCGATCGAGGCAAACTTGTCCGCCTAAAGGCGCGACGAGGTTGACGGGTTCGTTTTCGAAAGCGACCACGCACAGGGCGGAACGCCAAAGGGGCTTCATCGAGCGATGCAGGATCTGACCCTGAAGACCGAGCGCCCCTGGCATTCCGAGCCGCCTGAGGCCGCGCTCGCGCTTTGCCGTTCCTCGACGCAAGGATTGAGCGCCGACGAAGCCGCGAGGCGCCTCGAGGCGGACGGCCCGAACCGGCTGCCGGCGGGCAAGACACGCTCCCTGTTCGCGCGCGTGTTCGCTCAGTTCAACAATCTCCTCATCTATGTCCTCCTCGCTTCGGCGCTCGTCACCATCCTGCTGGGCCACGCTCTCGACGCGGTGGTGATCTTCGCCGTCGTCGTCATCAACGGGGTGATCGGATTCATCCAGGAAGGGCGGGCTGAAAAGTCGCTCGAGGCCATCCGCGCGATGCTGACCCGCGAGTCCTCGGTTTTGCGCGACGGGCGCCGCCTGACCGTTCCGGCCGAAAGCCTCGTGGTCGGCGACGTCGTGCTGACTGAAGCGGGCGACCGCATTCCCGCCGACCTCAGGCTCCTGCGCGCCACAAGCCTCAAGATCGAGGAGGCGGTGCTGACCGGCGAAGCGGCCGCGTCCGACAAGGCGGTCGATCCCGTCGCGCTCGACGCGGCGCTCGGCGACCGCGCCTCGATGGCCTATTCCGGCACGATGGTCGCGAGCGGGCAAGGCGCGGGTTTGGTGGTCGCGACCGGCGCCGCGACTGAGCTCGGGCGCGTCAGCGCCATGGTCGGGGGCGTCGAAACGCTCACCACGCCGCTTCTGCGTCAGATGAACGTTTTCGCCCAGCGCCTGACGATTGTCATTCTGGCGCTCGCCGCCTGCGTCTGTGTTTTCGCCTTCACGGCGCGGGGCTATGAAATGGAGCACGCGTTCATGGCTGCGGTCGGTGTCGCCGTAGCCGCGATCCCCGAAGGCCTGCCCGCGGTGATGACGATCACGCTCGCCATCGGCGTCAAGCGGATGGCGGATCGCAACGCCATCATTCGCAGCCTTCCCGCGGTCGAGACGCTTGGGGCGGTGTCGACGATCTGCTCCGACAAGACCGGTACGCTCACCTTGAACCAGATGACGGTCGGCGCGGTTCTGACCGCATCGGCCGAATTCGAGACGACCGGAACCGGCTACGAGCCGCGTGGCGAATTCGTATCGGGCGGCGCGGCGATCGACCCGGCCGCTTATCCCGATCTTGCGGCCATTGCGCGCGCTTCTCTCCTCTGCAACGACGCCTCGTTGAGACAATCGGAAGCCGGGTGGATCGTCGATGGCGATCCGATGGAGGGCGCGCTGATCGCCTTCGCGATGAAGGCGGGCCTCGACCCCGAGGCCACGAAGCGCGACTCCCCGCGGCTCAGGGAGATCCCCTTCGATTCCCGATATCGGTTCATGGCGACCTTGAACCCTCGCGCTCCAGGCAGCGTCATCACCATCAAGGGCGCGCCCGAGCGCGTGCTCGAACTCTGCGCGACCCAGGCTGCCGCGACCGGCGACGAACCGATCGACGCCTCGCGGTGGCGCGCCGCGATCGACAAGCTCGCGGCTCGAGGCCAGCGCGTCATCGCCTTCGCCTCGAAGCCCGCGCGCGGCCCCGAAAGTCTCGAACTCACCGATGTCGAGAGCGGCGGGCTCACCCTGCTCGGCCTTGTCGGCCTCATCGATCCGCCGCGGCCGGAAGCGGTTCAGGCGATCGCCGAATGCAAGGCGGCGGGGATCGACGTCAAGATGATCACCGGCGATCACGCCTCGACCGGAGCCGCGATCGCGCGCCAGCTGGGCTTGGGCAAGGGCGCCATCGACGCACTGACCGGCCACGCCATCGATACGATGGACGATGCCGCGCTTCGCCTCTCGCTGCCGACGACGTCCGTGTTCGCGCGCACCAGCCCCGAGCATAAGCTTCGGCTGGTCGAGGCGTTGCAGGCCGACGGCGCCGTCGTGTCGATGACTGGCGACGGCGTCAATGATGCGCCGGCGCTCAAGCGCGCCAATGTCGGCGTCGCCATGGGCCGCAAGGGCACGGAGGCCGCCAAGGAAGCAGCCGAAATGGTGCTGGCCGACGACAATTTCGCCACCATCGCGGCGGCCGTGCGCGAGGGCCGCATCGTCTACGACAACCTGGTCAAGGTCATAGGCTGGACGTTGCCGACCAATGGCGGCCAGGCGATAGCGATCGTCGCCGCGGTTCTTCTCGGCGTCACCATGCCGATGACGCCGGCGCAGATCCTCTGGGTCAACATGGTCACCAGCGTCGCCCTGGGCCTCGTGTTCGCCTTCGATCCCGCCGAGCCCGGCGTCATGCTTCGTCCGCCGCGCGATCCGCGCGCGCCGCTGCTCTCAGGCCTTCTCGTGTGGCGCACGGCGCTGGTGTCGGCCCTGTTCTGCGTGGTGGTGTTCGGCGTCTTCACCTGGGCGCTCCGGCGCGGCGAGGAGCTCGGGCATGCGCAGACTTTCGCCGTCAACGCGATGGTCGGGCTCGAAATCGCCTACCTCTTCAGCGTCCGGCTGCGGCACAGCGCGCCGTTCGACTTCCGCGACATTCGCTTGACCCGCGCGCTCTTGATCGGAATTGCCGCTGTCGTCGTGCTGCAGATCGTGTTCACCTATTTGCCGCTGTTCGAGACGCTCTACGATACGCGGCCGATCGATTGGCCGGACATGGGCGTCGCCGCGCTAGCCGCGATCGGCTTGATCCTGGTCCTCGAACTGGAGAAGGCGATCCGCGTCGGGCTGTTCGGGGCGGGGCCGGGGTGAGGCGGGCGACAGGCCCGCAAGTGTTATCGACCTTAAAGCGACGTCAGGGCTGTTGTTAGTGCGCTTGACCCCGTTAATCCAAACGATAAATGTTTTCGCCCGGAAAGAAAATTTTTATTCCCCTTTGCTACTACAGGCGGTATCACTAAGTGTCCCAACGGAGGAAACTGGTCGAGCGTATCTAGGCAAAATCCGCAGGATGTTCGGTTTGATGATGCATGCAAGGTAGCGGAATGGCTGGGATTTTTAGCTAAGGGGTGTAAGGGATCTCATCATACCTTCGCGCGAGGCGGGGAGCCCACGCAACTTAATTTCCAATCGCATGGCGGGAACCTTAAAATATACCAAGTAAAGCGGCTAATTCAGATGATTGAAAAATACGAGGATGAGCTGTGAGCGAAGCACCAAGATATCCAAAGCATGTCTTTTGGAGCGACGAAGACCATGGGTTCATTGCCGTAGCTCCTGATTTACCTGGTTCATCTGCTTTTGGGGAAACCGAATCCGAGGCGCTCACGGAGCTGGACCAAGCTATCGATTCTTGGATAGAAGCAGCGCGCGCAGCTGGCAATGCTGTCCCCGCCCCATCTCGACCAGCCTCGAGCTTACCGAGCGGGAAAGTGTTGGTGCGTATGCCCAAGGGACTGCATCAACGAGCGGCAATGTTCGCCGAACAAGAGGATGTAAGCCTAAACCAATTTATCGTTGTATGTATCGCAGAAGCCGTTGGCGAACGGTTGCCCGCGGTAGGATCGGGACCTCGACGTTTCTTCGATCAACCGGTGCAACAGATACATCCGACTGCAGGGCAGTGGCATCAACAGCTAACCTCACCGACGATTGGCGGTACAGTCTCGGCACCAATTATAACCATCGTAGCACATGCTAGCGCGTTCGGAACGCAGTATAATAGCGGTGGATTGGGAGCTGGTCGGGGAATACCTGGTGGTATGGTGACGGCACCTGTGCAGACGTTACCTGCTGGCTTTGAAACATTCGCGATGACTGCTGCTCAAACGAAACAAGATTACGTTTGGACAATGATCGACAATAAAACCGGTAAGTCACATGCCAGAGGTTAATCAATTATTCTTTCAGCACAAAGAAATTGTCGAACTTCTAATAAAGAAGGCCGGTATCCACGAGGGGAAATGGGTGCTCGCAGTAAATATTGGGTTTTCCGCCGGAAATTTTGGCCCAACATTGGATCAACTCGTTCCGGGGGCTGTCCTAACGGTTCTCGGAATAGGCCTTAACCGAGCTACACCGGAGACGCCCGACGCACTTAAGGTAGACGCATCTCTGATAAATCCTGTAGGAGCAAAACCCCGCAAAAGGAGTTAACCGGCGTCGTCGGTTGTCCAGTAGTCGGGACCGCGGAGCGGGCTCAAGATTCTCCACGGGCTCGGACCAGCGAAGTGCTCACGCGCGGAGCGGTCGCGAAGGTCCTCGACGACGCTGAGCGATCGCACATGCGCGGTATGCCGCAACTCCTCGGCGAGCAAACGCCGCGCGCTTGATGTCCGCGGTTTTCCAATCGGCATCTGCTCTCCCTCGCGGGCTCCCCGGGGCGAGAGTCGGAACCCGAACCCTGCATTTCGCTGTTCCGCTGTCGACGCCTCTCAACGCGGCCCATCCACACAGCCTCGCGCCCAACCTGCCTTGGGGTCGAACCGGTCGACATTGCCCGTCGATAGCAAACTCTGTCGATAGCAAACTCTTCCGGAAATCGGAACTCTGTGCTATACCCTGATCATACCAAAACGCGAAAACGCCTTGGATCGATGACGCGGAAATTATCGGTTACCGAATCGCGAAAATCCGCCCATGTTTTCGGGACTTTGTCGGTCAGGAATTGCATCACGTAGTCTGCGAATGTGCGGAAGTTGCGCCAGGTTCTGTTGTGGGTGATGCGCTTGTGCATGACGCCCCACAGCCGCTCGATCGGGTTCAAATGCGGGCAGTAGCTGGGGATGAAGCGCAGCTTTATCCGTCGGCCGGGTTGGTCCAGCCATTGCTGAACGATTACGGCGTGATGGTAGCGCGCGTTGTCCAGAAAGACGTGGACCAGCGCCGTCAGCGGATATCTCGCTTCAATCGTTTCCAGGAGCCTGATCGTCGAGGCCGCATCGACGCTTTCCACCTCGATCATCGCGGTCCGGCCGGTTTCGAGGTCGAGCGCGCCGTGAATGTTGAGGCGGCCGCGACCGGCCGTCTGCGCGATCGCCGGCGTGTCCTGCGGCCGCGCCCAGCAGCCGACGGCGCGCGCCGCATAGACCGGATGCACGGCGTCGACAAAGACAACGGCCTCATCGGGCTCGAGCGCATTCAGCAGGCGCTCATAATCGCCAATAAACGCCTGCTGTTCGTCCACGCGCATGCCGCGGCCAATCGTTCGAGGCCTTTTGTATTCAAAGCCGAGCCGATGAAGCAGCGCGATCAACCCGGAGCGGCTCTCGTAGACCACGCCAAACCGCTGTTTGAGAAACACGCCCACTTCTCGCGCCGAACGCGGCAGGCCTTCGAACACATAGGTGGCCAGTTCTTCCTCTTGCGCCTGACTCAGGTGACCGGCGCCGCCTCCGGCTTCGAAGCGCCGCAGGCCGTCAATCCCGCCTTCCGCATAGAGTTTGCGCCAGTCCCTGACTGTATCGTCATCAAGATACAGCGCCTTGGCGACCCGCTCGCAGTTCCAGCCATCGTCCAGAAGAAGCATCGCATTGGCCCGTCGCGCCACGCGCTGCTCGGTATGACCGTCTCGCAGCAGCCCTTTCAGATCCGAGCGCTCACGAGGCGAAAGGAATCCGCCGCGAATCATCCGCTTCAGCCGAATCCAAAAATCAAATCACCGCAAGCCTTTTTCTCGGCTATCCGCGGAGTCAGGGTATACAGTCTTTTTTGCCGTAAATTGCGGTTGGCACCAGGCAGGCGATTGACCAAGGAGACAACGGACAATGAAGGACGCTGCTTTGGACGATTTTCGACGGGACCCGGAGGGCGGGGATTTTTTTTACTCCAAACGCTCGTAACCCATTGAAAAGTCAAGATTACAAAAAATAAACGCTAGTAAACGCTAGCAGATTTACTGACGTTTATTAGCGTTTACTCGCGTTTATTGGCGTTTATTGGCGCAGGTTCGCGGCCTCGGCACGGGGCAATGGGGCTGCTTGCGCGCGCGTGTCGGCCGGTGCTATCGCCCTCGGCTCGCGTCACGATGCGACGCGCGACGGAGGGGTGGCCGAGCGGCTGAAGGCGCACGCCTGGAAAGTGTGTATGCGGGAAACCGTATCGCGGGTTCGAATCCCGCCCCCTCCGCCACGAATTAACGGGACGCGAATGAGGATGTCTTCGCGACAACTTCCCGGCAATCCCGGGGCCGAGTCATACTGAAGGGCTCGCGGTCGCAGTGACGCGGTCCCCATCGCGCCGCAGCGCGGAGCAAGCGAATGTGGCGTCGCGAGGCAAGCGCGGCTCGCGCAACCCGATATTTTGCCGGCGCGCTTGCTCGAGCTTCGACCTGTCGTATCTCTTAAGCGATGTATCTTTCCAGCCCGGAAGAACCGCCCGATGTCATCAGCTTTACAATACGAACAATTGACCACCGTCTCCGATCTCATTCGGCGAAAGAAATTATCGTCAGTTGAGGTAACCGACGCGACCCTGAAGCGCATCGCAAAGCTCGACGGACAATATCACTCTTACGCGACTGTGCTCGCGGAGCGCGCGCTCACCCTAGCGAAAGCAGCCGACGCGGAAATCGCGCGCGGCCTCTGGCGCGGCCCTCTCCATGGCGTGCCGATCGCCGTCAAGGACCTTTGCAACACGACCTTCGCTCCCACTCAAGCCGGCGCCACGATTTTCAAGAGCTTCGTTCCATCCTTCAACGCCACCGTTGTGGAACGCCTCGAGGACGCAGGCGCGGTCCTCCTCGGAAAGCTGCAGATGACGGAAGGCGCATACACGTCTCATCACCCACGGGTGACGGCTCCGCTGAACCCGTGGAACACGAATTATTGGGTGGGCTCCTCTTCGACCGGATCTGGGGTCGCGACATCGTTGGGGCTTTGTTACGGCAGCCTGGGCAGCGATACGGGAGGGTCGATCCGGTTTCCCTCCGCGACCTGCGGTCTGACAGGCATCAAGCCGACATGGGGCCGGGTCAGCCGCTACGGCGTGCTTCCGCTAGCAGAGACCCTGGACCACGTCGGTCCGATGACGCGATCCGCCGCAGACGCCGCTGCGATGCTCGGCGCCATCGCCGGCGCGGACAGAAATGACCCGACAACCTACAAGGCCCCCGTCCCGGACTATCTCGAGACGATCGGCGACGGGATTCGCGGTCTGCGGGTCGGCGTCGACCGGGATTATGTTTCTGACGGGATCGATGGGCAAGTCGTCGCGGCGCTGACCGAGGCGGAGCGGGTGTTGAGCGGCTTAGGCGCAACGATGCGCGGGGTGCGGTTTCCGGCTTATCAGAAGCTCGTCAGCCAATGGATCGCCATGTGCTCCGTCGAGACGGCGGCTGCGCATGCCGAAACTTATCCGGCAAGGAAATCGGAATACGGGCCCGATCTTGCGGCGCTGATCGAGCAGGGGCTGGCTACCAAGGGAACCGACATCGCGGCCATTGCGCTCGAACGAATGCGATTTTCTCGCGAACTGTCCGAATTGTTCGAAGCTGTCGATGTTCTGCTGATCCCGACCATGCCGGTTCCAACCCCCAGCCTGGAGCTCATGAAGGCCTATGGCGAGGATCCCAACGTGCTGCTGAGCATCCTGCGCTTCACTGCCCCTTTTGACTTCTCAGGGAGTCCGACGCTCACTCTACCGAACGGCCTGGACTCGGCTGGGATGCCGCTCAGCATGCAGCTTGTCGGTCCCCATCTCTCTGAAGACGTACTGGTGCGGGTCGGCCATGCGTTTCAGCTGGCCACGGACTGGCGCCGACTCCATCCACCCGTCGCCTGATATGCTAGGCTACGACACCCGGTCAGCGCTTCGGCCGAGCAACAAAAGACAAGCCGTGTGGCCGAGGCAGGCAAGCATTTGGTGAAAAGTCGCGTTAGACTGTGCAAGCGTAGCGGTAGCGGATCAGGTGGCGCCAATAACGCCCAGCGGCTTCACGTGTCGAGTATCGGGGCAACGAAAAGGGAGTACTGATATGAATATCGACCGCAGGCAATTCCTTGGGACCGCCGCAGCTTTGGCCGGCGCGAGTGCTTTGGCCGTGCCCGCTTTCGCAGCCGACCCCATCAAGGTTGGAAGCCTGCACGACCTTTCGGGCGGGCTCGACATCTACGGCAAGCCGATGGTCGACGCTCTCACGTTCGGTATTGAGGAAGCCAACGCTGCAGGAGGATTGCTGGGCCGCCAGCTTCAGCTCATCAACTATGACACCCAGTCGAGCATGCAGCTCTATACCCAGTTCGCTCAGCAGGCTGCACTTAAAGATAAGGTCGCGGTCGTGCACGGCGGCATCACGTCCGCCTCACGAGAGGTCATCCGCCCGGTGCTCGACAAGTTCAAGACGCTCTACTTCTACAACACTCAGTATGAAGGCGGCGTCTGCGATCGCAACCAGTTCGACACAGGGGTGACGCCGGCGCAGACCGTCGAGAAGCTTGTGCCTTATGCGATGAAAAAGTGGGGCAAGAAGGTTTATGTTGTCGCGGCGGATTATAATTACGGGCAGATCACCTCGCAGTGGGTCAAGAAATACACGACCGACGATGGAGGCGAGGTTCTCTCGATCGAGTTCTTCCCGCTCGACGTGACCAACTTCTCCTCGACCATTTCAAAGATTCAGGCCGCAAAGCCGGACTTTGTCTGGTCAGCTCTGGTGGGCGGCGCCCACATTTCGTTCTACCGCCAGTGGGCGGCGGCGGGCATGAACAAGACCATCCCGATGGCCTCGACGACTTTCGGCGTCGGCAACGAACAGATCGTGCTGTCGCCCGAAGAGGCGAACGGCATGCTGGTCTGCTACAACTATTTCGAGGGCGTCAAGAATCAGGCCAACACCGCTTTTCTCGAGAAGTTCCACAAGCGATTCGGCGCGGACTACCCGAACGTGACCGAACTCGCGATGGGGACCTACCAAGGTTTCAACCTTTGGGCAGAGGGCGTGAAGAAGGCCGAGAGCATCGACCGAATGAAGGTCATCGAAGCGCTTGAAACTGGCATCAGCATCGATGCGCCATCGGGCAAGGTGACGATCGATCCGCCGACCCATCACTGCATTCTCGATGTCCACATCGCCGAGGTGAAGGACAAGAAGTTTAATCTGCTCGAGGATTTCTCACAGCAGAGGCCGGCGGACACTGCGGCGGTCTGCGACCTCAAGAAGAATCCGAACGACAACCAGCAGTATGTGATCAAATTCTGAGCGCCCTTCGCAGAGAGAGCATGCAGGACCTCACGTGGATCTCGTAGCGCTCCTGGCGATTCAGGTTCTCTATGCGATCGCCAGTCTTGCGCTCATGAGCGTGGGGTTGGCGATCATCTTCGGGATGATGAAGGTCATCAACCTGGCCCACGGCGAGTTTCTGATGCTTGGCGGCTACGCCGCCATCGAAGCCAATCGCTTCGGCCTCAGCATCTGGATCGCAATGTTGATCGTCGCGCCGATCGTGGTCGGGGCGATAGGAATTCTCGTCGAGCGAACCATCATCCGTTGGCTCTACGGCCGCATGATCGACACGATGCTCGCGACATGGGGCTTGAGCCTGTTCCTCGTTGGATTGACGACGGCGGTGTTCGGCAACACGACCGTCGGCCTTTCGGCGCCGCTGGGCAGTTTCGAGATCGGACAATACCGGACGAGCGCCTACACGCTGTTCGTGATTGGCGTCGCGTTCGTCGTTCTTGGCGGCGTTCTCGCAGTCCTGCGGTTCACCAAGCTTGGCCTGATCGCCCGCGGAACGATGCAGAACGCAAACATGGCTGCGGCGCTCGGCGTCAATCCGAGTCGTGTCTATTCGATCACCTTTGGCGTTGGCGCGGCGCTGACCGGGCTTGCAGGCGCCGTTGTCGCCCCTGTGTCGGGCATATTCCCAACCATCGGCGCGGCGTACGTCGCCAAATGCTTCATTACCGTGATCGGCGGCGGCGCGTCGATCGTGACGGGCACAAGTGCGGCGTCGATCCTGTTCGGAGCGGTCAACCAGATCGCCACTTATGTCACGACTCCGGTGTTCGGCGAGGTTGCGCTGCTTGCGGCGGCGATTGTCCTGATCCGCGCGCTCCCTCAAGGCATAACGGGCCGCTTCTTCAGAGGAAGCCTTTGAGCGCGCGCGCTCTCAACGGTCTCGGGCTCGCGCTGGTCGCCGTCGTGGGGCTCGCGGTGCTCGTCCTTGTTCCTCGGCTTTTCGATCTCGACATGGTGCTCAACGTCACGGTCTACATGATCATGGCGGTGCTCGCCCTGTCGCTTGCGCTTGTCTGGGGGTTCGGAGGCATTCTCTGTTTCGGACAGTCGGCGTTTTTCGGGCTCGGCGCCTACACCTACGCAATCGCGATGATCAACTTTGGCGAGAGCACTGCGCCCCTGATCCTCGCCATTCTCGTTCCCGCGGCTTTTGCGGCGCTGCTTGGCTACTTTATGTTTTATGGCCGGATCAGCGATGTCTACCTCGGCGTCATCACGCTGACCGTGACCTTGATCCTGTTCAATTCAATCAACTCGACCGCAGGCCCCGAGTTCCATATCGGCTCCGCCAGGCTTGGCGGCTTCAACGGCATCCCGGGCATTCCCTCCCTGAACGTCCCCTTCTTCAAGGATTGGCAGATCGATCTCGAGGGGATGTTCTACCTTTCGACCGCCTCGCTCATTCTCACTTATTTCGGCCTCCGGGCGCTCCTTGCGAGCCGGTTCGGCCGCACGATCGTCGGCATTCGGGAAAATGAACAGCGCGCGCAACTCCTCGGCTACGATCCCCGCGGCTACAAACTGGCGACCTTCACCATCGGCGCGGCGCTCGCGGGTTACGCGGGTTGCCTGTTCGCCAACTGGGGCAACTTCGTAAGCCCGACCATCTTCGGCTTGGCGCAGTCGGCGCAGATCATCATCTGGGTGATTGTCGGCGGCCGCGGCACGTTGATCGGGCCGATCCTCGGATGCGTTGGAATCCAGTGGCTGACCGCCGCCTTAGGGGCCAATGCGCCAAGCGGGACCGCGGGCTGGGGAGCGCTGCTCGGCAATGTGCCGCTGATCCTCGGCGCAATCTTAGTCGCTTTCGTGCTTCTCGTGCCGAAAGGTCTCGTGCCGACGATTGGTGGTCTTGACGCGTTGCTCATCCGGCCGCGCGGAGAAGCATCGCGGTGAGCGTCCCCCTGATCGAGACCCGAGGGTTAGGCATGCGCTTCGGCGGCGTCCTCGCGGTCCGGGACGTCAACTTCACCCTCGGTGAGCAAGAGCTGCGCTGTCTGATCGGTCCGAACGGCGCGGGCAAGAGCACTTTCTTCAAGATGTTGACGGGTCAGCTCAAACCCACGTCCGGAACCGTGCTGCTGCGCGGCGAGGATGTGTCCGGCGCCGAGCCGCACGACATCGCGCGGAGAGGCGTCGGGATCAAGACCCAGGTGCCGAGCGTGTTTGATGGCCTGACCGTGCGCGAGAATCTCTGGCTCGCCGCTTCGCGGATGCATCGCGGGGCTCGGGTGCGCGCGGCGGTCGACGCCATGCTCGAGCGCGTTGGCCTCACCGCCGTCGCTTCCCGGCTCGTCGGGCAACTGGCGCACGGACAGCGCCAGTGGGTCGAACTTGGCGTGGTGCTGTCAACGGATCCGGATCTTGTGCTGCTTGACGAGCCAGCGGCCGGAATGACGGACCAGGAGGTGCTGCGCACTGTCGAGCTTGTTCGTGATATCAACACAACCAAGGCGCTCATCGTCGTCGAGCACGACATGCAGTTCATTCGGATGATCGCCAACAAGGTGACGGTGTTCAATCAGGGGACCGTCCTGATGGAGGACGATGTCGAGGTCATCATGCATAGCCCGATCGTCCGCGACATCTATCTCGGAAAGCAGGCG
The DNA here is from genome assembly GCA_963833955.1 of uncultured Alphaproteobacteria bacterium. Taxonomy (GTDB): domain Bacteria; phylum Pseudomonadota; class Alphaproteobacteria; order Rhizobiales; family Beijerinckiaceae; genus Roseiarcus. Next base: position 38,827 of record CAWHZY010000008.1, on the reverse strand, counting down.
GCAGCGGCATGATGCTGGAGATCCGCGAACTGGCTGCTGGCTATGGCCGCATCCCGATCCTGAGCGGCGTGAGCTTCAGCGTCGCGTCGGGCGAATTCGTTGGCGTCCTCGGCCACAACGGCATGGGCAAGACCACGCTGCTTCGAGCGCTGATGGGATACATTCCGGCAACCGCAGGGCGCGTGAAGTTGGAAGGAGTCGACATCACCCGGGCCGAGCCCTACCGGCGGGCGCGATCCGGCATGGGCTATGTGCCGCAAGGGCGTGAGATCTTTCCGGGCCTCAGCGTGCGCGACAATCTGCGGATGGGCGCGGTCGCGCGTTCGAAGGATGAAGCCGCGGCGATTGAGTTGGTGCTGGAGACTTTCCCTCGCCTCAAGCGGTTGATCGACCGTCCCGGCGGAGCGCTGTCGGGCGGCGAGCAGCAATTGCTTGCCATGGCCCGCTGCCTGGTGGGCGGTCCGAGACTGGTTTTACTGGACGAACCGACGGAAGGCATTCAGCCGTCAATCATCGACGAGATCGTCGATACGCTTCTCATCCTTCGTTCGAAAGGCGGGTTGACGATGATTCTCGTCGAGCAAAATCTCGACTTCATCGCGGCGCTCTCCGAGCGAGTCTTGATCATCCAGAAGGGAACGATCGTGCATTCGGCCAAGCCGGACGAACTGCACGGGCATGGCCTCATCAACGAATTCATCGGCGTAAGCGACTAATTCGCGCACATGCGCGAGGACAGGCGAAAGCCATCCCCGGGCCTCGTATGACCTGGAACAGGAGGAGGACGTTCATGACCGTAAAGCGCCCAACAGTCGAGCAGATGACGGACATCGTCGAGAGTCTCGGCATGACCATGACGAAGGAGCGCGTCGGCGAGTTCATTTCGCTGATGGACGGCAGCTTTGCCGCTTACGACATCGTCGATCAGATGGCGGACGAGATTCCGGTCGTCAAATATCCGCGCACGCCGGGATATCGGCCGAGCCCGGAGGAGAATCCGCTCAACGCCTGGTACGTAAAGACCGATATTCACGGCGCCCCGAAAGGCAAGCTCAAGGGCAAGACGGTCGCCGTGAAGGACAACGTCTGCGTCGCGGGCGTCCCGATGATGAACGGCTCCTCGACCCTCGAGGGCTACGTGCCCAACATCGACGCCACGATCGTCACGCGTCTCCTGGACGCCGGCGCAACGATCAAGGGCAAGGCGCATTGCGAATGCTTTTGTCTCTCGGGCGGCAGTCACACCGGCGCGCTCGGTCCCGTGCACAACCCGCATAGACGCGGCTATTCCGCGGGCGGATCGTCTTCAGGAAGCGGCGCGCTGGTTGCGGCTGGCGAAGTCGATCTCGCCATCGGCGGCGATCAGGGCGGCTCGATCCGGATGCCCGCGTCGTTCTGCGGCGTCTACGGAATGAAGCCGACCCATGGCCTCGTGCCTTATACCGGCGTCATGCCGATCGAATCCACGATCGACCACACTGGCCCGATTACGGCGACCGTCGCCGACAACGCGCTGATGCTGGAAGTTCTCGCGGGGCCGGACGGCCTCGACCCGCGCCAATATGCGCCGAAGGTGGGAAACTATTCAGCCGCGGCCAAGCGCGGCGCGAAAGGGCTCAAAATCGGCGTGGTCAAGGAAGGCTTCGGCCACGCCAACAGCGAAAAGGACGTGGACGCAAGCGTGCGAGAAGCAGCCAAACGCTTCAAGTCGCTGGGCGCGAGCGTCGAAGAGATTTCCATACCCGAGCATCTCATCGCCCCGGCGGTATGGACGCCAATCGCGCTTGAAGGCCTGCAGGCGCAGATGATGCTCGGTAACGGAATGGGCTTCAACTGGAAGGGCCTGTACACGGTCAGTCTCCTCGACGCCCACGCCAACTGGCGCCAGATGGCCGACGATCTGTCCGATAGCCTCAAGATTTCGATGATGGTCGGCCAGTTTTTTCTCACCCACTATCGCGGGCGTTTTTACGCGAAGGCGCAAAATTTGGCCCGCAGGGTCCGTGGATCTTATGACAAAGCGTTCGAGACATACGACCTCTTGCTCATGCCGACCCTTCCGGTAAAGGCCACTCCGCTGCCGCCCGCTGATGCGCCGCTCGGCCTCTATCTCCAGCGCGCGTTCGAGATGATTGGCAACACCGCGCCGTTCGACGTGACAGGCCATCCAGCGATGACCATCCCCTGCGGGCTCGGCGACGGACTGCCGATCGGCGCCATGCTGATTGGCAAGCATTTCGATGAGGAGACGATCTACGCCGCCGCAAGCGCGTTCGAGGGAGCCGGAGACTGGAAGAAGTTCTGACCGCTTCGATGCGTTGCGAACGGGGCCCGCCGCCTCCGTAGCCACTCCGCCCATTGGCCTCTGTGGGAGCTTCCGTCACTCACCCCCTTGCGCAGGGTCGTGGCATAGCGTTTGCTTGCCCTCACGCGGACGTCACGTCCGTCTGGAACCTCGCACGACCTGAGGCGCGGCTGGGTGAAGCAGAGTTTAACGACCGCCGATAAGAAACCGTCCGAGCGTTTGGAATTCTGGCAAGAGGTCGTTTGCAAGAAGTACGTTTCCGCGTCGGCGCAGACCGAAGTCGTGGACGACGAATTTTCAGGGAGTCTGACAAGCGGGGAGTTGGGGCCTCTTGTTGTCGCCGAGCTGGATGCGCCCTTGCATTTCTGGTCGAGGACCCCCCGCCACATCCAAAACGACGGCCAGGACGTCTTCATCGTCAGTCTCATACAGCAAGGGGGAGGTGAGCTCACTCAGTTGGGCCGTTCGGCGCGGCTGGGTCCAGGCGACCTTGTGATCTACGATACCGCCGCCACATTCGACTATGCGTTGAAAGCAAAAACTCAACTGGTGAAAGTGCCGAGGCGACTTCTCGAATCGAAGCTCGACCGGCCAACCGACTTTCTGGCGCGCAAAATCAATTGCAGCAATCCGCTTTCGTCGATCTTGAGCGAACTTCTAACCCACTGTCTGAACATCGAACTCTCCCAGGAACCTGGTGCGTCGATAGCGAAAAGGCTGTCGAACGCCGTCGTCGATCTTCTTGCTTCCATTTGCGACCTCGAACGCGACGCCCTGCCCGAGGCGCAAACTTCCCGGCCGCTCGAGCGAGTCATGCGGTTTGCGCGTGCGAATCTGGATGACCCAGAACTTAGGCCGGAAGCGCTCGCCGCTGCGGGCGCAATGTCCGTGCGAAGCCTGAACCGTCTCTTCAGCACGCTCGGCGCAACGCCCATGCGCTGGGTGTGGTCGGAACGGCTTGAAGCGAGCCGGGCAGCTCTTATGCAGGGCGAGGTTCGCTCCGTCACAGACGCGGCCTTTGCGCACGGCTTCAGTGACCTTGGCCATTTCAGCCGAAGCTTTAAGCGGACGTTCGGGATGTCGCCCCAAACGGTGCTCAGAAAGTAGTGGTCTTCAGCGGCGCCGCTCGCTGCGTCGTCAGAGCATCAGATGGCGGCGAACCGCGTCCGCATTGACCCCGCCTTGGGGGATGGCGGCAACGATCCGGCCTTTCTCCATGACGTAGGAGCGGTCGCTCAGCGCGAGAATGGTGTCGAGATTTTGCTCGACGAACAGGATTGTCGTGCCGAGTTCCCGACAGAAGGCACGGAGGGATGTGCAGATCAATTGCACGATTGAGGGTTGAATGCCCTCCGACGGTTCGTCGAGCAGCATGAGAGAGGGGTTGCCGATCAGCGCGCGTCCGATCGCCAGTTGTTGTTGTTCCCCGCCGGACATGGTTCCGGCGACTTGGCTGCGCCGCTCCTTGAGCCGCGGAAAGGACTCGAAGACAAGTTCAGGCAGCTTCTTGCCGCCCGGTCCACCCATCAGGCGCCCGACTTCGAGATTTTCCTCAACCGTCATCCGCGCGAAGACGTGACGCCCTTGCGAGATGTAACCCATCTCGAGGCGCGCACGATTCTCGGCAGGAAGGCGCGTGACGTCGCGCCCCAGGAAACGCACATTCCCCGCCGCCGCGCCGAGCAGGCCGATCAGGCATCGCATGGTCGTGGTCTTTCCCACGCCGTTGCGGCCAATGAGACTGACGACCTCTCCTTTGTTCACCTCGAGGTCGACGCCCTGAAGGATGGGTGTGGCGCCGTAGCGCGCCCACAAGCCGGAGACTTCGAGAAAAGCGTCAGTGCTCATGGCCCGTCTTGCCCAGATAGATTTCCGCCACACGAGGATCGTTGATGACCTCGTTGATCGAACCGCGGGCGAACACGCGTCCGAAGTGCAGCACCGTCACGACCTTCGCGATCTGGCGCACGAAGGTCATGTCGTGTTCAACGACCAACATCGTCGTGCCCGAAGCATTCAATCTCAGGATAAGTTCGCCCGTCTGGTAGGTCTCCTCCGGCGACATGCCAGCGGTCGGTTCGTCGAGCAGGAGAAGCTTCGGCCTCAAGGCCAGCGCCATGCCGATCTCGAGCCATTGCTGCTGGCCATGCGAAAGCTCGCCCGCGAGCTTCGTCGAGCTGTCCGTCAGATTCAGAAGGCCGAGCAACCGGTCCTCCTCTGAAGCGAGCTCGCTATGCGGGACGTGGTGCTGCAACGCGATGTGGATGTTCTGCCGGACTGGCAAGTCCTTGAACACCGAAGGCGTCTGCATCTTGATGCTCATGCCGCGCTTCACGCGCTGGTACGGCAGTTCGCCGGTCACGTCGGCGCCATTGAAATGGATGTGACCGGCGGTCGGCGGATACATGCCGACGACGAGCCGGAAGAGCGTGCTCTTGCCCGCGCCGTTCGGGCCGATCAGGCAGTGGATGTCGCCGTTTTCGACCTCAAGAGTCACGTCGGACACGGCAGCAAGGCCGCCGAAGGATTTCGACGCCCCGGCGGCGACGAGAAGCGCGGTCACGGCGCTTATTCCCCGGGCTGAAGCGAAAGCTGCGTCGCCGAACCTTTGCGCCACGGCGCACGCGCAAGTTTCGCCAAGCCGACCACGAAGCCCTCGGGAACGAACATGACCGCGAGCAGCAGCAGAAGTCCCGTCAGCACCAAGGCAGACTGCTGGCTGTACCCGTGATCAGCTGATAGGCGTACAGAAAGAGGAAAGTCCCAACCAGAGTTGCGGTCAATTCGCGCCGTCCCGAGAAGGAGACCCAGACGATCGGCATGGCTGCGGCCGGAAGGCCCACACTCGCCGGGGTGATGAACTGCCCCCATGCGGTGTAGAGCGCGCCGCTCAGGCCGACGAGAGCGCTCCCGATACAGAAAGTGGCGAGGCGGTACTTACGGACCGTATCCGAGAAGCTCCGCGCGCTGCTCGTTTTCACGGATCGCAACGATGACATTGCCGAAGCGCGAATTCACGAGCATGCGCAAGGCGAGGTAGACAATCACCACCAGCGCCACCATCAGAAAGTAGAGCGCCGCGCCGTCAAAGACGAGGGTATGCCCGTCCCATGGAATGTTGAGCGCCTTCATGCCTTTCATGCCGTTGAAGCCATTGAGGCGGGCGCGGCCAATCTTCCATTCAGGACCCGCGGTCTGGCCAAGAAAGAACGCCAGCACCAGCGACGAGGCCAACGTCACGATGCCGAAGAACACGCCTCCAACACGGCCCCAGATCATGAAGTAGCCGAGGATGGCGGCCGCCGCGCCAGACAGTAACACCGCGAGCCCGAGCGCCTCAAAGGTCGTGAAACCCTTGCTCCCGAGATTGATCGCGATCACGCCGTATCCATATCCGGCAAGACCGAAAAAGAAGGTCTGGCCGAAGGACATGATCCCGCCGTACCCCCACATCAGGCAGAGGCCGAGGGCCATGAACAGCCAGATGAAGAAGTAAGCGAAATTGCCGACGTCATAGGGGGTGGCGACGAGCGGATAGGCCAGCGCCAGAGCGAGAACGACGGCAAAGCCGGCCCAGAATATCGGGCCGGAGCCGAACGTATGGAGGCCATTGAGAGGGTTCAGCATCCGAGCGCTCCTTGCATGGATTCAGCGCATGTGGCGGTTCATCCAGCCCGTGATGCCGTCCGGCAGGACGCGGATGACGAGGATGACCGCGATAAGCAAGCCGATCTGACCGACGATCTGTCCGTGCCATGCGTTAAGCGTCGTCCGAATGATCGCAAGCAGAACCCCTGCCGGCGCGGTGCCCATGAGCACATTGGCGCCGCCGATCACGACAGTCACAAAGCTTTCGACGACAAAGGTCGACCCCATGGTGGGGATCAGACTCATGGTCGGCGCGTACAGACCGCCGCACAAGCCTGCGAGGCCGGCGCCGAGGCCGAAAGTGATCGCGTAGATCCAGCTAATCTTGACGCCAAGCGCGCGCGCCGTCGTTGCATCCTGCATCGTCGCACGGGCCATCACGCCAAACTTCGTGCGCATGAACACGAAATAGATGAAAGCGAGCACGGCGATCGACGCGCCGAACAGGATCATCCGATAGGTCGAGAATGAGTATTCGCCAACCATGAAGCTGCCGGGGGGCGTCCGATACCCGTGACCGTCGAACCAATGACGAGGAGCGTGCCCTGAGTGACCATAAGGCTCAGCCCCCAGGTCGCCAGCAGGGAATCTTCCGGTCGCTTGTAGAAGCGGCGGACGATTACGACTTCGATCAGCACGCCGATAAGGCCCGCGACGATCGCGCCGCATAGCTGCGCGGCGACGAGCGGAAAGCCAGTATGAACGAGGCCGACGGTGACATAGGCCCCGCACATGATGAATTCGCCGTGCGCCATGTTGATGATGCCCATCATGCCGAACACGATGGCAAGGCCGGCCGCGGACAGGATCAGAAACGCGAAAACATCCGCGAACTGGTACAGGTAGGAAAAAATGTCACCCATCATCGCAGGTCTCGATCAGCGCATGAGGGCGGCGGCGCCCCGGTGAAGCGCCACGGATGACGGAGCCGCATATTACTTCTGGGGCAGGTTGTTCGGGCTATACTGCTCCTGCGGGTCGTCCTTGGTGAGATCGCAGCCGATCGAAGCCAGCCAGTATGGCTGGATCACGCCGAAGTCTTTGTCGACATGGACATCGTGCTTCTCGTCCACCGACAGAAGGTACATGTGGTGGCTCATGTGCTGGCTCTTCGGGTCCATGCAGATACGTTCTTCAGGAGCGTCGATGCAGAGGTCGCCCTTGTCCACGACCTTGCGCAAATCGTCGAGCTTGGTCGACTTCGCCCGCTCCACCATCTCCTTGTAGAGATAGATGGTGACGTAGGCGTTGTAGCCCATGTCGTTGATGTAGGGCTCGTTCGGGAACATCGCGTGCCAGCGCTTTTTGAAGTCTTCGGCGGGAGGCGTGTTCAGCTCCTCGAACCAATTGGCGGCCGCGTGCATGTTGCTGAGCGCCGGCGGCTTGAACCGCTTGTGCTCGAAGCCGAGCATGATCTTGATCGAAGAGCCCATCGGCAGATTGAGCTTTGCGGCCGCCGCTTGTTCGAAGAAGCTATCCTGCGCATCGCCGACATTGATGGTCAGCAGCCAGTCGGGTTTCGCCTTTTGAATGTTCTGGATGGTCTGCGCGAACTGGCTCACCCCGAGCGGAATGAATTCCTCGCCGACCGCCGTCCCGTTGACGTCAGGCTGCTTCAGGATCGAGCGGTTCCATTCGGCCGAAAGCTGGCCGAAATTGTAGTCCGCGGCGATGACATACGACTTCGGACCGAAGGTCTTGACCATGTAAGGAATCAAGGTTGAGAACTGCTGCTCCGGAATCGCGCCGGTTGAAAATTCGCGCGCGTCGCAGACGCCTCCCTCGTACTGGTTGGTGTAGAAATAGGGCACGTCGTGTTTGTCGACGATAGGCCGGATGGCTTCGCGCGAAGCCGAGGTCTCGCCGCCAATCAAAACGTCCACCTAGTCCTTGTCGAGAAATCGCCGGGCGAACTCCTGATACCGCGCGTTGTCGCCCTGCCGATCGAGATGGGTCATCGCGATGGGGCGCCCCATGATGCCCCCGGCCTTGTTGATCTCGTCCACAGCCAACAGCGAACCGTGCAGTTTGGGAATGCCGTATGTGGCGAGATCTCCGGAGATATCTTCGATAAGCCCGAGCTTGATCGGATCCGCGGCGAAGGCCGGCGCGCAAAGAGCGCCGAGAGCAAGCGCTGTGGCGCCCGATAAGAATATCGACTTCCGTTTCATCGCAATCACCTCTCCTGTTTGCGAATGGCTGCGCCTCGCAATCAAGCCGCGAGGTATTTCTTCAAGATCGACGCGCCGAGCGTGTATTTAGGATCGACCATGTTGCCGAGACGAATGCGTCCGGCCTGGCTCAGCAGCATGTAGGCATCGAGCTCGTCGAAGCCGTACTCGGTGGCCATCCAGCGCGTGAGTTCGCGATAAGCGATGCGGGCGGCGTCCTCCATCGGACGCGCGCTGCCGATGGTCATGATGAAGTCTTTGGTCTCGAGCCTCGGCCAGGCGAACGTCCATCCCTTGATCAGATCGACCTTCAAGCGCACCGTCGCGCGTTGCTCCACGGCGACGCCGGAGAGTTCGCCATCGCCCTGCGCAGCGTGGCAGTCGCCCACAAACAGATAGGCGCTCGGAATCTTTACAGGCAGATAGATGATCGAGCCGGGGCAGACGTCCGGAAGATCCATGTTGCCGCCATAGTAGTCGGGAACCACCGACGAGATCGCTTCGAGCTCTGGCGAGACGCCGATCGTGCCAATGAACGGTTCATAGGGCAGGAGGATTTTGTCGCTGAAATGCACGCCCGCAGCATCGATCCGCATGCACTTGACCCTCTCGGGAAGCGGTGGATTCAGGAGCGCTGTTGCGCTCGTTCCGACGAGACCGCCGAATTCAGGAATGAGCGCCGTCGTCCCGTATTCGCCGCGCGTTTCGACAGCTTCGATCGACACTGCCAAGCAGTCGCCCGGCTCGGCCCCGCTCACCGCAAACGGACCGCTTTGCGGATTGAGGAACGGATGCTTGAGCTTTTCGCTTGGCTTGTCCGTCTCGGATGTGATTTTTCCGCTAAAGGCGTCCTCGGTGTCGACGACGAGCGTGTCGCCAGGCTCGAGTGTCATGATCGGTTTGGCGTAGGGGCCATATACGAAATGATGCGCGCCCTGCTCAGCGTCGGTGCTTCGATGCTTTCGCCCCGTTTTTCTAGACGCGACCCCGCGCTTCGCCATGATTGAGGAGGAAACCCAGTCGGAGAAGCTCATGCACGAACCTTCAATTCAGAATGGGATGGCGCCGATTCCAGTCGGTCGCCGATTGGAAGGCGGCGCCCGCGCGGACCAGAAGCGCTTCGGAGAGGTGCGGCCCAACAAGTTGCAAGCCGATGGGCAGACCCGACGCAGTGAAGCCGCCGGGCAAGGTGATGGTTGGATTTCCACTCGAATCGAATGGACAGGTGAAGCGCAACAGGCGGCTGATCATATCGTTGCTCTGGCCGAGCATCGCCATGTCGGCCAGGGAGGGCGCGGCGAACGATTGCGCGGGAACCAGCAAAAGGTCGATCGAATGGAACATGTGAGCGACCGCGCCTTTGAACTCGGCGCGGCGCAGAAGAATCTTCTGGTAGTCGAGCGCGGTTAGCGCGCGTCCCGTGTCGATCAGACCCGCCAGCGCAGGTCCGTACTCAGCCTTTCGAGAGGGATAGGTCCCCTCATGGGCGACCGCCGTCTCGATTGCGCAGTTGGGAATCCAGTCTGCGAGCACGGCCGTTGAGTTGGGCGCCTTAATCTCGACGATTGTCGCGCCGACACTCGCAAGGGTCTCGCGTGCGGCCTTGACAACGGCGACTGTCTGCTCGTCCACCGCGGTTTCGGCCCACACCGGATCGTAGCCGATCCGCAGCCCACGAATGCCGTCCTTGAGTTCCTGCAAGATAGTCGGAAGGCCCGCCCGGCAGCGTCGTCGTGTCTTTTGGATCTTCTCCAGCGATGATTCCGAGGATTGCGCCGCAATCGGCCGCGCTGCGCGCCATCGGTCCGATGTGATCGAGGGAGGCGGCAAGCTCAAACACGCCGTAACGGCTGACTCGGCCCCACGTGGGCTTGAGACCGGTGACGCCATTCGCGGCCGACGGAAACCGAATGGAGCCGCCGGTGTCGGAACCCAAGGAACCATAGCAAAGGCCGGCTGCCGTCGCGACACCCGAGCCACTAGACGAAGCGCCCGGCCATGTCTCCGCATTCCAGGGATTGCGCGGCGGCGTAATGTTGGGATGATGATCGGCGTAAGCGCTTTCTGTTAATTGGAGCTTGCCGAGGATAATGGCGCCGGCATCGGAAAGCCGCTTCACAACGGTCGCGTCTTCCGACGGCATGTAGTCGTTGTGGATCGTCATGCCCGCCGCAGTCGGCGCGTTTGCCGTCCAGCAAAGATCCTTGACCGCGATTGGAACTCCGTGCAGCGGCCCTTTCACCTCGCCGCGTCCGATCTCGACCTCCGCCTGTTTTGCCTGCGCCATGGCGAAATCAGCCATCACGATCGCGTAGCTCTTGAGCTTGGGATCCAGAGCGGCGAGTTCGATCAAGCTCGGCATTCGTCACCTCCACGGGCGACAATGCGCGAGATTGAATCTTTTGAGAGACCTCGAGCAAAGTGAGGAACGAGAGATCGGACAAGAAAAACCTTCGCAATCGCGAATGCGATTGTCCCCAAGCAGGAACCGTGCCGATCAGCGAGCACGTCAAACGCCGAGCCGGTCGGGGTGTAGAGCGATGTAGCCGGAGATTCTTTTCGGCGCCTTTGAACAATAAAGCAGCGGCGCTGTATGTTGCGGGAGCGCTGGGCATTCATGTCTTCACCAGGCATTGAGCGAGGCTGGAGAACCCTGGATATTGCAGTGCATATTGCGGGATCTAATGGCTGTCGCGCTGTCGCTGCTCAACCCGGTGGAATCCGAGGAGCATCAACCGCGCGGTCAACAACAGCGGCGCGTAATATCTGCTTGTCTCCAACCGGACGACGACCGCGCAGGCGCGGCCCGCCGTCCGCAGCAATGGACAAGACAAACGCGCGATGCCTGGCGCCGACCTATCGCGCAACAATCCGTATTTAGCGCCCTTCGAACGAGACTATGTTTTCATCGAAGACTCTGCTTGCCTCAACGCGCCATCCTATTTGGCTGCTAGAGACAGTGCACCTTATCCACAAGGCCGGTCCGAGACCCGGGCGCTCTCTGATCGGACAAGAGGGATCGGCGATATCACTGTCCGCGATCAGATGATTGCCTCCGGCGTCGCAGGAAACGAGCCCCAAAGTTCCGTTCCAAACAAGAGCCTCAAGCGGAAGGCGAAGCCGGTGTCGCGCGCAGATTCGAGAGCCGCTTGTATTGCGACGGCGTCACGCCGCGCTCCTTGCGGAAGTGGCGGTTGAAATTGGAGATATTGGCGTAGCCAACCTCGAAGCAGATGTCGGTGACCGGACGCCCCGTGTCCGACAGGAGTTTGCAGGCGCGGCCGATGCGCAGTTTTCGCGAATAGTCGACGAAATTGGCGCCGGTGTTCTTTTTGAAGAAGCGCGAGAAAGCCGATTGCGTCATCCCGGCGATCGCCGCCGCCTCCGACATTCTAACCTTCCCCGAGAGATTGTTGACGACATATGAGATGACGTCATGCACGACGCGGAGCGTTTCCCTATCGAGGGTCGGGGCATAGTCGGGGGAAGCAAGGATCTTCTTCTCAGGCGTGCGCGCGAGCAAATCGATGAGCTCAAAAAACAGCGCAAGCCGCTGAAATCCGCGCGCCACGCCGACACGCCGCATGAGATCGGCGCCGCAGCGCGCGGCGTCGCCGAAGAACTCGAAGCCCCTCAGGGCGGCGACCAGAAATGGCTCGAGATCGGCGAGTTCGGGAAAGACGTCCGCCTGTGAGCGCAACAGCTCGGGGACGAACTGAATCACCATGTCCCGCCCTTCGACCACCTCGCGGGGCTTGAGATCGCTGATCCAATTGTGCGGTAGGTTAGAGCCCGCGAGCACCAGGTTGCCCGGCCCGAACTCGCCGATATAGTCGCCGACGAACTGACGCCCGTGGGAGCGGGTGATGAGGTGGATTTCATATTCGGGGTGATAATTCCAGCGGGCGATGTTGCTTGGACAATCGTGCTGATGCCACTTGAACGATTGCGAGGGATCAGTGACGATCGATTCGAAGTCCGGGAGTCGGGCCGCGCCTTTCCTCCGCGCCATGTCTCATTCCTCTATCGTCTTCGCGCCAATGAGCGACCGGTCTCCTTGTCGAAGACGTGAAGGTTATCATCCGAGAACACCATCCGCACGTGATCGCCAACCGCAGGACATTGTTGCGCCGGCAGTAGGACGCCAATCTCGACGCCGGCGTATTTGAAATTGATCAGAGCGTCGTTGCCCAGGAACTCGATGAGGTCGACATCGCCGTCGATGACGTTGACGGTGTCGGAAGCACTCGCGGCGCGGAAGTGAGCGGGCCGGACGCCGGCGACGACCGTCTTCGAGCCGTCAAGGTCGAAGCGGTCCCGATTGATGACAAGCGCCGGCGCATTGCGGCCAGGGCCGTCGAGTTCGCTCTCGTTCACGTCAACATCAAAGAAGTTCATCGCCGGCGTGCCGATGAAAGCCGCGACGAATTGACTGTTCGGCCGGTCGAAGATTTCGCGCGGCGTGCCAACCTGCTCGATCAAGCCGTTGCGCAGGAGAACGATGCGGTCGGCGAGCGTCATCGCCTCAAGCTGGTCATGGGTGACATAGACTGTCGTCGTTTTGAGCCGCTGATGCAGTCTGGCGATCTCGACGCGCATATGGTTGCGCAGCTTGGCGTCGAGGTTCGAAAGCGGCTCGTCGAACAGAAAAACGCCTGGCGTCTTGACGATGGCGCGAGCGATCGCGACGCGCTGCTGCTGGCCGCCGGAGAGCGCTGTCGATTTGCGGTCCAGGACCTCCTTGAGGCCAAGTGTTAAAGCGGCTGCCTGAATGCGCCGTTCGATCTCGTCGGGCGCGATCTTCATCCGGCGCAGGCCGAACGTGATGTTGTCGCGAACGGACATGTGCGGATAGAGGGCGTAGTTCTGGAACACCATCGCAATGTTGCGCTCGCGCGGCGAGAGCTGATTGACCACCCGCCCGTCGATCGAGAGCTCGCCGCCCGTGATGTCCTCGAGCCCTGCGATCATGCGGAGGATCGTCGATTTGCCGCAACCCGACGGCCCGAGAAAGACGATGAACTCGTGGTTGCTGACCTCGAGGTTGAAACCAGCGACGACCTCGGTCTCGCCGTAGCTTTTCGAGATGTTGCGGAACGACAGCTCGGCCATCGGGTCAGGCGGCGGCTTTTGTCATGTCGATCTGCAGCTTGACGTCGGCGGGGCGCCCCTCTGCGGCGCGCTCGAACGCCTCGATCGAGCGCTCGAAATCGAAGGTCGAGGAGATCAGTGGCTTCAAGTCGACCTTGCCGGAACCGATGAGGTTGAGCGCGCGTTGGTACATATTGGCGTAGCGGAAGACGGTCTCGATCCGCAATTCCTTGCCGATCGCGCCGGGAATGTTGAAGGCCACTGGCTCGACCGGAATGCCAACAAGCACGATCGCGCCCGCGGGACAGGCGATGCTCACCGACCCTTCGATCGCCTTCGCCGCGCCGCTCGCGTCAAACACGACGTCGGCGCCCCAGCCGCCGGTCTCGGCCTTCACCGCATCAAGGAGATCACGTTTGGTGATGTTGACCGGGATAATTCCCGGATAGCGGCTCGCGATATCGAGCTTCGGTTGGTGGACGTCGCTGACCAGAACTTTGCTGCAGCCCCCCGCGACCGCCGCGAGAGCGACCATGATGCCGATGGGGCCGGCGCCAAGCACGACCGCGACGTCGCCCGGTTTGATGCGCGCCCGCGTCGCCGCTTGCATGCCCACAGCGAAGGGTTCGACCATGGCGCCTTCTTCGAAGGTGACGTTGCCGGGAAGCTTGAAGGTAAAGGCCGCCGGATGAACCACCGAGCCCGTGAGGCAACCGTGGATCGGCGGCGTCGCCCAGAAGGTCACATCGGGATCGACATTGTAAACGCCGAGCCGCGTCGCTTTGGAGCGGAAGTTCGGAATACCGGGCTCCATGCAGACACGATCGCCAACGACAAGCGACGGCACGTTGGCGCCGATCTCGGTCACCGTGCCTGACGCCTCGTGCCCAAGCACCATCGGGCTTTTGACAATGTAGGAGCCGATGCCTCCGTGCGTGTAATAATGGACGTCGCTGCCGCAAACACCCACTGTGTGCAGCTTGATCCTGACGTCGTCGGGGCCTAGCGCCGTAGGAAGGTCGATGTCTCGTAGAGAGAGGACTCGCTTCCGTTCGAGAACAAGCGCGCGCATGTGTTTATCCTTGATTTCTAGGTTTAAGAGCGGAGCTTAAAAAGCTGCTTAGCACGCCAAGGAACAGCAACGGCGGCAGTGAAAGCAGAATGACCGATGCGTTGAGAATGCCCCACGGCACATCGCGACCGAGCTGGGTCATCTCGGAAGCAACGACAGGCAACGTTTTGGCGTCAGACGTCGTCAGCATCAGTGCGATGAGGAATTCGTTCCAGACGAGCACGAAGGAGAAGACAATCGCGCCCATGAGCGACTTCCACGCGATTGGCAGCGCGATGAGGAAAAAGATCGCATAAGGGCCGTAGCCATCGACGAAGGCCGCTTCCTCGATTTCGTTCGGCACGCGCTTAAATGCAGGGATCGCGAGCCAAATGGTCGTCGCGAGCGTCAGCAGGCTGTAGGTGACGATGAGCGCGATGCGTGTATCGTACAGATCGACGTCGAGCCAGATCACGATAAGCGGAATGGCGATCGCGACCGGCGGAAGAAATCTCAGCGACAAGACAAAAAACTGGATGTCGTTTGCGAAGCGCATCGGATATCGCGCGACGGCGTAGGCCAGAGGAAGCCCAAGGGCGGCGCCGATCAACACCGAACATCCGGACACGATGATCGAGTTGATTAAGCCCGCGCGAACACTGTCGCGCTCGAGCACGTAGAGGAAATTGTCGAGCGTCGGAGTGAAAAACAGCATCGGCGTCGGCGTCACGATGTCGACGCGGTTTTTGAAGCCGCTCAACAGCGTCCACAGGATCGGAATGACCACTGACGCCGCGACGAGCGCGATAATCGCGCGGGCCGCGAATCGACTCAGACCTCTTGCCACCGCCGCACCCTTCGCCAGAGAACAGTGAAGGCCACAGTCGTGGCGATCATCATCAGCACCGCCATGCTCGACGCATAGGAGATGCGGCCGGATTCGATGAAGCCCTGTGAGAAGGCGTACATGTCAAGCGTTTCCGTGGTGATGCCGGGGCCGCCACGCGTCATGACGTAGATCAGATCGAAAGCCCGCAGCGATTCGATCATCTTGACGAAGACGAGGCTGATCAGCGCACCGCGCAGCATCGGCAGCGCGACATAGGCGTAGACCTCCCAGGTCCGCGCATGATCGAGGCGCGCCGCTTCGAGCGGCTGCGGCGGCAGCGTCTCGAGAAGCTTGACGATGATGACCGAGAACAAAAGGCCCCATTGCCACACGTCGACGATTGCGACGGCCAGCATGGCGGTGTGCGGGTCAGCGAGCAGGTCGACCGGATGGCCAGTAATTAGCTTCAGCGGGTAGACCGCCAGACCGAACAGCGGATGGAACGCGAAGCGCCAGACAAAAGCCGCCGAGACGCGCGGCAAGAGCGCCGGCACGATAAACAGGACGCAAAGCGCGTTGCGCACGTTCGGCGATGTCGCCTCGAACAGGAGAACGGCAAGCGGAACCGCGACCGCCATCGTGGCGGCAACCGTGAGGATCTCCCATTCGATCGAGACCCAAACGGAATTGAGAAAGCGTGGATCGTCGACAAGCGCGCGGAAGTTAGCGAAGCCGACATAGACGCTGTCGGGATTGCTGAGCTCTCGGTTCTGCAGGGCGATGTTGATGGCGTCGATCGTCGGCACGAAAGCGAGAATCGCGAGGACGGCCATGGTCGGCACGGTGAAGACGATCGGCAGGCTCGTGCGAATTTTCATGGGTGTTGGGCAAGCCGCTTTGAACTCGGGCGGCGCCCCTCCGCGGCACGGAAGGGCGCTCTTTTCGGCCGATGCTACTTGCGATTGGCCACAAGTCCCTTCGCATAGGTGTTGAGCTCGTCGAGCGAGCCTTTGATGTCGGTGCGCGTGCCGGTGATGAGTTCCTCGAGCTCAATGCCCCAATGGTCGCCAAGGTTCGGCCATTCAGGATCCTGCCAGAAATTGACCGCCGTCACTTTGGCGGTGTCAGCCAGCGCCTGTCCGAGATCCGCTCCGAACTTCTGGTTGAACTCGTCGCTCGTCATGATGCTGGTGCGATTGAGTTCACCGAACTCGCCGTCGTCGAGGCGGCGCTTTTCGTTCTCCTTCGACGTCGCCCAGGCGATGAACAAGCCGGCGCATTTCTTCGCAGCGTCGTCCTTGTTCGCTTTCGCGCCGATCGCTAGGCCGTGCGCGTAGCCGCCCCCGGTCAGCGGTGACGGCGGGCGTGCATACCCGACCTTCCCGACGACTTTGGAGACCTTCGGATCGATCGCCTCGCCCGAGAGCGGGGTCGATTTAACGAGCAGCGCCACCTGACCGGAAAGGAACGCGCCGGTGGACTTGTCCCAGCTTCCCGTCTTGGTGCCGGGTGGCGAATATTTGAAGAGGTCGAGATAAGTCTGAGTGGCCTTCACCGCGGGCTCGCCGTCGAAGGCCGGGGTATTGCCATCAAACCACTTGCCGCCGAAGCCGCGGAAATAGGGCATCCATCGCCAAACGTTCGCGCCCGAGCCGCGCTGGCCGCGCAGCGCGATTCCGTAGACGCCATGGTCCGGGTCATGCAGCTTCTGTACAGCGACGATCATCTCGTCGAGAGTCGTCGGCACCTTGACGCCCGCCTTCTCGAGGAGATCCTTGCGGTACACGAGCAGGTCGCCGCCGCCGGTAAGCGGCGCGAAGTAGACTTTGTCCTCGAAGGTCGCGACCTTTTGCCGGCCAGGATCAAAGTCGGCGAAGTCGTAGTCCTTGGGATAGTAATCAAGTAGCGGCACGACCCAATTGGACTTCGCAAACAGCGCGACGTTGGCCTCGTCGATATAGTAGACGTTGTACTTGCCGACGGTCGAGGCGTCGGCGCGTGACTTGGCGCGGCGATCGTTCTCATTGAGATAGTCAATGTTGAACGAGGCGCCTGAGAGACCCTTGAACTCGTCCTTGTATTTCTCAAGCAGCGTCAGGCCATCGCGCGGCTGGGCCAGCACGCGAATATCATGACTGCAGACGGCTTCCGCCTTGGCGCTTCCCGCAAGACCGGCGGCCAGGACCAACGCGCCGCCGGCAGCGGCGGCCAAAGCAGCTCTTAACCTCATATCGCGTTCCCTCCATTTTGATTTTATCGCTCCGACGGCGCCGAGAGCGGCAACGGGACATTCTGCCCCATGGTTACATTACGACTGACACATTCACCGGGACTAGCCACTGGATTGCGACAAACTGATACGAATTTGTTCATATAACGTATCACAACGCATCAAAAGGCGAGGACGCGAGCATTTGATCATCAATCAGCGGTGCGCGGTTTCCCACAATTCGCACACAAGGCTTGTCAAACACAGGAGGCGACCGCCTTACCAGCCAGCAAGATGGGGCGCGTTTTGAGGTTTCGGCCTGACGTCGCCGATGCAAGCCGTAACCGCATGGGTGGAATAGATCCCCAGGAACATGAGAAGGATGGCGCCCCCGAGCCGCAAGGCGACGCACCAGTTCATAAACGCCCTCGCGTATCGCCGATGCCGTTACTCTCGCTGCGCCGTCTACTGCGCCAGGAATCCGCCGTCGACCGCGAGCGTATGACCGGTGATCATCGACGCCGCGGGACTCACGAGGAAGGCGATCGCCGCCGCAATATCGGCCGGCTCGGCGAGCTTCCGCAAGGGAGTCATCGCCTCGATGCGGGCCACAAGGTCGGGATCCTTGAGAATGGGTCCGATCAGCTCCGTGCGCACATACGTCGGAGCGACCGCGTTCACTCGAATGACGTGCGGCGCCCATTCGACCGCAAGCGCGCGAGTCATATTGACGATCGCGCCCTTGGTCGCCTGATAGGACACGTTAGGGTAGAGGCCGCCGCCCGACAGGCCCATGATCGACGCGACGTTCACGATCGCGCCGCCGCGCCCCGAGGAGATCATGGGGGCCGCGGCGGCGCGAGCGCACAAGAAAGACCCGGTCAAGTTGACCGAGAGAACTTTGTTCCAATCGCCAAGCGGAAGGTCAACGGCGGGCCGGCGGATTGCAATGCCGGCGTTGTTGACGAGGATGTCCAAGCGACGTTCGCGCTCGAGAGTCGCCTGCACCATCGCGTTCACGCTCGCCTCGTTGGCGACGTCGGCAAGGATCGCGGTCGCATGAAAGCCGCTCGCACGGATTCCGGCCGCCGCGCTCTCGGTCGTTTCTTTGTCGCGATCAGCCAGGATGACGCGTGCGCCGGCCGCCGCAAGCGTCTCCGCGGTCTCGCAGCCGATCCCGCGGGCGGCCCCCGTAACGATGGCGACGCGGCCGTCGAGACGCATCCAATCCCGGACATCCACCATCGTGCTCTCCAACGGATGAGACTCGCTCAGGGGGCCTGCGCGCCGCGCGTGTTCACGTGAATGGCATAGAGAGACGTATGCCCGCAGATGTACAGGCGGTCACGCGTCGGACCGCCGAAGCAAACATTAGCGACCTTTTCCGGAACAGGGATTTTGCCGATGAGGTCGCCGCCGGGCGTGATGCAGTGAACGCCGTCGCCCGCGCTCGTCCAAAGATTGCCATCGATATCGACGCGGAAACCGTCCGGAATGCCGGGAGAGATGTCGGCAAGTACACGGCCTTTGGTGAGCTTGCCGTCCGCGACCTTGAAGGCCCGGATGTGATGGGGCCAGTCCGGGTTCGGCCAGAAGCCGGAATCCGCGATATAGAGAAATTTCTCGTCCGGCGAGAAGGCAAGGCCGTTCGGGCGCCGGAAGTCGTCCACGACAACGCGTAGCGAGCCGTCGCGCGGATCGAAGCAATAGACGTTGCAGCTGCCGATCTCGCTTTCCGCCTTGCCGCCCTCGTAGGCTGCGCTAATGCCGTAGGTCGGATCGGTGAACCACACCGTGCCGTCCGACTTCACCACCACGTCGTTTGGCGAATTCAGACGTTTGCCTTCATACCGCTCGGCGAGGACAGTGATGGACCCGTCATATTCGGTGCGCGTCACCCGTCGGCCGCGATGCTCGCAGGTGATGAGGCGGCCTTGCCGGTCGCGCGTGTTGCCATTTGAGAAGTTCGAAATCGACGCGGAAGACGGTGACCTGAGACGTCTGCTCATCGAAGCGCAGGATCCGATTGTTGGGCAGATCGCTGAACAAGAGACAGCGTTGGTCGGCGAAATAAACCGGACCTTCGGCCCAGCGCAGGCCCGTATGCAGCTTCTCCAGAAACACGATCGGGATCGTGTAGGAAGCGAAGCGCTTGTCCAGCGTCTCGAATGGCTCCATGCGGTTCTCCTGTCAGCTTGCGCCCGGCTTCGCCGCCGTGGCGGCGCGCTGGCGCCGCTGGGCGGCGTAGACCGAGAGGCCGACCGCGACGATCAGAATCGCCCCGTTGAAGAAAAACTGGACGTAGAAAGGCGCGCCAAGCTGCTGCACGCCTGAGAATGAGAAAGCCAAAACAAGGACTGAGAGCAACGTCCCGATCACGTTGACTCGACCCGGCTTGATCGACGTGGCGCCAAGCAGGCTCCCAGCGAAGGCAGGCAGCAGGTATTCGGGACCAACGCTCGGCGTTCCTGTCTGAAGGATGCTGCCAAGCACGAGCCCCGCGAAGCTGCTCAGGAAGCCGGCGAGAATGAAGGCGCCCATCACGTGCCGCTGAACATTGATACCCGTAAGTTCCGCAGCGCGAACATTAGCTCCGATGACGTAGAGGTTTCGGCCAACGGGCAAACGCTCCGTTACGATCCATAAGATTACGGCGATGATCGCGACATAGACGGCCGGGAGGGGAACGCCGTGCACGATCTGAGTGAGGCCGGTAAAACTGTCCGGCAAGCTCATGCCGACGATCTGTTCGCCATTCGTATACCAGTTGGTCACGCCGTAGAGCAGCGTTCCGGTGCCCATGGTGGCGATGAAGGAATCGATGCGGAAAAATGTCACCAAGAGGCCGTTGACGAGGCCGACAACTAAGGACGCGAGCAGGATCAGCGCGGCCGCCAAAGGCCACCCCAAGCCCTGAGTGACCTGAAGGCCGACGATCAGCACCTGCGCGAGGCCGAGGTGATAGCCGATCGAAAGGTCGAACTGTTTTGTCGCCAGCGGCACCATCGCAGCAAGCGCCAGGATGGCCGTTACCGATTGGCTGACGAGAATCGCATTGAGGTTGGTGGCGCTGAAAAAGCTCGATGGCCGAAGGAGACCAAAGACGAGCATGATCAAGAGAAAGACGAACAGCAAGCCATAGTTCGCGAGGAGATTCGACAAGGTCGCGCTCGACGCGCGCGCAGCCGACGGCGCCGGGGCGCTGCGCTGGAGCGTTGAGTTGGACATGTCCTTCTCCAGCTAGTGCGCCTGCGCAACCGGCTCCGCCGCCATCGACGATCGGGTCAGCAGGCTTTCCAGTGTCAGCGCCGGTCCCGCGAGATCAGCGGTGATCATGCCGCGACCGACGACAAGCGCGCGGTCACACAGGGTCGCGACCTCTTCGAAATCCGACGAGACGACGAGAACTCCGGCTCCCTCAGCGGCAAGATCGCGCAGCATACGATGGATGACCCCCTTTGCGCCAATGTCGACGCCCGCAGTCGGCTCTTCCATGATGAAGAGTCGCGCGCCGGTCGCGAGCCAGCGGCCGACGAAAACCTTCTGCTGATTGCCGCCGCTCAGCCAATCAATGAGCGCCGCCCAGTTGCGCGGACGCACATCGAACCTATCCAGCACGCTGCTCGCTTCGCTGGTCTTCCCGCCTCCCGTCAATCGGCGTGAACGGGCCGCCGGCTACGCTGCTTACGTTTGGAAAGAGGTTCTCGCGCAACGACATGCCGCTCAGCGCGCTCTCACCCAGTCGATCGCCAGCGAGGAGCGCAATTCCTTTTCTGATGCGCTCGCCGATCGGCAAGCCGGCTGGCACGAGGTCGGGGCCGAGCCTGATCGTTCCGCCAGTTTGTGGGTGAGCGCCAAAGATCGTGCGGCCGATCGCCTCGTGCCCTGCCCCGCGCAGGCCCACGAGGCCAACCACTTCTCCCTGCCCGACGGCGAAAGAGAGCGGCCCCTGATCGCCGGCGAAAAGGTTCTCGACCTGCAGCAGAGGCGCGCCGGCGCGTGCGCTAGCGGCCGACTGGTGATGCAGTTCGAGGTCTCGGCCAAGCATGTCCCGTATGATGGATTCCGGCGTTGCGTCGCCAATGTCATTCGACCGGACAAGCCGGCCATCGCGCAACACCGTGACGCGGTCGACGAGGCCGAACAATTCATTCAGGCGATGGCTCACGTAGAGAATGCCTGTCCCCGAAGCGCGCAGCCGCCGCAGAACCTCGAACAGATTGAGCGCATCGGGTCCGGGCAGCGAGGCGGTGGGCTCGTCGAGGACGACGACCCGGGCGTCTCGCGACAGCGCCCGCACGATGCCAAGGATGGCTTTGCCTGCGGCGCTCAGCGAACCCACGGGAGCGCGAGGGTCCGGCGGATCGAGCGCCATCGCGCCATAGATCTGCTCGGCCTGCCGCCAAACCTTCGTCCAAGAGATGAGGCCGCCGGACGTGGGAAATCCCGCCACCAGCGCCACGTTCTCACCAATGCTTAATTCATCAACCAGGCCCAGGTCCTGATGAACAAACGCGATCGGCACGGATTCGGAATTGGGATGCACCTGACGCCCGCTCATGAAGAGCTCGCCAGCGTCGGGCTGATAGAGGCCGGCGAGAATTTTGATCAGCGTCGACTTGCCGGCGCCGTTCTCGCCAACAAGGGCGTGGATTTCGCCCGGCATGATCGTCAGGTCGACGCCATCCAACGCGAGCGTGCTGAGAAAGCGCTTCGTCAGACCCCTGATCTCGATCGCGGGAAGCGGATCTGTCGCCATGGCGGTTCGCTTGGATGTCCTGTCTTTCGGGGGTAACGGGCTGCTTCCGCCGGCCCCAAGGAGACGGCGCCCTTGGGAGGCCGAGGCGCCCAATCGGTCACGGAGCAGACTTTCGCCCGCTCAATGACCGTTGGGAGACGACCCTAGTTGCAGGCCTTGTTCTCACCCTTCCAGATATTCTCGTAGTGGCAGGCAAAATTGTTGCTCGGCACGAATTCGTTGTTCTTGCCGCCCTCGGTGTCCACATTGTCTTTCACGATGAGGAAGACCGGCTGGAGAAAATGCGCGGGCTCTTGCCCAGCCATGGCGCGGATCACGGCGTCCATCGCTTCGTAACCGAAAAGCGAGCTTGGCTCGGGCACGCTTGCGACTTCGAACCCACCCTTTCGGATCATGTCATAGGCCGAGGGCGGAGCGTCGGCTCCGACCAGCTTGATCTTGTCAGGCGACGCGCCGGCGGCGCGCAGAGCCGCCGCGACATTGGTGTAGTAGCCGTCGCAGCAAGTGGTCATCCACCAGCTATCGCCGTAACGACCAAGCAGGCCGGAGACAGTTGCGCCCATGCGCGCGGAAGCGTCGCCGAGCGGCATGTTGACGGTCTCCAGCATCTTGCAGCCGGGGCAATTGGCGATCGGCGTCGTCGTCGACTTCGCCTTGAAGCGAGCGATGGCGTAACTGTTGTCGACCATATGGATATCGTTCGCCTTGCCATCCGATTGAGCGATCACGTAGGCGGCCTCGGTTCCACCGATTTCAGCGGGGTTGGAGACGATGTTCTGATAAAGGCCGAGCTCTGGGCTAGGGCCGGGGAACGCCGTCGCATGAATGCCGATCACCGGGATGTGGCGAGACACCGCCTCCTTGATTGGCTTCTGCAGTGCATTGGCGTCCGCCGGCGTGATGATCGCGGCCGGGTTCGCCGCGAGCGCCTGTTGCATGGCGGCCAACGTTCCGCTGACGGTGCCCTGGCCGTTGAAGGTCATCACCGTCCAGCCGAGCGCCTTCGCCCCTTGCTCAACGCCCTTGCCCCAAAGAACGTGCGGCGTGTAGGACTGGTCGGGCGAGACATAGGCGATGGTGAAACTGCCTGACGGGGCCTTCGGTCCGTCCGTCGGGCCCTTCCACTCGGTCTGCGGTTTCGTGCGCTCGGCGACGATCGCCTTCGCCTCGTCGACCGACATCTTGTCCTGGATAACGGGCTCGGGCCATGCCGGATACGGCTCGGATCGGGTCTCGGCGGAGGCGTAGCTCGACACGAGTCCCACGCCAACGAGCGCGACGCCGGCCAGCGCTTTGCGCGCGAATTCCCGGGGAACCGGGCGTGCCCACAAACCATTCAACATGTGCATCTCCTCCTCATTTTCATCTTTTCGGACGTTTCCCTGACACGAATTGGTGTCGAAACGCGCCTATTCCGTCGCCACCATTGGCGGCTCTTCCGGCCGCGCATCCCGGTCCCTGACCGCACGCTGGAATTTGCCCGCGCCGCCAGCATCTTGCATGGCGCGAAGGTGATAGAGGGTCGTGCTGTCGATGACATGGGCCATATAGGTCACGGTTGAAACCTCGCAACGCAGCTTGGCGCCAGTAAGGAGCCGAGCGGCACGACCTTCTCGGCTTTTGCCACCTCATAAAGATCGTTCGTCGCGTAGACGGACGCGCCGCCGGCGCCGTTGATGATTTTGTCCGCCTTCGGCGGCCGCTTGGCGGCGCCGAACAGTCTCCACCGGCTTGCCGCTTCGGATCGCGTCCGCCGCGGCCGCGACTGAATGGGTGACCCCCACGTCCCCGCGGCGACGTCCCATAGCTCGCACGCCCGAACGACGGGCTCGGCGCTGATGTCGCGATTGGGGCGTTGCGGCTGCCCTTCATCAGGCCGATCTGGCAGATCGCGCCCGTCCCTACGCGGCCCGCGCCGGCGACGCCGACCTGGATGGGCCTACCCTGCCCGGCCCGGCGATCCAATGCCTGCTTAAGCATCTCCCCCGCTTTCGATATTCTGAATGTCTGATATTGTGAAGTTAACCAACAACTGCTGTCAAGCCGGTTTTCGGGAGGATGAAATGAAGGTTCAGACCTCAACGACGCAGACGCCGCGTCTGCGGCGCCGGCGTGAGTTCCTTGGCGCTGACGCCCCGAAACGAGGCTGGGCCGGCGCCATGGGCTTTTTTGGAATCTGACGAGCATGGGTCTCGGACACAGTCCGCTCACGAGCGATACCGAAAAGCTGATCAGGCCCGTGAGCCGCGCGACGCTCCCGCAGGAGATCGTGAAGGCGCTGACCGACCTCATCATGAAGAGGGTCTGGAAACCGGGCGACCTCATCCCTTCCGAAAAGGAGTTGGCGATCCGGTTCGAGGTCGGGCGCTCGACGATCCGGGAGGCAGTGAAAAGCCTTGTCGTGCTGGGCGTCCTGGAGGCGCGCGCGGGTGAAGGCTCGTTCGTCCGAGAGCCGACCTCGGAGCTTCTGTCCGGTGGTTTCCGATGGGGACTTTTGCTCAGCGAAGGCAATCTTGACGATTTCGTCGACGTCCGCGTGCTGATCGAGGTGGAATGCGCGCGCCGAGCCGCCGCCTACAAGACAGAGGAACTCGTTTCGCAACTCAATACAGCCATCGAGGAGATGCGGGCGGAGCCGATGGACCATAGCGCGTTCATGGATAGCGACACGCGTTTCCATCTGGCCATCGCTCACGCCGCGCGGAATCCGATCTTCGAAACTGTCGGCTCGACGATCCAGTCGATTGTCCGGATCTGGTATCCCAAAACCTATTACATCCCCGAAACCAAAACTCGCACCATCGCCGAGCATCGGACGATTGCGGACGGCGTCGCCGCGGGCGACATGGACGCCGCGGGCGAAGCGATGCGCGCGCATCTCGTCGCTGCTGGGCGGCGCTTGCGCACCCTTCTGCCGTCGCGGGAAACGTAGGGCCAGGCGAGCGCTAGCTCAGATGCTTGAGCAGCCAATCCGGTTCGCCAAAAGCGCCGGACTTGGAGGCGCAAAATGTTCCCGAGCAAAGGCCGGACTCCATGCGGGAGGCGGGAACGCCGAGTAGAAATTCACCATCGACGCTGAGCCGCGTTGTCTTAAGCACGCGGCAAAGTGCAGCGAATGTCTCCCCGCCGATCACCGTCAGTCCGCCAAGTTGCGGCAAGCGACCGGAAAGCAGCTCGAGGCCCCGGGCAATGCGCTCCGCCGCCTCCGCCTCGGTCAGACCCGATGACAAAACGGGCAGGACAACGCAGCTTCCCCACGTCTGGAGCGTTGTCCGGACGCGGTCGACAAAACTGGGTTCGATCGTCATGGGCGCCAAGCAATCCGGCCTCGCCGCGCGGAAGACTTCGACCTGACGAACGGTGACCGCGTGGCGCGAACCGACGATTATCAGATGCGGTTGATTTAACGGGCGCGCGGGCCGAGGCGGCTCTTGCGCAAGAGCCCTGGCCAACCCAGCAGCGCCACACCAGAGCACCCCTTGTTCGTTCGCATAACGTTTCGCAATGGCGTCAAGGTCGGAGTCGCTTTCCGCGTCGAGGACGACCACTTCGCAGTCGACCCAACGAGAAGAGACGCCATGACGCTCAAGCTCCGCCGGGATGTCCTTGATCGGTATGGTATCGCTGGCCGGTTTCGCCAGCATCTGGAGGCCGCCTCGCGTCAGGCGGCCTTGAGCCGGAACCGCGGGCGCAAGCACAATCCTGCGAAACATGCCGGACTGAACGATCTCGGCCAGCTCCGCGGCCCAATGCCCGCGCAGCAGGCTGTCAATCTTCTTGAACGCAAGATCCGCACCCGAATAACAATGAAGACTGTCGCGCGTGCAGGCGACCGCTGTCTTCTCGTCGCCATCGCGGCAGGACAGGTTCAGAGCATAGGACGCTTCGGGCGCCGCGGTCGCCCGATCCAACAGAACCGGCAGCGGACCGATGCGGCCGGTAAACTGCGCTGCGGTGTCGAGCGCTCCGGTCAGGTCATCCGCTATCAAGCGCAAGGTCGTCATGCGACGGCTTGCGCCGCCCTAGCCATGGAGGGAACGACCTTCACCTCAAGGCCGAGATCCCGCACGCGTGCGATCTCGGCGGGATCAGCGCGATCGTCGGTTATCAGCTCGTGGACGGCGGTCAGCTCGCAGATTTTGCAGAACGCAGCCGCGCCGAACTTGGAGGCGTCCGCAAGAAGAACAATCCTGCGCGCGGCCGAGATCATGGCCCGCTTCATCGCTGCGGCCTCGAGCGAGGTCTCCGTCAACGTCAAGCCGCTGATCGCGTGGGTCCCAATGAAAGCGACATCGACTCGCAGGTCGCTGAGAAAGCTCTCCCCGGGCTCGCCAAGGACAGTCAGGGATTCCGGCCGAACCGTGCCGCCGAGACAGAGGACGCGAATCCTGTTCGAGGCGGATAAAGCCTGGCCAATACCGAGGTCGTTGGTGACCGCAGTCAGCGCGATGTCGCGCTCGACCGAGGCGCGAGCGGCCGCAAGAACGGTCGAACTGCTGTCAAAGATGACGCTTTCGCCAGAATGAAGCGTCGCAGCCGCGGCGAGCCCAATCGATTCCTTTTCCGGCCGATCGAATTCAGCCGTGATCGCGGCCTCTGGCTCGAAGGTGGATTGAAGCTGCTTCTGGATCAGCGCGCCGCCATGCGAGCGCTCAAGATAGCCGCGCGCCTCAAGATGCTCGAGGTCGCGGCGGACCGTCGAGAGTGAAATGCCGATCGCCTCCGACAGTTCCTGGATCGACGCCGCTCCGCGCTTACGGATGTGCTCGAGCATGAAGGCCCGGCGCTGCGCGGGTATGAGTTCGGGGCGGCGGGTCGGGATCATGGCTGCTCAGTCAGGCTGCGAGTTTCGGACACGATGGATCGCTAGCATGTGAGCATGACCGCGCCGAATACGATCCGCCGCACCGCATCCTGAAGCCGCCTACCCCTGTTCGAGGCCTGGCTTCTCTGCTCGGCGCTGGCGCCCGCTTTTGGCAGAAAATGGCAGTTCACCGTCGGTGTCAACACCTTAACGCCGGGTGGACGCGCTGCCTTTGGATGGGGCCGGGGTTGGCCGCCTTCTGCGCGGCGGCCCCGCGACGTTGGCCGGTCGGCCCGTTTGGATTTTCTTGGCGCGTAGCTGTTTCGCCGCGAAATCCCCCGATAGTGACTATTGGATTTCCTTGGATTTCCTTGGATTCTCTCGTCCAAATCGAGACATTTCAATGGGTTGCAATGACAAAAGCGTAGAAATTTTTTCTCGGCGTCTTTCCGTGGCCTGAGCCGCACCGGAGCGGCGCCCATGGTTTGGGCATGCGGAAGCGCAAGGATTGCTCATAAGGCAAGCTTACCCTGGTTTCTGATTTTCTGCAAGGAATTGTCACCCGTGCCGTTCCCGCCGGCCGCCTCAATCCAAAAGCAACTCGGTCTGGCCGGCGTAAAAAGGCGCGTCGATAACACCAAATGGTAGATTATGACGTTTTTTGACTTTTCATGCTCCAAACACTGCGCTAGGGTGCTCGCGAGAACGAAGGGGGGAAAGTGACTGGTCCCAGGATAGCGGTGACCTCCGGCGACCCGGCCGGTATCGGTCCGGAGATCGTGGCGCGGGCTGCAGCCGGCGTGCGCGAGCGCGTCGCCGACGGAGAGTTTTCGCTTCTCCTCATCGGCGCGCGCTCGACACACCAGGAAGCGCTAAAACAACTAGGGTTGATCGACCCTGCGACGCCGGTTTCCGATCCGAAGCCTGGCGCCAATTTGCCCCCGATCGGTTTCATCGACATCGACGCAGCCGGTGTTCCCGTCCCGACCGGCCAATCGACGGCGGAAGGCGGACGCATAGCGTATGACGCGATCGCGGCCGCCGTACGCTTCGCGCTCGACGGCGTCGCTGACGCCATTTGCACCGGGCCAATCAGCAAGGAAGCGCTGAACTTCGCGGGCCATCACTATAGCGGTCACACGGAGCTGCTCGCCGATCTCACTGGGGCGCGCGATAGCGTGATGTTGCTGGTCCACGGCGCCATGCGCGTGAGCCACATCACCACCCACACCGCGCTCGAAGACGTGCCGAAGCGCGTGACGCCGGAACGGATTAGCCGTGTCGTGGCGCTCACCGACGAGGCGCTCAAGGCGCTTCGCGTTCCGCGCCGCCGCATCGCCATCGCGGCCCTCAATCCGCATGCGGGCGAAGGCGGTCTCTTCGGACGGCAGGACATCGATATTGTCGAACCGACAATCCAGCGCCTGCGCGAGCAAGGCTATGACGTCCACGGGCCGGTTCCCGGCGACACGGTCTTCGTCAAACTTCGGGCCGAGCAGTTCGACGCCGTGGTCGCGATGTATCACGACCAAGGCCATATCCCAGTGAAGCTGCTCGGCTTCTCCGTCGATAGCAAAACCGGCCGCTGGGAGGCGCTGAGCGGCGTGAACGTCACGCTCGGCCTTCCAATCATCCGGACGTCCGTCGACCACGGCACGGCCTTCGACATAGCGGGTCGGGGAATCGCGAGCGAGACGAGCCTTATCGAGGCGATCGATCTCGCCGTCACGCTGGCGCGCGCGCGCCAAAAAGTGAGGGCTTAGAGGGGCGCGGCGGCTTGGCCCGCGAGAAATCGGAAAGGGCCGGTGCGATCCCCACCCGCAACGCGGCCCACAAGGAGGAACGAATGATTTCGAAACGAATACGCAATGGACTCATGGCGCTCGCCGCGCCGCTCCTGCTCGCGGCAAGCCCCGCCATGGCGTCGAAAGATACGCCAACCATCGGCGTCGTCGTGCCGACGCTCGCCGCGCAGTTCTGGAACAACTACATCGACTTCATGAAGAAGGGCGCGAAGGAGCTTGGCGTCAATCTGATCGTGCTCAACGCCGACAACAAGCCGGACCAGATGGTGAAGTCGCTGGAGGACCTTGTCGCCCAACCCGCCGACGGCATCATCTTCACGCCCTATTGGGCGACCGCCGCTCGCGGCTTGACCCTCGCCAAGGACGCCAACATCCCGGTCATCCTGACCGACAGCTATCCGGACTTCTCGCCGCAGTCCGAACGCTTCCCGAACTATGAGGCGTTTGTGGGTCCAAGCGATGAGGACGCCGGGCGTCAGATGGCCGAAGCGCTGTTCGCCGCCCTGCCCGCGGACGCCAACGGCAAGAAGGTCATCGGCGTGGTCAACGGCACAGCGGGAACGTCTGTCGCCATCGATCGACGCAAGGGTCTCGAAGACGCGCTGAAGTCGCATCCGGAAGTCGTCGTCGCTGGCGAGGTCGACGGTAATTTTGTGCGCGACACTTCGCAGACCGTCTTTGAATCGCTCTACCAGGGCCATCCCGACATCAAGGGCGTATGGGCCGCCAACGGCGGCACGGCTACGGGAGTGATGACCGCGCTCAAGAACGCCGGAAAGAAGCCGGGCAAGGACGTCATCGTCGTCGCCATGGACCTGAACCCGGAGAACGTGGAGGCGGTGAAGAACGGCGAACTGCTCTTCGACATCGGCGGCCATTGGCTCCAGGGCGGATTCGCGCTCGTTATGCTGTACGACCAGATCAAGGGGCAGGCTGTCCCGAAGGATCAGGACAACGTCAAGCTCAAGCTCTTGCCCCTGACCAAGGATCGCATTGCGCAATTCGAGGCGGACTTCCCGGGCGGCGTGCCGCCTTATGATTTCAAGGCGCATTCGCGCGTCTACACGCCCAATGCAGCGCCTGCTTCGTTCGAACTGAAATACTCCAAGTAAACTTTCGCGCGTGAGCGGCCGAGTTCGCTCGGCCCTCACCGCGATCTGCGCACGGACGTTCGGTGAAGATCGTCGCTGAGGAATTATCGAGGAGCTTCGGCAACACGCACGCGTTGTCCGATGTTTCGATCGCGCTTGATCCGGGCAAGGTTCACGCGTTCGTCGGTGAGAATGGCGCCGGCAAGTCGACGCTTCTCAAGATCCTCGCCGGCGCCGAGCGGCCGGATTCGGGCCGGATGGCTCTTGATGGCCAGCCTTATGCGCCGAGATCCGTGACGGAGGCGACCCGGCGCGGCGTAGGCCTCGTCTTCCAGGAGATCACCATCAATCCGTCGCTGACGGTTGCCGAGAACATTTTCGCCGGGCGGCTCGCCCGCTTCCGTCGCTACGGATTGCTGAAGAGCAGCGCGCTCAACCGCGCCGCACAAACTCTGCTCGATAGCTTCTCAGCCGAGATTTCGGTCGCGCAACCACTTTCCACGCTTGATCTCGGGCAGTGGAAATGCATCGAGGTCGCACGCGCACTGTCCGCCTCGCCGCAGGCCGTGCTGTTCGACGAATCGACGGCGTTCCTCAACCATCGCGAAGTCGACATCGTTCTCGAAGCGATGCGGGCGCTTAAACGGCAAGGCCTGATTGTCGCTTTCGTCTCGCACCACCTCGCCGAGGTCAGCGCCGTCGCGGACGGGCTCACGATCCTCAAGGATGGACGCAAAGTCGGGGACTATGCGGGCCACGAACTCGGCCGTGAGCAGATCCAGAGCCTCATGGTCGGGCGTGACTTGTCGAAGGGCCTCTTTCCGCCCCACCCGGCGCGAGCGTCTTCTGACACTCTCATGCGCTTTGACGACATCGCCGATGAGCGCCTCAAACCGAGTTCGCTCTCGCTTGGCGGCGGCGAGATCGTCGGAATCGCCGGGCTCAAGGGAGCGGGCGGCCAGCGCATCCTGGAGATCGCCGCCGGCGCAGCGCCGCACCATTCCGGTGAGATCAAGCTGAGCGGCGCGCCGTTTCGCCCGCGCATTCCCGCCGATGCCTGGGCCAAGGGCGTCGCCTATTTGCCAGGGGATAGAACCGGCGAGGGTCTGATCGCAGGCGCGAGCGTACTCGACAATCTCGTGATGGCGCGCCCGCCACGCCGCGGGCCGCTCTTTGACCGCGCGCGGGCAAAGACGCTTTCAGGCGCCCTCATCAAGCGGCTGTCGATCAAAACCAAGGCGCCGCAGACGCGGGCGGGCGCGCTGAGTGGCGGGAATTTGCAGAAAGTCGTGCTTGGCAAGTGCCTTGCGGTCGATCCTCGCGTGCTCTTGCTCAACAATCCGACCCGTGGAGTGGATGTCGGGGCCCCCACTCCTTGGAGGCGCAGATGCCAATTACAGCTGAAAGGCCCCAAACGGCGGCCACTATCCGTACCGATCTTGGCGCATTTTTGTGTCGTTGGAATTAAGTCGATCGACTTGGCTGATCACATCGCTCTCGCCTGGTGCCGGAGGGAAGATGTCGAAGCATACGGTGCGCAGGCAACATCTCCGGCCTTCTTGACCGATTTCGGGCGGTTCAGGAGCGGGCGTATTCCCGAACTGGGCAACAATTTTCGATCGTCGTGATCCAAGAGGCCGGTCTTGATGGATTTTGGATCCATCGCGTTCTTAAAGCCGAAGGAATTGAAAGCTACGTTGTCGACCCGGCCTCGATTGCCACCTCGCGTCGCCGGCGGAGGGCAAAGACCGACAAGATCGATGGTGAAGCCTTGCTGCGAGCGCTGTTGGCATACAAGCGGGGGGAGCCACGAGTTTGCGCGATGGTTTCTGTTCCGACGCGAGAGGATGAAGACCGGCGGCGCATCTCACGCGAACGCCGGGCCTTGACGAACGAGCGGGTTCGCCATGTCAACCGAATCAAAGGGTTGTTGTTTGGTCAGGGCGTATCGGGCTATGAGCCTCTGCGCCGGGACCGGCGACAACGGCTTGATGCACTCCGGACCGGCGATGGTCAGGAGTTGCCATGTCATCTCAAATCCCAGATCAATCGTGAATTGGATCGACTGGAATTGCTGCTTGATCAGATCAAGGCTGTTGAGGACGAACGAGATGAAGCCTTGGCGTGGCCCACGTCACTACGGCAGCACCGCTGCTGCTGCTGGGTCTCAAAGGCGTCGGCGAGGAATTGGCAACCATCCTCTGGTTTGAGTGTCTGTACCGTCAATTTGCCAACCGGAGGCAGATTGCCGCCTACGCCGGCCTTGCTCCAACACCCTGGCAGAGCGGGTCAATCGATCGGGAGCAGGGCGTATCAAAAGCGGGCAATCCAAGATTGCGAGCTACCATGATCCAGCTCGCCTGGCTCTGGCTACGACATCAGCCGGACTCCGCTCTCACCTGCTGGTTTCTGGAGCGAGTCAGTCTGAACGGCGGTCGCCTCAAAAAGAGAACTATCGTTGCACTTGCTCGCAAGCTGCTGGTGGCGCTTGGAAATACGTGACGGCCGGTGTCGTGATTGAGGGAGCCGTTATGAAAACAATCTAATCCTTTCTGCCGAACTGACTCTCGAAATCTTCCGGGACCAGGTTAGATCCCGGCGGATCCAGGTGGATGCACCGAGCATGCGCATGGCATAAAATGCCGCTAGCACAGAATGGTTTCATCCTCTTGAGCCCCTTGCCCGCCGCAAGCGGGATATTGGTGCGGCCGTTATGAACGGCGACCGAATGTGAGTTTGATCGTGCTCGGAGACGAGCTGTGTCAAGTTGAACGGGCTCTTGCCTCGGATACCGAAAATTGGAGGCTCCTCGCTGTTTCACGTGGGTAGCTTGAGTTCGAGCCTTCCGGCGAGGAGGCCGATGATCATCTTGAGGTTGTAGGTTGACCGATAGCCCAATCCCCCTCCCGCGTCCCAACGGCGCCGAGTGTGCCGCCCTGCTCGCGCCGGTCAAGGGCAAGCCGCCGCTGACGCGGCGTTGGCCTCCGGCCACCCTTGACCACCGCTGCGCTCGGCGGCTGCCAGATGCGCAGGTTCGGAACGGAGGGATGGTTGGCGATCGAACAAAAGGATGCACGTTGGGTGGCTCAACCAATGGTTAGGCCGCTACCCACACCCAATAGCGAGGAGGCAACTTAGAGAAGGATCGATTTGCCCATGAAAAATAGTTGACGCGAAGTTCCCCATGTGAGCGCATGCAAACCAATGTTGAACTGGCCGGCATCGTCGCTCAGCACGACCGTGTCGCGCAGGAATTCATGCGCGTAAATGCTGCCCCAAATCGCTCCTTCGGTGGCGATGGTCACCGGATTGGGCGCGATGGTCAGGGCAGTGAAGCCCAAGCGTTCGAGCTGCGCCGACCAGGCAGCCTGGTCGAGGAAGATCGTCTCCGGTTGTGCGGCCAGTCGGGCGATCAGGGGCGCGGATAACCCCCGATCTCGCATGTAATCGTACGCAGCGGCGTTGAGCACATAATCGGTATGGCCGGCCCGCAGCAGGTCGAGAAAGTTCCGCCGGCTCTTCGATGACCGGGTGCCAAACCAGGTGAAATTCTCGTTGCCGATCTGTGTACAAAAGCCGTTCTTGGCCTGGTGGCGGGCACCGGTATCATCGGTCGAGACCCACCGCGACCCTCGCAGACCGGCGCGAAGAACATCGCGCGCTTCGTCGAGGAAATACTCCTGCTGATCGGTCAGACATCGCTGGACCTCGCGCTCGGAGATCGACAGACCGAACCCATGCAGCAGCAGGTGCAGAGCATTCTTCGGCAGCCGACTGTGATGGCGCAGGCCCCTATCCCCTTGTACCCGGAATTGCTCGGCGGCTGAATTTTTATCCTTGCCGGCACAGAGCATAAAAATATGCGGGTGCGGGAATAGACCTGCGCCTGCCGTGTCTTGACGGTGTGGACGGAGTTAACCAAGGTGAGGCCGCAGGCGAATGCGACGATCGAGGCATAATGCTCGACGGTCTTCCTGCAGATTAGCTTCACATCAAGAACCTTTTTTCCTAGCGGTAATGGTGGAGATGGATTCGCCCTTCCCAATTAGACCGTGCGGCTTGGTCCTGGCCCTTGGACTTGGCATCGGTGGAATGACGTGGTTTTCGCCTGCTGTTGCGGCCAATCCCGAGGGGCCGTTCCTTGCGCTGAATGAAACCGCGATGAACAAGATGATGGCGGGCATGGCCGTGAAGCCCACGGGCGACGCCGATCGCGACTTCGTCGCGAGGATGGTTCCTCATCATCAGGGGGCTATCTACATGGCCCAGGCCGAGTTGCAGTATGGTCGCAATCAGAAGCTCCTTCGTATCGCCCAGGAGATTGTGGTAGAGCAATTGCAGGAGATCGCGGCGATGCGGCTCGCGATCGGCGAATCCGCTTCGCCTACCTGGGTGACGAATGGAGCTCAGGAGGCACCGGCGGAGAATTCTTCCCAGAAAGCTGCGCCGGCCGGCGATGCTCCGTTTGTAAGCCGATCAAATGCGGCAATGGACAAGATGATGACCGACATGACCGTCAAGCCCACGGGGGATGTCGACCAGGGGAATCGCACTTCAAACGGCCTGCCGGGTAGATTGGGGCTTGCGCGGCTTCGAGGGGATTGATTCTACCGGCTGGGGTGCATCACGCCCCGGAGGCCGCCGTCTTGAAACATTTTGTGACCTGCTGGCAGGAGCTGGACGACCCGCGCACGAGCAACGCCAGCCTGCATGATTTCCATGAACTTCTGATGATCTCGCTATGCTCGGTGCTGTGTGGCGGGCAGACGGCGGTCGATATGGCGCTGTTCGCGGAGGCGAAAGAAACGTTTCTACGCGGGTTCCTCAGGCTCGAACACGGCCTGCCCAGCCACGATACTTTCAGCCGGCTATTCCGTAGCCTCGACGCAGACCAGTTCCGCGCCGCGTTTCAGCGCTTCATGTGCGGGTTTTCCGAGCAAATTCAGGGTGTCGTCGCCATCGATGGCAAGGTCCTGCGGCGGTCGTTCGATCACGCGAGCGGCAAATCGCCGTTGCACATGGTCAGCGCCTGGGGTTGCGAGCAGCGCCTCGTGCTGGCGCAGATCGCCACCGATGTGAAGTCGAACGAGATCACCGCGGTGCCCAAACTGCTGGCGATGCTGTCGCTGCAAGGCACGATCGTGACCACGGACGCGCTCAACTGCCAACGCGCGATCGCCGCCCAGATCGTCGATCAAGGCGGCGACTATGTGCTGGCGCTGAAGCAGAACCAGGGCACGCTGCACAATGACGCCATCCTGTTTCTCGATGATCCAGCCAGCAACGTCACCACGGCGGCGCCAACTTTGGATGCCGATCACGGTCGCATCGAGACGCGCACCGCCGCGGTCTCGACCGATATTGGCTGGTTGCAGGAGACCCATCACTGGCCCGGTCTGGCGGCCATCGGCAAGGTGCATCGCATCCGCGAAACCGCGAGCAAGACCACCACCGAGACCGCCTATTTCCTGCTCAGCACGAAGCTCACCCCCGAACGGCTCAACGAGGTGGTCAGATCGCATTGGGGCATCGAAAACCGGCTGCACTGGCGGCTGGATGTCGTGATGAACGAAGATCAGGACCGTACCCGGCTGGGCAATGCTCCACATAATCTGGCGGTTCTCCGCCACATGGCATTGAACGTCATGCAGAAGGATGGATCAAAGGGCTCTCTGCGGGGCAAATTCAAACGAGCCGGCTGGAATGACGCCTACCTCACTAAACTCCTCGCCTTATTTTAAGTGCGATCGCCCTGGGATGTCGACCATGATTTCGTGGCGATGATGGTGCCACACCATCAGGGCGCCATCGACATGGCTCAGGCTGAACTCCAGTACGGACAGTACCTACAACTGAAAACGATTGCGCAAGAGATCATTGTGGATCAGTTGCAGGAGATCACGCTGATGGGTCTCGCACTCGGCGAGCCTCTGCCGCAGCCAGAATCTTCCCCCACCCAGCCTGCCTCCGGCGCGATGCAGGGCATGCCGGAACACCAATCCGACACCAGCCAGACCAAGATGCGGATGTCTCCGGCAATGCAGATGGCTCCGGCTAGCGCCCACTGACCGTAACGCAAGAAAGGAATACCAGTCGTGAAACCAAAAATTCTCGCGGCAGCGCTGTTCGCTGGTACGGCACTCACCGGCCTGTTTCCCGCCTTTGGCGGCCAAGTGCCTTACAGCGCATCTGCGCCGAATATCCCGATCAGCAGTCATGATCGAGTCTATACGGGCGATCAGTTCTCCAATACCGTTTCGGTGATTGATCCGGCGGACAACAAAATGCTTGGCGTCATCTCGCTTGGTGCACCGTCGCCGGCTAATTTTAGCCCGCTCTACAAAGGTCAGGTGCTCGTGCATGGCATGGGCTTCTCACCCGATCACCGCACCATCGGCGTGGTGTCGATCGGCTCCAATTCGGTGTCGTTCATCGACACCGCGACCAACACGGTGAAGCATGTCACCTATGTCGGTCGTGCCCCGCACGAAGCCTTTTGGACACCGGATGGCAAGGAGGTCTGGGTGACGGTGCGTGGCGAAAACTACGTCGACGTACTCGATGGCAAGACGTTTCAGGAAAAGACCCGGATTATTACGCCGCCCGGCCCGGGCATGGCTATCTTCTTGCCCAACGGGAAGTACGGATACGTCTGCTCCTCGTTCAATCCGGAGACCGACGTGATCTCCGTGGCCAGCCACAAGATTGTCGGGAAGGTCAAGCAGGTGAGCCCCTTTTGCCCGAATATCGCTGCAACGCCAGATGGCAAGGAGGTCTGGATCACGCTGAAGGATTCAGGAAAGACCCAAGTCTTCAACGCGAACCCTCCGTTCAATACGCTGAAGATCCTCGACACCGGGCCTATCACCAACCATGTGAACATCGTCGACAACGCGAATGGCAGCTTTGCCTACGTCACGATCGGCGGCCTGAACGAAGTGAAGATCTTCCGCACCGATGATTTCTCACAGGTCGCCACCATTCCCGTGGGCGAACTGCCGCACGGCCTCTGGCCTTCAGGGGACGGCACCCGAGTCTATGTCGGCCTCGAGAACGGCGATGCGGTCACCGCGATCGACACGCTGACCAACAAGGTGATCGCTACGATGGCGATCGGGCAAGCGCCACAGGCGTTGACCTACGTACCGGACGCCGTGCCGACCGGCGATGGCATGCAGAACCTTGTGCCTCTGGGCGTCGCCGGCCAGGCCACTCACCTAACTATGGCGGCGACCGCTACCGAGAAAGGCGCGGCGCCCACGACCGTGACGCTGTTCAACCAGGGCCTCATCCAGGTGCTGGAGGCGGCGGTGACCGGGCTTTCGCCGAAGCAGCCTTACGTTCTAGCCCTCTCCGCGAAGCCAGACGGCAGCGGCCCGCTGCAGCCGCTGACGGCCTTCATGACCAACCCGGCGGGGGCGGCGATCGTCAACGCCATCGGGCCGATCCGGCAGATCGTGGAAAGCAATGAGCCCGCCACGAAGCAGTACCTGGTCATCCTGCCGGGAACACCGGACGCGCCAGGCGCACCTGCCCAGGTGCAGGTTGCGCCCTGACCGACACCAATGGTTATCCGGCTGGCCGATATCGTCACTGCCGGCAACCAACCACCTACACCATCGCCTGAGGCACGACCAACCGACAACTGGAACACGAACTCCGCAGCGTGGCTTAACCATTAGCCATGTGTTGATTTCCGCCTGCACGTCATCATCCGCTCGGCGAGCGAATAATTGCCTTCGGTTTTGGTGCGTAATTCAAAAATTTCGCACCAGCCAGGACGGGCCGTAAACGGACTGTCCGCTAACCGGCCCGACGGATATTCGAAGACAGATAACTTACGTAAGGACAAATGTGCACTCGGGCCGGTTTGGTTACGCATTGGCCTTCAACCGGCGATGGGTACCGGGAAACCATCGCTATTCGTGACGCTGTCTAAATGTATGAGGCTTAAAAGAGCTGCGACGGCCCGTGACCGGTAATGCTCGATATGTTGCACGGCATTGAAGCGCCGCGCCGGCAGTTCGACAGCAGCCTTAACCAGCTTTCCCGTAGCCAGGCTGTCCGCACAAACCAACGACGATAGCGCTGTTGTACCGATCCCTGCTTCCACCGCAGCACGAACCGCTTCATTGGAGGGCAGTGCAATATTGATGCGCAGCTTCCGTGGATCGACGCCAAGCGACGCAAGGGCATCGGCCACGACGGCGCGCGTTCCTGACCCATCCTCACGCAATACCCAGGTCTCGGAAACAAGGTCCTCTGGGGTGAGCACTTCTTTTTGCGCCCAACGGTGCTGCGGCGGAATGACGATCATCATCTCATCGGTGCCGACAGGTTCGACGGCCAGTTGGGGATCAGCAATGGGTCCTTCGACGAAGCCGAGCTCCGCTTCCCCATGGGCTATGGCCCGCGCCACTTGAGCGGTATTGCCCGCGACGACGACGAGCTCAATGCCCGGATACATCGCATGGAAATGGACGAGTTCGGCGGCAGAAAGTAGCTGGCGATGGTTTGGCTGGCGTGAATGGTGAGCCGTCCGCGCGCCAGGCCGGAAAACTCGCCGATCGCATCTTCAACCGATCTTGCGCGCGTAAGAATGACCCGGGCCTCCACCAGCAGGAATTTTCCAGCTTCCGTCAGGGCGATGCCCCGCCCAACGCGATGGAATAATTTTAGACCGAACTGCTGTTCCAATAAAGAGATCGCAGACGATGCCGCAGACTGAGAGAGATTTAAGAACTCCGCGGCGCGTGTCACGTGCTCGCGCTCTGCAACAGCCACAAAAATTCTCAACTGTTCAAGTGTCATGAGGCGCAAAAAGCCCGTTGTGATAACATCGACGACAACATACAATGGTGCCGAAAAAACAATACAATCGATTGTTTTGCGTAAAATAATGCATTATGATGTTTGGTTTTGGGCCGCATCAATTTAAATCTGCTCCGGGCGTCGAATTCAACTGCCACCTCGTCCGGCGTTATACCGCGATCCGATGCCTGCACTATAACCGCGGCGCCTGTGAGATCGCGTCCCTTATCGTAGGCCACAAGCAACCCAGAGA